>NZ_JARKMT010000005.1:81918-367442 GCF_037626295.1 Pseudomonas sp. LF-5
CCATAAGGCCTGAGCCAAGCACAGCTCCCACAGTTATGTGTCTAGCCATAAGGCCTGAGCCAAGCACAGCTCCCACAGTTATGTGTCTAGCCATAAGGCCTGAGCCAAGCACAGCTCCCACAGTTATGTGTCTAGCCATAAGGCCTGAGCCAAGCACAGCTCCCACAGGTTATGTGTCTAGCCATAAGGCCTGAGCCAAGCACAGCTTCCCCAGGTTATTTGTCTAGCTGTAAGGCCTGAGCCAAGCACAAATCCCCTGTGGGAGCTGGCTTGCCAGCGATGAGGCCGGCACTTACAACATTGATGTCGCCTGACCCACCGCCATCGCTGGCAAGCCAGCTCCCACAGTTATGTGTCTAGCCATAAGGCCTGAGACAAGCACAGCTTCCCCAGGTTATTTGTCTAGCTGTAAGGCCTGAGCCAAGCACAAATCCCCTGTGGGAGCTGGCTTGCCAGCGATGAGGCCGGCACTTGCAACATGGATGTTGCCTGACCCACCGCTATCGCTGGCAAGCCAGCTCCCACAGTTATGTGTCTAGCCATAAGGCCTGAGACAAGCACAGCTTCCCCAGGTTATTTGTCTAGCTGTAAGGCCTGAGCCAAGCACAAATCCCCTGTGGGAGCTGGCTTGCCAGCGATGAGGCCGGCACTTGCAACATTGATGTTGCCTGACCCACCGCCATCGCTGGCAAGCCAGCTCCCACAGGTTTTTGCATCCACGCCCAATTACTCTCGCGCGCCAAATCCCAGGCACAAAAAAAGGGGACTTTCGTCCCCTTGCAGTGCGTCGCACCCAATCTCAGTAAATATCCTTCGACAACAACGTAAACGGTGTCTTCACCAGGATCTTCAGGTCCAGCCACAACGACCAGCTATTGATGTACTGCAGGTCAATTTCCACGCGCTTCTGCATCTTGTCGAGGGTGTCCGTTTCACCGCGGCAACCGCTGATCTGCGCCAGCCCGGTGATCCCCGGTTTAATCCGGTGACGCGCCATGTAGGCAAGGATTTTCCCCGAGTAGAAGTGGTTGTGCGCAACCGCATGCGGACGCGGACCAACCAGGGCCATATGTCCCTGCAACACGTTGAACAGTTGCGGCAATTCATCCAGCGACGTGCGGCGGATAAAGCGCCCGACCGCGGTAATACGCGAGTCGTTACGGCTGGCCTGCTTCACGTCACGGTCATCGTGGACACGCATCGAGCGGAATTTCCAGACCTTGATCACCTTGCCATTCCAGCCATGGCGATCCTGTTTGAAAAACACCGGGCCGGGCGAGTTGATCTTCACCGCCAGAGCAATGATCAGCAGGATCGGGCTCAGCGCGATGATCGCCAGCAAGGCCACGGCTTTTTCCACCAGGCTTTTGCTCAACGCAGCGGTCGGGCGACTGGTCAGCGGGCTTTCGTTCAGGTAGATCGCCGGCAGACCGTCCACGACTTTCACCGAGTGATTGAGCAGGGTCAGACTGTTCAAGTCCGGCACCCAGACCACATCGACGTTGGCCCCCAGCAAATCGACATACATCGCTTCGATTTTCGCGGCCTCGCACAGCGGCAGGGTGATGTACAAACGGCGGATGTCATGGGCTTCGATCAGCTCCAGCAACTCCTCCTGGGCACCGACGACGCGCGGTGCATCGGCATCCAGCGCAGGCACGTCGCCGTTGCTGACCAGGCCAACCAATGGCAGGTTTTCCAGTTGGCTGAGTTTCTTCGCCAGCCCCAGCGCCAGCTCGCCGGTACCGACGATCAGGGTTTTGTGCTCGCTCTTGCGGGTGCGCTGATAGAACTTCGAAAACGCATGCAATGGCGCATACAGCAACGCCTGACCGAGGAAACCGTACACCGCCCAGCTCAGAATCACCTGCCGTGAAAACAGCTCATCGGCCTGGCAGACAAACGCGATACACGCCAACGCTGCCATGGTCATCGACCACCCCATGAACAGCCGTCCCAACCCGCTCAGGTAGTTATCGCGTTTGCGATAAACACCGCTGAACGTGTAAGCCGGCACCGACGCCAGTACCGCCAGGGTGGCGCACATTCGGTAGTAGAACGCGACCGTCCCGGTGTGCTGTTCCGCGAGGATGAACAGCAGCGTCACGACAAAGCCTTGTGCCAGCGCCCATTGGCCCCAAAAGGTCAGTCCCTTGAGGCCCGTGCTTCGATTGATACTAAGAGAAAGATCCATACGATATCCCCAAAAGACGTCCATTCAGGTTTCAACAGTTGAAAACCGAGTTGTTATGCAGACTTATTGTTTTTGTTTTAGCGAGTGTCCTGAGGTAACAACGTCGATATGCCGAACTGTCGTCAGTCAATAGACTAAGTTATTGCCGGGAATGGTGTCTGACGAGTTCTAACAAGATGGCATAGTGCCAACTTTTTAATAATTAAATAGAGGGGTGTTAGAAAAGGTCGCAGAGCAGGGGGTGAATAAATGATGTTGTATTTGTTACTGTTTGAGGGGTGGCGGCAGGGAATGTCGAAATTAACCAGGGGAGGTGTAACCAAACAGAGTGCTCTTGTTGTTTTTGTTGTCGCACTGTTTTCTGTTGGTGTTGATCGCGGCGGTCAGTAGCGTTTACGCGACGATTTCCTGGATCAGGCAATAACCGCGATTTCGTACGGCACGAAACAATCGTTCGCCGTTACTGGCACTTTTGAACTTGTCTTGCAAACGACTCAGGCACATTTCCAGGCCGCGGTATTGCTCCGGCTCTCGACCGATGCTGAGGATCAGTTCTTCACGGCTGACCACACGCTCTTCATGGTTGAGCATTTTCCTGACCAATGCTGTTTCCAGCCCGGTCAGGCTGATCTCGACGCCTTCTTTGATCAATGCACCCTGATCATTGTCGAGTTGCCAGGTTTCGTTGCAAGGCGTGGCGCCTTCGGAAGCCGGTGGCATGTTGCCGCTTTCAGCGTTTATGACCGTAGCACTGTGAAAAGGATTCGCCGCTTGTGCGGCCAGCCATTCCGATTCAAGCGTGGCTAATATGCGCTGGGTATCATGCTCGATACTGCGAGCGACGTTTTTACGACTGATGCTTGGATATGTGAACTCCATCACCATTGGGGCGGAAGAGGGCGAAGCAACACCTTCAACAAACATTTGTGCCTGAGACGTGCCGAACGAGTTGAAACGCTCACTGGACAAGATGCTCTCCAGTTCGCGCTGCGACGTTGTACTGTGAGTCACGACAACAAAATATTTCCTTGGGAGGGTTGTACTAGTTTCCATGTCTCTCTCCTAAATACACACCAAAATTGGCTAAAAGATAAATCGGCAGGCGAGCAATGACTTCCTCGGAAGTAATCGAAAGGCAGGGTCTGGGCCCAATAATGGCCCTCGATAAATTCCACTCGATCTGCTGCTATGTTATGGAGTTTTATTGTTATGGGACGTGTTGACGCGCTCATTCAAGTGCTTGTTATTTAATGGGCGTAAAGCAGAACTGGAGCTATATGGTTGCATTAGACGATCCTTCGTACGTATGCAAAAGAGATTGACTGCCCGAGACTCAGGCAGTCGATATCAGACCCCGCGTCAGGCGATAGCCGTAGCCGCGGATGCTCTGAATCGCGTTTGTACCATACATGTCCTTGATTTTTCCACGCAAGCGGCTTATGGATTTCTCCAGTGCGCGAGGGTCGTAGAAATTGCTGTTGAGGCCCATGATATTGGCGATTTCATCATGGCTCAGAATGTGATTACTGGTTTGCGCAAAGGCTTCCAGGATCTTCATCTCGGCAAACGAGATGTCGAGTTTCTTGCTGGTGCCCAACAGGCAGATACGTGTCGGGTCAAGCGTCAGGTCAATATCGCGTTGCCATTCTTCACTGTTGAAGAACTCGCCAAGCAGCTCGGCGCTATCATCGGAAAGGGTATTGAGCTTGATACAAAAGTCCGCGCCAGCCAGATAATACTTGATCTTGTTGAAAGCGCCGCGCCCGGTAATGACCGCGCAAATGATCGGTTTCAAGTTATCGCTACGCAGGTTTTCCACCAGCGCAAGATTGTCTTCCAGCGCCTGTGGGCTGTCGATAACAAGGAAGATGGCACGATAGGAACCGAGATGTTCATACTGCTTATATGAACTAGTGTAGGCGTTGGCATCCAGAGCCATATCAGGGCGCACGTGCCGGGCGACCAGTGCTTTAAAATGTTCAGCCACGCCACGGGTTCGACCCAGAGTGAGAACACCGGGTTCGTCGTTTGTCGGGCGCGGACTACTAGTCGCCAAGTTCCCTGAGAGCATCATGCATTGACTCGAATTAGGTGCTGACATCGGGATGTTAAAGCACCGGTTCTCATCTGTGACTGACAATTGGTAACATTCACGCGATTTTTAGACGTGGCTCCCGAGTTTTCTAACAATAATTAAGCTTTTCAAGCTTTTAGTTGATTTTCTCGGGATGGTGAACTAGTGCTTAGATGGTGGCGATATGCAATGGTGCCACTATTTTGAGGTGATTGCGATAGCGTAGTTTGTGTCCTTTGGCCACTGTATGGCCATCCCTGAATAATGTGATTCTGATCACAATTTATCGGCAGAGCAAATTTTTTTGCACTAAACGCCTAAATATTCTTCGATTAGTTCGTCGGCCGACGATTACTAACATGGCTTGAGTGTGTCTTTTGATAAGTCATATTCTGCCAACGCAAAGATCATCCGATCGCGGCCCGAATCTTCGGCCGCTCCTACCTTTGAAATGCGTTGGCGTAGGCGCTGCCGAGGTTCGGGCCGCGATCGAACGATCTTTTGATCTTCAATTGTGTAACTTCAGATACTCAACCCCTGAGTGTTATAAAACCGGTCGCTCGCCAAGAGCGCGCCGACGGAGGATTAATGGATTTCTGGACCCTTTTCCAGGTGTTGATATTAGGTGCCGTAGAAGGCCTGACCGAGTTCCTGCCGATCTCGAGTACAGGCCACCAGATCATCGTTGCTGACTTGCTGGAGTTCGGCGGCGAACGCGCCATGGCGTTCAACATCATTATTCAACTGGGGGCCATTCTTGCCGTTGTCTGGGAGTTCCGACCCAAGATCTTCGAAATCGTCAAAGGCCTGCCCACCCAACGTAATGCCCAACGCTTCACCCTCAACTTGCTGATTGCCTTTCTACCCGCCGTGGTCTTGGGCGTGTTATTCGCCGATGCAATCCACGAATACCTGTTCAACCCGATCACCGTCGCCGTGGCACTGGTCGTTGGCGGCATCATCATGTTGTGGGCCGAGCAGCGCAGCCATGTGATCAGCGTCGAACACGTCGACGACATGCGCTGGTCTCACGCACTGAAAGTCGGTTTCGTACAATGCCTGGCGATGATTCCCGGCACCTCACGCTCCGGCTCGACCATCATCGGCGGTCTGCTCTTCGGCTTGTCGCGCAAAGCCGCCACCGAGTTCTCGTTCTTCCTCGCCATGCCGACCATGGTCGGCGCCGCCGTGTACTCCGGCTACAAATACCGCGACCTGTTCCAGCCCAACGACCTGCCAGTCTTCGCCCTCGGCTTTGTCACCGCGTTCATCTTCGCGATGATCGCCGTACGCGGCTTGCTCAAGTTTATTGCCAACCACAGCTACGCCGCGTTCGCCTGGTACCGGATCGCGTTTGGTTTGTTGATTCTGGCAACGTGGCTGTTTGGCTGGGTCAACTGGACCGCCGCAGCGGCCGCCTGATCACTGAGCGCTGATCAACGCCGCAACGGCGAGATCGTTTAACGTCGAATCCGACGACTCCTGGCGAAAACGCTGCAAGGCCGAGGTGAAATACGCGGCCTGCAGCATGCCGTCGCTGGCGAGGTACAGACGTGCGTCTTCCTGTTCTGCAGCAGAGTAAACACGCTTGTGACTGTCAGTCGTTTCCTGGCTAGCCGAAAAAGGCGCGAGGACTAGAGACAACAGAGTGAAGCCGGACAATTGCGTGGCCTCCCACGGTGTATCGGTGCTCCCGATGCAGAGACCGTCGCAGTGCGCATAAACGTTCGAGGTGACACTTAACAAGGAGAGGAGGGTGAAACGCTGGAAACCAGAGAAATTGAACGCGGGCATAAACAAAAGACATCCTGTCAGTACAACAAAACAGCGGGCAACGCTCATTCGTCGCCCGCGCACTCAAACCATCAAATCAACGACCTGCAAGCAACTCAGCCGCCTGATCCAGCAACGCCAGCGGATCCTTGGCCTTGTGAATATCCACCGACAACAACTGACGGAATTTCCGCGCCCCCGGGAACCCCGTGCCCAGGCCCAGCACATGCCGCGTGATGTGATGCATCGCCCCACCGGCCAACAAATGCTCGGCAATATAAGGCCGCAATTGCGCTAACGCCTCAGCCCGGCTGATCACCGGCGCCGAACTGCCAAACAACTGCTGATCCACCTCCGCCAGCAAATACGGATTGTGATAAGCCTCACGCCCCAACATCACACCGTCAAAGGTCTGCAAATGCTCATGGCAGGCCTCCATCGTCTTGATCCCACCGTTCAGCACAATCTCCAACGCCGGAAAATCCGCCTTCAGCTGCGCCGCCACGTCATAGCGCAACGGCGGAATGTCACGATTCTCCTTCGGCGACAACCCCTCCAGAATCGCAATCCGCGCATGCACGGTGAAGCTGGTGCACCCGGCATCACGGACGGTGCCGACGAAATCACACAGCTCCGCGTAACTGTCCCGACCGTTGATCCCGATGCGATGCTTCACCGTCACCGGAATCGACACCGCATCACGCATCGCCTTCACACAATCCGCCACCAGTTGCGGATGACCCATCAGGCACGCGCCGATCATGTTGTTCTGCACACGATCACTTGGGCAGCCGACGTTGAGGTTCACCTCGTCGTAGCCGTGCTCCTGGGCCATGCGGGCGCAGGCGGCCAAGTCCAACGGAACGCTACCGCCCAACTGCAGCGCGAGAGGGTGCTCGGCTTCGTTGTGACGGAGGAAGCGCTCGTGATCGCCGTTGAGGAGAGCGCCGGTGGTGACCATTTCGGTGTAGAGCAGGGCGTTCTTCGATAGGAGGCGTAGGAAGAAACGGCAATGGCGGTCGGTCCAATCCATCATGGGGGCAACACTAAACCGCCGAGACAGCGTAGGCATTGGTTTTACTGGGCTAAGGCTCTGATTCTGTACCATTTTACTCAACGTGTTTTCGGCGTGTTTTTGGGCGTTTTCAGGCGTTTTTCAGGTCTCGGTGGTACGATGTACCACTTCAAAACTGACGCGTACCACTTTCGATATGGCAGCTATCAGGGCAAGAAAACTGGCGGATGGGTCTGTGAGCTACACCGCTCAGATCCGCATCAAGCGTGACGGAGTGCAAGTCTACCAAGAGAGCCAGACCTTCGCCCGGAAACAGGCCGCGCAGGTGAGTAGGCGCAATACGCCGGCCACGATGGCCGGCTTTTTCATGGATATAGAAAGGAGCGGTTCGAATGGCTTTGAAGCCCTGCAAGTCTTGTAAACACAAAGTAGATGTTTCAGCGAAGGTGTGTCCCAGCTGTGGCGTTGCCGATCCAGGAGTCACCCTGGGCCAGAAGATCGGCGGGTTTGTCATTCTGGTAATCATCATCGCTGTGA
This sequence comes from Pseudomonas sp. LF-5, assembly GCF_037626295.1. Lineage (NCBI taxonomy): Bacteria > Pseudomonadati > Pseudomonadota > Gammaproteobacteria > Pseudomonadales > Pseudomonadaceae > Pseudomonas > Pseudomonas sp. LF-5. The sequence goes on from NZ_JARKMT010000005.1 coordinate 89,512, forward strand.
CAGTGTCGATGTGCTCTCGGGGTAACAAAGACGAGCCTGTTGAAAAGGTAACGCAGAGTGCTGCGACCAAGGCTTACACGATCACTAAAGACGATTTCCAAGAGGGACGACCTCGTAAAGTTGAAGTCGTTTTACCCAAGCGTGTAAGTGACGCGGAACTGGCTGAAGTGGCCAAGTCCGTTCGCGCCGATACAAAGTCGAAACCCAAGACGACATTCATCGGCTTCAGGGTCGAAGGCCAGAACGACAAGGCCTACTGGGCGAATGCCAGTTTTGATCCTGACTACAAAAGCTCGCTTATCGGCCTAAGCGCCCAGGAATATCAAAGCCTTCAAACTCTCGACCTGAAGGCTTACCCAGACAAAGTAGGCAGTTGGCTACGGGATGGTGCGCTTGGCCATGTCATGGTGCTTTACAAGCGAAACGGCAAATACGCAATCGACTCAATTTTCCCTAACGGTGGAAAAAATACAGAGAGCTATCAGGCGAAGAAACTGCCTGACGGGGGGCTGCGTCTGGATGCGCCTGAGAACAGCTTCGGCGAGTACTACGTGGTCGACGCAAAGGGAAATTTGCAGGGATGGGGTGAGAACGGTGCCTACATGACGCTGCCATCGCGTTCGCCGACGCTGTAAAGGCTTGAGCAACGGCTGTTTACATTTCCAATGTGGTGCAGAGGTACGGGAGTAGCCACCTGGGAGGCGGCACCCATTCAGTCCGAACCCAAATGATTTGGAGGGGCTGGTGGCACAGAAAAACGTGCTGAGAATGGGTGACTCCCGGGCGGTTCAGGTGCTGCGAATAGCACCCCTCCCATCACAAGGAAATGGAGTACGTACGATGGAAAACCTTACCCCTATGGAGAAGCTTTTTTTGCAGCTACTGGCAAAGTTGGATGATCAGCAGCGTCAAGACGTGCTGAGGATCATGGAGGCGCTTGTGCAGTCATCGAAGTAAGGCAATATTTTTAGGCGGCTCCGGGAAAACTGCCGGGGCCTCTGTCGATTCTACCGACTCGTAAAAGTTGAGGGATTATAGTGGCGAGTAAGAAAGTAGTTGTTGATTTTTGGGAAGGTGATCTTATGGATCGCCAGCCAAGTGCAAAATTTTTGACTAATTATTTGTTGGCGAATAGTCATGTAAAAGTATTGAATGTTAATTCGCCTTGGGGGTCAGGAAAGTCGTTTTTTTTACAGCGTTGGTCGAAGGCTCTTTCTGAAGATCATGTGTGCGTAAATTTCAATGCGTGGGATTCTGATTATACAACAGAGCCATTAGTTGCGCTTATCTCATGTATTGAGCAACAAGTTATGGATCCTCTTGCTTTGGAGTCAACCAAGGTTGGCAAGGGAATAATAAACGTAAGTTCTGCGCTGATAAAAAAAGCTGGCCCATTGATTATGAAGGGGCTGGTTAAGAAGTTTAGTGGTGTAGAAATTGATGAGCTGATCGGCGAAGGAGCGGGTGATGCGGCCGATGATGTTATTAAAGCGCTCATTGAAGAGCAGGCAGAGACGAAGGGTAATGTAGAGGAGTTTAAAAAGGAAGTCAGGTCACGCCTTGCAAGTGCTGCGTTAAATCAAGGAAAGAAAGCGCCAGCATTTATATTTATAGATGAGCTGGATCGGTGCCGCCCTACATACGCAATTGAGTTGCTGGAGCGTATCAAGCATTTTTTTGAGTTGGACGATTGTCGTTTTGTTATTGCATCCGATTCGGCTCAATTAGCTCACTCAATTCGAGCTGTTTATGGCGAGGGTTTTGCATCTGAAAGATACTTAAATAGATTTTTTGATGTCGAGTTTAACCTTGATAATCAGGATATTTTCTCGATGGTGCATCATTCTCTTCCGGTAATCGATAGTATAAAATTGGGGCTAAATATTAGCGGAAAATTTGATGCCCGCTTTTTCCGTGGTGATAAGGAGCCTAAGCATCCTCAAAAAAATACAGTGGTTTCAGATATAAAGGATTTTTCTGAGAATGCCATAGTCGTAGTCGGTCTGTGTCGTTACTTTGGTGTAGAGTTGCGTGAGCTGGTTAACTATTTAAAGCAGATTAAAAGTGCGGCTGATTCGATTGATGGCGCAGTTCATTTTTTCTGGCTCGCGTTCCTTGTGTTTTATAAGAACTCAAAGCATGAGGGGTATGGGTTGCTTTTTGACAGGGAGAAAGGCTTTGAGGTGTTCAGTGCTTATAATGAAAGTAGGCCGGGAGTTACATTTTCATTTACCACTTCTATGCAGGACGTCGAAGATTTAGTTTCATTTTATTTAAGTCTTTTGAATGCTGATCCTCATAAGTTAAGAGAGATGGGGAGTCGTATGGATGGCTGGAAAACTGACGTGTATTATTCTGCACGTGAAAATATTTCAGCTTTACAATCCTATAAGAAAATTGTGGAACTGGCTCATCGGTTGAGCTAGGCACGAAGGCCCAGACTCAATCTGGGCCATATTCGTTTTGTCAAATATTTGAACTTGCTCTAAGCCATTCCCTGTCTAAAGCACGCTTTGCTGTTCGTGCACTTGCATATAACCAACGCAATCGTCTGGGCTTTGTCTGATCACCGGCGGTGACTGTCTTCTCTTTTCCGGTCTTCTTATCGCGGTAGTACGCGATTACCCCTGTGAAGTCCCCCTTATTCTCTTCCGCCAGATCCTCAACGGTGTCCTCCGGCAACTTGCTCTCCAGCTCAAGGCTAACGGTGTAACCGCTGTCTGCGCTGAGCGTGTGCTGCACATTCCCGCCGTACCAAATGATTTCGTCGATCTCAGGCTTCACACCTTCCAGCGTATAGGTCAGCTCAGGTATCAAATCCGGCCGGCCCATCGCCAGGGTGTAGCTGAGCGTCGCGCTGCCACGTTGTAGGCGGTTGAACTCGGCCCGCGCGGCGCGCAGTGCAGACTGTCGGTCGCTGTAGGTGTGGCGCAGATCTTTTAGGTTCTCACCGCCGCCGGCAATGGCTTCCTGTTTCTTGGCGCTGTTCACGTCGTAGAAGTAGGCACGCACGCCGTCGTAGCTATCGCGGTCAGCTTGCAGGTAGCGGTGCTGGTCGCCGTCGGCGCGGGTAAGGGTGATATGGGGCAGCTCGGCGCCACTGGCGGTCTTGCCGCCGCCGGCGGGCAGGCATAGCAGGCAGCCGGCTTTGACGGTGACCACCGCGTCGAACTCTTCGTCGACACGGCTAATCAAATTGGCGTCGGATTCGTTGGCCTGGTCCAGTTGAAGGATGGGCAAGCCGTCGAGGGCGCCGGCGACTGTTCCGGCATGGTTGTGGTCGCGCTGCCCCTGGTACCGGGTGGCAAGTTTCGCATCCTCGAACGCCACCAATTCCGGGGCATGGACTTCGCCGCGCAGGCCGCGTTCATCAAGAGCGTCTGCGATCGCTACTGGGTGACCTACATCGGGATCGACGTGACCGGTCTGGGCAGCGGCGTGGCCCAGCTGGTGCGCCAGTTCTTCCCGGCGGTGACCACCTTCAGCTACTCGCCCGAAGTCAAAACCCGCCTGGTACTCAAGGCCTACGACGTAATCCACAAGGGCCGGCTCGAATTCGATGCCGGCTGGACCGACATGGCCCAGTCGCTGATGGCTATCCGCAAAACCGTCACCGCCGGCGGACGTCAGTACACCTACACCGCCGGCCGCAACGACAACACCGGCCACGCCGATCTGGCCTGGGCGCTCTTTCACGCATTGCATCACGAACCGCTTGAGGGGCAGACCACTGCCAACACTGGGCGTATGGAGATTTACTGATGACTGAACAAATGGCCAACGAGATGTTGCCCGCGATCATGCCCGCCACTGGCGCCGGGACTCAGGTGTTTTCCTTCGGCGAGCCGACGCCGGTGCTGGGTGGTCGGGAGGTTTTCGATTATCTGGAGTGCTGGTTCAACGGGCGGTGGTATGAGCCGCCGTTGTCGCTAGATGGGCTGGCTCGGTCGGTAGGGGCGAGCGTGCATTTGCATTCGGGTTTGATGTTTAAGCGCAACCTGTTGAGCAAGACGTTTATTCCGCATCCGCTGTTGTCGCGGGCTTCGTTTGAGCAGTTTGCTTTGGACTTCTTGTGCCTGGGCAACGGTTACCTTGAGGGGCGCCGCTCGCGGTTGGGCGGGGTGCGCAAATTGGAAACGCCGTTGGCCAAGTACATGCGCGCAGGGCCGGATGGGCAGTTCTACCAGGTGCGCGGGTGGAAGGATGAACATGCGTTTGAGCCAGACAGTATTTTTCACCTGCGTGAGGCGGATATGCATCAGGAGATTTATGGGTTGCCGGAGTGGATCAGTGCGTTGCAGTCGGCGTTGTTGAATGAGTCGGCGACTTTGTTTCGGCGTAAGTATTACGAGAATGGCAGTCATGCCGGATTCATCTTGTACATGACGGATGCGGCGCAGACCGAGGCTGATATTGATGCGTTGCGCAAGGCACTGAAGGAGTCGAAAGGGCCTGGGAATTTCCGGAATCTATTTGTTTACTCACCGACCGGCAAAAAGGACGGGATTCAGCTGATTCCGGTGAGCGAGGTGGCGGCGAAAGATGAATTCAACTCGATCAAGAATCAGACGCGGGATGACGTGTTGGCCAGTCTGCGCATTCCGCCGCAGTTGATGGGGATTGTTCCGCAGAACGCAGGTGGGTTTGGGTCGATTCGGGAGGCGGCGCAGATTTATGCAGCTAATGAGCTGGAGCCGATTCAGACGCGGATGATGCAGTTGAACGACTGGTTAGGAGAAGAGGTGATGTGTTTCAAAACCTATGAAGTAGGCGGAGGATGATTCAAGAAATTTTATTTTCTTGCAATAAGTCAGGTCACTTTTAAAAGGTTCAGGGGTTATTTAGAAGGAAGATTCTTGAATTCTGTTGAATCCGCTTGAGAAGCGTTATAAGCATTAATGTCAAATAAATTCACTGATTTGATTTCGCAGTGTGGAAATACGATTTCAAATTTGCTTGGGTCTAGATGGCCGAGTTCTTTTCCTTCAATACAAAGTTCGTATAAATATATATAGGAGGTTGTAAAGGTTATTTTGTAATCATCACTTTTCCGATAGCCGCTCACAAGCGGTAGTATACGCAGCATGTCTCTTTTGTCGCCTGGATCAATTGAACCGGTGATAAAGCCGACGTAGACTTTTCCATGTCCAAGAGTTACGCATACGGGCATGTTTTCCTCCATAGCTCTTAATAGGATTAGCTCAAGGTCTGCATTCATTACGTTAATTGCTTTTTTTATTGATTCTCTTCTGGCGTAATTGTAAATATCTGATAGTGCAGGCTTTTTTCCGACTATTGTTCGGAGTATTAGGGTGGCTATCGCATAACACCAATTAAGGATGTAACCGCCAAAAGTACCTGTGAGCAATGTGATAGTAAGAGCGAATATCCAAAAAGCGGTATCAATTTTCTCATTTTTTGCTTCAAATGGAACGATTTCCATTAGAGATCTAAAAAAACCTAATCCTACAAGGATCGAATCTTTGATCTGGAAGGTCAATGCGAATGCTAAAAGAAATAGCCATAATCCCCAGAATGCTGCGCGGATATAGAGCTTTTGTGAGTCTTCACGTTTTATCAGATACCTTGTTGCGAGCCAGGTGCTGATAAAAACATATCCCGCCATAAGCGGGATAAGTGCAAAAGCAGCTTTTAACATTTAAGCTCTTCCTGAGGGAACTACAAAAGCGCCTATGTAGAAGATTCCGACTTCTCTTCTTTTCGAATTTTCTTAATTTCACTATCCAGAGAAGCGAAAGCAGTAAGCTGCTTCTGTACTACCTGCGCATGAATAAGCTCGTTCGCATCAGCAAACAACGCGCCAGTGCTTGTAACATAAAAAGGCGCGATCTCTTTAATCTCGCTTTCCGATGAACGGCAATAGGCCTTGATCCGGTCAAACAGCTTCGCGTGCTTATGGTTCTTGCTCATACGAATCCCTCGCAATGCGGTTTTTCGGTATGTGGATACATTGGACGTCAGTCATACGGGGCGGTTTCCGCTGTGGGCGCTCGCCGGTTTCGCTGACAGTCCCTTGAACCTACTTTAAAAGAACGCGAAGCGTATAGCCGCTCTCGTCCTCCGGCAAGTACCTTTCAACCCCTGATACAGCTATAGCCCAAGTAGCCAATTTCGCCATCTTTTCAGCAAGCAGGTTCACGTTGAGCCTACTGATGCCACGCTGATGCGTTGGGACCGAGAGTAGCATCTGGCGCGCGCCGTCGTCCCCCCACCTCGCCTGCGGGCTAAATGGGTCTTTTTTTCCGCAGTTCTGCAACTGGCCAAACGCCCCCGCAGCCGCGCGCTTTAGTAGTGGCGTCGAAGGTCCAGAAGCCTGCGGATCCCTGCGAAGGGGGGGGGCTGACAGGGCGGATCTGGCGGAGCGGGAGGCAGGTAGACGAAACCTTTCGATGCGGGTTTTTCAGGAACGCCACCGGAAAAAAGTAATGTGGTAATTCAAATATCAGAACACCGGCAAAAGCCCCGTATTCATTGGCTTTGCTGGCTTACTTCGGAAAGTAATTTTGAGTAATGAAAAAGGTAATGTAGCTGTAAGTGGTTGATTTATAAGGGATGCACTGAAACAAATATTACTTCCTTAAAAGGTAATTATCTTACTTCAACATTACTCAAAAATTACTTCATGCCGATCCTTTGCAGCCCAGTAAAATCAAGGCTCTCAGCAAGATTGACCGTTCGGCTTACCAACATTACCTTTTTCCGATGCCTTTCCCGAAAAACGGCATCTCCTATAAGGCGGCGCAGCCGATGGCCGCTGGGCTCACTCACGCAGATGATAAAGGGACACTCTCGCGCAGGTGGTTTTGCTCGTGCGGAAACGCTTGTAGGAAGTGCTTGGGATTGGAGCGACTGGCGCGTGTGTCGACGATGCGAGAGGAATGTCGCTTGTCCCGCCAGGGGGAGAAAAAGAAATGGGGTGGTACGAAAATGGTACGTGCGTTTCTTGATGATGCTGGAGGCCGCGACTTTAGAGGCCTGTAGAATTAAACGTGCCAATCCATCATAGGAGCAACGGACAGCGCTTGTAAAAAGTGCACAGAGCACCTCGCAAATGGCGATAGGCTCTGGTTCGATCACTGTGCTTATTAAACGTTTTAAACACAGAAAACTCGCATGTTTAGATTAGACATATTGCTGTAGTCGCTCACCTACAACATCTTGCGCCGCGCCCTACACCTAAGACAGAATCCGCCGGCTTGTGCCTCTAGCTCGCGGGTTCTATCGTCCCTACGTCACTGAAAACCAGTGATCGGGTTTGGTAGCCCGTCTCCGTCAGAAGCACAAGACTACTGTCTTGCGAGGGCGTTTTTCGTCTTCGTTTTATGGTGGTCATGCGCGGGGCGTCTTCGGATGCGCCGGGGTTCCTGACGACCGGTCTACCAACCTGCGTATGGCCTCCACCCTTCGTTTGGTAGCGAGAGTGATGGCTCCTTTTCGTTCATCCGTCAGGAGTTACACCATGTTCAAACCAACACCGAATCCACCAGAAACCGACCCCGCATCCCCCTACGAATCCCCCAACTCCAAAAAACTCCACGAAGCCGCCGAGCGCGCCCTCGATCACTATCTCCTTCCCGCCAGCCACATCATGGCCAGCGCCAACGAACCCGAACGCATGTACTTTGCCAACCCGAAGTACGACTCGGAATCCCTGCTGGCCAATGCCAGTGAAACGCTGGGTTCCGCCTCGGAAATGCTCAATAACTTTGCCGCGACGCTCGAACCCTCGCAGCGCAAGACTGCGCTGGGCATTGCTCAGGTGGTGATGTTGGGGGAGTTGGCGGTGAATCAGGCTTTGGATAAGGTCGAAATCAAGCCGTAACCCCCTCGCTCCTCTGTGGCGTGCAGCCACTGCTCGCCGCAGAGGGGCCAGCGCCTGAATCCGCATTTTCAGCCCCGTTTTACGTCAGTAGCGATGTGCCAAAAATCATGATGGCAATGCGTCATCACGCCGCTCGAAAAGTTCAACGATTATACAAAAATATAAAGTTGTACAAGTTTTCGCAAAATTAATAGCATCCCCCCAGACACCTTTGCTGAAACGATAAATCCGGCGTGCAGACGCTCTGTTTGCGACGTGACGGGTTTGTCTGCCGGTGCTCGCGTCGGGTTGTTTTCGACGCTTCACCAGGATCCGCATCGGCATTTGCATTTCAGGGACAGCTGGAGCGTCCCGTATTACGCCTTGGATGACGACCCCCGAATGTCTGGACGGTGACTGCGGTTGCCGGAGATCTATTTTTTTGTGCCCGGCGTTTCGCGTCTGGGCGTTTGAGGCTGAATATGGCAGTAGCATCGAATTTCCTGGGTGACATCAAAGTTTCCCGCAAGCTGGGCGCTGGCTTTGGCATTCTTTTGCTGGCTGTTTTGGCGGTTGCCTTCATTGGCTATAACAGCAACGGCGTGCTGGTTGATCGTTTGAGTACGACGCGTCTGATCGGCACGCTGAATGACGCGACGCAAGATATGCGTTTGTCCGAGAAACAGTACGAAGCCGCCGCTGACGCAGCGTTCGCCGATTCCTATAACGCTCAGTTGAATGTCTTGCAGGGCCTGGTGAGCAAGGCGCTGGACACCTTGACCCGCGCTGAGAACCAGCAAGCTCTGAAGGCTTTGCAAGCCACGATTGTTGCCTACGACCAGAAGGTCAAGCGGCTGATCGCTGCCGATCAGTCGACCACGGATGCCCTGAAACCGCTGACGGCGCTGTCGGACAAGTACGCGCAGACCTTTGCCGGCATGCTTGAAGGCACCACGACCAGTGCGCTGGCGTCTGCCGATGGCGAACGCGTGCGGGAGCTGCGCACGGTGGCCGACTTGCGCAATGGCATGACCACGTTTCGCCTGATGTTACGTCGTTACATTGCGGTGCCCAACGACGTGAATAAAAAACTGATGATGGAGACCATTGATACCTTCCTGGGTGATATCACCAAGGCGCGCACCAGCCTGCCGACGGCCCTGTCGAGCCAACTGGAGGAAGCGCACGCCGGCATGCGTCGTTATCGCGAAGTATTGGTGGAAGTGGCCGGGCTGTTTGAGCAGAAGCAGACCATGCGCGAGCAGGTCGACCAGGAAAGCAAGGCGATGGACAAGATCATGACTGGCCTGATGGACACCCAGCAGCGCCTGGCGCGTGAAGATCAGCGCTCAGCCTTTATCCAGATGGCAGTATTGACCGTGTTGGCGCTGGTGATTGGGCTTTTTGCCTCGGTGGTCATCTCGCGCCAGATCACTGCGCCGCTGGCGCTGACGGTTGATCTGGCTCGACGTATTGCCAAAGGCGACCTGACGGTACAGGCCAAGTCTGCGCGCAAGGATGAGTTGGGCGATCTGCAAAATGCGATGCAGGACATGGCGCAGAACCTCAACACGCTGGTGCAAGGTATCGGCAATGGCGTCACGCATATTTCGACCTCTGCGGAAAAGCTCTCGGCCATGAGCGAGCAGACCAGCGCGGGTGTGCGTCAGCAGAAAAGTGAAGTGGATCAAGTCGCCACGGCGATGCACGAAATGGCTTCGACGGTGCAGGAAGTGGCGCGTAACACCACCGATGCCTCCGCTGCCGCGACCCTGGCCGATCAGCAGGCGCGCCACGGCAGTACAGTGGTGAAGCAGGCGACGGTGCAGATCAGCGAGCTCGCGGTGGCCATTGAAGAGTTGGGCGGTGCGATGAACGTGCTGACTCAGGACAGCGAGCAGATCGGCAAAGTGATCGATGTGATCAAAGCTGTTGCCGAGCAGACCAATCTGCTCGCGTTGAACGCCGCGATCGAAGCGGCGCGGGCGGGTGAGCAGGGGCGTGGTTTTGCGGTGGTGGCAGACGAAGTGCGCTCGCTGGCGCAGCGCACGCAGGATTCGACCAAGGAAATCGAAGCGCTGATCGTCACCCTGCAACAAGGCACGCAAGCGGCCGCGACGTTGATGGCCTCCAGCCGCGAGCGCACCCTCGATACGGTGGAGTTGGCGCAGAAAGCCGACTTGGCAATTACCGAGATCAACCAGTCCATCGGTACGATCCAGGAGATGAGCCTGCAGATCTCGGCCGCCGCCGAGCAGCAAAGTGCCGTGGCCGACGAAATCAATCGCAGCATCGTCAGTGTGCGTGATGTGGCTGACCAGTCGGCTGTCGCCAGCGAAGAGAGTGCGGCAGCGACGATTGAGTTGGCTTCACTTGGGCAGGATCTGCAGCGAATGACCGCGCATTTCCGCACTTGAGCATTTGCACTTAGAGCACGCGGCGCCTTCAACTATTCCGGCGCCGCGGGGCTACAGTTATTGCCTTGTTTGCAGATAACTAAGTCCAGTAGCTGTTTTTTATCACCATGGAAGGTTGCACGCCGTCATCAGAGTGGTTCATGTCCGACTTTCCAACATCATCGACCTCTTCCGCAGGGTGCCACGGTTGTAAAAACAAAGGCGTGCCGGATATGGATTTCGCTTTTGCCTTTCAGCCCATCGTCGATCTGCGCGATCAAACGACGTTTGCCCATGAAGCCTTGGTTCGAGGGGTGAATGGTGAGGGCGCCTTTTCAGTCCTGGAGCAGGTGGACGATCACAACCGTTATCGATTCGATCAACTGTGTCGTGTGCGGGCGATTTCCACGGCGGCTGAGTTAGGGATGGCCCAGTACCTGTCGATCAACTTTCTGCCGAATGCCGTGTACCGGCCGGAAGTGTGCATTCGCAGCACGCTGGAAGCGGCGCGTACTTACGGCTTCCCGTTGGAGCGGCTGATCTTCGAAGCGGTGGAAAGCGAGCACGTTGAAAACAACAAGCATTTGATGAACATATTGCGTGAGTATCGCGAGTTTGGTTTCAAGACGGCGATCGACGATTTTGGCGCCGGCCATTCCGGCCTTAACTTGTTGGCGGATTTTCAGCCGGACTTGATCAAGCTGGATATGGCGCTGATCCGGGATATTCACCGTGACCGAGTGCGCCAGATCATCGTGCGTAACGTGGTGAATATGTGTAGAGAGTTGGGCGTGGAGGTGATCGCCGAGGGCATTGAAGATGCCGCGGAACGAGATTTTCTCGCCGATTGCGGCATTTATCTGATGCAGGGGTACTGGTTCGCCAGGCCTGCCTTCAAATCATTGGCGCAGATCCCTGCGAGTGCGTGGCTGGAGCGATGAACACTTTCAGCTCGCACTGATCCGCTCGATCACGGGGACCAGCGTCGGACGTTTGCCAAGCCATTCAGCTTTGGTCATTCCCAACAACACCACATCGACCCGCACCCCGTCCTTTACCACGTTCTGCCGCCGCACACCTTCAACCTCAAACCCGAACTTCTGATGCATCTTCACCACTGCGGTGTTCATCGCCAGCACTTCGCAATTCAGCTTTTCCAGACCCGCGACATCAAACGCGTAATCGAGCAGCCAGAACTCGACCACGCTGCCCAAGCCTTTCCCCTGCAAACCGACATCCAGATAAAACGCCCAATCGGCGGTCTTGTGCAAAGCGTTGATCGCATTCAACGAAACTACGCCCACCGCTTGCTCATCCTTGATCACCACAAACACTTGCTGCCGTGGATTGCCGTGCAAGGACGCTAGCCAGTTGGCATGTTCGTGTTCGCTGATTTCATGCGACGTGTACATGAATTTGCGCACGTCCGGTTGGTTGCGCAGGGTGCGGACGTGGGCCTGGATCGCAGGGGCGATTTCGGTGAGGGGGAGGAATTGCATTCGGCGGTCCTTGTCTCGCAGGGTTTGCAACTGAACCTGCGCTGTCGATCTGTAAAGTTTCATGTTGCCGTTTGAGGCGTGGGCCTAGGATGGTGGTATCAGTCGGTGTTGTCTCGTTTTTTCATCCCCAGGGGAGTCGTGCCATGCGCGTCGATGTCGTCAAAGTGCTGTTGATTGCTGCCGCTGTATCGGCGTTGAGTGCTTGTTCGGGGGCGGGCGGGTTGACCACGACCAGTTGTTTTTCGGCGGATTGTCAGTCGCCGCAGGGGCGCAACAATGCGACGACCCTGAAGTTTGGCGGTAACAGTATTGGCAGCAGTCTTAACCAATACAGCTCCGGGATGTTGCACGACGACTGAAATACGGCGGGTGTTGAGTGGCAAATAGTTTGTGGCGAGGGAGCAAGTTCTCTCGCCACAGAATAGCCTCAGGTTTTTTTACTGCGGCACGGCCAGCCACTCGCCAATGACCTTCTGATACTGGCCGGTAACCTTGCTCAGGTGCAGCCACTGATCGACATACAGTTTCCAGCTGATGTCATCGCGCGGCAGCAGGTACGCCTTCTCGCCGTATTGCATGTATTGATGCGGATTCACCGCGCACAACCCTGGTTTGAGTTTCTGCTGATACAGCGCTTCCGAGGCATCGGTGATCATCACGTCGGCCTTGTTGTCGAGCAGTTGCTGGAAGATCGTCACGTTGTCGTGCAGGGCCAGTTGCGCCTTGGGCAGGAAGGCGTGGACGAAGGCTTCGTTGGTGCCGCCGGCGGGTTCGACCAGGCGCACATCGGGCTGGTTGATCTGTTCGACCGTCTGGTACTTGCTGACATCGGCGCAGCGCACCAGCGGGATTTTGCCGTCGGTGTCGAGGGTGTTGCTGAAGTAGGCTTTTTTCTGCCGTTCCAGCGTCACCGAGATGCCGCCCATGCCGATGTCGCACTTGCCGGCCTGCATGTCCGGCATCAGGGTTTTCCAGGTGGTTTGCACCCATTGGACTTTGACCCCGAGGCTGTCGGCCAGCGAGCGGGCCATGGCGATGTCGATGCCTTCGAAGTCGCCGTCCGGGCGTTTGAAGGTATAGGGCTTGTAGTCACCGGTGGTGCACACGCGCAACTGGCCTTGTTGCTGGATGCTGTCGAGGTGTGAAGCACTTGACTCGGCGTGGGCGCTGGCGGCCACGGTCAGCAGGCCGCAGAGGATCATTGTGCTTTTTAGTGTTGTCATTGTGATCGGGCTTCCGGGAAGGACGGTGGCCCAGTGTAGTGAAAGGCTTTGTCGGGTGTCATCCCGGGGCCGGACTCAACGTGCCGAGCCACGCCACCAATGCAACGATCAGTAAGGCCATTGCCAGTTCAACCACCACGCTGCGTCTGAGCGCATTGGCCGCGACGGCATGCTGCCCATCGCGCAACGATTGTTGCAGCGAAGGGCCAAGGTGAAAGCGGTTCAACGCCGCCAACACCAACATCCCCGCAAACAGTAGAACCTTGATCGCCAGCAGCATCCCGTAAGTGCCGAGCAACACGTCGTCAAACCTCGGCCCGACGATAAACAGGTAATTCACTGCACCGGTAATCGACAGTGTCAGCACGATCACCGCGCCGACCCACTCAAAGCGCTTGACCGATAACACCAGCAGGCGAATGCGCGCCTCATCCACAAGCCCCCGCGCCATCAACACCAGCGCCAACATCGCACCCAGCCACGCGCCCGCCGCGAGCAGGTGCAGAATGTCGCTGAGAAAATGCCAGAACCGCAGCACTCCCTCGTCCATCGCCCCATGCCCGCTCCACGCGAGAGAGGCGAGGGCGACGGCGCCGGCCATCGATGCAAGCCCTGCGCCGGGCCTGATCAACACCACGATCAGCGCGCTCATCCGCAGCGCCCACGCCAGCCCGACGTCGGTTTCCAGCAGCATCATCTGCAGATGCGGCCACAGCGCCGCGAACGTCGTTTCGCCGCTCATGGCGCGGGTCATCAACACCAATCCGGCGACTGACAACAGCGCCCCGATCAACGCCATCCCGCGCAACATCGGCCGAAAGCGCAGCAACGCCTCAGCGCTGTACAGCGCAAACAACGCCAGCCCGAACAACAGCAGCAAATCCACATACAACGCAAACCGCAGGAGGATGTTGATCAGGTCAGCCATCGCTCACTTCACTTTGAACGTGACATTGCCGGTGATCGGGTGCGTGTCGCTAGACACCGCGCGCCATTGGACTTGGTAGGTGCCGGCGGGCAGCGGCGCGAGCGGGGTGATCAGCATGCTTTTCGGGTCGCTGCCGGCACTGACCTTGGCTTTCATCGGCATCGGCGAATGGGCCATGCCGGGCATTTCGGTCATCACCAGTTTGGCGCCGGAGAACTGGGTCAGCAGGTTCTCGGAAAAGTGCAGTTCGATCTTGCCGGGTGCGCCGCCGTCGGCACCTTCGGCCGGGCTCGACGAGAGCAGTTTCGGATGGGCCTGGGCGAGGCTGCTCAGGAGCAAGCCGCTGGCGAGTGCAAGGGTGATGTTCAATGTGCGCATGCAAGACCTCTGGGTTGTTTTCTAATGGGATTCAGAACCACATCCGCACGCCAAGCACGAGGCGCGCTTCGCTGCGACCCTCGCCTTCTTCGCGGGCGTAATCGGCGGTGTTGCCGTAAGTACGGTTCCACGTTACGCCGATGTAGGGGGCAAATTCGCGGCGGATTTCATAACGCAAGCGCAGGCCGAGCTCAGTGTTGGAAAGGCCGGAACCGATGCCCCGTTGCGCATCGTTCTTGCCGTAGACGTTAATTTCGGCGGTGGGCTGCAGGATCAGGCGATTGGTCAGCAGGATGTCGTAGTCACCCTCGAACCGCAGCGCGCTCTGGCCGCCTTCACCGATAAACGCAGTGGCCTCGGCTTCGAAGTTGTACAGCGCCATGCCCTGTAAACCGAACGCGGCCCAAGTCTGCGGCGCGCCGGGTTTGAAGTCCTGGCGCACGCCGCTGACAACGTCCCACCAGGGCGATATCGCATGGCCCCAAAGCGCCTGAAGCTCGGCGTCTTCAGTCTTGCCGTTGCTGCGTTCGCCTTCGGAGCGCAGCCACAGACGATCGATATCGCCACCGATCCAGCCGGACAGATCCCAGGCCAACGCGCTGCCGTCATCGGCGTCCTGCCATTCGAGTTTGTCGGCAAGAAAGTAGCTGTTGATCGCGCTGTCGTGGACCTTATGGCCGCCGGGGCTGGTGAACACGGCGGCGCGGTCGGCGTCGGTCAGGGGCGGGATCGGCGTGCGGCTTTCGGTCGGCGCGGCGGGCTGCATCATGCCGTCGTCCATGCTTTGCATGGCCGAGTGATCCATGCCGGACATCTGGCTGTGATCCATGCCCGGCATCTCGCTGGCGGCCATTGCCGAACTGCCGATGAGCAACAAGGAAAACGTGGTGAGTCGAGTCATCAGCGGCCCCTTCATTCTTCCACCCGCACTTCGCGGAACATGCCCGTTTCCATGTGGTACAGGAGGTGGCAGTGATAGGCCCAGCGGCCTAGTGCGTCGGCGGTCACGCGATAACTGCGGCGCGTGCCGGGCGGCATGTCGATGGTGTGTTTGCGCACCTGGAAGTCGCCGTTTTCGTCTTCCAGATCGCTCCACATGCCGTGCAGGTGAATCGGGTGGGTCATCATCGTGTCGTTGACCAGCACCAGGCGGATGCGCTCGCCGTACTTCAGGCGCAAGGGCTCGGCGTCGGCGAATTTGATGCCGTTGAACGACCAGGCGAATTTCTCCATATGGCCGGTCAGGTGCAGTTCGATTGTGCGGCTCGGATCGCGGCCATCCGGGTCTTCGAAGGTGCTGCGCAGGTCGGCGTAGGTCAGCACACGACGGCCGTTGTTGCGCAGGCCGAGGCCGGGGTCGTTGAGTTTGGGGGCGGTGGTCATGGCTTGCATGTCTACCAGCGGATTGTCTTTTTCGCTGTCGGGATGGGATTGCATCGGGCCCATCGCCGAG
The DNA here is from genome assembly GCF_037626295.1 of Pseudomonas sp. LF-5. Lineage (NCBI taxonomy): Bacteria > Pseudomonadati > Pseudomonadota > Gammaproteobacteria > Pseudomonadales > Pseudomonadaceae > Pseudomonas > Pseudomonas sp. LF-5. Next base: position 105,211 of record NZ_JARKMT010000005.1, read on the forward strand.
TGATCCATGGCGCTCATTTCCATCGAACCGTGATCCATGCCGCCCATACCCATGTCGTCCATGGTCACCAACGGGCGCGGATCCACAACCGGTACCGGCGCAGATAGCCCGGCGCGAGTGGCGAGGGTGCCACGGGCATAACCGCTGCGATCCATGGCCTGGGCAAACAGCGTGTACGCGTCGGCGTCCGGCTCGATGATGACGTCGTAGGTTTCGGCCACGGCGATGCGCAGTTCATCGACGCTGACCGGTTTGACATGCAAGCCATCCGCCGCGACCACGGTCATTTTCAGCCCGGGAATGCGCACGTCGAAGTAGGTCATCGCCGAGCCGTTGATCAGGCGCAGGCGCAGCTTTTCGCCGACGCGGAACAGCCCGGTCCAGTTGTTATCCGGCGCATGGCCGTTCATCAGGAAGGTGTAGGTCGCGCCACTGACGTCGGCGATGTCGGTGGGGTTCATCTTCATGTCTGCCCACATCTTGCGATCGGCGACAGTGGCGCCCCAGCCTTTTTCGCTGACGTCCTCGATGAAATCGCCGACGGTGCGTTTGTGGAAATTGTAGTAGTCGGATTGTTTTTTCAGGGTCTTCAGCAGGTTGGCCGGGTTTTCGTCGGTCCAGTCGCTGAGCATCACCACGAACTCGCGGTCGTAGTGGAACGGCTCGGGTTCTTTCGCGTCGATCACCAGCGGCCCGTAAACACCGGCCTGTTCCTGTAAACCGGAATGGCTGTGATACCAGTAGGTGCCGTTCTGCCGCACCTTGAATTGATAGACGTACACGCCGCCCGGCTCGATGCCGTGAAAGCTCAGGCCCGGCACGCCGTCCATGTTCGCCGGCAGCAGAATGCCGTGCCAGTGAATCGAGGTGCTGGCGCTGAGCCGGTTACGCACCCGCAGCGTCACGGTGTCGCCCTCGCGCCAGCGCAGCAACGGGCCGGGCAGGCTGCCGTTTATGGTCATCGCCGTGCTTGGGCTACCGGTGAAGTTGACCGGGGTTTCGCCGATGAACAGCTCGAACTCGCTGCCGCTCAGTTCATGCAATTGACCGGGAGCGTTCAGCGCCCAGACCGGCGTGCGCCACAGGCCAAGGCCACCGAGCAGGCTGCCGGCGGCGAGGCCTTTGACGAAGGTGCGTCGTGATGGGTTGGAAGGCATGCGCTGGAATCCCCGTTTGACTCATGACGGGAAGGCTAACCAGCGCCAGCTTTCAGTTGGCTGAGGCGGAGATTACAGTTTTGACAGCTTCATTCGCGGCGAGATGATCGGCCAGATCCCGCGCCTGTTGTGACGCCGCGAGCCGCGACTGACGATCAACGTCTTCGCCGAGAATGGTTTTCTCGACGCTCAACTCATGCACATCGCTGATGCCGATAAACTCGAGCCACGCGGCCACATAAGGTTTCTGAAAATCGAAGCGCTCGGCGGGTGTGGCCGATTGCGCAGAGAAATCCATCCCGCAGGCATAGGCGCCCACGGCGGTTTTGTTTTTCAGCAAACCTTGCAGGCCGTGTTGCGGGTCGAAACTGAAGAGGATGTCTTTCTGCGACACCAGGTCGATGAAGTGCTTGAGTTTGTATGGAATGCTGAAATTCCACAGCGGCACCGACAGCACCAGAATATCGGCGCGATGCAGATGCGCGGCGAGGTGTTTGAGCTGATCCCACGCCGTTTGCTGGCGCGGCGACAGCGGTGTGCCATTGAGTCCGGCGTACTTGGCATTCAGCATCTCTTCGTCGAATTCCGGAAGCTGCATGCCCCATAAATCCAGGGTTTCGAGGCGCGTCTGCGGGTGATGCTGTTGATAGCGGTCGATGAACTGGCGCGCGACCTCCAGTGAGGCGGAGCGCTGTTTGCGCGGCGAGCATTCGATGTGAAGAAGAGTGGTCACGTTAAGGCCTCGGCATTCGGTGGGGGAGTGCGAGGCATTGCAACATAGCGAGGATCTAACTATAAATTGTAAATAAATCATCCATTGATCACGTATCTCACTATGTTCGACGCCCTGTTGCTCAAGACCTTTGTCACCGTTGTCGATGAGGACGGCTTCAGTCGTGCCGCGGAAAAACTGCATCTGACGCAGTCGGCGGTCAGCGGTCATCTGCGCCGACTCGAAGAGCAGGTCGGCAAACCCCTGCTCAAGCGCACGACGCGATCGCAACAACTCACCGCCGATGGCGAGCGCCTCATGGCCTATGCGCGGACGATTCTGGCGCTGAACCGCGATGCCTGGGCGCAGCTCACGCGCACGCCGTTTCAAGGGCGGGTGCGGATTGGTGTGTCCGAGGATTTTGTCGAGGCACGGTTACTGCGCGCGTTGCAGGATTGCGCGGCGCAGCATCCGGGCATGGAGATTGATGTGCAGGTGAATATTCCCGGGACCTTGCTGAGCCAGATGCAGCAGGGTGATCTGGAAATGGTCATCGGTTCGCTGTGCGAAACCGGCGAATCTGGCGTTTTGCTGTGGCAGGAGCCGCTGGTGTGGGCCTGGGCCGCGCAACCTGTCGCGCATTTACCGACGCCACTGCCGCTGGCGCTGTTTCCAGAGCCGTGTCCGTATCGCGAAGCCGCATTGACGCGTTTGGCCCGGGCCGGCATTTCTCAGCGCACGGCCATGCTGTGTTCGAGCACGGCCGGGTTGCGCGCAGCGGCGGCATCCGGATTTGCCGTGGCGCCGATGCCGGCGAGTCAGTTGGGGCAGGGGGTGGCAGCGCTGGCAGCGGAACAGGGTTTGCCGGCGTTGCCGGATGCGCAGTTCCGCTTATTTGTCGCAGCGCATGCCGATCCGCAGATGCTCGATGCCGTTTCGCAGGTGATCGTCGATTTCTGTTCGACGCGGCGCCAGTAAAAGGCTTACAGACCGAGGCCTTCCTGCACCGCCAGCAAAAGATTGTTTTCAGTCAGCGCGATGGCATCCAGTTGCTGACCTGTTTCTATCGACTGCACCCACCAATGGCTTTCACCGTGTTCATCCACGGTACGCAGCAGATAGGTGTCCGTGGCTGAGGGGATGATTTGCACCCGCCCGGCGCCATCCTCGGTAAACCGCGCAATGGGATCGAATGTCAGGGTTTGATGATTGGCCTCGATCACCAGTTGGTCGATGGCGTAATCGTGGGACTCACCATCCGGAGAACGTTCGCAAACGTGGGTCGGATTGCGCCGAATTTTCAGGCCGACTTCGGTGACCGGCTGCAGCCACGCCTCGATGCGGTGGTACAAGTCGTACACCTGCGCCGGCCAGCAATCGATCTCCAGCGCGGCATCCGCGTGGGTGTGCCGGGTTTGCTTGAGTTTGGCGGCGAGTTCGTCTGCTTTACTCATTTCGGATCCCTTGGTTTGATGGCTGCCTGTTAATCGTAGACCTTTCAACGGGGTACGGCGTTGCCTTGCGTCATGCACTTGCAACACAAGCGTGTCGAAATCAGCGCTGGCCAAGTCTGGTCAGGATCGAAAACCACGGACGCAGGCGTCCCAAGGAGCGGGTAGATGAAAAAGCTGTTTACAATTTTGGCGGTGATTGCGCTGACGGCCGGTAGCATCGGTTTGAGTTCGGCGCGCCAGTCGCAGTCGAGCAAGGCCCAGGCGGAATCGGTGGCGGGGGTGTTCGATTACTACCTGCTGGCGTTGTCCTGGTCGCCGACGTTCTGCCTGACCCACAAAGATGACGCGCAATGTTCCGGCAAGGGCTACGGCTTCGTGCTGCACGGTTTGTGGCCGCAATACGCCAAGGGCGGCTGGCCGGAATCCTGCCCGCCACTGACCACCCTGTCGGCTGCGGAAACCAGCAAGGGGCTGACGCTGTTCCCGACCAGGAAACTGCTCGACCACGAATGGTCCAAGCACGGCACGTGCAGCGGCCTCGGCGCGATGGGCTATCTGGATGAGGCGGACAAAGCCGTTGGCGCCGTCAAAATCCCGCAGGCGCTGCAACCGTTCAGTTCTTCGTATTACTTCGAAGCCCAGGAAATCGCAGACCTGTTCCGCAAGGCCAATCCGGGGATTCCGGCTGATGGCATCGCGGTGATCTGCAGCGGCCCGGAATTGTCGGAAGTGCGGGTGTGCATGGGCAAGGATCTGCAGTTCGGCGCGTGCGGCAAAGGCGTGAAGACGCAGTGCCGGGCGGGGGATATTCGGGTGCCGCCGTCGCGTTGAACTGATTCACGGTCGAAAGGACCAAACGGACCTGGTGGCAAGGGAGTGAGCGCCCTCGCCACAGGTTTTTGGTGAACCCGAATACGCATCTCCCGGTCAGGCTTTGACCGCCGGCCACCCGCCACGGGTGCATCTATACAGTGCGATGCGCCGTCTGGCCCTTTACAACGGATTAACCGCAAAGCAGGCATCGAAAATAAATCGGCGAACAGCGATCATCCAAATGCGCTGTGCGCCGATACAACTGGGCGGGAGCGTGGCGTTTGCCCCGTGCATCCCGGTGGGCTACGCTCACAAAATATAAGGGTTACGGGCATTTGCCCTTGTCGTACCTGCCCAGGACACGTTTTTGCCTATCCCCATTCATTATCCGCATCAAGCCCCCGGAGGCGCCCTTAAACGCCTGCCGCTGCGTAAAGCCGCCGCGTGGTTTATCGTTGCGGTCGGGTTGTGCCTGCTCGGTTTACTGTATTTGCAACTGGAACAGTCACGGCGTCAGGATCTGGCGGTGGCGCAAGTGGCCTCCAGCAACCTGACGCGGGCCATGGCGCAACAGGCCGAGGACACCTTTCTGGCGGCGGACCTGGTCATGACCAGCCTGGTCGACTGGATTCAGAATGACGGTTACGGTGCGGCGCAACGGCCTCGGCTGCAGCAAACCTTCGCCCGGCGGGTGCAGCAACTGAACCAGTTGCACGGCATCTTCCTGTTCGATACCCAGGGGCAGTGGGTAATTACCTCGTTTACCGATCTGCCCCGTGGCAATGGCGTGGCCGACCGCGAGTATTTCAAGTATCACCAGCAGAACGCCTCGACGCTGGCGCACATCGGCCCGGCCATCCGCAGCCGCGAGAACGGCGAGTGGATCATCCCGATTTCCAAACGCGTCAATGATCGCGCCGGCCGTTTTCAGGGGGTGTTGCTGTCCGGGATCAAGATGTCGTATTTCGATCACTTCTTCGAAAGCTTCAGCCTCGACGACAACGGCATCATGTTCATCGGATTTACTAACGGCACGTTGCTCGCCCGCCGACCGTTCGATGAAAGCCTGATTGGCACGTCGTTGGCGCAAGGCCAGATCTATCGGGAGTTGCTGCCCGAGGCGTCGGCCGGTACCGCAATGATCAATTCGGTGGTCGACGGCGTCGAGCGTTTGTATGGCTACCGGCGGTTGGCGTCGTACCCGCTGGTGGTGGCCGCCGCCACGTCAAAGGACACGATCCTCGAGGGCTGGTACGCGCGGGCGGTTCAGTCCAGTGTGATCGTGGCGCTGGTCACCCTGGGTGTCGGCCTGTTCGGCTGGGTGTTCATTCGTCAGGTGCGCGATGGTGAGCGCATCGAGAAAAACCTGCGCAAGGCACAGCAGGCGCTGGAACAGATCGCGACCCATGACAGCCTGACCGGACTGGCCAACCGGCGTCTGTTCGAGCGTTCCCTGGAAATCGAGTTTGCCCGAGGCGCGCGACAGGTCAGCCCGGTGAGCCTGATCATGCTCGATATCGACTTCTTCAAGCGTTACAACGACGCCTATGGGCATGTCGCCGGTGACCATTGCCTGACGCAAGTGGCGCAGGTGCTCATGAACTGCTGTCAGCGCAAGGCCGATCTGGCGGTGCGCTATGGGGGCGAAGAGTTTGCGGTGCTGTTGCCGAACACCGATATCAACGGTGCCCTGGCCATTGCCGGGCAGATTCGTCGCAGCGTCATCGACAAACACATCACCCACAGCGGTTCGCCCACCGGCTATCTCACCGTGAGCCTGGGCTGCTATTCGTTTATTCCGAGCGGCAATGACAGCCCGGAAGTATTTATCCAGCGGGCGGATGAGGCGCTGTATCAGGCAAAAAATGCCGGACGCAACCGCGCCGCGGTGTTTTCGCCGGAGAGCGATGTGGCCGAGCTGATGCGTTCCGACCGCTGACAATCAACCCTGTGGGCGCCGGCCGCGTCGTTAGGCCGGTTGCACAGGGCAACGCCCTTACCACGGATGACTCTTGTTCGTTCAGCCGCCCGTGCCACCGCCTGCACCGCCAGTCCCGCCGCCAGCCGAACCGGTGCCGCCACCCGCACCGGAGCCCGATCCGCTGGCGCCGCCATTGGTGCCGGTGCCCGACCCCGCACCACCCGAACTGCTACCGCCGGACGGCGCGCCCGGCGTGTTGTCCGGTGGCATGGCCGAGCCGGTGGCACCGCCGGATCGGGTGCCGGTGGCATCCGCGCCATCGTTGGCGGCGAAGCTGGCCGCCGAGGCCGTCGCGAGCAGGCCGGCGAGGAATAATGAAGTGAATTTGCGCGTGATCATGGTGCGTCTCCAGAAAGGGGATTGACCTGATATTGGTCTGACGCGCCGACGCCTTGGTGCCGATTGGCTGACCAGTGGTCAACGCCGGGTGCGAGTGGCCTCCTGATCTTCGCGAATATTGGCTATTTGTCGAGAGCAGAGCGGGGGCTAACGTAGCCACACCTTCACTTGCTGCCCGGAGTCACCATGAAACCTCGTACCGATTTCTACACCGCCTCCCCTGACGCGCTGAAAGCGATGATCGCCCTGGAAACCGCCGTTTCCAAACTGCCACTGGAAAAGAGCCTGATCGAACTGGTCAAGCTGCGTGCCTCGCAAATCAATGGCTGTGCGTTCTGCATCGACATGCACACCGCCGACGCGATCAAGGGCGGCGAAACCTCGCGGCGTCTGTTTGCCGTGACCGCCTGGCGTGAAGCACCGTTCTTCAGTGACCGCGAACGCGCCGCGTTGCTGTGGACCGAATCGCTGACCCAACTGAGCCTGACTCACGCTCCGGACGAAGACTATAACGTGGTGGCCGCGCAGTTCACGCCCAAGGAAATGGTCGACCTGAGCGTGGCGATCAGCACTATCAATAGCTGGAACCGCCTGGCCGTGGGCTTCCGTAAAACCCCGCAGGCTTAAGCTTCAACACATAGCCCCTGTGGGAGGCAGCCTGCTCGCGATTGCGTTGTGTCAGTCGACAGCTGCTTCGCTGATACACCGCCATCGCGAGCAGGCTCACTCCTACAGGGGGGAAGTGGGTGAACGTAAAAAACGGGATCAATGCGCATCGGCACTCGGCGCGGCCGGTGGTTGCACCTTGCGCATCAAGGGCACCATCGCCGTGGCGATGACGAAGCACAGCATGATCATCAGGAAGGTGTCGCCGTAGGTTTGCGTCTGCGCCTCGCGGTAGGTCAGCAGCCACAATTGGCGCAAGCTGGCGGTGACCCCGACGTCGCCACTCTGGCCCAGCGCGGCGAGGTTGCCACCGACCTGGGACAGCCACTGATTCATCGCCTCATTGCTGCTGTTCAGGTGCTCGGCCAACCGCGTGAAATGCAGGTTGGTGCGGTCATTGAGAATGGTCGCGCATGCAGCGATGCCAATCGCGCCCCCCAGATTACGCATCAGGTTGAACAGGCCCGACGCATGCTTGAGCCGCGCCGGCGCCAACCCGCCCAAGGTCAGTGTCACTGCTGGCGGCACTGCCAGTTGCTGGGCGATCCCGCGTAACGCCTGCGGCAACATCAATTGCCCCGCGCCCCAGTCGTGAGTGATCGGGCTGAACTCCCACATCGACACCGCGAACAGGCCCAGACCAATCATCATGATCCAGCGCAGGTCCATGCGATTGGCCAGAAAGGCATACAGCGGAATCGCCATGATCTGGAACACGCCCGTGGAGAACACCGCCAGGCCAATGTCCAGCGCGCTGTAGCCGCGCACCCGGCCGAGAAACAGCGGCGTGAGGTAGATCGTCGCGAACAGGCCGATGCCGGTGACGAAGGAAAAGAAGCAGCCGAGGGCGAAGTTGCGATCCTTCAGGGCGCGCAAATCGACGATCGGATTGGCCACGTACAAGGTGCGGCCGATGAAGGCCAGTCCGGCGAGGCCGCTGACCCACGCGGTGGTCAGGATGGTCTGGTCGCTGAACCAGTTCCAGCGCGGGCCTTCTTCGAGGGTGTATTCCAGGCAGCCGAGAAATAGCGCGAGAAACACCATGCTCAAATAATCCGCACCCTTGAGCAGGGACAATTCCGGCTGGTCGATTTTCACCAGCATCGGCACCGCCACGGCAACGAAAATCCCCGGCACCAGATTGATGTAGAACAGCCAGTGCCACGAGGAAATATCGGTGATCCAGCCACCGATTACCGGGCCCAGTGTCGGTGCCAGCGAGGCGACCGCGCCAATGGTCGCGGCGGCGATCACCCGTTGTTTGCCGGTGAAGAAAAAGAACGCGGTGGTGAACACCAGCGGAATCATCGAACCGCCGAGAAACCCTTGCAGCGCGCGAAAAGCGATCATGCTCTGGATGTTCCAGGCCGCGCCGCACAACAGGCTGGCGACGGTGAAACCGACGGCCGAAGCGCAGAACAGCCAGCGCGTGGAGAACACCCGCGACAGCCAGCCCGACAGCGGAATCACGATGATTTCGGCGATCAGGTAACTGGTCTGCACCCATGCGGTTTCGTCGGTGCCGGCGGACAGTCCGCCGCCGATATCGCGCAACGAAGCCGAGACGATCTGGATGTCCAGCAGCGCGATGAACATGCCGATGCACATCGTCGCGAAGGCGAACACCTTGGTCGCGGTGGCCATGTCCGCCGCGTTGAACGGTTGCGCCGGGGCGGTGAGGGTGGCGCTCATGGTGCAACGGCCACGGCGCGGTTTTCAGGCTGGGCGCGGGTATCGACTTCGGCGGTCACCGACAGGCCTGGACGCAGATGGCCCAGCACGCCGTCGGCGGGGTCGAGAAGGATGCGCACCGGTACGCGCTGGACGATTTTGGTGAAGTTGCCCGTGGCGTTTTCCGGCGGCAGCACGCTGAACTGCGAACCGGTGGCCGGGGCGAGGCTGTCGAGGCGGCCGTGGAATTCCTGACCGGACAACACGTCGGCGCGGATGCTCACGCGTTGCCCGGGTTTCATCCGCGCCAGTTGATCTTCCTTGAAGTTGGCATCGACCCACAAACCGCTGGCAGGCACCACCGACAACTGTTGTGAACCGGCCTGGGCGTAGGCGCCGACGCGTGCGCGGCGGTTGCCGATCACACCGTCGACCGGGGCGCGCAATTCGGTGTAGCCCAGATTCAATTGCGCCAGATCCCGCTCGGCGCGGGCTTGCTGGAGAGCGGCGCGGGCCTGTTGTTTTTGCGTGTCGATCACCGCGAGCTGGCGTTGCGCGGCGAGCAGTTCAGCCTGCGCACGGGCACTCAAGGCTTGCGCGGTCTTGAAGGTGGCGTCGGCGCGCTGGGCGCTTTCCACCGACACGGCATTGGTTGTCACCAGACGTTTGTAGCGTGCGTTGTCATCCCGCGAGCGAGCGGTCTCGGCGCCGGCGGCGTCGATGCCGGCACGGGCCTGGCCGATTACCGCCTGTTGCAGTTGCTCGGTGGCGTCGAGGTTGGCCAGCAGGGCTTCTTCAGCCGCCACCGCGCCTTCAGCCTTGGCGAGATTGGCGCGGTAATCGCGAGCGTCGAGGCGAATCAGCACATCGCCGGCCTTCACCGGCTGATTGTCGCTGACCAACACTTCTTCGATATAGCCGGCGACTTTTGGCCCGATCACCGTGACGTCGCCACCGATATAGGCATCGTCGGTTTCTTCGAGAAAACGTCCGGCGCCCCACCAGTGCAAGGCGTAAATACCGGCGAAAATCAGCGCGAGCAATCCTGCGCCCGGAAGCAAAACGCGTTTAAGCAGGGGCGGCTTGGTCTTTACCACAACAGGTTCGAGGGTGGGCATGCTAGTCATGGCGGATTACCTGCGTAAGCGGATCGTTATTACGGCTGCAATATGATGCAGGTAATATTTGGTGGCAAATGATTTCTGGTGCCAATCGTCAGTTGTTCACTTGAGCCAGTGGCCCGGTGTGCTGCCGGTCATGGTTTTGAAGAAGGCGATGAAAGCGCTATCGCTGGCAAAACCCGATTCGAACGCGCAGTAACTCAGGCTGCGCCCGGTGGCGAGCAATTCCATCGCGCGCATCAAGCGCCACTGCTGGCGCCATTGCTGATAACTCATGCCGGTTTCGCGCTGGAAGATTCGCCCGATGGTGCGGCTGCTGGCGCCGACCTGCTGCTCCAGCACTTGCAACTCCGGAGGCAGACGTTCAGGCGTTTTCAACAGGGGTGCCAGGCGCTTGTCCTGAGGTAACGGCAGCAGCATCGGTTGCTGCGCCGCTTCAGCGATTTCGCTCAGACACAGGCCGAGCAGGTGGGAGAGTTTGCCCTGCTGCCAATCGCTGGCGAAATCTGCCAGCGCCATCGGTTCCAGCACCGCACGCAACAACGGGCTGACTTCAATCACGCAGACCTGCTGCGGCAGTGCAGCGCACAGTTCGGGGATCAAGTAGATCGAGCGGTAGTCGACGCTCTGTTGCATCACCGCGCAATGGCTGACACCCGGTGGAATCCACGCCGCCCGCGACGGCGGTAGCAGGCACAGTTGCTGCGCCAGGGTAATTCGCGTGCAGCCTTGTCGCGTGTACAGCAGCTGCCCGCGTTGATGGCGGTGCAAACCGGAGTCGTGATCGCCCAGGGTCGAAGCAATACCGATCACCGGTGCCTGATAGCGATCTGCGTCAAACGTTGCGTGGGCATCGAGCCAGGCCATGGATTGTCCGATTTCAGTGATTAGTTGGCAGGGTCTGGATAATACGCCACTGCGCAATTCTTAAACTCCTCGGCGGTTTATGCGAGGAGTGATGAAGAATGAACAACAGACATTTCCTGTGGCTGGCGATTGCGTTGCTGATGTTTCCGCAGATCGCGCAAACCCTGTACAGCCCGGCGCTCGGTGATATCGGGCGGGTATTTGACGTTGGCCCGCAAGCCGCCGCGCAGACGTTGTCGGTGCATTTCCTCGCGTTTGCCGTCGGGGTGGTGGTGTGGGGGCGTTTGTGCGATCGCATTGGTCGACGCCCGACGATGCTCGCGGGCCTGGCAATCTTTGCAATTGCCACGCTTTTAGGCCTGCGGGTCAGCAGTTTCAACGGTTTGTTACTGGCGCAGATGTTGGCGGCCTTCGGTGCGGCGGTGGGGTCGGTGGTCACGCAGACCGTGTTGCGCGACCGCTTCAAAGGCGCCGAACTGGCGCAGGTGTTTTCCCTGGTGGGCATCGCGCTGGCGGCCAGCCCGGCGCTTGGCTTGTTCAGTGGCGCCAGCCTGGTGCAGGCCTTTGGGTATCGCGGTGTGCTCGCCGCGTTGCTGTTGCTGGCCACGTTGTTGTGGTTATGGAGTTGCTACACCTTGGTGGAAACCCGGCCAGCGCCGACTGGCCATGTTGCTCTGTTCAAAACGCTTGGGCGCATGTTGCGTGACGCGGGTATCTGGCGCTCGGCGCTGTGGATCGCCTCATTCAACGTGGCGCTGTTCAGCTATTACAGCGTCGCTCCGTTCATGTTTCAGCGGTTGGGTGTGGACGCCAGTGTGTTCGGTTACAGCGGTGTGATCCTCGCACTGGGCTCAGGTTTTGGAGCATGGCTGAACCGGCGCTTATTGACGGTCGGGTTCAAGGCATTGCAGTTGATTCGCCTCGCGGCTGGCATCGCCTTGCTCGGTGGTCTTGGCGTGTGGTCGCTGCAGGGCAGTGTCGCGTTCGTGCTGCCGATGCTGCTGGTGGTGTTGGCGTTTGGCCTGGCGATCCCGAACATTCTCGGTTCGGCCCTGGCCGATTACGCTGATCGGTTGGGCACCGCCGGGGCGTTGTTGGGCTTGATGTATTACCTGCTGATCGGCGCGGGGCTGATGCTCGCTGGCTGGTTTCAAGCCCTCGGGGAAACCCTGATAGCCAGTAGCGCCGTGGCTTTGCTGCTGACAATAAAGCCAGGCAAAGCAATTGTTTAAGAAATGTAAGCGCTGTAGGAAGCGTCTTGCTTTTGTGTGGAATGGCTCCGACTATCACGATTATTGATGACATGGCATTACGCCATTTGATGATCGCAAGGAAGTTGCGTGCCGTTTCCGTTTTGCGCTTTTTTTCGTCGTTGTTCCACGCTTTGCCCGCTGCTGTCGGCCTTTGTGTTGAGTGTGTGTGCCTCCTCGATTGAAGCCGCCGAACCGAACGCGCCGGGCCAGGAAGTGCTGCGCCAGCAGCAGCAACAGCAACGCGATCTGCAACAACTGCAACTGGAACAGCGCCGCCGTCAGCTGGAGCGCGGTGCTTTCGGTCCGGCACCCACGACCCCGGTCGTAGCGCAAACCGTCGAGCCGGATGAACAGTGCTGGCCGTTAAGCGGCACGCGCATCGGCGGCGTCACGCTGATCGACAGTGACAAACTCAACGCGCGGATCAAACCGTTGCTCGCGCCGTGCATGGGTGTCAGGCAGATCAACCATCTGCTGGCGACCATCACGGCGATTTACGTCGAGAAGGGCTACATCGCCAGTCGCCCTTATTTGCTCAGCGCGCCGGCGGCGGGGCAGTCGCTGGACATCAGGGTCGACGAGGGCTACATCGAGTCCATCGAGCTGGCCGATCAGCGTTTGCCGCTGTCCCTCGGCGGTGCGTTCCCCGGCATGCTCGGCGAGCCGCTGAACCTGCGCGATCTGGAGCAAGGCCTTGATCAACTCAATCGCCTGCGCTCGGTCGATCTGACCGCCGACATCGCCCCCGGCAGCCAGCCCGGCGCTTCGCGGATCATCCTGCGTTCGCGCACTGCCGGGCAGTCGCGCTGGGCCTTGAATGCGGGCATCGACAACCTCGGCAGCGCCAGCACCGGACGTGATCGCGACAGCGTCAGCCTGAGCTTCGACAGTCCGCTGCAACTCAACGACTTGTTGAGCCTTAGCGCCAGCGACACGTTGAATCAGGGCGACCGCTATAACCGCAACGCCAGCCTGTATTACGCGATCCCTTACGGCTACTGGACCTATAGTGTGTTCGCCAGCCATGCCGAATACCGCGCGCCATTCAAACTGCCGAGCGTGACCTTCCACAGCACCGGCATCACCGACCAGATCAGCCTGCGCGCCGACCGCGTGTTGTGGCGCGATCAGAGCCACCAGCTCAGCGCCAACCTGCAACTGGCGCACAAGGATGTCGATAGCTATCTGCAAGACGTGCGGCTCGGCATTCAGAGTCCGACCCTGACCGTGGCCGAGGCCGGACTCAATCTGTTCTGGCTTGACCGTGCGGTGTGGAACCTCGACGTCAATTACGCGCAGGGCCTGCGCTGGCTCGGTGCCGATGACGACGCGCAGCAACCGATCAACAACCTGCCCAAGGCACAGTTTCGCAAGTACCGCGCCGGCCTCAGTCAGTGGCGTAACGGTCAACTCGGCGAGCAGGCGTGGCAGTGGCAGAGCCAGCTCAACGTGCAGTACAGCCCCGATCCGTTGCCGGCGATCGAACAACTGCTCGGCACCGACGATTCGGCGGTGCGCGGCTATCGGGTCAGCAGCGCTTCGGGCGCCAGCGGCGCAATCTGGCGCAACACCCTGCGCCTGCCGCTGCGCAGCGCATGGCCGGTGCAGATCACGCCGCGCGTGGGCCTCGACCACGGCTGGATCAAGGCTGATCACGGCGCTCAAGGCCAACGCCTGAGCGGCGCCAGTGTCGGCTTGAACCTGGGCTGGAAAAACCTGCAGGTGGACGTCGATTACCAACGCAGCCTCAACACCCCAAGCGGTCTGCAGCACGAGCCGCAAACCTGGCTGATGCGCGTAGGGCTGCAGATATGACCGCTATCCATACAAACAACGCAGTGAACGAACAGCCGTCGGACCTGAGCGCGACAGCCACGGCCAAGACTAAAACGCGCGACGTGATGCCGTACTTACATGGAGACGTTTTTATGCCAGCACACACTTTTGCATTTCATCTTTCGCCTCGGGGCAAATTGCGCTGGGCCATCGCCAGCCTGTTCTTCGCCGTGCACCTGCCGAGCGCGCTCGCCGGTGGTGTCGTCGTCGCGCCCGGGCCGGGCGGTACCGCGCAATTGCAGACCCAGGGCGGTGTGCCCATCGTCAACATCGTCGCGCCCAATGGCTCGGGCCTGTCGCACAACCAGTTTCTCGACTACAACGTCGATCGTCAGGGTGTGGTGCTGAACAACGCCTTGCAGGCCGGGCAATCGCAACTGGCCGGGCAACTGGCGGCCAACCCACAACTGCAAGGGCAGGCGGCGAGTGTGATCCTCAACGAAGTGATCAGCCGCAATCCGTCCGCCATCAACGGCGCGCAGGAAATCTTCGGTCGCCCCGCCGATTACGTGCTGGCCAACCCCAACGGCATCTCGGTCAATGGCGGCAGCTTTATCAATACGCCGAATGCCAATCTAGTGGTTGGTCGCCCGGAATTGAATGACGGCAAACTGCAAGGTCTGAACACCCGCGACGCCAGCGGTCAGTTGCAGATTCAAAACGGTGGCCTGCGCAATGGCGAGGGCTCGATCAACCTGATTGCGCCGCGTATCGACAGCCAGGGCGCGATCACGGCGCGCGATCAGTTGAACCTCACAGTGGGACGCAATCAGGTCGACTACGCCAGCGGCCAGGTGAACGCGGTCGATCCGGCGGGCAACACTTCTGATCAACGCATCGACGCCAGCCTGTTCGGCGCGATGCAGGCCGGGCGCATCAATATTGTCAGCACCGCCGAAGGTGCCGGCGTGCGGGTGGGTGCGGTGCAAGTCGCCGGGCGTGACGGTGTGCAGATTCGTTCGGCCGGCGACCTCAGTGTCAGCGGTGAAGCCGTGGCCAACAGCCTCGACGTCACCCGCGCCGGGATTCGCAGCAAGCAGGGCGATATCGGTCTGCACAGTGGCAAGGACCTGACGTTGGCCGCCACCGATGTCAGTGGCCGTGACGTCACCGTCGAGGCCAAACGCAATCTGACCCTGAGCACGGTCGAAAGCCGCAAGCTCCAGGAAAAACGCGAGAACTGGAGCAACAGCACCATCGGCATCACCTGGGAAACCTACGACCGCACCCAGACCGATAGCGAAACCCGTCAGCACGGCAGCCAGATCGTCGCCAGTCGCGACGCGAAATTGGCCTCCGGTAAAGACACCGAACTGAAAGCCGCCAAGGTCGACGCGGCGCGGAAGCTCGACGTGCAGAGCGGCGGCGATCTGCGCCTGACTGCCGCCACTGAAAGCCACACCCAGACCGATCAAGGCAACCACCGCAAACACCTGTGGAAAGCCGACTGGAACAGCAGCAGCGAGGAGCAGCGCAGCGTCACCAGCCAGTTGAAGGCTGGCAACATCGCCCTGCAAACCGCCGCCTTGCTGCGCTCCGACGGCGCCGAACTGAACAGCGCCGGTGACCTGCATCTGGCAGGCAAACAGGTGGACATCAGCACTGCCACACGTACCAGCCGCAGCAGTGACAACCGCTATTCCGGTGACCTCGTCGGCGGTGGTTTCTTCGGCAAGACCGGCGATGCCGACAAGGGCCAGACCCGGCATCAGGGCAGCAAGGTCAACGCCGGCGGAAAACTGATCGTCAAGGCTGACGACGTGCGCATCAGCGGCAGTCAGGTGCGCGGCGGCACCGACGCCAGCGTGATCAGCGACAAGGGTTCGCTGATCATCGACGGCGTGCAGGACACCACGCACAGCAATAACCACGACAAGGACAGCAAGTTCTTCGGCATCACCAAGGACGAATCGCGCCAGAACAGCAAAGACAGCACCACGGTGCGCAGCGAACTGGTGTCCGACAGCAACCTCAAGCTCAAGAGCGCCAAGGACATTGAGGTCGCCGGTTCGACGGTCAAGGCCGGTGGCGCGCTGACGGCGGATGCGACGGGAGAGGTGAATGTGCATTCGGCGCAGAACACTCACGACAGCACTGACACCACGCAAACCCGTGGCTTCGATGCTTACGCCAAAGAACAAACGCCAGAGCAATATCGCGCCGGGATTCACTACGAAGACAAACAGCAAACCGTGACCCGTAATGATGTCACTCAGCAAGGCTCCAGCCTCAGCGGTGGCAGTGTGCAGGTGAAGGCTGGCGGTGATGTCACGCTCAAAGGCGCGGAGGTGAAATCCACCGCTGGCGACACAACGTTGAGCGGCAAAAACGTGTCGTTGCTGGCCGAGGCAGACAGCCACAAAACCTCCACCGACACCTCCAGCACCGGCGGCGGTTTCTACTACACCGGCGGCCTCGACCGTGCTGGCAGTGGCGTCGATTTCGCCCACGGCACTGCGCAGGATTCGACCAGCAAAACCACCGCACAGACCACCAGCGTACAGAGCAGCGGTGGCTTGACCATCAATGCCGACAAACTCGCCACCGAAGGTGCGCAGGTCAAGGCCGGTAACGGTCTGAATATTGCCGCCAACGAGATCGACAACCGTGCGGCCAGCAACACTGACAGCAGCACGCATAGCGAGAGCAACTGGTCGGCGGACATCGGCGCCAACGTCGAATACAAAGATATTGCTCGGCCGATCGCTGGCGCGGTGAAGGACGTGCTCAACGGCAAGGTGCCGGACAAGGATTCGCTGGCCAATCTCGGTCAGCCGAATGTCGGTATCGACGTTGCGGTCGGTCATGGCAGCGCCAGCAAATCCGAGCAGAGCAGCAACGCTGTGGTCAGCCGTTTTGACGGCGGCACTGTCGATGTGAAAACCACTGGCACGCTGCACGACCAAGGCACGCAATACAACGCCAGCGCCGGCCAGGTGAACATCAGCGCTGACAAACTGCTTGCCGACGCCGCGAGTAACACGCACAACAGCAGCGCTGATGCGGTGGATGCCAAGGTCGATGTGCGCGTCTACACCAAGACCGGTGAAGACGTGAACGTCGCTGGCAGCGGCGCGGGTGGCAGCAGTGCGTCGAGCAAGGACAGTTCCACCGCCGTCGTCGGCGCTTATGCCGGCAGCCAGGGTGTGAACATCAAGGTCGGTGG
This sequence comes from Pseudomonas sp. LF-5, assembly GCF_037626295.1. Taxonomy (NCBI): domain Bacteria; kingdom Pseudomonadati; phylum Pseudomonadota; class Gammaproteobacteria; order Pseudomonadales; family Pseudomonadaceae; genus Pseudomonas; species Pseudomonas sp. LF-5. Next base: position 122,247 of record NZ_JARKMT010000005.1, read on the forward strand.
CGATGCGCAGTTCGCAGGCAGCCGTTTCGATGGCGGGCAGGGCGGAGTGAGCATCAACACCGGCGGTGATCTGGCGCTGAATCAGGCCAACAACCGCCAGCACAGCAACGACAGCAGCCTGCGTGGCAGTGGCTCTCTGACGGTCGGCACCTTGCCGGGGACCGATGGTACCAACCTCGACCTCGGCGCCGGTTTCCAGCTCGATCACACCGGCAAGCAAACCACTGACACCCAGGCCCATGTGGCGAGCATCACCAGCAACGGTCCGGTGCAACTCGACAGCGGCGGAAATCAGCTGCAGCAAGGCAGCAAGATCGACAGCGCTGGCGCCATCGTTCTGCACGCCGACGGCAAGCTCGATCTGCAAGCGGCCACCGATACTCACACCGCCACTGGCAGCAATCTCGGCGGCGGCTTGAAGGGTGGCGGCAGCAAAACCAGCAGCGAGAAGAGCCGCGATCAGGCCGGCAATCTGAGCGGCAACTTCAATATCGGTCGAGTCAATGAGGATTCACAAACCCTCAGCGGTGGCCAGCTCAACAGTCAGAGCGGCCTCGCACTAAGCGGTGATTCGATTCACCTGCAAGGCACGCAAGTCAGCGCACCGAACGTCAGCATCGACGCGCAGAAGGGCGGTTACGTGCAGGAATCGGCGCAGTCCACCGACAACCGCAATAACTGGAATGTTGCGCTGAATGCCGGCGGCAACTTGAGCAGCAAAACCCCGACCGCCGCGGATGAGAAGGCCAGCAGCGATCACGGTTTCAATGCCGGCGCCAAGGTGGGTGTGGATTACTTGCAGGGCAGCACCCAGCAGAACAGCCAGATCAAGGCTGACCATGTGGTGTTGAACAGTGCCGGTGATGCGCAGCTGGCGGGTGCGCGGATCGACGCTAAAGATGTCAGCGGCACAGTCGCGGGTGATCTGAAGGTCGAGAGTCGCCAGGATTCGAGCAACCATGCCAAGGTCGATGTCGATCTGGGCCTGACCGCGAAGAAAAACCCACCGAGCGACAAGGAACAACTCGCCGGCACCGACTACAAGCCGACGCTGAAAGCGCAGGGCGAGTATGCGCACAAGGACAGCGTTGCGCAGACGTCTGGCATCAATAGCAGCCAAGGGGTGAACCTCGCAGTCGGCGGCGCGACGCAGCTGACGGGCGCGCGGATTTCGGCCACTGAAGGGAAGGTGGATCTGGGCGGATCGAAGGTCGGTCGCGCTGATCTGAGCAACCGTGACTATGGCGTGAAGGCCGGACTTGATCTGCCACATAAAGCCGAGGAAAACGCACCGAAGGTTTCCCTGGAGAACGGCAACCTGAAAGTCGGCCCGGTCACCCTTGGCGGGCATCTGGACACCCAGACCCTGCAAGCCGGGATCGACGAAAAAGGCTGATCCAATGGCCGGTGGTGGATGCACTTGAACCTGCATCCACCACCGAACCCTGTGGGAGCGAGCTTGCTCGCGAAAGCGTCCGCTCAGTCAATGCAATAAGTGACTGATGTTGCGCATTCGCGAGCAGGCTCGCTCCCACATTGTTTTGCGCCAGGCGTTAAATCTCGCGCATCATGCGCGACCTTAAAGACGCCAGGGAGGCAAACAATGAAAATCGCATTCGTCGCTGTACTCGGGGCTTTGTTGATCGCTCAAACCTCCGTGTCCTTCGCGGATAACAGCAATGGAAAAAATCTCTATTCGCAGCGCTGCGCTGTGTGCCACGGCGCCGATATAAAGGGCACCGGGCCGTTGGCGCATAAAAGCAATCCGCCAACACCTGACCTGACAACGCCCGCGTTCAAAAAACGTCTGAATGAATATCCGGGCGTGATTGTGTCGTCGATCATCCTTCGCCCGAACGGCAACCTGATTCCGAAAACGTTGCAGGAGAACGGGGTAAAAATACCGCCGCATGCCTGGAGTGTTAAGGATCTGCGCGATCTGCATGACTACATGAGTGGTGTGATTTCGATAAAACGCTGAGCCGCAAAGGCGACCCGGACGGTCGGTCGAGGAATCCATTGCTTCGGCTTAATGGTAACCATTACTATTCACGTCCTTTCCTCAGCACGCCGCCCATATCCCCCATGCGTCCCCGCAGATCCGGATTTTTCGAGCATTACGAAGAGTTGATCGGCACCTGGACTCGTCGCCTGCGCAATCGTGCGCAGGCCGAGGATCTGGCGCACGACACCTTTGTGCGGGTGCTTGAGTCCGATTCGGCGGCGGTGCAGCAGCCGCGGGCGTATTTGCACCAGACCGCACGCAATATCGCGGTCGACGGTTATCGGCGTGAGGATCGGCGGGGCGTCATGGAATCAGAGGCCATGGATCACGCTGAGTCGTTGTCCGGCGACCCGGAGCATTACATGCATGCGATCCAGTTGGCCGATTCCATCGAACGGGCGCTCAGCGAACTGCCGGTCAATTGCCGCAAGATTTTTGTCTGGCAGAAGATCGAAGGCCTGACGCAGGCGGAAATCGCCGAACGCTTGGGGTTGTCCAAGAACATGGTCGAAAAGTATATGATCCGCACCCTTCGGCACTTGCGTGATCGCCTCGACGGGTTGCAGTCATGAACGACCGTGCTTTTTCATCCCCGGCCAAACAGGACATTCCATGATGGATACCCGTGATTGCGCGTGCGGGCCAACAACGGTGCGTGACGACGCGGCTCGCTGGTTTGTGCGTTTGCAGGAGCCAACGATCAGCGCCGACGAGCAGCAGCGCTTCGACGCCTGGCTGACTGAGCATCCGCAGCACCGTGACGAATTCCAGTTGCTGCAGGGCTTGTGGTCGGCGGCGGATCTGCTGCCGGTGCCACGCCTCAAAGCTCTGGTTGAAACCCCGCCAACCCGCCGCGCACGCCGGCCGTTGCTGCGTTATGCCGTGGCCGCCAGTGTGCTGGCGGTGGCGCTCGGGCTGGGCCTGTTCAGTGGTTTGAATCATCCGGGCAGTTACCGCGCCGAGTTCGCCACGGCGTTGGGCGAGCGCAAGCATGTGGCGCTGCCGGACGGTTCGGTGATTGACCTGAACAGCCGCAGCCGCTTGCAGGTGCGTTATGAACAGGATCGTCGGTTGATCGAATTGAGCGAAGGCGAGGCAATGTTCAGTGTTCAGCACGACACCGCGCGCCCGTTCGTGGTCGAGGCGGGCAGCGGCAAGGTCACGGTCACCGGCACTCGTTTCGATGTACGCCGCGACGTTATGCAAACCCGCGTCGCGGTGGAGCAGGGCACGGTGAAAGTGCAGGGGCGGGGGGCGCCGGATAATCAATTCATCAGCCTGACCGCGGGCCTCGGCACTGATGTCGATGCTCAGGGCAAAGTCGCGCAGGCCTACGCGGTCGACTCGGCGCAAGTGACGGCATGGCGCAGCGGCAAACTGGTGTTCAACAACGCCAGCCTTAGCGAAGTCGCTGCCGAAGTGTCGCGCTATCGTGAGAAGCCGTTGACCGTCGCCAACCCGGCCGTGGCCAGTCTGCGCCTGACCAGCGTGTTCAAGTCCGACAATACCGACGCCTTGCTCAAGGCCTTGCCGAGCATCCTGCCGGTGGCCGTGCGCACCCTCGCGGACGGCAGTCAGGAAATAATTTCAAAATAGCGTTCAGGTTTTTTTCGAGTTCATCGTCTTCCTGTTCAACTGCAACTGGTTTGCATTAACAGACGCACACTCTTGCGATCCACAGGACTCCGTACGACGTGAACACCCCCACTGCCAACAACAAAAAATCCCCTTGGTTGCCGCTGGCCCTTGCGCTGGCGGTCAACGCTGCCATGCCGCTGGCGTTCGCTGGCGAAGCGATCCACATCCGCGCACAGCCACTGGGCCAGGCCCTGAGCGAGCTGGGCCAGCAGACGGCGCTGCAAGTGTTTTTCAGCCCGGATCTGGTCGCCGGCAAACAGGCGCCGGCAGTCGACGGTGATATCTCGCCGGAGCAGGCCTTGCGCCAGTTACTGCAAGGCAGCGGTCTGGAGTATCAGATCAACGAAGGCTCGGTGACCCTTGCGCCTGCCGCGACTTCCGCCGCCAGCAATGGCCCGCTGGAACTCGGCGTGACCGACATCAAAGTGGTCGGTGACTGGCTCGGTGACGCCGACGCCGCCGTGGTGCAGAACCACCCCGGGGCGCGCACGGTGATCCGCCGCGAAGCGATGGTCGAGCAGGGAGCGATGAACGTCAGCGACGTGCTCAAGCGTGTGCCGGGCGTGCAGGTGCAGGACTCCAACGGCACCGGTGGCAGCGATATTTCCCTCAACGTCGGCGTGCGCGGTCTGACTTCGCGTCTGTCGCCGCGCTCCACCGTGTTGATCGACGGCGTACCGGCAGCCTTCGCCCCGTACGGTCAGCCGCAACTGTCGATGGCGCCGATTTCCGCCGGCAACCTCGACAGCATCGACGTGGTACGTGGCGCTGGTTCGGTGCGTTATGGACCGCAAAACGTTGGCGGGGTGATCAACTTCGTCACCCGCGCGATTCCGGAAAAAGCCACCGGGGAAATCGGCACCACCCTGGAAACCACTCAGTACGGTGGCTGGAAACACATCGACACGGCGTTTCTTGGCGGCACCGCCGACAACGGCATGGGCGTGGCGTTGCTGTATTCCGGGGTCAACGGCAACGGTTACCGCGAGCGCAACAACGGCAACGACATCGACGACGTGCTGCTCAAGACGCACTGGGCGCCGACCGATCAGGACGATTTCAGCCTCAACTTCCACTACTACGACGCCACGGCCGACATGCCCGGTGGTCTGACGCAAAAACAGTACGACGACAAACCGTATGATTCGGTGCGTGACTACGATCAGTTCACCGGTCGGCGCAAAGACGTGTCGTTCAAATGGATCCGCCAGATCGACGAACGCACTCAGGCGGAAATCCTGACCTATTACACCGACAGCTTCCGTGGCAGCACCATCGCCGCCCGCGACCAGAAAACCCTCAGCTCGTACCCGCGTTCGTATTACACGCTGGGTATCGAACCACGGGTGTCGCGGATTTTCGATGTCGGCCCGACCACCCAGGAAGTCAGCGTCGGCTATCGCTACCTGAAAGAAGCGATGCACGAGCAGTCGAGCCGCCTGGCGCTGGTCAACAATCAGCCGGTGGCGACACCGACGTCCGATGGCCACGTGTTCCAGGATCGTACGGGTGGCACTGAAGCCAATTCGGTCTACGTCGACAACAAAATCGACGTTGGCAACTGGACCGTCACCCCAGGCATTCGCTTCGAACACATCAGCACCGACTGGCATGACCGTGCCGTGCTCGACACCGCCGGCAAACCGGTACAGGCGAAAAACCGCAGCATCGAAAGCAACGAACCGTTGCCGGCGCTGAGCGTGATGTATCACCTGTCGGATGCGTGGAAGCTGTTCGCCAACTACGAAACCTCGTTCGGCAGCCTGCAGTATTTTCAGTTGGGGCAGGGCGGCTCGGGTGACCAGACTGCCAATGGCCTGGAGCCGGAAAAAGCCAAGACCTACGAGATTGGCACGCGCTACAACGATGATGTGTGGGGCGGTGAGGTGACGCTGTTCTACATCGACTTCGACGACGAACTGCAATACATCAGCAACGACGTGGGCTGGACCAACCTCGGCGCGACCAAACACCAAGGCATCGAAGCCTCGATGCACTACGACATGGCGGCGCTGGATCCGCGTCTTGACGGCCTGACCGCCAACGCCGGTTTCACTTACACCCGTGCGACCTACGAAGGCGAAATTCCGGGCTTCAAAGGCCGTGATCTGCCGTTCTATTCGCGTCAGGTGGCGACCGTCGGTTTGCGTTACGACATCAACCGCTGGACCTACAACATTGACGGTTTTGCCCAGTCCAAACAGCGTTCGCCGGGCACCGGTGTGAATGCCGACGGCAGCTTCAACGGCAACTACATCACTGAAGGCACGGCCGACGGGCAGTACGGCGACATCCCGGGTTACGTGACCTGGAACGTGCGCGGGGGTTATGACTTCGGGCCGCAGGTGTCGAACCTGAAGTTGGGTGCCGGGGTGAAGAACGTCTTCGACAAGCAGTACTTCACCCGTTCGAGCGATAACAACTCGGGGATGTATGTGGGGGCGCCGAGGACGTTTTTTGTGCAGGCCAGTGTGGGGTTTTGATTGATTGGCTGATTGGCTGATTGGCTGATTGGTTGATTGGGTGATTGGGTGATTGGGTGAGTATCCGTTGCTGCGGGTGTTGCTGATTAGGGTTCCGCCCTTACGGCGGGTCACTTTTTCCAGACGCCGAAAAAGTAACCAAAAAGGCTTTACCCTGACGTTCGGCCCTCGCCTAGGCTCGGGTCCCTTCGCTCCGGGATTGATCCGGGGGCATCGCCTCCGGTTTGCTGCGCTGCACCTCCTCTCGATGTGTTTGGCTGCGCCAAACGGTCGCTACGCTCCCACCCCCGGATCAATCCCTCCACTCAGCCTGCCGACGGGCCCTCAGATCAAAAGCGGTACTCGAGCTAACGCTCATTGTGTTGAGTGGGGCGGACTTCGCCGCGTGCGAGGGCGTACTTATTTTTGGAGCTGGCTTGCCAGCGATGGCGGCCTGACAGCCGACCAAGTTCTGGCGGGGGTACTCAACCTTACTGTGGGAGCGAGCTTGCTCGCGAAGGCGGCCTGACAGCCGACCAATCTTTGACCGATGTACTCAACCTCCCTGTAGGCGCTGCCGAAGGCTCGGGCCGCGATCGGACGATCTTTTGATCTGCTTGGCTTTTGCTTACTTTTCGCTGGGCCGGCATTCCGGCGTTTGGAAAAGTGAGTAACCGCCAGCGGCAACACCCGCAGCAACGGATATGCCCCCAACCCCAAAACAACAATCTGGCAGGTGCACTAAGTTCAGACTCTCAATACCTTCCCACCAATCGCCACCGCCACCAGCAGCACTGCCATCAGCCCAAAAGCAAAACTCAAACTACTGGCATGGGCAACAAAACCAATCACAGCCGGTCCCGCCAGAATCCCCGCATAACCCAACGTAGTAATCGCCGGCACTGCGATGCTTTCCGGCATCACCGTCTGCTTGCCCACCGCCGTATACAGCACCGGCACGATGTTCGAACAGCCGGCGCCGACCAGCGCATAACCGACCAGTGCAGCCTCCCAACTCGGTGCGAACGTCGCCAGAAACAGTCCGGCGGATGCCAACAGACCGCCAAACAGAATGATCCGCGTCGCCCCGACAATCCGAACAATCCGGTCACCCATCAAACGTCCGGCGGTCATGGTCAGGGCAAATGCCGCGTAACCGAGTCCGGCATAGGCGGTGTCGATCCCGCGCTCTTGCGCCAGGAATACCGCGCTCCAGTCCAGCGCCGCGCCTTCGGTGAGGAAGACGATAAAGCACATCCCGCCAATGAACAGCACGATGCCGTGGGGAATGGCGAATGCGGGACCTGAGCTTTCGCTGCCGTAGGGCAACATGTGTGGCACGCACTTGAACAACGCGGCGACCAACACCGCCACCACCACCAGCATCGCGCCCAGCGGCGACAGGCCGAGGCCGAGCAGGGCACTCACGCCGGCGGCGCCGACGATCCCGCCGAGGCTGAACAAGCCGTGAAAGCCCGACATCATGTTTTTGCCGCTGGCCCGTTCGACGATCACCGCTTGCAGGTTCACTGTCGAATCCACCGTGCCAAGCCCGGCGCCAAACATGAACAGCGTGGCGATCAACGCCGGAATCGACGACACCGTCGCCAGCAGCGGCAATGCCATGCAGATCAGCAAGGTGCCGCCAGTCGCCACTCTGCGGCAGCCGAAGCGCGCGGCGAGAATCCCCGCCAGCGGCATCGCCAGAATCGAACCGACGCCGAGGCACAACAGCAACAAGCCGAGCGTGCCTTCATCGAGCCCGGCGCGGGTCTTGGCGTATGGCACCAAAGGCGCCCATGCGGCAATGCCGAGGCCGGCGATGAAAAAGGCGATGCGCGTCGACATCTGTTGCAGGCGTCCGGGGACGAAGGTGTCTTGGGGGTTGAGGCTGGTCATATCGTTCCTTGGCAAAAAACATCGCGTCCCCGAAGGACAGTGATAGCGCGTCGAGGTTCGATCGCAGGTTCCGGGGGAGTGCAGTCGACATCCTAACCCGTAGGCGTTCGCCTGCTCGCGAAAACGCTGATTCGGGTAATGAATGTGGCGATTGACACACCGCCTTCGCGAGCAGGCTCGCTCCTGCAGGGGATTGCGTTTTACAGTGGCAGCTTCAGGGGGATTGAACGGTAAGGGCGGGTGATGACGCGATTTTACGATGCACGGGGCAATATTTACGGGGTGGTTTCGCCTCAGGCACTTCGCGAGGCGGGGATCGGTCTGCCGATGACGGCCGCGCAGTGTGCCTTGTCGAGACAGGCGTGGAGCCGCGCAGCCATCACGCTGTGCTGCGACTGGCCCGAAGGGCAGCGTCCCACGGGGAGCAAATCCCACCGCAGCGACGGCCTGCTGATCGGCCCGTTCCAGACGTCGCCGCCATTCGACGTACTGATCGTCAACACCGACGGCACACTTGCCGAGCGCAGTGGCAATGGCCTGACGATTTTTTCGCAGGCGCTGACCGAGCAAGGCGTGATGCCGGAGGAGGGCGCGTTGTTGCGCGTACATCACGACAAGGGTGATGCCGTGGAAACCTCGGTGAAACCGGCCGAAGTCGAAGGCGTTCAAGGCTTTTGGCTCGACCTTGGCCAACCTGGTTTCGGGGCGCGCGCAGTGGGTGCGCAGAACGTCGAAAACGTCGAATTCAATGGGCGAGAAGTGAGTGTGGTAAAGCCACTGGCGACACTCGATCCGGCATGGTCACATAGCCAGTTTGTGCGTATCGGCAATCCGCATTGCGTGACGCTGCTGGATGACCGGGCGGCATTGCCGAGCAATCAACAGATGCGTGAGTCACCGCTGAACCAAGGGTTGACCGCAATCGCCTACGCCATGCCCACCGGTGCCGGAAATCCATGCCCGGCCGGCGTCAATCTGCAATGGGCGGTGCTCGACTCACCACAGAAAATCCTCGCCCGAGTGTTCGAACGCGGCGAGGGGCCGACGGCGTCTTCCGGCACCAGTGCCAGTGCCGTGGCATCGGCGGCGTGGCGGGTGGGTTGGGTGGCGGCCGGTGAAGTGCAGGTGGTGATGCCCGGCGGCACGGCGCCGATATTGCTCGAAGAAGCAGGCGGTGAATTGCGCAGGGTCAGGTTGTTTGGTACAGCGCGGTTGATGGGCTGAATTCTAAGACGCCATCGCTGGCAAGCCAGGCTCCCACAGGGTTTGTGTCGAACATCTCATTTGTGTACGCCACTGAACCGCTGTAGGAGTGGGTCTACCCGGTTTTTGTATTCACCACAAACCCCTGTGGGAGCCTGGCTTGCCAGCGATGGCGCCATGAGCTCCAACACAAATCTCAGCCCAGCTCACCACTGAACTCCACCACCGGCATCTGCCGCTTCATCAGCACCTCGCCGCCACGAATCGAATACAGCGGCAGACCCTGGCTGCGAATCACCTCGTAATCGCTGTCCGCCGAAAGTATCAACAGATTCGCCGGGCGCCCTTGTTCCAGTCCGTATCGCTCGCCCAGGTGCATGGCTTTGGCGCTGTTGTCCGTCACCAGATCCAGCGCACTTTGCAGGTTGCGATAACCGAGCATGTGGCAGATGTGCAACCCGGCTTCAAGCACGCGCAGGATGTTGCCGTTGCCCAGCGGATACCATGGATCGACGATCGAGTCCTGGCCGAAACACACGTTCATCCCGGCCTCCAGCAACTCGTTGACCCGGGTCACGCCCCGACGTTTCGGGAAGTTGTCGAAGCGCCCCTGCAGGTGGATGCTTTCGGTCGGGCAGGAGACGAAACTGATCCCGGAGTGGCCAAGCAGGCGGAACAGTTTGGCGCAGTAAGCGTTGTCGTAAGAGCCCATCGCCGTGGTGTGGCTGGCGGTGACCCGCGCGCCCATGTCACGGCTGCGCGCTTCTTCGGCGAGCACTTCGAGGAAGCGCGAATGTGGGTCGTCGGTTTCGTCGCAGTGCACGTCCACCAGGCAACCGGTGCGTTCGGCCAGGTCCATCAGGAATTTCACCGAACTGACGCCCTGATCGCGGGTGTATTCGAAATGCGGAATGCCGCCGACCACGTCGGCGCCCATGCGAATCGCTTCTTCCATCAGCTCGCGACCGTTGCGGTAAGACTCGATGCCTTCCTGCGGGAACGCAACGATTTGCAGGTCGATCAGGTGTCGGCTTTCCTCGCGCACTTCGAGCATGGCTTTCAACGCCGTGAGTTGTGGATCGGTGACGTCGACGTGGGTGCGCACATGCTGGATGCCGTGGGCGGCCAGCGCCTGAATGGTTTTCTTGGCGCGGGTCTTGGTGTCTTCTTCGGTGATGGTGACCTTGCGCTCGCCCCAGCACTCGATGCCCTCGAACAGCGTGCCGCTCATGTTCCAGCGCGGCTCGCCGGCCGTGAGGGTGGCGTCGAGGTGGATGTGCGGCTCGACGAAGGGCGGCACCACCAGATTGCCGCCGGCGTCGAGGTCGCCGGGGTTGAGGGTCGGGGCTTCGGTCTGGCGACCGATGCTGCGGATCAGACCGTCTTCCAGGTGCAGTTCGTGCAAACCGTCCTGGTTGCGCAGTCGGGCGTTGATGATGTGCATCAGGCGAATCCTTCTTATAGGTCTTGTAGTGGCGCACTGGCGCGACGGGCGCCGAGCAGGCCGGTGACGATGACATACGTTAGCGCGGCGGCGGCAATCCCTACCAGCGGCGCGACCCACGGCGAGTGGAATGCGGCGAGCGTACCGACCGCGTAAGCCCCCAGGCCCGGCCAGTTGAACGCCGGCAGTCGGGCTTCGGCCAGACGCGGATAGCGCCCGCGCCAGCGGAAGAAAAAGTCGGCCATGATCACCCCGCCAATCGGCGGAATGACGGTGCCGAGCAGGATCAGGTACGGCACCAGCATGTCGTACATGCCCAGCAGGGCGAGCAGGGTGCCGATCACTGCACCGGCGAGGGTCACGGTTTTGCGTCGGCCGGTGCGCAGCAGGTTGCAGCCGGCGACGGCGAAGTTGTAGATGGTGTTGTCCTGGGTGCTCCAGATATTGAGCAACAGCATGGCCATCGCGGCCATGGCGAAACCTTGCAGCAGCAACACTTCGACCACGTCCGGCTGTTGATAGACGATCGCACCGTAGGCGCCGATCAGCACCATCAGGCCATTACCGACGAAGAAACCGATCAGGCTGGCCAGCACCGCCACCCGCGCCGAACGCGAGAAGCGGGTCCAGTTGGTGGCCTGGGTCGCGCCGCTGACGAAGGTACCGAACACCAGGGTGATGGCGGTCGACCAGTCCAGCGAACCGCTCGGCACCACGGCCAGCAAACCATCGAGGCCACCGACTTTAACGGTCGCGACCCACATCGACAGCATCAGCAGCAACATCATCGCCGGCACCGCGATGTAGGACAGAATCTCCAGGCCGCGATAACCGACATACGCCGTGGCACAGAACATCAGGCCGAACAGCACCATCAAACCGAGCACGGTGCCCTCATCGAGATCGAAGTATTTGCCGAGTACCACGGCGGCGGTCGCAGTGCCCCAGGCGTACCAGCCGATCTGGGTGAAGCCGAGGATCAGGTCACTGAGCTTGCTGCCGACTTCACCAAAACAGAAACGGCCCATCAGCACCGAATTGAGACCGCTCTTGAAGGCGATGTAACCCAGGCCGGCGGCGTATAGCCCGAGCAGCAGGTTGCCGACGATGATCACCACGAGCATCTCGCTGAAACTGAACGCCACACCGAGCTTGCCGCCGGCAAACATGGTCGCGGTGAAGAAGGTGAACCCGAGCAGCACCATGGCGGTCGAGGCCAGGCCTTTGCGTGCGTGCATCGGGACTTCGCTGAGGGGGTAGTCGTTGCCGGGATCGTTCTGCGTCATGGGGCGTTCCTTGCTGAAGAGGGAAGACTCGAAGCAGGTTGCAGTGGTCGTGCCAGATGTCGGTTATGCGGACTATGTATAGACGAGTTGCCGGCAATGGCTCGAAAGCGGTGCATCTGAATGCACCCGAGCCCCATGTGGGCGCCAAAAACACAGGCATAAAAAAACAGCCGTGAAGGCTGTTCTCTATTTTCCTGACAAACACCGATTCTTTGTAGGAGTGAGCCTGCTCGCGATAGCGGTTTGTCGGACACATTGATTTTGCATGTGCCGAAGCTATCGCGAGCAGGCTCACTCCTGCACGCAGATCTGCGTTGAATCACTCTCCGCGATAGATGCAACCGCTGGTGCAGGTTTCGTGAATGCGGATCGCGCTGAGTTCCGGCAGCAGTGGTTTCATTTCATTCCAGATGAATTTGGCCAGGACTTCGCTGGTCGGGTTTTCCAGGCCGGGAATGTCGTTCAGGTAGTTGTGATCCAGACGCTCGTACAGCGGCTTGAAAATCGCCTTGATCTCGGAGAAGTCGCGGATCCAGCCCGTGTGCGGATCGAGGTCGCCGCTCAGGTGAATCGCCACCTTGAACGAGTGACCGTGCAGGCGTCCGCACTTGTGGCCGTCCGGTACGTGCGGCAGGCGGTGGGCGGATTCGAAAGTAAATTCTTTGAAGATTTCCACGGTATTTTCGGCTCTGTTCAGGTGGCGTTCGCCGCAGCGATTCGGGCAGGCGGCGAGTTTACCAGCTTGTGTTTGGCGATGCGGGAAAACACTGACTAAAGGGTCAGCAAGCGCTCGGCGAGACGACCGTTGGCGGTCAGTTCGAGAAACTCGTCGCCCAGCCGGCGACTCTCTTCCATCGCCGCGTGCCAGTACTTTTGGCGGCTCGGTGCATCGCCCATGAAGCGTTTGAAGTCGTTACGGTCCGGCAGTTTGCCGTAGGGCAGGCGCGCCAGATATTCCTTCGATGGTGCCAGCAACAGCACGTCCTGCAAGCGCTCCACCGAGGCCTTGCGCCAGGGCAGGGTCTTGTCGAACCAGCCCGGAATCACCCGGTCGGTGAAGTGCGGATAGAGCACGATGCCGTCGCCGCTGTAGGGCAGGTCGAGGTGATAGTCGAGCAAACCGCCATCGCGGAAGGTGCCGGCACCGGCGCCCGGCAGGTCGCGCACACCTTCCATGACCATCGGGATCGAGCCGGACGCCAGCAGCGCCTGTCGCAGGTTGCCGGCATTGAGCGCGACGAAGCGCGACGGAAAGTCGTTCAGCGCATGCACCGGCGGGGCCAGGCGCGGGTCATGGATGATCAAGCGTTCGAAGTGCCGCGACAGCCGCGCCCGCCCGCGCAGGTTGTCGGCAATCACCGAACCCAGCGCCAGCCCGAGGCGGCCACGATGGTCGTCGGCCAGGCGCCCTTGGCTTTTCACCACCATGATGTTCAGGCGGTAGTCGGCGTTGTTGAGGATGCTGGCGTCGCGGCCGTCTAGCAGGTCGTTGAGCATGCGTTGCGAGCTCTGGCTGATCTCGGCCATGGTCACGCCTTTGTTGAAATTCTGCTCGGCGTACAACTGGCCGAGACGGCGGATACCTTCGGCGGCGTCCGGCAGGCAGGCGCTGGCGAAGCGCCAGGAACCCACCGACGCACCAATCAGCGAACGCTCACGAGGCGCGCTCGGCAGCCATTCGCCGAACAACGCCAGATCCAGCCCTTGAATGCCCAACGCCTTGGGACCACCGGCCGCACCGGGCAGGGTGCCGACGTCCTTGGCGTTCAGGCCCTGGGCACGAATGCGCGCCATGGCCCGAGGGCCGGCCTTGAGGGTGAGGGCGGGGAACTTGATGTGGATGGCGGTCATACCGGTCTCGATCGTTAGCAAGCTGGCAATTATAGGTTAACCACTGAACCCTGTGGGAGCGGGCTTGCCCGTGATGACGGGACAGCTTGCATCCCGGTGGCTGAAAGGACGCTATCGCGGGCAATCCCGCTGCCACAGGGTTTTGCATGATTCAACGGATCCGGTATTGCCTTGAAACAATGATGGCAATTCAGTTTCAGTTAAGTTCATCCCGCTAAGGTGCCCATCGTAGCAACACATAAGAATACGGAGATCCCATGAAAACCCTGACTGCCCTGTCCATTGCCTCGATCATCGGCCTGACCGCCAGCATCGTTCACGCCCGCGATCTAGGCCCCGACGAAGCCCTGCGCCTGCGCGACGCTGGTACTATCGTGTCCTTCGAGAAGCTCAACGCCACGGCACTGGAAAAACACCCGGGTTCGACGATCACCGACACCGAGCTGGAAGAGCAGTACGGCAAGTACATCTACCAGATCGAAATGCGTGACCCGCAGGGGCTGGAGTGGGATCTGGAATTAGACGCGGTCAGCGGGCAGGTTCTCAAGGATCATCAGGATACGTAATGAAGGTTAATGTTCGCGCCACCCGCCGCACGGCGTTGGCGCTTGTGCTGTTTTGCTCGATGGCCCAGGCCCGCGACCTCGATCAGGACGAAGCCCTGAGTCTGCGCCAGCAGGGCGTGATTCTGCCGCTCGAGCAGGTCCTGCAGCAGGCGATGGACCGCTACCCCGGTTCGAAATTGCTGGAAGTCGAGCTGGAAGAAAAACACGACGTCTACATTTACGAAGTCGAGCTGCTCACCGCCGAAGGCGTCGCCCGCGAGCTGCATTTGAAGGCCGATACCGGCGAGCTTGTGAAAGACAAGGAAGATTGACCGATGCGTTTGCTATTGGTGGAAGACCACGTACCGCTGGCCGATGAATTGCTCGCCGGCCTGCAACGTCAGGGCTACGCGGTGGACTGGCTGGCCGATGGCCGTGATGCGCTGTATCAGGGCAGCAGCGAGCCTTACGACCTGATCATTCTCGACCTCGGCCTGCCCGGTGTACCGGGGCTCGACGTGCTGGCGCAGTGGCGCGCGGGCGGTCTGGCGATCCCGGTGCTGATTCTCACGGCGCGCGATTCCTGGGCCGAGCGCATCGAAGGCCTTAAGGCCGGCGCTGACGATTACCTGACCAAACCGTTTCACCCCGAAGAGCTGTTCCTGCGCATTCAGTCGTTGTTGCGTCGCTCCAAGGGCCAGGCCAATCAACCGACGCTGCAGGCCGCCGGCCTGCATCTGGACGAGGGCCGGCAATGCGTGGTGCGTGACGGCAGCGATATTCAACTGACTGCCGCCGAGTTTCGATTGCTGCGTTATTTCATGCTGCACCCGGAACAGATTCTGTCGAAAAGCCACCTCGCCGAGCACCTCTATGACGGCGAAACCGAACGCGATTCCAACGTTCTGGAGGTCCACGTCAATCACCTGCGGCGCAAGCTCGGCAAAAGCGTGATCGAAACCCGTCGCGGCCAGGGTTACCTGTTCGGCGGGCAAGCTTCGTGAGGTCGATCCAGCGCCGTTTGAGCCTGGGCTTGATCAGCGTGATGGTGATCGTCGGCGTGGTGCTGGCGCAAATCAGCCTGTGGTTGTTCGAAGTCGGTTTGCAGCGTTATCTGGAAGCCGGTCTGCGCAACGACAGCGAAAGCCTGCTGGTGGCGCTGGTGCGCGGCCCGCAAGGGTTGCAGCTGGATGAGCGGCATCTGTCACCGGCCTATCAACGGCCGTTCTCCGGGCATTACTTTCGCATTGATTTCGCCGACAGCCACTGGCGCTCGCGTTCGCTGTGGGATCAGGATCTGCCGCTGCTCAACCATCCAGGCCTGCACAGCAATCTGCAACTGGGGCCGGACGGTCAGCAGTTGCTGGTGCTGCGTTCGGACTATCGGCGGCTGGGGCAGTCGATCTCGATCAGCGTCGCTCAGGATTACACCCCGGTGCGCGAGAGCTTCCAGCGCATGCGCCAGATCGGCCTCGGCCTCGGGCTGGCCGGGTTGCTGCTGATTTTGCTGTTGCAGCGAATCACCGTGCGTCGCGCCTTGAAGCCGCTGGAAAGCGCTCGCGAACAGATCGCCCAGTTGCAGCAGGGCCAGCGTACGCAACTCGACGATCAGGTGCCGGTGGAGCTGGAGCCGCTGGTGGCACAGATCAACCATCTGCTCGCCCACACCGAAGACAGCCTCAAGCGTTCACGCAATGCGCTGGGCAATCTCGGGCACGCCCTGAAAACGCCGCTGGCGGTGCTGTTGAGCCTGGCCTCCAGCGAAAAACTCGATGCCCATCCCGAGTTGCGCAAGATCCTCAAGGAGCAACTGGAGCAGGTGCAACAGCGGCTCAACCGCGAACTCAATCGCGCGCGTTTATCCGGTGATGCGCTGCCGGGTGCGCTGTTCGACTGTGACGCGGAACTGCCGGGGCTGCTGGCAACGCTGAACATGATTCACGGCGAGCATCTGGCCTTGAGCTACGTCGCGCCGCCGGGGCTGCAATTGCCGTGGGATCGTGAGGACTTGCTGGAACTGCTCGGTAACCTGCTGGACAACGCCTGCAAGTGGGCGGACGCCGAGGTGCGCCTGAGTGTGATCGAGCGTACGGATGGCTTTGCCCTGTGCGTCGAGGACGATGGGCCGGGGATTCCCGAACAGCAGCGGACTCAGGTATTCAGTCGCGGGACGCGGCTGGACGAGCAGACCCACGGGCATGGCCTGGGGCTGGGGATTGTGCGCGACATTGTCGAGGCGTGGGGTGGCTTGCTGGTGCTGGGCGAGAGTAAGTGGGGCGGGTTGAAGGTGGTGATCGAGTTGCCTCGGCGGTGAGCCTCTAAAGGCCCCTCACCCTAACCCTCTCCCGGAGGGAGAGGGGACTGACCGAGGTGCCTGTTCGAGCTACACCGACCTGACATACCGGATCGAACTCGGGTTTTGAAAGCCTTCCGTGGCCGGGGATACCGGATCGAACTCAAGTTTTGAAAGCGTTCCCGTGGCCTGAAATACCGGATCGAACTCAGGTTTTGAAAGCCTTTCCGTGGCCGGAGATACTGGGTCGAACTGAGGTTTTGAAAGCTTCTCCGTGACCTGACATGCCGAGCCGGGCTCAGGTTTTGAATGACATGCAGATCGGCTCCCTTTCCCCCTCGCCCCCTTGGGGGGAGAGGGCTGGGGTGAGGGGGGAATCCAACTGACACCCCACAATCCGGAATCAGACCCGGAACTGATCCATCAGACTCTGCTGCTGATTCGCCAGGCTGTTCAGCGACTGGCTCACCCGCGCCGATTCATTCGCTTGCCCCGACAACGACTCGGTCACGTCACGAATGGTCGCCACGTTGTTGTTGATCTCCTCGGCCACTGCGCTCTGTTCTTCCGCCGCGCTGGCGATCTGCAGGTTCATGTCGCTGATCACCGTTACCGCCTCACCGATCTGGCGCAGCGCAGTCACCGCTTGCCCGACCTGCTCAACGCTGCCCTGAGCCTGACGATGGCTGTTGCCCATCGAACCGACTACGTCCTGGGTACCGGTCTGCAACTGCTCGATCACCTGGCGGGTTTCTTCCACCGACTCCTGTGTACGGCGGGCGAGGTTGCGCACTTCGTCGGCGACCACGGCAAAACCACGCCCGGCTTCACCGGCACGTGCGGCTTCGATGGCCGCGTTGAGGGCGAGCAGGTTGGTCTGTTCGGCGATGGCGCGGATGGTTTCCAGCACCGTGCCGATTTTCTCGCTGTTGGCGGCCAGGCCTTCGACTTGCACCATCGCCGCGCTCATGTCGGCGGCCAGGGTGTCGATGCTCGCGGTGGTGCGGTCGATCACGGTCAGGCCCTGGCGAGTGGCGCGGTCGGCGTCCTTGGCCGCTTCGGCGGCTTGTGCGGCACTGCGCGCGACGTCCTGCGCGGTGGCGCTCATTTCGTGGGACGCGGTGGCGACCTGATCGACCTGACGATATTGCTGTTCCATGCCGGCGCTGGTCTGGGTGGCGATGGCCGAAGACTGGTCGGCGGTGTTGCGTGCGTCCTGCACCGAGCGTTTCACTTCGGCAATGATCGGCTGCAACTTGTCGAGGAACTTGTTGAACCAGCCAGCGAGTTGACCGAGTTCGTCCTTTTTGTCGTAGGCCAGACGGCGGGTCAGATCGCCCTCACCACTGGCGATGTCTTCGAGCATATTGGCTACGCCGAGGATCGGCTTGGTCACGCTGCGCGCCATCAGCCACACCAGCAGCAGGCCGACCAGCGCGGCCAACACGCCAAGGCTCAGTTCGATCAGGGTGCCCGAGTTGTTGCTCGCATCCAGTTGCTGCTTGAGTGCCTCGGCGCGTTCTACCAGAACCTTTTCCGGCACGTCGAGCAGTACGCCCCACGACGGACCGCCGGGGATCGGCTGGAACGGCGACAGTACTTTCAACTGGCCGTTGCTGTGCAGGCTGCTGACGCCGCTGCTGGTACCGAGTTGGCGCAGCAGTTCGGCGCCGCTGATGGTGTCTACGGCATCCAGACGCTGGCTCAGCTTGCTGGCGTCCGGGCTGTAACCGGCGAGCAGGCCGGTGGGGCTGATGATGCTCACGGCGGTCTGGCCGTCATAGAGCTTTTTGCTCGCGCCCTGGCTGATCGCTTGCAGGCTGTTGAGGTTGATGTCCACCGACAGCGATGCGATGACCTTACCGTTGACCACCAGCGGGAAGACGATGCTGGTCATCAGCACGTTCTGGCCGTCGATCACGTAGAAGTACGGTTCGATCACGCACGGCTTGAGGGTGGTGCGCGGGCAAGTGAACCAGGCGTTGGCCGCCTGACCGCTGGGGCCGGTGCTGGTGTCGGCCATGTCGCTTTCCGGCAGGGCCATCGAGGTGACTTTGCCCGGGGTCGGCTGCGACCAGTACAGGGCGAAACGGCCCTTGTCGTTGCTGCCCAGTTCAGCCTGACCGGCAAACAGTTCGTCCTTGCCGTCCAGCGCGTTGGCTTCGAACACCAGCGACAGGCCGAGCAGGTCAGGGTTGGCTTGCAGCGCGGATTTGACCTGACGGGTCATGTCTTCGCGCAGGTCGAAGGCATCGAGGAAGCGTTTTTCCGCCTGTTCACGCAGGAACAACACTTGCCGCGAGAAACCGTGGCCGTACTGATAGGCGTCCATGAATTGCTGCCGAATGCCAGCGGCCTGCACTTCGCCTTGGGACTCAATGCGCGCCTGGGCCGATTCGGTAAGCATTTCCATGCTCGACGCTTTCACCAGTTCGGAACTGTGCTCCATGCGGTACAGGGAAAGACCTACCAACAGGGTCACGATACCGGCCAGGCACAGCCCGGCGAGCAGGGTGATTTTCCATTGGATGGAAAGTTGTCTGAGCGACATGGAAACGTCCTTATTCGATAAATATCTGAGACTTTGCACTGTAACGGCCCAGGAACAGCTTTCTTGAGCTTCGAGCCGCAAGCTGCAAGAGAAAAAACGCAAAAGCTTGCAGCTTGTGACTTGCAGCTTGCCGCTGCTTCATTCACAGTGCGCGCCCTTCTAATAAGACCCTCTTTGCAAATCCGCCGGTGCTCCATGGGCGGACTCATCCTGTCTGGCGATGTGTTTTCCATCGCAGTGTTTTTCGAGGAAGTGAAATGAACGCAGTCATAGCGGCAGTCGGCATCATGCTGATCCTCAGCCTGTCCCGCGTGCACGTAGTGATCGCCTTGATCGTCGGCGCGCTGGTCGGCGGCCTGACCGGTGGTCTGGGCATCGACGCCACGCTCAAGGCGTTCAACAGCGGCCTGGGCGGCGGCGCGACCGTGGCGTTGTCCTACGCCTTGCTCGGCGCGTTCGCCGTGGCGATTGCCAAGTCCGGCCTGGCTCATGCGCTGGCCGACAAGGCGCTGGCGATGGTCGATCGCCAGCATGCGAGCGGGGGCGGCAGTGTCAAATGGCTGCTGATCGGCCTGTTGTGGGTGGTGGCGATTGCCTCGCAGAACATCCTGCCGATCCACATTGCGTTTATTCCGCTGCTGGTACCGCCACTGCTCTATGTCCTGACCAAGCTGCAACTCGACCGGCGCCTGATCGCCTGTGTCATGACCTTCGGCCTGATCACCCCGTACATGTTCCTGCCGGTGGGCTTCGGCAACATCTTCCTCAATGAAATCCTGCTGGCCAACATTGCCCGCAGCGGCGTCGACATCAGCGGCATCAACGTCACCCACGCGATGGGCATTCCGGCGCTGGGCATGGTGTTCGGGCTGGCGATGGCGTTCATCAGTTACCGCAAGAAGCGCGTATACGACCTGGCGAAGATCGAGCAGGTCGAGCAGGTGGCGGTGCAGTACAACCCGCTGAGCCTGATGATTGCCGGTGTGGCGATTGCCGCCGCGTTCATCGTGCAGTTGCTGCTGGACTCGATGATTATCGGCGCGCTGGTCGGCTTCCTGATCTTCTCGGTGTCCGGCATCGTCAAGTGGCGCGAGACCGATGACCTCTTCACCGAAGGCATGAAGATGATGGCGATGATCGGCTTCATCATGATCGCCGCGTCCGGGTTCGCCGAAGTGATGAAGGCCACCGGCCAGGTGCAGACCCTGGTCGAATCGTCGGCGTCGTGGATCAACCACAGTAAAGGCATCGGTGCATTGTTGATGCTGCTGGTCGGCTTGCTGGTGACCATGGGCATCGGTTCGTCGTTCTCCACCGTGCCGATTCTGGCGGCGATTTTCGTGCCGCTGTGCGTGCAACTGGGCTTCAGCCCGATCGCCATTGTCTGCATCGTCGGCACCGCCGGAGCCTTGGGCGATGCCGGTTCGCCGGCCTCGGACTCGACGCTGGGCCCGACTTCCGGCCTGAACATCGACGGCCAGCATCACCATATCTGGGACACCGTGGTGCCGACCTTCCTGCACTACAACCTGCCGTTGCTGGCGTTCGGCTGGGTGGCCGCGATGGTCCTCTGAACCTCACCGATCTCCTGTGGGAGCGAGCTTGCTCGCGAAAGCGGTGTATCAGCGACTTAATGGTTGACTGACACGACGCCTTCGCGAGCAAGCTCGCTCCCACAGGGGAATGGGGTAATCCCTTTGCTCAACTTTTGTGATGGTGTGCCGTTAACGCTTTTAACCACGCCAATAAAACCAAAAGAGTGAGCTCCCCCCATGCGCTTGAGTCTCAAGGCCAAAGTCCTGTCCCTTGCCGTCCTGCCGGTGCTGCTCTTTGCGCTGGTCATCAGCCTGACCACGTTGTTTATCCTCCAGCAACAGGCTCACACTGAGGTCGAACAGACCCGCGAGCGCCTGCTCGGCGATGCCAAAGCCACGCTGCAAAGTTACGTCGCCGTGGCCATGACCACGATCAAGCCGCTGTACGACGCTGCCGCACCGGGTGA
This sequence comes from Pseudomonas sp. LF-5, assembly GCF_037626295.1. Classification (NCBI taxonomy): domain Bacteria; kingdom Pseudomonadati; phylum Pseudomonadota; class Gammaproteobacteria; order Pseudomonadales; family Pseudomonadaceae; genus Pseudomonas; species Pseudomonas sp. LF-5. The sequence continues at coordinate 143,426 of NZ_JARKMT010000005.1, forward strand.
CAACGCGGCGCGGGCGCAGGCGATCAAGCTGCTGTCGGGCATCCGCTACGGCAAGGACGGCTACTTCTTCGGCTACGACTCCGAGACCGTGCGCCTGTTCAAGGCCAATGATCCGGAAGGCGTGGGCAAAAGCTTCAAGGACAACCGCGACCCCAATGGCGTTTACGTTAACCGCGGCCTGGTGAGCGTGGCGAAGGACGGCACCCACTATCTGCAATACAGCTCGCCACTGCCGGGCAACGCCAACGTGCTGGTGCCAAAACTCGGCTACACCGAGTACCTGGCGAAGTGGGACATGGCGGTCGGCACCTCGGTCAACCTCGACGGCATCGAAGCGCAAGTCGCGCTGGTCGAGGCGCAGGTGCAGGAACGCATGCAAGGCGTGGTGCTGAGCATCGTTGGCGTGGCGGTGGTGGTGCTGCTGGTGATTGCCATCGCGGGGATGCTGCTGGCCAATACCATTCTGCGGCCGCTGACCCTGATGAAAGCCAACCTCGATGACATCGCGGCGGGCGAGGGCGATCTGACCCGCCGCTTGAACATCACCAGCCAGGACGAACTCGGTGAACTGGCCGGCTCGTTCAACCGCTTCGTCGACAAGATCCACGGCCTGGTGCGGCAGATCACCGAGATGACCACGCAACTGACCGGCCTGGTGACCCAAGTGTCGGATCAGGCCCAGCGCTCCGACCAGGCGATGGAGCGTCAGCGCCACGAAACCGATCAGGTTGCCACGGCGATCAATGAAATGTCCGCCGCTGCCCAAGAGGTGGCGAAGAGCGCGCAGAACGCCGCCGTCGCCGCCCAGCAGACCGATGAAGAAGGCCAGAGCGCCAAACGCGTGGTGGCCGGCAGCATCAAACAGATTCATGCGCTGGTGGATGACATTCGCAGCAGCGGCGTGTCTCTCGACAGCCTGCAACAGGACGTGTCGTCGATTGTCGGCGTGCTCGGGGTGATCCGCTCGATTGCCGAGCAGACCAACCTGCTGGCGCTCAACGCCGCGATCGAAGCGGCGCGGGCCGGGGAGGCCGGGCGCGGCTTTGCGGTGGTGGCGGACGAGGTGCGGGCGCTGGCCAGCCGGACGCAGATCAGCACCCAGGAAATCCAGGGCATGATCGATCGCTTGCAAGCGGGCACGCAGTCGGCGGTCGAGGCCATGCGCCGTTCCAGCGAGGCGGGCGATGGCACCTCGGCGCAGGCCAATCAGGCCGGGGCGTCGCTGGATGCGATGGCGGAACTGATCGCGACGATCAACTCGATGAACGCGCAAATTGCCAGTGCCGCCGAAGAGCAGACTGCTGTGGCGGAAGAGATCAACCGCAGCGTGCATCAGATTGCGGTGGCGGTGGACAGCGTGGCCGATGAGACGCAGTTGGGTGCGCAGACTTCGCGCAGTCTGGCGGAGCTTGGGCAGCGGCTGGGCAAACTGGTGGGGCAGTTCCGGATCTGAACACTGGAAAAGCCCCTCACCCTGACCCTCCCGAAACGTCGGACCGCCCGTAGGGAGAGGGGACTGAATGGGGGATGCTATGGAACTACGCCGACCTGAAACAGCTTTACCGAATCCATAATCGACTGAATCTTTCAGGTCGATGGATGACGCGACACACCTTGGTCAGTCCCCTCTCCCTCCGGGAGAGGGCTAGGGTGAGGGGCTTTTGATTTTCAGCTTCAAGGTCTGTCCCAGTACGGCACTTCGCCAAAGCACTCGACAAAGAAATCAATCACCGTCCGCACCTTCACCGACAGCCGCCGGCTCCCCGGCCACAGCACCGCAATCTGCTGCGGCTCCAGACTGTTCGACACCTGATAGTCCCCCAGCACCGGCACCAGCGTGCCTTCGCGCACCGCCTCACCGATCAGCCACGACGGAAACATCACCAGCCCCAACCCTTGCATGGCCGCCTGGGTCAGGGTGTCGGCGTGGTTGCCGGTGATCGGTCCCTTGACGGCGTACGGCGTCCAGTCCTCCTGACCCTGACGGAAAAACCAGCGCTGCTGGCCGGTCGCGCCTTTGTAGGCCAGGCACTGGTGTTGCGCGAGATCTTCAGGTTTCTGCGGCGTGCCGTGGCGCTTGAGATACGCCGGGCTGGCCGCGACCTGAAAGCGGTGCGGCGCGAGAATCCGTGCCTGCATGCTTGAATCGTGCAACGCGCCGATGCGAAACAGCAGGTCGGCGCCTTCCTGCAACGGGTCGACGTAATGGTCGGTCTGCTGGATGTCCAGTTGCAGCTTCGGATAGCGCGCGCACAACTGGCCGAGCCACGGCGTCAGATGCCGTTGGCCGAACACCACTGGCGCGTTGATCCGCACCAGCCCGGTGGGCTCGCTTTGTTGTTCCTGCAAGGCCTGTTCGGCTTCCTCCAGTTGCACCAGCAGCAGCCGCGCGTGGTGGCCGAGCAGGCGCCCGGCCTCGGTCGGGGTCACGGCGCGGGTGTGGCGATACAGCAATTGCTGATTCAGCGCCTGTTCCATCAACTGGATCTGCCGCGAAATCGAAGAGGGCGCCACGCCCTCGCGGCGGGCGACTTCGGAAAAACTGCCGTGATCAAGCACCGCCACAAACAGCCTGAGTGCCTTGAATCCCAGCTCATTGAGCCCGTGCATGAATTGTCCTGCTGTGCGAGTTGCGCAAAAGTGTTGTCCGGATGCTCCCATTTATCGCACAGCGGCGCCAGCCGATAATCCGCGCCATCGTTGACTTGTACAGGTTTTGGTTATGCAGACGTTGGATGAAGTGAGTGGGACGGCCCCGGTGGCCAAACCGGGATTGCGCCTGTTGTTGCTGCCGCTGGTGATTCTGGCCGGCATGGGCTTGTCGGTGGAGGCAGGCTTGCTCGGGCCGTTGGGGGCACAGGTCGGGCATTTGTGGGCGACCTTGAGCATCTTTGGCGTGGGTTCGGCGATCCTGTTTTTGCTGCTGTTGTTCGCCGGACCACAGAAAGGCCCGGCGCTGACCGATCTGCCGCGCTGGCAATTGATTGGCGGCTTTTTGGGGCCGATGTATGTGGTGGTATTGACCCTGGCGACGCCGCATATCGGGATTGCGATGACGATGATTGCGATTCTTTCGGGGCAGGTCGGCAAGAGCGTGTTGATTGACCATTTCGGCTGGTTTGGCGCGACGCGCAAGAAGGTCAATGCCGAGCGGTGGCTGGCGTTGGGTCTGATTGTGGTGGCACTTGTTCTGATTGCGCGGGGTTGAGTGATGAGTCTGGTTATTTTGTTGGCGGTGGTGGTGTTGGCTGGCGCGGTGTTGAGTGTGCAGGCGGCGATCAATGGGCGTCTGGGTGAGACCGTCGGGGTGTTGCGCAGTAGTTTGCTGACTTTTTTTGTCGGTGCTGTGACGACCGGCTTGTTGATTGTGTTTTTCGAGCCGGCCCATGCGGTGAGCCTGCTCGATGTGCCGAAGTGGCAGGTCTGCGGGGCGCTGTTTGGTGTGGTGTACATGATGGTCATGGTCGGGGCGGTGCCCGTGGTGGGGACGGCGGTGGCGACGGTGGCGGTAATTGTCGGGCAGTTGGGGATGGGGATGTTGATCGACAATTTTGGCTGGCTGGGGAATCCGGCGATCGAGCTTTCGTCTTCCCGGGTGTTGGCGATGGTTTGTCTGGGGTTGGCTTTGGTCTTTATGTATCGCAGTAGTGTTCGTCGAGTTGATTGAGATTGGGGGGGCAGATCCGTTGCTGCGGTAACGGCGACTTAGGGTTCCGCCCTTACGGCGGGTCACTTTTTCCAGACGCCGAAAAAGTAACCAAAAAGGCTTTACCCTGACGTTCGGCCCTCGCCTAGGCTCGGGTCCCTTCGCTCCGGGATTCATCCGGGGGGCATCGCCTCCGGTTTGCTTCGCTGCACCTCCTCTCGATGTGTTTGGCTTCGCCAAACGGTCGCTACGCTCCCACCCCCGGCTAAATCCCTCCACTCAGCCTGCCGACGGGCGCTGAGATCAAAAGCGGTACTCGAGCTAACGCTCATCGTGTTGAGTGGTGAGAAGCAAGGGCTGTGTGCTGCCTTTGCTTTTCTGTGGGAGCTGGCTTGCCAGCGATGGCGGCCTGCCAGCCGACCAATCCCTAACAGAATGCACTCAACCCCTGTGGGAGCTGGCTTGCCAGCGATGACGGTCTGACAGCCGACCATACTCCCTCAGATGTACACATCCCCTGAGCTGCCGAAGGCTGCGATCTTTTGATTTCGCTGTTGCTCTGGCTTTTGACGTTGCTTTTGATCTGCCACCCCATCGGCAGGCCGAGCGAAGGTGTTCATCAGGGGGGAGGCGCGCAGCGCCGTGCGGCGAAGCCGCATACATCGAGAGGAGGTGCAGCGAAGCAAACCGGAGGCGATGCCCCCGGATGGGCACCGTAGCGAGGGAACACTGAGCCTCAGCGAAGTGCCGTACGCCGGGGGCAGCCTTTTTGGTTACTTTTTCGGCGTCTGGAAAAAGTGACCCGCCGTAAGGGCGGAACCGCCAGCAGCAACACCTGCAGCAACGGATATGCCCCCAACCCCAAACCCCAACCCAAACCCCCACAGCCACCAGCAACTCCTACACTGTAATTACGGCTTACCCCACAAGCCCCAGACAACCACCAAAAAAGGAGTCTGCCCCCATGCCCGATAGAAAATGCGACTGCCCCAACTGCAAATGCACCATCAAAGAAGGCGAACACGCCTACGCCGTACACGGCAAACACTATTGCTGTGAGGCCTGCGCTCACCACCACAAAAACGGTGAAGCGTGTTCAAGCAAAGGCTGCCACTGCGCCCACCCCAAATAAAAGCGCCCATAAAAAAGTGGAGCCTAATCAGGCTCCACTTCCAGTTTCAGGCTCTCATCATCCAGCCGTTCGGTATGCCGCACCGTGCCTTGCAACCGTCGCCCCTCCACCCGGACCACCACGGTTTTCGCCTGGTCCAGGTCTTCCGGTAACGGCGCCGGCACGCGCAGGGCGAAGCGATAGGGGTCGCCTTCGACAGCCTCAAGACCCACCCGACAGTCCACACTTTTGGTGATACGGCCAAACAGGGTGTCCAGGCCATAATCCAGATGCGCCGGGCTGAAGATGCTGGTCATTGTGTACGCCCCCAAAGAGTCCCCATCGCCGACGAGAGTCTAGCTCGCCGGTCGCCACGTGACGTTTTCCACGCCGAATTTTTCCGCCATCGGTTTGCTGGTCTTTTGCACTTTCTCCCGGCCGAAACGCGGGATGCGACCCACGCCGGCGTCGCAGCTTGCCCAGTGCCACGCCTCGGTGTTGTCCATTTTGTCCGAGCGGATAATGAACGACTTCGGCGTGCCGTGAAGGGTGTAATCGATGACAAACAGTTTTGCGTTGTTCATAAAGCCCGTATTCCTCCCTGTGGTAATAGAAGGATCACAGCGCCCCGGGAAAATTCACTCGGATTGTCCGACGGTATCTATCGTTGGCGACGCGGTGACCGACTGGTTACCATGCGGCTTCCGCCAACCCCAATGAATGCTCGCCATGGCCCTTGCCGCGCCCCCCGATCTGAGTGATACCGATGTGCCAGTGCAACCGCTGGCGCGCACTTATCCCCGTGGTTTGTATATCGAGCCGCACGAGCACGTCTGGGGGCAGTTGCTGTACGCGATGAGCGGGGTGATGTGGGTCGAGACGCCGCATGAGGCGCTGGTGGTGCCGCCACAGCGTGCCGTGTGGTTGCCGCCCGGGGTGCCGCACGGGATTCGTGTGGTCTCGGACTTGCAGATGCGCAATATTTACCTGCGCCCGGCGCTGGCGGCGACGCTGGATGAGACGGTGCAGGTGATCGAAGTCGGCGGGTTGCTGCGTGAACTGATCGTCGGGTTGGTGGAGCAGGGCGACAGTGGCGATCCCGGGTATTACGACGCGCTGGTCGGGTTGGCGTTGCTGGAGTTGAAACGCGCCCGGCGCTCGCCGTTGAAGATTCCGCTGCCGGACGATTCCGACCGGCGCCTGATGAACCTGTGTCAGGCGGTGATGGCCGCGCCGTCGCTGGAGATTGCGTTCGAGCAGCATGCGGAAAATGCCGGCGCCAGCGTGCGCACGCTGGCGCGGTTGTTCAAGGACAGCCTCGGCATGGGCTTCGCCGAATGGCGGCGGCAGGTGCAACTGGCGACGGCGGTGGCGGCGTTGATTCAGGGCGTGGCCGTCAGTGTCATTGCCCGAGAGCTGGGTTATTCGCCGAGCAGTTTCAGTGACATGTTCCGCCGTGAGCTGGGCGTGGCGCCTTCGCAATTCCCCGTGGCCTGAACACCATCCCTGTAGGCGTGAGCCTGCAGGGTTGTGTGGTGACTTGCCGATATTTGGCTGAAATTCAGAAGTCCTTGGCCGACGCCTTCTCCACCGATTCCCTAGACTCTGCCCATTCCTTTTAGCGGCGGAGTTTTCCCCATGAACTACCTGATTTCGCTGGCCATCGGCCTGGGCGTCGGCCTGCTCTATGGCGCGCTGAATTTTCGTTCTCCGGCGCCACCGGCCATCGCCCTGGTGGGGCTGCTCGGCATGCTCGCGGGTGAGCAGTTGTGGCCGATGGGCCGGCAACTGGTCGCCGGTTGGTTCTCGTGAATTTTCCTTTCTCTCTTCGGTGGATGTCCTCATGAAAGCACTGCAATTCGATAAAACCGGCGATCTGTCCTCCCTGCGTTTCGTCGACGTCGCCACTCCGCTGCCCGGCGCCGATGACGTGCTGGTCGAGATCAAGGCGGCCGGTCTGAACCCCAGCGACGTGAAGAACGTGCTCGGGCGTTTTCCGTACACCACGTTGCCGCGGATTCCCGGGCGCGATTTCGCTGGTGTAGTGGTTGAAGGCCCGCAGGCGTTGCTCGGCCAGGAAGTCTGGGGCACCGGCCGTGAGCTGGGCTTTTTTGCCGATGGCTCGCACGCACAGTTCGTCAAGCTGCCGGCCAGTGGCGTGGCGCACAAACCGTCGCACCTGAGTTTCGCCCAGGCCGCCAGCCTCGGCGTGCCGTACACCACGGCGTGGGATGCGCTTGAGCGCAGCGATGTGAGTGCTGAAACCCGTTTGCTGGTGATCGGCGGTGGCGCGGTGGCGACGGCGGCATTAGCACTGGCCAAGGTCCGTGGGGCGCAGATACTGGCGGCGGCGCGGCGACCGGAGCAGGTCAAAGACTTGCAGGCCCAGGGCTTCGCGACGATCCAGCTGGATAAACCCGAAGAGCTCGGTGCTCAAGTCCACGCGGAGTACAGCGGCGGCGCCGATGTGATCTTCGACACCACCGGTTTCTGGCTGCCCGCCTCGGTGGCGGCGCTGGCACCGTTCGGCCGCATCGCGATCATCGCGGCACCGGTCGACGGCCATGTGCAGTTGCCGGCGCTGGCGCTATACCGCAAGGGCGGTTCGGTGGTCGGGATCAATTCGCTGCTGTATGGCGTTGAGGCCTGTGCGGCAATGCTCGAGCAGTTTGGGCGGTTCTTCGATGAGGATCGGCTGCCATTGCCGCAGGGGCTGGTGGAGGTGCCGCTGGCGGAAGGTCTGGCACGTTATGCCGAGGTGAATCAGGGCAGCGGCGATAAGATTATCCTCATCCCTTGATCTCACCAACACCGCATAACCTGTGGGAGCTGGCTTGCCAGCGATAGCGGTGGAACAGTCGATGAAGATGTTGACTGCTCTAATGCCATCGCTGGCAAGCCAGCTCCCAAAAGGTGCTTTGGTGGGGTCAGGAGTGCGGCACGCCGTTTTCCCACGCCGACCAGTTTTTCAGGATGTCCTGCACCAGCGGATTGCCTGCCCGATAGAGGTTTTCCAGCGCCGGCACGAAGCCGCCCTGATCGGCGTACTTCAGCAAATTGTCCACTTCGCTGCCGCCCGGAGCAGGACGGTCGAAGTCGGAGCCGGCGCGCACCACCGCGAGGCGCTGCACATCCACCAGGCCTTCACGGCTGGCGCGCAACAAAGCCTCATAGGTCGAGTTGTCTTCCTGTTGCGTGGTGCAGTATTCGCCCTTGTTGTCGGTCAGCAGCCTGGTCCAGACCTCGGCGCGTTCGCTCAGGCGAGTGCCGGAGAACCAGGTGTTGCCTGCCAGCGTGTCGCAACGGGTGACGACGGGCGGCTGGTTGGCCGGAGCTGACGGGTATTTCCGGCGCCACGCCGCCGATTCCTTGCTCTCGCTCAGCGCGACCTGGTGGCTCAGCGCAAAGGCCTTGGCCTGCAGTTTCGGGTTGAGTTCGAAGACTTCGGTCTTGTAGTCCAGCGGCGGTTTTTCGTTCGGGCCTTTGGTGTTGATGCCCAGATAACCGGTTGGCCAGCTCGACGGTGCGTCGCGAGAGTCCAGTTCCCACTGCGTGCCGAACTCCACCAGGTAATGCGCCCACGCGGCGGTGCCGATGGTCCCGTGCTTGGGGCTGATGCCGGCAATCCCGGCGATCAGGAAATAACTTTTGCGCAGGTCGAATTTCGGCGACAGGGCCAGTGCCAGGGTCGAGGCGGCGGCGTTGGTCTGGCCCATGCCGGTGGTCAGCAGGCACACCTGCTGAGCGTTGCAGCGGATGGTCGGGTACTCGGCGGACAGGCCCGGTACACGGATTTCCTGCTTGAGATTCAGGCGCTCGATCCAGTTCTGTGCCTCGGGGGCGAACATGGTGATCAGCACGACTTTCGGCTGGATCGGCGCCTCTGCCGCCCAGGTGGAGGAAGAGAGCAGGGCCGCAGCGGCCAGGGTCAAACGCATCATTGCTTGCATGAATATCTCCTCAATTCAGAACTGGTAACCGATGCCGGCGTAGTAACCCCAACCGTTGGAACGCGCGCGGAAATTGCCGTCGCCGAAGTTCAGCTCGCTGCCATCCTCCCAGTTACCGCCGTTATGGAAGTAACGGCCGACGAGGGTGAAGCGCAGGTGGGTGAAGGAGTACAGCAACACGTTGGTCGCCACCGTGGCGTTGGCGGTACGCGCCGGGTTGTCCTTGTGCAGGTCCGAGCCGAAATCAAAGTTGGTGAAGCCGATGTAGGTCAGCGACGCGCCGTTGCTGAATGTGTCGATGGGCACGATGTACTTGAGCTGCGCGCGGTAGCCGTCCCACGAATACTCGTTGCTCGCGCCGTAGTTTTCCCACTGGTAGCGCCCGTAGAGGTTGGCCGACAGGTTGACCCGTGAGTGGGTGTCGATGTCGGTGCCGAAGCCACTGTAGAGGGTGTTGGCGCGGTTCTCCTTGCGGCTGCCGTGGTCGTAGATCCAGTCGAACGCTACATACCATTCCTTGAACGGGCCGATAGCGAGGCTGCGCCCGGCGAGGTAGTCGATGGAGATGCGCGGTTCGTGTTCCATGAACACCGGTGAACCGTGGTCCCACACCCCTTTGTCGTGGCTGTTGCCGATGTTGAAGATCTTCGGGATGTCGACGTAGCCGTAAAGCTCGAACGGCCCTTTACGCCCGAAGTACTCGTACTCCAGATAGATATCGTCAGCCGGTTGCGGACCGAAACTGATGTCCTTGCTGCCGATCAGGGTCAGGTCCTGGTTGTACCAGTCCGACAAGTACGCACCTTCCTTGGGCGGGCTGGCTTCGGGGCTGAGGGTTTCGCCCTGGGCGGATTCTTCGGGCAAGGCCGGCTGAGCGACAGCGCTGTGGCTGAGAACTCCGGTAACGCCGGCCAGTAGCAGGGAAACAGCAAACGTGCGCGCAAACGGGGCGCGAAGCGGGGAAGCAGCGTGCATTCAAAGTCCTTTTTTGCGGATCGAGGCCCGGGTTCTGCGGGCCTGTATGGTTTTGTTACGAAAAAGCCGTTACAGGCAGGTCGCAAACGTTTGCACAAGGCGTACCAAGTCTCCCGGCCACACCGCGTTCCCCTTGTAGGCTTGGGCCTGCTCGCAATGGCGGCGTATCAGACAAAATCGAGTGATCTGACACGACGCCATCGCGAGCAGGCTCACTCCTGCAGGGTTCGTTGGGCGATCAGAGCTAGTGTTTGCTGGCCGAAACCCGCGGTTTAGAAGGCCCTAGTATTAAAGTATTAACACCATTTAATCCGTGCTCCATCGCGGGGCGTCTACTAGCGTTGTCCCCAATCAGCGGTTTTGTGATGACCGTCGCAGTCTTGATTCGCGTGTGGAATAAGCGCGGCTTTGCACGCTTTCAAGGAAGAAATTGGCCACGACAAGGAGTAGTTGCCCGTGGAAGCAAGGTTCGGTGTCGCCCTCGTTTCGCGTTTTTCCCCTCTTTCTCTTGCTGTGCACCTGAGCGTTGCCGGGTTGTTATTTGGCGGTGTCAGCGCACCTGCATTGGCCACCTGCTCCACGGCCGGTTCCACCGTGACTTGTAGCGGTGTGCCGACTCTGCCGCTATTTCTCAACAACTTTTCCAGCGCCACCAGTGGCCTGACGGTCAACGTCAACTCCAGCGCGCAAATGAACGCGACCCTCGGCGGCCATGTGATGGACCTGACCGGGGTCAACATCACTCTGAACAACTCCGGCACGATCGACCCGGCGCTGCTCGGTCTGGTCTCGGTGTTGAGCGGCGGTGCCTTCATCGGCTCAGGCGCAACCAGCACGGTCAGCGTGCTCAACAACGCCAGCGGGATCATCCGCGGCACCGGCATGTTGCTCGGGCTTAACCTGACCAGCATCGACGGCCTGGGCATCGCGGTGAACAACGCCTCAGCCGGCACCACTACCATCACCAACAACGGCACCATCACCTCGACCGGGCTCTCGATCGGCGGCATCACCCTGGCCGACACCCCGGTGGTCGGCGTGTATGGCGGTTCGCAGGTCAACATGACCAACAGCAGCACCGGTACCATCAACGGCCGGATCGCCTTCGAGACCTCGGCGGCGGGCAACACCTTCACCAACGCCGGCGCCATCACCGGCGGCGTGTCGATGGGCGCGAGCAGTACCAACACCTTCACGGCGATCACCGGCTCGTCGGTCAGTGTCGGTGACGGCGTGCAAATCAGCGTCGGCCTCGGCGGACTGATCGGCATCAACCTGACTTTCGCCCCGACCGGGACCGTCGATGGTGGCGCGGGCGGCACCAACAGCCTGATCCTGCAGAACCCGATCGGCGTCGGCGGCGGCACAACCGGCGTCGGCACGGCGTCGAGCGCCAACTACGTCAACTTCAACAACCTGACCATCAACAGCGGCACCTGGACCTTGCAGGGGCCACTGGTCAGCGGAGCGACCACGCTCAATGGCGGTGTCGCCCAGTTCAACAACAACGCCACGTTCGGCAGCGGTGTCCTCACCTCCAATGGCGGGATCCTGCAGGCCAGCAATGCCGGCTTGAACGTCAGCAACCTGATCTCCCTCGGCGCCGGGGGCGTGACTGTGCAAGGCACCAACGCCACCACCCTGAGCGGCGTGATCTCCGGCAGCGGCGGTCTGACCAAAGTCGGTTCCGGGCAACTGAGCCTCAGCGCCGCCAACACCTACCTGGGCAACACCACGCTCAACGGCGGCACCGTGCAGTTGGGCAACAACCTGGCGCTGAGCACCGGCACCCTCAACGTCACCGGCGCGACAACCTTGAGCGCGCCCGGCACGATCAATCTGAACAACGCCATCAGCCTCGGCGGCACATTGACGACCAGCGGCACCGGCGCATTGACGCTCGGCGGCCTGATCACCGGCAGCAGCGGCCTGACCAAGACCGGCACTGGCAGCCTGACCCTCAGCGGCGCCAACAGCGGTTACAGCGGCACTACCACCCTGAGCGCCGGCAGCCTGCTGGTGACCAACAACGACGCGCTGGGCAGTGGCGCGCTGAACACCGCCGCCGGCACAAACCTGGACAGCACCGCCAACGTCACCCTGGCCAACAACATCGCGATGACCGGCGCACTCAACGTGCTCGGCAGCAACGCCCTGACCCTCGGCGGCGTGTTGAGCGGCACTGGCGGCATCACCAAATCCGGCAGCGCCAGCCTGACTCTGAGCGGCAACAACACCAACGCCGGCAACACGCTCCTCAACGCCGGCAGCCTGTTCGTCGGCAGCAACACTGCGCTGGGCACTGGCGCGTTGAACGCGGCCGCAGGCACTACGCTGGATGCCACCACGGCGGTGACTCTGGCCAATGCCGTCGCGCTGGCGGCGGATTTGACCATCGGCGGCACGCAGGCATTGGGCCTGAGCGGCGTCGTCAGTGGCGCCGGCAACCTGATCAAGAACGGCACCGCGAGCCTGACCCTCAGCGGCAACAACACCTTCGTCGGCGGCACTGCGCTGAATGCCGGCACGCTGATTGTCGGCTCCAACACCGCGCTGGGCACCGGTGCATTGACCACTGCGGCGGGCACCACCCTCGATACCAGCACCGCGGTGGCGCTGACCAACGCGATCAACCTCGGCGGCAATCTGGACATCGGCGGCAGCGCCAATCTGACCCTCAGCGGCGTCGTCAGCGGCGGTGGCGGACTGACCAAACGCGGGTTCACCAACCTGGTGCTCAACGGCGCCAACACCTTTACCGGCGGCACCACGCTGGCGGCCGGCACCCTCACCGCAGGCAACGCTGCGGCGCTGGGCACTGGCGCCTTGTCGGTCACCGATACGGCAACGCTTGACAGCAACACCGCCGTCAACCTGAACAACACCATCAACCTCAACAGCAGTGCCCTGACCATCGGTGGCAGCAGTGGCCTGACCCTGTCCGGTTTGGTCAACGGTGCCGGTCAGTTGATCAAAAATGGCACGGCCAACCTGACCCTCAGCGGCGCCAACACGTTCAGCGGCGGCACCACGCTGAACGCCGGCAGCCTGACCGTCGGCGACGGCGCGGCACTCGGTACCGGCGCACTGACCGTGGCCGGGGCGGGCACCCTCAACAGCAGTTCGGCGGTGACGTTGAACAATGCGATCACCCTCAACGCCAACCTCACCGCTGGTGGCGCCAACGCGCTGACCCTCGGCGGGGTCATCAGTGGCAGCAACGGCCTGATCAAGAACGGCGCGTCGAGCCTGACCCTCAACGGCAACAACACCTACACCGGCACCACGGCGCTGACCGCCGGTTCGCTGATCGTCGGTTCCAGCACTGCGCTGGGGACGGGCGCTCTGAACGCCTCGAACGGCACCACGCTGGATGCCGGCACGGCGGCGACGCTGGTCAACAACGTCAACCTCGGCGGCACCCTGACCGTCGGCGGCAGCAATGCGCTGACCCTCGGCGGTGTGGTCGCGGGCATCGGTGGCCTGATCAAGAACGGCGCGGCCGACCTGACCCTCAACGGCGCCAACACCTATTTCGGCAACACCGCGCTGAATGCCGGCACACTGATTGTCGGCGCTAACGGCGCGCTGGGCGCCGGTTCGTTGAACGCGGCGGCCAACACCACGCTGGACGCCAACACGGTGGTCAGCCTGAACAACGCGGTGAGCCTGGCCGGCGCGCTGAACGTCGGCGGCACGGCCGACCTGACCCTGACCGGTCTGGTCAGCGGCGCTGGCAGTCTGGTGAAAAACGGCACGGCCAACCTGATTCTCAACGCGGCCAACAACTACCTCGGCGGCACCACGCTGAATGCCGGTACCGTGACTGTCGGCAACAGTTCGGCGTTGGGTTCCGGGGCCCTGACCGTGGCTGGCGCGGCGACGCTGGACAGCAATTCGCCGCTGGTCAGCCTCAACAACAACGTCGCCCTGAATGCCGCGCTGACCGTGGGCGGTACGCAGAATCTGACCCTCGGTGGCATCACCAGCGGCACCGGCCCATTGATCAAGAACGGCGCGGCCAACCTGACGCTCAACGGCAACAACACCTTCAGCGGCGGCACCACGCTCAACGCCGGCACCCTGACCCTGGGCAATGCCAACGGTCTGGGCAGCGGCGGTTTGACCGTCGGCGGTGCGGCGACCCTCGACAACAGCGCCTCGTTCGGCATCGGCAACGCGATCACCCTGAATGCCGGACTGACCGTGGCAGGCAACAACGACCTGGCCCTCAACGGCATCATCGACGGCGCCGGCAGCCTGACCAAAAACGGTCTGTCTGACTTGACGCTGGCCGGCAGCAACACCTTCAGCGGTGCACTGAATATCGTCTCCGGCAGCGTCACCACCCTCAACAGCGGGGCACTGGGCAATACCTCTGGCGTGAACATCAGCGCCGGCGCCAGCCTGAATCTGGGCAGCGATGCCAGCCTCGGTGCGCTGACCGGCAGCGGCAGTGTGCAACTGACCGGCAGCAACACCTTGACCGTCGGTGGCGGCAACCTCACCAGCACGTTTGATGGTGATCTCAGCGGCAGCGGTGGCCTGACCAAAATCGGCACCGGCACGTTGAATCTCACTGGAATCAACGGCGTCACCGGCAACACCGCGATCAATGGCGGCACCGTGAACCTCAGCGGTTCGCTGGCCAGCGCGCAACTCAACGTCAATACCGGCGGCACCCTGACCGGTACCGGCTCGGCGCTCGGCGCGGTGAACATCAACAACGGCGGGCATCTGGCGCTGTCGTCGGGCAACACCTTGTCGGCGAGTGCGCTGACCCTCGGGGCCGGCAGCAACGTCGATGTGGCGCTGGGTACACCGTCGACCGCCTCGCTGATGAACATCGGTGGCAACCTGACCCTCGACGGCAATCTCAACGTCACCGATGCCGGTGGGTTCGGCGTCGGCGTGTATCGCCTGTTCAACTACACCGGCAGCCTGAGCAACCTCGGTCTGGACGTGGCCAGCGTGCCGGTCGGTTATGCGCTGGGCGATCTGGTGGTGCAAACCGGGGTGGCCAATCAGATCAACATTCAAGTGTCGGCACCCAACAGCAACATCCGTTACTGGGACGGCAGCCAGACCATCGCCAACGGCCTGGTCGACGGTGGCAGCGGCACTTGGAACGCGGTCGGCACCAACTGGACCGATGCCAACGGGCTGGTCAACCAACCGTGGGCCAGTGACTTCGCGGTATTCCAGGGCACCGCCGGTACGGTGACGGTGAATGGCACGCAATCGTTCACCGGACTGCAGTTCATCACGGATGGCTACAACCTGGTCAACGGCGCGGCAGGGCAACTGACCGCCGTCAACGGCACCGGCGGGACTACGGCGGTGCGCGTCGATCCGGGCGTGACCGCCACTGTCGGCGTCAATATTGATGGCAGCGGCATCCTCAACAAACTCGATGCCGGCACCCTGGTACTCAATGGCGCCAACACTTACAGCGGTGGCACGCAACTGGACGGCGGCAAGATCATCGTCGGCAGCAACACCGCGCTGGGCAGCGGTACGCTGACCGCCAACGCCGGCACCCAACTGGACAGCAACACGGCCGTGACCCTCGGCAATGCCGCGACGCTCAACGGCAACCTGACCGTGGTCGGCAGCAATGCACTGGCGCTCAACGGGGTGATTGGCGGCACTGGCGGATTGATCAAAAACGGCGCGGCCAACCTGACCCTCGGCGGCAACAACGCCTTTCTTGGCCCGGTAGCGTTGAACGCCGGCGGGTTGATTCTGGCGTCGAACTCGGCACTGGGCTCTGGCACGCTGAACGCCGCCGCGGGCACCAGCCTCGATGCGAGCACTGCGGTTTCGCTGAACAACGCGGTCAACCTCGCCGGCAACCTGGGCATCGGCGGCACGGCGGACCTGACGCTGGCGGGTACGGTCAACGGCGCCGGCAGCCTGAGCAAGAACGGTGCGGCCAACCTGACCCTGAGTGGCAATAACAACTTCCTTGGCGGCATCGCGCTGAACGCCGGTACCCTGACTGCCGGCAGCAACTCGGCGCTGGGGCTGGGCAACCTGAGCGTGGCGGGCGCCTCGGCGCTCGACAGCAGTAGCGCCGTGAGTCTGGGCAACAACGTGGTGCTCAACGCCAACCTGAGCAACACCGGCAGCAACAACTTGAGCCTCGCTGGCGTGGTCAGCGGTGCGGGCGGGCTGATCAAGAACGGCGCGTCGAACCTGACGCTCAACGGCATCAACACTTACACCGGTGGCACCACGCTGAACGCCGGTACGCTGACCCTCGGCACAGGTGCTGCGCTCGGCAGCGGCGCACTGACCGTGGCCGGCGCCTCGAGCCTCGACAGCAGCGCGCCGCTGGTGCTGGCGAACAACGTCAACCTCAATGCCAACCTGAGCCTGGCCGGCAACAACAACCTGACCCTCGGCGGCGTGATTGCCGGGGCGGGCACCCTGACCAAGAACGGTCTGGCCGACGTGACCCTGTCCGGCAACAACACCTTCAGCGGCATTTTCGATGTGCTGTCCGGCAGCCTTACCACCCTCAGCGCCAATGCCCTGGGCAACAACGCTTCGGTCAATCTGGCTGGCGGCGCGGCACTCAACCTCGGCGCTTCGGGCAGTCTCGCCAGCCTCACCGGCAGCGGCACGGCGCTGGTCGGCACCGGCAACACCTTGAGCCTTGGCGGCAACAACGTCAGCAGCACCTTCGCCGGTGTCCTCAGCGGCGACGGCGGGCTGAGCAAGCTTGGCACTGGCACGCTGACCCTCAGCGGCATCAGCGACCTGACCGGCGACACCAACGTCAACGCCGGCACCTTGCAGGTCAACGGTTCGCTGGCCAGCGGCAACGTGCTGGTCAACAACGGTGGCACCCTCGGCGGCAGCGGCACCTTGACCGGTGCGGTGACGGTAGCCGATGGCGGGCATCTGGCGGGCGCGACCGGCAGCACCTTGTCGGTGAATTCGCTGATGTTCAGCGGCAACTCGAACTTCGACGTCGGCCTCGGCGCTCCGGTCGGCGGTGGCGGCACTGCGCTGGTCAACGTCGGCGGCAACCTGACCCTGGACGGCACCCTCAACGTCAGCGACATCGGCGGTTTTGGCAGCGGCGTGTATCGCCTGATCAACTACACCGGTGGCCTGACCGACAACGGCCTGCTGATCGGTACGGTGCCGGGCAGCGTCACCCCCGGTGACCTGACTCTGCAGACCGCGCTGGCCAACCAGATCAACCTGCTGGTCACTGCGCCGGGCGTCACCGTGCAGTTCTGGGACGGCAACCAACTGGTGGCCAACGGCTCGGTGGAGGGCGGCAGCGGCACCTGGGGTTCCGGCACCACCAACTGGACTGACGTCAACGGCACCACCAATCAGGCCTGGACCAATAACTTCGCGGTATTCCAGGGCACGGCGGGCACGGTGACGGTCAACGGCGCGCAAACCATCACCGGCATGCAGTTCGTCACCGACGGCTACAGCCTGCAGAACGGCACGGCGGGTTCGCTGAACCTGGTCAACGGCTCGATGGGCAATGCTTCGGTGCGCGTCGATCCGAACGCCACCGCAACCCTCGGCGTGGCGCTCAACGGCACCGGCACCCTCGGCAAATACGACAGCGGCACGCTGGTGCTCAACGCCGCCAACGGCTACACCGGCGGTACTGCGCTGAATGGCGGCAAGATCGTTGTCGGCAACAACGCCGCGCTCGGCACGGGTGTGCTGACCGCAGCGGACGGCACCGCACTGGACAGCAATGCGGCGATCAGCCTCGCCAACAACGTGCTGCTCAATGGCGGCCTGACCGTCGCCGGCAGCAACGCCTTGACCCTCGACGGTGTCGTCAGCGGTGCCGGCAGCCTGATCAAGTCCGGCACGTCGAGCCTGACCGTCAACGGCAGCAACACCTACAGCGGCGGCACGCAACTGGCTGGCGGCACGCTGGTGCTGGGCAACAACAGCGCAATCAGCAGCGGCGCCCTGAGCGTGACCGGCAACGGCACCCTCGACAGCAGCTCGGCGCTGCAACTGGCCAACGCGGTCAACCTCGGTGCGCAACTGACCCTGGCCGGCAACCAGAACACCACGCTGCTCGGCGCCATCACCGGCACCGGCAGCCTGGTGAAAAACGGCAGCGGCGACTTGCTGCTCAGCGGTGCCAACACCTACAGCGGCGGCACCACGCTGAACGGCGGCAGCACCACTGGCGACACCAGCAGCCTGCAAGGCGCGATCGTCAACAACGCGGCGCTGACCTTCGCGCAGAACGCCGACGGCAGCTACACCGGCAACCTCACCGGCAGCGGTACGCTGAACAAAACCGGCACTGGCCAGTTGCTGCTCAGCGGCAACAACACCTTCACCGGCGACACCTCGGTGCAGGCCGGCAACCTGATCGTCAACGGTGTGCTCAACAGCGCCAACGTCAACGTCGCCAGCGGCGCGAAAGTCGGCGGCAGCGGGCAACTGGGCGGTAACGTGCAACTGGCCAGCGGCGCAACGCTGACCGGTGGTGGTACCGCCACGCCGTTGTCGATCGGCGCGCTGGCGTTGTCCTCGGGCAGCAATCTGGACTTCAGCCTTGGCTCGGCCAGCAGTTCGACCACCGTGGTCAACGTCGCCGGCAACCTGACCCTCGACGGCACGCTGAACATCAGCAACGCTGGCGGTTTCGGCACTGGGGTCTACCAACTCTTCAGCTACGGCGGTAGCCTGACCGACAACGGCCTGATCTACGGCAGCCTGCCGGTGTCGGCGGCCAACCTGACCCTGCAAACGGCGATTGCCAATCAGGTCAACCTGCTGGTGCAGGGCACGCCGGGTGAAGTGCAGTTCTGGAACGGCGGCACCACCAACCCTGACGGCAGCATCGGCGGCGGCAGTGGCGTGTGGGGCCCGGCGACCAACTGGACCGATCCGAGCGGCACGCAAGCGTTGGCTGCCAACGGTCAGTTCGCCGTATTCGGCGGGCAGGGCGGCACGGTCACAGTGCAGGGCAATCAGAACTTCACCGGCCTGCAGTTCCTCGTCGGTGGCTACAGCCTGGTTCCGAATGCCGGCGATACACTGACTCCGGTCAACGGCCCCGGCGGCACGCCAGCGCCGATCCGGGTAAATGCCGGCGGCAGTGCCGAAATCGACGTGCCGCTGATCGGCACCGGCGGCATCGAAAAACTCGACGCCGGCACATTGCTGCTGAGCGCTGCCAACACCTACAGCGGTGGTACCACGGTCAGTGGCGGTACGCTGGTCGGTAACACCACCAGCTTGCAAGGCAACATCACCAACAACGCCTCACTGGTGTTCCTGCAGAACACCGATGGCCGGTTCAATGGCGCCATCAAGGGCGCCGGAGCGCTGGCCAAACGTGGCGCCGGCACCTTGTTGTTGACCGGTGATCAACCGTTCACTGGCACGGTTGCGGTCGATCAGGGCGTGCTGCAAGTCGGCAACCGTGCGGCCCGGGCCTCGCTGGGCGGACAGGTCACTGTCGCCAACGGTGCGGGCTTGAGCGGCAACGGCAGCGTTGGCTCGGTGGTCAACCACGGTGTAGTGGCTTCCGGTGGCGCCGACGGCACCTTGAGTGTGGCCGGTAACCTGAGCAACGCGGCGGATGGTGTCTTGGCGTTGACGGTCAGTTCGCCGACCGCCACGCCGCTGGCGGTGGGGGGCACGGCCGCCCTCGGTGGCGGGCTGGTGGTCAACAGCCTCGCGCCGTTCACCGGTAACACCAGATACTCACTGATCACCGCAGGTGGCGGCGTGACCGGCACCTTCAGTACAGCCGATCTGCCGCAGTATGCGTTCCTCGACAGCTCGCTGATCTATGGTGCCGACTCGGTCACCCTGGCCGTCAGCCGCAACGGCAACTCGTTCGCCGACGTCGCCGCCACGGGTAACCAGCGCGCCACCGCCACGGCACTCACCCTTAACGGCCCGGCGGGGGCGGCCCTGCAGAATCAGATCGTCAACCTCAGCGTGGCCGGTGCGCGTAACGCGTTCGACAGTCTGTCCGGGGAAATCCACGCCAGCACGGCCAGCGCCATGCTTGAGGATTCGCGCTTCATCCGTGAGGCGGTCAATGACCGCATGCGCCAGCCGTCGTGCAGCGCCTCGGACGATCCACGCCGGACGCTGGCACCGAGCGACACCCAGCTGAGCAGCAACGGCTGTCACGGGGAAATGGTCGGCTGGATTCGGGCCATCGGTGCCTGGGGGGACATGGGCGGCGACAGCAACACGGCGAAAGTCGATCGCAACCTTGGCGGTTTCATGCTCGGCACCGACAAGGCGCTGGACGACACCTGGCGTGCCGGGATGGCCGCCGGTTACACCCGCAGCAACCTCAACGCGCATGATCGCAACTCCGATGCCAAGGTCGACAGCTACCACCTGGCCGGCTATCTGAACTCGCAGTTCGATGCCTTGGCCGTGCGCCTCGGCGCGGCATACAGCTGGCACAGCATCGAGAGCAAACGCGATGTCAGCGTCGGCAGCTACAACGACCGCCTGAAGGCGGATTACGACGCGCGCAGCGCACAGGTGTTCGGTGAAGTGGGGTACGCGATCAGCGCGGCGGGAGTGGCCATCGAGCCGTTCGCCGGGCTGGCCTACGTCAACTACGACAGCGATACCGCCAGGGAAAAAGGCGGAGTGGGGCGCCTGAAGGCCGACGCCGATCAGGACATCACCTACTCGACCCTCGGGGTGCGCGTCGGCAGACTGGTGACCCTGGCCAACGGCAGCCAGTTGACGCCCCGCGCAGCCATCGGCTGGCGCCATGCGTACGGCGACACCAAGCCTGACGCCGACCTGAGCTTCATCGACGGCGGCGCCTCGTTCAGCACCCAGGGCGTGCCGATCGCCAAGGACAGCGCCTTGCTCGAAGCCGGCATCGACTTCCAGGTCACCCCGACCGGCAAGCTGGGTATCGGCTACTCGGGCCAGGTGTCGAGCGACAACAACGACAGCGCCTTCAATATCAGCTTCAGTCAAAGCTTCTGATTCAGGTTTAGGGTCGAAGCACTTTCAGCCGCCCGCGAGGGCGGTTTTTTTTTGCTGGGCACAATGGCGAGGTTGTTTGGGGCCGGCCTTGGGTTTGCGGGGAGCGGCCGATAGCTGTTGCGAGCGAGCTTGCGAAGAGGCCCTGTCATCCAGCGCAAAAATCTGCCCGCCCGCGCTCTGCTAGAATCCGCCCCATCCATTGCCAGAGACTCCCCTGATGAGCGAGCCGATTCGTCTGACCCAATACAGCCACGGCGCCGGTTGCGGCTGCAAGATTTCCCCGCAGGTGCTGGAGGTGATTCTGGCCGGCAGCGGGGCGCAGAACCTCGATCCGAAACTGTGGGTGGGCAATGCCTCGCGCGATGATGCGGCCGTGTACGAGATTGATGCCGAGCGCGGTGTGGTGTCGACCACGGACTTCTTTATGCCGATCGTCGACGACCCGTTCGATTTCGGCCGCATCGCGGCGACCAATGCAATCAGCGACATCTACGCGATGGGCGGTGATCCGTTGATGGCGATTGCGATCCTCGGTTGGCCGGTCAATGTGCTGGCCCCGGAAGTGGCGCGTGAAGTGATTCGTGGCGGCCGTGCGGTGTGCGACGCAGCGGGCATTCCGCTGGCGGGCGGGCATTCGATTGATGCGCCGGAGCCGATCTTCGGCCTCGCCGTCACCGGTCTGGTGGAAAAGCGTCATATGAAACGCAACGACACCGCCACCGCCGGTTGCCTGCTGTACCTGACCAAACCCCTGGGCATCGGCATCCTTACCACCGCCGAGAAAAAGGGCAAGTTGCGTCCTGGCGATGTTGGCGTGGCCCGCGACTGGATGTGCACGCTGAACAAACCCGGCAGCCGCTTCGGCAAACTCGCCGGCGTGACGGCGATGACCGATGTCACCGGTTTCGGCCTGCTCGGCCACCTGGTGGAAATGGCCGACGGTAGCCAGCTTACCGCACGCATCGCCTACGACCGCGTGCCGCGTCTGGACAGCGTTGAGTATTACCTCGATCAGGGCTGCGTCCCCGGCGGTACGTTGCGCAACTTCGACAGCTATTCAAGCAAGGTCGGCCGCGTGCAGGAACTGCACAAACGGCTGTTGTGCGACCCGCAAACCAGCGGCGGTCTGTTGATTGCCGTCACGCCTGAGGGCAATAACGAGTTCCTCGCCGTCGCCGCCGAACTGGGCCTGAACCTTGAGCCAATCGGCGAACTGGTTGAGCGACAGACGAACGCAGTCGAGGTGATTTGATGCACCGCGATTGCACCGACTACCGTGACATTTTCCTCAACGACCGGCCGCTGATGGACGCCCGCGCGCCAGTCGAGTTTCACAAGGGCGCGTTCCCCGGCGTGATCAATCTGCCGCTGATGAATGACATCGAGCGGCAGAAGATCGGCACCTGTTACAAGCAGCATGGGCAGCAGGCTGCTATCGAACTGGGCCATCAACTGGTGTCCGGCGCGGTCAAGGCCGAGCGTATTCAAGCCTGGGCCGATTTTGCCCGGGCCCACCCCGATGGTCTTATCTATTGTTTTCGAGGCGGTTTGCGTTCGCAGATCACCCAACAGTGGCTGCACGACGAGGCCGGCATCGACTATCCGCGTGTCGGCGGTGGCTACAAGGCAATGCGCACCTTCCTGATCGACACCCTGGAGCAGGCCATCGATCAATGTGATTTCGTTTTGCTCGGCGGCATGACCGGCACCGGCAAGACCGAAGTGCTGGTGCAACTGCGCAATGGTCTGGACCTTGAGGGGCACGCCAACCATCGCGGTTCAAGCTTTGGCAAACGGGCTACCGGGCAGCCGTCGAACATTGATTTCGAGAACCGTCTGGCCATCGACATCCTCAAGAAACGCGACGCCGGGATCGAGCAGTTCGTGCTCGAGGACGAGAGCCGGGTGGTCGGCAGTTGCGCCTTGCCGCTGCCGTTGTATCAGGGCATGCAGCAGTACCCGATGGTCTGGCTCGAGGACCGTTTTGAACATCGCGTAGAGCGGATCCTGCGCGATTACGTGGTGGACCTGTCCGCGGAGTTTGCCACGGTGCATGGCGAGGACGGTTTTTTGCTGTTTTCCGAGCGGTTGCTCGACAGCCTGAACAACGTGCAGAAGCGCCTGGGTGGCGAGCGGCATCGGCGGATGTTGATGCTGATGGAAGACGCGCTGGCCGAGCAGGGGCGTAGCGGGGCGGTGGATTTGCATCGCGGCTGGATCGAAGGCTTGCTGCGTGAGTATTACGACCCGATGTATGTATTTCAGCGCGAGAAGAAGGGCGGGCGGATCGAGTTTGCCGGGGAGCGCGGGGCGGTGCTTGAGTATCTTCGCGAGCGCTTGAATCAGAAAGATTCATAGCGTTTTTGCCGGCCGCATCGCTGGCAAGCCAGCTCCCACAGGTATCGCGGATGTACATGAGATTTGTGTACGTCCTGGAACCCTGTGGGAGCCGGCTTGCCAGCGATGAGGCCCGCATGAATCAGCAAGATTCAGGTCGGACAGGTTTGCTTGCCATGATCCAGCCCCTGCTTGTAGCTGTGGCTTTGCAGACTGGCCTTGCCGTTGTGCCAGGTCAGGGTCAGCACATACAGCGAGTCGAAATCGTTGGCCGCCCAGTCGTCGGTGATGTTCTGTTTCTCGCCCAGCGCTTTCCCGGCGACCTTGTTGATCAGCTCTGGCAAATAGCCGTGTGACCACGCGGTGTAGATCGTCGAGTTGTGGTACTTGTCCTCCAGCAGTTCGCGGGCCAGGTCGCTGGTGTCGTTGGCCGAAAACTCGATGTTCACCGGCAGGCCGAGTTTGATGGCGGCGGGGCTGATGGTCATCAGAGGCCGAATGTAGCTGTAGGAGTTGTCCAGCTCGCCTTCCTCGACATTGCGCGTCGGGTCGGCGGCGAACACGTAATCGGCCTTGCCGAACTTTTCCGGCAGCAGCGTCGACAGCTCGATCGCACGGTTCAGGCCCTGGCAATTAAGCTGGCCGAGCCCGCCATCGGGCTTCTCCGCGTGGCGCAGAAACACCAGCGTCTGGGTGCCGTCCACCGGTTGCGCGCGAATCTGGCTCGATTCCAGCGACAGGAACAACGCACTGACCGCCAGCAGGGAGGGCAGGGCCATGTACGCGCGATGGTTGAAGCGTTTGGCGAATCTCATGAGGTTCGTCATTGGATAAAGGATTCTTCAGCAATGTCGGTTGAGGCTGACAAACCGTTCCACCGCGGGCTCCCAGCTCCGGGTGTTTTCCCTGTCGTGTCGTGCTTCCTTTGCGAATGGCATAGCTCAGAGTCCCTGAGGCCGGTTTGGTTCATGCACCGTAGACGAGGGATGTTACGGTTCGTGCAGAATCGGCTGGCGGCGGCGAATTTTTGATTTTGTTTTGCACACGCGCGCTCAAAAACATCGCAGCCCGTGGCCGCGCCTACATTATGATCAGGCTTTAAATTGTGACTGGATGCTTCCCATGACCGATCTGTCCGCGTTCCCGATCACCCGGAAATGGCCCGCGCAGTACCCTGACTGGATTCAGCTCTATTCCCTGCCAACGCCCAACGGCGTCAAAGTCTCGATCATGCTCGAAGAGATCGGCCTGCCGTACGAACCGCACCGCGTCGGCTTTGACACCCAGGACCAGTTGTCCGCCGAATTCCTGTCGTTGAACCCGAACAACAAGATTCCGGCGATCCTCGACCCTCACGGTCCCGGCGACCAGCCGCTGCCGTTGTTTGAATCCGGGGCGATCCTGATTTACCTGGCCGACAAAAGTGGCCAGTTACTGGCTCAGGAAGGCGCACTGCGTTACGAAACCATTCAGTGGCTGATGTTCCAGATGGGCGGCATCGGCCCGATGTTCGGCCAGCTCGGTTTCTTCAACAAATTCGCCGGCAAGGACTACGAGGACAAGCGTCCCCGGGATCGCTACGTCGACGAAAGCACACGCCTGCTCAAGGTGCTCGACGGTCGGCTGGAAGGCCGCGACTGGATCATGGGCGAGCGCTACACCATTGCCGACATCGCAACGTTCCCGTGGGTGCGCAACTTGATCGGGTTCTATGAGGCCGGGGATCTGGTCGGCATCCAGAACTTCCCGAACGTCACCCGCGTGCTCGAGCGCTTCCTGGCCCGGCCGGCGGTGATTCGAGGCCTGACCATCCCGTCGTAATCGACACACGACTCTGTGGGAGCTGGCTTGCCAGCTCCCACAGGGTTTCAGGGTGAAGCTGACGGATTATTACGCCCCCGGTAATGCACTCTTGATTGATCCAGGTTTGTACCCCGCCCGCCGCAAGGCATAAGCTTCGCCTCCTACGACTTTCGTCTCATCTTCCGATTTCAGGAAAGGCCCCATGTCCAGTCAGTTCCCCGAAGCACGTCCCCGCCGTCTGCGCCGCAATGCGAGCCTGCGCAGTCTGTTCCAGGAAACCGAATTCAGCCTGAACGATCTGGTACTGCCGATTTTCGTCGAAGAAGACATCGACGATTTCGTGCCGATCAAGAGTATGCCGGGGGTGATGCGCATTCCCGAGCGCAAACTGGCCAGCGAGATCGAGCGCTATGCCCGTGCCGGGATCAAGTCGGTGATGACCTTCGGTGTGTCGCACCATCTGGACAGTAACGGCAGCGACACCTGGCGCGAAGACGGCCTGGTCTCGCGCATGTCGCGCATTGCCAAGGACGCCGTGCCGGACATGATTGTGATGTCCGATACCTGCTTCTGCGAATACACCGATCACGGCCACTGTGGCGTGCTGCACAACCATGAAGTGGACAACGACCAGACCTTGATCAACCTCGGCAAACAAGCAGTGGCGGCCGCGCGCGCCGGTGCTGACGTGATCGCGCCGTCGGCGGCGATGGACGGTCAGGTGCGGGCGATTCGTCAGGCCCTCGACGCGGCCGGCTTCACGCAGATCCCGATCATGGCCTATTCGACCAAATTCGCCTCGGCCCTCTACGGCCCGTTCCGCGAGGCCGGTGGCAGCGCGCTGAAGGGCGATCGCAAAAGCTACCAGATGAACCCGATGAACCGCCGCGAAGCCCTGCGCGAATCGCTGCTCGACGAGCAGGAAGGCGCCGATGCACTGATGGTCAAACCGGCCGGTGCGTACCTGGACATCATCCGCGACATCCGTCAGGCCTCGAACCTGCCGCTGGCGGCGTATCAGGTCAGCGGCGAGTACGCGATGATCAAGTTCGGCGCGCAGGCCGGGGCGATTGACGAAGACCGCGTGGTGCGTGAAAGCCTCGGCGCCATCAAGCGAGCGGGTGCGGATCTGATCTTCACCTACTTTGCGATGGATCTGGCGCTGGCCGGGATCTGACAAACACCGAAGTGCCCTTGTGGGAGCTGGCTTTTGGGTGTTTTTGGGTCAGGGGCAGGCGAAATACGGCCGGATCCCGTGATCGCGAAAATAGCGTTCGATCACCTTCGGATCGGCGCTGTTGTCCGCTATCGCCACATAGGTGTCGGGGCGCAACAGATAAAATCCGTTACGCCCCAACCCCGCTGTTTCAAACGCCGGACGCCAGTCGAACACATGCAGCGGCAGATGGTGTGCGTGGCACCAGGCGATCATCTCGTCGCTGGTGTCGCCGTACACGTGCACCTGCCAGCACGGCTGCCGTAGCGGCTCGTAATTATCGCCTTCACCGTCATGCGCCCACGGCAGGCGATCGCCGCCGTGCACGTGGCCGGCCACGCCCTGGCTGAGCGGCATGCCGCGGTAGTTGAGGGTGACCTGCGACACAGTGCGAAAGAGAAATTCGCGGCTGGCCTCGAACGCCGCCAGTTTCGGGATCAGAAACGGTGCCACCCGCATGCGCAGCAGATCGGCCATGCGCCCCTCGGCGGTGACGAAGCTGAACACTTTGTCGGTGGTCGACACCAGTCGACGGGCGAAGGCAATGCGTTCGGTTTCGTAGCTGTCGAGCAGGCCCGGTTCGGCGCCGCCGCCGAGCACCGCCGCGAGTTTCCACGCCAGATTGATCGCATCGCCGATGCCGGTGTTCATGCCCTGACCACCGGCCGGACTGTGCACGTGCGCGGCATCGCCGAGCAGGAACGCGCGAGCGCTGCGAAAGTGTTCGGCCACCCGGTGATGCACGCGGTAGGTGGAAAACCAGTGCACGTCCTCGATATGGACTTTCAGGTGTTCGATGGCGCGGCTGCTGACATCGGAAAACGCCAGGGTGTCGGCGCGATCCGCACGCTCGTCGCGCACCGTGCCGATCAGCCGCGCGCGGCCTTCGCCAGCCAACGGGAACACCGCGAGAAAGTCCGCCTCATCCAGGTCCAGGTGCAGCTCGCCATTCATCGCCGGGCCGCTGGCCTTGACGTCTGCCACGTAGAAGATCTGTTGATACGTGCCGCCAGGAAAACCGGCGTCGAGGGATTTGCGCACCACCGAACGGGCGCCGTCGCAGCCCGCCAGATAGCAGGCCTGACAGATTTCCTGCTCGCCATCGGGCAAGCGCAAATGCGCGGTGAGGCCGTCGCTGGTTTCCTCGAAGCTCTCCAGCGTGGTGTTGCGTTCGACACTGACGCCGTAATCTTCCAGGCGCTCGATCAGCAGCCGTTCATGTTCATCCTGGGGGAAGATTTCGACGAACGCGTAGGGTGTCAGCCCTTCGCCAATACGGTTCAGCGGCAATTGCGCGACCGGTTTGCCGTTGACCCAGAAGTTCGCCGCCGCCACCCGATGGCCCTTGCGTACCACGGTGTCGGCCAGGTCCAGCTGACGATACAACTCCAGGGTTCGCGCCTGCACCGCCAGCGCCCGGGACGTGGTGCCAGGGGCGGAGGTCTTGTCGAGGATGCGCACGCGCACACCGAGCTTGCTCAGCCACAGGGCCAGCACCAGGCCAGTCGGGCCGGCGCCGATGATCAGTACGTCGCTGCGGTTCATGGCCTGTCCTCCTTCGGCTGTGCAGCAAGTATGGATCAGCAGGGCGGCGCGGCCAGTTTCTCAGCCAGACGGAAAAGGCCCCGCAGCGGTGGCGCTGCAGGGCCCTCGCTACAACGATCGCGATATTCACGGGAACAGTGTTTCGTTGCGGCAGTCCTAGCCTGCGCCACACCTTTGATCGTATGGTGAACCGGCTCAACGCACGCCAAGGAGCACTATGTACAGCCCTCGATTACTGATCTCTCTCGCTGCACTGCTGGTGCTCGCCGGTTGCGCGGGCCAGCGCAGCAGTGAGCCTGCCCCGCGTGCGCCCGCCGAAGTGAAGGCCGAAATCGTACGGCTGATGCCGGCAAAAGTGCCTGACCGCCAGGGCTGGGCCACCGATATTTATGCCGCGTTCGCCGCGCAGAACATCAGTCCGACCACGCAAAACCTGTGTTCGGTCCTGGCAGTGGCCGAGCAGGAATCGACCTTTCAGGTTGACCCGACGGTGCCGGGCCTGGGCAAGATCGCCCGTGACGAGATCGACCGCCGCGCCGGCAAGGCGCACATCCCCGGAATGCTGGTCAGCGCCGCGCTGGCGGTGCGTTCGCCCACCGGCAAGACCTACAGCGAACGCCTGAACGCCGCGCGCAGCGAGAAAGACTTGAGTGCGGTGTTCGACGACTTCATCGGCATGGTACCGATGGGACGTACCTTGTTCGGTGGCTTCAACCCGGTGCACACCGCCGGGCCGATGCAGGTCAGCATCGAATTCGCCGAGCAGCACGCCAAGGACTACCCGTACCCGGTCAGCGGCACGATCCGCCACGAAGTGTTCACCCGCCGTGGCGGCATGTACTTCGGCATCGCGCATTTGCTCGGCTATCCGGTGAGTTATCGCGAGCCGTTGTACCGCTTTGCCGACTTCAATGCCGGGTGGTACGCCAGCCGTAATGCGGCGTTCCAGAACGCGGTCAGCCGTGCCTCGGGCATTCCCTTGGCGCTGGATGGCGACCTGATCCGCTATGACTCGATCCTGCCCGGCAGCACCGAGCTGGCGGTGCGCACCCTCGGCAAGTCGCTGGGCATGCGCAATCCGACGATTCGCGATCAACTGGAGAAAGGCCAGACCCTGGAATTCGAGGAGACGAAGCTCTATCAACGGGTGTTTGAGCTGGCGGACAAGGCCGAGGGCAAAACCCTGCCGCGCGCCGTGCTGCCGGGGATCGTGCTGCAGAGCCCGAAAATCACCCGCAAACTGACCACCGCGTGGTTCGCCAAACGTGTGGATGAGCGCTACAAACGCTGCATGGCCAAGGCCGGTTGATGCGTGCTCAAAGCACTTTGACGGCTCTGCCGATGGCCTGAATCGGTCCGGTCGGTTTGCCGATCGGCGAGCCGTTGGCGCCTTCGAGGGTGAGTTCGAACAGCTGGTTCGGTTGCAGCGGCGGCAGTTTGTCCAGCGGCACCTTCAATGCCTGCCCCGGTTTGACCAGCCCCAGCGACACCGGCCCTTGCCAGCCGTCAGCTTTGGTCCAGAACTCCAGCGCCTTGTCCGCCGGCACTTCGACCACTCCCAGCGGAATCAACTGGATCTCCCGTGCATTGTTCGCCTGGATCACCCAGCCTGGCGCCTTGTCCTGCGGGGCGACCAGTACCACCAGATAGCTTGGTTTCGGCGCGGTCTGGGTCACCAACAACGTCCCCAGGATCAGCGTCGCGGCCAGCCCGGCGGCGCTCAGACTCCGCCACAACGGCAGCAGATTCCACCACGAAGGACGCGCCGGCTCAGGTGCCTTGCGCGAGAGTCGCTCGACACTGCGTTCGATGCGTGGCCACAAGTGCGGCGAGGGCGGATGCGTTCCGGCCAGGTCCGTCAGGTCCAGCAATCGTCGCTCCCAGGCATCCACCGCGGCTTGCAGTTCGGGCTCGTTGCGCAAGCGCTGTCGCACCGCTTCGCGCTCCGGCGCTGACAGGGTGCCGAGCACGTATTCGCTGGCCAGTTCATCACGTTGCCGCGCCGATTCAGTGGTCATCCCATGCACTCCCGCAACGCATTGAGGCTGCGTTTGATCCAGGCTTTGACGGTGCCCAGTGGCGTGTCGAGACGGGTGGCGATCTGCGCGTGGCTGTAGCCGTCGACGTAGGCATGCAGGATGCAACTGCGCCGTTGTGGTTCCAGTTGTTCCAGACAGCGGTGGATGCGCGCCGAATGCGCGTGGGCGTCGAAACCGTCCTCATCCACAGCCACTTCGTGAGCTTCGTCAAAGGGCGTTTCCCGGCCCTGATCACGTAACAGATTCAGCGCCAGATGCCGGGTCACGCTGAACATCCAGCCACGTGCCGAACCACGCGCCGGATCAAATCCTGCCGCGCCGTTCCAGATCTTGATGAATGCTTCATGAACAATGTCCTCCGCCAGCGCCGTGTCGCGCACCAGCCGTTTGGCCACACCGAGCAGACGTGGGCCTTCCTGCACATACAAATCGTGCAGGGCCAGACGCTCGCCTCGGGCACAGGCAGCGAGGCGGGCTTCGTAATCGAAAACGGATTCGGCTAAAGGCATGTCGTGCAATCTAGCTCACATTCCGCAAACATCCACACAACTCCATTTCCTTTTGCAGGAGTGAGCCTGCTCGCGACAGCGGTGCGTCAGTGAAGCCTGTGTTGGCTGACACTCCGCTGTCGCGAGCAAGCTCACTCCTACAGGGGATTTGCGATGAGTCAGAAAATCAGTTCGCCGCCCAGAAGATGTAATCCGCCTGATATTTCACCACTTCCTGCTTGCCCTTGTTCGCCGCCGTGCATTCACTGCCCGGCGCCACGCCACCCTTGAGCGCGACCCGCTGGATGTAGCTGACGCCGCTCATCGCGCCTTTGCCCTCGGCCGGGTTGGCCTTGACCAGTTGATAAGGCAGGTTGCCCGGACTCGACGGCGCCACGGCCAATTGCGTGCCGGTGACTTTCGAACCGTCCTTGGCCTGCCAGGTGGCGGGTGGGCCGAAGTAGGTGCCGACTTGCTTGCCGCTGCGATCATTGAGCACCGCTTTGGGGCCGACAAAGGTCCACTCGGTCTGCCCGGCGGCATTGGGCTTGTCGCGGCATTCGTAGGTGATCTCGCCGACGCCGGTGGTTTCCATTGCGACTTTGTGGCCATCCGGGACTTTGATGCTGTCCGGCAGGCCGCTTTGGGCGAAAGTGCCGGCGGAGGCTGCGAGCAAACCGGTGAAGCAAATCAGCTGTGTGGTGTTCATCAGTGTGTTCTCCGAAAAGGGTAGATCGCTGGCAGCCATCAGTGGCTGTTACAGGGACTACCCGTGGCGGAGACGTTTGGATGCAGTGGCTGAAAAAATATTTTTCTGGATCACCTCTATACCTGTGGGAGCTGGCTTGCCAGCGATGGCGTCGTGTCAGCCAATATCGTTTTCTCTGATACACCGCAATCGCTGGCAAGCCAGCTCCCACAGGGTTCCTTATTGGGTTTGAGGCCGGAGGCGTTCAGCAACTCCTGGGTGTAAGGATGTTGCGGCGCGGCGAAGATCTCCCGCGACGATCCTTGCTCAACCACCTTGCCGTCCTTGATCACGATCAAGTCATGGGCCAGTGCGTGCACCACTGCCAGGTCATGGCTGATGAACAGATAGGTCAGACCATGCCTGATCTGCAATTGCCGCAATAATTCCACCACCTGCTTCTGCACCGTGCGATCCAGCGCCGAGGTCGGTTCATCGAGCAGAATCAGCGCCGGCTCCAGCACCAAGGCGCGCGCGATGGAAATGCGCTGGCGCTGGCCACCGGAAAACTCGTGGGGGTAACGATGGCGGCTTTCCGGGTCGAGGCCGACCTCCTCGAGCACGCGAATCACCGCCGCTTCGCGCTCGGCCGCAGTGCCGATACCGTGGGTCAGCAGGCCTTCGGCAATGATCTGCTGCACCGACATCCGAGGGCTGAGGCTGCCGAACGGATCCTGGAACACCACTTGAATCTGCCGCCGCAACGGTCGCATCAAGCGTTGATTGAGCAGGCTCAGCTGTTTGTTGCCGAAACGGATACTGCCCTCCGATTCCACCAGGCGCAGGATCGCCTGACCCAGCGTTGACTTGCCGGAACCCGACTCACCGACAATGCCCAGGGTCTTGCCGCGTTGCAGGGTGAAACTCACGCCATCCACGGCTTTGATGTAATCCTGCTGGCGACTGAACAACCCTTTGGGCAACGGGAACCAGACCTTCAGATCGTCGACCTCAAGCAAGTTGTGCTCGTACTCACTCGGCACCGGCGCACCGCTGGGTTCAGCCTCGATCAACAAGCGACTGTAAGGATGCTGCGGCGCCCGAAACAGCGCTGCGCAATCGGCCTGTTCGACGATCTCGCCATGGCGCATCACGCACACCCGCTGAGCGATACGCCGCACCAGATTGAGGTCGTGGCTGATCAGCAACAGCGACATGCCGAGGCGCTGCTGCAGCTCGATCAGCAATTCGAGAATCTTCTGCTGCACGGTCACGTCGAGCGCCGTGGTCGGTTCATCGGCGATCAACAACTGCGGCTCGTTGGCCAGCGCCATGGCGATCATCACCCGTTGCCGCTGACCGCCGGAGAGCTGATGCGGATAGGCTTTCAAGCGCTGCAGGGGCTGGCGAATACCGACCAGCTCCAGCAGCTCCAGCGTCCGTGCGCGAGCGGCGCGGCCCTTGAGGCCTTTGTGAATTTCCAACACTTCGCTGACCTGCTTTTCCACGGTGTGCAGCGGGTTCAGCGAAGTCATCGGCTCCTGGAAAATCATCGCGATCCGGTTGCCGCGCAAACCGCGCATCTGCTGCTCGCTGGCCTGCAACAAGTCCATGCCGTGGTAGCGGATCGAGCCGCTGCTGCTGACACTTTTGCCCGGCAACAAGCGCAGGATCGAATGCGCCGTCACCGACTTGCCCGAGCCGGATTCGCCAACCAGTGCCAGGCATTCGCCACGGCGAATATCGAGGTTCACACCATGCACCACTTGCTGCCCGGCGAAGGCGACGCGCAGGTCGCGGATTTCAATCAGGTTGTCGTTCATGTCAGCTCCGGGGATCGAATGCGTCACGGCAGGCCTCACCGATAAACACCAGCAACGAAAGAATCAGCGCCAGTGCGAAAAACGCCGTCAGCCCCAGCCATGGCGCTTGCAGATTGCGCTTGGCCTGGCCGATCAGTTCGCCCAGCGATGCGCTGCCCGCCGGCATGCCGAAGCCGAGAAAATCCAGTGCGGTCAGGGTGGCGATGGCGCCGGTGAGAATGAACGGCAGGTAGGTGAGGGTGGAGGTCATCGCGTTGGGCAGAATGTGCCGGCACATCAGTGCGGTGTCAGTCAGGCCCAAGGCCCGCGCGGCTTTGACGTATTCCAGATTGCGCCCGCGAAGGAATTCGGCCCGCACTACATCCACCAGTGCCAGCCAGGAAAACAGCGCCATGATCCCCAGCAACCACCAGAAACTCGGCGAGACGAAACCGGACAGGATGATCAACAGATACAGCACCGGTAGCCCCGACCATATCTCCAATAGCCGCTGCCCGAGCAAGTCGACCCAACCGCCGTAATAACCCTGCAATGCCCCGGCGACGATGCCGACCAGCGCACTGATGCCGGTGAGGATCAGCGCAAACAGAATCGAAATCCGTGTGCCGAAAATCACCCGCGCCAAGACGTCCCGTGCCTGATCGTCGGTGCCCAGCCAGTTGCTCGCCGAGGGCGGGCTCGGTGCCGGCTCGTCGAGGTCGTAGTTGACCGTGTCGTAGCTGAACGGAATCGGCGGGAACAGCATCCAGCCGCCCTGATCCTCGATCAGCCGGTGTACGTAGGCGCTGGCGTAATCCGGCTGGAACGGCAGTTCGCCGCCGAAATCGGTTTCCAGGTAATCGCTGAGAATCGGGAAATAGAAGGCGTCGTGATAGCGGATCACCAAGGGTTTGTCATTGGCAATCAACTCACCGCCGAGGCAGACCAGGCACAGGCCGATAAACAGCCACAGCGACCAGCGTCCACGCCGGTTGGCCTTGAATTGCGCAATGCGGCGCTGGCCCAGAGGGGAAAGTGTGAACATCAGGCAGTCCTCGCCGAGAAGTCGATGCGCGGGTCGAGCAGGGTGTAGCAGAGGTCGCCGATCAGCTTGATCAGCAGGCCGAACAGGGTGAACAGAAACAGCGCGCCGAACACCACCGGATAATCGCGCGACACCGCCGCTTCGTAGCTCATGCGCCCGAGGCCATCGAGGTTGAAAATGGTTTCGATCAGCAAGGAGCCGGCGAAAAACACCTCGATCAACGCCGACGGCACACCGGCCACCACCAGCAGCATCGCGTTGCGAAACACATGGCCGTAAAGCACGCGGCGCTCGGTCAAACCCTTGGCCCGCGCAGTGATCACGTACTGGCGGCTGATTTCGTTGAGGAAGCTGTTTTTGGTCAGGATGGTCAGCGTGGCGAAGCCGCCGATCACCAGCGCCGTCACCGGCAATACCAGATGCCAGAGGTAATCGCCGACTTTGCCGAGGGGGCTGAGGCTGTCGAAGTTGTCCGAGACCAGACCCTGCACCGGAAACCAGTTGACGTAACTGCCACCGGCAAACACCACGATCAACAGAATCGCGAACAGAAACGCCGGCATCGCGTAGCCGATGATGATCGCCGTGCTGCTCCAGACATCGAAGGCGCTGCCGTTGGTGATTGCTTTGCGAATGCCCAGCGGGATCGAAATCAGGTAGGTGATCAACGTTGCACACAAGCCCAGCGACAGCGACACCGGTAACTTCTGCGCGATCAGGTCGGTGACCTTGGCGCCACGAAAGAAACTGCTGCCCAGATCCAGTTGCGCGTAGTTTGTCAGCATCAGCCACAGGCGTTCGTGCATCGGTTTGTCGAAGCCGTAGTGGTGTTTGATTTCTTCGATCAGCGCCGGGTCGAGGCCACGGCTGCTGCGCCCGGCACCGCCCGTCGCGGCCACTTCGCCACCGCCGCCCATGCTGTGTCCGCCGAAGCCTTGCAGGCGCGCAATGGCTTGTTCCACCGGGCCACCCGGTGCGGCCTGCACGATGAGGAAATTGACCACCAGAATGCACAGCAGCGTGGGGATGATCAGCAGCAAACGCCTACTCAGATAACGCAGCATGTCACTGACCCCCCGCGAGCCGGGTGTGCATCTGTTGCGTGGTCAACGGCTTGGCCGAGACCTCCCACCAGGTGTTGAGGCCTTCGTCGTATGCCGGTTGCACAGACGGCATGCCGAAACGGTTCTGATACACCGTCGGCGTGCCTTTGGAGTAGTAGTTGGGAATCATGTAGTAACCCCATTGCAGCACCCGGTCGAGGGCGCGGGCGTAATGCACCATGGCTTCGCGAGTGTTGGCCTGGACCAGCCCGTCGATCAGTCGATCGACCGCCGGGTTGGCCAGCACCATTGAGTTGGAACTGCCGACCTGTGTGGCACTTTGCGAGGCGTACAGGTTGTACAACTCACGGCCGGGAGAGACGATCGGATCGCCGCTGCGCGGGAAAGCGGCGACGATCATGTCGTAGTCCCGGGCGTTGAGGCGGTTGATGTATTGCGCCGAGTCGATCCGGCGCAAATTCAGGGTGATGCCGATCTGCGCGAGGGTGCGCTTGAACGGCAGCAGCATGCGGTCGAAGCCGCCCTGACCGTCGAGAAACGTGAATTCCAAAGGCTCGCCGGCAGCGTTGACCAGCCTATTGTGTTGCGGTGTCCAGCCGGCCTCGGCGAGCAGTTTCAACGCTTGCAGTTGCTTGTCGCGGATGTAGCCGCTGCCATCGGTTTTCGGTGCCTGATAGACCTCGGTGAAGACCTCGTCGGGGATCTGCCCGCGCAGCGGTTCGAGGATCTTCAACTCGTCGGCATCAGGTAGCGCGGTGGCGGCCATTTCACTCTTTGGCCAGAAGTTGTTCTGGCGCACGTAGAAGCCGCGCATCATCTGCTTGTTAGTCCACTCGAAATCCCACAGCAGGCTGATGGCCTGACGCACGCGACGATCCTGGAAAATCGGGTTTTGCAGGTTGAACACGAAGCCCTGCGCCGCCGTCGGTTTGTCCGGGGCAAGGATCGACTGCTGCAAGCGACCGTCACGCAATGCCGGGCTGTCATAGCCGACCACATAACCGGACGAGGAAAATTCGCGGTTGTAGTCGAAGGCGCCGGCCTGCAACAACTGACGGGCGACGTCAGTGTCGCCGTAAAAATTCACCGTCAGGGTGTCGAAGTTGTACATGCCGCGACTGACCGGCAGGTCTTTGCCCCACCAGTCCGGATCGCGTTCGAAACTGATGCTGCGCCCGGTATCGACCTTGCTCACGCGGTACGGGCCGCTGCCCAGCGGCGGCTCGAAACCGCCGCCATTGGCAAAGTCGCGGGTTTGCCACCAGTGTTCGGGCAGCACGCGCATCGTCGCCAGGTCCAGTGCCAACGTGCGGTTGAGATTGTTCTTGAAAGTGAAGCGCACCTGCCGCGGGCCTTCGATCAGCACGTCCTGCACGTCGGCGTATTGCTGGCGATAGCTGAGGCTGCCCTTGGTCATCAGCAGGTTGAAGGTGTAGCGCACGTCCTCGGCGGTGATCGGCGTGCCGTCGGCGAAGCGTGCCTTTGGATTGAGGGTGAAGCGTACCCAGAGTCCCTCGGGATCGCGTTCCATTTGTTGCGCGACCATTCCGTAAACGGTGTAGGGCTCGTCCAGCGAACGAAACGCCAGCGGCGCATACACCCAGTCGTTGACCTGCACCACGGAAATGCCCTGATCGGCATACGGGGTGATGTAGTTGTACTGACCGATTTCCATCGACGCCCGGCTCAGCGAACCGCCCTTGGGCGCCTTGGGATCGACGAAGTCGAAATGCTCGAACCCCGCCGGATACTTCGGCGCTTCGCCGTACACCGTCAGCGCATAACTGCCGCCGGCCAGCGCCGAAGTGCCGGTGCATAGCAGCGCACTGCTTAACAGCAGGCCCGCCATGTTGCGCATGAGTCTCATGAAGTCACTCCCCAAAATCACTGAATGGTCACGGAACCCTTGTGGGAGCTGGCTTGCCAGCGATGGCGTCGTGTCAGTCGCCATCTACTTCACTGACACACCGCCATCGCTGGCAAGCCAGCTCCCACAGGGTTTTATGGTGCTCGTTCTTTAGAAGTGGTACGTCATGCGCGCAAACAAGGTACGGCCCAGCGGGTCGGTGTAGCGCGGGTCATAGCCGCTCTGGAAGTTGTAGGCCTGGTTGGAGAACGGCGGGTTGCGGTCGAACACGTTTTTCATCCCGGCATCGACGTCCAGCACCTTGTCGAAGGTGTAGCCGGCCGACAGGTCCCACACCGAATACGACGCCACGCGTGCGTGGGTGTCGCGGTCGTAGTCGTTGTAGCCGGTGGTGAAGCGGTTGGTCAGCGACGCCCGCGCCGCGCCGAAGGTCCAGCTGCCGGTGAGGTTGTGTTTCCAGCGGGCAATCACGCCGTCACCCTGGAAGTCGCCGACCTTGTCGGTGAACGGGCCTTTGATGGTGCTCTGGAAGTCGTACTCGTCAACATAGGTGCCTTGCAGGCCCAGGCCGAACTGGCCGTACGGCGTATTCGGGAAGCGATAGTCCAGCGACACGTCGACCCCGTTGGTTTCGACGATGCCGAGGTTGGCGTTGCCAGTGACGATGTAGTTGAGCGTGCCGTCAGCATTGCGCACGAAGCGGTCCTGATAGGCACCGGCCTGATCAAACACGGTGGATTCCGGGAACGGCTGGATCTGGTTGGAAATGTGAATCCACCAGAAATCCAGGCCCACCGACAGGTTGTTCACCGGTTGATAAACGAAGCCCAGGGTGACGTTGCGGGCTTTCTCCGGCGCCAGATCCTCATTGCCGCCGATCTGGTTGAGGAACTGCTGACCGCAATCGCGCCCGCCGTTGCCGCCTGGTTGCACTACGCCGCCGGTACACAGCACCGGGTCGTTGTAGTAGCCCTGGGTGAAGGTGATGCTGCGCGGTGAATAGAGCTCGTACAGCGACGGCGCACGGAAACCTTCGCTGTAGGCACCACGTACCACCAGCTCTTTCAACGGCTGGTAACGGAACGAGTATTTCGGGTTGGTGGTGCTGCCGAAGTCGCTGTATTTGTCGTGACGCACGGCGGCGGACAGTTCGAGGCTATCGAGCACCGGCACGTTGATTTCGGCGTACGCGGCTTTCACGCTGCGGTCGCCTTCGACGCTGCCGTTCGGGTCGATGCCGAGGCTCTGGATATCGCCGGCAAACTGCTCGAAGTCCTGGTGGAATTTCTCTTTGCGGTACTCGCCACCCAGCGCCAGGCCGGAAGGACCGGCGCCGAACCAGTCACCGATTTCGCGGCTGATCCGGCCGTCGAACCCGGCCACGCGGCCGACAGCCGTGGTGTAGGCGCCGTGGTACGCCGCCGCGTCGATGTACTGCTGGCCGGCAGCGGATTGCGGGCCGAACGGGTTGAGCAGGCCGCTGGCCAGACCATTGATCATCGCCTGGTCGCTGACATAACCGCTGGTGACGCTGGAGACGATTTTGTTCTGGTTGTACGAGGCGCCGACGTTGTAATCCCAGCCGCCGACCAGACCGTCGAAGCTGAGCAAGAAGCGCTGGCTGGTGTTCTGGTCTTTCGATTCACGAGGGCCGGCGGCGGTTTCGCGCCAGTTGACGTCCACCGGTTGCGTCGGGTCGAGGGCGAAACCGGTGGGCGCCGGGGTGATGCCGTTGCCGGGGTAGTAGGGCGATGAGGCGTCCAGGCTCAGGCCGGTGAGCGGAGCCGGGCCGACCGCCGTGGCGTTGTTGTTGCGCGACCAGAAGTATTCGAGGTTGACGTTGTGGTCGTCCGCCAGCTTGCCGGTGGTCTTGCCGAAGAACGAAGTCTTTTCGGTTTGCGGAATCAGGTCGATGTATTCGCGGGTGCTGAAGCGGCACAAACCGTCGCGGGCCACCAGGTTGGGGCCGTTGCAATTGCTGTTGGCCAGTGGGTTGGTGGCGTTGCCGTTCTGGCTGTAGTTGCCGGGGAATGCAGTGCCGGAGGTCTGGTCCAGGCCGCGGCCGGGCACGTAGTCGCGGGCAAAGGAGCGGTCGTTGGCGTCGAGGTTCTGCTGCTTGTTGTAGTTGAACACGCCGAGCACGTTGAAGCGGTCCTGCTCCAGATCGCCGTAACCCCAACTGGCGCTCATGTCTTTGGTAGCGCCACCGCCGCTGTGGGTCGGGGTTTCGCCGCCGAGGGTCAACTGGCCGTCGGTCATGGATTTCTTGGTGATGAAGTTGATCACGCCGCCGATGGCGTCGGTGCCGTACAGGGCTGACGCGCCGTCGCGCAGGACTTCCACGCGTTCGATGGCGGCAAACGGGATCATGTTCAGATCCACCGCGCCACCGGCCGAGTTGGTGCCGGACAAGGCGTTGTTAGCCAGGCGTCGACCGTTGAGCAGCACCAGCGTCTTGTTCGCGCCAATGCCGCGCATGTCGGCAAACGACGCGCCGCCGGTGGCCGCGCCGACCGAGCCGGCGCTGTTGTTGATCGACTGGCTGCCGGTGATGCGCTGCACCAGTTCGGCGGTGGTGGTCACGCCTTGTTTGCGCAGTTCATCGGCCTTGAGAATGGTGATCGGCACCGCCGTCTCGGCATCGACCCGGCGAATCGCCGAACCGGTCACTTCCACCCGTTGCAGTTGCGTGGTCGGCGCAGCCACCGTCGCCGCAGCCGGTACGGCAGCATTGTCGTCCTCGGCGGCTTGCACGGTGCCGGCGCCCATCCCCATGGCCACCAGGTACAACGGAACAAAACGGTGACGAGAAATCGTTGCCACCAAAGGTTTGAGCGTGAAGCGTGGAGTGTTCATCAGCATGGTTGTTTCCGACTTTGTTAGACGTTATCGAATTGGCCTTGTGAGCCCCTCATTGCTCCGCTTTCGGTGATACCGCGTGCGGAAAACCACTTTCTTCAAGCAAGCCGATCCCCTCCGAAGACGCTTTGCGTTTTTCGGTCGGCTGATTGCGACGGGAGGCGGTCCGCGGTGTCGGGCGCGTTTTTTAACGCGCGCCCGACACCGCACTCAGTGGGTGGTCATCACCGATATTTTGGTAATGCCCGAGCGTTCGATCGACGCCATGGCTTTCGCAACCTGGCCGTAATTGACGGCGGAGTCGGCCTGCAGCTGCACGCGGACTTCGCTGTCCTTGGCCTTGACCTCCTTGAGGCTGGCCTCCAGCGATTCCGGCGCCAGTTCGGTCTTGGCCAGATAGAACTTGCCGTCCTGATCGACGCTGACCACTACCGGATCCTTCTTTTCGGCGGGGGCGACGGCGTCGGTTTTCGGCAAATTGACTTTGATCGCGTTGGTCATCAGCGGTGCGGTGACGATGAACACCACCAGCAGCACGAGCATCACGTCCACCAGCGGCGTGACGTTCATTTCGCTGAGCACTTCATCGCTGTCTTGAGTGGAAAAGGACATCAGCTGGCCTCCCGCACGGCGGCTGTGGTTTTGCTGGCGATGGCCTGGCGGCTGATGGAAAACGCGCTGCGCGAGGCGAGGGCGTCGAAGTCGTGGGCGAAGTCGTCCATGTCCGCTGAGGCGAGCTTGAGGCGACGCAGGAAGAAGTTGTAAATCAGCACCGCCGGCACCGCGACGGCGATGCCGACGCCGGTGGCGATCAGTGCGTGACCGATCGGGCCGGCGACCGCTTCAAGGCTGGCCGAACCGGTTTCGCCGATGCTTTGCAGGGCTTCCATGATGCCCCACACGGTGCCGAACAACCCAATGAACGGCGCGGTGCTGCCGATACTGGCGAGGATCGCCTGACCGTTTTCCAGCGAGCGGCGTTCCTTCTGGATCTGCTGGCGCAGGTTGCGCTCCAGGCGATCCGAGCGATTGATAGTGTGCGCCAATTGCTGGGTGGTGCGCGGCGAATCCTCCACCAGCAGGGCTTCGAAACCGCTGCTGGCGATGCGCGCCAGCGAGCCCGGGTACTGGCTGGCGTGCTCGGCGGCGGTGAGCAGGTCCGGCGCGCCCCAGAAGGCTTTGCTGAACTGTTTGTTCTGGGCTTTCTGGCGCAGGTATTGCGCCGACTTGACCAGCAGGATCGCCCAGCTGACCACGGAAAACAGCACCAGCCCCCAGAGCACACCGGGGACAATCATCGAAGACAGAGAAGGGTTCATGGCTACACCTCGCTTGCATTAAGTCGGTTGTGAGTTCGTCGGGTTGTGCCGTTATTGCGGCAATTTGAAATCAATGGTCTGGGTGGCGAAGCCGTCGATCGGCGTGTCACCGCGTTTGGCCGGAATAAACTTCCAGTTCTTCACCGCCGCGACGGCCGCGTCATCCAGTTGCGGCTTGCCGCTGGACTTGGTCACCGTCACCGAGCCGGCGCGTCCGTTGGCCAGTACCTGAATGCGCAA
This sequence comes from Pseudomonas sp. LF-5, assembly GCF_037626295.1. Classification (NCBI taxonomy): domain Bacteria; kingdom Pseudomonadati; phylum Pseudomonadota; class Gammaproteobacteria; order Pseudomonadales; family Pseudomonadaceae; genus Pseudomonas; species Pseudomonas sp. LF-5. The sequence goes on from NZ_JARKMT010000005.1 coordinate 184,403, forward strand.
CACCACGCTGCCTTCCCAATTGCGCCGCAGCGCCAGCGACGGGTATTCCGGCGGCGGGTTGCCGAGGCTGGCGAGGCCGGAAATCGCCGCCGACTCTTTCACCGGCGCGGGCGCGGCGGCAGGTGCTGGTGGCGCGCTCGGGGTCGCCGGTGCTGCGGGAGCGGCCGGTTGTGCCGGGGCGGGGGGCGCTTTCGGCGGCTCGGCTTTTTTCAGCGGTTTCGGCTTCTCGACCGGCTTGGGTTTCTCCACCGGTTTCGGCGGTGGCTTGACCGCGTCTTCGTCTTCCACCGGTTGTTCAGGTTCCGGCGGTGGCGGAGGAGGCGGCGGTGGTTCCGGGGTGGGCGGTGCCGGTGGTGTCGGGCTGGTCAGCTCGACAGTCATTTCCGGAATCTGCGGCGGAGTCGGCAGTGGCTCGGGCCGGGTCTGCTGGAGAAACCACCAGGCGCCGCCGTGTATCAGCGCCGATACCGCCACCAGCAACAGCATCTGCTGTTTATTCAACCCGCCGGGCTGCGAGGTGTTGGCTTTAAAGGCCGGCCCGCCCAACGCCGGCGGGAGTGGCGCTTCCCGTAATGGCCCCGGCAGGGTTTTGTGCTTTACCGCATCGTTCATTAAAGCTCCCTCGGGTTGATGAAGGGCAATAAGGTGCCGTCCGAACATATGGGTGATGTTCGAGTGGGTGGGTGTAACTTTCTTCTAGGTGTGCGCAGGCCGATAGTTGAACTATCTATTGATAGGCTTGTGCAGGCTTACTGGCTTAGTGTCATCGACTTTTTATGTTCATTAGCCGTTCCCTGGTGTTGTTTTATCTAGGGCCTGCCGAGCCTTCGGCAGCTCCTGCAGATGTTGCGTTCGAAGTTCGTTTTGCAACCGCTGTGCCAAATATTGCTGAAATGTAGAGCGGTTATTTCACCACTGTTACCCATGTCGCATTTATATAAGTTTTATCGGTTGCCCCGTTTTTTTTTAGTGCAGGGTTGTCCACGGCCCCGAATGCCGGGGCTTTTTTACAGGCGAGTCAGACCGCGCGCAGTATCAGGCCGATTAGCGAGATAGAGCAGCTGAACTCGGGTCCGCCAGGGCGCTTGATGGTGCGCGGCGGACTGATTTGGTGCGGGTCAATGTATTAGCGGGTCACAGGCCGTATTCCTTGTTCTTGTTGATTTGAAATGTATGCTTCAACTATTTGTTAGTTATGGTTGCGAGCGCATTTTTGGTGCAATTAACAATATTCAAGTTATTGTTCGACAATCCTGCTGTCGAGCATTCATGTAGCGCTTGCGCAATAACTTCATGGGTTATATTTAAAAAATAAATAGTGCCGTGGCGCAGGCGCAATCAATGCCGCCAACGCAGTGCATGACGCTGGGGTTCAGGTAATAAAGTAAATGTATGGGTGGCCAGAGCTGTTCCGGCTAACTCGGCTTTGCGCCAATGGATACCAACGGGACGTAATGCGGCAATACGTTTGAAGATTCACGCGGTGAACTCCTTGTTGCCAGCTCGGATACACGAACTTTTGGTTCGGTATCGCACCTTACAAGAACGCGGATAGCGTTCGATGATTGCTCTTGGTGCGGGATGGGCACCGCCAGCGCTGTTTTGCGAGGTTTGAATTCGCAAGTCGCGAATGCATGGGAAAACCGTGCCAAAACCGATACACAGACAGATTTTTTCTACACCCACGCTACAGCCATCTACCCTGTGGCAATGGTCTTTTCGGGGGGATTGGATATGTACCAGCTCTACGGGCACAGAAACTCAGGCGCAGCCGCCATCGAAGCGGCGCTGGAACTGTGCCAGATCGCTTACCGTTTCATTGATATCGAAGCCAGCACCGAAGCCGCCGAGGCGTTGGCCCAGCTCAATCCACTCAAGCAGATACCGACCTTGCAACTGCCTGACGGCAGTGTCATCACTGAGAGCGCGGCGATCCTGATTCATCTGGGCCTGACGTTTCCCAAGTCCGGTTTGCTGCCGGCCCAGGCAGAGGATCGTGATCAGGCCATTCGCGGCCTGGTCTACATCGTCAGCAATTGCTACGCGGCGATCGGTGTCATCGACTACCCCGAGCGCTGGCTGCTGATGCCCGACGAAGCCTCGCGGCAGAACCTGGTGGCTGGCGCACGTGAGCGTTTGCATTGGAATTGGGAGGTGTTTGCCGACCAGTTTTCCGCCGAGTTGTACCTGGATGACGAAACGCCCGGCGCGCTGGATGTGCTGGCGGCGGTGGTCACACGCTGGGCGGGAAGCCGTGAGCATTTGCGTCAGACGCGACCGGGGTTTTATGCGTGGTTGCAGCGGATTGACCGACATCCGGTGCTGGCGCCGGTATTCGCCCGGCATTGGCCTTCTTGATCACACCGCAAAACCAAATGCAGGAGTGAGCCGGCTCGCGATAGCGGTCTGTCAGCTAAAAACAAGGTGACTGACAAACCGCTATCGCGAGCAGGCTCACTCCTGCAGGGAGCTTCGGGGATTATTCCCCGCGAATGTACTGCTCCAGTTGCCTGATCAGCTCGGCCTGTTCGGCAATGGCTTCCTTGACCAGGTCACCGATCGACAGCAAGCCGATCAGCTTGCCGTTCTCCACCACCGGCAAATGGCGCAGGCGTTTGTCGGACATGATGCCCAGGCAGGTGTCGACGGTTTGATGTGTGTCCACGGTGATCACGTTCGCCACCATGATGTCGCGCACCGGTGTGCCCACCGACGAGCGTCCATGCAGCACCAGTTTGCGCGCGTAATCGCGTTCACTGATGATGCCGACCACTTTGTCGTCTTCGACCACCAGCAGGGCGCCGACGTTTTTCTCGGCCATCTTCATCAGCGCTTCGAGCACCATGTGATCAGGCTTGATCTGATGCACTTCCTGATTTTTCTGATCTTTGAGCTTGAGCAGTTGGGCGACGGTCTTCATGGCGGTTACTCAGGTGTTGTCGTTGTTATTCAAGCATCGTAGACGCAAGCGCGCAGGGCAAGGTGGCAAAGCGGCAGATAGCACGCAAAAAACGTCATATGCGGAAAAAATCCCCATTCAGTGTTGTGAAGTGCAAACCCACAAGGTTCTTCCATGCCAGCGGAGCGTAGAATGCGGCTCTGTTTCAATTCCTGAGGTCGCAGTGGTGGATTTACAGCAGGGTTTCGTCCTGACCCGGCATTGGCGCGATACCCCGGCGGGCACTGAAGTCGAATTCTGGCTGGCAACCGACGCCGGGCCGCGCCGCGTCCGGTTGGCGCCGCAGACATCGGTGGCGTTTATCCCTGCCGCACAGCGCGAAGCGGCCGAGCGCCTGCTGCACGACGAAAAGCACGTGGAACTGCGCCCGCTGGCTCTGCAGGATTTCGAACATCGCCCGGTGCTCGGCCTGTATTGCCAGCAACACGGCCAGTTGATGCGCCTGGAAAGCGCGCTCAGCCGCGCCGGCGTCGACGTGTTCGAGGCTGACGTGCGCCCGCCGGAACGCTACCTGATGGAGCGTTTCATTACGGCGCCGGTGCTGTTCAGTGGCACGCCCGATGCTGACGGCGTCTTGCTCGACGCCCACCTCAAACCCGACCCGACATACCGGCCGAACCTGCGCCTGGTCTCGCTGGACATCGAAACCACGGAAACCGGCGAGCTGTATTCCATCGCCCTCGAAGGCTGCGGCCAGCGGCAGGTATACATGCTCGGCGTGCCCAACGGTGATGCGAGCAGCGTCGATTTCGACCTTGAATACTGCGACTCACGCACCGTCATCCTGAAAAAACTCAACGACTGGTTTGCCCGCCACGACCCTGACGCAATCATCGGCTGGAACGTCGTGCAGTTCGATCTGCGCATCCTCCACGAGCACGCGCGGCGTCTTGGCGTGCCGCTGAAAATCGGCCGTGGCGGTGAAGAGATGCAATGGCGCGAACACGGCAGCCGCAACCATTATTTCGCTGCGGCGGCGGGGCGGCTGATCATCGATGGCATCGAATCCCTGCGCTCGGCGACCTGGAGTTTCCCCTCGTTCAGCCTGGAAAACGTCGCGCAAACCCTGCTCGGCGAAGGCAAGTCGATCGACAATCCGTACCAGCGCATGGACGAAATCAACCGCATGTTCGCCGAGGACAAACCGGCGCTGGCCAAATACAACCTCAAGGACTGCGAACTGGTCACACGGATCTTTGCCAAGACCGAGCTGCTGACGTTTTTGCTCGAACGCGCCAGTGTTACCGGGTTGCCGGCGGATCGCAGCGGCGGCTCGGTGGCGGCGTTCACCCATTTGTATATGCCGCTGATGCACCGCCAGGGTTTCGTCGCGCCCAATCTGGGCACCAACCCACCGCAGGCCAGCCCCGGCGGTTTCGTCATGGATTCGCAACCGGGGCTGTACGAGTCGGTGCTTGTGCTCGACTACAAGAGCCTGTACCCGTCGATCATCCGTACATTTCTGATCGACCCGGTGGGGCTGATCGAAGGCCTGCAGCACCCGGACGATACCGATTCGGTGCCGGGTTTCCGTGGCGCCCGCTTCTCGCGTACCCGGCATTGCCTGCCGTCCATCGTTGCGCGCGTGGCCGAAGGGCGCGAGACCGCCAAGCGCGAGCACAATGCGCCGCTGTCGCAGGCGCTGAAGATCATCATGAACGCCTTTTACGGCGTGCTCGGTTCCAGCGGTTGCCGGTTTTTCGATACGCGGCTGGCGTCGTCGATCACCCTGCGCGGCCACGAAATCATGCTGCGCACCCGCCAGTTGATTGAAGCGCAGGGCCACGCGGTGATCTACGGCGACACCGATTCGACCTTTGTCTGGCTGCGTCGCCCGCATGGCCAGGAAGAAGCGGCGAACATCGGCCACGCGCTGGTCAAGCACGTCAACGACTGGTGGCGTGCCCATGTGCGTGATGAATACGGCCTGGAAAGTGCTCTCGAACTGCAATTCGAAATTCATTACAAGCGCTTCCTGATGCCGACGATTCGGGGCGCGGAGGAGGGCAGCAAGAAGCGCTACGCCGGCCTGGTGAGCCGCGCCGACGGCAGTGAGGAAATGGTCTACAAAGGCCTGGAAACCGTGCGCACCGACTGGTCGCTGCTGGCCCGGCAGTTCCAGCAGGAACTGTACGAGCGCATCTTCCAGCGCAAGCCCTATCAGGATTACGTGCGCGACTACGTGCGCAAAACCCTTGCCGGAGTGTTCGATGATCGGCTGGTCTACCGCAAGCGCCTGCGGCGTACCCTCGATGACTACGAGCGCAACGTGCCACCGCATGTGCGCGCCGCCCGGCTGGCCGATGAATACAACGCCGGGCACGGTCGCCCACGGCAGTATCAAAACGGCGGCTGGATCAGTTACGTGATCACCCTGGCCGGGCCGGAGCCGTTGGAAGTGCGCCGTGCCGCGATCGACTACGACCACTACATCACCCGCCAGCTGCAACCGGTGGCGGACGCGATCCTGCCGTTTGTCGACGACGATTTCTCAACCCTGATCGGGGGGCAACTGGGCCTGTTTTGAGTCCAGCAGTTGCAGGGTCCATTCGTCGAGGATGCCGTGGAAGTAGCGTTCGAGTGCCTGATTGAACGGACAGTCCTCGGCGCTGAACTGCGCAAACAGAGTCATCGAGGAGTGAAATTTCAGGTCATCGGGGTGGCCGAAAATTTCGGCAATCGAGCGCTGATGCACCTTCAGCACCAACTGCGTACAGGTTCGCAGCCGCGCGCCGAGCAGGTCGTGGGCCAGATAGGCCTGTGCTTCCTCGGCGGACTGAATGGCGAAGCGTCGGGACATCTCGCTACCTCCCAGGCCGGCGAGCTGCGGGAACACAAACCACATCCAGTGGCTGCGTTTGCGGCCCTCGTCGAGTTCGCGTTGGACCCGTTCGAACACCGGGTCCTGGGCCTGGACGAAACGTTGCAGGTGGAACGGGTCGTACTGATCAGTGCTTCTCATGACGAAGCCCTCGCCAGCGGCCAGCGACTCAGACCATCGCCAGCCGCTGCTTGCGTTGTGGCGCCTTGAATACCTCGTCCAGCGCCGCCAGATCCCCGGCCTCCAGTTGCAGCTGCGCCGCTTGTGCATTGAGTTGCACGTGTTCCGGGCGGACAGCCTTGGGAATCGCAATCACACCATCCTGACGCAGAATCCACGCCAGCGAAACCTGCGCCGGGGTCACGCCGTGACGAGCGGCAACCGTGTTCAGCACCGGCTCGGCGAGCATCGCACCAGCCTGACCGATCGGGCAGTAGGCCATCAGCGGCATGCGCTGTTGCTGTGACCACGGCAGTAGGTCGAATTCGATGCCACGCTCTTCAAGGTTGTACAGCACCTGATTGGTGGCGCAGGCCGAACTGGACAGTTCTTCGAGGTCGTCGACATCGAAATTCGACACGCCCCAACGGCCGATCTTGCCGTCCGCGCGCAGACGTTCGAAGGCTTCGACGGTTTCTTCCAGTGGGTACTGGCCGCGCCAATGCAGCAGATAGAGGTCGATGTAATCGGTGCCGAGCCGCCGCAGGCTGCGCTCGCACGCCTGGGGGATACCTGTGCGACTGGCGTTGTGCGGGTAGACCTTGCTGACCAGAAATACCCGGTCGCGCAGGCCGGCGATGGCTTGGCCGACGACTGTTTCGGCACCGCCCTCGGCGTACATTTCTGCGGTGTCGATCAGGGTCATGCCCAGTTCGATACCTTGGCGCAACGCAGCCACTTCACGCGTGTGCGCTGCACGGTCTTCGCCCATGTGCCAGGTGCCCTGGCCAATCACTGGAACCTGCACGCCTGCGAGTTCGAGGGTACGCATGCCAACCTCCTGTGCTGATGGTCGATACCTTAGTGGGCAGCAGGATAGCGCAGGGGTTCCATGGGGTTCAAAAGCAAGAGGTCGCAGCCTGTACTTTTCATTTCGCTCTCTTTCTTTATTCCTCTACCCGTACAAGTGCGCAAGAAGTTGCGCAGTGCTTTGCCTGTTTTCCAGCCGCTAAGTCTCTGCAGGCCACGTAGATCGTTACTCATGACAAAATGCAGGCGCATCACCTCATCCCCGAGGAAGTATGGGGACGGCAAGCCAGTTTCTTCTCGGATATAGGGATGGGTGGAGAGCGGGATAAGAAAGAAAACGGTTTGTTGATGCCCGACAGTGCGGATCAGGCCAAGAAAACCAAGCGCGTTTTTTACCATTGCGGATCGCATGGTAAGGTCTATAGCCCGATGGTTAACAACATGGTAACGACCGTCAGGCGCGAACTCAGATATCCGCGATACAGACAAGATTAAGAGCAAGCCTTTCGGTGCCTGGCACAAAACAACGCCGACTTAGATAAGCAAGGAGAAGGGATTATGGAATATTACGTGCTTTCTCAAAAGGAAGAACCTGGTTGCCCGGCTGGCTTCTTACAGGCAGATCTCTACGATAAATTTTACTCAGATACCAAAGGTGTCGAGCATGGCTTTTTTCCTTGGTATGCGGAGAAAATCCATTACAAAACACACACGCCCTATCCAGAAGGTATGGTGCTTATTTCTAAAGATAAGTTCTATGATTTCGATATACGCAGTGTGGCGCGTTTCTACATAGTCAGTGATGATTTCATGTCTGTTTGTAGCGAGCTGGACGTAGGTGTTACTGACGCTGTGCCTATTCAAGTGGTTTCCAAAGGTGGGGAAACTATTTCATCAAAAAGCTACAATGCCGTACTTTTTGAAGAGTTGGATGCGCGCTCGGAGACTGATCCTGCTTCTACTTTCATAGAAGAGGATGGGTTGATTTTCAGGTTCAAAAAATTGGTATTACCTCCCGACTTCAAGCGTGATCTGTTCAAATTCAAGGGGTTGATTTCAGGAAGTAATACACTTATTTGCTCGCGCATATTCAAAGAGCTTGCAAAAGATATTAAAGGAGTAAATTTTACGCCTTTGGAAAGCGTTCTTTGGTCGGCTATCAAGCCAATTTGAATGTGAAAGGTTGACGCAGTTGCAATCACCAGTGAATTCCGCGCGGCTTGCTTACGGATTGCGAGCCTTCGTGAAGGTCAAGCAGTTTGTCATTGCGATCAACCAGCGTGATTCTCAACTGGCGAAAAATTCATCATCGATACCCAAGGGTCAGAAGACATTTGGAGGCCTGAGTAACTTGGTCAAAGGAGTGACAACATGAAAGACGCCATTCGCTTGGGCGACTCCACAACCCATGGTGGCAAGGTGCTCGAAGCCTTCTCCCGAACCGACCTCAACGGCAAGCCCATCGCCGGGCTTGGTCACAAAGTCAGCTGTCCTCTGTGCAAAGGCATTTTTCCGATAGCTGAAGGTAGTAGCACCTACACCGTCGACGGCACGCCCATCGCGCTGGACGGCATGAAGACCGCCTGCGGGGCCGCGCTGATTGCCAGTGGCCCGAAAGGAGCGGTGGTCAGTTGAGTTCGCGAGGGTGAGCTCTTCGTTCGCCCTCATGAATACCGCAAGTAAACAACCTGGCTTCATCCATTAAAGGAATAAACATGAAGAACACCGCTTTGATCCTCGCACTGATCGCCGCTATCGGCACTGTCAATGTCGCTCACGCAGAAGAGCTGGATGCCGCTACGTTGAAAGGGATGTACGACACTGGGCGCAACATGTCCGGGCTGATTAACCATTGCGTGGACAAGGGCTTCCTGAAAGCTGAAAGCACAGTGAACGCCAATAAAATGGTGGCGTATGTTGCCGGTGTTCCAGGGCAGATGGACAAAAGCGATGGCGACAAGAATGAGGCCCATGGTCGTAAGGGTGAGGTGTTTGCCGATGGTGAATACAAAAGCCTGGAGGCCAATCTGCCGCCGAGTCTGACGCTCAAGCAATGGTGCGCGCAGGCGGATCAAGGCATGCGCCAGGGATTGGAGCGTGTGGGGCTGTAATCCATCGATCGTTCCCACGCTCTGCGTGGGAACGATCAGCGTTGGAGGTTATTTAGCGGAGAACTTCAGCACCACGCTCTGCGTATAAGCCTGCCCCGGATCAAGCCGAGTACTCGGGAAATTCGGCTGATTCGGCGAATCCGGATAGTGCTGTGTCTCCAGGGTAAACGCGCCCCAGTGCGCATAGACCTTGCCACCCTTGCCCTTGACCGTGCCGTCGAGGAAGTTACTGGTGTAGAACTGCACGCCAGGTTCCGTGGTGAACAGCTGCAGAACGCGACCGGACTGCGGGTCACTCACCTCAGTGGCAACCTTACTGATATCGCCCTTGGTATCCAGCGCCCAGTTGAAATCAAACCCACCCTGTTTTGGCTCGGCAAATTTCAGCTGCGGATGATCAGCCTTGATGTGCGTACCGATCGCGGTTGGTTTGCTGAAATCCATCGGCGTGCCCGCCACGGGGGCCAGTTCGCCGGTCGGGATCAGCTTGGCGGTGACCGGGGTGTAATGACTGGCGTGCAAGGTCGCGACCTGTTTGAGAATGTCGCCATTGCCGGCGCCGGCGAGATTGAAGTAGCTGTGGTTGGTCAGGTTGAGCACGGTCGGCTTGTCGGTGCTGGCCTTGTAGTCGATGCGCAGTTCGTTGTTGTCGGTGAGGCGATAGGTCACCTCGGTGGTGAGGTTGCCGGGGAAACCCATTTCACCGTCCGCCGACAGATAAGTCAGGGTCACGCCCACTGAATCCTTGTCCCGGGTTTCCTGCGCCTGCCAGACCTTCTTGTCGAAGCCCAGCGGGCCACCGTGCAGCGCGTTGGTCTTGTCGTTTTGCGGCACTTGATAGCGTTTGCCGTCGAGTTCGAACGCGCCGTCAGCCAGGCGATTGCCGAAGCGCCCGATGGTCGCACCGAAGTACGCAGTGCCTTTCTGATAGCCCTGCACATCGTCGAATCCAAGCACCACATCGTCGAACTTGCCGTGCTTGTCGGCGACTTTCAGCGATTGCAGGGTCGCGCCGTAGGTGATGACGGTGGCTTGCATACCGTGGCTGTTGCGCAAGATGTATTGCTCGACGGGCGTGCCGTCATTGGTTTTACCGAAAGCCTTGTGTTCAGCGCTGAGGCCGGCTGCGTTAGCGGAAAGGGTAGCGATCATCAGGGACAGTCCGAGGCCGGATAACAGGTGACGGGATTGAAGCATGGTAGACCTTCCTTTTTTGTTGTTGTTTTCAAATGGCGGATGACCCTGTGCAGGTGCCATCGCCATTAGTCATTCTAATTGAGGTTAAACAGAAGATTTATAGTTGATTGGTCGGTTATTTCAATAATAAAGACAGACTAATTGCTGGGAGGGGCAGCGCCGAAGGTCGGCTGGTGACGCGCGCCACTGCACTTTTGCGCAATCAGCGGCTCTATCCATGGCCAGGATGCGGCGACGCCCGCCGCTCAGGAATGTGTCTGTTCGAGTATTCATGCCGAGAGTTTTTCATCCGATCACTGCGTTTTTTCGTCGCCCATGCCTGCTGCTGGTCTGCCTGTCGTCGCTGATGTTCAGCGGTTGCAGTCATCAGGACGGCAACGGTTTCTTCCATCAGATGCGTGAAGGTCAGCCGCAGGAATTTCTGCAGACCAGTGTCGACCGCATGGCGACCCTGGCAATGCGCGACAACCTCAACAGCCTTTATCGCCTGATGGGCAAGTTGTACCTGCGCAACCCGGAAGAGCTGCGCAAGTCCGGGTTTCTCGACATCAACACCGCCGTTAAACAGGTGCGGCTGGCCATCGAGCAGCAGCAACCGTTGCCGGTGCTCGGCAATCGCAAGGATCTGGCGGCGCTGAGCTATGCGATGAGCCCGGAGTTTCTCGGCGACCGGGTCGGCGCGTTCATCTATGCGATCGGCAGCATGCTGGTCACCGCCCATGGCAATCGCACTGAGTTCTACATGACCGACGCGATCAATCCGACGTTCGTTCACAATGCTGCACGCAATATCGAAAAAGCTACGTGGATTTTGTCTCAGCGGCAGAACAAGGAAGGTCAGCCGCTGCTGTTTTCCAATGAGATCTCGGAGGAGGGCACCAATCTGAGTTTCGCCACCGAATTCAGCAAGATCGTTGCGCGCCTGGATTTGCTCACGCAGATGCTCGATGAGCGGTATCGGCGGATCGGACTTAATTACGCGCAGAGTTTGCTGTTCCTGAATTTCCTGCCGGTGCAGTGAGTTCGGCGCGGTGCTGGCAATCAATGCGGCACAACACTTGTGGGAGCTGGCTTGCCAGCGATTGTGGCGTGTCAGGCAACGGAACAGCTGACTGATACGACCTCATCGTGAGCAAGCCCGCTGCCACAGGTTCATGCGTCGAGGTCGATATGGCATAACCATAGACCGCATTGATATATGTGGTTATAAGAAAAATCGCTATGCTGCGGGCCAGATTTTTCCTGTCGTTTTTCTGGACGTCTTAATGGAATTGGCAAATTTCGGCCTGGTGATTGCCGGGCTGGTGGTGGGTTTTATTGTCGGCATGACCGGTGTCGGCGGTGGTTCGTTGATGACGCCGATCCTGCTGTGGTTCGGCATCAACCCGGCAACGGCGGTGGGCACTGACCTGTTGTACGCGGCCATTACCAAATCCAGCGGCGTCCTCGTTCACCGCAAGAACAAAAACATCGACTGGGCCATCACCGGCTGGCTGACCCTCGGCAGCGTGCCGGCGGTGGCCATGACCTTGTGGTTTCTCAGCACCCTGCACACCGCCCCTGAGGCGATGAACGCGATCATCAAGCAAGCCCTGGGCTACGTGCTGTTCGCCACGGCGTTGGCGATTCTGTTCAAGAAACGCTTGCTGGAATTCGCCCACAAACGCGCGGGCGGCAACTACAATCCGAACGGTGTGCGCCTGAACGTGATGACGGTGATCACCGGTCTGATCCTCGGCACCATGGTCGCCCTGACCTCGATCGGCGCTGGAGCCCTCGGCACGGTCGCGTTGTTCATTCTCTATCCGCTGCTGCCGACCCGGCGTCTGGTCGGCACCGAAATCGCCCACGCCGTACCGCTGACCCTGGTCGCCGGCCTTGGCCACGCGAGCATGGGCAACATGGATTGGGGCGTGCTGGGCTTCCTGCTGATGGGCTCGCTGCCGGGCATCTGGCTCGGCAGCCACCTGACCGGGCGCATTTCCGATGAAGTGCTGCGCCCGTGCCTGGCGACCATGCTGTTGTTGATCGGCTACAAGCTGGCGTTCTGAACCGGCCATGCCTGAAACCACCGTCCATTGCGAAGGTCGTCTCGCCATCACCGTTGAGCCGCGTGAGATGCGCATGAGCCATTGGCTGTATGCGCCGCGGGTAGTCGATGTGCAGCGTCAGCGAGTGCTGCTGGATCTGAGTGAGAGCCTGTGGGATTTGCTCGGTACCGCCGATGAGGCTGCCGATAGCATCGGGCTGGTGCTGCGCAAGTACCCGGGCGATCGGGCGTCGGTGATGCTGAGCGTTGAACTCGACAGTGGTGAACTCAAGCTCGGCGGACAACCCGTCGCCCCTTCGCAATTACTCTCGGCGCTCGATTCAATCCTCGCCTGATGCTGCACTCAACTGTGGCGAGGGAGCTTGCTCCCTCACCACAAGGTTAGTGTTTGATCACATACTTCATGACCGTCACCGGCAGGTCGTCGTACACCAGTTCCTCTATCACCTCCCAACCCAGCTGCGCATACAGCGATTGCGCCGCGTCGGTGTACAGATACAACTGCGACACGCCGAGCGCCGCCGCTTCATCGACGATCCTGTTGACCAATTGCGATGCGACCCCGCGTCCCCGATCCTCAGCCTTCACATAAACCCCTGCCAGCCACGGCGTCAGTTGCGGGCGGATCTTCATGTCGCTGTCGATCAGCAGCGCACCACCGAGCAATCTGCCATCCTCGATGGCCACCACCACGCTGGGAATCGCACCCTTGCCGCAGGCTGCGCGCATCCGTTCGGTGCGGGCCTCAAGGGTATCGCCGGGGCGGAACTCGCCCCATTCCTTGAAATTGAGTTCGGCCAGTTCTTCAATCAGATGCGGGTGATCGCACAGGTAGTCGATGTACATACGCAGAACTCCTTTTCGTCGGTGAACAGCCACCCTAATGCGGTCATCAAAGGTAATCAAATCCACGTCACGATTGCGCGCAGCTGGTTGCGCAATGTCGTGGCTGTCCTAAGCTTCTGACAAGGCGAAACATATTTGCCGGGCGTGCCCGGAACAATCGCCACGATGCGCAATCATTAGAGCGTGGATATCAAAAGGAGATGCGCATGCTCATCAGGTCACTGACCCTGACACTCTTGCTGGCGATTGCCGGCCCCTTGTTCGCCGCAGATAACGATTCGCCCATCGCCGGGGATATGGGCAGATCCCGACCATTGATCGTGATTGCCTCCAGCACCGTCGATCCGGTATGGGTAGGCCTGAAAAAGTCGCTGGAAGATCCCGCGAACAAGAAGGGCATCGCCGACCGCAATATCAAGGTCTACACCATCCTCAATATGGCCGGTCAACTCGACGGCAAGGACCTCGGCCAGCAGGACACCATGGCCTTGTTGCGCTCGCTGAAGCTGGGCGCCGGGGCTTATCCGAAAGTGTTCCTGTTGGGCAAGGACGGCGAGACCAAGCTCTCGGCCTCGGGCGATGAAGCAAAATCGGTGGACCTGAAGAAAATCTTCGACACGGTCGATGCACTGCCAGCCACCGAGAAGGACATCGCCCCACCGTCTGTGGCGACGCCCCCCGCGACTACCGAACCGGCCACGACGAAAGGCGCCAAAAACGCCAAGCCGACCAAACCGGCCAAGCCACCTGAAATGCCGGATGATTGATGAGTAGCACCCTGTGGGAGTGGGCTAGTCCGCGAAGAGGTCCGTACAGTCGACATCACCCTTGACTGACAAGGCGCCTTTGCGGGAACTGGAAAATGGGCGACCTGTGCAGGTCGCCCATTTTTTATTGCCTGGTACAAAGCCCGTGGCTCGCTGTCAGTCAGTGACCGCGCTGAGGATTTTGTGGGCGATCTTCACCCGCTCAGGAATCGGAAAGTTCTTGTTGGCCATGATCACGATGCCAACATCCCTGGCTGGCACAAACGCCACGTAAGTCCCGAATCCACCGGTCGAGCCGGTCTTGTTGATCAGCACGTCAGCCGGTTGCGGTCGCGGTGGATTCAGCCACTGCACCTTGTGCGCTTCCATGGCCATTTCCGTCGAATTGCCCGCGAGCAAGCGATCGAGGCTGATCGGGTAGCGATACATTTCCCAACCCAGGCCCTGGGTCATATCGCCGACGGTGTAATAACCGGTGTGGGTGTTGGCGATGGTTTTTTGCAGGGACGCTTCAAGCGTTTCAGGTTTCAGGTTGGCCTGAACGTAACGCAGCATGTCCACCGCACTGGTTTTAACGCCATAGGCTTGCGAGTCCAGCGCACCGGACGTGACGCGAACCGGTTTGTCGTGCTTGTCATAGCCCTGCGCATACAGGTCCATTTGGCTAGCGGGAACGCTGAGGTAGGTATGTTGCAGGCCCAGTTTCGGCAGCAGGGTTTGCGTCATCGCCTGATCAAATGGCTGGCCGAGGCTGTTCGCCGCCAGATAGCCGAACAGACCCAGGCTCGGGTTGGAGTACTGGCGATGGCTGCCGGCAGGATAGACCGGTTTCCATTGCTGGAAATAGCCGAGCATCTGCTCAGGGGAATCCGCTTCGCTCGGGAATTGCAGAGGCAAGCCGCCGGCGCTGTAGGTGCCCAGTTGCAACACACTGATGTTGTCGAAGGCACTGCCTTGGAGCGCGGGCCAGAGCGTGCTGGCCTTGGTCGCCAGGTCAAGTTTGCCGTTGGCCTGGGCGTATCCGGCGAGGGTGGCGGTGAAGGTTTTGCTCACCGAGCCGATTTCGAACAGGGTGTTTTCGCTGACTTTTTGTCCGGTATCTTTGGTGGCAACGCCGTAGTTAAAGTAATGCGCTTGGCCGTTGACCGTCAGCGCCACGGTGAGGCCGGGGATGTTCTGTTGTTGCATCACCGGTGTCACTGCAGCGTTGACCAGCGCTTGCAGTTGCGCATCGGAAGGCGGTGCGGCCATGCAGGTCGTCGCGCCAAAAAATAGTCCGAAAGTACTGTAGGAAAAGAGTTTGCCAGGGTTGATGAATGACATGAATGAACCACTCTCCATGAGTGTTGATGATGGTATCCCGCTACACTGCGGGCGAGTTCCCCGTCGGGCGACTGATCAGCGCCGCCAATTTAGTCAGCACGGCGCCAATCGACAAACGACGAAAACTCGCAGCAGCCATTAGAAAAATTTGGGACTGAGCATGATTCGACCACAATTGCCGCTCAACGCGCTGCGCGCCTTTGAAGCGTCCGCACGCCATTTGAGCTTCACCCGTGCGGCCGTCGAGTTGTGCGTGACCCAGGCGGCAGTCAGTCATCAGGTGAAAAGCCTCGAAGCGCAGCTCAACGTTACCCTGTTCAAACGCCTGCCCCGCGGGCTGATGCTGACCAGCGAAGGCGAAACCCTGTTGCCGGTGCTGAACAGTTCATTCGATCGCATTGCGCAGATTCTCGAACGTCTTGCCGGTGGGCAATACCGCGAAATGCTGACGGTCGGCGCCGTCGGTACGTTCGCGGTGGGGTGGCTGTTGCCGAGGCTGGCGGACTTCCGGGCGAAACATCCGCTCATAGATTTACGGCTGTCGACCCACAACAATCGCGTGGACGTCGCTGCTGAAGGGCTGGATTACGCGATTCGCTTTGGTGCGGGGGCGTGGCATGGCATTGAAGCGACGCGGTTGCTTGATGCGCCGCTGTCGGTATTGTGCGTGCCGGAGATCGCCCGGCAACTGCGCACGCCGGGCGATCTGTTGCAGCACACGTTGCTGCGCTCCTATCGCACCGATGAATGGCCGCAATGGTTTCACGCGGCAGGCCTGGCGACCCACGCGGCGCCACCGCAGAGCATTGTCTTTGACTCGTCGCTGGCGATGATGGAGGTGGCATTGCAGGGCAGCGGGGTGGCGCTGGCGCCGCCGCTGATGTTTGCCCGGCAACTGGCGGCCGAGACGATCTGTCAGCCGTTTGCAATCGAGATCACCACCGGGAGTTACTGGTTGACGCGGTTGCAGTCGCGGCCGGAAACGGCAGCAATGCTCGCCTTTAAAAACTGGCTGCTGCAAATCTCTGGTTAATGCAAAACCCCTGCAGGAGTGAGCCTGCTCGCGATGGCGGTGTGTCAGTCAACATTGATATCAACTGACACGCTGCCATCGCGAGCAGGCTCACTCCTACAGGGCGGCTGGGCGACTCAAAAGCGTCAGCGCACCAGACACGGCCGCTTGTTATCGAATCGCCACCCCGGAATCAGAAACTGCATCGCCACGCTGTCATCCCGCGCGCCAAGGCCCATGCCTTTATACAGTTCGTGGGCCTTGGCCACCTGATCCATATCCAGCTCCACGCCGAGCCCCGGCTTGTTCGGCACCTGGACACAGCCGTCGACGATTTGCAGCGGTGCCTTGGTCAGGCGCTGACCGTCCTGCCAGATCCAGTGGGTGTCGATGGCCGTGATCTCGCCGGGCGCGGCAGCGGCGACGTGGGTGAACATCGCCAGAGAGATATCGAAGTGATTGTTGGAGTGCGAGCCCCAGGTCAGGCCCCACTCATGGCACATCTGCGCCACGCGCACCGAACCTTGCATGGTCCAGAAGTGCGGGTCGGCCAAGGGAATGTCCACTGACTGCAGCTGGATGGCGTGACCCATTTCGCGCCAGTCGGTGGCAATCATGTTGGTCGCGGTTTTCAGCCCGGTGGCGCGGCGGAATTCAGCCATGACTTCGCGCCCCGAATAACCGTTTTCCGCACCGCACGGGTCTTCGGCGTAAGCCAGCACGTGGTGTTGATCGCGGCACAGGCGGATCGCTTCTTTCAAGGACCAGGCACCATTCGGATCGAGGGTGATGCGTGCATCCGGGAAGCGTTCGGCGAGGGCGGTGACCGCTTCGATTTCCGCATCGCCGCTGAGCACGCCACCCTTGAGTTTGAAGTCCTTGAAACCGTATTTCGCATGGGCTGCTTCGGCGAGGCGCACCACCGCTTCGGCGGTCATGGCGTGCTCGTGTCGCACGCGAAACCAGTCATTATCGGCATCCGGTTCGCTGCGGTAGGCGAGGTCGGTTTCGCGCTGATCACCGACATAGAACAGGTAACCGAGCATCTTCACTTCATCACGTTGCTGGCCTTCGCCAAGCAGCGCCGCAACCGGTACGTCGAGGTGCTGGCCGAGCAGATCGAGCAGGGCCGCTTCAAGACCGGTGACGGCGTGAATGGTGATGCGCAGGTCAAAAGTCTGCAGGCCACGGCCACCGGCATCGCGGTCGGCGAAGGTCTGGCGCACTTGATTGAGGATCTTCTGATAGGTGCCGATCGGGCTGCCGACCACCAGGCTGCGCGCATCTTCCAGAGTCTGGCGAATGCGTTCGCCGCCGGGCACCTCGCCGACGCCGGTATGGCCGGCGTTGTCTTTGAGAATGACGAGGTTGCGGGTAAAGAACGGTCCGTGGGCGCCGCTCAGGTTGAGCAGCATGCCGTCGTGGCCGGCCACCGGGATGACGTGCATGTCGGTGATGATCGGGGCTTTGGCGGTGTCGTGTGCGGTCATGTTTTTATCCTTCTGATACAGCGTTCAGGCGTGCTTTGGCGCGGCCTCGGCCACGGCGAGGTCAACAGCGGGTTTGGGTGTGGTGCGCGCAGCGAAGACGATGATCGCGGCGATGATCGAGGTCGCGGCCAAACCGTAGAGGCCGCCCTGAATCGAGCCGGTGTGTTCTTCGAGCAGGCCGAAGGTGGTCGGCGCGACGAAACCGCCGAGGTTGCCCACCGAGTTGATCAGCGCAATCACCGCTGCGGCGATGCGAGCGTCCAGATACGCCTGGGGAATCGGCCAGAACAGCGACGAGGCGGATTTGAACCCGAGTGCCGCAAAGCAGATGGCGACGAAGGCGAAAATCGGCCCACCGGTAGTGGACATGAACATTCCTGCGGCGGCGATCAGCAGCGCGGTGGCGACCCACGCCTGCTGGTGTTTCCACTTGGCCGAGAACGCTGCGAAGGTGTACATGCCGATGATCGACAGCAGCCACGGAATCGAGTTGAACAGGCCGACCTGGAAATCGCTCATCTCGCCCATTTTCTTGATGATGCTTGGCAGCCAGAAGGTCGCCGCATAAATGGTCAGCTGGATGAAGAAGTAGATCAGGCAGAACAGCAGGATCTGCCGGTCCTTGAGCAGTTTGCCCAGTGAAGGACGGATGGGCGTTGCGGCTTCGCGGGCCTTTTGTTCATCGTCGATGGCATTGACCAGCGCATCCTGTTCGGCGCGGGTCAGCCATTTGGCGTCGTGGGGTTTGGCGTCGAGCCAGAACCAGACAAATACACAGAGCCCGACCGAAAACATCCCCTCAATGAAGTACATCCATTGCCAGCCGTGCATGCCCAGGCCATTGATTTGCAGGAGCAGGCCGGACAGCGGACCGGAGATCAGCGAGGCCACGGCGGAGCCGCTGAGGAAGATCGCAATCGCCTTGCCGCGCTCGACGCCGGGCAGCCAGCGGGTGAAGTAGTAGATCACCCCAGGGAAGAACCCGGCTTCGGCCACGCCGAGTAAAAAGCGCAACATATAGAAGTGGGTTTCGTTCTGGATGAACGCCATGCCGGCTGCGACCAGGCCCCAGGTGAGCATGATGCGGGTCAGCCAGATGCGTGCGCCGACTTTCTGCAGAAGCATGTTGGAAGGCACTTCGAACAGCGCGTAGCCGATGAAGAACAGACCGGCGCCGAAGCCGTAGGCGGCGGCACCAATGCCCAGATCGTGTTCCATGTGAGTGCGGACGAAACCGATGTTCACCCGGTCAATGTAATTGACGATGAACATGATCACGAAGAGCGGCAGGACGTGGCGTTTCACTTTCGAGATGGCGGACGCGAGCGTCGAATCGACGCCCTCGTGCATCCCGGAGACGGAGGTTTTCACTTGGTTTTCTCCCACTGATTATTTTTATGCGGGGTAGGGCTGGTGCTGCTTTGTTGATAGACATCATACAACCTGAAATTTTTGTCCTACAAGTGGGGCGATGCAATTAAATTTGTCTGGAGCCGGTTCTTTTTATGCTTTTTTGCTTTTATAAGGCGTATCTATTGGGGTTTCTCGCAGTGGGTGGAGCGCTGAAGCTGCACGCTATCGTCTTTTGTTGATGTGATCGCGCCGGTTTTTTCGCAACTCCCCTAAAGATATTTGAGTGTTGTCATACAAGTTGTTCAGGATTTTTAGCGCTAAAATCAACCTCGTCCCGCACTGCGCGATGCTACGATCCGCTGGCCCCGATCATCGGAACCGACCATGCAAGAAGACCTCGACGCCCCCGCCCGTAAACGCGCCCATAACCTGGCGCATGACCTGGTGGAGAAACTCACCCAGAGCATCCTGCTCGGCCAGTTGTCGCCCGGCGACAAGCTGCCGTCGGAGAACGCCATCGTTCAGGAACACGGCGTCAGTCGCACGGTGGTGCGCGAAGCGATTTCCAAATTGCAGGCGTCGGGGCTGGTGGAGACGCGGCACGGCATCGGCACCTTCGTCATTGAGCGCGCTGCCGAGCAGGGTTTGCGCCTGAATGTCGATACCGCGCTCGGTGTACGCAGCATTCTTGAGTTGCGCATGGGCCTGGAGACGCAGGCCGCCGCGTTGGCAGCGCAACGGCGCAGTGAGCAGCAACTGCTGCAGATGCGTCAGGCGCTGGATGACTATCAGCGTCTGCTGGACAGCAACGATAATTGCGTCGAGGCTGATCGGCGTTTTCATCTGCTGATCGCCGAGGCCACTGGCAACGTCTGCTTCAGCGAAATCATGCAGCACCTGGGCAACGCAATGATTCCGCGCAACCGGCTCAATGCTGCCGAACGCGGAGCGGCAGATCTAAGCAAGCTGGGGCAGTTGGCCAACCTCGAACACGAGGCGATCCTGAATGCGATCAAGCGTCAGGACCCCGATGCGGCACGCGCAGCGATGTGGCTGCACCTGACCAACAGCCGCGACCGCTTCAGTGCGCAGGGCTGATCGCCGCTGGTCCGTTCAATAGCACGCCGCCTGCCGGCACGCTTCCAATCAGTACGGCCCGGATGTTCCGGACCTCCTGTGTGAGGTGTGTCATGGCGAATGATTTGCTGTTTCAGGGTGGTGTGTTGCCGACTGATCCGACCCGGCCGGTGCCCGGCACGGAGGAGCCGACATTGGCTGATCATGATGCGCCGCCGGGTATGAGCCCGGGGCGCGATCCATTGAGCGACGCCGATCGGCCGGAAGACTGGAAGGACCCGGCGGCGGACGATGATGTGCCACCGGCGGATGTTCCGACGCCGTTGTCGGATGATCGCAGGTAATAAAACCCCGGGTTTTGGTGCCGGGCTTTTTTGTCGGTGGTCAGTTGCAGTGTGTGTTGTTCATGCCGGCCTCATCGCAGGCAAGCCCGCTCCCACAGTGGTGTCATGGAATTTGGTGTTCGACACCTGCCCTGTGCGAGCTGGCTTGCCAGCGATGGCGGCGGCAATGCCGCTGAAGATCAGTGCCCCCCGACAGGGTAGTGCATGCCCTCATAGGGGATTCGTAGCTACATCCCGCATCAGCAACCCAAAGCGCAAATCCACCGCATCCGGAATCGGCAGGTACACCGTGTGCCCGTCCCCCGGCGCAACTTCGATCGCTTCCCCCTTGGCACTCTGCAACTGGTGCAGATCAAAGTGGAAATTGCCCTTGGGTGTCATCAATTCCAGATGGTCGCCCAGTGCAAAACGGTTCTTCACCTTGACCTCGGCCAGCCGGTCGCGGCGTTCGCCGGTCAGTTCGCCAACGAATTGCTGACGTTCCGACACCGAACTGCCGTGCTGATAGTTCTGGTATTCGTCGTGCACATGCCGGCGCAGGAAGCCCTCGGTGTAGCCGCGCTGCGCCAGTGATTCCAGATCGCTCATCAGGCTGCGATCGAATTCGCGCCCGGCGACTGCATCGTCGATCGCCCGGCGATAGACCTGCGTGGTGCGTGCGCAATAGAAGTGCGACTTGGTGCGACCTTCGATCTTCAGCGAGTGCACGCCCATACGGGTCAGGCGCTCGACGTGCTGGACGGCGCGCAGGTCCTTGGCGTTCATGATGTAGGTGCCGTGCTCGTCTTCAAACGCGGGCATCAACTCATCTGGGCGATTGGCTTCCTGCAGCAGGAACACCTGATCGGTCGGCGCGCCGATGCCCAGGGTCGGCTCGGGCTGGAAGGTCTGGACGATGTCGCCGAGCTGGTTTTCCGTGGCTTCCTGCGCCGAGTATTTCCAGCGGCAGGCGTTGGTGCAGGTGCCCTGATTGGCGTCGCGCTTGTTCATGTAGCCCGACAGCAGGCAGCGCCCGGAGTAGGCCATGCACAGTGCGCCGTGGACGAACACCTCCAGTTCCATGCCCGGCACCTGCTCGCGGATTTCGCCGATTTCCTCCAGCGACAGTTCCCGCGAGAGGATGATCCGGCTCAGCCCTTGTTGCTGCCAGAACTCGACGCTCGCCCAGTTCACGGTGTTGGCCTGCACCGACAGATGAATCGGCATCTGCGGAAAATGGCGGCGTACCAGCATGATCAGGCCCGGGTCGGACATGATCAGTGCGTCCGGCGCCATCTCGATCACGGGCGCCAGATCCTTGAGGAAAGTCTTCAGCTTGGCGTTGTGCGGCGCGATGTTGACCACCACATAGAAGCGCTTGCCTTGTGCCTGTGCCTCGCGAATCCCCAACGCCAGGTTGGCGTGGTCGAATTCGTTGTTGCGCACCCGCAGGCTGTAACGCGGCTGACCGGCATACACCGCATCGGCTCCGTAGGCGAAGGCGTAACGCATGTTTTTCAGGGTGCCGGCGGGGGCGAGCAATTCCGGGGCGGTGAGGGCTTGGGTGAGAGTCATGGCGGCGTCGATGGCAAAAGCGCGGCAGCGTAAGGCGGATGTCCGCGCGGGTTATTGATCTGGATCTATGTTTCGGCGCGTCGCGCCGATCTGTGCAAAAGCAGCACAGATGATGTGCTGCTTGTCGTGTTTTCTGCCCGGCGGCGAGTGCTTAACCTTTGCCCATCATTCAACCGAGCAAGGACATTCCCATGCAGCGCTTCACCCGCCGTTTCCTCAGTGCCTGTGCATTTTCCGGGGTGCTGGCCAGCACTGGCGCAGTTGCCGACAGTCAGCCGACCCTTCGGGCGATGTCCGGCGCGACTCCGCTCAGCCAATTGCCTGCGGGCAAAACCGCCTTGCTGGTGATCGATTTCCAGAACGAATACTTCAGCGGCAGGCTGCCGATCCCGGACGGTGCTGCTGCACTGGCGAAAACCCGTGAACTGATCACTTTCGCCGACCGCCACCACATTCCGGTGTACCACGTGCAGCACGTTGCGCCGGCCGGTTCGCCGGTGTTTGCCAGCAATGGCGATACGGTGAAGTTTCACCGGGACATGCAGCCACGGGCGCAAGACGTCGTGCTGCAAAAGAACACCGTCAGCGTATTTGCCAGCACCGATCTGAACCAGCGCCTGAAAACCTCCGGCATCGACACGCTGATCGTCTCGGGCCTGATGACTCACGCCTGTGTGGCTGGAGCCGCGCGGGATGCAGTGCCGCTCGGTTACAGCGTGATTGTCGCCGCCGATGCCTCGGCAACCCGCGCCATTACCCGTGCCAATGGCGCGGCCATCAACAAGGACTCCCTGCACAAGGCTGCGCTGGCGGAAATCGAGGACACGTTCGGCGATGTCTTGAGCACCGGACAAATCGTCCGTTTGCCGGTTCGATAAGCGAGCTCAGGCTGATCCGCAACTATGCTCCATGAATAAAGATGGCACTCGTGCAGGCCCCGATTGACTAAGGTTCGGGGCGTGCATGACGCCTGACTGACATGGATCGGACATGAACCAAAAAAACCTTCAATTCAAATCCCTCACCGTGCTGCTGTTGCTGGTCACGGTGGCGTTTATCTGGATCCTGCTGCCGTTTTATGGCGCGGTGTTCTGGGCGGTGATCCTCGGCATCCTGTTTGCGCCGATGCAACGCCGGTTACAGCAGAAATTCGGCTGGCAACGCAACCTGACGGCTTTGTGCACCCTGGGCATTTGCCTGATCATTGCGATTCTGCCGGTCATCATCCTCAGCGTGTTATTGGTCCAGGAAGGCGCGACGCTGTACAACAACATCGAAAGCGGCCAACTGGACATCGGCGCCTATCTGGCGCAGTTCAAACACAGTCTGCCGCCTTACTTTCAGCATTTGCTTGATCGCTTCGGCATGGGCGAACTCAACGGTCTGCGCGAGAAAATCGTCAAGGCGTCGATGCAGGGCAGTCAGGTACTGGCCACTCAGGCCTTCAGTTTCGGTCAGGGCACGTTCGAGTTCGTGGTCAGCTTTGGCATCATGCTGTACCTGCTGTTTTTCTTTCTGCGCGATGGCGCCGAGCTGGTGCGCAAGGTGCGTACCGCCGTACCGCTGGAAGAGAGTCACAAACGGCGTTTGCAGTTGAAGTTCAACCGGGTAGTGCGCGCAACGGTGAAGGGCAACCTGGTGGTAGCGGTCACTCAGGGCGCATTGGGCGGGGCGATTTTCTGGTTTCTCGACATCCCCAGCGCACTGCTGTGGGCCGTGCTGATGGGCTTTCTGTCGCTGTTGCCGGCGGTGGGGGCGGGGATCGTCTGGGCGCCGGTGGCGGTGTATTTCCTGCTCAGCGGGATGATTTGGCAAGGCGTGGTGTTGGCGTTGTTCGGGGTGTTTGTGATCGGCTTGGTCGACAACGTGCTGCGCCCGATTCTGGTGGGCAAGGACACGCGTATGCCCGATTACTTGATCCTGATCTCGACCCTTGGTGGCCTCGCGGTGTTCGGCCTCAACGGCTTTGTCATTGGCCCGTTGATCGCGGCCCTGTTCATGTCCAGTTGGGCGCTGTTCATCGAGACCAAACCGAAAGTCCAGCTGCCTTAGGCTTGAAACGGCTCGCCAATGATTTTCTGCGACAAGGCCTGCGCCGCCGGCAACGAGGTGAGCGGGCCGCTGATCGGCTCGCCATCGCGCACCAGATACCAGCAGGCGAGCAGGCCCGACGCTCTGAGCGCGGCGGGAACGGCGCTGCCGATAACGGACATGATTTGAACCTGAGCCATGACAAGGACCTCCATCAAACGATGGGGCTACCTTAGGGATTCAACGGTTGCAGGGACAATCAACGCTTTCGATAGTAGTCATTGATGCCGTTGAGGGCTGATCAATCGACCACTTGATCGAGCATGTGCATGACCTCGCGCTCGTTGAGCAAGCCCTTGTGCACGAGGTTCTCCGTCAGTAGCGAGAGAAACTTGGCACAACGGTGACCTTCCAGGTGCTTGAGCTCGGTCAGGGCGCTGTACACCTTGCTGGAGGTGCAGAGGCCGACAATGCGGTGCGGGTTTTGTGTAGGCATGTAATCGTCCTTGTTCTTATCAACCTGTTGTTTGCGGACGGATTCAGATTGCGGTTCCGTCATGACAAAAAGATGACCGTTGTGTGCAAAAGACCATAACGCTCGCAACCATCATGCCGACTTTAGCGGGTGAGACTGTCTCCACAGCGACCTTGGCGAGATTTTTTCAGACCCTGGCCGACCGGCGGTCATAAAAAAGCCCCGCTCTATAAAGCGGGGCTCTTTGTTTTCGGTTACCAGCGTGGGCCACCGTAATAGTGCGGGCGACCGTAATAGCCACGCGGCGGGCCGTAATACACCGGAGCCGGTTGCACGTACACCGGTTGTTGCACATACACCGGCGCTGGCTGGTAGTAGACCGGTGGCGGTGGTTGCTGCACATAGACCGGTGGCGGCGCATACACCGGCGCCTGTTGCACGTAAACCGGGCGATCCTGGTTGATAAGCGCCGAACCGATGATGGCCGAGCCGACGATTGCGCCAAACACTGCCGGCCCCTGCCAGCCACCGCCATGGGCTTCTGCTTGCCCTGTGACAGCAAAGGCACCGATCAGCAGGGCGACGATAGGGAGTTTACGAATCATGATAATTCCTCGGTTCTTCAACCCGGCATCGGGGCCTGCACCAGGCCCACAGTTGTCGCGGGGATATCTCTAAGACAGCGAAATCCGGAAAATCAGCACAGCCGCTGGGTAAATTTTGTGTAAGGTCTGTACCGGCTTCTTTACTGGGCTGTGCGCTGGCCGCGGCACACGTTTAAAACAGGCCACTATGATCGTTCAGAACCTGATGGGCTGGCTAATCCCGTCCATCCGAAAGTGCGTTTGAAGGAGAGATTTCATGCAGATGAACCCGAACAAAGACACCCAGCTGTGCATGTCCCTGTCCGGCCGGCCGGGGAATTTCGGTCTGCGTTTTCATAATCATTTGTATGAGCAGTTGGGCCTGAACTTCTACTACAAGGCGTTCAGCAGCCAGGACCTGCCCGGCGCAGTCGGCGGCATTCGCGCCTTGGGCATTCGCGGTTGCGGCGTGTCGATGCCGTTCAAGGAAGCCTGCATCGCATTGGTCGATGAGCTGGACGCGTCGGCGGCGGCGATCCAGTCGATCAACACCATCGTCAACACTCAGGGTCATCTCAAGGCCTACAACACCGATTACATTGCGGTTGCGCAACTGTTGGAAACCCACGCCGTGCCCAAGGATTCGACTTTTGCCTTGCGCGGCAGTGGCGGCATGGGCAAAGCGGTGGCCAGTGCCTTGCGCGACGGTGGCTATAAAAACGGCTTGATCGTCGCCCGTAACGAGCGCGCCGGGCGGGCACTGGCCGAATCGCTGGGCTATCGCTGGCAAGCCGAACTGGGCGATGAACGCCCGCAGATGCTGATCAATGTCACACCGGTGGGGATGGATGGCGGGCCGGAGGCGGGGCAACTGGCGTTCGAACCTGAAGTGATCAACGCGGCGGACACGGTGTTCGATGTGGTGGCGATCCCGTCAGAAACGCCGCTGATCGTGCGTGCTCGCGCTGAAGGCAAGCGGGTGATTACCGGGCTGGAAGTGATTGCGATCCAGGCGCTGGAGCAGTTTGTGCTGTACACCGGGGTGCGGCCGACGGAGGAGCAGTTTGCGGCGGCGGTGAATTTCGCACGGAGCTGATTGTTTCGCTGAGCGGGCGGGCCTGATCGCCAGCAGGCGGTGGGAGCGGGCTCGCTCCCACCGTAAAACTGCTGTGTTTATTCGAGGCGTGCCAGGCGTTCTTCCAGCGCAGCAATCCGCGCTTCCAGCTCTTCGATGCGTTCTACGGAAACGCCTGTGCCCGCACGTTCCTGCGGATTCTGCCGCGCGGCCATGATCGCCTCGATGTCTGCCGGATCGCCCAGCGCATGGGTGTAACGGTCTTCGCGCTGCCCGGCCTGACGCGGGATCAACACCGCCAGTCCGCGTGCGATCAGGCGCTCGAGCTGGTGCACCACTTGCTCGGCATCTTCAAAGTCATGCATGCGGCCGCTGCGTGTCAGCAGCTCATTGACGGTTTGCGGACCACGCAGAAACATCAGTCCGCTCAGCACCACCTGGGCTGGCACCAGTTCCAGCGCCTTGTCGACCTTGTGCTCCCAACGGTCGGCACGACTGCCCATCACCAGCTTGGCGAAACCACGGCCCTCAAGGGCACGCAGGCTCTGGCCGACCTGGCCCTGGGTCAGGTTCATCACCGGTTCACGGCTGGTTTTCTGGTTGCACGCGAGTACCAGCGCATTGAGCGTCAGCGGATAGGTTTCCGGGCTGGTCGCCTGTTTCTCGATCAGCGCACCGAGAATGCGGATTTCCGTGGCGTTGAGCCGTGGCTCGTCGAAGGTTGCTTCAAGTTCTGTGGTCATCGCGCGTTCCCTCTGCAGTCGAAGGCGCCTAGCCTAATCCTTGCCAAACAAAAGGCAAGCCGTGCGGTCATCAAGCATGGCTATAATCGCGTCCACGTTCCACCCAGCCATCACACGAGACTGCCATGACCATTTCTCTGTACGCCGCATCCGTCCCGGTTTTTCAACAAATGCTCAACGCCATGAGCGATGTGCTGAAGAAGGCTGAAGCCCACGCCACCGAGAAAAACATCGACCCGAACGCTTTCCTGCAGGCACGCCTGTACCCGGACATGTTTCCGCTGATCCGTCAGGTCCAGATCGCTGTTGATTTCGCCAAAGGCGTTTCCGCGCGTCTGGCCGAAGTCGAGTTGCCGAAGTACGACGACAGCGAAACCACCTTCGCCGAGCTGCAAGCGCTGATCGCCAAGGTTCTGGCCTTCATCGGCGAGATCAAGCCTGAGCAGATCAATGGCAAGGAAGGCATCGAGATCGTGACCCGTCCGGGCACGCCGAAAGAGAAGCGCTTCAGCGGTCAGGCTTATCTGCTGACCTACGGCCTGCCGCAGTTCTTCTTCCACGTCACCACCACCTACGCACTGCTGCGTCACAACGGTGTTGAAGTGGGTAAACGCGATTACATGGGCGCGTTCTAAAACACCCGGCAACAAAAAAGCCCGCCAAGGTTTGCGCCTTGGCGGGCTTTTTGTTTTTCCGGGCAGGAGCGAGCGTGCTCGCTCCCACAAGGTCGGGTGTCAGGCGGTGCGTTGGGCTTTCGCTTCTTCGCCCAGGCACGCTGCTGCGGTGAACAATACGTCAGTGGACGAATTCAACGCCGTCTCCGCCGAATCCTGAAGCACGCCAATAATGAAGCCCACTGCCACTACCTGCATGGCAATCTCGCTCGGGATACCGAACAGGCTGCACGCCAGGGGGATCAACAGCAGCGAACCGCCGGCCACACCCGAAGCGCCGCACGCGCAGATCGCCGCGACGACGCTGAGCAGGATTGCGGTCGGAATGTCTACGGCAATGCCGAGGGTGTGCACGGCCGCCAGGGACAGCACGGTGATGGTGATCGCCGCACCGGCCATGTTGATGGTCGCGCCCAGCGGGATCGACACCGAATAGGTGTCTTCATGCAGGCCCAGGCGCTTGCTCAGCTCCAGGTTGACCGGAATGTTCGCCGCCGAACTGCGGGTGAAGAACGCGGTGATGCCGCTTTCGCGCAGGCACTTGAAGGTCAGCGGATACGGGTTGCGACGCAGCTTCCAGAACACGATCAGCGGGTTCATCACCAGCGCCACGAACAGCATGCAACCGAGCAGCACCGCCAGCAGGTGCGCATAGCCGATCAGCGCGCCGAAACCGGAGGTGGCCAGGGTCGACGCCACCAGCCCGAAAATACCCAGCGGTGCAAAACGAATCACCACGCGCACGATCAGGGTCACGCCGTTCGACAGGTCGCCGAGCACTTCACGGGTGGTGTCGCCGGCATGTCGAATCGCGACGCCCATGCCGATCGCCCAGGCCAGAATGCCGATGAAGTTGGCGTTGATCAGCGCGTTGACCGGGTTATCCACCACGCTCAGTAACAGGCTTTGCAGCACTTCGCCAATGCCGCCCGGTGCGGTCACCGAAACGTTATCGGTGGACAGCACCAGATGCGAGGGAAAGGTCATGCTGGCAATCACCGCCACAACGGCTGCCGCGAAGGTGCCCAGCAGGTACAGGAACAGAATCGGCCGGATATGGGTTTCCTGGCCGTGCTTGTGGTTGGCGATCGAGGCCATCACCAGCACGAATACCAGAATCGGTGCCACGGCTTTCAGCGCCGAAACAAACACTTTGCCGATAAACGCAGTGCTTTTCGCCGCTTCCGGGGCGAACAGCGCCAGGGCGATACCGGCGATCAGGCCGATCAGGATCTGCGTGACCAGGCTCAGGTTCTTGAGGCGTTGCAGGAAAGAAGGGGATGAAGCGGTCATAACGGCATCTCTGATTTTTTATAGGGGTGCAAGGTGCATGAGGGTAGCGTTAAAGCGGGGGCAGGCCACCGTCATGCCGCGAACGTGCTGATGCGATATCAACGCTAATAAACTCGGCGTTGAACAAGCTGTACGTTTTTCAGGGCGCGGACTTTATCACAGCGCAGGCCTTATCCTTCAGGCCTGTGACGATCTGCCACCGATCATGTCGGCAAGATCGACAGGTTTGTGCAAGTCAGTGCGGACACTCTCTGTTAAGATTCTCCATCCTCATTTTCAAACTCTGCCAGCGGACCTCCGGGTCAACGCTGGTGTCGTCGTTTTGCTGGAGTTGCGCATGCTGTTGCCCATTCTTCTGTTGTCCGCCGCCGGTTTCACGGTGCTGACCACGGAATTCGTTATCGTCGGCCTGCTGCCGGCGATTGCCCGAGACCTTGAAGTCACCATCCCGCAGGCCGGATTGCTGGTCACTCTATTCGCTTTTACGGTCGCGATGTTCGGGCCATTCCTTACTGCGTATTTCGCCCGATTCGAGCGCCGCCGGCTGTTTATCACCATCCTGATCATGTTCGGTCTGGCCAATACCGTGGCCGCGCTGGCGCCGAATATCTGGGTCATGGCTATTGCCCGATTGATCCCGGCGCTGGGGCTGCCGGTGTTCTGGGCGCTGGCCAGTGAAACGGCGGTGGACATTGTCGGGCCGGATTACGCCGGTCGCGCCATCGCCAAGATCGGCTTCGGGATTGTCTGTGCCACGGTGTTCGGCATTCCGGTCGGTACGCTGATTTCCGATGCGTTCGGCTGGCGCAGTGCCTTTGGCATTCTGGCGGTGATCGCGTTTGCCAAGGCCTTGCTGTTGTTTGTTTACCTGCCCAAGACCAGCCTGCACCAGCATCAGGTCAGTTTCCGCTCGCAGTTCAAGATCCTGCGCAGTCCGTTGATGATCGGGCACATCCTGCTGTCGATCCTGGTGTTTAGCGGCATGTTTACTGCTTATACGTATCTGGCGGACATCCTTGAACGCCTGGCCGGTTTCAATGGCACCGTGGTCGGCTGGTGCCTGATGGGCTTCGGTGCGGTCGGCTTGATCGGCAACTCGCTGGGTGGCCGTGCGGTGGATCGTCATCCGCTCGGGGCGTCGGTGTTGTTCTGCGCGTTCATGATTGCCGGCATGGTGTCGCTGGTGCCGAACATCCATTCGCCGCTGGGCCTGGCGGTGGCAATGGGGATCTGGGGCGTGACTCAGGCTGCGTTGTTCCTGGTCAGCCATGTGCGCCTGATGAAAGCCGCACCGGAAGCGCCCGCGTTTGCCGCTTCGTTGAACATCGCCGGGGCCAACCTGGGGATCGGCCTGGGCGCGATGATCGGTGGCCGGGTGATTGACAGTGCCGGTCTGGGCTTCCTCGGGTTCGCCGCCGCCGGGTTCATCCTGCTGTCGGTGTTCCTCGCCATGGTGCTGATGACCCTCAAGCCGCGCGACGCCTGCGCGCAAGCGTCATAACGCGGTAAACAGCTCGCGTCGGGCACCTTCGGTAATCGCCACAATGCCGGGGTGCTTGACCTTGCGTTCTACCGAAATCGCGTAGAACGACTCGGTCACCGCGTCCGTCTGGCCAATCAATTCCACGCCGTACTGGCGTTTCACTTCATCGGCAATCACGCTCGGGCCTATAAAAATCCCGCTGCCGGACTGGCCGAACGCTTGCATCAAGGCACTGTCATCGAATTCGCCGACGATTTGCGGCTGGATCTGCTGCTCGGCGAACCAGCGCTGCAAACGGCTGCGCACCACGGTTTCCGCTCCGGGAATCAACAAGGGTGCGCCGTGGAGGCTGCGCGGGAAGTCTTGTCCGTATTGAGCCGCCAGCTGCGCGGTGGCGAAGAAACTGATCCCGCATTCACCGAGTTTCTGACTGTAGCCCTTGATGTCGAGGTGCGAAGGCATCGGGCTGTCGGAGATCACCAGATCCAGGCGCTGGATCGCCAGGTCCGCCAGCAAACGTTCGAGTTTGTCTTCGCGGCAGGTGATGCGCAGCGGCTCGTTCAGCTCCATGGTCGGCGCGATCAGCCGGTAGACGATGGACTTGGGCACCACGTCCGCCACACCGACCCGAAACAGGATCTGCTGTTCATTGGGTTGCGCGCGCAGCATCAGTTCCAGCTCACCGCCGAGCTGGAACATCTGCTCGGCGTAGGGCAGGGCCTGGCGCCCGGCTTCGGTCAGTTCAAGTTGCCGGCCGACCCGTCGGAACAACTCTATGCCGTAGGTTTGTTCGAGCAGCGAAATCTGCCCGCTGATGGTCTGTGGCGTCAGGTTCAACTGTTCGCAGGCGCGCACGATGCTGCCGGTCTTGGCGACCACCCAGAAATAATGCAATTGTCGATAATTGAGCATAAGCCCGCAGTCCTTGTGTGGGCGCTGCCGGAGGCTGTGATCTTTTGATCCTGTTTTTCAAGAAGCAAAGATCGCAGCCTGCGGCAGCTCCTGCATGAATGTTTGGGTTCGTAAAAACCGAAGTATAGCCGCTAAAAATACGAATTTTCCTGAAGTGTCCGCTTGCCTAGAATGCCCAGCCATCGACGGCCGGTCTGCGACCCTGTCTGTTCATTCGAAGGAAAGCCCAATGAAATACACAATCCCTGCGTTGATGTTTACGTCTTTACTGCTCATGGCCGGTTGCGATCAAGCGGAAAAGAGCGCCCAGCAGTTGATGGGCAAAGCCGCCGAAAGCGCCAAGCAGGCCATCGACGACACCCACAAGGCCGCCGAACAAGCGCTGAGTGACGCCACGGGCGGGTTGATCGAGAAAAAAGAAACACCGGAAAAAGACGCGGAAAAATCCGAATCTTCCTCCAAGACCATTTAAACCGTCGTACAACGAGTCAGGACTGACCCATGGAATATCTATTAGAACTCGCCGCCAGCCCTGCCGCCTGGGTTGCTTTGGCCACACTGGTGGTGATGGAGATCGTGCTCGGCATCGATAACCTGATCTTTATCTCGATCCTGACCAACAAACTGCCCGAGCAGCATCGGCAGAAAGCCCGTCGCATCGGTATCGGCATGGCGTTGATTCTGCGTCTGGCCCTGTTGAGCACCATCGCCTTTATCGTGCAGTTGACCGCCCCTGTGATTGAAATCATGGGCCAGGCATTCTCGTGGAAGGACATGATCCTGATTGCCGGTGGTCTGTTCCTGGTGTGGAAAGCCACGACCGAGATCCATCACAGCATGGACCCGGCGCCGGAAGACCCGAAAACCGCGACATCGACCGTGACTCTGGGTTTTGCGGCCGCCATCGGTCAGATCTTGATGCTGGACATGGTGTTCTCCATCGACAGCATCATTACTGCGGTGGGCATGACTGAGCACTTGCCGATCATGGTGATCGCGGTGGTGGTCTCGGTGCTGGTGATGCTGTTCGCGGCTGAGCCTCTGGCCAAGTTCATCAACGACAACCCGACGGTGGTGATGCTGGCCCTGGGCTTCCTGATCATGATCGGCATGACGCTGATCGCCGAAGGCTTCGGCGCCCACGTACCGAAAGGCTATGTGTATGCGGCGATGGCGTTCTCGGCAGCGATTGAAGTGCTTAACATGCTGTCGCGCCGGACGAAGCAGAAGAAGCTCGCTCAGCAGGCTTAATCGGCAACCAAGTAAAAAGGCCGGCTGGACTCCTGGAGTCCAGCCGGCCTTTTGCTTTATGCAGGAACTGCCGAAGGCTGCGATCTTTTGACGTTCATGATCAATGTATCGCAGTCCGCAGCAGCGCTTGCATCAGGTTTATGTCAAACGACCTGTCAGTGCGCAGTCGCGTGGCGTACGCGTTGTTTTTCCGGTTTGTGAATCGGCGCCAAATCGACAGGATGATGGTGGCGCCGGGCAATACGCAGCACACCCCACAGCATGGCGGTGGCAACGGCCAGCCAGCCGGCAATCAACATCACGATGGTCATGGTCAGGCTCATCAGTGCCTCCTCTTCGCCCTGCATCGGGCGCACACTTATTCAATTCGCTCTGTTTCAGTGACAGTCTAGACAATGCGGTGTTTCAGGCTATTGACCAAAGGTCGCTGGTGACCAATCAGTTCGCTCTATGCAAACGCTGCGGCTAAGGTTTAAGGCTATACCGCAGCCGTGCGCGGCCCTATGATCGCTGGCGTTGCCGGAACACGATGACCGGCGTCTGAACAGAGAGTAACGATGGTCCAGGTATTTTCTCGAATTCGTGTGGCGCTGCTGGTGGCCGGTTGCGCGGCGCTGCTGGCCGGATGTGCGGGCAGTGTGGCGCCAGAGGTCAAGCGTTTGCCGGAGCGGGTCGAACTCAGTGGTACGTTCTATCGGGGCGACGCCCATCAGAGTGGGCCGCAAGTGTTGGCGAGCCTGTTGTCGCAGCAGGGCATCGTGACCACCCCGGGCCTGCTGGAAAAACCGCTGCACCTGCCCGGTGGCGAAGACAAGCTGCAAGAGAATATCCAGAACCTGGCCCGCGAGTACGGCATGGTGGTCTACCCGCTGGACGCCAACCTGCCGGCGCTGCTGACGCAGGTCGCGGCGGGATACCCGGTGATGGTGCGTTTCAGCGAGGGCGCGGCGTTCTGGGCGGAACCGCGTTACGCGATCCTGTCCGGCTATGACCGCAATAAACAGAAGGTGCTGCTGCGTGCCGGCATGAACCGTCGCGAACTGATGAGCTTCAGTTCCTTCGAATCGGCGCTGGAGAAGTCAGGTGGCTGGGCGATCCTGATTCAGAAACCTTCGCAGATTCCGGCGGCAGTCGACCGTGGCCGTTGGCTCAAGGCGGCCGATGAGCTGGCTCAGGCCGGTCAGGAAAACGAAGCGGCACAGGCGCGCAAGGCGCTGGCTGCGCACTGAGGCTCCGTTCGTCATTTGCCGGGCACGACTGCGCCCGGCAACCCTCCAAATCATAGAGCCCGCTTTTCGCGGGTGAACCAGGAGGCGACATGACAGATTCCCCATCACCGAAAGGCCCGCATTCTTCCGAGCATTCCTCGGGAGATGATCTGGGGTTTGATCCGGACTCGCCTGACCTCGATGATCCGCAGGTCGACCCTGTCGGCCCGGCCAAGGCGCCTCTCGATGTGGTGCCCGGCGAGGACCCGAAAAAACCTGCCAGGCCCTACGATCCCTTAGCCAATCTGAAACCTTGATGTGAGGTGCGTATGAGTACCGATTCAAGCTTCGATGACCAAAAACCGGACAGCGTGCCGACCACGCCCGAGACCGATATCGACCCGGTGCTGGACCCGGACAGCGCGCTGCGCGACCCGTTGGCCCGACCGTTGGTGGCGCCCGGACTGTTACCAGATCCGCAAAAGGGCGATGGCATCCCGGATGATGATCAGATGCCATTGCCCAATGATTGAGCAAGGCTGACCGGCGGACTGCCTTTGTAGTGAGGGAGCTTGCTCCCTCACCTCGGGCAAATCTGTCTGAAAGCGTGTTGAATTACTTCGAAGCCTCAACCACGCCGCTCTGCCGCGACTTGAGGTTTTTATCCGCTTTGTATTGCTGCGCCACTGCCGGAACGCTGGCGCTTCTGCCGGTTTCCACCCAACTGCGGATGCGGCTGGCATCGGCAAAATGGGTGTATTTGCCAAACGCGTCGAGAATCACCAGGGCGACGGGGCGATTGCCCATCTTCGTCACCAGGACCAGGCAATGACCGGCCGGGTTGGTGAAGCCGGTTTTGGTGATCTTGATGTCCCAGTCGGCTTTGTTCACCAAATGATCGGTGTTGCGAAAGCCCAGGGTGTAATTGGGTTTGCGGAACGAAACGGTCTTTTCCTTGGTGGTGGTCAGCTCGCTGAGAATCGGATGTTTGCTCGCCGCTACCAGCAGCTTGCTCAGGTCGCGGGCCGTCGAAACGTTGCGCTCCGATAGGCCGGTCGGTTCAACGTAGTGGGTGTGGGTCATGCCCAGTGCCTTGGCCTTGGCGTTCATCGCAGCAATAAACGCTGCATAACCACCGGGGTAGTGATGGGCGAGGCTGGCGGCGGCGCGGTTTTCCGAGGACATCAGGGCGATCAGCAGCATTTCGCGGCGCGGCAGTTCACTCTTGAGTTTGACTCGGGAGAACACGCCCTTCATTTCCGGCGTGTTGCTGATATCGACATTGATCCATTCGTCCATGTTCTGCCGGGCTTCGACCACTACCAAACCGGTCATCAGCTTGCTGACGGAGGCGATCGGGACGATCACGTCAGGGTTGCTGGAATAAATGACTTTATTGGTCTGCATATCCATGAGCAGGGCGCTGCCGGAGGCGATTTTTAGTGTCGAAGCGTCGCGAGGGGCAGCGGTGGTTTCCGCAGCGTTGATCGTTGGCGTGATGAATGTGCCTGTAAAAGCGAAAAACAGGCTCAGAATCGAAAGACGAATTTTCACGCGGGCGAACTCATAAAGGTTGGATATTCCGTTAGTTTGTAACGGGTTATTTCTTCAAAGCGTCGCATTCTAGGAGTATGGCTGAAGATCTGTCGATGGTTGTTTGAATGACCTGAAAAACTCGTGAAAAGGCCTGTAAAAAGAGGGGTTTCCGGCGAACGGTTAGTGTTTTTTCTCAGGCATGAAAAAACCCGCACGAGGCGGGTTTTTCAACGGTGCAAAATACGCCTCAGGCGTGCAGGGTTTCCGCTGCGTAGAGGGTGTTTTCCAGCAGGCAGGCACGAGTCATCGGGCCAACGCCGCCCGGTACTGGCGTAATCCAGCCGGCGCGGGGCAGGGCGGTGTCATACACCACGTCACCGACCAGTTTGCCGTCGTCCTGGCGGTTGATGCCGACGTCGATCACGATCGCACCTTCCTTGATCCACTCGCCCTTGACCAGGCCTGGCTTGCCGGCGGCCACGACGACCAGATCGGCACGGCCGACGTGTCCGGCCAGATCCTTGGTGAAGCGGTGCGTGACAGTGACGGTGCAACCGGCCAGCAGCAGTTCCATCGCCATCGGGCGACCGACGATGTTGGACGCGCCAACCACCACCGCATCCAGACCATAAAGGTCCACACCCGTGCTTTCCAGCAGCGTCATGATGCCTTTGGGGGTGCATGGGCGCAGCAACGGAATGCGCTGTGCCAGGCGACCGACGTTATAAGGATGGAAGCCGTCGACGTCTTTGTCCGGGCGGATGCGTTCCAGCAGTTTGGAAGCGTCCAGGTGCTCGGGCAGCGGCAGTTGCAGCAGCACGCCGTCGATTGCCGGATCGTCGTTGAGACGATCGATCAGATCGGTCAATGCTTCTTGCGTGGTTTCGGCGGGCAGGTCGTAGGCTTGAGAGAGGAAACCGACCTCTTCACAGTCTTTACGCTTGTGCGAGACATAAACCTGAGAGGCAGGATCGCTGCCGACCAGGATCACCGCGAGGCCGGGCGTGCGCAGGCCTTGCTGGCGACGCTCGGCAACACGTTGGGCGATCTGCTGGCGCAGGCTGGCGGCGATCGATTTGCCGTCGATTAGTTGTGCAGTCATTGCGCGTGATTAACCATCGAGAGGGGAAAAAATGAGAACGCATTCTCGCATGTCGAGCGATGAGGGCAAAGGCGCTTGGTCAGCAAATTCCCCTAACTCCTTTAATTAAATGAATTTTTTTCAAAAAGGATTTGACGACCTTCAGAGCGCTCTATACTATTCGTCGCACTTGTCGGGCACAGCCTAGCACTGGTTAAGAAGGTGGAGCGGAATTACGATTCTGTGACACTGGAAAGCACTTAGTTTGTAGTCCTTTAAGAGTACAGATTAATAAGGCGCCCGTAGCTCAGCTGGATAGAGCATCCGCCTTCTAAGCGGATGGTCGCAGGTTCGAGTCCTGCCGGGTGCGCCATTAGGCAGCTTTGGCACAAGTAACGCGATATGGTGGGCGTAGCTCAGTTGGTAGAGCACGGGATTGTGACTCCCGTTGTCGTGGGTTCGATCCCCATCGTCCACCCCATATTTCGAAAGGCGCCGGATGTAACAGTCTGGCGCCTTTGCTTTAAAAGCTTCATCTGCGGATGTGGTGGAATTGGTAGACACACTGGATTTAGGTTCCAGCGCCGCGAGGCGTAAGAGTTCGAGTCTCTTCATCCGCACCAATTAAAGCTTCATTCATGCCTTGTGCCGGGTGAGGTTTCAACAAAGAAGTTATTTGGCTTTTTTGTTACGCAATATGGTGGGCGTAGCTCAGTTGGTAGAGCACGGGATTGTGACTCCCGTTGTCGTGGGTTCGATCCCCATCGTCCACCCCATATTTCGAAAGGCGCCAGATTTAACAGTCTGGCGCCTTTTTTTGTTTTAGCGGTTTGGAAATCCGGCGATTGCCGGTTTCAGGTCGCAGGAGCAGGGCAGTTCGTCGTATTTGTGCACCTCGACGACGCTGCGCTGCTTGCCGGTCCTGCTTGCGGGAGCGGTCGTCAGGGAGTGATTGGCAGTCTCTTCTATATATAGAAGAGGTTGGCGCAGAGCCCTGGCGTGATTGGTTGTATTCGCCTGTGGGGCGCGCTGTATTCGTGCGGCGGTCCCGATAAATTGCCTGCTGTTTTTTTACCCGTTTTCAGTAGGGTGACTTCTTGAGTTTGACCCACTAGAATGCATGCCCTTGATTCTGGGGTCGGAAACGGCCGGCTAACGTCTGTGCAACGAGGAATATCCATGCAAGTTTCTGTTGAAAATACTACTGCTCTCGAGCGCCGCATGAGCGTCACCGTGCCGGCTGAGCGCATCGAGACTCAGGTCAACAAGCGTCTGCAGCAGACCGCCCAAAAGGCCAAGATTGCTGGCTTCCGTCCAGGCAAAGTGCCAATGAGCGAAATCAAGCGCCGTTTCGGTGCCGATGCTCGCCAGGAAGCTGTAGGCGACGTGATCCAGTCCTCCTTTTACGAAGCTGTGGTTGAGCAGAAGCTGAACCCGGCGGGTTCGCCGTCGATCGAGCCGAAGTCGCTCGAAGCTGGCAAAGACCTGGAATACGTAGCCGTATTCGAAGTGTTCCCTGAGTTCACCGTTGCCGGTTTCGAAGGCATCACCGTTGAGCGCCTGAGCGCTGACGTGGCTGACGCTGACCTGGACAAAATGCTCGACATCCTGCGCAAGCAGAACACCCGTTTCGAAGTGGCCGATCGTGCTGCCCAGAACGAAGATCAGCTGAACATCGATTTCGTTGGCAAGGTTGACGGCGAAGCATTCGCTGGCGGCTCCGCCAAAGGCACTCAGCTGGTGCTGGGTTCCGGTCGCATGATCCCTGGCTTCGAAGAAGGCCTGGTTGGCGCTAAAGCCGGTGAAGAGCGCGTTCTGAACCTGACCTTCCCAGAGGACTATCAGAACCTGGACCTGGCTGGCAAAACCGCCGAGTTCACCGTGACGGTCAACACCGTTTCCGAGCCAAAACTGCCAGAGCTGAACGAAGAGTTCTTCGCTCAATTCGGCATCAAGGAAAGCGGCATCGACGGTTTCCGCACCGAAGTTCGCAAGAACATGGAGCGTGAACTGCGTCAGGCGATCAAGTCCAAGGTCAAGAATCAGGTCATGGACGGTCTGCTGGCCACCAACCCGATCGAAGTGCCAAAGGCGCTGCTGTCCAACGAAGTTGACCGTCTGCGCGTGCAGGCTGTTCAGCAGTTCGGTGGCAACATCAAGCCTGACCAACTGCCGGCCGAGCTGTTCGAAGAGCAAGCCAAGCGCCGCGTCGTGCTGGGCCTGATCGTGGCTGAAGTGGTCAAGCAGTTCGACCTGAAGCCTGACGAAGCTCGTGTTCGTGACATGATTCAGGAAATGGCTTCGGCTTATCAAGAGCCTGAGCAGGTCGTGTCCTGGTACTACAAGAACGAGCAGCAACTGAACGAAGTGCGTTCGGTTGTGCTGGAAGAACAAGTTGTGGATACTGTTCTGCAGAAAGCTAGCGTGACCGACAAATCGGTCTCTTACGAAGAAGCGGTCAAGCCGGTAGAAGCTCCAAAAGCCGACTGATTGTTTTTGCGTTAGAAGTGCACACCATAAGCCAGCTCTCGAGCTGGCTTATGCGTATTCAAGACATAACTATTTGGGAGTGACTGCAGAGCATGTTCCGTAATTCGTATATTCAGCAGAACTCTGATATCCAGGCCGCAGGCGGCCTGGTCCCGATGGTTGTCGAGCAATCTGCTCGTGGCGAGCGCGCCTATGACATCTACTCGCGCCTTCTGAAGGAGCGTGTAATCTTTCTGGTGGGTCCTGTAGAGGACTACATGGCCAACCTGATCTGTGCGCAATTGCTGTTCCTTGAAGCGGAAAACCCGGACAAGGACATCCATCTCTATATCAACTCCCCGGGCGGTTCGGTGACAGCGGGCATGTCGATCTACGACACCATGCAGTTCATCAAACCCAACGTATCGACCACTTGCATCGGTCAGGCCTGCAGCATGGGCGCGTTCCTGCTGACAGCCGGTGCGCCGGGCAAGCGTTTCTGCCTGCCAAACTCGCGCGTGATGATTCACCAGCCACTGGGCGGTTTCCAGGGCCAGGCGTCGGACATCGAAATCCATGCCAAGGAAATCCTCTTCATCCGCGAGCGTCTGAACACGCTGATGGCCAAGCACAGCGGCCGTACTCTGGAAGAAATCGAGCGCGATACCAATCGCGACAACTTCATGAGTGCAGAAGCTGCGAAGGAATACGGTCTGATCGATGAAGTGATCAATCAGCGTCCAGCTTAAAAATAAGCAGCTCAAAACAGGC
Organism: Pseudomonas sp. LF-5; assembly: GCF_037626295.1. Lineage (NCBI taxonomy): Bacteria > Pseudomonadati > Pseudomonadota > Gammaproteobacteria > Pseudomonadales > Pseudomonadaceae > Pseudomonas > Pseudomonas sp. LF-5. The sequence goes on from NZ_JARKMT010000005.1 coordinate 223,862, forward strand.
TTGGTCGGCTGGTCTGATCACCAGCGGGCTTGAAAAAGCCCGCAATAGCCTTCATCTTGTGTTGCAAGCCTATCGGATTTGGATCGAACGAATGACTGACACCCGCAACGGCGAGGACAACGGCAAGCTGCTCTATTGCTCCTTCTGTGGCAAAAGCCAGCATGAAGTGCGCAAATTGATTGCCGGCCCCTCGGTCTTTATCTGCGACGAGTGCGTCGACCTGTGCAATGACATCATCCGCGAGGAGGTGCAGGAAGCCCAGGCCGAAAGCAGCGCGCATAAATTGCCTTCGCCTAAAGAAATCAGCGGCATCCTTGACCAGTACGTCATTGGTCAGGAGCGTGCAAAAAAGGTTTTGGCCGTAGCGGTGTACAACCACTACAAGCGCCTGAATCAGCGTGACAAAAAGGCTGACGACGTCGAACTCGGCAAGAGCAACATCCTGCTGATCGGCCCGACTGGCTCGGGTAAGACCCTGCTGGCCGAAACGCTGGCCCGCTTGCTGAACGTTCCGTTCACCATCGCCGACGCAACCACCCTCACCGAGGCCGGTTACGTAGGTGAAGATGTCGAGAACATCATTCAGAAGCTGTTGCAGAAATGTGACTACGATGTAGAAAAAGCCCAGATGGGCATTGTCTACATCGACGAAATCGACAAGATTTCCCGCAAGTCCGACAACCCGTCGATCACCCGCGATGTTTCCGGTGAAGGCGTGCAGCAGGCCTTGCTCAAGTTGATCGAAGGCACGGTCGCTTCCGTTCCGCCGCAAGGTGGCCGCAAGCATCCGCAGCAGGAATTCCTGCAGGTCGACACCCGTAACATCCTGTTCATCTGCGGTGGTGCGTTCTCGGGTCTCGAGAAGGTTATCCAGAACCGTTCCACCAAGGGTGGCATCGGTTTCAACGCAGAAGTGCGCAGCAAGGAAGAAGGCAAGAAAGTCGGTGAATCCCTGCGTGAAGTCGAGCCTGACGATCTGGTCAAGTTCGGTCTGATCCCGGAGTTCGTCGGTCGTCTGCCGGTTCTTGCAACGCTCGACGAGCTCGACGAGGCTGCGCTGATGCAGATTCTCACCGAGCCGAAAAATGCTCTGACCAAACAGTATGCCAAGCTGTTCGAGATGGAGGGCGTGGATCTGGAATTCCGGACCGACGCACTGAAATCGGTCGCCAAGCGAGCCCTGGAGCGTAAAACCGGTGCCCGTGGCCTGCGTTCGATTCTCGAAGGTGTACTGCTCGACACGATGTATGAAATCCCCTCGCAGTCCGAGGTGAGCAAAGTCGTGATCGATGAAAGCGTCATCGAAGGCAAGTCCAAGCCACTGTATATCTACGAAAACAGTGAGCCGACGGCCAAGGCAGCGCCGGACGCCTAAGCGTCCACTCTGCTGCAATAAGGAAGGGGCCTTCGGGCCTCTTTTTTTTATGTTGTTTTTTACATCCGCTTTGCGCTTGTTTTTTTTCAAGGCAGACCCCATCTTGGTTTCAAGCTTAATTCCATCTGATTACGGCCATATGGCCGCCGTAGAGGCGAAATCATGAAGACAACCATCGAATTGCCTCTCCTGCCATTGCGTGATGTCGTGGTGTATCCGCACATGGTTATCCCGCTGTTCGTGGGGCGCGAGAAATCCATCGAAGCTCTCGAGGCAGCGATGACGGGCGACAAGCAGATCCTCCTGCTGGCCCAGAGAAATCCGGCTGATGACGATCCCGGTGAAGATGCTCTCTATCGCGTAGGTACCATTGCCACTGTTTTGCAGCTGCTCAAGCTGCCTGACGGCACCGTCAAGGTGCTGGTCGAAGGTGAGCAGCGCGGTACCGTTGAACGCTTCAGCGTGATTGACGGGCATTGCCGTGCCGAAGTCTCGCTGATCGAAGAAGTCGATGCCGCCGAGCGCGAATCCGAAGTGTTCGTGCGCACGCTGCTGTCGCAGTTCGAACAATATGTGCAGTTGGGCAAGAAAGTCCCGGCTGAAGTCCTGTCGTCGCTCAACAGCATTGATGAGCCGGGTCGCCTGGTCGACACCATGGCGGCGCACATGGCGCTGAAAATCGAGCAGAAGCAGGAAATCCTCGAAATCATCGATTTGTCGGCCCGGGTCGAGCACGTTCTGGCCTTGCTGGACGCCGAGATCGACCTGCTGCAAGTCGAAAAACGCATTCGTGGTCGCGTCAAAAAGCAGATGGAGCGCAGTCAGCGCGAGTACTACCTGAATGAGCAGATGAAGGCCATTCAGAAAGAGCTGGGCGACAGCGACGAAGGCCACAACGAGATCGAAGACCTGAAAAAGCGTATCGACGCTGCCGGTCTGCCGAAAGACGCGTTGGCCAAGGCCACTGCGGAGCTGAACAAACTCAAACAGATGTCGCCGATGTCCGCAGAAGCCACCGTGGTGCGCTCCTACATCGACTGGCTGGTGCAAGTGCCGTGGAAGGCGCAGAGCAAGGTGCGCCTTGACCTGGCGCGCGCAGAAGACATTCTCGATGCCGATCACTACGGTCTGGAAGAGGTCAAGGAGCGTATCCTTGAGTACCTCGCCGTGCAGAAGCGCGTGAAGAAGATCCGTGGTCCGGTGTTGTGCCTGGTCGGTCCTCCGGGCGTGGGTAAAACCTCGTTGGCCGAGTCGATCGCTCATGCTACCAACCGTAAATTCGTGCGGATGGCCCTGGGTGGCGTGCGTGACGAAGCGGAAATTCGTGGTCACCGCCGGACTTACATCGGTTCGATGCCAGGAAGATTGATTCAAAAGATGACAAAAGTGGGCGTGCGCAACCCGCTGTTCCTGCTCGATGAAATCGACAAAATGGGCAGTGACATGCGTGGCGATCCGGCGTCGGCGCTGCTGGAAGTGCTCGATCCGGAGCAGAACCACAACTTCAACGATCACTATCTTGAAGTCGATTACGATTTGTCGGACGTGATGTTCCTGTGCACCTCGAACTCGATGAACATTCCGCCGGCATTGCTGGACCGGATGGAAGTCATTCGCCTGCCGGGCTACACCGAAGACGAAAAGATCAACATTGCTGTCAAATACCTCTCGCCAAAACAGATCGCTGCCAATGGTCTGAAGAAGGGCGAGCTGGAATTCGACGAAGAAGCGATCCGCGACATCATCCGTTACTACACCCGTGAAGCCGGTGTGCGGGGCCTCGAACGTCAGATCGCCAAGGTCTGCCGCAAGGCCGTGAAAGAACACGCGCTGGAAAAACGCTTCTCGGTGAAAGTGACAGCTGATCTGCTGGAACACTTCCTCGGTGTGCGCAAGTTCCGCTACGGTCTGGCCGAGCAACAGGATCAGATCGGACAGGTGACGGGCCTCGCCTGGACTCAGGTTGGCGGCGAATTGCTGACCATCGAAGCCGCAGTCGTACCGGGCAAGGGTCAGTTGATCAAGACCGGTTCGCTGGGCGATGTGATGGTCGAATCGATCACAGCAGCGCTCACCGTTGTCCGCAGCCGTGCCAAGAGCCTGGGCATTCCCCTGGACTTCCACGAGAAGCGCGACACGCACATTCACATGCCGGAAGGGGCGACCCCGAAAGACGGTCCTAGCGCCGGTGTAGGCATGTGCACGGCGCTGGTGTCGGCATTGACCGGCATTCCGGTGCGCGCCGATGTGGCCATGACGGGTGAAATCACTTTGCGTGGTCAGGTACTGGCAATCGGTGGCCTGAAGGAAAAACTGCTCGCGGCTCACCGCGGCGGAATCAAGATTGTGATTATTCCGGAAGAGAACGTGCGTGATCTGAAGGAGATTCCTGACAATATCAAGCAGGATCTGCAGATTAAACCGGTTAAATGGATTGACGAGGTCCTGCAAATTGCGCTGCAATACGCGCCGGAGCCCTTGCCGGATGTGGCTCCGGAGATAGTTGCCAAGGACGAAAAACGTGAGTCTGACTCTAAGGAAAGAATTAGCACGCATTAATACGTTTTTGCCTGGGGGGCTTCCTTGACAGCTTTTTAGAGCCCTTGTTATAAAGCGGCTCTTAAGTGTCTGTAGGCCATTCAGCACTCGTTTTTGCTTTCACCAAAAAACTTAGAATCATCTCAAAATAGATATAAGGGGACTTAGAGTGAACAAGTCGGAACTGATTGATGCTATCGCTGCATCCGCTGATATCCCGAAAGCTGCTGCTGGCCGTGCGCTGGACGCTGTAATCGAATCCGTCACTGGCGCTCTGAAGGCTGGCGACTCCGTTGTTCTGGTTGGTTTCGGTACGTTCTCCGTGACTGATCGCCCGGCTCGTACCGGTCGTAACCCACAGACTGGCAAGACTCTGGAAATCCCGGCTGCCAAGAAGCCTGGTTTCAAAGCCGGTAAAGCTCTGAAAGAAGCTGTTAACTAAGTTTCAGGTTTTTACCCATCCGGGTCGGGGTCATGCCTGACTTGGCAGCGGAGCGGTAGAGCAGGTAGCTGATGCAGCTGCCTGTAACGCCGGGATCGAGGGTTCGAGCCCTGTCCGCTCCGCCAGTTACGAGAAGGCGCATCCTCGGATGCGCCTTTCTTCTATCCGGATTCTACCCACGCTCCACGGTTGCCTAATTTTGAAGTTCAACCGTTTCTGGGGGACGCATGCTGCAGAATATCAGGGACAATTCACAAGGCTGGATTGCCAAGACCATTATCGGGGTCATCGTTGCACTGATGGCTCTGACCGGTTTCGACGCCATTTTCCAGGCCACGACTCACAAGAATGAGGCGGCCAAGGTCAACGGTGAAGAAATTAGCCAGAACGAGCTGAGCCAGGCCGTTGATATGCAACGCCGTCAGCTGATGCAACAGCTGGGCAAGGATTTCGACGCTTCGCTGCTCGACGAAAAAATGCTCCGTGAATCGGCCCTCAAGGGTCTGATTGATCGCAAGCTGTTGCTGCAAGGCGCCGAACAGTCGAAATTCGCTTTCTCCGAAGGCGCACTGGATCAAGTGATCCTGCAGACACCTGAGTTTCAGGTGGATGGCAAGTTCAGTTCCGAGCGTTTCGACCAGGTGATCCGTCAACTGGGTTACAGCCGTATGCAATTCCGCCAGATGCTGGCCCAGGAAATGCTGATCGGCCAACTGCGCGCCGGTGTGGCGGGTAGTGGTTTTGTCACCGACGCGCAAGTGCAGGCATTCGCTCGTCTGGAAAAACAGACCCGCGATTTCGCCACGCTGAACGTCAAGGCCGATCCGGCGGCGGTCAAACTGACCGACGACGAGGTCAAGGCTTACTACGACGAGCACGCCAAGGAATTCATGACCCCGGATCAAGTGGTCATTGATTACCTGGAGCTGAAGAAGTCCTCGTTCTTCGATCAGGTTGCCGTCAAGGACGAAGACCTGCAGGCCGCGTATCAGAAAGAGATCGCCAACCTGTCGGAACAGCGTCGTGCGGCGCACATCCTGATCGAAGTCAACGACAAGACCACCGAAGCTCAAGCCAAGGCGAAAATCGAAGAAGTCCAGGCGCGTCTGGCCAAGGGCGAGAAGTTCGAAGCATTGGCCAAGGAGTTCTCGCAGGATCCGGGTTCGGCCAACAATGGCGGCGACCTGGGTTACGCAGGTCCTGGCGTGTACGACCCGGCTTTCGAAAAAGCCTTGTACTCGCTGGCCAAGGATCAGGTGTCCGGTCCGGTTCGCACCGACTTCGGCTACCACTTGATCAAGCTGCTGGGCGTTGAAGCGCCGGAAGTGCCGACCCTGGCCAGCCTGAAAGACAAGCTGACTCGCGAGCTGAAAGCTTCGCAGGTCGAGCAGCGTTTCGTCGAGGCGACCAAACAACTGGAAGACTCCGCATTCGAAGCATCCGATCTGGCCCAGCCAGCGGCGGATCTGAAGCTGACCGTGCACACCTCCAAGCCGTTTGGCCGTGAAGGTGGCGAAGGTGTTGCGGCCAACCGTGCCGTGGTCACTGCAGCCTTCAGCACCGAAGTGATCGATGAAGGCGCCAACAGCACCGCCATCGAACTCGATCCGGAAACCGTGATCGTCCTGCGTGCCAAGGAACACTTGAAGCCTGCTCAACTGCCGCTGGAAAGCGTCGCTGCGGCCATCCGCACTCAGTTGACCAAAGAGCACGCCAGTGCGGCTGCCAAGACCAAGGCCGAGAAGCTGATTGCTGATCTGCGTGAGGGCAAGGCGCCGCTGGACAAGGCGGTTGACGGTCAGAGCTGGAAAGCCACCACTGCGGCCACTCGTGCGCAAGAGGGTGTTGATCCTGCGGTGCTGCAGGCGCTGTTCCGTATGCCGAAGCCGGCTGCCAAGGACAAGCCGACGTTCAGCAGTGTGACGCTGTCGGATGGCAGCCTCGTGATCGTGCGCCTGAACGGCGTTAACGAAGCGGCTGCGCCGACGGATGAAGAGAAGGCGCAGTATCGTCGCTTCCTGGCTTCCCGTGAGGGGCAGCAGGACTTTGCGGCGTATCGCAAGCAGTTGGAGAGTCAGGCGGATATCAAGCGGTTCTGATGTTTGTTTGAGCTGTTATGAGAAAGCCCCGGCTCGTTGGTCGGGGCTTTTTTTTGGGCTGTGAATCGTGGCGGCCTATGGGCCGGCCATGCTTTGGGTGGGTTGTGTGTATATCCGTTGGTGCGGGTGTTGCTGATTAGGGTTCCGCCCTTACGGCGGGTCACTTTTTCCAGACGCCGAAAAAGTAACCAAAAAGGCTTTACCCTGACGTTCGGCCCTCGCCGTGGCTCGGGTCCCTTCGCTCCGGGATTGATCCGGGCGCATCGCCTCCGGTTTGCTTCGCTGCACCTCCTCTCGATGTGTTTGGCTGCGCCAAACGGTCGCTACGCTCCCGCCCCCGGCTAAATCCCTCCACTCAGCCTGCCGACGGGCCCTCAGATCAAAAGCGGTACTCGAGCTAACGCTCATCGTGTTGAGTGGTGAGAAGCAAGGGCTGTGTGCTGCCTTTGCTTTTCTGTGGGAGCTGGCTTGCCAGCGATGGCGGCCTGACAGCCGACCAAGCTCCTGCAGACTGCACGCGATCCACTTGTAGGAGTGAGCCTGCTCGCGATGGCGGCCTGCCAGCCGACCAATCCCTAACAGACTGCACTCAATCCCTGTGGGAGCTGGCTTGCCAGCGATGGCGGCCTGACAGCCGACCAAGCTCTTGCAGACTGCACGCGATCCACCTGTAGGAGTGAGCCTGCTCGCGATGGCGGCCTGCCAGCCGACCAATCCCTAACAGAATGCACTCAACCCCTGTGGGAGCTGGCTTGCCAGCGATGGCGGCCTGAAAGCCTACCAAGCTCTAGGGCGCAATACCGAAGCGAGGCCAACTCCATCGAAGCCGTCAGTCATGCGGCGCTGGCCGGGATCATCTGCCTGCCGGACTTCATGACCCACGAGGATGGGGCGCACGGTCGGCTAAAGCGGGCGCTGGATGCGCATCTGCAGCATGTCGGTCAGTTCTGGGTATTGTGGCAGTCCAGTCGTCATGCCTGCGCCAAATTGCGCGTCTTCATTGATCACTTGTCGTTGCGACTTTTCCCGGCAAACGATGGTCAATAGGGTTGTAACGGCTTTAAGACACAATCCATGCGCCGCAGGGCCAAGTTCTGTTGCACAATATGCCCCGGACTGTTTTCCCTCAGGATGTTCAATGTTGATTTCAACTCCCATGCGTGTCGTTGGGTTGGCGCTGTTGTTGACCGCTGTCGCTGGCTGTTCGAAGGACAAGCCGATGTATGAGCATGAGAACTTCGATGATTCCGGCACGTTCTCGCGCAATTATCCGGTGGCTGACACCGCGAGTTGCGAGGCGGCCCGTCGCGCGTTGCTCAGCCAGGGCTACATCATCACCAGCAGTGACCCGAAACTGATCAGTGGCCACAAAAGCTTCCAGCAAACCGGTGAAACCCACATGGAGATCAGCTTCAACGTGGTGTGTACCGAAGACGGCAGTTCCAAACATCATGCCACGATGTTCGCGAATGCCTTGCAGGACCGCTACGCACTGAAGAAAACCAACAATTCCGCCAGCCTCGGGGTTGGCGTGTTGGGTTCGGTGTCGATGCCGATCGGCTCATCGGACGATTCGATGGTCAAGGTCGCCAGCGAAACCGTGACTTCGCAAAAGTTCTATGAGCGTTTCTTTACCCTGGTGGAACTGTTCCTGCCGGCGGATGCGAAGAAAGCCGCACATATCGAAGAAAAGCCCAAGACTGATCTGGGAATGCCGGAGCCGAAGCCCGCCGCAGTCGCGCCGGCAACACCGGCACCGGCGGTAGAGGCGGCGCCCGCGCCGCCGCCGGCGGGGATTGTCGAGCCAGCACAGAGCATGACGCCGGCAGCCCCTGCCGCGACTCCAGCGCCCGCTTCGGTGTCACCGACGCCAATAGGCTCCGAGCCGGTCGTGCCGCCGGTCGAGTCCGCGCCGATCACCCCGGCACCGAGCGCAGAGCCTGCGCCGGCCACCGACACGATCACGCCGCCGGCGAACCCGAGCAATATCCCGCCGCCGTCCGAGCCGATTCCGGCGCTGCAGTAAACGCAGACGGCCCTTTGTGGGCGTGAGCCTGGTTGCGAAGACGGAGTATCAGTCGACATTCATGTTGTCTGGTTCACCGCTTCGCGAGCAGGCTCGCTTCCCCATCAGTTTGCGGCGTACTCAAATCTCGTTACATTCCCCCGACAAAAATCCCGCGATAAATTCCTGACCGCCTGCTACGTTTTATTCATGAAGGCCGGGTTTCACTTTTCCTTCATACGGGCACGTTATGCTCGAGGCACTGGTTATTTGACCGGGCCCATTCAAGAGACCAGCAGGGGGATTGCACGATGGACGACTATCAAGAAGAGCTGCTCGAGTTTCAGGCCTTTGAACTGGATCAGCCAGAGGCCGCCGAAGACGCCACCGAGCTTTAAGGCTTCAAGCCGTTTTGCGGTGACTGCGGCGGAATTCGCCCGGGGTCTGACCGCTCCAGCGTTTGAATGCGCGCTGGAAGGCTTCGGCTGAGGCGAACCCGAGCAGGTAGGCGATCTCGCCGAAGGCCAGTTCGGTATCGCGGATGTAGGTCATCGCCAGATCACGGCGAGTGTCATTGAGGATTGCGCGAAACTGCGTGCCTTCCTCGGCGAGTTTGCGCCGCAACGTCCAGGTCGGCAGCTTCAGGCGTGCCGCCACTTCTTCCAGGTCCGGTTCGCGACCACCATTGAGCAATGGCCCCAGTAATTGCGTGATGCGTTCGCGCAGGCTGCGGGTGCGCGTCAACTGCTCCAGTTCCCGTTCGCACAAAGCGAGTAAATGCTTCCAGGTGCTGGGGCAGTGCTCGGGATTGCGCTGGGCCAGGCTGCTCAGGCTCAGGCGCAGTTGGTTGCGCTCGGTACCGAACTGAATCGGGCAATCACCCAGTACGGCGTAGGCTTCGCGGTAATCCGGTTCGTCGAATTCAATCTCGATGCGCTCCGCCGGCAACGTTTGCCGGCTGACACTGGACAACTGATGCAGCCACCCGGCGATGATCGAATCCACCACGAACCGGTTGTAGGCGTTGTACGGGCTGATCGAATAGAAACGCAGCCAGGCGCCATGGGCGTCTTCGTGGAAGCTTGACTGGCCACGATAGTTGGAACCGTACAGCGGTTCAAAACGAGTCAGGCAACGGGCGGCCTCGCGCACGGTCGGGGCTTGAGCGGCAGTCACCCCGGCCAGTCCGGCCTGGCTCAAGCGACTGAGCTGGCCCATGCGCAGACCGAGTGCGGGTTCGCCGGTCAACTGAATCGCCGCGTGGCCCAGGCGCATGTAACGCGGTATGGATAAACGCGCCCCGGCCTCGGCCAGGCGGGCGGCATCCAATCCATATTGCTCCAATAAGGGCTGCGGATCGACACCGTGACTGTGCACCGCGTCGGCGAGGCTGTGCACGAAGCCTACCGACAGATCGCCCAGACGCATCGGCAGCGGCTTCATGGCTTACAACCAGATATTCAATAAACGCGCGCCACGGGCATCGCCGTCGGCGAACTGCTGACCGTTGCTGCTGAGAAAACTCTGACCCGAACCCGCCAGGTTCCAGAACTGCCCGCGCAGGAACACGCTCATACCGGCAAGCGCACGGCTGCTCGGTGGTTGCGCGGTCAGGGTCAGGCGATGCCAGGCCTCGCCCTCGCTGACTTCACCAGGCTTGAGGCTGACCGAGCCCGGCGTACTCGAACCCTTGTAGCCGCGCCACGGTTGGTCCCACGCGCCATGGCCGAATACTTGCGCCGGCACGGCCACCAGTTGCACGCCTTGTTCGTCGAGTTTGCGGTAGTTGTCCGGGTACCAGCTGTCGCTGCCGATCAGCACGCCGAGGCGTCCGGCCGGGGTGTCGACCGCGTTGATGGTTTGATCGGCTTCGCCGGCCAGCACTTCCCGTTGATCGAAGACCGGGTGCATCTGCCTCTGCGGTTGCCCGAGCGGTACACCGTCACGCCCGAACACCACGCTGCTGTTGAACAGGGCGCCGCTGCCGGGTTTGAGCTGGCCGTCGCGGATGCTCGGTTCCGGCAGCACGATAGTGCCGGCCACCAGGGTTACATTGAATTCTTTGGCCAGGCCACCGAACAGCGCCTGGTAATCCTTGGCCATGGATTTGGACTTCATCCGCAGGTGCGCGTCGTTGAGCCGGTCGCTGCCCTTGGCGCTGAGCCAGGCGCGGGCGAACAGCAGCGGATTGCTTGCCGCCAGCCAGTTCATCGCTTCGGTGAGGGTCGGCGCCTGATACAACTCGTCCTTCTCGCCGCTGATCATCAACCAGGTGCCGACATGTTCCGGTAACACCACCACGGTTTTTTCATTCAACAGGCCCTGATCCTGGGCTTGCTGCAAATACGCTGCGAGTTTGCGGTGCAGGCGGTCGGGGCTCTGGTAGTCGGTGGGAAACAGCTCGGGCTGGATGCCCAGCAAGTTGCCTCGGTCGGCCGGCGTGCCCTGATCGACCGCCAGTTTGATGCGCAGGTCCGACAGGTAATGCCCCGCCGGCCGGTCCGCCGCCCACATGGCGTAGGTGGTCAGGGCGGCAACAATGGCCATGGAGAAAAACAGGTACAGAAGTTTGCGCATGAAAACCAACAACAGCCGGGTACAGGGTGTGACGACTAGGGTAGGGCCCATGACGCCGGTTGCCAAGGGGCGCTGCGCATTTGGATCAATAAGTTGTCAGTTACGGTCATTGAGTGACAGCGATGCGACTCTTAGTCTGTCGAACATGACTGACGGGGGACGCAGAGCTCCCGCACTTTTTCCGTGATCGCTCGTTGTGGAGTTACCGATGACCGCCGCTCATTACCCGCACCTGTTGGCCCCGCTGGACCTGGGATTCACCACACTGCGCAACCGCACCCTGATGGGCTCGATGCATACCGGCCTCGAAGAAAAACCGGGTGGTTTCGAGCGCATGGCGGCGTACTTCGCCGAGCGTGCCCGTGGCGGCGTCGGCCTGATGGTCACCGGCGGTATTGGCCCGAACGATGAGGGCGGGGTGTATTCCGGCGCGGCCAAGCTGACCACCGAGGAAGAGGCGCTCAAGCACCGCATCGTCACCCGCGCGGTGCACGAGGCCGGCGGCAAGATCTGCATGCAGATCCTCCACGCAGGGCGTTATGCCTACAGCCCGAAACAGGTCGCGCCGAGTGCGATCCAGGCGCCGATCAACCCGTTCAAGCCCAAAGAGCTGGACGAGGAAGGCATCGAGAAGCAGATCAGCGATTTCGTCACCTGTTCGGTACTGGCGCAGACCGCCGAGTACGACGGTGTCGAGATCATGGGCTCGGAAGGTTATTTCATTAACCAGTTCCTCGCCGCCCACACCAACCACCGCACCGACCGCTGGGGTGGCAGCTACGAAAACCGCATGCGCCTGCCGGTGGAAATCGTCCGCCGCGTGCGTGAAGCGGTTGGCCCGAACTTCATCATCATTTTCCGTCTGTCGATGCTCGACCTGGTCGAGGGCGGCAGCTCCTGGGAAGAAATCGTGACCCTGGCCAAGGCCATCGAGCAGGCCGGCGCGACGATCATCAACACCGGCATCGGCTGGCACGAAGCGCGGATTCCGACCATCGCCACCAAAGTGCCGCGCGCCGCGTTCAGCAAGGTCACCGCCAAGCTGCGCGGTTCGGTGAACATTCCGCTGATCACCACCAACCGCATCAATACCCCGGAAATCGCCGAGCAGATTCTCGCCGAAGGCGACGCCGACATGGTCTCGATGGCGCGGCCGTTCCTCGCCGACCCGGACTTCGTCAACAAGGCCGCTGAAGGCCGCGCCGACGAAATCAACACCTGCATCGGCTGCAATCAGGCCTGCCTCGATCACACCTTCGGCGGCAAGCTCACCAGTTGCCTGGTCAATCCGCGTGCCTGTCACGAAACCGAGCTCAATTATCTGCCGGTGCAGCAAATCAAGAAGATCGCCGTGGTCGGTGCCGGTCCTGCCGGCTTGTCTGCCGCGACCGTGGCCGCCGAGCGCGGGCATCAGGTGACGTTGTTCGATTCGGCCAGCGAGATCGGCGGCCAGTTCAATATCGCCAAGCGCGTACCGGGCAAGGAAGAGTTCTTTGAGACCCTGCGTTACTTCAAGCGCAAGTTGCAGACCTCCCACGTCGAGGTGTGCCTGAATACCCGCGTCGATGTGGCGAAACTGGTTGAAGGCGGTTACGACGAAATCATCCTCGCCACCGGCATCGCGCCGCGTGTGCCGGCGATTCCGGGCGTGGAGCATGCCAAGGTGCTGAGCTATCTGGACGTGATTCTGGAGCGCAAACCGGTTGGCAAGCGGGTCGCGGTGATCGGCGCCGGCGGTATCGGTTTCGACGTCAGCGAATTCCTCGTGCATGAAGGCGTGGCCACCAGTCTGGATCGCGCCGCGTTCTGGAAAGAGTGGGGCATCGACACCCATCTGGAAGCCCGGGGTGGCGTGGCCGGTATCAAAGCCGCGCCGCACGCACCGGCCCGCGAGGTATTCCTGCTGCAACGCAAGAAGTCCAAGGTCGGCGACGGTCTGGGCAAGACCACCGGCTGGATTCACCGCACGGGCCTGAAGAACAAGCAGGTACAAATGCTCAACAGCGTCGAATACCTGAAGATCGACGACGAAGGCCTGCACATCCGCATTGGCGAAACCGGCGAGCCACAAGTGCTGGCGGTGGACAACATCGTGATCTGTGCCGGTCAGGATCCGCTGCGTGAGCTGCACGACGGCCTGGTCGAAGCGGGGCAGAACGTGCACCTGATCGGCGGTGCCGATGTGGCGGCGGAGCTGGATGCCAAGCGTGCGATCAACCAGGGCTCGCGCCTGGCGGCTGAACTGTAATCCAGCGATAACCCCTGTGGGAGGGGGCAAGACCGCTCCCACAGGGGGATGTGTTTTGGCTGTTAAGATGGCGGTTCTTGTTCCGGAACCGCTTTCATGTTTTTGCCTTCCTCCGACTGGCTGCCCCAAGCCCCTCTCGAACCCCTTCAACTCGACTGGCTCACCCGCGCCGGCATTGAGGTCGCGATCCTGCGTCTGGACCGGATCGACCCGCTGATCAGCGGCAACAAGTGGTTCAAACTCATCGAACACCTCAAGGCGGCCGATCACGCGGGCGCCGAAGGCATCATCAGCCTCGGGGGCGCGCATTCCAATCATCTGCATGCGTTGGCGGCGGCAGGCAAGCGGCTGGGGTTCAAAACCGTGGGGCTGCTGCGTGGCCATGCGCAGCAAACGCCCACGGTGAAGGACCTGCAGGCGTTCGGCATGCACCTGCACTGGCTGGGTTTTGCCGGTTATCGCGCGCGGCATGCAACGGATTTCTGGGTGCCGTGGCAGGCGCAGTATCCGACGTTGCAGGCGGTGCCGGAGGGCGGCGGAGGATTGGCGGGCGCCTTGGGCTGCAAGGTACTCAAGGCTCAAGTGTGCGCACAATTAAATGATCTTGGCTGGGACGATTACCACGGCTGGTGGCTGGCCTGCGGCACCGGAACCACCCTGGCCGGGCTGGTGTTGGCCGAGGCGGGCGAGCACCCGGTATATGGCGCTCTCGCGGTGCCGGAGGATCATGGCGTCGCGCCGCAGGTCGAGATGACCCTTCACGAAGCCGGCCTGGGCCCTGGCGGGTACGAGCTGATCGACGCCAGTCGGGGTGGATTTGCCAGGGTCGATCCAACGTTGCTGGCATTCATCGAGCAGACCGAACAGGTCAGCGGTGTACCGCTGGAACCGCTGTATACCGGCAAGGCCTTGCTGGCGCTCAAGCAACGCATTGAAGCGGGCCGGTTTGCACATGGCACTCGGCTGGTCTTCGTGCATAGCGGTGGGTTGCAGGGACGTAGAGGATTCAGCCCCCTGCCATCGGGCGAATAACTTTCTGTGGCGAGGGGGCTTGCTCCCGCCGGGCTGTGCAGCAGCCCAAAACCGGATGACGCGGGTTGCTGGATTAATCCCGACCTCAGGGTTTACGACGACTGCACCGCCGAGCGGGAGCAAGCTCCCTCGCCCCAGGTAAATCCCCTCAGCGCCAAGCCAATCGCCCGCCTGGAGGTCAGCGTTCGACCCGTTTGGGCATCATCCGCAACAACGTGTTATCACCCACCACATAGTGGTGATAAATCCCCGCCAGTGCATGCAGCCCGATCAGCCAGTAACCGATTGTGGCGATCAGCACGTGCCAGCCTTCCACTTGTTTGGCGAACGCCTTGTTTTCCCCCACCAGCAGCGGCAGGTCGAAACCATAGAACATCACTTGATGCCCTTCGGCGCTGGTAATCAGCCAGCCGAGAATCGGCATGCTGATCATGAACAGGTACAGCGCCCAGTGCATCAGCCGCGCCACGGCGATCTGCCAGCGTGGTGACGCGGGGAAGATCTTCGGCGCCGGGCCGAGGCTGCGGGCCAGCAGGCGAAACCACACCAGCACGAACACGGTCAGGCCGAGCATGTAATGCACTTCGCGGATCAGCGTGCGGCCGCCGCTGCCTTTGGGGAAGATACCGCGCAATTCCATGCTGGCGTACACCAGCACCAACAACACCAGCATCAGCCAGTGCAGCAGGACCGACACGGTGCTGTAGCGTGATTCGGAACTTGTCCACGGCATACGGTGTTTCCTCACAGATCAGGGTCGAGTCGTGCCGTTCTTGTGCGACGGCCTGCTTTAACTGTAATCCGCTTTGGCGGATTTGCCTGACGCCGATCGGTCGTTCACAGCTCTGAATCAAGGGGTGGGGCAATGAAAAACGCCAGTGTCGGGCAGACACTGGCGTTTTTTGTTTGTCGCGAGCGACAGCATCAGCTCGATTGCGGCATTTCACCGTTGGCCAGACGCTTGTTGATGTCGGCGATCACTTGCGGCAGATCGCTGATGGTGTCGATCATGTAGTGCGGGCGCGAGCCTGCGAACAGGGCGTGGATACGCTTGCGCTCACTGGCCAGCACGTCGCTGCTCAGGGCGCGGAACCCTTGGTAATCCAGGCCCAGCGCATTGCCGGAGCAGATCAGCGCGACGGTCCACATGCCGGCACGACGACCTTCGAGAATGCCCGGCACGGTGTCGTCGATTTTCACGCACGCGGCCACGTCGTCGATGCCCAGCGCAATCACGTTGGCCAACGCCTGTGCCGGCCAAGGGCGACCGTTCGGCACTTCGTCGGTGGCGACCACGTAGTCGGCGATGTAGCCGTTGGTGGCGGCCAGCTGCACAACTTTATCCATCACCTGCTTCGGATAGCCCGAGCAGGAACCGATCTTGATCCCCTGCTGACGCAAATTGGCGATGGTCTCCAGGGCGCCGGGAATCAGCGCCGAGTGCTCGGCAATCTTCTCGATCTGCAGTGGCATGAAGCGGTTGTAGATCGCGGTAACGTCATCGTCGGTCGGTGTGCGGCCGAATGCCTTGCGATAGCGCTCGGCGACCTGCGGCTGATCGCACAGGGTGCGGATGTGATCCCACTTGCCCATGCCCATCGGGCCACGGGCCTCTTCGATGGAGACCTGTACATCGAATTCGGCGAAGGCCTCGACGAAGATCTGGGTGGGTGCGAAGGAGCCGAAATCGACCACGGTGCCGGCCCAGTCGAGGATGGCGGCTTGCAGTTTGTCTGGATTTACATAATTCATGGCAATCAATTCCTGAGTTGGCAATGCAATTCAAACGGTAGGAGTGAGCTTGCTCGCGATAGCGGTTGATCATTCAACAGCGTCATCGACTGACGCGGCCTCATCGCGAGCAGGCTTACTTCTGCAGGGGATTTTTGTGTGGAGCTTAGATGTCGAGAACTTCCATCTCGCGCAGCACTTCACCGACTGCCGCCACGGCCTGGCGCATGTCGTCGGGGCTGACGTGGCCGATGCAGCCGACGCGGAAGGTTTCGACCTGGGTCAATTTGCCGGGGTAGAGGATGTAGCCCTTGGCCTTGACCCGCTCGTAGAAGTCCTTGAACTGGTAGCGCGGGTCTTTCGGCGCATGGAAGGTGGCGATGATCGGTGCCTGAATCGCGGCGGGCAGGAAGCTGCGCAGCCCCAATCCAGCCATTTCTTCCATCAGTGCCTGGCAATTGGCGACGTAGCGCGCATGGCGTGCCGACAGGCCACCTTCTTCGTTGTATTGCAGCAGGGCTTCGTGCAGTGCGGCGACCACGTGGGTCGGCGGGGTGAAACGCCACTGGCCGGTCTTCTGCATGTAGGCGTGCTGGTCATACAGGTCCATTGCCAGCGAATGCGAATTGCCGGCCGCTGCAGCCAGTGATTCTTTGCGGGCGAAGACGAAACCCATCCCCGGTACGCCTTCAAGGCATTTGCCGGACGCGGCGATCAGCGCATCGAACGGCACTTTTTGCGCATCCACCGGCAGTGCGCCGAACGAGCTCATGGCGTCGATGATCAGGCGCTTGCCGTGTTGCGCAACCACGTCGGCAATGTCCGGCAGCGGGTTGAGAATGCCGGTGCTGGTTTCGCAGTGAATCAGCGCGACGTGGGTGATGGCGCTGTCGGCGCGCAGCAGCCGGTCAACATCGGCGGCGGTGGTCGGTTCGTCTTCGGCGGTTTCGAAGGTGCTGAAGGAGCGGCCGAGCACTTCGCAGATCTTCGCCAGACGCTTGCCGTAGGCACCGTTGATCAGCACCAGGACTTTGCCGTCTCGGGGCACCAGGGTGCCGATCGCCGCTTCGACGGCGAAGGTGCCGCTGCCCTGCAACGGTACGCAGTGGTGAGTCGCCGCGCCGTTAAGAATTGCCAGCAATTGTTCGCAGAGGCTGGCGGTCAGTTGATTGAAGCGGTCATCCCATGACCCCCAGTCGACCATCATCGCCTGACGGGTGCGGGCCGATGTGGTCAACGGGCCGGGAGTGAGCAGGATGGGTTCGGCGATACTCATTCGTGTGTCCTCGGATTGCGCTGTGGGATGAAGCTACGGGGCATACGTTGCAATTCGCCGGTCTATCAATCAAATTGTTTGTTGTTATGCCAGCCATCAGTGAGAGTTATTCATGAACCTGTTCCAGTTGCGTGCCTTCGACGCCGTGGCCCGCGAAGGCAGCTTCACCCGCGCCGCTGCGCGGTTGTTCATCAGCCAGCCAGCCGTCACCGGGCACATCAAGGCGCTGGAGGAGCACTACCAGATCACCCTGTTGCGGCGCACGGCGCGACGGGTGGAACTGACGGAGGAGGGCACCAAACTCGCGGCGATCACCCGGGCAATGTTCGGTCTGGCCGAAGAGGCGCAGACCTTGCTCGAGGCGAATCGGCAGTTGCTGACCGGGCGTCTGGAGGTGGCGGCGGATGGCCCGCACATGGTCATGCCGATGCTCGCCAGCCTGCGTGCGCGTTATCCGGGGATCACGGTGAACTTGCGTCTGGGCAATGCTCAGGAAACCCTCGCGGCGCTGATATCGGAGCATGCGGACGTAGCGGTGCTGACCGAGGTCGAGCCGCGCAAGGGCCTGCATCTGCAGGCGCTGAGCGAGTCGAGGATCTGCGCGCTGGTGCCGGCGGGGCACCCTTGGGCGGCGCGCTCCGGGGAATTGAAGCTCAAGGCGCTCGATCAGGTGATCATGGTGCTGCGCGAACCGGGCTCGATCACTCGCCGCACCTTCGACCAGGCGTGCGCGCAGGCGGCGGTCAATCCACGGGTGCTGCTGGAACTCGATAGCCGCGAGGCGGTGACCGAGGCGGTGGCGGCCGAGCTGGGGGTTGGCGTGGTGTCGTCGGTGGAGGTCAGCCATGATCCGCGGGTGGTGGCGATTCCGATTGTCGGGGAAGGGCTGGTCAATCGACACATGATTGGCTGTATGGAGCGGCGGCAGGAGTTGCGCTTGATTCGGGCGTTCTTTGGTCTGGCACCGGCCTGATACACCGCGGTGCGTTCATCGCTGGCAAGCCAGCTCCCACAGGGATGGCGTCGTACATCAAATCGGGGCCACTACCAACTCTGTGGGAGCTGGCTTGCCAGCGATGGGGCCAGACCTGTTTACACCAGACTCTTGCGAACCATATCCAGGAACGTCGCCACCACTCGCCGCGAACTCTGCTCACGCAAACACACCAGCGTCTCGGTCAAGCGCCGGGTGCAATCGGTAATCGGCAACGCGCACACCCGCGAGTCCGCACCAAACTCCGCCGCCGACACCACCCCGACACCAATCCCCACCACCACCGCCTCGCGCGCTGCTTCCCGGCCTTCAACCTGAATCGCCGGGCGAATGCGGAACCCCGCCCGGGCCATTTCTTCTTCCAGGGTCTGGCGCGTCACCGAGCCGTGTTCGCGCAGCACCAGCGGTGTGTCATCCAGGTCCGCCAGGCAGATCGACTCACGTTCGGCCCACGGGTGATGGCGAGAGACGAACGCCACCATCGGGTCGTTGCGCAGCGGTACACACAGCAGGCGTTCATCGCTGACATCACGCCCGAGCAAGGCCAGGTCGGCCTGGTAGTTGAACAGGCGAAACAGTGATTCATCGGTGTTGCCGGTCTCGATCTTCACGCTGATGCCCGGGTAGCGCTCGCAAAACCGCGCAATCTGCGGCAACACGTGCACCGGCGCATCCACTGCCAGAATCAGGCTGCCGGTCTGCAAGGCCTGGGATTCCTGCAACAACTCCTGTGCTTCAGCCTCAATCACGAACAGGCGCTGGGTGATTGCCAGCAGGCGTTCGCCAAGATCCGTCAGGCGCACGGAACGTTTATTGCGATGAAACAGCAGCACGCCGAAGCGTTCTTCGAGTTTGCGCACCTGGTCGGAAATAGCCGGTTGCGTGAGGAAAAGGCGCTCGGCGGCTTTGGTGAAGCTTCCATGGACGGCCACGGCGTGGAAGGCTTTGAGCTGGGCGTGGGACACCGACATGCAACCTCCAGTAATAAGCTGAGCTTATGTGTGAAATACGATAAATCGACTTTATTTATTAAACAGTAATTGCTTTGATCCGCTCACGCCATCGCTGACTGCCCGTTCGGGCAGCACGCTGGCGATGAGCCTGTGCGTGCAACCGCAGGACTCATCTGACCGCTATCGCCTTAGGGATGGGGCGTTGGCGCAGTGCTCAACAATAAAAAACACAGGCGTTTACTTAACGATTCTGCCGGCACACTCACACCCTGAGGTCAGAACCACAATGAACAAGCACATCGGCACCCTTGCGCGTTGGCGCATGCAGATTTTCGCTATCACCTGGCTCGCGTACGCCGCTTTCTACTTCACCCGCAAAGCGTTTTCGGTGGCCAAGCTGGGCATCGCCGAAGACCCGACCTTCATGCTCGACAAGATGGCCATGGCCAACCTCGATGCGATCTATCTGGCGGCTTACGCCATCGGCCAATTCACCTGGGGCATGCTCGCCGACCGCTTTGGCCCACGGGTCGTGGTGCTGGGCGGCTTGCTGATTTCCGCCGCTGCAGCGTTGGTGATGGGCAGTTTCGCCACGCTGCCGATCTTTGCCACCTGCATGTTGATCCAAGGCCTGGCGCAATCCACCGGCTGGTCGGGACTGTGCAAAAACCTCGGCAGCTTTTTCCCGGCGCAACAGCGGGGGCGGGTGCTCGGCTTGTGGAGTTCCTGCTACGCGTTTGGCGGTCTGGTGGCGTCGCCGTTCGCCGGCTGGTGGGCGTATACGCTGATCGGCACCTGGCACGCGGCGTTTATTTCCAGCGCGGTGGTGGTCGCCGTGGTGGCGGTATTGTTCTTTATCTTCCAGCGTAACAAACCGGAAGATGTCGGCCTGCCGGCCGTGGAGCCGGAGCCGGTCCTGTCCGCCGAGGAAACCGAAGCCAACAGCAAGCTCAGCGTCTGGGAGCCGTTGAAGGAAATCCTGCGCAACCGCACGGTGTTGGTGCTGGGCCTGGCGTACTTCATGTTGAAACCGGCGCGTTACGCGATTCTGCTGTGGGGCCCGGTGATCGTGTTTGAACAGATGCCCAGTGTCGGCAAGGTCGGCGCGGCAATCATTCCGACGTCGTTCGAACTGGCCGGGTTGCTTGGGCCGATCATGATCGGCCTGGCTTCGGACAAACTGTTCGGCGCCCGGCGCATGCCGGCCTGCGTGTTGAGCCTGCTGGCGCTGACCGTGACCCTGGCGCTGTTTATGGGCGCCTTGCACACCGGCAGTGTGTTGCTGGTGGTGGCGCTGCTGTTTGTCATGGGCCTGACCCTGTACGGCCCCGACTCGATGATCAGCGGCGCGGCCGCCATCGACTTCGGCAAGGCCAAGGCCGGCGCCACTGCCGCCGGATTCGTCAACGGTTGCGGCTCGGTCGGTGCGGTCCTTGGCGGCTTGCTGCCGGGTTATTTCGACTCGGTGACGGTGTTCATCGTGTTTGCCGGGTGCGCGCTGTTCTCGGCGCTGGTGCTGATCCCGCACTGGAACAGCCGCCCGGTCGGCGTGATGGAGCCGCGTGCGTCCATTCCCAATTGCCCGCTGAAGATCAAACCCCTGCGTTCCTGAACCCCCTTTGCCTCGCGGCCTGCTGCGGTGTTCGCGGCAGGCTGTGTCGTGGCCATCTGACTGGAGATATCCCATGAGACCGTTTTGGCTGGCGCAGGCCCTGCAGGCCGACACCTCCGACACCTCCGACACTTGCCCGGCGCTGCAAGGCGAAGTGCGCACCGACGTGTGCATCGTCGGCGGTGGTTACACCGGGTTGTGGACGGCAATCATGCTCAAGCAACAGAACCCCGAACTCGCTGTGTTGTTGATCGAGGCCGACATCTGCGGCGCCGGGGCCAGTGGCCGCAATGGCGGGTGCGCGCTGTCGTGGTCGGCCAAGTACTTCACCCTTGAACGTTTGTTCGGTGTTGAAGAAGCGGTGCGCCTGGTCAAGGAATCGGAACGCAGCATCCACGCCATTGGCGAGTTCTGTGAACAGTACGGCGTCGATGCCGATTACCGCCTCGACGGCACGCTGTACACCGCCACCAACGCCGCGCAGGTCGGCTCGACCGATGCGGTGATCGCGGCGCTGGAACGCAACGGCATCAACTCGTTCACCCAGCGCCCGGTGGCCGACGTGCAGCGCATGGCCGGTTCCAGCAAGCATCTGGAAGGCTGGTTCTCGCCGGCGGCGGCCAGTGTGCAACCGGGCAAACTGGTGCGCGGCTTGCGCCGGGTGGCGTTGCAACTGGGGGTGAAAATCTACGAAAACACTGCGATGACCGGGCTGGAGGAGGGGCGTGCGGCGCGTATCCAGACGCCGGATGGCTGCGTCATCGCCGATCGTGTGGTGCTGGCGATGAACGCGTGGATGGCTCGTGCCTTCCCACAGTTCGAGCGCAGCGTGGCAATTGTCTCCAGCGACATGCTGATCACCGAGCCGCGCCCGGACCTGTTGCAGGACATCGGTTTGACCAGCGGTGTCACCGTGCTTGATTCGCGGATCTTCGTGCACTACTACCACAACACCCCGGACGGCCGGATCATGCTCGGCAAGGGCGGCAACACCTTTGCCTATGGCGGGCGGATGCTGCCGGTGTTCGATCAGCCGTCGCCGTATGCCGGCCTGCTCAAGCGCAGCCTCGACGATTTCTTTCCGGCGTTTGCCGACGTAAAAGTGGACGCAACCTGGAACGGCCCGTCGGATCGCTCGGTTACCGGTCTGCCGTTTTTCGGCCAGATGAGCCACAGCGGTAACGTCTTCTACGGTTTTGGCTATTCCGGCAGCGGCGTTGGCCCGTGCCATATGGGCGGGCAGATTCTCGCCTCGCTGGTACAGGGGCTGGATAACCCGTGGACACGCTCACCGCTGGTCAACGGGCCGTTGGGCTATTTTCCGCCGGAGCCGATTCGTTACCTCGGCTCCTTGATGGTGCGCAACGCTATCCGCCGCAAGGAACGCGCCGAGGATCACGGTCGCCGGCCACGGCATCTGGATGTGCGCCTGGCCAGGTTTGCCGCGGCGGCGGGCAAGGCCGATAAAGGCTGACCACCCCTCCTGCAGGAAGAGGTCAGGGTGCATTCATTAGCCAGTCGAGCAGCAAGTCGTCGTTGTGCGTGATGTCCCGGGGCCGGGGCTGACGTGAATCGGCGAGGCACAGGATCGGCCGGTCGGGATCGCCGTCGAGGAAACTCACCCATACCTCGCTGCCGGCGCAGGGCAAATCGTCGGCGCTGATGCGGCTACTGGCGCGGGTCATGGCGATGGGCAGCCACAGCGCGGCGCTCGCGTCGCAGGGTTCACCGTGCTCGGGCCAGAGCGTGACAGCCATGCGGCCGTGCTCGTCGAGTTGCGCCGGTCGCCCCGGTATTCCCGACACCTGCGCCAGGTGATAGCCGGCAATCCCGGGGCGCCGCTGCTTGAGTGGCGGACGGAAATCGGTTGACCAGGGCTGCGCGGTGAAGTCGTTGTAATAACGGTGTGCGGTCGAGGCCGGTTCGAGTATCGACGGGTGCTGCCCATGATGTTGCAGATGGGTGATCAGCCATTGTTCGTTGAATTGGCTGAGCGGGTGTTCCAGCACTTGCAGCAAATGCCCGCTGAGCAAACTCACGCAGTCGCTGCGACCATGAACCGAGCGCTGCTGACAGCGTTGCCGTTCCAGGTGCCGACGACTGCGTTGCTCGGCATGGCGTTGTGCCGGTGAAGTGGATAACGGCTGCGGATTCGTCGCGGTCTGATTGGCCGCCGCCTCACCGCCCGCCTGCTGGCCGCGATTGCGCACGGCATGCAGGGGCACAACGGGCGCGCCATGATGCTGCTGATACAGCGAACTGATCCGGGGTGACGGAGTCGGCTCATCGGCCTCGAACGGCAGCAACGTGGGCGACTGCGGCAGGCTCAGGCTGTCGTCGGCAAACACCACGACATGGCCATCCGGCCGGTGTTCGAAATGGTAGTGGATGCCTTCTTCTTCGCACAGACGCTGCAGCAACGCCAGATCGCTTTCCTCGTACTGAATGCAAAACGGCCGCACCGGGTAATGGCCCACGGTCGTTTCAATCCGGTAATTGCCGCTCGGCAGCGCGTTTTCGAGTAACCGCTGGAGAATCTGCGGCACGCTCAGTTGCACGAAGACCCGGCGTTTGCCCGGCGCTGCCAGCCCGTGCAGGTGCGGCACCAGCTCCAGTCGGTAGCCGACCCGGTGCGTGCCGCGATGTTCGCAGCTGGCGCTGTGGATCACGCCGTGAATCCCGTGTCGTGAGTCAAGGCGCAGAAAGGCCTGTTGCTGCAACAGCGCTCCCGGCGGTATCGCGGGGGCGAGGCCGATCAGTTCGACGTCGAAACGATAAGGCTGGTTGAGGGCCTCTTCGCCGTCGAAGCGCAATACCGGCAGGATCAACCCGCTGGTGGTCAGGGTCAGGGTGAAGGGACTTTCCTTGTCATTGAGCATTCGCACGGGCTCTGTCAGGCAAAACGAAGCTCAGAGGGTACGAAACCACAGCGCTGATGGGGCAGGTTAAAGCTGCTTTTCAGAATCGCCCTACAAGGTGTGGTGAAGATCTCGATTTCGCAGGACGATTTTTTTGGTCGATTGACGACTTTAGGCCGTATAAACTTGGCGCCACGCGTCGGCCAATAGATGTCTCGGCGCCACAGATCAAGAGAGTGAGTAATGGGCGCACAGTGGAAGGTTAAACACAAAGAAGCGGCAGCCAACGCCAAGGGCAAGATCTTCGGCAAACTGGTGAAGGAAATCACCATCGCTGCCCGCAACGGTGCCGATACCGCCACCAACGCACACCTGCGTCTGGTGGTTGAACAGGCCAAGAAAGCCTCGATGCCGAAGGAAACCCTGGACCGCGCCATCAAGAAAGGCGCGGGCCTGTTGGGCGAGACCGTGCAGTACCATCGCGTGACCTACGAAGGGTTTGCCCCGCACCAGGTGCCGCTGATCGTCGAATGCGTCACCGACAACATCAACCGCACCGTCGCCGAGATTCGCGTGGCGTTCCGCAAGGGTCAACTGGGCGCCTCCGGCTCCGTGGCCTGGGACTTCAACCACGTCGGGATGATCGAAGCGTCGCCGGACACCCCGGACGCCGACCCGGAAATGGCCGCGATCGAAGCCGGTGCCCAGGATTTCGAAGCCGGCGAAGACGGCGCGACCCTGTTCCTGACCGACCCGACCGACCTCGACGCCGTGCAGAAAGCCCTGCCGGAGCAGGGTTTCACCGTGTTGTCGGCCAAGCTGGGTTATCAGCCGAAGAACCCGGTCAGCGGCCTGAGCGACGAGCAGATGGCTGAAGTCGAAGCGTTCCTGGAAGGCCTCGACAACCACGATGACGTGCAGGACATGTTCGTCGGCCTGGCTGGCTGATTGGTTGTATCTGTAAGTGCCTCATCGTGAGCCGGCTCGCTCCCACCGTTGCAATGCATTCCAAGGTGGGAGCGAGCGGGCTCGCGATTGACCGCGCAGCGGTCACTGCTTCGCCAATACCTCGATGACTTCACTGAAGCCCGGCCGCGCCAGCACATCTGCCTGACAGCAGCGCCGCTCCAGATCTTCCAGCACGCCGCGCCGTTCATCACTCAGGCCCGAGTCGATGCGCGCCAGCAGTTCCCCCAGCAAGACGCCGAACGCCCGCACTTCGAGGCGTTGCAGTGCGCGGGTTTCCAGGGTGTCGGTGGTGGCATGAAACGACGCCGCACCGAAATCCCCGAGCAGGCAGTCACCGTGCTCGTTCAACAAAATATTGTGCCCGTACAGATCACCGTGGGTGATGCCTTGCCGGTGCAGGTGTTCCGCCGCCGACGCCACGCCTTGGGCAATGCGCAACGCCACGTCGGCGCTGAACCGGCAATCCTCGGCGTAAACATCCCGAGAGCACGACGCCAGGCTCGGCAGACTCGCGAGGTTGCGGTAGCTCGGGTCGATCAGTTGCATCACCAGCCCTTGCTGGTCGTCGGGGTGGGCGCTGATGCGACCTTCCACCCGAATCAGATTGGGGTGCAGTCCGGCAGTGATGCAGGCATTCATTTCGTGCAGCGGCGAGCCGTCGCTGGTCATCTCGCCTTTGTACAGTTTCACCGCCACCGGTTGCGCTGCACCGTCGTCGCGCTGCCAGAGCGCCCGGGAAATCACCCCGGAAGCGCCTTCGCCCAGTTGTTGTTCCAGGCGCAGCGCCGACCAGTCGATCGACGGCGTGGCATCCAGGGCGCTGGCGTCTGCCTCGGTTTCCAGCGGGTTACCGGCGTAGGCCAGCCAGGTCAGGCTCGGCAGCGTCAATAGCCACTGCGGCAGTTCGGTCAACCGATTGGCGGCGATGCGAATCAGCTCCAGGCGATGGCAACCACTCAGCGCTGCGGGCAGTGCTTGCAGGCGATTGCCGGCCAGCATGAGCTTTTGCAGGTGAGGACGTTCGCCGAGCGCGTCAGGCAGGGTTTCGATGTGGTTGTCGGTGAGGATCAGCCAGCGCAACAGTGGCGGCAGGGCGGCAGCGGGCACATCGACGATTGCATTGGCCTTGAAGCCGATCATCGTCAGCGCCGCGCATTGGCCGAGGCAGGCCGGCAGTTCGGTGAATTGATTGTCCGAGCAAAACAGCACGCGCAAACGCTTCAGGCGATGCAGGTCATCCGG
The DNA here is from genome assembly GCF_037626295.1 of Pseudomonas sp. LF-5. Lineage (NCBI taxonomy): Bacteria > Pseudomonadati > Pseudomonadota > Gammaproteobacteria > Pseudomonadales > Pseudomonadaceae > Pseudomonas > Pseudomonas sp. LF-5. Next base: position 249,813 of record NZ_JARKMT010000005.1, read on the forward strand.
CAGGCGGCTCAAGGCGTTGCCGCTGAGGTTGAGGATTTCCAGGGTATCGGCCAGGTCGAAGATCTCCGCCGGGAACTCGGTCAGTCCGCAAGACAGGTCCAGACGGGTGATGCCCGACAACTCGCCGGCACGCAATTGAGCAAGGGTGTGCATAGAAATATTCGCATCAGAGTCGCAAGAATGGCCGTCATCATAACGGCAGCGCCTACGCCGGTGGAATTTCCTGTAACTGGCCCAGACGGCTGCGGGTGCGGGCCAGGTCGATGGCGTGGCCGGCGAGGCTTTCGCGCAGTGGCAGGCGGCCAAGCAGGGTCAAGTGTTTGTCCTGGTCGTAGAGCACGTCGATCAGGTTGATGAAGCGTTGTTGGGCGGCGATCGAGCATTCGTCCAAGAGCGGCAGGTCGTCGATGACCCAGTGGTCGAAACGCCGGCACAACTCCAGATAATCCATCACCGCCGTGGGTTGTTCACACAGATCGTTGAAGGTAAAACCCACGCGGCTGCCCTCGCACAAACGGGCCTGAAAATGTCGGGTGCCGACCGGCAGTGCCAACGGCGGCGCATCCTGTTGCGGCAGGTTGAGGTCACGGCGCTGGGCTGCGGTGGCTGGCCATACGTAATGGCCCTGAGTAAATAGCTGATGCGCATGGTTGCGCGCATGACTGCGGTAATCATGCGGACCACCGACTTCCATGACCTGCATGCGCGCGTTGATCAGCTCGATCACCGGCTTGAAGCGAGCGTGGTACAGCGGATTGGGCAGCAGGCCCTCCGGTGCATAGTTGGAGGTGACCAACAGCAGGGTCCCGCGCTGGAACAGGGCCTTGAACAGCCGGGTGATGAGCATCGCATCGCCGATGTCATGCACATGAAACTCGTCGAAACACAGGACCTGACAATCCTCCAGCAATTCATCCAGGGTCATGGCGAGGGCGTCGTCGTGCTCGCGATGCCGGAACATGCCCTGATGCAGTTGCGCGAAGAACTCATGGAAATGCAGGCGGCGTTTGCGGCTGATCGGCAGCGCCTGGAAGAACCCGTCGAGTAACCAGCTCTTGCCGCGTCCAACGGCGCCATGCAGGTACAGGCTCGGCGGCGTGTGTGCCGGGGTCGCGCACAACAGACTGGCTTGCTGCGCCATGCAGTCGATCACGCGCTGCTGACTGTGGCTGAGGGTGTAACCCTGGCTCTGGGCCTTGAGCCGGAAATAATCACGGATCGACTGGGCGCTGGCGTCTTGCCCTGCGTGCGCCGGCAAGCCTTTGCCGAACCAGCGGCGCAACGCTGGCCAGCGTTGGGTCAGACGCGATCGTTTGGACGGTCGGGCGGGCACTTCAGGATCACTCCGTATTTATCGGGCCGGATCCCCGGAGTGGGGCGTCGTAGTGTAACCAGAGGTCGGTCCGGCCATCCACCGCGGCTCGTCGAGAGAGGGCGGTCACTGAACAAGTCTGGCGGGTTTGTACAGTAATTTGCAGCGACATTACTGGCGTGTTTGCCAACGTTTCGAAACATATCCCGGGAAAAGCGTGGATCCAATCGACTGGCGGAATCGTCGACCGTTGCTAGTCTGAAACACAGTAACGACCGTGCGAGTGATCGCTGACAAGGAAAAGCGCCGTGAATGTACGTGGGGTCATCGGTCTGCTGGGGGCGCTCGTCGCACCGGTCGAGGCGGCAGATCTGCAGGTCGAAGTGCGTGTCGATGTGCAGCGCGGTTGCCAGTTGATCGGCCAGCAACGCGATGCGGGCGTGCAACAACTGGGCGTGCTCGACTTTGGCAGCACCGCACGCCTCGACGATCCTGCCGGACCTTTGGCGGCGGCGCTGACCAACCAGCGTTTGCCACGCCTTGAGTGCAACCCGGACACGCCTTATCAGATGCGCGTCGACGGCGGTTTACATGGCGGTGTCGGTGAGGTGCGCTACATGGTCGGTGCGGCGGGCGGCAAGCCGATTCCATACCGTCTGTTTCAGGATGCCGCGCGGCGGGTGCCGCTGGTGGTGGATGTGCCGGTCAGTGGCCGGGTGCCCGACAGCGGCACGGTGGAGTTGCCGCTGTATGCGCGGATCGAGCGGCTGGCCGAAGTGCCGCGGGTCAGCCGCTACTCGGACCTGGTCAAGGTGACGGTCACTTGGTGAGCGCACGGCTGCAGTCGGCAACCCGCTGGAATGGATTACGCAGGGAAGGGCGTTCGATGATGAGCGCGGTGGTCAAGTCAACCTGAAGGAGTAGGGCGGGCGCAATGGCAGGCAAACACTGGATGGTTCTGGCGGCAGGGACGCTGGCGCTGCTCGCTGACAACGCACAGGCAGCCGTGAGTGGGCAGATTCATGCGCGGCTGATCCTGATCGCCGGCTGCGAGGTGACCCATGCATCCAGTCCCGCCAGCCCGGTCAGCCATCTCGGCACCCTCGATTTCGGTCCTCAGGGGCCAACCTGGAATACACCGATCAAGGCCAGTCTGGATGGCGACAGCAGCGGCAAACTCAATGTGGCCTGCAATCCTTCGGTCACCGGTTTCACTGTCACCATTGACGGCGGCACCCACGGTGACGGTAACACCCGGCGCCTGAGCAATGGCCGCCAGACCCTTCCCTATGAGCTGTTCGTCGATCCCTCCGGCGCCCGCAGCTACAGCATCGGCCAACAACACAATTTCGCTGTCACCAGCGGTGCGCAGATACCGATTCCGGTCTTTGGCACGGTGGTGGCGAATACCCGCGCGGTGCCGGCAGGTGTCTATACCGACACGCTGACGGTGACGCTCGACTGGTAACCCGAAGAGGACGGACACCATGCGCAGGATTGCTTCAACACTCGGTTTGTCGCTGCTGGGCCTGACACTGGCATCCAGTGCCAATGCAGCCACGACGGTCACCGGCCAGATCACCTCCAGCCTGATCCTGATCAGCAGTTGCCAGGTCAATGGCGCCGGCGGCTCCAGCGGGTTGAATTTCGGTGCGTTGAACTTCGGCACCGCCAACAGCCTGTTCACCACCGCCACCGGGCAAGTGCTCGGCGGTGGCGGCGGGGCGCTGTCGATTCTGTGCTCCAGCGGCACCACGCCGACAGTGAAGGTGCGGGCCGGCTCCCATGACGGCATGTCACCGGGTGGTACGCGAGCCTTGTACGACGGGGTGGCCAACTACGTGCCTTACGATCTGTACACCGATGCCGGGCACTCGCAACTGCTGGCAATTGACGGGACGATCAACCTCGCCGCCAGTACCGGTGTGGCGCAGACCGTGAACATTTACGGTCAGGCGGTGGGCAAGGCCGGTTTGCCGGCCGGGACGTACACCGACACCGTCGCTGTTGAACTGACGTTCTGATGCCATGGGCCGCTCTGGCGTTGTCGCCTTGCTCCTGTTGTGCGCGGGCAGTGCGCCGCTGCCGTTGACGGCGGCCACCAGCCAGAGCTTTCAGGTCAGCGCGACGGTGACGGCGGGCTGCCTGGTGGTGGGCGGGGTGTCGAACTATGGCGGGCTGAATTTCGGTTCGCGCTCGGCCCTGGCCACCGACACGGTGCAGGTGGCCCTGACCGGGGGTGTGCAATTGCAGTGCACACCGGGGGTGACGCTGAACATGAGTGTCGACGGCGGCCAGTACAACAACAGCGGCCGGCACATGCAGCTCAACAGTGGCAGTGCACGGGTGGCGTATGCGCTGTTTCGCGATGCGGCGTACAGCCAGAGTCTGGGCATTGGTCAGAGTGTGGCGGTGGCGTACAGCGACGCGAACAACATCAGCCTGCCGATTTACGGTCAGGTGCAATTGCCGGGCAATCAGCCTGGGGGGACGTACAGCGATGTGTTGCAGGTGCAACTGTCGTGGTGAGGCGAAGTCTGGATGGCCGACAAGGAGCAGGTTTATGGGGTGTTACACGTCACGGCGGTCGCTCGGGCAGGGCGCGGTAGCGGCGTTGCTCATGATGGTAATGAGTCATGTACAGGCCGCCAGCTCGGTGTTGATCTGGCCCATTGATCCGGTGCTGGAAGCCGATCAACAGGCCAGCGCACTGTGGCTGGAGAACCGCGGCAACGAAACCGCCAACCTGCAGATCCGCGTGTTTGGCTGGAGTCAGAACGGCTTCCAGGAGCAATACCAGAACCAGCGCGACGTGATCGGCAGCCCGCCGGTGGCGAAAATCGAACCGGGGCAGAAACAGCTGGTGCGCCTGACACGGACCAAAGACGTGCCGCCGGGGCAGGAACTGGCTTACCGAATCATCATCGACGAAATCCCTTCTGCTCAACCCCCCGTCGCTGATGGTGGCAAGACTGCCGCGGCGATCCGCTTCCAGATGCGCTATTCAGTGCCGCTGTTCGCCTATGGCGCGGGTCTGTGGAGCAAGGAAGACAGCACCCGCGCGCGCGATCCCAAAGGCATTGGCCTGCCGCAATTGAGCTGGCGCACGGTGGCGGTGGACGGCAAGCCTTACGTGGAAGTGCGTAATCAGGGCGCGGTGCATGCGCGGCTGACCGATGTGGCAATCAAACAGGGCGGGCAAAGCAAACCGCTGGCCGAAGGGCTGCTGGGTTACGTGCTGCCGGGGGCGGTGATGCGCTGGCCGGCACCGGGTGGATTGGCCGGTGATTCGGCGTTGCAGGTGCGGGTCAATGGTGCGACGCAGGTGCAGAGCATTACGCCGGCACGCTGACTTCGTGTGGTGAAGGGGGGATCCGAGATGAATGCATTTCTCTGAGGTGAGCGAATTGATCTGTGGAGCGGATTGATCTGTGGCGAGGGGATTTATCTGTGGTGAGGGGATTTATCTGTGGCGAGGGGATTTATCCCCGTTGGGCCGCGAAGCGGCCCCGTCCTTTCTTCCATTTAGCCGAGCACCGCCGGGCGACTGCTGTGCAGCCGAACGGGGATAAATCCCCTCGCCACAGATAATCCCGTCGCGACAAGGAATGAGTCATCTCGCAACCCCCGGTTTCGGCAAAGCAATATCAGGAGGATTCAGTCCATTGACGGACGTCAAACGTGTATGAGCCCAGGATGGGCTCGCCGTCTCCAGCGTCCGTTGTGGCTCATGACCGGCGCGTGTTGCCTGGTGTTCGTTCAACCGGCCGGGGCCGGCGAACTGCCGCCGCCCCCCAGCGGCATGGAGGCCGTCAGTGATGCACAGTTGTTTCTGGAACTGGTGGTCAACCAGATGAATACCGGGCGTGTCGTGGCCGTGGAGCAGCGTGGCGGGCGCCTGTTTCTGCCAGCCACAGCGTTGCGCGAAACCGGCATGAAATTGCCGGACAACATCAGCGCTGAAGTCGACCTCGACAGCTTGCCCGGGCTGCACAGTGATTACGACAGCGTCGGCCAGCGCCTGCTGCTGGACGTGCCGCCGGAGTGGTTGCCGGAGCAGTTTATCGGCAATCGCGAGGCCTATCCGCGGACGCCGGCGCTGAGCAGTTTCGGCGCGTTGTTCAACTATGACCTGTACTTCAACGACACCGATGATGCCGGTTCTTACCTGGCCGCGTGGAACGAAGTGCGGCTGTTTGACAGCTGGGGCACGCTGTCCAATACCGGGCAATACCGGCGCACCTTGTCGGGGGATTCGCTCAGCACGCTGAACGATGGTTACCTGCGTTACGACACCACATGGCGTTATTCCGATGACGAGCGAATGCTCACCTACGAAGCCGGTGACGTGGTCAGCGGCGCCTTGCCATGGAGCAGTTCGGTGCGCCTGGGTGGCGTCCAGTTCTCTCGCGATTTCGCCGTGCGTCCGGATCTGGTCACCTATCCGTTGCCGCAGTTTGCCGGCGAAGCAGCGGTGCCGTCTTCGGTGGACCTGTTTATCAATGGCTACAAGTCCAGCAGTGCGCAGCTGCAACCGGGGCCGTACACCCTGACCAATATTCCGTTCATCAACGGTGCCGGGGAAGCGGTGGTGGTGACCACCGATGCGCTGGGGCGGCAGGTGTCGACCACGGTGCCGTTCTACGTCACCAGCAGCCTGTTGCAGAAGGGCTTGAGTGACTTTTCCGTGGCCGCCGGGACCTTGCGCCGCGACTACGCCCTGAAGGATTTCAGCTACGGCCCGGGCGTGAGCGCTGGCAGCCTGCGCTATGGCGTCAGCGACAGCTTCACCCTCGAAAGCCATGCCGAGGCCGCCGACTCGCTGACCCTCGGCGGTCTGGGCGGCAACCTGCGCCTGGGCAATTTTGGCGTGCTCAACAGCGCCGTCAGCGAAAGCCGTTTCGACGGCGAGGGCGGTCAGCAGTTGAGCCTCGGCTATCAGTACAGCAATCAGCGTTTCAGCTTTTCTTACCAGCGCCTGCAACGTCACGCTCAGTACGCCGACCTGACTGTGGTCGACAGCCCTTACATCAGTCTCAGCCGCCGTAGCGAACAGGCCACCCTGAGCCTCAACCTCGACCGCTGGGGCAGCCTCGGTGCGGGTTATTTCGACGTGCGCGCCGCCGACGATTCGCGCACGCGCCTGCTTAACCTCAGTTGGAGCAAGCCGCTGTGGCGCAACAGCAGTTTCTACCTGTCGGCCAATCGCGAAATCGGCGATAGCAACTGGGCCGTGCAGGCGCAACTGGTGATTCCGTTCGATCTGCGTGGCAGCCTGGCGCTCAGCAGCGAACGCAGCAAGACCGGGCAGACCCAGCAGCGCGCCAACTACAGTCGTGCGGTGCCGACCGAGGGCGGAGTGGGGTTCAATCTGGGCTATGCCAAGGGTGACGGGCCGGATTACCGACAGGCCGACGTGACCTGGCGTCTGCAATCAGTGCAATTGCAGGCCGGTGTCTACGGCACCTCCGACGCCGAAACTCGTTGGGCTGATGCCAGCGGTTCGCTGGTGTGGATGGATCGGCAGGTGTTCGCCGCCAATCGCATCGACGATGCGTTTGTCGTGGTCAGCACCGATGGTTTCGCCGACATTCCGGTGCGCTATGAAAACCAGCAGGTCGGCCAGACTGACAAGAACGGTCACTTGCTGGTGCCGTGGAGCAGCGCCTATTACCGCGGCAAATACGAAATCGATCCGCTCAACCTGCCAGCGAACGTGCGCAGCCCCAACGTCGAGCAACGCATCGCGGTGCGCCGTGGCAGCGGTTATCTGCTGGAGTTTGCGCTGACCCGGGTCAGTGCCGCGAGCATCGTCCTGGTCGACGCGCAGCAGCGCGAACTGCCGCTGGGCGCAGGCGTGTTGCATGACCAAAGCGGCACGCGCACGGTGGTCGGTTGGGACGGACTGGTGTATCTGGAGAACCTGCAGGCGCAGAATTCGCTGCAGGTGACACTGGCCGAGGGCAAGACCTGCCAGGTGCAGTTCAGCGTCGATCTGAATCAGGACCAGGTGCCGTTGATTGGCCCGTTGGTGTGTCAGTGATGGCCGCGCGGTTGTGCCTGTGGTTGATGCTGTTGCTGCCGGGCGCGGCGCAGGCGCTGTGTTCGGTGGTGGGCACCACGCCGGCGGCCTTCGGCACGATCAGTTCGATTGCCGTGCGCACCGTTTCGCAGCCCAGTTCCACACTCAATGGCGGATTGAGTTGCACCGGTTCGCTGTTGGCGCTGTTGACCAGCAGTGATCATTTCTGGGGCACGGTGTCCTCGACGCAAAGTGGGCTGGTCGGCCCCACGGGTGACGTCATCAGTTACACGATCTACGCCAACAACAGCACCAGTTACCCGCTGACGCGCGGCACCGCCTTCGACTTTGCGCGCAATGGCATCATCGACGCCCTCGGCCTGCTCAACGGCACGACACCGAAAACCGTGCCGTTGTACCTTGGCACGACCATCGGCAGCAATGTGGCGGCCGGGGTGTACACCGAGACCCTGAGCATTTTCTGGAACTGGAATTACTGCTCGGGCATCGGCATCGGTTCGGTGTGTATCGGTCGCGACATCAACAGTGGCACGACGACGTTGACGGTCAACCTGACCGTGTCCAACGATTGCACGATCACCGCGCCGAACATTGCCTTCGGCAGTGCCCCGGTGGTCAGCGCTTTCACGCCGGTCACCGGGCAGACCATCAACCTGGCCTGCACCAAGGGCAGCGCCTACACCGTGGGTTTGAGCGACGGGCAGAATCCGCTCAGCACCGGCGGGCGGCGGCGGATGATTTCCGGGAGTAATTATCTGGCCTACGACATCTTCAAAAGCGCCGGCAGTACCCGCTGGGGCAGCGTCGGCGCGGCGCGGCGGGCGAGCACCGATGCCGAGATCAATCCTGGCAACGGGCTGGGCACGGGCAGTCAGATTTTCAATTACAACGCGAAGATCTACACCGACCAGGCCACGCCGCCGGCGGGGACGTATGTGGACAACGTGGTGCTCGACGTGGGGTTCTGAGCAGACACGGATTTCTCCTGGGGAGTAGACAGTGTGGCTGATCCGACGCCATCGCCAACAGGTCGGCTCCCACCGGATTTTCGGCATTTTCAGAAGGATTGGGACTGCTTGAGCAATGAGGTGACCGGTGTATCGACCGGGCTGACCATCGCATAGTTGTACCCGCCGCCCGACCAGTATTGGGCCTGCAAATCCCCGTCACTGCGGCTGCCTCGTGGCAAAAAGGTGTTTTTCGGTCCCGGCGGGCGCACATAGAAACTCACCTTGTGCCCGCCACCGTCCTCATAGATCACCATCGCCGCGGGGCCCTCATCGGTGCTGAGCAGTCGCCCGCTGACCGGTTGAAAGCCTGCTGCCGTCAGGTCCGGCAGACGGCTGGCCCGGGCGAAATAGCGGTCGAGCCAGCGCTGCATATCACCGTTGTCAGCCACCTTGTAGTCCGCCGGCAGCATGCCTTGCTGGGCAATCAGTCGATACGCCTGCAACGCGTCGGTCATTGGTAGCAGGGACGGGCGCACAAGGGTCATTTCCCGCGCCTGCCAGCCACTGAAACCGCCAATGCCCACGGCCATCAACAAGACGGCGGCGCTCGCCAGGTGCCGCTGCGTCTGGCGCTTGCGGCGCTGCCGGATCATCGCCGGGTCGAGGGCCGGATTGGCCGGTTGCAGCAACGCCCCCCCCAGCGCCGCCCGCAATTGCTGGGCATCCTGTTGCCAGGCGCGAACCTGGGCCGCTTGATCCGGGTGACTGGCCAGCCAGGTGTCCAGTGCACGCCGGTCGGCGTCGCTGAGCTGGTGGTCGACATAAGCGTGCAAATCACGCTCGCTGGGAGGCAGGCTGATCATTTGAGTATCCGCAAAGAAGGGCTATTGATTTCGCCGTCGCTGAGGAGGCGCAAGGCCTGGCGGGCACGGGACAGACGCGACATCACGGTGCCGATCGGGGCGTCGAGAACCTCGGCGACCTCTTTATAAGTCAGGCCTTCCACCGAAACCATGAGCAGCAGGGCGCGTTGCTCGGTGGGCAGGCGATCAAAGGCTTGCAGCGTCGATTGGGCGATGACCGTGCGTTCGACCGAAGGTTGGGCATCGTCCCGGCCGGTAAAGAATTCGAGCATCCGCGCATAGCGTCGGGAGCGCCGATAGGCATCGACAAACTGCCGGTAGAGGATCGCAAACAGCCAGGCACGCAAATCACCGTCGGCGCGTTTGTCGCCCCAACTCGACAGGGCCCGTTCAAGGCTCGCCTGGACCAGATCGTCGGCGCTGCTGCTGTTGTGCGTCAATGACACGGCAAAGCGGCGCAATCTGGGGATGAGTTCACGCAGTTGTTCGTCGAGTGCGTTCATGCCGAAGTCTTCATGGAAGGTAATGCTCTGAGGCGCAAAAAACAGCGTCGGGAAGCAAGACGCTCCTCGTCGAAGGTTATTCCAGAGAAGGTGCTGTAAATCTTTTTCCTTTGCTTTGTAGGATAGTTCGTCGCGATTTGTAGTGCGTGTAATGGTTTTCGGATTCCCGGATCAACCCGTTTGAAAGGCGCGTTTCCCGACGGTGCAGCCAATGCCCCCGACGGACGTGACCACCAAAAATGGTTGAAATCAGAAAACGGGAGTTTCCTCATGCAAGCGTTCGCGATATCTAGCCGGTCCCTACGAGGCTTTGCACCCGAGGTGACCGTTGAGCCCAATCCCTGGCAGCGTTTCGGTCGAGGCCCGCAAGTCGCGCCGGAGGCGCCATTGATTCATCGCGCAATCGAAGCGCAAGCCGTTGAACGGCCCGAAGCTGTCGCGGCGCAGCATCAGGGCCAGTCCATCACTTACGGCGAGTTGAACCGCCAGGCGAATCGGCTCGCAACGACGCTGCTCGAACACGGTGTATTTCCTGGCGACCACGTGGCGCTGTTTGTCGAGCGCTCGATTCCGATGCTGGTGGGCATGCTGGCGGTGTTGAAAGTCGGTGCTGCTTACATTCCTCAACACGTGAGCATCACTCCCGCTGCGCAGTTGCGCCACATCATGACGGTCGCCCGGGTGCGGGTCGTGCTGACCCTGTCTGAGCTGGCGCAGGCGATTCCCTTGGACTCGGAGCAACAGTGCATTCATCTGGATGAAGTCATCCGTGCTGACACCGTGGCCGCCGACGAACTGAACATCGGTGGCGCAACGTCGTCAGCGGATTCACTGTGTTTTGTCCTGTTTACCTCGGGCACCACCGGACTGCCCAATGGCGTGCGCGTGACCCAACGCAACGTGTGCAATATTTTGCTGACGAGCCCCGGTGATCTCGGGATGCGCCCGGGGTTGAAAGTCGGCCAGATCCTCAACATCGCGTTCGATATGGCGGCCTGGGAAGTACTGGGTTGTCTGGCCCACGGTGCAACCCTGCTGATCCGGGGCAAAGACATCGCGCAGACCGCTGAACACTGTGATGTGCTGATTGCGACGCCGTCGATTCTCGCCACTCTTGATCCCACCCGTTGCACCCAGGTGAAAGTCGTCGCTCTGGCGGGTGAACCTTGCCCGCAACCGCTGGCAGATCGCTGGGCGAAATTCTGCACGTTTTACAACGCCTGTGGGCCCACCGAAACCACCATCGTCAATACCATGCAGCACTATCGGGGTTCGGGGGCGCTGACGATCGGCAAGCCGACGCCCAATAACACGGTGTATGTGCTTGATGAAGCAGGGCAGCTGTGCGGACCGGGCGAGCAGGGTGAGATGTGGGCGGGCGGGGATTGTGTGACGGCGGGTTACCTGGGCAATGCTCAATTGACCCGCGAGCGGTATCAGCCCGATCCGTTTCTGGGCCAGGGACGCATGATGTTTCGCACGCGTGACCTGGGGCGCTGGACCGCAGACGGTGAGCTTGAACATCTGGGGCGTGTCGATGATCAGGTCAAGGTCAGAGGCTTTCGGGTTGAGCTCGACGCGGTGTCAGCGGCGCTGGAGTCCGCGCCGACCTGCGAGCGGGCGGTCACGCTGAAGCTCGACAGTCGTCATCTGGTGGCCTTCGTTTATCCCGCCAGTACAGATGTCGATGCAGCGCGTGCCTGTTGTGAAGCGCGGCTTGCCTACTACTGCGTGCCGTCGCTGATACTCGCCGTTGACGAGATTCCGCTGACGTCCCGGGGCAAGGTCGACAAGCGTTTGCTTCTTGAGTGGGCAGTGGCGCATCAGGCCGAACAAACAGACGGCGGGCAGCCAGTGCGGGTGCAGGCATGAGTGCGCCACAGGTGAACATCGTCCTGCCTGCCCGGCGGCCACTCTGGCAACGTCTGGGAACCCTGCCGATGTTCTCGCATTACAACCGTCTGGTGGTGTTAGTGCTGGCCTGCAACATGGCCGTGCTGGTGTACGGCATCAAGGTCGGGCAGTGGTGGTCCACCGCCGGGGTGAATTTGCCGATGTTGTCGGCACTGGTGGTGGCGAATCTGTCCCTGGCGATACTGATTCGTCAGCAGTACCTCATCAATCTGTTGTTCTGGCTGGCCACCCGGGCGCCCACGACCTGGCCGTTGGCGGTTCGCCGGTCGCTGGCCAAGGTTTACCACTTCGGCGGCCTGCACAGTGGTGGCGCAATGGCTGCGATTGCGTGGTTTGCCCTGTTGTTCGGTTCGATGATCTGGCAGCGGCTCGAAGGTCCGGGGGGCGTTTCGCTGACGCTGATCGGGCTGAGTGGCGGGTTGTTGGGGCTCCTGTTACTGGTGGCAGTCATGGCGATGCCAACCTTGCGCGGGCGTTTTCATAATGCGTTCGAACGCACCCACCGTTTCGCCGGGTGGGCCGCGTTGGCGATGTTCTGGGCAATGACGCTGGTCTCTGCGCGGGAACAGGATGGCGCGGCTGCGCTGATCGATCTGCTGGCGCAGTCCGCCTCGTTCTGGATGTTGCTGCTGGTCACGATGAGCATTGCCTTGCCGTGGCTGCGATTACGCAAAGTGCCAGTCAGCCTCGTGCGGCCTTCGTCGCATGCGGTGATAGTGCGCTTGGAACACCACACCCCGTTTGCGGGCTCCGCCACAGCGATCAGCCGTAATCCGCTGTGGGAATGGCATTCGTTCGCCAACATTCCCACACCGGGAAAGGAGGGTTTCCGCCTGATCATTTCCCGGGCCGGCGACTGGACCGGGGCGTTCATCGAGCAGGCGCCAACACATGTCTGGGTCAAGGGCATCACCACGGCCGGCGTGGCGCATATCGAAACACTGTTCAAATCGGTGGTGTATATCGCCACCGGCAGCGGTATCGGGCCGGTATTGCCCCATTTACTCGCCAGGCAGGTGCCCATCCGCCTGATCTGGTCGACCCGCAGTCCGAGAGCCACGTATGGCGATTCGCTGGTGGACGAAATCCTCGAGGCCCAGCCTGATGCGCTGATCTGGGACACGGATGTGTCCGGCAAACCCGATCTGCTGACATTGGCCTATGCCGCCGTGCAGTCGTTCGGCGCTGAAGCGGTGATTTGCATCTCAAATCAGCGGCTGACTGAACGTGTGGTCGAAGAAATGGAAGCGCGTGGCATACCGGCCTACGGCGCCATCTGGGATTCCTGAGCTCGCGGCGACTGTTTTCCTCCCGACACTTTTTACCGACATGAGATGAATATGAATCTGTTGATCGAAAGACAGGGCCGAGTCGTGTTGATCCGGCTCAACCGCCCGCAAGCCCGAAATGCCCTGAACACCGAAATGATGCGTGAACTGTTGGAAACCCTGCACGGGCTGGACACTGATCCGGGCGTCGGGTGCTTCGTGATTACCGGGACCAAGGATTACTTTGCCGCCGGCGCCGATATCAAGGAAATGCATGAAAAATCCTGCCTGGACATGATTGAGCAAGATTACTTCGCCGGATGGGATGCCTTTGCCCGGCTCCGGACGCCGAAGGTGGCTGCTGTCGCGGGCTACGCCTATGGCGGTGGTTGTGAGCTGGCGATGATGTGTGACCTGATCATCGCCGCCGAGTCCGCGACGTTCGCCTTGCCGGAAATTACCCTCGGGGTGATGCCGGGCATGGGTGGGACTCAACGGCTGACGCGCCTGATCGGCCGGGCAAAAGCCATGGACATGATCCTGACCGGGCGTTCGATCAGTGCTCGGGAAGCGGAACAGGCGGGGTTGCTGTCGCGGGTGACGGCCGCCGATCAATTGCTTGAGCAGGCGCTGGCCGTTGCGCAGCGCATCGCCGGGTTTCCACGAACGGCGACATTGGCAGCCCGCGAAGCGGTGGATCGAGCGCTGGAGTCGGGGTTGAGCGATGGCATCCTGTTCGAGCGCAGAGTGTTTCATGGCTTGTTTGCCACCCCGGCGCAAAAAGAGGGCATGCAGGCGTTTCTGGAGAAGCGCGAACCCCGTTTTGATCAGGTGTAGCCTGCCTGCACGCGGCATCACACGCAGAGCCATGAAAGAAACTACAGTTCAAAGGGAATAACCCTACGAGACGGGCGTCTTATAGCACCTTCCCCTATGGCCATTGGCCCTGGAGTCTTTCATGGTTGATCCCACCTCACCCTACGCTTCTCCGCCTGGCAGGCCGCAGCGTCCGCCCTTGAGTGCCGCGAGCCTGCTATTTCGACTGGCCGGCATTGCCGTTGTGGTCGGCGCTGTAGCCGGGGCGTTTGCCTACGTGCACGGCAACTTTGAGCCACAACGGCTGACGCCCAAGGCGTTGGTCGATGTGCTGGAGAAAAACAACGGCGTGCATCCCGGTTTCCGCCGCAATCACGCCAAGGGCGTGTGCGTGATCGGGCATTTCGAGAGCAGTGGTGAGGCGCGCGCGTTCTCCACGGCGCAGGTGTTCAACGATCCGCGGACCCCGGTGGTCGGACGTTTCGCCTTGCCGGCGGGCAATCCCTATGCGCCGGACAACAGCGTGCCGATTCGCAGTCTGGCGTTGCGCTTCACCCAGGCCAACGGTCAGCAGTGGCGTACCGGGATGAACAGCATGCCGGTGTTCCCGGTGGGCACGCCCGAGGCGTTCTATCAGTTGCAACAGGCGCAGTCGCCGGACCCGGCCACCGGTAAACCGGACCCGGCCAAGGTCCCGGCGTTCTTTGCTGCGCACCCGGAGGCGGTGCCATTTCTGACGTGGATCAAGACCGCCAGACCGTCAGCCAGTTACGCCACTGAAACCTACAACAGCGTCAACGCGTTCTATCTGGTGGATGCCAGCGGCAAGAAGCAGGCCGTGCGCTGGAGCATGAAACCGTTGGCCCAGGACACGGCGGGCGCGACCGCGCCTGAGGGCAGCGATTTTCTGGAGAAAGACCTGGTGCAACGCCTGGCCGCGGCGCCCCTGCGTTTTCAGTTGAACATCACCCTGGCCAATGCCGATGACCCGGTGAACGACGCCAGCAAAATCTGGCCCGAGGGGCGCAAGGTGTTGAACGCCGGCACCCTGGTGCTGGAGAAAACCCAACCGCAGTTGAGCGGCGAGTGCCGTGACATCAACTATGACCCGCTGGTGCTGCCAGCCGGTATTCAAGGCACCGACGACCCGCTGCTCGCAGCACGCTCCGCCGGTTACGCCAATTCCTACCTGCGTCGCACCAGCGAAGTCAGCCAGTTGCCCGCCGCCAGACAGGAGGCTCGTCCATGAGCACTCAACCGACACATTTCGCTTTGTTGGCGCGGCTGCTGCACTGGTTGATGGCGCTGATGATCATCGCGATGCTGTTTATCGGTGCCGGTATGGTGACTTCGGTTTCCGAGCGGCATGAATGGCTGATTCATCTGCACAAACCGTTGGGCATAGCGATTCTGGCGCTGGTGATTGTGCGCTTGCTGGTGCGCATTTCCACTCGACAGCCGCCATTGCCGGCGGATCTGCCGGGTTGGCAAGTGATGGCGGCGAAGGCATCGCACGTGCTGCTCTATGCCTTGATGCTGGTGTTGCCGTTGCTCGGCTGGGCGATGATCAGTGCATCGGGCGAACCGGTAATGCTCAGCACCACAATGCAACTGCCGTCGATCGTGCCGGCCGATGCGCAGCTGTTTGCGTTATTGCGCAAGGCCCACGGGTATCTGGCGTATCTGTTGTTCCTGACAGTGCTGTTGCACCTGGCGGCTGCGCTGTTTCATGGCTGGGTGCGCCGCGACGAGGTGCTCGACAGCATGTTGCGCGGACGCGATCGCGGCTGATGTGTCGGAGTGGCGCATTGTGTCGATGCGCCACTTTTCAGGGGCAGCCACCCGTATTCCACAGCGGTTGTGCGTTGTACACGTTACCCGCGAACTGCCCTGAAGATCGCAGACGCGCTGCGATCTTCAGGGCACGCGGGGAGGGGGTCAGCGCAAGATATCGACCATGTCGGCGAGGGTGGTCAACACGTCTTTACCCAGTTGTTTCGAGCGTTTGCCCGACCAGCCAGTCAGCGGGTTCGGCGCATCGTCGTGGTCCTTGAATGGCATTTCCAGGGTCTGCGACAGGCAATCGTATTTTTGACCAACGGCGTTGCACGCCAGGGTCATATTGGCCTGGCCCGGTTCGTCGCGGGTGTAGCCGTATTTGGTCTGGAAATCTTTGGTGGTGCGCTTGAGGTGCGTGCGGAAATGCTCTTCAAGTTTCTCTATCCGTGGCGTGTATCCCGGATTGCCTTCGCTACCAGCGGTGAACACATGGGGGATTTCTTCGTCGCCGTGTACGTCGAGGAACATGTCGACGCCGTACTTTTCCATCTGCTGTTGTACGAAAAGTACCTCGGGGCTGAGTTCCTGACTCGCGTTCTGCCAGGCGCGGTTCAAATCCTGGCCCATGGCGTTGGTGCGCAAGTGACCGTGGAAGGCACCGTCCGGGTTCATGTTCGGCACCAGATACAGGTCGGCGCTGGCCAGCAGCGTGTTCAACACCGGGTCGTCGTGGCGCTCCAGGCGCTCGATCACGCCTTCCATGAACCATTCGCCCATGTGTTCGCCGGGGTGTTGTTGCGCGATGATCCAGACCTTGCGCTGGCCTTCGGCGCCGCTGCCCTTGCGCAGCAACTGAATGTCGCGGCCCTCGACGCTTTTGCCGGTGGCCAGCAGTTCGGTGCCAGCCTTGGTCTGCGCTTGGTCGATCAGCCAGTCATGGCGACCGCGGCTGTAGGGTTCGAAGTAGGCGAACCAGGCGTGCGTCTGCTCGGCTTCGAGGCAAAAGCGCAGGCTGTCACCTTCAAAACTGGTAGGAATGCGGAACCAGTTGACGTGGTCGTAGGACGCGACGGCCTGATAGCCGGTCCAGGCCTTGTTGTAAGAGGACTGGCTGGCGTTGACCAGGCGAAACCAGTGTTCTTGATGAACATGCAGGCCGCTGGCCTTGAAGTGAAACCACTGGAAGTGCGGGCTGCGAGTGTCCGGGCGAATGGCCAGGACCGGATTGAGCGGATTGGAGATGTCGATGACTTGAATGTTGCCGCTGTCGAAATTGGCACTGATATCGAACGAAGATTTGGCCACGGTCATAATCGTTTCCTGAATATGATTTTTATGGCTGTTACTTTACACGCAAGCTTGAAGTGAGACCGAGAGGATTTGCAGGGCTGTAGCGGGGGGCGTCTTCCATGACGCGAATGCAGCTTAGAGACTGTGTAGTTGATTCTCAAGTGCTAATTATCTGAAGTTTGCCCCAATGTGGCCGGGCTTCGCTTGCCAACCGATATTCTTTTGATATTATCCGCGCCATCGAATTTGCAGCACTCAAAGACTTCATTAGCCTGAAGCCATAAGCCCGAAAAACGGGTAAAAAAAGACCCGGCAAAAAGCCGGGTCAAAAACCGTGATTAGCCTGATGAGGAGATAGTCCAGAAGACCGACCTAAGGTCTCTGGCCCATCGACTGATCTCGCGACCAGTTGCTTGCAATAATAATCATTATCATTTGCAAGTCAAATGTTTTTATCTGCGCGATTGGAAAATTCTTTTCCGTCCGTTCCACTCAAGGTCGTTCAGACCTCATCGCCATCGAGCGAATGGTCGACCATTGCCCGCGCCATATCCACCATGTGCACCACTGAAAACGCCAGGTCGCGACTCGCGCCCTGCAGGTTCTCTGCGGCCTTGAACGCAGTGGCGGCGGCGCAACGCAACAGATCCGAGGCGTGCACCAGGGCTTCTTCGCCACTGAGGTGGTGCCTGACATTGAAAAAACGCTCGCCCGACTCGGGTTCTGACACAGCTGGTTTCAAGTAGTAATCCAGGGCGCGCTGCGCCGCGGCATTGCCTTGAGGCGAGGTGAACATGGTGTCCATTTGCAGATCGGGCAAGTCTTTGCTGCTGATATTCATGATGATGGGCCACTCCTTGTTTGATTGAAAATCCGTGCTTGCAGAATAGTACGATGCGTAGTTGTGACCAGAATTTAAATACTACAATATGTGTTTTGCTAGCCGAAGGCGTCCGCGTAAGGTGCCGCACATGGATAAATGGATTGAGTTGGTCAAGGCCAAGATGAGTGAACTCAAAATCACTCAAACAGAGCTCGGAGAGCGCGTCGGCATGTCCCAGGGCGGGATCGGCCATTGGCTGAACAAACGTCGCGAACCTGGGATCACGGAAATGAACCGTGTGTTGCAGGCACTGGGCATGGACTTCCTGGAAGTGGTGCTGGTGATTCGCGAGCCGCCGCTGACCCCGGATGACGAAATGCCGCTGGCGCAGAAGTACAACCCGTACTTCCGCTACCCGGTCAGTGACTGGCACATGCCCTGTGAGGTGCGCGAAAGCGGGGAGTCAGCTTATGCCGCATCGGACAAGCAGCGTTTCGAACTGACGGATTACCACGCCCGTGGTGCGGCATTCTGGTTGACGGTGGCGGGGGATTCGATGACCGCGCCCAGCGGCCCCAGCATCGCCGAGGGCATGCTGATTCTGGTCGATCCGGAGGTGGAGGCAGTGCCCGGCAAACTGGTCATCGCCCAGTGGGCGGACAGCGCTGAAGCGATCTTTCGCAAACTCGACGAAGAGGGCGGCCAGCGTTACCTGGTGCCGCTCAATCCGACCTGGCCGAAAGCCTTGTTGACCGACGAGTGTCGGATCATTGGTGTTGTGGTGCAGGCAACGGCACGGTACTAGTCAGATCGATCCTCGCTCGGCGCAGGATCGATCGCTCATTCAGACTTCTTCCAGTTCAACCAAAGCGCTGCCTTCGCCAACCATTTCGCCTTCCTGGCAATACAGCGCTTTGATCACCCCGGCGTGCGGCGCACGAATGCTGTGCTCCATTTTCATGGCTTCCAGCACCACCAGTTGCGCACCGGCCTCGACCGCTTGCCCGGCCTCGACCAGCACCCGCACGATACTGCCGTTCATCGGTGCCGTCAGGCCGCCCTGATGACTGTGGCTGGCTTCCACGGCGCTGATCGGATCGTAAGCCTCAATGCGACGCAACTCACCTTCCCATTGCAGGTACAGCGCATCGCCCTGGCGAATCGCCCGCAATGTCCGGCGTACGCCGTCGTGTTCGATGATCAGCGTTTCACCTGACAGCGTGGCGTTGCCAACAGCCCCCAGCGTCCGCGCGCGATCCTGACCCTCGCAAGTCAAATGCAGGGTCAGTTCCCGAGGCAGACCTGCTCGCAAGCCGCTATTGAGCGACCACGGCGACGCGGGATCATCCGACCGCGCAATCGCCGGCAGACTCTGCGCAAACGCCTGCCCGGCGGCGGCCCAGAACTCATCGCTCAAGGGTTGTGGGGCAGGCAGCAGCTGCTCCTGGTAACGCGGAATAAACCCGGTATCCAGTTCCGCTGCGGCAAACGCCGGGTGCGCAATGATCCGCCGCAAAAAGTTGATGTTGGTCTTCAGCCCGCCAATCGCGAACTCATCGAGCATGCTCAATAACCGCAGACGCGCCTGTTCACGGTCCTCGCCCCAGGCAATCAATTTGCCGAGCATCGGGTCATAGAACGGTGAAATCTCGTCCCCTTCCTCAACGCCGCTGTCCACCCGCCGCCCCGGCCCTTGCGCCGACTCGCGATACAGCGCCAGACGCCCGGTCGCCGGCAGAAAATCATTTGCCGGATCCTCGGCATACAACCGGACTTCAATCGCGTGGCCATTGAGCGGCACTTGATCCTGAGTCATCGGTAACGCTTCACCACGGGCCACGCGAATCTGCCAGGCCACCAGGTCCAGACCGGTGATGGCTTCCGTCACCGGGTGCTCGACCTGCAGCCGCGTATTCATCTCCATAAAGAAGAATTCGCCGCGTGCATCCAGCAGGAACTCCACCGTGCCGGCACCGACATAGCCAATCGCCTGGGCCGAACGCACTGCCGCTTCACCCATGGCCCGGCGCAGTTGCGGCGACAGCCCCGGTGCCGGCGCTTCTTCGACGACTTTCTGATGCCGACGCTGAATCGAGCAATCGCGCTCGTTGAGATACAGGCAGTGGCCATGCTGATCGGCAAACACCTGGATTTCCACGTGACGCGGCTTGAGCAGGTATTTCTCCACCAGCATCCGCGAATCGCCGAACGATGACTGCGCCTCACGCTGGGCCGAGGCGAGGGCTTCGGCCAACTGGCTGACGTCCTCGACTACTTTCATGCCTTTGCCGCCGCCGCCCGCGGTGGCTTTGAGCAACACCGGATAACCGATGCGCTCGCAGGCCTCGCGGAAGGTGTCCAGATCCTGCGCCTCGCCGTGATAGCCGGGCACCAGCGGCACGCCGGCGGTTTCCATCAAGGCCTTGGCGGCAGACTTGCTGCCCATGGCGTCAATGGCTGCGGCGGGCGGGCCGAGGAAAATCAGCCCGGCGGCTTCGATGGCGCGAGCGAACCCGGCGTTCTCCGAGAGAAAGCCATAACCCGGATGAATCGCCTGGGCGCCGCTGGCCTTGGCTGCGGCGATCAGTTTGTCGATTTGCAGATAGCTCTCGGCGGCTTTGCTGCCACCCAGATCGACCCGGATATCGGCTTCGCGACTGTGCCGCGCCTCACGGTCGGTGGCGCTGTGCACCGCCACGGTGGTCAGGCCCAGCGCCTTGGCGGTACGCATGACCCGGCAAGCGATTTCGCCGCGGTTGGCCACCAGCAGGGTAGTGATAACAGGTGCGTTCATCAACGCGACTCCTTGGTGATGGCTTGCCAGCTCGGCGGACGTTTTTGCAGAAAGGCACGCAAGCCCTCCTGGCCTTCCGGGCTGACGCGGATCCGGGCGATGGCGTTTTCGGTGTAGCGCCGCAGCGCCGGAGTCAGCGCGCCGTTGCCGACCTCACGCAGCAAATCCTTGCTGGCGCGCATCGCGGCGGGGCTGTTGAGCAGCAGGTTGTCGATCCATTGCTCGACGGCCTGATCAAGCTCGGCAGCCGGGTAGCTCTCGGACAGCAAGCCGATTTCGCGTGCCCGCTGCCCGCCAAAACGCTCGGCGGTCAACGCGTATCGACGCGCAGCACGTTCGCCGATGGCCTGCACCACGAACGGACTGATCACTGCCGGCGCCAGACCGATGCGCACTTCCGACAGGCAGAATTGCGCGTCATCGGCGCCAATTGCCATGTCGCAGCAACTGATCAGGCCCAGCGCGCCGCCGAATGCCGCACCTTGCACCACGGCCACGGTGGGGATCTTCAGTTTGGCCAGGTTGTACATCAACTCTGCCAGTTCCCGGGCGTCGTCGAGGTTGGTGTGGTAATCGAGTTCGGCCGACTGCTGCATCCACGCCAGATCGGCACCGGCACTGAAGTGTTTGCCACGCCCGCGTACCAACAGAAAGCGCAGGCTGGCATCGCTGGCGACCTTGTCCAGCGCCAGGATCAGCTCACGGATCATCTCGGCATTGAAGGCGTTGTTCTTTTCGGCGCGGTTGAGCCACAGGGTGGCGAAGCCTCTTGGGTCGCGCTGCAGTTCCAGGGTGTTGAAATCGCTCATGAGATTCTCCCGATCACATCCGGAACACGCCGAAGCGGCTCGGTTCGATAGGCGCGTTCAGCGACGCGGACAAGGCCAGGGCCAGCACATCGCGGGTCTGCGCCGGGTCGATGACGCCGTCGTCCCACAGCCGTGCGCTGGAGTAATAGGGGTGACCTTGCTCTTCGTACTGGTCGAGGATCGGTTGCTTGATCTCGGCTTCCTGCTCGGCGCTGAAGCCCTGACCGCTGCGTTCGGCTTGTTCACGCTTGACCTGCACCAGCACGCCGGCAGCCTGCTCGGCACCCATCACGCCGATGCGTGCATTCGGCCACATCCACAGGAAGCGCGGATCGTAAGCCCGCCCGCACATGCCGTAGTTACCGGCGCCGAAGCTGCCGCCGATGATCACGGTGAACTTCGGCACCTTGGCGCAAGCCACCGCCGTCACCAGTTTTGCACCGTGCTTGGCAATGCCGCCGGCCTCGTATTTCTGGCCGACCATGAACCCGGTGATGTTTTGCAGGAACAGCAGCGGAATGCCGCGCTGGCAAGCCAGTTCGATGAAGTGCGCGCCTTTTTGCGCGGCTTCGGCGAAGAGGATGCCGTTGTTGGCGAGGATCGCGATCGGGTAACCGTGCAGGTGCGCAAAACCGCAGACCAGCGTGGTACCGAACAGCGCCTTGAATTCATCGAACACCGAGCCATCGACCAGCCGCGCGATCACTTCACGCACGTCGAACGGCTGCTTGGCGTCGGCCGAGACCACGCCATACAGCTCGTCGCTGGCGTAAAGCGGCGCAATCGGGGTGCGTTGTTGCACCTCGCCCAGCTTGCGCCAATTGAGGTTGGCCACGCTGCGGCGGGCGAGGGCGAGGGCGTGTTCGTCGCTCTCGGCGTAATGGTCGGCCACCCCGGAAACCTTGCAGTGCACATCGGCACCGCCGAGGTCTTCAGCGCTGACCACTTCACCGGTCGCCGCTTTCACCAGTGGCGGGCCGGCGAGAAAAATCGTCGCCTGATTGCGCACCATGATCGCTTCGTCGGCCATCGCCGGCACATACGCGCCACCGGCAGTGCACGAGCCCATGACCACGGCAATCTGCGGAATGCCCATCGCGCTCATGTTGGCCTGGTTGAAGAAGATCCGGCCGAAGTGTTCGCGATCCGGAAACACTTCGTCCTGACGCGGCAGGTTGGCGCCGCCCGAGTCCACCAGATAGATGCACGGCAGGCGATTTTGCTGAGCGATGGTCTGCGCGCGCAGGTGTTTTTTTACGGTCAGCGGATAGTACGAACCGCCTTTCACCGTCGCGTCGTTGGCGACGATCATGCATTCGACGCCTTCGACCCGGCCGATCCCGGCGATCACGCCGGCTGCCGGTACGTCTTCGCCATACACAGCGTGGGCGGCCAACTGGCTGATTTCGAGAAAAGGCGAACCCGGATCAAGCAAACGGTTGATCCGCTCGCGCGGCAGCAATTTGCCCCGCGAGGTGTGGCGTTCCTGGGCTTTTGCACCGCCACCCTGCGCCACTTGGGCGAGCAGGGTGTGCAGGGCGTCGACCTGTTCAAGCATCGCCGCGCTGTTGGCAGCGAACTCCGCTGAACGGGGATTGAGCTGAGTGTGCAGAATCATGGGCTACTCCGTAGCAGCTTGAAGTTTCAAGCTGCAAGCTGCAAGTTGAGGCAAGAGCGCATGTCTCTTGTCGCTTGAGGCTCGCAGCTTGCCGCTGACGAAATTCATTTCGTTTCGTTGAACAGCTCGCGGCCGATCAGCATGCGGCGGATCTCACTGGTGCCAGCACCGATTTCGTACAGTTTGGCGTCACGCAGCAAACGGCCCGCCGGGAATTCGTTGATGTAGCCGTTACCGCCGAGAATCTGGATCGCGTCGAGGGCCATTTGCGTGGCGCGCTCGGCGGTGTAGAGGATCACCCCGGCGGCATCCTTGCGGGTGGTCTCGCCGCGCTCGCAAGCCTGGGCCACCGCATACAGGTAGGCGCGGCTGGCGTTGAGTTGGGTGTACATGTCGGCGACTTTGCCCTGGATCAACTGGAACTCGCCGATGCTCTGGCCGAACTGTTTGCGGTCGTGGATGTACGGCACGATCAGGTCCATGCACGACTGCATGATCCCGGTCGGGCCGCCGGACAGCACCACGCGTTCGTAATCGAGGCCGCTCATCAGCACTTTCACACCGCCGTTGAGCACGCCGAGGATGTTCTCTTCCGGTACTTCAACGTCATCGAAAAACAGCTCGCAGGTGTTGGAGCCGCGCATGCCGAGCTTGTCGAACTTGTTGCTGCGGCTGAAGCCTTTCCAGTCGCGCTCGACGATGAACGCGGTGATGCCGTGCGGGCCTTTTTCCAGGTCGGTCTTGGCGTAGATCACGTAGGTATTGGCGTCAGGGCCGTTGGTGATCCAGGTCTTGCTGCCGTTGAGGACGAAGTGGTCGCCGCGTTTGTCGGCACGCAGTTTCATCGAAACCACGTCGGACCCGGCGTTCGGCTCGCTCATGGCAAGGGCGCCGACGTGTTCGCCGCTGATCAGCTTCGGCAGGTATTTGCTTTTCTGTTCGTGATTGCCGTTGCGATTGATCTGGTTGACGCAGAGGTTGGAGTGCGCGCCGTAGGACAGTGCCACCGAGGCCGACCCGCGGCTGATTTCTTCCATCGCCACCACGTGTGCCAGGTAGCCCAGACCTGCGCCACCGTACTCTTCCGGCACGGTGATGCCGAGCAGGCCCATATCGCCGAATTTGCGCCACATGTCGGCAGGGAACAGGTTGTCGCGGTCGATCTGCGCAGCACGTGGAGCGATCTGATCGGCGACGAAGGACTGAACCTGATCGCGCAGCATGTCGATGGTTTCACCGAGGGCGAAGTTCAGGGATGGGTAGCTCATGGGTCACCTTTTGGCTTTTTTGTAGGGTGGGGAGGGCGGTCGAACGGCTCTCACCTTTACGTTAACGTAAGCCTGCGGCGGATGGCTGTCAATCACCCTTTACGTTAACGTCAACTTGAGCGAGAGTAAGGGCAGTTCAAGATTGAAACGGAGCAGACCTTGTGGGAGCGAGCTTGCTCGCGAGAGCGTCAGATCAGTCAACATGGATGCTGAATCCGCTGGCCTCTTCGCGAGCAAGCTCGCTCCCACCGGGATTAAATCCGACAAACCCATAAATAAAGACAATAGGGGTCGTCATGGATCAACCCAGTGCAAACTCGCAGCGCAGCTACACCCGTGGTTCTCAGGACAAAGCCCTGCTGGCGATGACCATCGGGCAGAAGTTCGATCACACCGCCGCGCAATATCCTGACGGTGAAGCGCTCGTCGTGCGCCATCAGCAACTGCGCTATTCCTGGCGACAACTGGCCGATGCGGTGGACCTGCACGCCAGAGCGCTGCTGGCGCTGGGGATGCAGGCGGGCGATCGGCTCGGAATCTGGGCGCCAAACTGCGCGCAATGGTGCATCACGCAAATCGCCACGGCGAAGATCGGCGTGATTCTGGTCAACATCAACCCGGCCTACCGCAGCACCGAACTCGAGTACGTGCTCAAGCAATCCGGCTGCCAATGGCTGGTCTGTGCCGGAGCGTTCAAGTCCTCCAACTACCACACCCTGTTGCAAGGGTTGGTGCCGGAACTGGCCGAGCAATCCATTGGCCAGTTGCGCAGCGAACGCCTCCCCGAACTGCGAGGGGTAATCAGTCTTGACGCGCAACCACCGTCAGGTTTTCTGCCGTGGTCGCAACTGGCCGATCTGGCCACCAGCATCTCTCCCGAACAACTACATGAACGCAGTGACAGCCTGCACTTCGATCAAGCGGTCAACATTCAGTACACCTCCGGCACCACCGGTTTCCCCAAGGGCGCGACCCTCAGTCACTACAACATCCTCAACAACGGCTACATGGTCGGCGAAAGCATCGGCCTGACGCCTGCCGATCGCCTGGTGATCCCGGTGCCGCTGTATCACTGCTTCGGCATGGTCATGGGCAATCTCGGCTGCATTACCCATGGCAGCACGATGATTTACCCCAACGACGCTTTCGATCCGTTGCTGACCCTGCACGCCGTGGTCGAAGAGAAAGCCACCGGTCTGTATGGCGTGCCGACCATGTTCATCGCCATGCTCGACCAGCCGCAACGCGGCGAATTCGATCTGTCGAGCCTGCGCACCGGGATCATGGCCGGCGCCACCTGCCCGATCGAAGTGATGCGGCGAGTCATCAACGAGATGCACATGAGCGAAGTGCAGATTGCCTACGGCATGACCGAAACCAGCCCGGTGTCGCTGCAGACCGGGCCAAACGATGAGCTTGAATTGCGCGTGACCACCGTCGGCCGCACCCAGCCGCAGTTGGAAAGCAAGATCATCGACGAAGCCGGCAATCTGGTGCCGCGTGGCACCATCGGTGAACTGTGCACCCGCGGTTACAGCGTGATGCTCGGCTACTGGAACAACCCGCAGGCCACTGCCGAAGCCATTGATGAGGCGGGCTGGATGCACACCGGCGACCTGGCGAGCATGAACGAGGAGGGTTACGTCAACATTGCCGGGCGCAACAAGGACATGATCATTCGTGGCGGCGAGAATATTTACCCGCGTGAGCTGGAGGAGTTTTTCTTCACCCATCCGGCCGTGGCGGATGTGCAGGTGATCGGTATTCCGTGCTCGCGCTATGGTGAGGAGATTGTTGCCTGGATCAAATTCCACCCGGGCCACAGTGCCACCGAGCTGGAATTGCAAGCCTGGTGCAAGGAGCGCATTGCGCACTTCAAGACGCCGCGTTACTTCAAGTTCGTCGAAGATTTTCCGATGACGGTGACGGGCAAGATCCAGAAATTCAGGATGCGTGAAGTCAGCATCGAAGAACTACGCGAAAAGCAGGCTTGATAGGGATCAAATGTAGGAGTGAGCCTGCTCGCGATTGCGGTGTGTCAGTCGATGCAAATATTGACTGATACACCGGCATCGCGAGCAGGCTCACTCCGACAGGGGATTTGGGGGGATTCAGGAATCACAGAAAGCACAAAGGGGAGCCGAGGCTCCCCTTTAATTTTGTCGTCGCGTGCTCTTTTTATTATTGAGGGGCGGTCTGTTGTTGTTTTTGGCAACCGTTGCCCTTTACCGCTGTTTTTGGCGACCCCCATCCGGGGTCAAGAGCAAACGTATTTTTTTGAGCGCTGACCTGCTTTCTCGTTAAACGATCCAACCGATTCGGGAGCTACCTGAAGGTAGTTTTATTGTTCTCTGCCCGGTTGCGGGTCACTCCTGAGAGCACCCTGAAAAGCACACCTTCTCCAAAAAAATCTGTTAGCTGCGTCTCTGCCGTGTTGTTTTTGTTATGTCAGAGTCGGTACGTCTTATTTTTATTGGTTTGCTGCTTTTTATTCTTGTTATGCCATAGAGATAGCAGAAGCCGTGCCAACTTTTAAAATGCCTTATAAATCAATGTCTTAAGATTTTTAAGGATTTTTCGATCAGGCAGAACCAGACAATTTGTTTCCGTGTTACCCGCTTGCGTCCACATTTCGGACGCAGCGGTAACACCCATCCCCTCACTGTGCGCTACGGGCCTTGGCCACGCGCGAACCGCTCGGGCGACCGAGCACTGCACTAATTTGCTGACCCGCGGCAATCAAGGCGTCCAGGTCGATACCGGTCTGAATACCGAGGCCATTGAGCAGGTACACCACATCTTCGGTGGCCACGTTACCGCTCGCGCCTTTGGCGTACGGGCAGCCGCCCAGCCCTGCGATAGAGCTGTCGAACACGGCAATACCTTCGAGCAGGCTGGCATAGATGTTGGACATGGCCTGGCCGTAGGTGTCGTGGAAGTGCCCGGCGAGTTTTTCCCGTGGCACTTGCGCCGACACCACCTCGAACAGACGGCGAGTCGCGCCCGCCGTGCCGGTGCCGATGGTGTCGCCGAGGGACACTTCATAGCAGCCCATCGCATACAGCTCGCGGGCGACCATCGCCACTTGCTCGGGGGCGACCGTGCCTTCGTACGGGCATCCGAGCACGCAGGACACGTAACCGCGCACGGTAACGCCGTGCTGTTTTGCGGCTTCCATGATCGGTGCGAAGCGCGCCAGGCTTTCGCTGATCGAGCAGTTGATGTTGCGCTGCGAGAACGCTTCGGACGCCGCCGCGAACACCGCAACTTCCTTGACCCCGGCGGCGAGGGCGTCTTCAAAACCGCGCAGGTTCGGCGCCAATGCACCGTAGGTGACGCCGGGCTTGCGCTGAATCTGCGCGAACACCTCAGCCGAACCGGCCATTTGCGGTACCCACTTGGGCGAAACGAAACTGCCGACTTCTATATAGCCAAGACCGGCAGCGCTGAGTGCATCGACCAGTTGCACCTTGTCGGCCACGCTGATCGGTTGGGCTTCGTTCTGCAGGCCATCGCGCGGGCCGACTTCGATCAGGCGTACTTGGGAGGGGAGGGACATGGGCGGACCTGCTCTGGTGAATTCGTGGAGAACCCCTGTAGGAGTGAGCCTGCTCGCGATCGCGGAGTGCCAGATAAAGATTGCTTGACTGATACACCGCTATCGCGAGCAGGCTCACTCCTACAGGGGGATTTGTGTTGTTTGTCAGATGGCCTGCTGGCTCTTGAGCGTCTGCTCCAGCGCCTGCACGCAGCGCTCTTCGGCGGTATCGAGTTCCAGCTTCATCTGTTCGATGTCGAGCAACTGTTGCTCAAGCTGTTCGCGGCGCTCGCTGATTTTCGCCAGCATGCTGTTGAGCTGTTTGGTGTTACCGCTGGAGGGGTCGTAGAGTTCGATCAGTTCGCGGCATTCGGCCAGGGAAAAACCGATGCGCTTGCCGCGCAGGATGAGCTTCAGGCTGACCTTGTCGCGGGGCGAATAAATGCGTTCCTGGCCGCGACGCTCGGGGCTGAGCAGGCCTTGTTCTTCATAAAAACGGATCGCCCGGGTGGTGATGTCCAGCTCGCGGGCGAGGTCGGAAATACTGTAGGTCTGACTGCTCATGAAAGCGCTCGAAAGAAGGTCTTGGCGCTAAGCTAATGGCTGGTTGACGTTTACGTCAAGCAAGAAAAGGATCGCAGCCTTGGGCGACTCCTGCACCTGTCTGTGCAGGAGCTGCCGAAGGCTGTGATCTTTTGCTCTTTCTTCAAACCGCCTGCTTATCCAGCTTCTTCTCCTGCGCCGTCACCTGCTGGCACAACTCGATCATCTGTTCACGCATCCAGCGATTGGCCGGATCCTGATCGGTGCTTTCATGCCAATACAGGTGCGTTTCCACCGGCGGCACATCATTCACCGGTAAATTGAACGCTTGCAGTTCATGGCGTCGGGCAAACCGCTCCGGCACCGTCATGACCATGTCGGTCTGCTGCATCACCTGCGATGCCATCAGATAGTGCTGCGAGCGCAGGGCAATCTTGCGCTGAATGCCCATTTTGCCGAGGGCCAGATCGACATACCCCAGGCCGCTGCGGCGGCTGGAAATATGGATGTGGGTCAGCGACAGGTAATCATCCAGCGACAGTTTTTCCTTGCCCGCCATGGGGTGACCTTTGCGCATCGCGCAGACGTAACGGTCTTCCATCAATTTGACGTGGCGCACCTGCGGGTCGGTGTTGAGCGGCGCATCCACGGCGAAGTCGAGGCGCCCGGCGGCCAGTTCCTTGGTGGTTTCCCGGCGTTTGGACAGAAAACTTTCGATGATCACCGTCGGCGCCAGACGACGCAGGCGCTGGAACAGCGGCGGCAGAATCACCGCTTCAGTGAGGTCGGTCATGCTGATGCGGTAGGTCTTGACCGCTTGCGCCGGGTTGAAAATGCGGCTTTCCTGAACCGATACGCGCAGCAGCGACAGGGCGTTGCGCACCGGGCCGATGATGTTCTGCGCCATCGGCGTCGGCACCATGCCCTGGGCTGTGCGCACGAACAGCGGGTCGTTGAAGGTTTCACGCAACCGCGCCAGGGCGTTGGACACCGCCGGCTGGGTGATGCCGACAATCTGCCCGGCGCGGGTCAGGTTGGCTTCGGTGTAGATCGCGTCGAAGACGATGAAAAGGTTGAGGTCGACCTTACTCAGATTCATAACGCGGCTTCTCTTGTTTTTAGGGGCGAGTGTTCAGGGGCTGATGATCAGTGAATCATATATCGGTGATGAATGTTTATACACGCCGAGAATAGGCTAGGTAAATTATCAGCGCTGTTCTAGCATCGAATGCATGACTTAAACAACCTCTGCCACAGAAGGTATTCGCTCATGGATTTCGCTTATTCGCCCAAGGTGCAAGAACTGCGTGAGCGCGTGACCGCGTTCATGGACACTTACGTTTACCCGGCCGAAGCCGTGTTCGAACGCCAGGTTGCCGAAGGCGATCGGTGGCAGCCAACGGCGATCATGGAAGAGCTCAAAGCCAGGGCGAAGGCTGAAGGTCTGTGGAACTTGTTTCTGCCCGAGTCAGAGCTCGGCGCCGGCCTGACCAACCTGGAATACGCACCCCTGGCGGAAATCATGGGCCGCTCGTTGCTCGGTCCTGAGCCGTTCAACTGCTCGGCGCCGGACACCGGCAACATGGAAGTGCTGGTGCGCTACGCCAATGAAGAACAGAAACAGCGCTGGCTCGAACCGCTGCTGCGCGGCGAGATCCGTTCGGCGTTCGCCATGACCGAACCGGACGTTGCCTCGTCCGACGCCACCAACATGGCCGCCCGCGCCGTGCGCGATGGCGACGAGTGGGTGATCAACGGCAAGAAGTGGTGGACTTCCGGCGCGTGCGATCCGCGTTGCAAGATCCTGATCTTCATGGGCCTGAGCAATCCCGACGCTCCGCGTCACGCCCAGCACTCGATGATCCTCGTGCCGGTCGACACCCCCGGGGTGAAAATCCTCCGTCCGCTGCCGGTATTCGGTTATGACGATGCGCCGCACGGTCACGCCGAAGTGCTGTTCGACAACGTGCGAGTGCCGTACGAAAACGTTCTGCTCGGTGAGGGCCGCGGTTTCGAAATCGCTCAGGGTCGACTTGGCCCAGGCCGCATTCACCACTGCATGCGTTCGATCGGCATGGCCGAGCGTGCGCTGGAGTTGATGTGCAAGCGTTCTGTGAGTCGCACCGCGTTCGGCAAACCCTTGGCGCGTCTGGGCGGGAATGTCGACAAGATCGCCGACTCGCGCATGGAAATCGACATGGCACGCCTGCTGACATTGAAAGCGGCCTACATGATGGACACCGTCGGTAACAAAGTGGCGAAGAGCGAGATCGCGCAGATCAAGGTGGTCGCGCCGAATGTGGCGCTGCGGGTGATCGACCGGGCGATCCAGATGCATGGTGGGGCCGGGGTGTCGAACGATTTCCCGCTGGCCTACATGTACGCCATGCAGCGCACCCTGCGCCTGGCCGACGGCCCGGACGAAGTGCACCGCGCAGCGATTGGCAAGTTCGAGATCGGCAAGTATGTGCCGAAAGAGATGCTGCGCAGCGAGCGCTGATCCTGGACTGAGTTATCGTTCATCGCTGGCTTGCCAGCTCCCACAGTGTCCGAGTCGTACACAACACTCATGTACGCTCAAAAAACCTGTGGGAGCTGGCTTGCCAGCGATGACGCAAGCAGGTTCAACACATCAACATCAGGCTCAATACACCCAAACCTCAACCCGCCGATTCTTGATCCGCCCCTCATCCGCGCTGTTCGCCGCCACCGGCATCAACGCGCCAAACCCGCGTACCTCACGCAACACCACGCCGTTCTTCACCAACTCCCGTCGCACCGCCATCGCGCGCAGTTTCGACAACAAGTCCGCCCGCGCCGGGTCATCCTTTTCATCACCAAAGCCCACCAGCGTCACCGCCCGGTCGGTTTTGTCATGGCGTTCTATATAGTCGAGTACGCGGGCGAGATCCTGACGCGCCTTGTTGTCCAGGTTCGCGCTGCCTTCCTCGAAACGGAAGTTCACCGTCAGACGTTGGGCGTGGCGGCTGAGGGATTGATAACCCTCGGGCATCAGTGCATTCGGCGCGACGCTCATGGCGTGTACGGTCTGGCTGATAAAACCGTTGGCTGCGACGATTGCCTGCCCCTGCGGACTTTGCGCAAACGCAACCAACGCCTTCGCCCATGGATGGTTGCTGTCGGGCGGTAGATAGAAGAACAAGCGCCGCGACAGCGGATAGTCCTCGGTGGCGATCAGGCTGTTGAAGGGGAGCATTGATTGCGACGCGCCATCGGCAATCGCCACGGCTTTGGTCTGACGCACATAGGGCAAACCGATAAAGCCAATGCCCTGCGGATCGGCGCTGACCGCGTCGGACAATTGCTCGCTGGATTCAAAGCGTTTCGCCGCGCTGTTCAGACTTTTCCCGCGACGATTGAGGACCAGTTCTTTAAACGTGTCGTAGGTGCCGGACTGGTCATCACGCGCATATAAATGAATCGGCCCGCCACGCCCGCCGAGCGCTTCCCAGGTTTTCACCTCGCCGGCGAAGATCCGCGCCAGTTGCTCGGTGTCCAGCTGCTGCAGCGGATTGTCGGGGTGCAGGATGATTGCCAGGCCGTCGATGGCGATGACTTGCTCGGCTTCAGGACTCTTCATGTCGCCGAGCGCTTGCAGGCTCAGCAGTTCGCTGTCCTTGATCGGACGGGATGACGCGGCGAGGTCGGCAGTGGCCGCTTTCAGCGCCGTGAAGCCGGTGCTGGAACCGTGAGCGGCGATGTCCACGACCACGCGTTTACCTTGCGCGGTCTGGCCGACGACGCGTTGTTCGTTGGCGGTGTCCGCGGTTTCGCGGTGGACTTTGAGCAAGCCTTGTTCCTGCAACAGGCCTTCGACCAATGCGGGGCCAAGCGCCGCGCCGATGGTGTTGGAACCCTGAATGCGCAACACCGGGCCGTTTTCAGAGATGGGCAGGGTGGCGGCAGACACCGACAGCCATGCACTCGACAGAAAAACGAACAGAACACGCAGGGTCATGCCGGCACCGAATCAAGCCAAGGGGATTGCCGGGGAGATTAAGTCAGGCGCATGACCGAAACATGACACCGATGAAACTGTGGGAGCGAGCTTGCTCGCGAATACGGAGTGTCAGTCACCCGATATGTTTCTGATGCAACGCATTCGCGAGCAAGCTCGCTCCCACAGGCGATTCGAAGGTCAGGCCAGTTCCAGCCAGATCGGCGCGTGATCCGACGGTTTTTCCATCCCGCGCAGTTCATAGTCCACACCGGCATCCTTCACCCGTGGCAACAGACCGTGGGAGGCGAGGATCACGTCGATGCGCAGGCCACGCTTGGGCTCATCTTCAAAGCCACGGCTGCGGTAGTCGAACCAGCTGAACCTGTCGGTGACGTCCGGGTTCAAGTGGCGATAGCTGTCGGTCAGGCCCCAGTTTTTCAGGCGGGCCATCCACTCGCGCTCTTCCGGCAGGAAGCTGCATTTGCCGGTTTTCAGCCAGCGCTTCATGTTGTCCGGGCCGATGCCGATGTCGCTGTCTTCCGGGGAAATGTTCACATCGCCCATCACCACCAGCGGCTGTTCGTTGTGGAACTGGCTTTCCAGCAGGGCCTGCAGATCACTGTAGAAACGCTGTTTGGCGGGGAATTTGGTCGGGTGGTCGCGGCTTTCGCCCTGCGGGAAGTAGCCGTTCATGATGGTCACCGGCACGCCATTGGCGTCGGCGAACGTGCCCCAGATGAAACGGCGCTGGGCGTCTTCTTCATCGGTGGCGAAGCCTTTGTGAACGGCGATCGGCTCGTTGCGCGAGAGCAGGGCGACGCCGTAATGGCCTTTCTGGCCGTGGAAATACACGTGGTAGCCGAGGGCGCGCACTTCTTCGAGCGGGAACTGGTCGTCGTGGACTTTGGTTTCCTGCAGGCCGATCACGTCCGGCTGGTGTTTTTCGATCAGCGCTGCCAGCTGATGCGGACGGGCGCGCAGTCCGTTGATGTTGAAGGAAACGATCTTCATGGTCGGCAGTCCTAGCAAAAGGGCGATGCTAGCTGACATGGGGGAGATGGGCCAGCGTGGGGCGGGAGAAATCATTTTTGGCGGTAGGATTTGTGTTGCCTGGGCCGGCCCCATCGCTGGCAAGCCAGCTCCCACAGGTTTCTCGGGTGCACATGAATGTTATGAACGACGCGGACACTGTGGGAGCTGGCTTGCCAGCGATGGGGCCCACCCGGTCGATGAAGATCCAGCCTTGGTCTATACCTGTGGGGAACTGCGCCAGCCGCAAAAGGTTCGTACCAACAAGAGCGGCGCCATTTGGACGCGCCTCGGGGAGAATCATCGTCATGCCTGAAACCCAGACCGCCATCGCCGATATTCACATGCTCGACCGCGGTTATTCCCGCGAAGCCCGATCGCTGCTGTATCAGGCCTATCGCCACGAACCGACCTTCGGTTACCTGTTCGAGGCCGAGCGGCCCGGCTATGAGCAACGGGTGCGCGCCACCGTGCGGGAGCTGGTCAAACAGCATTTTCTGCAGGACCTGCCGGCCATCGGCCTGTTGGTCAACGACCGGTTGATCGGCATCGCCCTGATCGCACCGCCACAGCGTCGCCTGGGGATTACCGAAAGCTGGGCATGGCGCCTGCGCATGGTGCTCAGCACCGGTTTGCGCTGCACCCGGCGTTATCTGGAGTACCACAATGCCGTCGCCGCCTGCGTGCCCGGCGATTCGGTACACATGCTGCCGCTGCTCGGGGTGCACCCGCAGTTCCAGGGCAAACATTTCGGCGAGCAACTGCTGACCGCCGTGCACAACTGGTGCGCCGTCGATGAAACCTCTCAAGGCGTGGTGCTCGACACGGGCAACCCGCGATACCTGGAATTCTATAAACGTCAGGGCTATGAGGAGATTGGCGAAGTTGCCGTCGGCCCGGTGCGTGAACACGTATTTTTTCACGCCAATCCACAGCTGTTACAAACAGCAATGGCTTGACCATCGAACTTTTTCGGAAATTTCCTGTTCTATCACGCTCCCAAGCCCGTGATAGCATCCGCGCCTATGAAGTTTCCAGGAAGATTTACCAGTGGCGTGCTCATGCTGTTAACCAGCTGCGCGGCGCTGGCGCAAAGTGAATTGGATGTGCGGATCAAACCGTCCAACGATGAACTGAAGGCCAATATAGAGGGCTATATCGGCAGCCTCGGCGATCGTGACGAAGCAGCCTTGCTGCGCTTCAGTCGCGGTGCCGAGGAGCAGGCGCGCAAGGCCGCCCAGGCCTTGGGTTACTACCAGCCGCAGATCGACAGCGACGTCAAGGGCGGGGACAAACCGCGGCTTGTGCTGAAGATTGATCCCGGCGAGCCGATTCGCCTGCGTAACGTCACCATCCGTGTCGACGGCCCGGCGGCCGCTCTCAAATCCTTTCGTGTACCGAGCAGCGACGTGCTCAAGTCCGGCGCGGTGCTCAACCATGGCCGCTACGAAGACGCCAAACGGCTGATCCAGAACCAGGCCTCGCGTTTCGGCTTTTTCAGCGGCCATTTCACCAGCCAGAAACTCATGGTCGACCCGCGCGCGGGGGTGGCCGACATCGAACTGATCTACGACAGCGGCCCGCGCTATGCACTGGGCAAAGTCAAATTCGAAGGCGACACGCCCTTCGACGAAGACCTGCTGCAACGCATGGTGCCGTTCAAGGAAGGCGAGCCGTATGACTCCGAGTTGATTGCCGAACTCAACCGCGACCTGCAATCGAGCGGTTATTTCGAAGGCGTGCGCGTCGATGCCGCGCCCACTTCGGCGAAGAACGACGTGATTCCGGTGGACGTCAAACTCGACACGCGCAAGCCGCGCACCATGGGCCTGGGCCTCGGTTATTCGACCGACGTCGGCCCACGGATCAAGGCCAACTGGACCCGCCACTGGGTTAATCCGCAAGGCGACAGCTACGGCTGGGAAGCCGAACTGTCGGCACCACGGCAGAACGTCGGGCTGTTCTATGACATCCCGCTCGACCCGCCGCTGACCGACAAACTACGCTGGGCCGGCGGTTATCAATATGAAGACATCGACGGTTCCGACACCCTGAGCAAGCTGCTGACGTTCGGCCCGGAATGGCACAGCAAGCTGCCCAGCGGCTGGCAGCGGGTCATTTCGTTGAAATGGCAGCGTGAGGAATACCAGCTCGGTGACGACTCCGGTCTCAGCACCTTGCTGATGCCCGGTATCAGTTACTCGTACCTGAAAAGCGACAACCGCATCGACCCGCACAATGGCTATCGCCTGACGTTTGAAAGCAAAGTGGCGAAGGAAGGCCTCGGCTCGGACAACAACCTGCTCTATGGCACCGCGTTGATCAAAGGCCTGACCACCGTATTCGACAACCATCGCTTCCTCGGGCGGGTGCAGGTCGGCGGCAGTGCCACCAACGGCTACAACTCGGTACCGCCGTCGCTGCGCTTCTTCGCCGGTGGTGACCAGAGCGTGCGCGGTTACGACTACCAGAGCCTGTCCCCGGAAAACGCCAAGGGCGACCGTATCGGCGGGCGCTACATGGTCGCCGGCAGCGTCGAGTATCAATATTCGATCGCCGAGAAATGGCGGGTGGCGACCTTCGTCGACCAGGGCAACTCCTTCAACAAACTCGAACTGCCGAACCTCAAGACCGGGGTCGGTATCGGTGTGCGCTGGGTCTCGCCGGTGGGGCCGATCCGCCTCGACCTGGCCCACGCGCTGGACGACGATGGCGGCATCCGGCTGCACTTTTCCATGGGGCCTGAGCTGTGAAGCGTGGTTTGAAAATATCCGCAGTGGTGCTGTTGGCGCTGCTGCTGTTGATTGTCTTGAGCATCAGCGCCGTGCTCGGCACCCAAGCGGGCAGTCGCTGGGCGCTGGGGTGGGTGCCCGGTCTGAGCGTGGAGAATTTCCAGGGCCGCCTCGGCGGGCAGTGGAGCGCCGATCATCTTGTATGGCAGCAGGACAGCAGCCGGGTCGAGCTGGACAAGCCGATCTTCGCCTGGTCGCCGTTGTGCCTGACCCGCATGACCCTGTGCATCGACCAGCTCAAGGCGGATCAGGTCATTCTGCAATTCCCGCCGAGCGAGGAGACGACTGACAGTGGCCCGATCAAACTGCCGGACCTGCAACTGCCGGTGGCTATCGAACTCGGTGACGTGCAGGTCGGCAGCCTGCTGTTCAACGGCAGCGAGCAGCTCAAGGGCCTGCAACTGGCGGCGCACTGGACCGCCAAGGGGATGCAGATCGACAGCGTCAAACTGCAGCGCGACGATCTGAGCCTGAACCTCTCCGGCCTGCTGCAACCGACCGGCAACTGGCCGTTGAACATCGCCGGCGACCTGAGCCTGCCATCGGTCGGCACAAGCCCCTGGACGCTGGCGCTCAAGGTTGACGGCGACCTGCTGAAAACCCTCAACCTGCATGCCGACAGCCGCGGTTACCTCGATGGCCAGTTGAACGGCGAGCTGCAACCGCTGGCGGAAAACCTGCCGGCCAAGGTGCGCATCACTGCGGAGGCGTTCAAACCGAGCGCTGATCTGCCGGACACCCTGCAACTCAATCAATTGGTACTGACCGGCGAAGGCGATCTGAAAAACGGCTATCAGCTAAACGGCAATGCCACGTTGCCCGCCGACAAAGGCCCGGTGGCGCTGCTGCTCAAAGGCACGGTAGACGCCAACGGTGCGCAGATCGCCGGCCTCGACCTGACGGCCAACGACAAGCAAAGCCTCGCACTCACCGGCAGCGTCGACTGGAGCAAAGGCCTCACGGCTCAGGCCAATATCAATTGGCAGGATTTTCCGTGGCATCGGCTGTATTCCGAGATCGACGAGCCGCAAGTCGCCTTGCGTACCTTCACTGGCGAAGTCTCCTACACCGACGGTCAATACATCGGTAACTTCGCCGCCGCACTGGATGGCCCGGCGGGGGCGTTCAGCCTGAGCAGTCCGTTCAGCGGCAGCCTGAAACAGATCGCTTTGCCGCAACT
Source organism: Pseudomonas sp. LF-5 (assembly GCF_037626295.1). Taxonomy (NCBI): domain Bacteria; kingdom Pseudomonadati; phylum Pseudomonadota; class Gammaproteobacteria; order Pseudomonadales; family Pseudomonadaceae; genus Pseudomonas; species Pseudomonas sp. LF-5. Next base: position 286,906 of record NZ_JARKMT010000005.1, read on the forward strand.
GAAAATGGAAGCCGGGCAGGGCAAGGCCGAGGGGCATGTGAACGTGCAGTTCGCCGACGGCATCGCCTGGGACACTGCGCTGGAACTGTCAGCGTTGAACCCGGCGTACTGGGTCGCCGAGTTGCCGGGCACGTTAGCTGGACCGCTGAAAAGTAAAGGCGAGATGAAGAACGAGCGTTTGAGCCTGACCGCCGACCTCGACTTGAAAGGCAAACTGCGCGGTCAGCCGGCGATCCTGCAAGCCAAGGCTGACGGTGCCGGCGAGCAATGGAACCTCAACGCCCTGCAAATCCGCCTCGGTGACAACAGCATTAACGGCAAAGGCAGCCTGCAACAGAAACTCACCGGGCAGATCGACATCAAGCTGACACGGCTGGCCCAGCTCTGGCCGCAGCTGCGCGGGCAGGTCACTGGCCAGGTCAACGTCGCCGGTACGCTGAAAGCACCGCAAGGCAAGCTCGACCTGCAAGGTGCGCAACTGGCATTCCAGGACAATCGCCTGCAAAGCCTCAACCTCGATGCCAGCCTCGACAATGCGCAACGGGCTAAGGTCGATCTGAAGGGCAGCGGGATTCAGGCCGGCGACACTAACCTCGGCGTGTTGACCGCCAGCGCCCAGGGCGACATCAAAAGCCAGAAGCTCAACCTCGACCTTATCGGGCCGAAACTGAAACTGGCCTTGGGGCTGGACGGCAATCTGGACAAGGGCAACTGGCGCGGACGTCTGGCCAGTGGTGACATTCAGGCCGGTGGGCAGGACTGGAAACTGCAAAACCCGGCCAGGCTCGAACGCCTGGCTGACGGCAAGATCAACTTCGGCGCGCATTGCTGGATGTCCGGCAATGCCAGCCTGTGCGGCGAAGACCAGCGGCTGCTGCCCGAGCCGAAATTGCGCTACCACCTCAAGCAATTCCCGATCGAAAGCCTCGCGCAATGGTTGCCGAAGGATTTCGCCTGGCAGGGCAAGCTCAACGCCGACCTGCAACTGGACCTGCCGGCCAGCGGCCCGAACGGTGTGGTCAGTATCGACGCCAGCGGCGGCACTTTGCGCATGAAGGAAAAGGATCAGTGGCTGGACTTTCCGTACCAGACCCTGAAACTCACCAGCAAACTCACACCGAAGCGCATCGACACAGACCTGAACTTCGTCGGCGGCAAGCTTGGCGAACTGATGGTGCAGGCCCAGCTCAATCCACTGCCAAAGAACAAACCGCTGAGCGGCTCGTTCCGTCTTAGCGGGCTGGATCTGTCGGTGGCGCGGCCGTTTGTACCGATGGTCGAAAAGCTCACCGGGCACTTGAACGGCAGTGGCACGATTTCCGGCGGGCTGCTGGCGCCGCTGGTCAACGGCACGGTGAAACTCAGCGACGGCGAAGTCTCCGGCGCCGAGTTGCCGCTGGAACTGAAGGATCTGCAACTGCAAGCGGTGATCGCCGGTGAAGCGGTGCGCCTCGACGGTGGCTGGAAGAGCGGCAAGACCGGCCAGGGCAGCCTCAACGGCAACGTCGCCTGGGGCCAGGCGCTGATGGTCGATCTGGCGTTGAAAGGCACGCAGTTGCCGGTCACCGTCGAGCCCTACGCCAAGCTGGAAGTAGCACCGGACCTGAAGATTTCCATGGCCGGCGACGAGTTGAAAATTGCCGGCAAGGTGCAGGTGCCGAGAGGCGAAATCACTGTGCGCGAACTGCCGCCCTCGACGGTGAAAGTCTCCGACGACACGATCATCGTCGGTGCGCAGACCGAAGAGGGCAAGCCGCCGATGGCGATGAAAATGGACATCGACGTGGTGGTCGGCGAAGACAAACTGAGTTTTGCCGGCTTCGGCCTGACCGCCAACCTGCAAGGTCACGTGCACATCGGCGACAACATGGACACCCGCGGCGAACTGTGGCTCAACGACGGCCGATACCGCGCCTACGGCCAGCGCCTGAACGTGCGCCGTGCGCGTCTGTTGTTCGCCGGCCCCATCGATCAGCCGTATCTGGACATCGAAGCGATTCGCCAGACCGATGACGTGATCGCCGGTATTCGCCTGAGCGGCAGCGCCGAGCAGCCGACCACGCAGATCTTCTCCGAGCCGGCCATGAGCCAGGAGCAGGCGTTGTCGTATCTGGTGCTGGGACGGCCGCTGAGCACCAACGGCGAAGACAACAACATGCTCGCGCAAGCGGCGTTGGGGCTAGGCCTGATGGGCAGTTCCGGGGTGACCAGCGGGCTGGCCAAGGACCTGGGCATTCAGGACTTCCAGCTCGACACCCAAGGCAGTGGCAACACCACCAGCGTGGTCGCCAGTGGCAACATTTCCGAGAAGCTCAGTTTGCGTTATGGCGTCGGCGTGTTCGAACCGGCCAGTACCATTGCGCTGCGTTACAAGCTGAGCAAGAAGGTTTATCTGGAAGCGGCCAGCGGTGTCGCCAGTTCGCTGGATATCTTCTACAAGCGCGATTTCTAGATCGCGCTTGCTTCTTGAATCGGGTCGCTGTCATCGCTGGCAAGCCAGCTCCCACACGTCTGTCCGGCGCACCTGAATGTTGTGCCCGGCAAGGACCCTGTGGGAGCTGGCTTGCCAGCGATGGCGTCCTCTGAGGCGCAATCGCTGGTGGGCGCAGACGAAGGGTTACTGGAGATCCGCTGATTTCTCAGAGGTTGTCGGGCGACACACCAGCGCCACCCGCTCGTAGTTCAGCGCCTTGTTGCGTTCCGGCAAGGCATAAGGCGCTTCGCAGCGCTGGTTCTGCCAGTTGATGGTCAGGGTACCGGCGTCGGCTTCCACCAGCGCCAGTGCCTTGCCGCCGGGGTCGGAGATCGCCAGTTGCTTGCCGGCGCTGTCCTCCAGCGAGGCGCCAAACGGGATCGGCTGGTGTTGCGCGTCGAACAAGGCGAACTGCACGCGGCGTCCGGTCTTGCTGGTGTAACGCGCCAGCACCACCGCACCACGGCGTGGCACCACTTGCCGGGTCGCATTGTCGATCTCGATATCGCCGCCCAGATCGCGGGTGTCGAGGTTGATCCAGTTCACCCGATAAGGCTGCGCATTGGGCACCACGGCGAAGCCGTTACTGCCGGTCTTGGCCCCGCTGAAACTGCCGATTTTCACCCCTTCCACGCCTTCGACCTGCGCCAGCGCGAATGTCTCGCCCACGGTTTGTCCCAGGTTGATCCCGCCGCCGTGGCCGACGATCGAACCTGCCAGGTTAAGGTTCTGCGAGTTGTAGCCGCGTCCCTGACTGTAGCCGGCACTGATATCCATCACCGAGGTGCGAGTGCTGAGGTTGACCGACCCAGAGTTGCCGCCGGTGCTGCTGTTGCCGGCTTGTACCGAGTAATAGGTGTCGCTGTCTTCCGACAGATAGCCATTGATGCCCATTTGCGTGGTGTCGCTGGATTTCTGCGTGCTGGCCGAGACAAAGGCCCGTGGTGCACGGGGCTTGGAACCCAGCGGGAACGACACGGACAGGTTGACCAGCGTGTCGTTGTTCGCCGGGCCGTAATTGCCGACATCTTTGGAGTAGGTGGCGCCGATGTTGTAACTCACATCCCCCCAATAGTTGCTGTAACCGGCCGACAGGCTTTGCGAACCGCCGCGTCCCCAATAACGCTGGTCGCTGGCATTCACGTAGACGCTGCCAAATTCCTGGTTGCGCCCCAGGCTCTGGTTGACGGTCAGGTCGGTGCGGGTTTTCGAGTTGCCGCTGCGTTGCTGGCCATCGCGGCTCAACTCCTCGACGTGCTCGGTGAGGGTGCGATAGCCCTCGGTCGAGTAACGGTAGGCGGCGAGGGTGAAGTTGGTGTCGGTGCCGGTGAACGTCTTCGCATACAGCGCGCGCAAGCTGTTACCGGTGACCGTTTCGCCGAAGGTGTTGCTCATGGAGTGGGTCAAGTCCAGTGAGATCGCACCGATGGCAGTATTGCGACCGGCCCCGACGGACAACGCCTTGAAATTGTCCGTGGCCTGCACACCGACGATCCCGGACAAGTTGCTGCTGATGCCATACGCCAGTGTGCTGCTGACAAACTGCGGGGTCTGCTGATCCTCGCTGTTGCTGTTGTACTGGCCGGCCGAGACGCTGTACTTCAACTGGCCCTGACGGACCATGATCGGCAGGCTGGAAAATGCTTGCACCGTCACCCGGCGTCGACCATCGGCTTCGATAATCGTCACTTCCAGGTCGCCATTGGAACCGCTGGGGTAGATATCGCTGATCTCGAACGGCCCCGGCGGCACGTTGGCGGTGTAGAGGATGTAGTCGTTCTGGCGAATCTCCACGGTCGCACTGGACTGCGCAACGCCGCGAATCACCGGCGCATAACCGCGCTCGCTGTCGGCACGCATGCCGTCGTCGGACGCCAGTTTCAGACCGCGATAGCGCACGCTGTCGAACAGGTCGGCGTCGGAGAAAATATCCCCGGCGCTGAACTGGCCTTTGAGCGCGGTCACGTCATGTTGCAGATAGCTGCGGTTGCTCTTGAACGTGCTGGGCTGGCCGGTGCTGCTGTTGAAGTTCGACTCGTTGCGCAAGCGCCAGCCACCGAGGTTGATCCCGTTGCGCAAGCCGAGGTTGTTGGACAGGGTGTTGTCAGCCTGGGTGCTGTTGCGGCTGCTGCTCAACTGATAGTTGATGAACGCAGCGGGCACGCCTTCGTCCCACAGCGCCGGGTCGACGTAACCACGGCGGCCACGCTCCATGGCGCTTTGCGGCACGCTGACCATCAGGCGCAGGCGCGGCACGTCGTAACGCACGCTGGCATGATCGATCAGGGCGGGCAAGTCGATGCAGGCGTCGGAGTCATCAGCGGCCAGTTTGCCGCTGGCTTGCAGTTGGCCGATATCGACCCCCAATTGCTGCACCATCTCCAGGGTCAGGCAGGCCTCGACCTTGCCCGTGCCGGGGTGGCGACGGAAGTCGATATCGCGACGGCCGACCAGGGTCTCGTTGCCGTAGAGGTCGACCCGGTAAATGCCGGGTAACACGCGACTGCTGGCGAGCAGCGATTGCAGGTCAACAGAGGAGGGCGCGCCTTGCAGAAACGATGTATTGAATTGTTCTTCGTCATCGGCCAGGCAGGTGCAACTGAACACCAGGGCAATCGAAAATGGCGCCAATCCGTCGCGCTTGAGTAAAAACATGCAGGAACCCTATATCACCTCCGAAACGAACTAACGGAGCGAAGAGAAATACAGTGACAGTGCGGCTGTAGCAGCGGCACGGAAGTTATGGCGCTTCTTTATTCAAACTGGCGCGGGCATCGAGATTGTTCGAAAGTTGCGCGCTGTAACGGTCTTGTGCGCCATAGTCATTAATGCTGCTGAATAACAGGCGCACTGTATTGGCGTTGTGAAGTTGTTTGAGGCTGAACTCTTTCTGTTCGCCGGGGGCGATCATCATCGAATCAAAAGGGTGTTCGCTGCCTGCGCCGGATTGCAGGGTGATATCGGCAATCGACACGTGATACTGGCCCGGGTTGTTCACCTGCAGTACTCGTTTGCCGGCACGTTCGGCCAGGCGCCAAGTCAGTTCGCTCGGTGCCAGGTAGGCATTGTTTTTCAGTCCCGAGGGACGGAAGAACACCTTGATGCGCTGGCGCACGGCCAGTTGCAAAGTGTTGGCCGATTTCGCCGACTGGGGAATTTCCTGCACGTTGAGCCAGACCACCGACTCGCGGTCGGTCGGCATGCCCGCGCCTTCGTAGATCACCCGCAAGATCTGCTGTTCGTCGCCGCTGACGCGCACCAGGGGCGGAGTGACGGCAAAGGGTACCGCGGCGGTTTCACTGGAATCGGTGTCGATCCACGACTGAATCAGTACATCTGCACCGCTGTTACGCACGGTGATCCCGGCTTCCTTGTGTTGGCCGTCGAAGACCAGACGGGTGCTGCTCAAGGAAATGCCGGCCATGGCCTGATTGGCCACGAGCAGACCCAAAAGGCCCGCACAAAAGGACAATGAGTGACGATAAAACATAGGGGGGTACCGCGCAATTGAATGAGGGTGCAGGGCCGACCGGCCCCGCACCAGGCGTGAGTGTTCGCGCGGGTTATTCGTATTGCAGCGTGAACGGCAGGGTGGCGTCGCCACGACCGGCAACGGCAGTTGCCACGTCGGCGGTGGTGACGTAGGCGGCCGAGAATTTCAGCGTGGTGTTGCTGTCTTGCAGGGTGTTTTCGATCTTCGCGGTGGACGGCGAGCTCAGGTCGATCAATGCGCCGTTGGAGTCGAGCAAGGCGATACCGATGTTCTTCGCAGCGCCCAGGCCGTCGATCAGCTTCAGCACTTTGGTCCCGGCAACGATGCCCGAGCCTGCGCCCTTGGTCGGTTCGAAAATCATCGCCACTTTGGTGCCGGCGTTGCAGTTGATCTTCATGTCGAAGTTTTCGGCGCTCAGGGTGCCGTTGCCTTTAGGTGCAGTGGCGGTGCCCATGTCCTTGATCGACACTTCGCCCATGTTGACCGAAATGGTTTTGTTGCTTCCGGCGCCTTCAACCGAGCAGGCATCGTTGTTGATGGTGCCGGTGAAGTTGATGGTGCCGCTGCCGGCCTTGGTTGGTGCTGGCGGAGCCGGTGGATCTTCTGCCAGCGCATTGCCCGTGGCGGCAATGATCGAAAGGGCGAGAAGTGCGCGAGTCAGCTTTTTCATGTTGTTTTCCAATGGTTGGGGTTAAAACAACAACACGATATAGCGCGCACTTTTGCTGGAACATCAGACGATTCCTAGAAGTCGTCTTTAACTGGAAAGTCATTATCTGTTAGTTAAACAAGTTGCGTTCTATGCAATAAGCCAATAAGTCCTGATCACTGCTGACTTCAAGTTTGCGCATGGCCGATATCTTTTGAGTGCTGATCGTCTTGGCGCTTCTGTTCAACCCACGGGCAATGTCGCTGACGCCCAGCCCCGAGACAAACAAACGCAATATTTCGTGCTCCTTGGGCGACAGTCGGGTAAAGCGTTCGTCGAGGTCAGCATTGTCGACGATCACGGAAGTCGGCGGCGGTCCGTTGCTGCGTACCGGATTACCCCGGGCAATGGCCTTGAGCGCCGTTTCGATTTCGTTGTGCAGCTGGTTTTTCTGAATGATCGCCAGCACCCCGAGTTCTTGCAGGCGCGTCAGGATCAGCGGGTTGGAAATCATCGTCAGCACCAGCACGCGGACGCCGGGGTAGTGCCGCGTCAGGTAGTCCACCAGTTTCAGACCATCGCCGTAGGTCGAGTCGCCGGGCATGTTGAAATCGGTGATGACCAGATCCACCCGGCGGGTTTCGAGCAGGTTGATCAGTTCGCTGGAGCAAACGGCTTCGCCCACCACGCGAAAGCGCTGGTCACGCTCAACCAGCTCGCGTACCCCCAGCAGAACGATCGGATGGTCATCGGCAATGACTACGTTCAGGGTTTCCATGGCTGCTTTATCCAGAGTGAAATTATTCAAGGGTATCCAACAGATCTTTCAAGCGAGCCAGATGCTGGCGGACTTCCAGGTCCAGGGTGCGAGTCACGGCCATGCCGTGTAAACGACACTCCAGTTCGACAAACGCTGTGGCCATGGCTTCGACCTGCACCGCACCCAGCGCGCCGGCCATGCTGTGCAACTGCTGCGCCACGCGATTGGCATCGGCGCTGTCCAGTGCCGTCAGGGTCGTGTGTATGTCCTGGCGCAGAGTGGTGACAAATAGTTCGCGCATTTTCGGCGACAGCTGGATCGGCGCGGCGGTGGCCTCCGGCAGGGCGACCTTGCAGTGTTTTTCCAGGTGCGCGCGCAGGGTGGCAAGGTTCAGCGGTTTGACCATCCACGCGTTCATGCCCACCGCAGCGCAGCGTTCGCCTTCTTCGCGCAGGGCGTTGGCGGTGACGCCGATAATCGGCACGGTCTGGTCCCGTTGGCGCAATGCTTCGGCCAATTGGTAGCCGTTGATGATCGGCATGCTGACGTCGGTCAGCACCAGATCGAAGCGCCCCGGCGACCACTGCGCCAGCGCCTGTTCGCCATTGGCGGTGACGACTACCGTGCAGCCCAGCACCTCCAGTTGCTCTTTGATGATTGCCGAGTTGATCACGTTGTCTTCCGCCACCAGTACGTGCAGATTCAAGCGCCGGGTCTTCTCCGTCGGCAACGGCTGACTGGCGCTGCCGGCGCCATGCAGGGTTTGATGAATCGCCCAGGCAATCGCCCGGACATCGCCGGCATCGACTTCCCGGTCGGCACCGCGCAACTGCGACGGGTTGGGGCCGCCTGCAGTGGCGATGATGCGTGACCCGGGCCACGGCGTGGTATTGGCCAGTGGCGAGAGCTCCACCAGCAGCGCCGATGACCCGGGCGCATCCGCCGGCAGCGCACGGCAATCGAGGCCGAAACGGTTAAGCCAGGCGATCAGGTGCTGTGCCAGCTCAGTGACCTGGGCGCGCACATAAACGGCGGGGATGCCGGGATTGAACGCAGGGCAATCGGCCAATGCGCCGGGCGCGTGTTCCAGTGCCAGTTGCAGGGTAAAACTGCTGCCCAGTCCCGGTTCGCTGACCACGTTCAACTGGCCTGCCATCAACTCGCAAAGCCACTTGCAGATGGCCAGGCCGAGGCCGGCACCGGCCTGTTCGGTGGCGTCGTTGACCTGATAGAACGGGTCGAACAATTGCTGTTGTTGCGCCTGGGAAATCCCCACCCCCGAATCGCTGACCTGCCACTGCACATTGGCACGACCGTCGACACTTTCCAGCACCCGTACCCGCAACACCACACGACCGTTATCGGTGAACTTGATCGCGTTGCTCAGCAGGTTGTTGAGGATCTGGCGAATCCGTATCGGGTCGCCGCGTAGCCGGTCCGGCAGCGTCGCGTCGATGCAGGCATACAGTTGCAGACCCTTGGAAAGGGCGAAGGCGCTGTAGGTGCGCACGGTGTCTTCGGTCAATTCCAGCGGGCAGAAATCCTGCAGTTCGAGGGTCATCTGTCCGGCTTCGATTTTCGACACGTCCAGCACATCGCTGATCAGCTGGAACAACGTGACGGACGAGCGCTGGATGGTCTGCAGGTAATCCTGCTGACGCGGGGCGAGCGCGGTCAGGCCGAGCAGTTCCAGGGTGCCCAGCACGCCATACAGCGGGGTGCGAATCTCATGGCTCATGGTCGCGAGGAAGCGGCTCTTGGCCTGGTTCGCCGAGTCGGCGGCCTGGCGTGCATCTTCCAGCGCCGCCGCGTCTTCGACATGCCGGGTCACGTCATGCAGCGCACACAACCAGGCGTCCTGCCCCTGATAACGGGTGGGCACGAAAGCAACGTGCAGGTGGCGCCCGTCGAGTTCAAGGTCGGCGTGGCCGGGGGCGGTGCGCGAGGTGAGCAGGTTCATCAACTGGCCGTAGTCACGCCACTGCTGGGCACGCTGATTTTGCAGAAGCACATGGTGATCGCTGCGACGGATCACGCACAGGCCGGTTGGCGCGGTGTCGATCACCGCGCGGCTGAACGCTTCGCTCTCGGCGATGCTCGCGTGCGCGCTTTGCGCCGGCAGAATGACCCGGGTCTGGTACCAGCGATTGACCGCCCGACTGCAACCGAGCACGGCGATCACCAGCGCCAACAGGCACAGCAACGGCCACAGCGCGTAATCGAGAAAACTGCGCACACTGATGAAGTAGATTGCCGTCCAGTGTTGCTCGCCGGGGCTGCTCAGTTTGAACACCAGGCCGTCACGCTTGAAATTCACCCCTTCATTCAGCACCTCGTCGGGTTTCAGGGCGCCGGTCAAGACTACGCCACGTGGAGTGATCAAGGTGAAGTCGTCGTAGATCGACCACTGCATCAGCCGCTCGATGTTATTGACCTGCGACAGGTTCATAAGAGAGCCCAATACCACCCAGGTATCGGCGCCCTCGACGGTTAACGCGGTGCTGGCCAGATTGATACTCACGTAGGCCAGCAGGGTTGGCGTGTTCTTGTCATCCTCGGCAGAGACATAGGGTTCCCAGTGCACCTGAAGATCGGGTGGCGGCGAGCGCTGCCCGCGCAGGCGCTTGTTCACCTGGGTCATCACCTCGACCAGATGGCCGACCTGCGTCTGCTCGTTACCGCGCAAGCGCCCGGCAGAGGGTACGGCCACATCAAAATTGTCGGGACCATTGATCAGCACGACCTCTGGCGACTGATAGTGCGAGGCTGACCAGAACGCGCTGTAGTAAGCGGCCAGATGGGTACCGAGGGCAAAGATTTTCGGGTATTGGCTGGGGGCGATCCTGTCCGGATTGATCTTCAGGCTGTAGGGCAGCGAAAACGGCAGGCCGCGGCCCTCAAAAACGCCCGGCCCTTCATCGGGCAGAGGCCTTTGTGTGTAGGGCGGCAATAGGGCAGAGGGCAGCCGCTCACCCTTGGCGCTTTCCCGGGCGATATCCTGCAGGAACACTTCCTGTTCGCGGACATTCTCCATCAGCCGGGCAAAGTGAAACTGCAAGGTTTCGCGTCGCTCTTCGATCATCCGCGTCACCCCCACGTAGCTGATGCCCAGCAACAGCAACATCAGGGCGCCGAGCACCAGCAGGCTCCTGTTCAGGCGCGATGAACTGCTGGCGAGTTTTTCCAGCAAGGCATTGGGATGTGGCATTAGCGAGCCTGGGCAGCAGTGGTGGGAGAGCCTTTGGACACAGTGACCTCGAAAGCTAGTGACATTCGTCAACACCCGCTTGCGGGTCAATACGCGTTCGCCGGCCCGTCATGGGTCAGCAATTGCTGGAACTGATCCGCAGACACGGCGTGGGAGATCAGGAAACCCTGAACCTGAGTGCAGTCGATTTTACGCAACAGAGCAAGTTCTTGCGCGGTCTCGACACCTTCAGCCACCACCGTCAGCCCCAGCTGGCGACCGAGGCTGACTATGCTGGTCAGTGCCTGGGCCAATTCCTCATTGGCGTTGCAGCCTTGCACCAGCGTGCGGTCGATCTTCAATTCAGTGAAGGGCGCCGAGACCAGATTCATGTACGAGCTGTAGCCCTTGCCGAAATCATCCTGGGACAGCTCGAACCCTTTGATCCGCAAGCGGCAGGCACCGGCGTAGAAATTGCTGATGTCGTCGGGCACCGAGCACTCCATCAGTTCGAAACAGATGCGTGCCGGCAAGCCTTGATGAGCCAGCACGAACGCGTGGATGCGGTCGGGCAGGTCATGGCTGTTGAGCAAGTGAGTGGGCAGGTTGATCGAGACCGGAATGTCATAGCCTTGCTGGCGCCAGACGATCTGCGCGGCAATCGCCTGCTCCAACACACACCACAGCAGGCGCTCCTCGAGGCCGCAGGCGACCAGCGCCGGCAGGAATGCCCCGGGTAACAGCGTGCCATGCTCGGGATGCATCCAGCGCACCAGAGCCTCGGCGGCGACGATCCGGCCATTGCTCAGGGCTTTCTTGGGCTGGAACCAGGCGTGCAGTTCGCCATTGTCCAGCGCTTGCAACAGACTCTGGCGGTCGATGCCTTCGCGGGTCTCGGCCGGCGGCGTCTGGCGCAGCGCCTGCAATTGATCGATCAGGCAGCGCAGGGCGGCCGTGTTCACCGGTTTGGAAATCAGCCCGATGACTTTCACTTGCAGATTGCTCGCCACCAGGCTGGCGCCCATCAACATGCGCCGGGAAGCGGCGCTCATGATCGCCAGCGCGGGGCGCGAACGATGCGCGGCGAGGCCCTGAATGAACTGCACACCGTCCATGCCCGGCATCAGCAGGTCGGTGAGTACCAGGTCGAAATCGCGTTGTTTCAGACAGGCCAGTGCCGCTTCGCCGTCCCTGGCGCCGACCACGTCGAACACGCCCAGCTCATTGAGCAGGCTCTGCAAATACAGGTGCTGGAAGGGATGGTCTTCGACAATTAAAAGGCTACAGGGCTTCATGAGCTACTCGTTCGTAGGGAGCCAGGACAGCGAACAAGGCTCGCAGCGTAAAAGGTTTGACCAGGCAGTGATTCATCCCGGCGGCCAGGCACAGGGCGTCTTCACCGCGCATCGCGTTGGCGGTGGCGCCGATGATCGGGGTGGTGCAGCCCTGACGGCGCAGCGCCTCGGCCAGTTCGTAGCCGTTGAGCCGGGGCATGTTGACGTCGGTGAGGACAATGTCGAACGCGCCGTTGCGCCAGAGCGACAAGGCTTCTTCGCCATCGTTGGCCAGCGCCACCGAGCAGCCGAGTTCTTCGAGTTGATCGCGCAGGATCAACTGGTTGATGACGTTGTCTTCTGCCACCAGGATGTGCAGGTGCAATGGCCGTAACGTATGCCGTTCCTGGTGCTGCGGATGCGGGGCGATCGGACCGCCCTGAGCTTGGCGAACCGCGCGCTGGATCGCCGCGAGATCGTTCAGATTGACCTTCCAGCCGTCACGGCTGAACTGCGGTTCGTGGGCACCGTCGCTGCTGGCCAGCACGCGTGGCCCGTGCCATGCCGGGTTTGACGGTTGTCCGAAGGGTGCGGGATGCAGCTCCAGTAGTACAGCCGTCGCGTCGGGCTGGGTGGTGTCAGGTGCGCCGATTTGCGCGCGGGCTCCCCAGCGACGCAACCAGCCGCTGAGGCTGTCGGCCAGTTCGCGGATGGGCGACACCACGTAGACGCTGTTTGCGGCCAATGTCGGCAAAGCGACAGGGGATGCGCCGGAGGAGGGCTGTTCCAGCGGCACGCTCAGGGAAAAACTGCTGCCCAGTCCCGGCTCGCTGACCATGCGCAGAGTGCCATTCATCAAGTGCGTCAGACGCTGGCAAATCGGCAGGCCCAGGCCCGTGCCGGCCACCACGTTGGTGTTGCCTTCGGTCTGGTAGAACGGTTCGAAAATGAACGCCTGATCCTCATGGGCGATGCCTTTGCCAGTGTCCGAGACTTGCCATTGCAGGCACACCCGTTCGCCTTCGCGACTGAGCAGTCTGACTCGTAGCACCACACGCCCGGAGTCGGTGAACTTGACCGCGTTGCTCAGCAGGTTGTTGAGGATCTGCCGTACGCGGCTGGCATCGCCGATCAGCCGGTCCGGCAGTTTTGGGTGGAGGCAGGCATACAGTTGCAGGCCTTTGCTCTGCGCCGCCGCCGCGTAACCCTGGACCACTTCCTGCACCAGCGTCGCGGGGCAAAACTCACTCAGTTCCAGCGCCAGTTGCCCGGCCTCGATCTTCGATACATCGAGCACGTCGCAGATCAATTGCAGCAACGTGGCGGACGAACCTTCGATGGCTTGCAGGTAACTTTTCTGTTGGCTATCGAGTTGTGTACGCGCGAGCAATTCCAGAGTGCCGAGCACGCCGTAGAGCGGGGTGCGGATTTCGTGGCTCATGGTGGCGAGGAACAAGGTCTTGGCCTCGTTGGCCGCATCGGCCGATTGGCGCGCCTGTTCCAGTGCGGCTTCGATTTGTCGGCGCGCACTGATGTCGCTGAACGCACACAGCAACACGTCTTCACCCTTGTAACGAGTCGGTGCGCAGCTCAGGTAAAGGTGGCGGCCGTCGGCGGTCTCGAAGTAATCCGTCAAGAACGGCTCGGCAGCATCGAAGGCGTCGCGAATCCAGCCGGCGCCCAGTTGCTCGCCACAGGCGCCCAGCCATTGTCGGGCGAGGGTGTTTTCCAGCACTACCTGGCCATCGCTGCGCCGCAGCACGCACAGCGCCACCGGGGCAGTCTGGATCACGTCGCGGCTGAACAACTCGCTTTCCACCAGCGCCTGGATTCGGTGAATCGCCGGATTGATCACACGGTGTTCCAGACGCCGGGTCAGCAGGCATACCAGGCTGATACTCAGCAAGCAGAACAGCAACGCACCGAGCATTTGCGGCCACAGCGCCCACAGCACCGCGAGTAAGTCGATGGAGTAGGTGAGTTGCCAGTCGGATGATTTCAGTTGCTTGCGCAGCACCAGTTGCTCGGGCAGCCACCCGTCTCCGACAAACCCGAAGAAGTCCTGTTGCCGCAGCAGCGGCAGGTTCTGCCCGGGCGGCGGCTTGTGGCTGTTGCTGAACAGCGGCATGCCTTGCGAGTTGAACATGGTGAACTCGCCGGCACTGTGGTCGCTCAGGGCGCTGGAGACTTCGCGGTCGTCCATTTCCAGGCCGAGCCAGCCGGAGTTGATGTCGCGCGCGTCTAGACGAATGAAGATGTATAGCTGCGAGTGGCCGTCGGCGGCATGGGTCAGCCAGAGTTCTTTGATGTTGCCGCTGTCGTGGTGCTTGAGGGTCTGCAGTTGTTCGAGCATGGTCTCGGGGAAACGGCCGATCACCGCAGTCGCGTTGTACAGGCGCAACACTTGGGTCCGGGGGCCGCTGCTGACGTAGACCAGGTTGAGCTGCCGGGCCTTGAGGTAATCGCGCATGCGTCGGGTCAGCCAGATGCTCCATTGCTGCCCCGGCGCTTGCCCGAGCAACAGGCGGATCTCTTCTTCGGAGACCGGCAAATCCATGTTGGCCATGCGCGTGGCCGACAGGCTCAGGCTTTCGAGCAGTGCTTCACGGGTGGTGAAAAAGGTATGCGCTTCAGCAATCGCGCTGCTCATATAGCTGCGCCGCTGAGAGATTTCAGTGTTGAAGGTAAACAGCAGAAAGCTGTATACGCCGCCGAGAATGCCCAGCAGCAGTACCAGCGCAAAAATGCGCAACAGGCGTCGCGCAGCGTGGGGCGTGGACAAGACCGGGCTGATCTGGTGGAGGTAGTTCTTCAATCGCATCCCGGCACAGTAGGGGCGGCCGGGCATGATGAAAATCAGACGATTCTTAAAGAGGGCTGCGCGAACAATTGGCTATAGCAACGCATCAATGGATTCAAAGGTAACTCATGACAAATGCAATCGTTGCGTTAGCTGTTCCGGCGCGCATGCCCTTGTCGAACCCACCATTGCCACCTGTTTCAGCGACGCGAAAGTAACGAGCGCTCAGGGGGATCTTCAAGTTGCCTCCCGCAGAGGAATAGTCTGCGAATACATAGCTTTGATGTAAGACTAAAGGGTTTCCATCGCTATTGAGTACTTGCAAAGCCACACCCTGAGCAGTCGAATCTGCACTCAGCTTTACGATACCCCTCGTGGAATTTTGCGAGGGAGAAGTCAGGGTAGGCTTGAGTGTATAAGTTACCTTTTTTATGCCTGGCGGACAGTTGTTAAGGCTGATGTCAAATTTGACCGGCTCAGAATATGCGCCGTTGTGGGCAAAGCTACTCATGTCATGCGACCCCATGTCTACTTTGATGTCAGGCGTTTCACAGGATTGAGGCACAATCGTTGTGCCATTGGTCGCCATTGCTAGTGGTGATACACCATCTGCATGGAAAGTCCCAAGTGTTCCTGCCGGGATTTTCTGTACATCGACTACATCCGCTATTTTGAATAGCCGTAGCACGTGTCTTGTGGTGTCCCATCCGTATCCGCCCGCTTGTCGGCGAATACCCGGATAAATGGGTATCGCTACATCGTCTCTGAAGGACCACTGCCATGCGAGCCCGGTGTTTCCGATTGCGTAAACAAGGTCGCCCGATTTAGACACACCGACGTTGTTCTGAATACCATATGAAAATTCGTTCGTACATCTATACGAGCTGGGCGTAGGTCCAAGTGTTAATGAAGGACTTTCATATATTACGGTGCCGTTAGGTGTGTCACGGGGGATCGAAAGGGTAGCTGGTATTTGCATAGTGATAGTTGTTTGATGATGACCCGGGAAGAACGAGCAATTAGCCGCGCCCGCGTAGCTGGGCGCGAAAAGTAACGACAGACATAGCGTGTGAATCAATTTCGTTAGCTTGAGCGGGCGCTGGAGTTTGAAACGTTTCATGAAGAGGGTTTACGTAATCGGCCAATGAATTGCGTACGTTAAACACGCCGTCTGGTTGTAGACATCAGGCGATTCTTAGAAAGCATCTCTTCCTTTGCACCGTGTCGCGGCCATCGCGAGCAGGCTCACTCCTAAATGTGGAATGCGTTCCCCCCGTAGGCGCGATGACGTTCTTCTATGCGCCACAAAAACCCAGGCCATTGGTCAACTCATTACAAAGCAACCTAACTATTACGTTGACATTCGCTGCCTAGGCAGTAACATCTCGACATACATTCACTGCCTAGGCAGTTATTAGGTGAGCAAATGAAGCATTTCACCCCGGACGAATTCAAACACTGTCATCTCGGCCTGTTGCTGGGCCGTGCCGCGTTGCTCAAGGACCGGATCATCGACACCCACATGGAGCCGCATGGCATCACTGCCGCGCAGTTCAAGGTGTTGATCATCATGGCCCAGTTCGGCGTCGACACCCCGGCCGAGCTGTGTCGGCATCTGTCGCTGGACAGCGGTTCGATGACACGCATGCTCGATCGTCTGGAGCAGAAAGGCTTTCTCGCTCGCCACCGCAGCGAAGGCGATCGCCGTCAGGTGCAACTCAAACTCACCGAGCAGGGCCAGCAACTGGCCGATCGCCTGCCATACATCGGCGCCGACGCGATGAATGAACTGGCCGGCGCCGTCACTCCGGACGAGTTGAAAACCCTGGAATACATCCTCAAGAAAATCCTGCTGGCAGCCGGTGACCCAATCACTATCCAGCGGTTAGGTGAACACAATGAGCGGTAACACCTTGCGCAGCAGCCTGACCTTGGTGCTGTCGGCGATGATCCTCGCCGGCTGCGCCAACTACAGTGGCCTCGACACTCAGGGCAAACGCCTTGATGCGAAAAGCCTCAATGCCAGCCAGTCCCTCAGCGGCGTGACCCTGTCGCCGGCCGCGTGGCCGAAAAGCGACTGGTGGACCAGCCTTGGCGATTCGCAACTCGACGGCCTGATCCGCGAAGCCCTGCACGACAGCCCGGACATGCAGATCGCCGAAGCCCGCGCCCATCAGGCCAGCGCCGCCGCGTATGCCGCCGATGCCGAGCGTTATCCGACCCTCGACGCCAGCGCCGGCATCAGCCGTTCGCGCCTGGCTCGCGATCAGGATCCGCTGGGGCAGGGTGGGGCTTATTCGACGGTGCGCAACGTCAGCGCCGGCTTCAATTACAACTTCGACCTGTGGGGCGGTCAGCGTGACGCCTGGGAAGCCGCACTCGGTCAGGCCCGCGCCGCTGAAGTCGATCGTCAGGCTGCACAACTGACCCTCGCCGCCGACGTCGCCCGCGCTTACAGCGATCTCGGTCAGGCGCACATCGTTTACGACCTGGCGAACGAAGACCTCAAACGCACCAAACAAATGCTCGACCTGAGCCAGCGTCGCCTGAGTTCCGGGATCGACAGCCAGTATCAGTTCCAGCAAACCCAGAGTCTGGAAGCCAGTTCCGAAGCCAGTCTGATCGACGCGGAAAAACGCCTGAACAGCGCGAAAATCGCGTTGGCCGTGCTGCTTGGCAAAGGCCCGGATCGCGGCAACGAAATCGCCCGGCCAAAAGTCCTGCAAGCCAGCGCCGTGGCCGTACCGTCGGTGCTGCCGGCGGAACTGCTTGGCCGTCGCCCGGATCTGGTCGCTGCGCGCTGGCGCGTCGAAGCGGCGAGCAAGGACATCGACTCGGCGAAAACCCGCTTCTATCCCAACCTGAACCTCACGGCCTCGGCCGGGGCCGAATCCCTGTTGGGTGACGCGATGTTCGGCTCGGCCAGTCGTTTCTTCAACATTGCCCCGACCATTTCGGTGCCGATTTTCGACGGCGGGCGCCTGCGCGCCAACCTCGATGCGCGCGACGCCGATTACGACCTGGCGGTGGCGCAGTACAACAAAAGCCTGGTGAAAGCCCTGGGCGATGTCAGTGACACGATCAACCAGCTGCGTGATATCGGCCGGCAGATCGGCGCGCAGCAACACGCCACCGACATTGCTCAGGATTCTTACAACACCGTCGTCCAGCGTTACGGTTCCGGCATCGGCAACTACCTGGACGTGCTCAGCATCGAGCAGCAATTGCTGCAGGCCCAGCGTCAACTGGCCAACCTCAATGCCGAGCAGATCGACCTGTCGATTCAATTGATGCAAGCGCTGGGCGGCGGCTTCCAGGGTGAAACCCTGACCGCAGCCAACGCCACCCCAGCCACGCCGCACAACTAATTCAAGGTATTTGTCATGGCCACTGCCGAAAACACTCAAGCTCAAGGCTCCACTCCCGACACCGGCAATCCGCGCAAACGCAAAGTGATGCTGCTGGTGCTGACCGCTGTCGTCGTCCTCGCCTGTGCCGGCGTCTGGGCGTATCACGAATTCATCGGGCGCTTTAACGAAAGCACCGACGACGCCTACGTCAACGGCAACGTGGTGGAGATCACCCCGTTGGTCACCGGCACCGTGGTCAGCATTGGCGCGGATGACGGTGATCTGGTTCACGAAGGCCAGGTGTTGATCAACTTTGACCCCAACGACGCCGAAGTCGGCCTGCAAAGTGCCCAGGCAAAACTGGCGCGCACCGTGCGTCAGGTGCGCGGCCTGTACAGCAACGTTGACGGCATGAAAGCCCAGGTCAACGCGCAACAGGCTGAAGTGCAGAAGGCCCAGGACAACTACAACCGGCGGAAAAACCTCGCCGCTGGCGGCGCGATTTCCCAGGAAGAACTGTCCCACGCCCGCGACGACCTGACCTCGGCGCAAAACGCCTTGGCCAACGCCAAACAGCAATTGAAAACCACCAGCGCGCTGGTCGATGACACCGTGGTGTCGTCGCACCCGGATGTGATGGCGGCCGCTGCCGACCTGCGTCAGGCCTACCTGACCAACGCCCGCAGCACCTTGATCGCGCCAGTCACCGGTTACGTCGCCAAGCGTACCGTGCAACTCGGTCAGCGTGTGCAGCCGGGCACGGCGTTGATGGCGGTGATTCCACTGGATCAGCTGTGGATCGACGCCAACTTCAAAGAAACCCAATTGCGCGACATGCGCATCGGTCAGCCGGTGGATATCGAATCCGACATCTACGGCAGCGACGTGAAATACAGCGGCACCGTCGACAGCCTCGGCGCCGGTACCGGCAGCGCGTTTGCCTTGCTGCCGGCGCAGAACGCCACGGGTAACTGGATCAAGATCGTGCAGCGTGTGCCGGTGCGCATTCACATCAATGCCGAAGAACTGGCCAAACATCCGCTGCGCGTCGGCCTGTCGACCAACGTTGAAGTCAACCTGCACGACCAGAGCGGTCCGGTACTGGCGCAGCAACCGCCGCAAAAAGCCTCGTTCAGCACCAACGTCTACGACCGCCAACTGGCTGAAGCCGACGCGATGATTGCGCAGTTGATCCACGACAACAGCGCTGCGCTGAGCAAAACCGCGCAACGCTGACCTGCACCCTGTAGTAGCGAGCCCCTGTGGCGAGGGGATTTATCCCCGATGGGGCGCGAAGCGGCCGCTCTTTTGACTCAGAAAAGCCGGGCCTGCTGCGCAGTCCATCGGGGATAAATCCCCTCGCCACAGGGGCTCGCTCTCACAAGGGCTGCTGTGTCTGTAACAGACGCAGCGTCAACTTGGTTTCATAGGATTCGCGATGAGCAATAACGCCTCTTTCACGCCGCCCAGCCTGTTGCTCAGCACCATCGGCCTGTCGCTGGCGACGTTCATGCAAGTGCTCGACACCACCATTGCCAACGTGGCGCTGCCGACGATTTCCGGCAACCTCGGGGTCAGTTCGGAGCAGGGCACGTGGGTGATCACCTCGTTCGCCGTGAGCAACGCGATTGCGCTGCCGCTGACCGGTTGGCTCAGCCGTCGTTTCGGCGAGGTGAAGCTGTTTCTCTGGGCCACCATTCTGTTTGTGCTGGCCTCGTTCCTCTGCGGTATCTCGACGTCGATGCCGGAACTGATCGGTTTTCGCGTGCTGCAAGGCCTGGTGGCCGGGCCGCTGTACCCGATGACGCAGACGTTGTTGATTGCCGTGTATCCGCCCGCGAGGCGCGGCATGGCCCTGGCGTTGCTGGCGATGGTTACGGTGGTCGCGCCGATTGCCGGTCCCATTCTCGGTGGCTGGATCACTGACAGCTACAGCTGGCCGTGGATCTTCTTTATCAACGTACCGATCGGCATCTTTGCGGTGATGGTGGTGCGCTCGCAACTGGCCAAGCGTCCGGTGGAAACCAGTCGCCAGCCGATGGACTACGTCGGGCTGATCAGCCTGATCATTGGCGTCGGTGCGTTGCAGGTGATCCTCGACAAGGGCAATGATCTGGACTGGTTCGAGTCGAACTTCATCATCATCGGCGCGGCGATTTCGGTGATCGCGCTGGCGGTGTTCGTCATCTGGGAAATGACCGACCAGCATCCAGTGGTCAACCTGCGCCTGTTCGCTTACCGCAACTTCCGCATCGGCACGCTGGTGCTGGTGCTGGGTTACGCCGGGTTCTTCGGCATCAACCTGATCCTGCCGCAGTGGCTGCAAACCCAGATGGGGTACACCGCAACCTGGGCCGGTCTGGCCGTGGCGCCGATCGGTATCCTGCCGGTGTTGCTGTCGCCATTTGTCGGCAAGTACGCGCACAAGTTCGACCTGCGTCTGCTGGCCGGGCTGGCGTTTCTGGCGATTGGCTTGAGTTGCTTCATGCGGGCGGGGTTCACCAATGAAGTGGACTTCCAGCACATCGCACTGGTGCAGCTGTTCATGGGCATCGGCGTGGCGCTGTTCTTCATGCCGACCCTGAGCATCCTGATGTCCGACCTGCCGCCGAGCCAGATTGCCGATGGTGCCGGCCTGGCGACCTTCCTGCGGACCCTGGGTGGCAGCTTCGCGGCATCGTTGACTACGTGGATCTGGATTCGCCGCGCCAATCAGCACCATGCGTACATGAGTGAAAGCATCAGCACTTTCGAACCGACAACCCGGGAGACCTTGAATCACCTGGGCGGCGCGAGCCAATCGGCGTACGCGCAGATGGACCAGATCCTCTCCAGCCAGGCGTACATGCTCTCCACCGTGGATTACTTCACGCTGTTGGGCTGGGGGTTCATGGGGCTGATTCTGATTGTGTGGCTGGCGAAACCGCCGTTTGCCGCGAAGGCAGGGCCGGCGGCTTCCGGGCACTAAGGTCAAAAGCCCCTCACCCTAACCCTCTCCCAGAGGAAGAGGGGACTGACCGTGGTGCATGTTCGAGGTACGCCGACTTGCAATACCGAGCCGAACTCAGGTTTTGAAAAGCACAGAGATCGGCTCCCTTTCCCCCTCGCTCACTAGGGGAGAGGGGACTGACCGAGTTTTTTGTTTGAGGTACGCCGACTTGCGATACCGAGTCGAACTCAGGTTTTGAAAAGCATAGAGATCGGCTCCCTTTCCCCCTCGCCCCCTTGGGGGAGAGGGCTGGGGTGAGGGGGTAAAGCTCTTCAGCCGTGCGGCAAAGCCAGCGGCGGGGCGAAGTCGAACGGCGCCAAGGCGTAGCCGCTCTCATCGACCTGCAACGCCCATCCCTGACGATCCCAATCCCCCAGCACAATCCGCTTGGCCGCCTGCTCGCCGAGCTGCAGTTTGTGGATCGCCGGGCGGTGGGTGTGGCCGTGAATCAGGGTTTTCACCCCGTATTGCTGCATGATCCGTGGAATCTCGTGCGGCGTGACGTCGACAATGTCGTTGGCCTTCATCCGCGTCTGCGCACGGCTTTCGCTGCGCAGTTTGCGCGCCAGTTTATGGCGGGTGCTCAGCGGCAGATGGCGCAGGATGAACAGGGTGATCGGGTTGCGCAGGTAGCGACGCAGCTTCATATAGGCTTCGTCGCGGGTGCAGAGGCTGTCGCCGTGCATCAACAGCACCGGCTCGCCATAGAACTGCACGACACTCGGGTCCTTCAATAGCGTGCAGCCGGCTTCTTTGCAGAAGGCCTTGCCGAGCAGGAAGTCGCGATTGCCGTGCATCAGAAAGATCGCCGTGCCGCTGTCGCTCAATTGGCGCAGGGCCTGGCAGATGGAACGCTGAAAGGGCGTCATGGCGTCGTCGCCAATCCACGCCTCGAAGAAGTCGCCGAGGATGTACAACGCATTCGCCGAGCGGGCGCGTCCGGCGAGCAAATCCAGAAACGCCCGGGTAATGTCCGGGCGCTCCTCTTCCAGATGCAAGTCTGAAATCAGCAATATCACGCTTCGATGATCTCGGCTTTCTCGATGATCACGTCGTCTTTCGGCACGTCCTGGTGACCGGCCTTGGAAGTGGTGGCAACGCCTTCGATCTTGTCGACCACGTCGGTACCGGCAACGACTTTACCGAACACGGCATAACCCCAGCCCTGAGCGGTCTTGGCGGTGTGGTTGAGGAAGCTGTTGTTGGTGGCGTTGATGAAGAACTGTGCCGAGGCCGAATGCGGGTCCATGGTGCGGGCCATCGCCAGGGTGTACTTTTCGTTCTTCAGGCCGTTGTCGGCTTCGTTCTGGATGCTTGGGCGCTTGTCTTTCTTTTCCTGCATGCCAGGCTCGAAACCGCCGCCCTGGATCATGAAGCCCTTGATCACGCGGTGGAAAACCACGTTTTCGTAGTGACCGGCCTTCACATATTCGAGGAAGTTGGCAGCGGTGATTGGCGCTTTTTCCGCGTCCAGTTCGATGACGATGTCGCCGTAGTTGGTGGTCAGTTTGACTTGAGTCATGATCGCTACTCTTTATAAGGAATTCGTGGTTTTCGGACACTGAGTCCCGAAACCGGTTCAGCCTGCTTCGGCCAAGGTGCGCAGTTTAGCGTGACAGGCGCGAATTTCGAGGCTGTTTTTCAATTCCCGGCGATTAAATGCGCTCCTTTATAGGCCGTGCTCTGTCAGGCCCTTGACAGCATCGGCTATGATAGCGGCTTTGTTTTGTCTGGCCCCCTTTGCGGCCGCGCACATGTAAGTCAAGGATCCTATGAGCAAGCCCACTGTCGACCCTACCTCGAATGCCAAGTCCGGCCCTGCCGTGCCGGTCAATTTCCTGCGGCCGATCATCCAGGCAGACCTGGACTCGGGCAAGCACACCCAGATCGTCACCCGTTTCCCGCCGGAGCCCAACGGCTACCTGCACATTGGTCATGCCAAGTCGATCTGCGTGAACTTCGGCCTGGCTCAGGAGTTCGGCGGCGTCACGCACCTGCGTTTCGACGACACCAACCCGGCCAAGGAAGACCAGGAATACATCGACGCGATCGAAAGCGACGTCAAATGGCTGGGCTTCGAGTGGTCCGGCGAAGTGCGCTACGCCTCGCAGTATTTCGACCAGTTGCACGACTGGGCCGTGGAGCTGATCAAGGCCGGCAAGGCCTACGTCGACGACCTGACCCCTGAGCAGGCCAAGGAATACCGTGGCACGCTGACCGAGCCGGGCAAGAACAGCCCGTTCCGCGACCGTTCGGTTGAAGAGAACCTGGACCTGTTCGCCCGCATGCGTGCCGGTGAGTTCCCGGACGGCGCCCGTGTGCTGCGCGCGAAGATCGACATGGCCTCGCCGAACATGAACCTGCGCGACCCGATCATGTACCGCATCCGCCACGCCCATCACCACCAGACCGGTGACAAGTGGTGCATCTACCCGAACTACGATTTCACCCACGGTCAGTCGGACGCCATCGAAGGCATCACCCACTCGATCTGCACCCTGGAGTTCGAAAGCCATCGTCCGCTGTACGAGTGGTTCCTCGACGCACTGCCAGTGCCGGCGCACCCGCGTCAGTACGAGTTCAGCCGTCTGAACCTCAACTACACCATCACCAGCAAGCGCAAGCTCAAGCAACTGGTCGATGAAAAGCACGTCAATGGCTGGGACGACCCGCGCATGTCCACGCTGTCGGGCTTCCGCCGCCGTGGCTACACGCCGGCTTCGATCCGCAACTTCTGCGACATGATCGGCACCAACCGTTCCGATGGCGTGGTCGACTTCGGCATGCTCGAGTTCAGCATCCGTCAGGACCTCGACGCGAACGCTCCGCGCGCCATGTGCGTGCTGCGTCCGTTGAAAGTCGTGATTACCAACTATCCGCAAGACCAGGTCGAGAACCTCGAACTGCCGCGTCATCCGCAGAAGGAAGAACTCGGCGTGCGCAAGCTGCCGTTCGCCCGTGAAATCTACATCGACCGCGATGACTTCATGGAAGAACCGCCAAAGGGCTACAAGCGCCTGGAGCCGAACGGCGAAGTGCGTCTGCGCGGCAGCTACGTGATCCGTGCCGACGAAGCGATCAAGGATGCCGACGGTAATATCGTCGAACTGCGCTGCTCCTACGATCCGGACACCCTGGGCAAGAACCCGGAAGGCCGCAAGGTCAAAGGCGTGATCCACTGGGTGCCGGCGGCTGCCAGCATTGAGTGCGAAGTGCGTCTGTATGATCGCCTGTTCCGTTCGCCGAACCCGGAGAAGGCCGAGGACAGCGCGAGTTTCCTCGACAACATCAACCCTGACTCACTGCAAGTGCTGACCGGTTGTCGTGCTGAGCCATCGCTTGGCGACGCACAGCCGGAAGACCGTTTCCAGTTCGAGCGCGAAGGTTACTTCGTCGCGGATATCAAGGACTCGAAACCCGGTCAGCCGGTATTCAACCGTACCGTGACTCTGCGTGATTCGTGGGGCCAGTGATTCAAGGGATTTAACGTGCTAACGATCTACAACACGCTCACCAAGAGCAAAGAAGTCTTCAAACCGCTGGATGGCAACAAGGTGCGCATGTACGTGTGCGGCATGACCGTGTACGACTACTGCCACCTCGGCCATGGCCGCAGCATGGTCGCGTTCGACCTGGTGACCCGCTGGTTGCGCTTCAGCGGTTATGACTTGACCTATGTGCGCAACATCACCGACATCGACGACAAGATCATCAATCGTGCCCGCGAGAACGGTGAATCGTTCGACGCGTTGACCGAGCGCATGATCGCCGCGATGCACGAAGACGAAGCGCGTCTGAACATCAAGAAGCCGGACATGGAGCCGCGTGCCACGGATCATATTCCGGGCATGCACGCGATGATCCAGACCCTGATCGACAAGGGCTTCGCCTACGCCCCGGGCAATGGCGACGTGTACTACCGCGTCGCCAAGTTCATGGGCTACGGCAAGCTGTCGCGCAAGAAGATCGAAGACCTGCGCATTGGTGCGCGCATCGAAGTCGACGAGTCGAAAGAAGACCCGCTGGACTTCGTGCTGTGGAAAGCCGCCAAACCGGGCGAGCCGAGCTGGGAATCGCCATGGGGCGCCGGGCGTCCGGGCTGGCACATCGAGTGCTCGGTGATGTCCACCTGCTGCCTCGGCGAGACCTTCGACATTCATGGCGGCGGCAGCGACCTCGAGTTCCCGCACCATGAAAACGAAATCGCCCAGAGCGAAGCGGCCACCGGCAAGACCTACGCCAACGCGTGGATGCATTGCGGCATGATCCGCATCAATGGCGAGAAGATGTCCAAGTCCTTGAACAACTTCTTCACCATTCGCGACGTGCTCGACAAGTACCACCCGGAAGTCGTGCGTTACCTGCTGGTGTCGAGCCACTACCGCAGCGCGATCAACTACTCGGAAGACAACCTCAAGGACGCCAAGGGCGCACTCGAGCGTTTCTACCACGCGTTGAAAGGCCTGCCGAGCGTTGCCCCGGCCGGCGGCGAAGCGTTCGTCGAACGTTTCACCACGGTGATGAACGACGACTTCGGTACGCCGGAAGCCTGCGCCGTGCTGTTCGAGATGGTGCGCGAGATCAACCGCCTGCGTGAGAGCGATCTCGACGCAGCGGCAGGTCTGGCGGCGCGTCTGAAAGAACTGGCGAGCGTGCTGGGCGTGTTGCAGTTGGAGGCGGATGACTTCCTGCAGGCGGGCGCTGAAGGGCGTGTCGATGCGGCTGAGGTTGATGCACTGATTGCTGCACGTCTGGCGGCGCGGGCGGGGAAGGATTGGGCTGAGTCCGATCGTATCCGTGATCAGCTGACGGCGATGGGCGTTGTGTTGGAAGACGGTAAGGGTGGGACTACCTGGCGTCTGGCTGACTGATAGCTGTATTTAGCTTCAAAACAAAACCCGCCTTGTGCGGGTTTTTGTTTGGGCGCAAGAAAAGTCCCTCATCCTAACCCACCCGAAACGTCGGGCCGCCCGGAGGGAGAGGGGACCGATTGGGGGATGTTCAGGAAATACGCCGACTTGAACGTGCTGCTTTGAATCCACAATCGACTGGTTTTTTCAGGTCGATGTGCAACGCCAGACACCTCGGTCGGCTCCCTCTCCCGGAGGGAGAGGGGACCGAATGGGGGATGTTCAGGAAATACGCCGACTTGAACGTGCTGCTTTGAATCCATAATCGACTGGTTTTTTCAGGTCGATGTACAGCGCCAGACACCTCGGTCGGCTCCCTCTCCCTCCGGGAGAGGGCTGGGGTGAGGGTTGCTTTTGACGTTCGCGTAGGTCTTGATGTCGGCAACGCGTTCAGCCGGATGCTGAGCAGCGACGATCATGTAAGGGAAACACCATGGCCAATCACTATCGCGAACTGCTAACGACCCCAGGCGCCATCGGGTTAGTGCTCGCGAGTTCTATCGCGCGCTTGCCACAGGCAATGATCGGCATCGGCATCATCACCATGCTGGTGCAGCAAACCGGTGTGTACTGGCTGGCCGGTGCCGTCGCCGGGACTTTCACCCTGGCCAATGCGTTGCTCGGCCCACACATCTCCAGACTGGTTGATCAGCATGGCCAGAGCCGCGTGCTACCCGTCGTCACGGCGTTCAGCATTGCCATGTTGCTGGCACTGATCCTCGCGGTTTACATGCGGGCACCGGCCGCACTGCTGTTTGTTCTAGCGGCGCTGGCGGGGACGATGCCGAGCATGCCGTCGATGATCCGCGCCAGATGGACGCAGTTGTTCCGGGGCAAGCCGCAATTGCACACAGCGTTCTCGCTGGACACCGTCCTCACCGAGCTGGCCTATATCGTCGGCCCGCCACTGGCGATCGGTCTGAGCGTGAGTTTTTTCGCCGAAGCCGGGCCGCTGGTTGCGGTCGGGTTGTTGGCTATTGGGGTGACCGCGTTTCTGCTGCAACGCCAGACTGAACCTAAAGTTGTCGTGGGTCACGCCAGCCATAGCGGTTCAACCCTGCTGATCCCCGGCGTTCGCACCATTGTCCTCGCGTTGTTGGCGATGGGCGTCATTGGTGGCGCAATCGATGTCGCGGTCGTCGCCTTCGCCAATGCGCAGGGCTGGCCAGCGTCGGCGACCTTCATCCTTGCTGCCTATGCGTTTGGCTCATTGGTGGCGGGCCTGACGTTTGGTGCATTGCGGGTTTCCCTGGCGATTGAAAAACAGTTTCTGGTCGGGATATTGGTGACGGCGTTCACCGGTTTGCTGCCTGTTTTTGCAACGGATGTTTATGTGCTGACAGCGGCGCTGTTTATCGCGGGCATCTCGTTTGCTCCGACGATGGTCGTGGTGATGAAAATGGGGACGATCATTATTCCTCCGTCGCGGATCACCGAAGGGCTGACGTGGATGACCACGGGTATCAGCATTGGCGTTGCGCTAGGCGGCATGCTGGCGGGGCTGGTGATTGATGCGTGGGGCGCGCGGGCAGGGTTCGGCGTGGCGATTGGTGCAGGGTTGATGATGGTGGTGGTTGTGCTGGTGGGGTTGCGGACATTGGAGGCGGCTTCGGTTGCGCATGTTGAGCCAGAACTTTCGCCCTCACCCTAACCCTCTCCCCCAGGAGAGGGGACTGAATGGGGGATGCTCAATAGATACGCCGACCTGAACGTGCGGTACCGAATCCATAATCGCCACGATGTTTCAGGTCGATGTTCAGCGCCAGACACCTCGGTCAGCTCCCTCTCCTGGGGGAGAGGGCTGGGCGGGCGGCGTTCCGATGAGGGGAACGGGGTTCACTCAACCCTCAATCTGGCGCAGCCGCTTGTAAAGCGTATTCCGACTCACCCCCAACCGCCGCGCCAAATGGGAAATATTCCCCCCGGAAGCCTTCAGCTCCCGGTTCAAGGCTTCAACATCATTCAGAGCCAGCCCCAACGGCACCGCGCTCTCAACCGGCTCCATCTCCAGATCAACAAAAAAATCATCCGGTAAATGCTCAGGCCTCACCGGTTGCTCCTCAGCCATCGCCAGCGCCACTTGCATCACGCTGCTGACTTGCCGCAAATTCCCCGGCCACGGATGACGACTGAACAGCTCCAGCACTTCCTGGCTCAACCCCGCCCATTGCGTCGGCTCACGATGCTGTTCCCACAGTCGTTTAAACAATGCCTGCTTATCACTGCGCTCGCGCAGCGGCGGCAGTTCCAGGGTCAAACCGCCAATGCGGTAGTACAAATCCTCACGAAACCGGCCCAATTGCACCTGCTCGCGCAACGAACGGTTAGTCGCCGAGATAATCCGCAAATCCACCGGGAACAACTCGCTGCTACCCACCGGCTGCACGCAGCGCTCTTGCAGAACCCGCAATAACCGCGCCTGAGTCGGCAACGGCATATCGCCGATTTCATCAAGAAACAACGTGCCTTTATCCGCCTTGCGAATCAGCCCGATGCTGCCTTTCTGATTAGCACCGGTGAACGCGCCTTTCTCGTAGCCGAACAGTTCGGACTCCACCAGTTCGGCGGGGATCGCCGCGCAGTTGACGGCAATGAACGCCTGTTTGCTACGGGAGCTGGCCTGATGCAGGGCTTTGACGAAGACTTCCTTGCCGACGCCGGTCTCGCCGTGAATCAGCAGCGGAATATCCTTTTCCAGCAAACGCTCAGCCTGACGCACGGCTTTTTCCACGCGACTGTCGCCGAAGTGCAAGGTATTGAGGCTGATCGCGTTCGACGTTCTAACCGGTGGTTCCGCACGTTTCGGCTCGGCAAACACCCGCGGCTGGAGCGGCGCCTGTTGCGGCCGCTTCAACAGACACTGAAAACGGTTACGCCCGGAGGTGTGCAAAGCGAACGGCAAGCCATCCGGCTGATTGAGCAACTCCAGCAGCGACACCTTGAACAGGCTTTCGACGCTGACCCGCGACAGGCGCACACCGAGCAGATTGTCGGCGCGCCGATTGGCCGACAGCACCTGACCGTTCTCATCAAAGATCAACAACCCCGCCCACTGACTGTCGAGGTTGTTCAACCCGGTGTTGAAGGTCAGTTGAAAATGCTGGCCGTGGAACAGGTTGAGAATCAGCCGGTTTTCCACGGTCTGGCTCATCATCTTGACCATGCCCAGGGTGTGCGACGGCGGCAGGTAGCTGTCGCTGGACACGTCGAGCACCGCGATGACTTTGCGCTCGGCGTCGAAAATCGGTGCGGCGGAACCGGTCATGAAACGGTTGGCCTTGAGGAAGTGCTCGTCGTGCTCGATATGCACCGCCTGTTCGCAGGCCAGCGCGGTGCCGATCGCGTTGGTGCCGCTTGAGCGTTCCCTCCAGCTCGCGCCGGCCCGAAACCCCCGCGCCAGATTCGGTTCGATAAAGCGTTGCGTGCCCCACGACGTCAGCACCTGGCCCTGATTGTCGGCGAGCATGATCAGGCAATTGGAATTACTCAGGATGTTTTCGTAATAGGGCAGGACTTCCTGATGGGTGGTCTGCACCAGCGCATGGTGACTGTCGAGCAACTGCGCGATGCCGGCGGCAGGCAGTTGATCGAAGGCCGGGGTGCTGTGGTGGTCGAGACCGAAGGCACGGCAACGTTGCCAGGACGTCTGGACGATCGCGTCGTGGGACAGCGGCGGGGCAGGTGCGGCCATGGCGGGTCAGCCTCTGATGCAGCGTTTTTATTGTTGTTATGAACCCAAATCCCGAGAACCACACAGATCAACTGTGGGAGCGAGCTTGCTCGCGAAAGCGTCGTATCAGTCACCGAATCGGTTGAATGACACACCGCATTCGCGAACAAGCTCGCTCCCACAGGATCTCCGGTGTTCACCGAAATGAGTTCATAGAGTGTTGTTCACTATTGTTCATTGTCAATCGCTCAACTGTTCAAATGTGTTCAGCAATGAACGCCCGTTCGCCACGTTTTCGCCACTTTTCACGACAAATCAACCACTTGCCATTTCTGGCACGAATGTCGCTCTGATGCACAGGTCGCTTGACTCCAATAATAAAAAGGCCGAGCCATGTCACTCACCCTGGAGCACGTCAGCCGCACCGTCGAGGGCCAGACCTGGATCGACGATGCCTGCCTGAAATTCGAACCCGGTTCGTTCAACGTTTTGCTTGGGCGCACGCTGTCCGGCAAAACCAGCCTCATGCGGTTAATGGCCGGGCTGGACAAGCCCGACAGCGGGCGCATCCTGATGAACGGCGTCGATGTCACCCAGCGCCCGGTGCGGTTGCGCAACGTGTCGATGGTCTATCAGCAGTTCATCAATTATCCGACCATGACCGTGTTCGAGAACATCGCCTCGCCCCTGCGTCAGGCCGGGGTCTCGAAAGAAATCATTCAGAGCAAAGTGCTGGAAACCGCGAAGATGCTGCGCATCGAGAAGTTTCTGCAGCGCTATCCGCTGGAACTCTCCGGCGGCCAACAGCAGCGCACCGCCATGGCCCGCGCGCTGGTCAAGGATGCCGAGCTGATCCTGTTCGACGAGCCGCTGGTCAACCTCGACTACAAGTTGCGCGAGGAACTGCGTCAGGAAATGCGCGAGCTGTTCAAGGCGCGCCATACCATCGCGATCTACGCCACCACCGAACCCAACGAAGCGCTGGCACTCGGCGGCACCACAACCATTCTTCACGAAGGCCGGGTGATTCAGAGCGGCCCGTCGACTTCGGTCTATCACCAGCCGCAAACCGTGTTGGCGGCGGAATTGTTCTCCGAACCACCGATCAACCTGATGCCCGGACGCATCGCCGGCAACGAAGTCAGCTTCGCCAATTTTGTGCACTTCCCGTTGAACGTCGATCTGCGCCCGGTGGGTGAGGGCGAGTTCCGCTTCGGCGTGCGCCCCAGCCACATTTCGCTGGTGCCGAGCAACGATGACGATCTGGAACTGGCGGTCACCGTCGAAGTGGCGGAGATCAGCGGTTCGGAAACCTTCCTGCACGTGCGCAACGAGCATTTCCTGCTGGTGCTGCACCTGCCGGGTGTTCACGAATACGACGTCGATGCGCCGATCCGCATCTACATCCCGACCCATAAACTGTTTGTGTTCGATGCGCAGGGCCGTCTGGTGCAAGCACCGGGCCGGCGTGTCGCGAGGGTTGCCTGATGGCCGAAATCCGTTTGCAGCACCTCGCCCACAGCTACAGCAAAACCCCGAGCGGGGCGGAGGATTATGCCATCCGCGAGATGGATCACGTCTGGGAGCAGGGCGGCGCCTACGCTTTGCTCGGGCCGTCGGGTTGCGGCAAGTCGACGTTGCTCAACATTATTTCCGGCCTGCTCAGCCCCTCGCAGGGCCATGTGTTGTTCGACGGCAAAGCGGTGAATGACCTGACGCCGGAGAAGCGCAACATCGCCCAGGTTTTCCAGTTTCCGGTGGTGTACGACACCATGACGGTGTTCGATAACCTCGCCTTTCCGCTGCGCAATCAGGGCATGGCCGAGGCGAAAGTGCACAGCAAGGTGCAGGAAATTGCCGAAGTCCTCGACCTGCAAAACCTGCTGAGCAAAAAGGCCCGTAACCTCACCGCCGACGAAAAACAGAAAGTCTCCATGGGCCGTGGTCTGGTGCGTGACGACGTCTCGGCAATCCTCTTCGACGAACCGCTGACGGTGATCGACCCGCACCTGAAGTGGAAACTGCGGCGCAAGCTTAAGCAGATCCACGAGCAATTCAACATCACCATGGTCTACGTCACCCACGATCAACTGGAAGCCTCGACCTTCGCCGACAAGATTGCGGTGATGTACGGTGGCCAGATCGTCCAGTTCGGTACGCCAAGGGAATTGTTCGAGCGGCCGAGCCACACCTTTGTCGGCTACTTCATCGGCAGTCCGGGGATGAACCTGATCGACGTGCAGCCGCAACCCGGCGGCGTCGGTTTCGCCTCGACGCACCTGCCGTTGTCCGACGCCATGCAATGGCATATCGAGCACGGTCAGTGGAAAAATCTGAAGGTCGGCATCCGCCCCGAGTTCATTCATGTGTGGGACGAGCCGTTTGATGACGCGATGCAGGCCCGGGTCGTACACGTCGAAGACCTCGGCACCTACAAGATCATGACCCTCGACCTCGATGGCGCGCCGCTCAAGGTGCGCCTGACCGAAGACAAACCGGTGCCGCAGGGCACGGCGTACATCAGTTTTCCAGCGCAGTGGTTGATGGTCTATGCCGATGAATTTCTGCTTGAAGCCGGTGATGAGGTGCAGCCATGAACAAGGTGCAGAACAACAAGGCCTGGTGGCTGGTGTTGCCGGTGTTTCTGCTGGTGGCCTTCAGTGCGGTGATCCCGATGATGACCGTGGTCAACTATTCGGTGCAGGACATCTTCGACCAATCCAGCCGCTACTTCGTTGGCGCCGATTGGTACAAGCAAGTGCTGCTCGATCCACGTCTGCACGACTCGCTGCTGCGCCAGTTCATCTACTCCGCGTGCGTATTGCTGATTGAAATCCCGCTGGGCATCGCCGTCGCCCTGACCATGCCGACCAAGGGCCGCTGGTCGTCGGTGGTGCTGATCATTCTGGCAATCCCGCTGCTGATCCCGTGGAACGTGGTCGGCACGATATGGCAGATTTTCGGCCGCGCCGACATCGGTCTGCTCGGTTCCAGCCTTAACGCGATGGGCATCAGCTACAACTACGCGGCTAACACCATGGACGCCTGGGTCACGGTGCTGGTGATGGACGTCTGGCACTGGACTTCATTGGTGGCGCTGTTGTGCTTCTCGGGTCTGCGGGCGATTCCCGACGTGTATTACCAGGCGGCGCGCATCGACCGGGCGTCGGCGTGGGCAGTGTTCCGCCACATTCAGTTGCCGAAGCTGAAAAGCGTGCTGCTGATCGCGGTGATGCTGCGCTTCATGGACAGTTTCATGATCTACACCGAGCCGTTCGTGCTCACCGGCGGCGGGCCGGGTAACGCCACGACGTTCTTGAGCCAGACGTTGACGCAGATGGCGGTAGGGCAATTCGACCTCGGTCCGGCAGCGGCGTTTTCGCTGGTGTACTTCCTGATCATCCTGTTGGTTTCGTGGCTGTTCTACACCGCCATGACCCATTCCGACGCCAACCGCTGAGGGCCCGGCCATGAGCAAGAGAAAGCTGATTCCGCTGCTGGTGTACATCCTGTTCCTGCTGGTGCCGATCTACTGGCTGCTGAACATGTCGTTCAAGAGCAACACCGAAATCCTCGGCGGGTTAACCCTTTTCCCTCAGGACTTCACGCTGGCGAACTACAAGGTGATCTTCACCGATCCGAGCTGGTACAGCGGCTACATCAACTCGCTGTACTACGTCAGCCTGAACACGGTGATCTCACTGAGCGTGGCGTTGCCGGCGGCGTATGCGTTTTCGCGTTATCGCTTCCTCGGCGACAAGCACCTGTTCTTCTGGCTGCTGACCAACCGCATGGCGCCGCCGGCGGTGTTTCTGCTGCCGTTCTTCCAGTTGTATTCGTCGATCGGGCTGTTTGACACGCACATCGCCGTGGCACTCGCGCACTGCCTGTTCAACGTGCCGCTGGCGGTGTGGATTCTCGAGGGCTTCATGTCCGGCGTGCCCAAGGAAATCGACGAAACCGCCTACATCGACGGCTACAGTTTCCCCAAGTTCTTCGTGAAGATTTTTATCCCGCTGATCGGCTCCGGCATCGGCGTGACGGCGTTTTTCTGCTTCATGTTTTCCTGGGTCGAACTGTTGCTGGCGCGCACGCTGACCTCGGTGAATGCCAAGCCGATTGCCGCCGTGATGACGCGCACGGTCTCGGCCTCGGGCATCGACTGGGGCGTGCTGGCGGCGGCGGGGGTGTTGACTATCCTGCCGGGCATGCTGGTGATCTGGTTTGTTCGCAACCACGTGGCCAAGGGCTTTGCCCTCGGTCGGGTCTGAGGAGCTGATGATGGAATGGATGAGCTGGACTACACCTACCGCAGCTTTCTTCATCGTCATCGGCCTGATTCTGGTTGGTATGACGACATGGGAGTTGCGCTCGCCGAGCATCCTGCGGCGAGGTTTTCTGCCGATTGCCACCACCCGTGGCGATCGCTTGTTCATCGGTCTTCTCGGCAGCGCCTACCTGCATTTGCTGGTGATCGGCGCCACCGACTGGAGCATCTGGGTGGCGTCCGCGTTGTCCCTGGTGTGGCTGTTGGCTGTGATGCGTTGGGGCTAGTCGAGTCGTTCGGCAACGCGGCTCCACAACTTAAACAGGAGGTCTCTATGTTCGACAAAAACAATAAGCTGCGACATAGCATTTCATTGGCAGCCATGCTGGCACTCAGCGGTTTGAGCGCCGCCGCGTGGGCGGATGCCTACGAAGACGCGGCGAAAAAATGGATCGGCAGTGAATTCAAACCGTCGACCCTGACGGCGGAGCAGCAACTCGAAGAACTGAAGTGGTTCATCAAGGCCGCCGAGCCGTTTCGCGGCATGGAAATCAAAGTGGTTTCCGAGACCCTGACCACCCACGAATACGAGTCCAAGGTGCTGGCTAAGGCTTTCACCGAAATCACCGGGATCAAGCTGACCCACGACCTGCTGCAAGAAGGCGACGTGGTGGAAAAAATGCAGACGGTGATGCAGTCGGACAAAAACATCTACGACGGCTGGGTCAACGACTCGGACCTGATCGGCACGCACTTTCGCTACGGCAAGACCGAGTCGATCACCGACCTGATGGCCAACGAAGGCAAGAACTTCACCTCGCCGACCCTCGACATCAAGGACTTCATCGGCATCTCGTTCACCACCGCGCCGGACGGCAAGGTTTATCAGCTGCCCGACCAGCAGTTCGCCAACCTTTACTGGTTTCGCGCCGACTGGTTCGAGCGTGCCGATCTGAAAGCCAAATTCAAGGAAAAGTACGGCTACGAATTGGGCGTGCCGGTGAACTGGTCAGCCTATGAAGACATCGCGAAATTCTTCAGCGAAGACGTCAAGGAAATCGACGGCAAGCGCGTCTACGGGCACATGGACTACGGCAAGAAAGACCCGTCGCTGGGCTGGCGTTTCACCGATGCCTGGTTCTCCATGGCCGGTGGCGGCGACAAGGGCCTGCCCAACGGTTTGCCGGTGGACGAGTGGGGGATTCGCGTCGAGGACTGCCATCCGGTCGGTTCCAGCGTGACCCGTGGCGGCGACACCAACGGTCCGGCGGCGGTGTTCGCCACCACCAAGTATGTCGACTGGCTGAAGAAGTACGCGCCACCGGAAGCGGCAGGCATGACCTTCTCCGAATCTGGTCCGGTGCCATCGCAGGGCAACATCGCCCAGCAGATTTTCTGGTACACCGCGTTCACCGCCGACATGACCAAACCGGGCCTGCCGGTGGTCAACGCCGACGGCACGCCGAAATGGCGCATGGCGCCGTCGCCGCGCGGACCGTATTGGGAGGAGGGCATGAAGCTTGGGTATCAGGACGTGGGGTCGTGGACGTTCATGAAATCCACGCCTGAGAAACAGAAACTCGCGGCGTGGCTGTATGCGCAGTTCGTCACCTCGAAAACCGTTTCGCTGAAGAAAACCATTGTGGGCCTGACGCCGATTCGCGAGTCGGACATCAACTCGCAGGCGATGACCGATCTGGCGCCGAAGCTCGGTGGCCTGGTCGAGTTCTACCGCAGCCCGGCCCGCGTGCAATGGACTCCGACCGGGACCAACGTGCCGGACTATCCGCGTCTGGCGCAATTGTGGTGGAGCCACATCGCCGAAGCGGCCAGCGGCGAGAAGACTCCGCAGCAGGCGCTGGATGGCCTGGCCAAGGATCAGGACGCGATCATGACCCGCCTCGAACGCTCCAAGGCGCAAGCGGTGTGCGCACCGAAAATGAACCCGGAACGCGACGCGCAATACTGGTTTGATCAACCGGGTGCACCGAAACCGAAGCTGGCCAACGAGAAGCCGAAGGGCGAGACCGTGAGCTACAACGAACTGCTGAAATCGTGGGCGGATGCGCGCAAGTGATAGTGGCGCGGTGAAAGGCAAACGGCACCGCAAGGTGCCGTTTTCATTTGTGCTTGATCGACCGCCATCGCTGGCAAGCCAGGCTCCCACAGGTTTCTGTGGTGTGCACAAAACTCTGTGTACACGCAATTCACTGTGGGAGCTGGCTTGCCAGCGATGGGGCCATTGGTGTCGCCACAGGAAAGCCCAAGCGGAACACGGTCATGGCGCCGGGCAGGCTTTTCACCTCCGCCACCCCCTGATGCAGGCTCATGATCGAGCGCACAATCGCCAGCCCCAGCCCGGTGCTGCCCTGCGAACGCGAGCGGGCGCTGTCGACGCGGTAGAAACGATCGAACAGATGCGGCAGATGCTGCGCCTCGATCCCTGCCCCCGGATTGCTCACCAACAGCGAAGCCTGTGTCGCGCCTTGCTCGATCAGCAACGTCACGGTTTTCCCCTCCGGGCAGTGGCGCAGCGCATTCGACAGCAAATTGGAAACCGCCCGCTGAATCATCAACCGGTCACCCTGCACCGACGCGCTACCCACGACGTTCATGTGAATATTCTTTTCCTGCGCCGACAACGAAAACATTTCGGCCACTTTTGCGACCTCAGCCTCCAGCGCCACCGATTCAAACGGCGCCAGCGCCGACGGATGACTGACTTGCGCCAGAAACAGCATGTCCGAAACAATCCGCGCCACGCGCTCCAGCTCCTCGGTGCAGGACACCAATACGTCCTTGTATTCCTCGGTTGTGCGTTCGCGGGACAAGGTCACCTGGGCTTTGCCCATCAGATTGTTGATCGGCGTGCGCAGCTCATGGGCCAGGTCATCGGAGAACTGCGACAACTGCTGCACCCCGGCATCCAGCCGATGCAGCATGACGTTGATGCCCTGGGCCAGTTCGCTCAATTCCTGTGGCATGTTCACCACCGACAGCCGATGGTCCAGGTCCTGGGTCGAGACCATCGCCGCCACTTTGCGAAACTCGCGCATCGGCGTCAGGCCGCGCTGCACCGCACCCCACGCGGTGAGGCCGATGAACACCAGCAACAGCGGCAGGGCAATCAGCGTAGAGCGCAGATAGGCGCTGAGCAAGGCCTGATCGTGGGCGTTGTCCATCGACAGCAACACCGGCACGCGGCTGCCATCCTTGAGCCGAATCAACTTCGATGCGGTAAGGAATTTCGCCCCCTCGGCATCGGTACTGTCGCTGTAGGTCAACTGATCGGTCGCCGCTCGCACTGCCCGCAATTCGACCCGCGGATCCCTCAGCCCGGAGCCGGCTTTGAGCAATGGCGAACGCAGGTTCAAGCGGTCATAAATGGTCAGCGTCAGGTTGTCATGGCCCATGACCTGATCGAGCAGAATGTGCGGCTTGCCACTGACTTCCTTGGCGTCGACGTACAGCGACAGGCTGTGCTCCACCTGCGCCATCTTCTTTTGCAGGCTGTCGCGCGACAGCGCGTTGAGCTCATGGGTCAGGGCGAAATACGCCAGGATCGCCAGAAACACCACCAGCATCGCGCCGAGCGTACTCACCGTCAGACCGAGGCGCATCGACAGGCTGGCCGGCTTCATTCCCGCGCCTCCAGCACGTAACCGACACCGCGCAGGGTATGGATCAGCTTGTGCTCGAACGGGTCGTCGATTTTTGCCCGCAAGCGGCGGATCGACACTTCGACCACGTTGGTGTCGCAATCGAAGTTCATGTCCCACACCAGCGAGATGATCTGCGTGCGGGTCAGCACCTCGCCGGACTGGCGCATCAGCAGGTGCAGCAGGGCGAACTCCTTGGTGGTCAGGTCGATGCGCTGCGCGCCACGAAACGCCCGATGGCGGCCCGGATCGAGTTCCAGATCGGCGACTTTCAGTACCTGCGGCACCGGGATGTTTTCGCTGCGGCGCATCAAGGTGCGCACCCGCGCCAGCAGTTCGGGAAACTCGAACGGCTTGACCAGATAGTCATCGGCGCCCAGGTCCAGACCACGGATCTTGTCCGCCAGCCGCCCGCGCGCGGTGAGCATCATCACCCGCGTTGAGTGGGTGCGGCGCAGTTGTTCCAGCACGCCCCAGCCGTCCAGTTCCGGCAGGTTCACGTCGAGAATGATCAGGTCATAAGTCTGCTGTTGCGCCAGATGCAATCCATCGGCACCGGTGGCGGCGTGGTCAACGATATAACCACTTTCGGTCAAACCCTGATGCAAGTATTCGGCAGCTTTAAGCTCGTCCTCGACGACAAGGATTCGCATGATCTATCACCACTTTTATTTAATGGATATTTAATTAAGGTGGCCGGGAAAGTTATTGTTTTTGTAAGGTCTTCCGGACGTTGTTCTATAACGATAAGAAGCTCCTCACCCTAACCCTCTCCCAGAGGGAGAGGGTTAGGGTGAGGGGCTTCAGAACTGCACCGACGTGGAACATCTTTACGGAATCCATAGTCGACTTGATTTAACAGGTCGATGGAAAGTGTCATACACCTCGGTCGGCTCCCTCTCCCCCGGGAGAGGGCTGGGGTGAGGGGAAGTCCGGACAATAAAGGCTGTATTGGCTACAGGGTCAACCGCCAAGCGCTTTAAAACGGTGCTCTGCGACAGCCGGTCGCAGCACAAGCCACAAAATCCTTATGAGTTTGATTCCCGCAAGTGCTGTTCAGCAGATAACTATTGTGTTTTTGTTTCGATGTATTTCGATAGAACCGTTTGCACTTCGCATCCTAGAACAAAACAACTTCGGCAAACCGTGGATAACGGATTTGTAATCTTCCAGTCACCTTGTCGATAAGTTCAAAACTCTACCGTGGCGGCATCAAAGATTCTTGATTAAAGGAAGTCTTCCATTGCCCGGTTTAACAGAACTGATGGCGCGATCACGCCTGAAAAAAATAGCCAGCGGCATTCTGTTGCTGGCCACTGCAAACCTTGCGGTTGCATCGACCCTGACTCTGGAGCAGGCCCTGCAAACGGCCTTCGCCGGCAACCCGGATCTGGCCGCTGCGCAGTGGGAAATCGGGATTGCCGAGGGCGATCGCCAGCAGGCAGGCCTGATCCCCAACCCCGAGGTGTCGTGGGAGGCTGAAGACACCCGGCGCAACTCGCGCACCACCACGGTGATGCTCAGCCAGCCGATCGAACTGGGCGGCAAACGCGGCGCCCGCATCGACGTCGCCAGCCGCGCGCAGGACGCTGCCGGCATCGAACTGGAGCGCAAGCGCAATGCCTTGCGTGCCGATGTAATTCAGGCGTTCAACAGTGCGCAGACCGCGCAGCAGCGCTTGCAGCTGTCCCGGCAATCCCTGCAATTGGCCGAGCACGGTGTGCGCGTAGCCCAAGGGCGCATTGAGGCGGGTAAATCGTCGCCGGTCGAGGGCACGCGGGCGCAAGTGCAGCTCTCGGAAGTGCGCCTTGAACTGAGCCGAGCCGAACGCGATCAGGCCACCGCGTACCAACAACTGGCGCAGGTCATGGGCGCGCCGTTGCCGACGTTGACCAAGGTGCAGGTACCCACGCAAAGCATGCCGGCCGTTCCACCTCCGACAAAATTGCTCGAGCGTCTGAACGAGACCGCCGAACTGCGTCTGGCCACGTTGCAGATTGCGCAACGCGAAGCGTCGCTGGGCCTGGAAAAGTCCCAGCGCATTCCCGACCTCACCGTGAGTATCGGCAGTCAGTACAGCGAAACCGAGCGCGAGCGGGTCAACGTGGTCGGACTATCGATGCCGATCCCGCTGTTCAACCGCAATCAGGGCAACGTGCTGGCGGCGGCGCGGCGCAGCGATCAAGCGCGGGATCTGCGCAACGCCACCGAGCTGCGTTTGCGCACCGAAGTCCAGACCAGCCTCGAGCAATGGCAGACCGCCAACGGCGAAGTCAAAGCCTTCAATCAGACCATCCTGCCCGCAGCGCAAAGTGCGGTGGACAGCGCCACCCGTGGTTTCGAAATGGGCAAGTTCGGCTTCCTCGATGTGCTCGACGCCCAACGCACGTTGATCGCTGCGCGCAGCCAATACATCCAGGCCGTCAGCGAGGCGACCGACGCCCGCGTGCGCCTCGAACGGATCTTCGGCGACCTCAGTGTCAGCCCTTGAATTTGACTTTTCACATCACTGCGCGCAGGCACGGCGCAGAGGAGTTTGCATGGATAAAAAACTGATGGTGGTCGCGGTGGCGACCCTGGCGCTGGGCATTGGCATCGGCTCGATGTGGGCGGGCAATGCACCGCTCGAGGCTCACGCCGATGAGGCGGCAGAACATGCGGATCACGCCGAAGAAAACGCGGCAGCCGAAGGCGAGCATGACGAAGAGGGGCATATCGAATTGAGCGCCGAGCAGATCACCTCGGCGGGCATTCAACTGGCCGAGGCGCAGGCGCAGCGCTTCAGCCTCGGCCTGTCGTTCCCCGGTGAAGTGCGTTTCGACGAGGATCGCACCGCCCACGTTGTGCCGCGAGTGCCGGGAGTGGTCGAGTCGGTGGCGGTCAACCTCGGGCAACCGGTGAAAAAAGGTCAGTTACTGGCGGTGATTGCCAGCCAGCAGATCTCCGATCAGCGCAGCGAACAGGCGGCTGCGCAACGCCGTCTGGCCTTGGCGCGGACAACCTACGAGCGCGAGAAAAAACTCTGGCAGGACAAGATCTCCGCCGAACAGGATTTCTTACAGGCTCGCCAGGCACTGCAAGAAGCGGAAATCACCATGAACAACGCCCGACAGAAAATCAGTGTGCTCAGCGGCAGCGTGGTCGCCAGCGGCGGCAATCGCTACGAACTGCGCGCACCGTTCGACGGCGTGGTGGTGGAAAAACACCTGACACCCGGCGAGGTGGTCGATGAAAGCACGGCTGCTTTCACCCTGTCCGACTTGTCCCGTGTGTGGGTCACGTTCGGTGTTTCACCCAAGGACTTGACCAAGGTGCAGGTGGGCAAACCAGTCACCGTCAGCGCGCCTGAACTGAAAGCCGAAGTGACTGGCAACGTGGCCTACGTCGGCAGTCTGCTCGGTGAACAGACCCGCACCGCGACCGTTCGCGTGACGCTGGAAAACCCGCAGGGCTCATGGCGCCCGGGGCTGTTCGTCAGCGCACGGGTAGCCACCGACAGCCGCGAAGTGAAAGTCGCTGTGCCGGAGACCGCGATCCAGACCGTCGAGGACAAACCTACGGTGTTCGTCCGAACCGATGATGGCTTCAAGGCGCAAGCGGTGGAGCTGGGCGGCCGTGCAGCCGGCCACGTCGAAATCACTCAGGGGCTGGAACCGGGCGCGCAAGTCGCCAGCGCCGGCAGCTTCGTCCTCAAGTCGGAGCTGGGCAAAGCCTCGGCCGAGCACAGCCATTAATTCTGGAAGGTCCTCATGTTCGAACGCCTGATCCAGTTTGCCATCGAGCAGCGCATCATTGTGCTGCTCGCCGTTCTGCTTATGGCCGGCCTCGGCATCGCCAGTTATCAAAAGCTGCCGATCGACGCCGTGCCCGACATCACCAACGTCCAGGTGCAAATCAACACCGGCGCCGCCGGATTTTCGCCGCTGGAAACCGAGCAGCGCATCACCTTCCCGATTGAAACCGCCATGGCCGGTCTGCCGGCACTCGAACAGACCCGTTCGCTGTCGCGTTCGGGGCTGTCGCAAGTGACGGTGATCTTCAAGGACGGCACTGACCTGTTCTTCGCCCGTCAATTGGTCAACGAGCGTTTGCAGATCGCCAGGGAGCAATTGCCTGAAGGCGCAGAGGCGGTGATGGGGCCGATCTCTACCGGGCTCGGCGAGATTTTCCTGTGGACGGTTGAGGCGAAGGACGGTGCGCTCAAGGACGACGGCACCGCGTACACGCCGACCGATCTGCGGGTGATTCAGGACTGGATCATCAAGCCGCAACTGCGCAACGTCCCGGGCGTGGCCGAGATCAACACCATCGGTGGTTTCGCCAAGGAATATCAGATCGCGCCGGACCCGAAACGCCTGGCCGCGTACAGGCTGACCCTCACCGATCTGGTCACCGCGCTGGAGCGCAACAACGCCAACGTCGGCGCCGGTTATATCGAGCGCAGCGGCGAGCAGTTGCTGATCCGCGCACCGGGGCAAGTGGCGAGCACCGAGGACATCGCCAACATCGTCATGGCCAACGTCG
This sequence comes from Pseudomonas sp. LF-5, assembly GCF_037626295.1. Lineage (NCBI taxonomy): Bacteria > Pseudomonadati > Pseudomonadota > Gammaproteobacteria > Pseudomonadales > Pseudomonadaceae > Pseudomonas > Pseudomonas sp. LF-5. Next base: position 328,911 of record NZ_JARKMT010000005.1, read on the forward strand.
ACGGCACGCCGATCCGGTTGAAGAACGTCGCCAGCGTCGAAATCGGCCGTGAATTGCGCAGCGGCGCGGCCACCGAAAACGGTCGGGAAGTGGTGCTGGGCACCGTGTTCATGCTGATCGGCGAGAACAGCCGTACCGTGTCGCAAGCGGTCGCGAGCAAGCTCGAACAGATCAATAAATCCCTGCCCCAAGGGGTGATTGCCGTGCCGGTGTATGACCGCACGCACCTGGTCGACAAAGCCATTGCCACGGTGAAAAAGAACCTCGTTGAAGGCGCGGTCCTGGTCATTGCGATTCTGTTCCTGTTCCTCGGCAATATCCGTGCGGCGCTGATTACCGCGATGGTGATTCCGCTGTCGATGCTGTTCACCTTCACCGGCATGTTCAGCAACAAGGTCAGTGCCAACCTGATGAGCCTCGGCGCGCTGGACTTCGGGATTATTGTCGACGGCGCGGTGGTGATCGTCGAAAACACCCTGCGCCGCTTGGCCCATGCGCAGCAGCATCACGGCCGCTTGCTGAGCCGTGCCGAGCGTTTCAGGGAAGTCTTTGCCGCAGCGAAAGAGGCGCGGCGGCCGCTGATTTTCGGCCAGTTGATCATCATGGTGGTGTACCTGCCGATCTTCGCCCTGAGCGGCGTCGAAGGGAAAATGTTCCACCCGATGGCGTTCACCGTGGTCATCGCGTTGCTCGGTGCCATGTTGCTTTCCGTAACCTTCGTGCCGGCGGCGATTGCGCTGTTCGTCACCGGCAAGGTCAAGGAAGAAGAGGGCGCGGTGATGCGTGGCGCGCGCCGGGTGTATGCGCCGGCGCTGGCGTGGGTGATGAGTCATCGGGCAATCGCAGTGGGCGCGGCGTTGGCCGTGATCGTGCTCAGCGGCGTGCTCACCAGTCGCATGGGCAGCGAGTTTGTGCCGAGTCTCAGCGAAGGCGATTTTGCCCTGCAAGCGTTGCGCGTGCCGGGCACCAGCCTGACGCAGTCGGTGGACATGCAGCAGCGGCTGGAGACCTTGATTCTGGCGAAAGTGCCGGAAGTCGAACGTGTCTTTGCCCGCACCGGCACCGCCGAAATCGCTTCCGACCCTATGCCACCGAACATCTCCGACAGTTACGTGATGCTCAAACCCATAGACCAATGGCCAGACCCGAAAAAGTCCCGTGAAACCCTGATGGCTGAACTGCAAGCCGCTGCCGCGACGTTGCCGGGCAGCAACTATGAACTGTCGCAGCCGATCCAGTTGCGCTTCAACGAACTGATCTCCGGCGTGCGCAGCGATGTCGCGGTCAAGGTGTTCGGCGATGATATGGATGTACTCAACGCCACGGCGGCGAAGATTGCGGCAGCGATGCAGAAGGTCAGCGGCGCGTCTGAAGTGAAGGTCGAGCAGACCACCGGGTTGCCGGTGTTGACCATTAACATCGACCGCGACAAGGCGGCGCGTTATGGCCTCAACGTTGGCGATGTGCAGGACACCATCGCCGTCGCAGTGGGCGGGCGTCAGGCCGGCACCTTGTACGAGGGCGATCGGCGTTTCGACATGGTGGTGCGCTTGTCCGATGCCATGCGCAAGGACATCGACGGCCTGGCGGCGTTGCTGATTCCGGTGCCGGCGCTGAGCGGTGCGGCGAATCAGATCGGTTTTATCGCGCTGAAGGACGTCGCCAGCCTCGACCTGGTGCTCGGGCCGAATCAGGTCAGCCGCGAAAACGGCAAGCGTCTGGTGATCGTCAGCGCCAACGTGCGCGGGCGCGATATCGGTTCGTTTGTCAGCGAGGCCGGTGAGGTGATCGAGCGCGATGTGCAGGTCCCGGCCGGTTACTGGACCCGTTGGGGCGGGCAATTCGAGCAACTGCAATCGGCGGCCAGGCGCTTGCAGATTGTGGTGCCGGTGGCGTTGCTGCTGGTGTTCGGGTTGCTGTTCATGATGTTCAACAATCTCAAGGACGGCTTGCTGGTGTTTACCGGGATTCCGTTTGCCTTGACCGGCGGCGTCATGGCGCTGTGGTTGCGCGATATTCCGTTGTCGATTTCGGCTGGCGTGGGGTTTATCGCATTGTCCGGGGTGGCGGTGCTCAACGGGTTGGTGATGATCGCGTTCATTCGCAATTTGCGTGAAGAGGGAAGGTCGCTGGCGGAGGCGATTAATGTCGGCGCGCTGACGCGTTTGCGGCCGGTGTTGATGACGGCGCTGGTGGCGTCGCTGGGCTTTATTCCGATGGCACTTGCGACAGGCACCGGCGCGGAAGTGCAGCGGCCGTTGGCGACGGTGGTGATTGGCGGGATTCTGTCTTCGACGATCCTCACGTTGCTGATCTTGCCTGCGCTGTACCAGATCGCCCATCGCCGGGATGAGGACGCCGTTCCAATTCAATAGTTAATCCCCCTGTGGGAGATAACGGATATGTAATTTCCCCGCCACCGTCACGAAAGGTGCGCCTTGTTACCTTGATCCCGTCAGTTACTTAAACGAGGAATCAAAGATGAAAGTCGTACAGATGGGTGCTTTTGTTGTGGCGTTGGCGATCTCTTCCGTGGCCCTGGCCGAAGGCGGCGGCGACCGCACGTTCGAGCGGATGATGACCAGCCACGACCGCTCTATGGAACTCTTCGTCGCCAAGGAAAAAGCCGCCGGCAACCCGGTAGTCGTCAACGACAAGAAAGATGACATAACCCGCGATCTGTAAGCCTTCTGCACCTGAACAAGCCCGATATCGCGCATCGATGCCGGGCTTTTTTTACGCCCGGACGGGAAGGAAAGAGATATGAAAGTACTCAAGTTGATCGCATTCGCTGCTGTCATGGCGATGTCTGTGAATGTGCTGGCCGAAGGCGGTGGTGACCGCACCTTTGAACGCGCGCTCAGCGCCAACAGCAAAGCCATGGAACAGTACGCCGCCAACCAGGGCAAAGCACCGCCGGTGGTGAAGGATTACACCTACGGAATGAAGCTGGACGTGGCCAAGGTGGTGAGTGTTGTGAAGCCGCAGCCTGCGTGCAAAGTGGTGCCCACCGCGATGACCTACGAGGACTCCAAAGGTCTGCTCAATACCATCAAGTACAACGTGATGGGCGTGTGTCGAAACGGCGGTAGCTGAATCTGTAACGTCTGAACGCGGTCCCCTGTAGGAGCTGCCGAAGGCTGCGATCTTTTGATCTTGATCTTAAAAATCAAAGTCAAAAGATCGCAGCCTTCGGCAGCTCCTACAGGGCCGAATTTCAATATCACGATGCGTATTTCAATTCGTGATGTTTAAAGGCTGTGTTGGAAGTACGGAACCTTCCCACAATGTTTTCAGGTTGTCCGTCGGACGTCCGCTCTCTAGCCTGTGTGGGTCGCTGCCAATTCAGCGATCGGGATTGGAACCCCACGGCTCAACTGAAGCCAAACGCACTGTTCATGACGTATGCTTGCGCACTTTCATGTGTGCACTCCGTTATGGCGGCTGTGCGCGGGAGACTTCGAGTCTGTCGGGTTTGCTCAGTTGCCCGGGTTCCAACCTGCGTACAGCTGCCACCCTTTCGCGTGGAACCGAAAGGGCCAGCTCCACCTTCAAGCTGAGTAAAACATTATGAAAAAGCCAACACCCAATCCCCCCGAAGCAGACGCAATCCCCGACGCCAACTCAACATCCCCTTACGCCTCCGTCGACACCCGAAAACTCCACGAAGCCGCCGACCGCGCCCTCGACTTCTACCTCAAACCGTCGGCCGCCATCATGTCCGCACCGTACATCCCCAACCAGATGTTCCTGGTCAATCCCAAAGCCGACACCGAATCATTACTGGCCAACGCCAGCGAATCCCTGGCCTCGGCCACGGTAATGCTCGGTGACTTCGCTGCGCTGCTGAACGGTACCCATCGCAAGACCCTGCTCGGTATCGCGCAGGTGGTCATGCTTGGCGAACTGGCGGTGAACAAGGCGCTGGATAACGTCGAGCCTGCAGCGTAGCTATCAATGGCCGGGTTTTATCCGTTGTTTGTGTGTTGAACTCACAATCCTGCCCCCTCACCCCAGCCCTCTCCCCCGAGGGGGCGAGGGGGAAAGGGAGCAGATCTTCAAGCCATTCAAAACCAAAGTACGCCCCGGTTTTTCAGGTCGATGCATCTTCAACAACCAGCTCGGTCAGTCCCCTCTACTCGAGGGGGAAGGGAGCAGGCTTTCAAGCCATTCAAAACCAGAGTACGCCCCGGTTTTTCAGGTCGATGTATCTGCAACAGCCAACTCGGTCAGTCCCCTCTACCTCTGGGAGAGGGCTAGGGTGAGGGCCGGGCCTAAACCTGGAAAACATAACCACGGCAAAACGCAAAGCAAAAAAAAGCGCCCCGAAGGACGCCAAAGGATTCACCTCTTACCAAAGGAGCAAGGAGCTTCTAAAGGTGAATTTGCATCAACCGAGCAGTCAGAGAATGGCCAGCGGGTATTCGACAATCACCCGCACTTCATCCAGATCCGACTCGAACGCCGTGGCGCGTGTCGTCGCCTGGCGCAAGCGCAATGACAGGTCTTTCATCGAACCGCTCTGCACCACGTATTTGACTTCGATATTGCGCTCCCAGCGCTTCTGGTCGGTCAGCGGATTGCCCTCGGCGTCGCGGCGCATGTACACGGCATTGGCGTTGCTGTAATCGGCATCGGTGCCGCGCGCATATCGGGTCATGAACGACAGACCGGGCACGCCGTAAGTGCTCATGTCGAGGTCATAACGCACCATCCACGAACGTTCTTGCGGCGAGTTGAAGTCGCTGTACTGAATGGAGTTGTCGAGAAAGATCGAGTCGGACTGGCGCAGGTAATCGAAGTCGTCATTACCGTTGTTGCGCTGATGGGAGAGGGCGACGGAGTGGGCGCCGAGCTTCATACCGACCCGGCCGCTCCAGATGTTGTTGTCGAACTCGCCAAGCAGTTGTTTGCCTTCGTCGACCGCCTTGTAATAGTTCAGGCCGCCGAACAGCGAGAGGTCGTCAGACAGGGGATAGGTCCATGCGGTGCCGGCGTAGTATTGATTCCAGGCATCCTTGAGGCGACTGGAGTACAGGCTGAAACTGAGGTTCTTGTTCAGCACGTAGTCGACACCGCCGTAAGCGATCCACGGCGAATTGACCGGGCCGCCGTAGAAGGTGGCGAAGTTTTCGCGCAGGTCGCTGGACACCGGTTGGCTCATCGCATGCAAACGCCCGCCCTGAATCGACAGGCCCGCAATGCTGGTGTTGGTCGCCGTCACCCCGCGAAAGCTTTCCGGCAGCAGGCGCGAGTCACCGGCCGCCACCATCGGGTTGGCCGGGAACACATCACCGACCTTGACCACTGTATCGAACGCCCGCACTTTGGCGGCGCCACCGATTTTGGTGTATTCGTCCCGTGCCTGGCCGTCTCGGTTGACCGGCAACACATCGAACGAACTGCGCCCACCGTTGCGCCCGTCACCGGTGTCGAGTTTCAAACCGATCATGGCAAACGCATCGACCCCGACCCCGACGGTGCCTTGGGTGAAACCGGATTCGAACTTGCTGATCACCGCATGCGCCCAGGCTTCGGAATAACCATTGCCGGTAGGGCTGGACTGGCCGTTACGGTGATCACGATTGAAGTAGAGGTTACGGTTGAGCACCGTCAGGCTGCTGCCTTCGACAAAGCCTTCGGGCTTGTCCTCTGCAAACACCAGGGACGGCCCTGAACCGACCACCACCGCTAAAGCGGCCAACGATATTTTTGTAGGGTTAACCATCAAACACTCCTTGGGTTCGGCAGAACGGGAACGTGCGTCGGCGTGGGTTTTATTGTTCGACGGGCAAGGGCCCGTCGGCATGGGTCGCCGGGTGACATCGTTGCAAGCTGCGGATAACGCCAAGGTGATGGGGGAATTACAATTTGGTCATGTGGGCGGGGTGGAAATACTGTGTCAGGTCAGGGCTGCGAGTTGTTCGATCGTTTGTGGGAAACGTTCGACCAGACGGATCAGGGTGGTGGCCTGAGCATTGGGTGTCGCTCGTCCTTGTTCCCAGTTTTCCAGCGTTCGCGTGTTGGTGCGCAGATACATTGCGAATACTGACCGGGACAGATTCAGTTGCTGACGGATGGCGACGACTTCATCCGCAGTGATCGGCATCAGTTTTGGCAACTGAACCTTGTGGGTACGCAAGGTGATTTTGCCTTGGCGTTCATCGGCCAGTGCTTCCAGTCCATCCATCAGTTCGGAAAAAATGTCACGTTTCATAGTGGGTTCTCGCGTTGAGTTCTTTATCCAGTGTCTTTCTGAAAAGTTTTTTCTGGGCAGGCGTCAAATTGTCCTGCTCGTTTTTGCTGTAGACGGTAAAGAGCCAGAACTGATCGAAGCCTGACCACCAGTAATAAATCACTCGTAATCCGCTACGTTTACCTTTCCCTCTTCGTTGGTCGCTAAAGCGAATTTTACGAAGCCCGCCTGTGTCCTCGATGAGATCGCCCGCTTCCGGATTTTTCAGCAACTCCAGTTGCAAGCTGCGAAACAGATCGTCATCCAGATAGTCGTCTCGGTGCTTCTGAAACACAGGCAATTCGATAAATAGAGCATCCATGTTCTGTACGTTACCTGCGTATAGTGTTGTCTCGATAATCGAATCGGTCAAGGCCTCCTGGCCTTGCTTTTCGTCCCTTTTTTAACGGTAGACGCCGGTCGTAAAAACACCTGTAGGACGAATCGCCGCGAGTGGTGAGAACGTTCGATGGATCTATGAAGAAGCTTCGCAACTGGCGTGTCAGAACAATCGCGCAGCAGTGTCCAGCGCCGAATGGCGATAGCGGCGGGGTGTCAGGTTATGAAGAGGTTGAGTGTGCCGACGCCTTCGCGGGCAAGCCACGCTCCCACAGTCATCCGGGAAGACACAGAATCTGACAACGACACACAACCTGGAGCGAGCCTGCTCGCGATAGCGGATTGTCAGGCAATGAAGATGTTGAATGTCCCAACACCTTCGCGAGCCGGCTCACTCCCACAGTGGTTTTCAGATGTGCCCGAATGATGTGAGCGGCACACAAACCTGTGCGAGCCGGGCTTGCCCGCGGTGAGGCCAGTGCAAGCGCTTGAGATGTTGATTCCCGCAAAAACAAAAACGGCACCCGAAGGTGCCGTTTCCGTTTTGTAGCCCGCCAGGCAATCAGCCCGCCAGACCCGCCTGCTGAACCAGAGTCAGCAATGGCTGCGGGTACACACCCAGGAAGAACGCAACCAGGGCGATAGCCAGCAGCATCACGCCGCCTGCCTTCTGTTCCCAGTGCAACTGGGCGTCGTGGCGACGCAGGTTTGGCTCGATCAGGTACAGGGTGACCATCACGCGCAGGTAGTAGAAGACGCCGATGGCGCTGCCCAGAACCAGCGAGCCGACCAGCCACCATTGGTGCGATTCAACACCGGTAGCGATGATGTAGAACTTGCCGATGAAGCCCGCGGTCAGCGGGATACCGGCCAGGGACAGCATCATCACGGTCAGAACGGCGGTCAGGTACGGACGGCGCCAGAACAGGCCGCGGTATTCGTACAGAGCGTCTGCGTCACGGCCGTTGTACGGCGAGGACATCAGGGTGATCACGCCGAAGGCGCCGAGGCTGGTGATCACGTAGGTGACCAGGTAGACGCCAATGGCTTCCACCGCCAGACCCTTGCTCGCCACCAGAGCGATCAGCAGGTAGCCGAAGTGCGCGATGGACGAGTAACCGAGCAGACGCTTGAGGTTGCTCTGGGTCAGGGCCAGCAGGTTACCGAACAGGATCGAGGCAATCGCGATCACGGTCAGCACGTCGCTCAGCACGCCGCTGCTGGCAGCAGGGGAGATCTGGAACAGACGCACCATCACCGCGAACACCGCAACCTTCGAAGCGGTCGCGAGGAACGCCGCCACCGGTGCCGGAGCACCTTCGTAGACGTCCGGCGTCCACAGGTGGAACGGCACCAGCGACAGCTTGAACGCCAGACCGATCAGCATCATGCCCAGGCCCAGTTGTGCCAGCGAACTCGGCAGGCCAGTTGCGGCCAGCGCCTGACCGATGCCAACGAAGCTCAGCGAACCCGAGTCGGCGTACAGCAGGGCCATACCGAACAACAGGAACGCGGAACCGGCGGCCGACAGCACCATGTACTTGATGCCGGCTTCCAGCGAACGCTTGTTGAAGAAGGCGTAAGCCACCAGACCGTAAACCGGTACCGAGAGCAGTTCCAGACCGATGAACAACCCGGCCAGGTGCTGCGCGCTGACGAGAACCAGGCCACCGGCGGCGGCCATCAGGATCAGCAGGTAAAGTTCTTCACGGTTGCCCGGGTAACCCGAACCGCCATCGCCCAAATAGGCGTGGGCGAGGGTGACGCAGGCGAGGGTGGCGACCAGGATCAGCGCCATGTACAGGCAAGCAAAGGTGTCGATCTGCAGCAATGGGGTCACGGCCAGAGGCGCGACTTTCAGGGCTGGCAGGATCGACAGCAGGGCCAGGTTCAGACCGGCGACCGAGATCAGGAAGGTCTGCGAGTGGTTGCGGCGCCAGGCGATTGCCAGCATCACCACGATAATGGTGAGGCTGGTGATCAACAGTGGCGCAAGCGCAATAAAGTGTTGAATCGTGAATTCCATAGCGCTCTTACCGGGCCGAAGCGAGTTGAGTGAAGGCGGTGCCGAGCCACTGCTGCACGCCATGCATCGTGGCGGCAGACGTGTCGAGGAACGGTTGCGGGTAAACGCCGAGGTAAACCAGCAGTACCGCAAGGCCCAGCACCATGATCAGTTCGCGAGCGTCCATGCCGTGCAGGATCGAATCCGACTTGGACGGACCGAAGTAGGCACGGTGGATCATGATCAGCGAGTAGACCGAACCGAACACCAGACCGGAGGTGGCAATCGCAGTGATCCAAGGCCAGCTGGCGAAAGAGCCGATCAGGATCAGGAACTCACCGACAAAGTTACCGGTACCCGGCAGACCCAACGAAGCGGCTGCAAAGAACAGGCTGATCGCCGGCAGGTAAGCGATACGCGACCACAGACCGCCCATCTCACGCATGTCACGAGTGTGCAGACGCTCGTACAACTGACCGCTGAGGATAAACAGTGCTGCCGCCGACACACCGTGCGCCAGCATCTGGATCACTGCACCTTGCAGCGCCAGTTGGCTGCCGGAGTAGATGCCGATCAACACGAAGCCCATGTGGGACACGGAAGAGAAGGCGATCAGACGCTTGATGTCGGTTTGTGCGAAAGCGAGGAACGCACCGTAGAAGATCCCGATCAGACCGAGGGTCATGGCGATCGGCGCAAACTCGGCCGACGCATTCGGGAACAGCGGCAGGGCGAAGCGCAGCAGACCGTAGGCCGCGGTTTTCAGCAGGATACCGGCGAGGTCGACGGAACCGGCAGTCGGCGCCTGGGCGTGGGCATCAGGCAACCACGAGTGGAACGGAACCACCGGCAGCTTGACCGCGAAGGCGATGAAGAAGCCGAGCATCAGGATGTACTCGGTGGTCATCGACATCTTGGTTTTCAACAGATCGGCGTAGTTGAAGGTAATCACGCCGGTGTTGTTGAAGTTGACCAGTACCAGACCGAGGATCGCCACCAGCATGATCAGGCCGGAAGCCTGAGTGAAGATGAAGAACTTGGTCGCTGCGTAGATCCGGGTTTTCTTGCCGTCCGAAGAACTGTGACCCCAGAGCGCGATGAGGAAGTACATCGGCACCAGCATCATTTCCCAGAAGAAGAAGAACATGAACAGGTCGAGGGCGAGGAACACGCCGACCACGCCGCCCAGGATCCACATCAGGTTCAGGTGGAAGAAGCCAACGTGACGTTGAATCTCTTTCCACGAGCAGAGTACCGAGAGGATACCCAGCAGGCCGGTCAGCAGGATCATCAACAGCGACAGGCCGTCGAGGGCCAGGTGCACGTTGATGCCGAAGCGCTGGATCCAGACGTGCTTGAACTCAAGCGCCCAGGTCGGATCGGCGCCAGGCGCCGGAGCAAATGAATAGTCACCGTGGGCCCACAGCCAGAGGCCGAGGGCGAGTTCCAGGGTCATGGTCAACAGCGCAATCCAGCGGGGGAGGGTAGCGCCGAAGCGCTCACCCATCCAGCACAGCAGGCCGCCGATGAAGGGGATCAGGATTAGCCAAGGCAGAATCATGACGGGCTCGTTTCCTTTCGCAAATTCGCAAGGTTCATATCAGACCGCTACCAGCACGATGGCGCCGATAACCAGCACGGCACCAGCAGCCATCGAAGCAGCGTACCAACGCAGTTGACCGGTCTCGGTGCGGCTCAGGGCAGTGTGACCACCCTTGGCCATACGCGGGATCAGACCGATGGTCTGGTCGAGCGGGTCTTTGCGCAGTACGTGGCTGATCGCCAGGTAAGGCTTGACGAACAGTTTGTCGTAGATCCAGTCGAAGCCCCAGGCAGCGAACCACCAGGCCGAAAGGAAACGGCCGATGCCGCTGTTGGCAATCGCCGTCACGAAGCGACGCTTGCCGAGGAACAGCAGGGCCGCCAGCAGGATACCGGCCAGGGCAATGGCGCCCGAGGCGATTTCCAGACTGTGCTTGGCTTCGCCACCGGCATGCCCAACGCTTTCTGGCAGTACGCCGTGCAGCGGTGGCACGATCATGGCGCCGACGAAGGTCGACAGCACGATCAGCACCGACAGCGGCAGCCAGTGAGCGATGCCGTGACCGGCGTGGGCTTCAGTCTTGGCTTCACCGTGGAACGTGATGAAGATCAGGCGGAAGGTGTACAGCGACGTCATGAACGCGCCGACCAGACCTGCATAGAGCAGACCGTGGTTGCCGCTGGCGAACGCTTCCCAGAGGATTTCGTCCTTGGAGTAGAAGCCTGCGGTGACCAGTGGCAGAGCGGCCAGCGCCGCGCCGCCGACGATGAAGCTGGCGTAGGCCAGTGGCAGTTTTTTCCACAGACCGCCCATCTTGAAGATGTTCTGCTCGTGGTGGCAGGCAACGATCACCGCACCGGAAGCAAGGAACAGCAGGGCCTTGAAGAAGGCGTGGGTCATCAGGTGGAAAATCGCGCCATCCCAGGCGCCAACGCCCAGCGCCAGGAACATGTAGCCGATCTGGCTCATGGTCGAGTAGGCGAGGATACGTTTGATGTCGGTCTGTACCAGTGCGGCGAAGCCTGCGAGAACCAGGGTCACACCACCAACGATGCCGACCAGGTGCAGGATGTCCGGCGCCAGGGTGAACAGTCCGTGGGTACGGGCGATCAGATAGACACCGGCGGTCACCATGGTTGCAGCGTGGATCAGTGCCGACACCGGGGTCGGGCCGGCCATCGCGTCCGCGAGCCAGGTTTGCAGTGGCAGTTGCGCCGATTTACCGACCGCACCACCCAGCAGCATCAGGGTCGCCAGAGTGATCCAGAAGTCGCCGACCTGGAATTTCTGCGGTGCCAGCACCAGCAGTTCCTGGATGTTTAACGTGCCCACTTGCTGGAACAGGATGAACAGGCCGATGGCCATGAACACGTCGCCGATCCGGGTGACGATGAAGGCCTTGAGTGCGGCGTTACCGTTGTTGCGGTTGCTGTAGTAGAAACCGATCAACAGGTACGAGCACAGGCCCACGCCTTCCCAGCCGAAGTACAGGAACAACAGGTTATCGCCGAGTACCAGGAACAGCATGCTGGCGATAAACAGGTTGGTGTACGAGAAGAAGCGCGAGTAACCCGCTTCGCCGCGCATGTACCAGGACGCGAACAGATGGATCAGGAAACCGACGCCCACCACCACGCCGAGCATGGTGATCGACAGGCCGTCGATGTAGAGGGCGAAGTCAGGCTTGAAGCCTTCGACCGCCATCCACTTCCACAGCACCAGGGTGTAGTGACCGCCTTCGGGAGGCGCGACGTTGAATTGCCAGATGACGTAGGCGGCGACAATCGCCGACAAGCCAATGGAACCCACGCCGATCAGCGCCGAGAGGTTTTCCGACCAGCGTCCACGGGAGAACGACAGCAGCAGGAAACCGATCAGAGGGAATACGAAAGTCAGAAAGATTAGGTTCATCCGCGCATCTCACTGGCAGCGTCGATATCGAGCGTGTGGAAGCGGCGATACAGTTGCAGCAGGATCGCCAGGCCAATACTGGCTTCGGCGGCTGCCAGGCTGATCACCAGGATGAACATGATCTGTCCATCCGGTTGCGCCCAGCGGGCGCCCGCAACGATGAAGGCCAGTGCAGAGGCGTTCATCATCACTTCCAGACTCATCAACACGAACAAAATGTTGCGGCGGACCATCAGGCCGACCAGACCAAGGCAGAACAGGATGCCGGCAACGGCCAATCCATGCTCGAGAGGGATAGCAGGCATGTCTTACTCCTTCGCCTCGTTACGGCCCAAATGGAACGCCGTGACGGCTGCGGCGAGCAGCAGCATCGAGGCGAGTTCGACCACCAGCAGGTACGGACCGAACAGGCTGATGCCCACGGTTTTCGCGTCTACGGTGGTGTGGCCGATGGCCTGACCGCTCTGGTGAGCGAACAGCACATACAGCAGTTCGGCCAGCAGCAGGGCGGCGAGAATCACCGGTCCTGCCCAGATGCCGGGCTTGAGCCAGGTGCGTTCCTGCTGAACCGAGGCGGGCCCCAGGTTCAGCATCATCACCACGAACACGAACAGCACCATGATGGCGCCGGCGTAGGCGATCACTTCCAGCACGCCGGCGAATGGTGCGCCGAGTGCGAAGAAAGTCATGGCCACGGCGATCAACGAGATGATCAGGTAGAGCAGGGCGTGCACAGGGTTGGTGTTGGTGACCACACGTAGCGTGGACACAACAGCGATACCCGATGCGAAATAGAAAGCGAATTCCATCGTTCTTCCTTAAGGCAGCAAGCTCTTCACGTTGATCGGTTCGGCTTCGTTCTGCGCAGAGCCTTTCGGCTTGCCAGCGATTGCCATACCTGCAACACGATAGAAGTTGTAATCAGGGTTTTTGCCGGGGCCGGAGATCAAAAGATCTTCTTTCTCGTACACCAGGTCCTGACGTTTGAACTCGGCCATCTCGAAATCCGGAGTCAGCTGGATTGCGGTGGTCGGACAGGCTTCCTCGCAGAGACCGCAGAAAATGCAGCGCGAGAAGTTGATACGGAAGAAGTCCGGGTACCAGCGACCGTCTTCGGTTTCAGCTTTCTGCAGCGAGATGCAACCCACCGGGCACGCCACGGCGCACAGGTTGCAGGCTACGCAACGTTCTTCACCATCGGGGTCACGGGTCAGGACGATGCGACCACGGTAGCGTGGTGGCAGGTAGACCGGCTCTTCCGGGTATTGCAGGGTGTCGCGCTTGCGGAAGCCATGGCCGAAGACCATGACCAGGCTGCGCAACTGGGTACCAGTACCCTTAACGATGTCGCCAATATATTTGAACATGGGTCAAATCCTCACTGAACCGCAACCGCAGGTGTGTTCCACAACACAACCGCAGCGGTTATCAGCAAATTGATCAGGGTCAGTGGCAGGCAGAATTTCCAGCTGAAATCCATCACCTGGTCATAACGCGGACGCGGAATGGAAGCGCGCAGCAGGATGAACAGCATGATGAAGAACGCGGTCTTCAGTGCGAACCAGACGAAGGACAGTTGCGGCAGGATGCCGAACGGACCGTGCCAGCCACCGAAGAACAGGGTGACCAGCAGCGCCGAGATCAGGATGATGCCGATGTATTCACCGACGAAGAACATGCCCCATTTCATACCGGCGTATTCAATGTGGTAACCGTCGGCCAGTTCCTGTTCCGCTTCCGGCTGGTCGAACGGGTGACGGTGAGTCACGGCCACGCCAGCAATGAAGAAGGTACAGAAGCCGAAGAACTGCGGAATGATGAACCACAGGTTCTGCGCCTGGTACTCGACGATGTCGCGCATGTTGAACGAGCCGACCTGCACCACGATGCCCATCAGGGCCAGGCCCATGAACACTTCGTAGGACACGGTTTGCGCCGAGGCACGCAAGCTGCCGAGCAGGGCGAACTTGTTGTTACTCGACCAGCCGGCGAACAGCACCGCGTAGACCGACAGACCGGCCATGGCGAAGAAGAACAGCAGGCCGATGTTCAGATCCGCGACGCCCCAGGTCGGGGTGATCGGGATGATCGCAAAGGCGATCAGCAGGGCGGACATGGCCACCACCGGTGCCAGGGTGAAGATCACCTTGTCGGCAAACGGCGGGGTCCAGTCTTCCTTGAAGAACATCTTCAGCATGTCGGCGGCGATCTGGAACATGCCGAACGGGCCAACGCGGTTCGGACCGTAACGGTCCTGCCACCAGCCCAGCAGGCGACGCTCGACAAAGCTGAGCAACGCGCCTGCGACCACAACGGCCAGCAGAATCACGATGGCTTTGATGACCGTCAGGATCACGTCGATCACTTCAGGGGTGAACCAGGTCATTGCGCTGCCTCCTGCAGACCGTCGACGGACACGCCGGCGAATGCCGGTGGAATGCCGGCGATGCCCGCAGGCAAGGCCACCAGACCCGCGCCCAGTTCTTCATTAATGCGCAGCGGCAGACGCAGGGTCTGGCCGGCCACGTTCAGACTCAGCAGGGCACCGTCGTTGACGCCCAGGCGATCCGCTTCGGATTTGGCCAGTGCCACGTATGGAGCCGGGATGCGTTCCTGTACCGGTGCGGCTTTCGACGAGGTCTCGTCGCTGCCGAACAAGTGGTAGAACGGCACGGCTTGCCAGGTGCCCGGCGCCGGATTGAACGCACGCGGAGCGGCAGCGAACCAGTTCAGCGAATCGCCCGTGCTTTCGATCAGGCGGGTGCCCGGGTCGCCAGCGCGCAGGTGACCACCGACTTCGTCCTGGAACTTGTTCCACGCTTGTGGCGAGTTCCAGCCCGGCGACCAGGCGAATGGCACTTGCTGACGTGGTTCAGCCGAACCCGAGTAACCTTCCATGGAGAAGGCGAACGCGGTGTCTTGGTCTTGCGGGGTACGCGGTTCGTGAACGCTGATGTCGGCGCGCATCGCGGTGCGACCGGAATAACGCAGCGGCTCACGCGCCAGTTTCAGACCCTTGATGCGGAACGCGGCCGATGGGGCTGCGTCGACGATACGCGCCAGTTGCTCGGTGCTCGAGGCAACGGCAGCGGTGACGTGGTCGAGTTGCGTCCAGTCGATCGGCTGGTTCAGCAGGGTCGAGCGCAGGGCGTGCAGCCAGCGCCAGCCTTCGTGAACCAGGATGCTCGCATCCATGTATTGCGGATCGAAAACCTGGAAGAAGCGCTGGGCGCGGCCTTCCTGGCTGACCAGCGTACCGTCGCCTTCAGCGAAGCTCGCCGCTGGCAGAACCAGTTGCGCGCGGTCGGTGGTGGCGGTCTTCTGGTGGTCGGCAACGATCACCACTTGCGCAGCGTTCAGGGCTGCGTCGACCTTGGCTTTCGAGGTGCGGGTGTACAGATCGTTTTCCAGCACGACGATGGCGTCGGCCTTGCCGTCGATCACGGCTTGCAGCGCTGCGTCGACCGATTCGCCACCGAGCATGGCCAGGCCAAGGCTGTTGGCTTCCGGCACGATCAGGCTGATCGAACCGTTTTTCTCGCGCAGCTTCAGGGCTTTGGCGATGTTCGCCGCCGCTTCGATCAGCGCTTTCGAACCCAGCGAAGTACCGGCGATGATCAGCGGACGCTTGGCCGCGAGCAGGGCGTCGGCGATGCGCTTGGCCAGCTCCAGGGCTTCGGCGTCCAGACCTTCAACGGCCGGGGCGCTGGCGTCCAGCGCGTGAGCAACGGCGAAACCGATGCGCGCCAGGTCATCCGGAGCGGCGTGTACGCATTCTTCGGCGATGTCGTCGAGCTTGGTTTCAGCGAGGCTGGCGATGAACAGCGGGTTCAGTTCGTGCTGACCGATGTTCTTCACCGCCGCGTCGAGCCACGGCTGAACGCGCATGGCTTCGGCCATGTCTTCAGCCTTGCCCTTGACCGACTGACGCAGGGCCAGGGCCATACGCGCTGCGGTCTGGGTCAGGTCTTCACCGAGGACGAAGATCGCGTCGTGGTCTTCGATGTCGCGCATGTTCGGCACGGGCAGCGGGCTGTCTTTCAGCACTTGCAGGACCAGACGGATGCGCTCCAGCTCGGAGGCTTCGATACCGGAGTAGAAGTGCTCGGCGCCGACCAGCTCACGCAACGCGTAGTTGCTTTCGAGGCTGGCACGCGGCGAACCGATACCGACGATATTGCGCCCGCGCAGCAGATCGGCAGCCTTGTCCAGCGCCTGATCCAGGCCCAGCTTGGTGCCGTCGGCCAGCATTGGCTGACGTGGACGGTCGGTGCGGTTGACGTAGCCATAACCGAAACGGCCACGGTCGCACAGGAAGTACTGGTTCACCGAACCGTTGAAACGGTTTTCGATGCGACGCAGCTCGCCGTAACGTTCGCCCGGGGAGATGTTGCAACCGCTCGAGCAGCCATGGCAGATGCTCGGCGAGAACTGCATGTCCCACTTGCGGTTGTAGCGCTCGGAGTGCGTCTTGTCGGTGAACACACCGGTCGGGCAGACCTCGGTGAGGTTGCCGGAGAACTCGCTTTCGAGGGTGCCGTCTTCAACGCGACCGAAGTACACGTTGTCGTGGGCACCGAACACACCGAGGTCGGTGCCGCCAGCGTAATCCTTGTAGAAACGCACGCAGCGGTAGCAAGCGATGCAGCGGTTCATTTCGTGGGAAATGAACGGGCCCAGTTGCTGGTTCTGGTGGGTGCGTTTGGTGAAGCGATAACGGCGCTCGTTGTGGCCGGTCATCACGGTCATGTCTTGCAGGTGGCAGTGACCGCCTTCCTCGCACACCGGGCAGTCGTGCGGGTGGTTGGTCATCAGCCATTCGACAACACTGGCGCGGAACGCCTTGGATTCTTCATCGTCGATGGAGATCCAGGTGTTGTCGGTGGCAGGCGTCATGCAGGACATGACGATGCGACCACGGGTGTCGTTCTCGTCGGTGTACTGCTTGACCGCGCACTGGCGGCAGGCCCCGACGCTACCAAGCGCGGGGTGCCAGCAGAAATAAGGGATGTCGAGGCCCAGCGACAGACATGCCTGTAACAGGTTGTCTGCCCCGTCGACTTCGAGCGCTTTGCCGTCTACGTGGATAGTGGCCATGGTTCAAAGTTCTTCGTTGGCCCGGTGTCAGCGGGCGTGGCTAATGGAATCTTGTTATTCGTCCGAATCCAGTCAGCCCCGAAAGGCGTCATCGGACGAAAGGCGAAGGGCACGGACCCTTCGCCTTTTTAAGCGTTTACGCGCCGACTACGATCGGCCTTGCCAGAGGCGGGACGGCGGCGCTGACTGGCGCGATACCGGCTTCGAACTCTGGACGGAAGTATTTGATGGCACTGCCCAAAGGCTCCACGGCACCCGGTGCGTGAGCACAGAAGGTCTTGCCTGGGCCGAGGAAGCCGACCAGACCCAGCAGGGTCTCGATGTCGCCTGGCTGACCGCGGCCTTCTTCGATGGCCATCAAGAGCTTGACGCTCCATGGCAGGCCATCACGGCACGGGGTGCAGAAGCCGCAGGATTCGCGGGCGAAGAACTGCTCCATGTTGCGCAGCAGCGACACCATGTTGACGCTGTCGTCCACCGCCATCGCCAGGCCGGTACCCATCCGGGTGCCCACTTTGGCGATGCCGCCGGCGTACATCTGTGCGTCGAGGTGTTCTGGCAACAGGAAACCGGTACCGGCACCGCCTGGCTGCCAGGCCTTGAGTTTGTAACCGTCGCGCATGCCGCCGGCGTAGTCTTCGAACAGCTCGCGAGCGGTCACGCCGAATGGCAGTTCCCACAGGCCAGGGTTCTTGACCTTGCCGGAGAAGCCCATGAGCTTGGTGCCCATGTCTTCGCTGCCTTCGCGGGCCAACGATTTGTACCAGTCAACGCCGTCGGCAATGATCGCCGGCACGTTGCACAGGGTTTCCACGTTGTTCACGCAGGTCGGCTTGCCCCACACGCCCACGGCGGCAGGGAAGGGCGGCTTGGAGCGCGGGTTGGCGCGGCGGCCTTCGAGGGAGTTGATCAGTGCGGTTTCTTCACCGCAGATGTAACGCCCGGCGCCGGTGTGGACGAACAGCTCGAAATCGAAGCCGCTGCCCAGAATGTTTTTACCCAAAAGGCCAGCAGCCTTGGCTTCTTCCACGGCACGGTTGAGGTGCTTGGCGGCGGTGGTGTACTCGCCACGCAGGAAGATGTAGCCACGGTAGGTTTTCAGGGCGCGGGCACTGATCAGCATGCCTTCGATCAGCAGATGGGGCAGTTGCTCCATCAGCATGCGGTCTTTCCAGGTGTTCGGCTCCATCTCGTCCGCGTTGCACAGCAAGTAGCGGATGTTGATGGATTCGTCCTTGGGCATCAGGCCCCACTTCACGCCCGTGGGGAAGCCTGCACCGCCGCGACCTTTCAAGCCTGCGTCCTTCACGGTCTGGACGATGTCGTCCTGAGCCATGTCGGCGAAGGCCTTGCGCGCAGCGGCGTAACCGTTCTTGGCCTGGTATTCGTCGAGCCACACGGCTTCGCCGTCGTCACGCAGACGCCAGGTCAGCGGGTGAGTCTCGGCCGAACGCTTGATGCGGTTGGCAGGACCGAAAGATGTCAGGGTCATACGTAGCCCTCGAGCAGTTTGGCCACGCCGGCAGGCTGCACGTCGCCAAAGGTGTCGTCGTCGATCATCAGCGCCGGTGCCTTGTCGCAGTTGCCGAGGCAGCAGACAGGCAGCAGGGTGAAACGACCGTCGGCGGTGGTCTGACCCAGGCCGATGCCCAGATTGTTCTGGATTTCGCTGACCACCGACTCGTGGCCGCCGATGTAGCAGACCATGCTGTCGCAGACGCGAATGATGTGGCGGCCGACCGGCTGACGGAAGATCTGGCTATAGAACGTCGCCACGCCTTCAACGTCGCTGGCCGGGATGCCGAGGATCTCGCCGATCGCGTACAGGGCGCCATCCGGCACCCAGCCGCGTTCCTTCTGAACGATCTTCAGGGCTTCGATCGACGCCGCGCGCGGGTCTTCGTAGTGATGCAGCTCGTGCTCGATGGCCGAGCGCTCGGTTTCACTCAAGGTGAAACGGTCTGTCTGGATAAGCGTGCTGTTCATGCTTAGCGGTCCACGTCGGCCATAACGAAGTCGATACTACCCAGGTACGCAATCAAGTCCGCGACCATGCTGCCTTTGATCACCGAAGGGATCTGCTGCAGGTGCGGGAAGCTCGGAGTACGGATCCGGGTACGGTAGCTCATGGTGCCGCCGTCGCTCGTCAGGTAATAACTGTTGATGCCCTTGGTCGCTTCGATCATCTGGAAGGATTCGTTGGCCGGCATGACCGGGCCCCACGAAACCTGCAGGAAGTGCGTGATCAGGGTTTCGATGTGCTGCAGCGTGCGCTCTTTCGGCGGCGGCGTGGTCAGCGGGTGATCCGCCTTGTACGGGCCTTCCGGCATGTTGCGCATGCACTGGTCGATGATCTTGATGCTCTGGCGCATCTCTTCGACGCGGACCATGCAGCGGTCGTAGGCATCGCCGTTGGCAGCCAGCGGTACTTCGAACTCGAAGTTCTCGTAGCCGGAGTACGGGCGCGCTTTACGCAGGTCGAAATCGCAACCGGTCGAACGCAGGCCGGCACCGGTGACGCCCCATTCCAGGGCCTCTTTGGTGTTGTACTGGGCAACGCCGATGGTCCGACCCTTGAGGATGCTGTTCTGCAGGGCGGCCTTGGTGTACTCGTCGAGGCGTTTTGGCAGCCACTCAACGAAGTCTTTCACCAGTTTTTCCCAGCCGCGCGGCAGATCGTGCGCGACGCCGCCGATGCGGTACCAGGCCGGGTGCAGACGGAAGCCGGTGATGGCTTCGATCACCGTGTACGCCTTCTGGCGGTCGGTGAAGGTGAAGAACACCGGAGTCATCGCACCAACGTCCTGAATGTAGGTGCCCAGGAACAGCAGGTGGCTGGTGATCCGGAAGAACTCGGCCATCATGATGCGGATGACGTCGACCTTTTCGGGCACCTTGATGCCGGCCAGCTTCTCGACCGAGAGCACGTACGGCAGGTTGTTCATCACGCCGCCGAGGTAGTCGATACGGTCGGTGTACGGGATGAAGCTGTGCCACGACTGACGCTCGGCCATCTTCTCGGCACCACGGTGGTGGTAACCGATGTCCGGCACGCAGTCGACGATCTCTTCACCGTCCAGTTGCAGGATGATGCGGAACGCACCGTGCGCGGAAGGGTGGTTCGGGCCCAGGTTGAGGAACATGTAGTCCTCGTTGGCACCGGAACGCTTCATGCCCCAGTCTTCAGGACGGAAGCGCGCGGCTTCTTCCTCAAGCTGTTGCTTGGCGAGGTTGAGGCTGAACGGATCGAATTCGGTGGCGCGTGCCGGGAAGTCCTTGCGCAGCGGGTGACCTTCCCAGGTCGGCGGCATCATGATGCGCGACAGGTGCGGGTGGCCTTTGAAGTCGATGCCGTACATGTCCCAGACTTCACGCTCGTACCAGTTGGCGTTCGGCCAGATGCTGGTGACGGTCGGCAAGCTCAGGTCGCTTTCGGACAAGGCGACTTTGATCATCACGTCACTATTACGCTCGAGCGACATGAGGTGATAGAACACGGTGAAGTCGGCGCCCGATGGCAGCCCTTGACGCTTGGTGCGCAGACGCTCGTCCACGCCGTGCAGGTCATAGAGCATGACGTACGGCTTGGGCAGGTTGCGCAGGAAGGTCAGGACTTCGACAAGTTTGGCGCGCGCCACCCACAGCACCGGCATGCCGGTGCGGGTCGACTGAGCGGTGAACGCTTCGGCGCCAAAACGGTTGTTCAATTCGACGACCACATCCTGGTCGTCTGCCTTATAAGGCGGGATGTACAGAGCGCTGCCTGTAGTCATGGTTATTTTTTCGCTTTCGGTCAACGTAAAGAATGAAGCCAGCTTCTCGTTTCTTTTGTAAGAACAGATCTGGATCAGACTTCGTCAGGGCTGCGCAGGTTGGTGACTGCGATTCGCTGTTCGCGGCGCTGTTCTTTCTGCGAAGGCATGTCGGCGCGATAAACGCCTTGATCACCAACGACCCAGGACAGTGGGCGACGCTCCTGGCCAATCGATTCCTGCAACAGCATCAAGCCTTGCAGAAATGCTTCTGGACGGGGCGGGCAGCCAGGTACGTAGACGTCCACGGGCAGGAACTTGTCCACCCCTTGAACTACGGAGTAGATGTCGTACATGCCACCGGAGTTGGCGCACGAACCCATGGAGATTACCCACTTCGGCTCGAGCATCTGCTCGTAGAGACGCTGAATGATCGGCGCCATCTTGATGAAGCAGGTACCGGCGATAACCATGAAGTCGGCCTGACGCGGTGATGCCCGGATAACTTCGGCGCCGAAGCGCGCGATGTCGTGGGGCGCCGTGAAGGCGGTGGTCATTTCCACGTAGCAGCACGAAAGGCCGAAGTTGTACGGCCACAGGGAGTTTTTACGCCCCCAGTTGACCGCGCCACTCAGCACGTCTTCGAGCTTGCCCATGAAAATGTTTTTGTGGACTTGATCCTCTAACGGATCGGAAACGGTTTCCCGTTCGCCAATCGGATACTGCTCGTTAGGAGCATCGGGGTCGATTCTGGTGAGATTGTATTGCATTGCCAAAGCCTCATTGTTTCAGCTTCGCCTGCCGCTTGCGACGAGCTTCCGGAGCCCAGTCAAGGGCGCCCACTCGGAACAGGTAGACAAGACCTGCCAACAGAATTGCTATGAAAACGAGAGCTTCGACGAATCCGGTCCAGCCGCTTTCGCGGACGGACACAGACCATGCAAAGAGAAAGAGGGCTTCGATATCGAAGATCACGAACAGCATCGCGACCAGATAGAATTTGGCTGAGAGCCGCAAGCGGGCGCCACCGGTAGGTAGCATGCCGGACTCGAACGGTTCGTTTTTGCTGCGGCCCCAGGCTTTTGACCCGAGGAGGCTGGAGACGCCGAGCATGAAGGCACACAGGCCGACTACACCCAGAAGGAAAATGGCAAAGCCCCAGTTGTGGGCCATGAGTCCTGTCGCTTCGGGCATGCTGGTAATCCTTAACAGAGAGCAAAGGTCTCTGAGCTTGATAAAGAAATAAGGCAGTGACGATATGTCGCAGCAATCAATCGCGCTGATTTTATGGCTAAACACCCTGCAAGTAAAATTCCTATAGCGAAATTATTTATTGGAATAAGGACATAGCGCACCTCCAATGCCCTGCAGCCCATGCATTGCGGGCATTAGCCGGGTTTGTGTGAATTATGTTTTGTAGGAAATGTAACGAACATAGTTGCTGCTAAATGATAATTGATATCGTTTGGAGTGCTTTTGTAACTGTTTAGCGGTGCAGTAAACAGAAAGTTGTCTTATATGTCTGTTACTGCAAGTAGCGGTGGCGTCCGTTTTAGCGGATTTTTCTGACATCTGTACCGCTCTGGATCAATGTTTTCTCCGGACGACACCGATCCCTGCAGGCTCACTCCTACAGGGATTTGTGGTGGTCATTGAATCCTGGGCAAAAAAACGCCCCGAATCAGTCGGGGCGTCAGTCTTGCGGCTTTGCGGTTAGCTTTCTATACGATCCGCAAAGGCCGTTTGCTCAGCGAAGCAGAATCAGTGGAACTGTTCTTCTTCGGTCGAACCGGTCAGCGCGGTCACCGAGGACGAGCCACCCTGAATCACGGTGGTCATGTCGTCGAAGTAGCCGGTGCCCACTTCCTGCTGGTGAGCCACGAAGGTGTAACCCTTGGCGGCGTCGGCGAATTCCTGCTCTTGCAGCTTCACGTAGGCAGTCATGTCGTTGCGGGCGTAGTCGTGCGCCAGGTTGAACATGCTGTGCCACATGTTGTGAATGCCGGCCAGGGTGATGAACTGATGCTTGTAACCCATGGCGGACAGTTCGCGCTGGAACTTGGCGATGGTCGCGTCGTCCAGGTTTTTCTTCCAGTTGAAGGAAGGCGAGCAGTTGTACGACAGCAGTTGGTCCGGGTATTCCTTTTTGATCGCTTCAGCGAAGCGACGGGCTTCTTCCAGATCCGGCTTGGCGGTTTCGCACCAGATCAGGTCGGCATACGGCGCGTAAGCCAGGCCACGGGCGATCGCTTGGTCCAGGCCAGCGCGAACCTTGTAGAAACCTTCCTGAGTACGCTCGCCAGTCACGAACGGCTGGTCGTAGGGGTCGCAGTCGGAAGTCAGCAGGTCAGCCGCGTTGGCGTCGGTACGAGCCAGAATGATGGTCGGAGTACCGGCAACGTCGGCAGCCAGACGGGCAGCGGTCAGCTTCTGTACGGCTTCCTGAGTTGGAACCAGTACTTTGCCGCCCATGTGACCGCACTTCTTCACGGAAGCCAGCTGGTCTTCGAAGTGAACGCCGGCGGCGCCTGCTTCGATCATGCTCTTCATCAGCTCGTAGGCGTTCAGAACGCCGCCGAAACCGGCTTCGGCGTCAGCCACGATTGGCGCGAAGTAGTCGATGTAGCCTTCGTCGCCCGGGTTCTTGCCGGCTTTCCACTGGATCTGGTCAGCGCGACGGAACGAATTGTTGATGCGCTTGACCACGGTTGGCACTGAGTCCACCGGGTACAGCGACTGGTCCGGGTACATGGATTCGGCGGAGTTGTTGTCCGCAGCCACTTGCCAGCCCGACAGGTAGATCGCCTGGATACCGGCCTTGACTTGCTGAACAGCCTGGCCGCCGGTCAGGGCGCCCATGCAGTTGACGAAATCTTTCTCTGGGCGGAAGGACGGCTTGGCACCCTGGGTGACCAGGTTCCACAGCTTCTCGGCGCCCATTTTCGCGAAAGTGTGCTCAGGTTGAACCGAGCCACGCAGACGGACGACGTCAGCAGCGGAATAAGTGCGAGTCACGCCTTTCCAGCGCGGGTTTTCAGCCCAGTCTTTTTCAAGGGCTGCAATTTGCTGTTCGCGTGTCAGTGCCATGGAGATAAACCTCGTCGCGTCTTTATGAAAAGTTGTTCTGCGGTGGAAAATTCCTGCGCTCGCTGACCAGAAGCTTAGGTGGTCAAGTCGGGTTCGGCGGGGGAGGCGACGGGATGAACGATGGGCTCGAGGGGAAAGTGAGCAGGTAAAGGCGAACTGGCGGGCGCAATCGGGGCGTCGTGGGCCTTTCATACGAACTGCAGTGTGGTGCCGGGTTACCTAATAACGCTTCCGTCCCTCGGGACAACTTCGTTCCAGTCGACAACCTCGTCAAACACACCTTGTGGGCGGTACAGACACGAAGCGGTTCGCGGGGTAGGTGCGAACGTCGCTTCGAAGGCCCTTGCCAGGGCCTCTGATTAGCGGGAGCGAGGCCATCATGCCTTTGCTTTTTTGCCTCGTCAAACGTTTTGTAGTGCTTTTTTTCAAGCACTACATCTTTGGTCTAATACGACTAATCAGTCAGTTTTCGGTGCTTTAGTCCAGCGCGTCGACTTTGACCCGCAAGGTCATGTCATCCCGGCCTTGAGTCGAGTAGCTGCGGGTCAGGCCCTGTTGGTCGGCCTGAGTCTGGCGATTGACGCCGGCGAGGGTGATCCATTCGCCGAGGCGTCCGCTGACGGTTGTGTCGGTGCTTTGCACGTTCACTACATCGGGACGTTCCTGGCTCATGCGGTCACGGTTGGTACTGATTGCCAGGTGAACGATGTCGCCGGTGACGCTGGCCGTCACGTAAAAACCCTGGGTGACGTTGCGATATTGCGTCTGGCTGCTGTAATCGCCATAGGAGTTGGTCTGGCTGCTGGTGATCGGCACGCTCTGGCCAACCTGGATCAGCGCCGGCATGCCGTCGGTGGCCTGTACCTGCTGCACGCCGCCGTCGCGGCTGGCGGTGCTGCGGCTGATGATCCGGGTCTGGTTCGGCGGCGCGCCGTTGACCGAGTAGCCTTCATCGCCACGGCCGTTGTTTTCGTTGGTGTCGACCGTGATCAACAAGCGTTTGGGTGCAGTGTCGAGCTGGGTGACCAGCGCCTTGAGCTCCTGAATCTTGTCCGGCTCGGCCTTGATGATCAGTTGATTGCCATAGGCGCTGACCTGGCCGTCCTTGCCGATGAAGTCTTGCGCCATCGGCAGCATGTCGGCGCTGGTGCGGTACTTGAGGGGCACGATTTCTGTGGCTGCCATCACCGACAGGCTGCAACCGAGCAGCAGGGTGGTGAGCAGGGTGCGTAGGGACATGTCCGTTATCTCCGCTTTCGAAAGGCTTGATATTGCCAGTTTGTCGGCCCGCGGTGGTGCAAGTTGAATCGTAGACAGCAAAACGCCCCGGCATCGGCGGATGTCGGGGCGTTTTGTGGTGTGCTTGCGGGCCTCTTCGCGAGCAGGCTCATTCCTACAGGGAATCGCATTTCAATTGTAGGAGTGAGCCTGCTCGCGATCGCCGCGCCGCGGTCTCAAGCCGAATGGCGAACCATATCGACATGCGGAATCCCGGCTTCAAGGAATTCCTCACTGACCAGGCTAAAGCCCAAGCGCTCATAGAACGCCGTGGCCTGTACCTGCGCACTGAGCATCTGCTGCTGCAGGCCACGCGCTTCAGCTTCAGCAATCACCGCTTGCATCAGCGCATCACCAACCTTCATCCCGCGCCAGTCTTTCAGCACGGATACCCGGCCAATGTGCCCGTCGGGCAACAGGCGCGCAGTGCCAATCGGAAAGTCGCCTTCAAACGCCAGAAAATGCACGGCGGTCGCGTCATCCGCGTCCCATTCCAGCTCGGGTGGCACCGATTGTTCGGCGATGAACACCGTTTCACGAATGCGCCGGATCTCGGCGATGTCCTTCTGCCAGTCTGCGACACGTACGCGAATCTTATTCATCGGCGAACCCCAGGCTGCCTTGCTTGACCAGTTCGCACAGCAGGCCGCGACCGTCTTCGTCGTCCAGCCAGTCGCCGAGGTTGTCGGTGTGCAGGGCGTCGGCGGCGCAGATCAGCTTCAGCAGTTCGCGCAGTTTGCCCGGCAGATAACGGCTCTGGCCGCTGGCGAACAGCAGCAGGTCGTCATCGACTTCCGACCAGGCCAGGCGCGCGCTCGGGTTGCGGATCAGTACCGCGCCGTCCTGCAGCGCAGCGAGGAAGTCTTCTTCTTCAACTTCTTCCGGGCCCACCACCAGTTCCGGATAGCGCGGCTCGGTCATGTACTGGCCGAACCAGGTCAGCAGCAGACGCTCGTCGCTCATGTGCTCGGCGAGCAGGGCTTTCAGGCGATCCAGTGCGTCGTGTTGAATCTGATGCGGGTCAGCGGCCGGTTGTGCGTCGGCATCGGTGTAGCGCTCTTCGTCAGTCAGGAACTGGCTGAGGAAGTCGGTGAAGTGGGTCAGCACTTCAGAAGCGCTCGGTGCGCGGAAGCCGACCGAGTAGGTCATGCAGTTGTCGACCGCGACACCGCAATGGGCCAGACGGGGCGGCAGGTAGAGCATGTCGCCCGGCTCCAGTACCCACTCTTCGGTCTCGTGGAATTCGGCGAGGATGCGCAGGTCGGCGTGTTGCAGCAGCGGGCTCTCGGAATCGCACATCTGGCCGATTTTCCAGTTGCGCTTGCCGTGGCCTTGCAGCAGGAACACGTCGTAGTTGTCGAAGTGCGGACCGACGCTGCCGCCCGGGGCGGCGAAGCTGATCATCACGTCGTCGACGCGCCAGCTCGGCAGGAAGCGGAAGTTTTCCAGCAGTTCGCTGACTTCCGGGACGAACTGGTCAACGGCCTGCACCAGCAGGGTCCACTCTTTTTCCGGCAGCTTGCTGAATTCGTCTTCGGCAAACGGGCCGCGACGCAGTTCCCATGGGCGCTCGCCGTGTTCGATCACCAGACGCGATTCGACTTCTTCTTCCAGGGCCAGGCCGGCCAGTTCGTCGGCGTCGATCGGGCTTTCGAAGTCAGGAATCGCCTGACGGATCAGCAGTGGCTTTTTCTGCCAGTAGTCGCGCAGGAATTCGCGTGCTGTAAGGCCGCCCAGAAGTTGAAGAGGAATATCGGAATTCATATGTAACCTATTGAAAAAAAGCACTTTTCAGACGGGAATAAAAACGCCCGGCGCGGCCGGGCGTCTCAAACGGATCAAGCGGTCGATCAGATGCGTTTGGCTTGCGCTACAGCGTTGCCGATGTAGTTGGCCGGGGTCAGTTGCTTGAGCTCGGCTTTCGCTTGCGCTGGCATGTCCAGGCCGTCGATGAAAGTCTGCAACGCTTCAGGGCTGATGCCCTTGCCGCGGGTCAGTTCTTTCAGCTTCTCGTACGGGTTTTCGATGTTGTAGCGGCGCATCACGGTCTGGATCGGCTCAGCCAGGACTTCCCAGCAAGCGTCGAGGTCAGCGGCAATCTTCTGCTCGTTGAGTTCCAGCTTGCTGATGCCTTTGAGGCTGGCTTCGTACGCGATCACGCTGTGGGCGAAGCCGACACCGAGGTTGCGCAGTACGGTGGAGTCGGTCAGGTCGCGCTGCCAGCGGGAAATCGGCAGTTTGCTCGCCAGGTGCTGGAACAGGGCGTTGGCGATACCCAGGTTGCCTTCGGAGTTTTCGAAGTCGATCGGGTTGACCTTGTGCGGCATGGTCGACGAACCGATTTCGCCAGCGATGGTGCGCTGCTTGAAATAACCCAGGGAGATGTAGCCCCAGATGTCGCGGTCGAAGTCGATCAGGATGGTGTTAAAGCGCGCAATGGCGTCGAACAGCTCGGCGATGTAGTCGTGCGGTTCGATCTGCGTGGTGTACGGGTTGAAGCCCAGGCCCAGTTCGTCTTCGATGAAGGCGCGGGCATTGGCTTCCCAGTCGATCTGCGGGTAGGCCGACAGGTGTGCGTTGTAGTTGCCGACAGCGCCGTTGATTTTGCCCAGCAGCGGTACGGCAGCGACTTGAGCGATCTGACGCTCGAGACGGTACACCACGTTCGCCAGCTCTTTACCCAAAGTCGTCGGGGAGGCCGGTTGACCGTGGGTGCGCGACAGCATTGGCACGTCAGCGAAACGGATCGCCAGTTCGCGGATGGCATTGGCGGTCTGGCGCATCAGCGGCAGCATCACGTCGTCACGGCCTTCGCGCAGCATCAGGGCGTGGGACAGGTTGTTGATGTCTTCGCTGGTGCAGGCAAAGTGGATGAACTCGCTGACCTTGGCCAGCTCCGGCAGCTTGGCCGCCTGCTCCTTGAGCAGGTATTCGATCGCCTTGACGTCGTGGTTGGTGGTGCGCTCGATCTCTTTGACGCGCTCGGCGTGCTCCAGCGAGAAGTTTTCAGCCAGTTCATTGAGAACGGCGTTGGCCTCGGCGGAGAAGGCTGGCACTTCCGGGATACCGGCGTGGGCGGCCAGGCGCTGGAGCCAGCGCACTTCAACCAGGACGCGGGCACGGATCAGGCCGTACTCGCTGAAAATCGGGCGCAGGGCCTGGGTTTTGCCGGCGTAGCGGCCGTCAACAGGGGAAACCGCAGTGAGCGAAGAGAGCTGCATGGGGTGTTCTCGGACAGTCGGGCAACGAAATGGGGCGCGTATCATACATGAAAAAATCCGCCGGTCCGTTGCCAACTGACCGGCGTATTACGCGCTACAGACTACAAAACTTTTATTGCGCGACGATTTACTCGCTGCGCATCAACGGATACAGCTCTTTGAGCAGCTTGCGCCGGCTGATCACCAACTGCCAGCGGTGCCCGCCAAGCTGACGCCACAGGCGCGCCGAACGGATGCCGGCGAGCAGCAGGGCGCGGATCTTCGAGGCGTTGCTCGGTTGCTGCAGGTTGCGCATGTCGCCGTGCACCTGAATGCGTTGGCGCAAGGTGCTCAGGGTGTCCTGATACAGCGCGCCGCATGCAGCGACCACGTTTTCGTGGGCCGGGCCGAAGTGTTCGACCTGCGACTGGATCTGCGGCAGGCGCTTGCCGATGGTGTCGAGCATGTCGCCACGCTTGGCCAGTTGCCGCTCCAGGCCGAGCATCGACAGCGCATAACGCAACGGCTCGCGCTGCAAGGTGCTCGGGTCGCGTTCAAGGGCGCCGATCAACGCACGATAACCTTCGCGCAGATTGATATCGTCGCCGCCGTATACGTCGAGCGTGTCCTTGGGGTCGCGTACCAGCAGGCTGCCGAGCATGCAGCTCAGGCCGGCCTCGTTGGTCTGGCCGGTCTTGGCGATGCGGTCAACCAGCACGGCGGCGAGAAACACGCCGCCCAGCGCGGTCAGTTGCTCCTGGGTCGGGCTCATGCCTGGCCGCTCCACGGCTCGGCGACTTCGATCACGCCGCCACCGAGGCAGATTTCACCGTCGTAGAACACCACGGACTGGCCTGGAGTGACCGCACGTTGCGGTTCGTCGAACACGGCGCGGTAGCCGCTGGCGGTTTTTTCCAGGCTGCAGGCCTGGTCGCTCTGGCGATAACGCACTTTGGCGGTCAGGCGCAGCGGCTGGCTCAGGTCGATCGGGTTGACCCAATAGATTTCCGAAGCGAGCAGGGCGCTGGAGAACAGCCACGGATGGTTGTTGCCCTGGCCGACGATCAGCTCGTTGGTGTCCAGGTCCTTGCGCAGCACGTACCACGGCTCGTCGCCGGCGTCTTTCAAACCGCCGATACCGAGGCCCTGGCGCTGACCGATGGTGTGGTACATCAAGCCGTGGTGACGGCCGATGACTTCGCCTTCGGTGGTCTTGATTTCGCCCGGTTGCGCCGGCAGGTATTGCTTGAGGAAGTCGCTGAAGCGGCGTTCGCCAATAAAGCAGATCCCGGTGGAATCCTTCTTCTTGGCGGTCGCCAGCTCGTATTTCTCGGCAATCGCGCGGACTTCAGGCTTCTCCAGTTCGCCGACCGGGAACAGGGTCTTGGCAATCTGTTCGCCGCCGACGGCGTGCAGGAAGTAGCTCTGATCCTTGTTCGGGTCGAGGCCCTTGAGCAGTTCGGTGCGGCCTTCGATGTCGCGGCGACGCACGTAGTGGCCGGTAGCAATCAGGTCGGCGCCGAGCATCATGGCGTAGTCGAGAAACGCCTTGAACTTGATCTCGCGGTTGCACAGGATGTCCGGGTTCGGCGTACGGCCGGCCTTGTATTCGGCGAGGAAGTGCTCGAACACGTTGTCCCAGTACTCGGCGGCGAAGTTGGCGGTGTGCAGCTTGATACCGATTTTGTCGCAGACAGCCTGGGCATCCGCCAGGTCGTCCATGGCGGTGCAGTACTCCGTTCCGTCGTCTTCTTCCCAGTTCTTCATGAACAGGCCTTCCACCTCGTAACCCTGCTCGATCAGCAGGAGAGCGGAAACGGAAGAGTCCACGCCGCCGGACATGCCGACAATGACGCGCTTCTTGGATGTGTCAGAAGGGGCTGGATCACGCATAGGGATTCAATGAG
This sequence comes from Pseudomonas sp. LF-5, assembly GCF_037626295.1. Taxonomy (NCBI): domain Bacteria; kingdom Pseudomonadati; phylum Pseudomonadota; class Gammaproteobacteria; order Pseudomonadales; family Pseudomonadaceae; genus Pseudomonas; species Pseudomonas sp. LF-5. Next base: position 359,265 of record NZ_JARKMT010000005.1, read on the forward strand.
TGTCTTGAAAAAGGACGCGATTCTATCAGGCTCACGGCCTCAAGGCTAAAGAGAAGGGCGGATCAGTTCGAGACTGAAGTGATGACCGGCCAGATAATCGTCGATGCAGCGGATGATCAGCTCGCTGCGCCAGTTGTCGCGCTGGGCGATTAATTCGCTGCGGGTCAACCACTTGGCGCCGACGATGCCATCGTCCAGTTGGTAGTCCGGGTGGTGTTTCACCGCTTTGGCGCTGAAGCACACACGCTGGTAAGTCACGCCGTTGCTCGGCGCGGTGTACAGGTAAATGCCGATCACGCCGGTGGGTTCGACGTCCCAGCCGGTTTCTTCGAGGGTCTCGCGCACGGCGGCGTCGATCAGGGTTTCGTCCGGGTCGAGGTGACCGGCGGGTTGGTTCAGCACGTTACGCCCGGCCTTGTGCTCTTCGACCATCAGGAAGCGGCCGTTGTCCTCGACGATGGTGGCGACGGTGATGTGGGGGAGCCATTCCATGAGTAGACCTCGGTGTTGAATATTGAAACCCGAACCCTGTGGGAGCTGGCTTGCCAGCGATAGCAATGGATCAGTCACATCAATGTTGAATGATAAACCGCCATCGCTGGCAAGCCAGCTCCCACAGGGTTTTGTGGTGATCATAAAACCCGGAAACACAAACCCCGGCACAAGGCCGGGGTTTGTGATGTTCCCTTTACAACCTTAAACCAGCGCAGCAATCGCCGCGTTGAAGGTTGCGCTTGGGCGCATGGCCTTGCTGATCAGCTCGGCATCGGCGTGGTAGTAACCACCGATGTCCACTGGCTTGCCCTGAACGGCGTTGAGCTCGGCAACGATGGTCGCCTCGTTCTCGGTCAGGGTTTTGGCCAGGGTCGCGAACTGCGCTTGCAGTGCAGCGTCTTCGGTCTGGGCGGCCAGGGCCTGAGCCCAGTACAGCGCCAGGTAGAAGTGGCTGCCGCGGTTGTCGATGTTGCCGACTTTGCGCGATGGCGACTTGTTGTTGTCGAGGAACTGGCCGGTGGCCTGATCCAGGGTTTTCGACAGCACCAGCGCTTTCGGGTTGTTGTAGTTCACACCCAGGTGCTCAAGGGACGCTGCCAGTGCGAGGAATTCGCCCAGCGAATCCCAACGCAGGAAGTTCTCTTCAACCAGTTGCTGCACGTGCTTCGGTGCCGAACCGCCGGCGCCGGTTTCGAACAGGCCACCGCCGTTCATCAGCGGCACGATCGACAGCATCTTGGCGCTGGTGCCCAGTTCCATGATCGGGAACAGGTCGGTCAGGTAGTCGCGCAGGACGTTGCCGGTTACCGAAATGGTGTCCTTGCCTTCGCGAGTGCGCTGCAGGGTGTACTTCATGGCATCGACCGGCGCCATGATCTGGATGTCCAGACCGGTAGTGTCGTGATCCTTCAGGTAAGCCTGAACTTTCTCGATCACCACGCCGTCGTGGGCGCGCATCGGGTCCAGCCAGAAGATCGCCGGGGTGCTGCTGGCGCGAGCACGGTTGACGGCCAGTTTGACCCAGTCCTGGATCGGCGCGTCTTTGGTCTGGCACATGCGGAAGATGTCGCCGGCTTCAACAGCCTGCTCCATCAGCAGCTTGCCCTTGCTGTCGGTCACGCGAACCACGCCGTCAGCCTTGATCTGGAAGGTCTTGTCGTGCGAACCGTACTCTTCGGCTTTCTTCGCCATCAGGCCAACGTTTGGCACGCTGCCCATGGTGGTCGGATCGAACGCACCGTTGGCTTTGCAATCTTCGATCACGGCCTGGTAGATGGTCGCGTAGCAACGATCCGGGATCACTGCCTTGGTGTCGTGCAACTGACCGTCGGTGCCCCACATCTTGCCGGAGTCACGGATCATTGCTGGCATCGAGGCGTCGACAATGACGTCGCTCGGCACGTGCAGGTTGGTGATGCCTTTGTCGGAGTTGACCATCGCCAGCGCAGGGCGAGCGGCGTAGACCGCTGCCATGTCGGCTTCGATCTGTGCTTGCTGCTCGGCCGGCAGGGCCTTGATGCGTGCGTACAGGTCGCCGATGCCGTTGTTCAGGTTGAAGCCGATCTGGGCCAGCACGTCAGCGTGCTTGGTCAGGGCGTCTTTATAGAACTCGGCAACGATCTGGCCGAACATGATCGGGTCGGAAACCTTCATCATGGTCGCTTTCAGGTGCACCGACAGCAGCACGCCTTGGGCCTTGGCGCTGTCGATTTCAGCGGCGATGAATGCGCGCAGAGCGTTTTTGCTCATTACGGCGCAGTCGAGGATCTCGCCGGCCTGAACGCTGGTTTTTTCTTTCAGAACGGTAGCAGTACCGTCCTTGGCGATCAGCTCGATCTTCACGGCGTCAGCGGCGTCGATCAGGGCAGCTTTTTCGCTGCCGTAGAAATCGCCGGTGCTCATGTGAGCCACGTGGGACTTGGAGTCTTTGGCCCAGGCGCCCATTTTGTGCGGGTGCTTGCGCGCATAGTTTTTAACCGACAGCGGAGCGCGGCGGTCGGAGTTGCCTTCACGCAGAACCGGGTTCACGGCGCTGCCCTTGACCTTGTCGTAACGCGCCTTGGCTTCTTTCTCGGCATCGTTGGTCACGGCTTCCGGGTAGTCCGGCAGGTTGTAACCCTGGGCTTGCAGCTCTTTGATCGCGGCTTGCAGCTGTGGCACCGAAGCACTGATGTTCGGCAGCTTGATGATGTTGGCTTCAGGCGTAACGGCCAGGTCGCCCAGTTCGGCGAGGTGGTCGGCTACGGCTTTGTCGCCCAGTTGCTCGGGGAAGCTGGCCAGAATACGTGCTGCAAGAGAGATATCGCGGGTTTCCACGGCGATATCGGCCGAGGCGGTGTAAGCCTCGATGATCGGCAGCAGGGAATAGGTGGCGAGGGCTGGAGCTTCGTCGGTGAAGGTATAGATGATCTTCGAGCGGGTGGGCATATTCGGATTAACTCTCTCTTCTTTGCTAAAGCGTGCGCAGAAACTCGAGGGGCGCCGGGTAAGCGCGTTCGTTCAAAGTCATCCATGAACCGAATGTCGAGATTCTTCGCGGTGATGTTGGGTGCATCAGTAGAGCGTCAAGCAGTCGGACTGCGGTAACAACCCGACCAATCAGGCGGAAAGTCTCGTGCTAGAGAGGCCAGCCGTCGTGACCCTTTGGTCAGCGGGCGGCATTATACATAGGTAGCTGGCAATCTGCCGATGGTTCATATGCAACGATTCTCGTCCATTGGTCTAAAGGTCGCAGGGCGGGGTGGGGCGTAGAGTCGTCGCGAATGCTTGAGTTTGGCGCTTTTCCCTTTGCTTTCAGGCTTGTACGAAACGAGATGTAGGCGCGCCACGAACAGAGGGTTTGCGTGTTGATTTAACTGGGTTACGCTCGAACCAAGCCAGATGTTCAATCCAAACAATGGAGTTCAGCATGGGTTACAAGAAGATTCAGGTTCCAGCCGTCGGCGACAAAATCACCGTCAATGCAGACCATTCTCTCAATGTTCCTGATAACCCGATCATCCCCTTCATCGAAGGTGACGGCATTGGTGTCGACATCAGTCCGGTGATGATCAAGGTGGTCGATGCTGCAGTTCAAAAGGCATACGGCGGTAAACGCAAGATTTCCTGGATGGAAGTCTACGCTGGGGAAAAAGCCACTCAGGTTTACGATCAGGACACCTGGCTGCCTCAGGAAACCCTGGATGCAGTCAAGGATTACGTGGTTTCCATCAAAGGCCCGCTGACCACTCCCGTCGGTGGCGGCATCCGCTCGCTGAACGTGGCCCTGCGTCAGCAACTCGACCTGTACGTCTGCCTGCGCCCGGTGCGCTGGTTCGAAGGTGTGCCAAGCCCGGTTAAAAAGCCCGGCGACGTCGACATGACCATCTTCCGCGAGAACTCCGAAGACATCTACGCTGGCATCGAGTGGAAGGCCGGTTCGCCGGAAGCCACCAAGGTCATCAAATTCCTTAAAGAAGAAATGGGCGTCACCAAGATCCGTTTCGACGAAAACTGCGGTATCGGCGTCAAGCCGGTTTCGCTGGAAGGCACCAAGCGTCTGGCGCGCAAGGCTCTGCAATATGTGGTCGATAACGACCGCGATTCGCTGACCATCGTGCACAAAGGCAACATCATGAAGTTCACCGAAGGTGCCTTCAAAGAGTGGGCCTATGAAGTGGCGGCCGAAGAATTCGGTGCGACCCTGCTCGACGGTGGCCCGTGGATGCAGTTCAAGAATCCGAAAACCGGCAAGAACGTTGTGGTCAAGGATGCCATCGCCGATGCCATGCTCCAGCAGATCCTGCTGCGCCCGGCCGAATACGATGTGATCGCGACCCTGAACCTCAACGGCGACTACCTCTCCGATGCCCTGGCGGCGGAAGTGGGGGGTATCGGCATTGCACCGGGCGCCAACCTGTCAGACACCGTGGCGATGTTCGAAGCGACCCACGGCACCGCGCCGAAGTACGCCGGCAAGGACCAGGTCAACCCGGGTTCGCTGATTCTCTCGGCGGAAATGATGCTGCGTCACATGGGCTGGACTGAGGCGGCGGATCTGATCATCAAAGGCACCAACGGCGCCATTGGTGCGAAAACCGTGACCTATGACTTCGAGCGTCTGATGGATGGGGCCAAGCTGGTTTCGTCTTCGGGCTTCGGTGATGCGCTGATTTCGCATATGTAAATGAAAGCGGCTGTAACCAAAAACGCCCGGCTCGAGTGATCGAGCCGGGCGTTTTTTTCTGGCAGGTGGTTCAGTCGAGTCAGCTGGTTACCGATTGCTGCTGGACGGCAGTCGAGACGGCGTCTCCCACGGTCTCGACGCTTTCAATCTTGGTCGCATGCAGGCCTTTGGGGCCTTGCACAATCTCAAACCTGACGGCTTGCCCTGCCTTGAGGGTTCTGTACCCGTCCATCTCGATGGCGGAGTAATGCGCAAAGAAGTCGATCTCTTTGCCATCCTCATCGCGGCCTTCACGGGCATCGGTATTGATAAAGCCGAATCCCTTGGCATTGTTGAACCACTTGACCTTGCCGACAGCCATGCTCAAATCCCTCTGCACCAGACTCCATCGCTGGAGTATCATCCAATTCATCCGCAATCTAATCCGTAAAAGAATTGACTCCGCGGATCTTTTTTACCCACTGTGGGCTCTATTGGTTGTAACACCGTTTTCCCGATAGTCAAGGTGACCGGGCAGTCGGAGTTGAAAACGTGGACAGCCGCCCCCACCACTGTATTTGCACAACTGAAGAACCTTTCTTTCCATGCATGCAATCAGCCAGATTCGACTAACATTCAATCAGGATCGCCCGCTTCTCCAAAAGGATCTTCCAGAGGAGCACGACGACGATTCGGCAGGCGTTGCTGTTCAGGAAGCAAAGCCTGCGTTACAGGCGCCGCCGATGTACAAGGTGGTTTTGTTTAATGATGACTACACACCGATGGATTTCGTCGTCGAAGTGCTCGAGGTGTTTTTTAACCTGAATCGCGAGCTGGCGACCAAGGTCATGCTGGCCGTCCACACAGAAGGACGGGCAGTATGTGGAGTGTTTACCCGCGACATCGCCGAGACAAAGGCCATGCAGGTCAACCAGTACGCCAGGGAAAGCCAGCATCCGCTACTCTGTGAAATCGAGAAGGACGGTTAATCGCCGACCACTTGGGTATGAGGTGAAGCTATGTTAAACCGCGAGCTCGAAGTCACCCTCAATCTAGCCTTCAAGGAGGCTCGTTCGAAGCGTCATGAATTCATGACCGTCGAACACCTTTTGCTGGCCCTATTGGACAATGAGGCTGCCGCCACCGTTTTGCGTGCCTGCGGCGCAAACCTCGACAAACTCAAGCATGACCTGCAGGAGTTCATCGACTCCACCACGCCATTGATCCCCGTTCATGACGAAGATCGCGAAACCCAGCCAACCCTGGGCTTCCAGCGTGTACTGCAACGTGCTGTTTTCCACGTACAGAGCTCGGGCAAACGCGAAGTAACCGGCGCTAACGTGCTGGTTGCAATCTTCAGTGAGCAAGAGAGTCAGGCCGTGTTCCTGCTGAAACAGCAGAGCGTGGCGCGCATTGATGTCGTCAACTACATCGCTCACGGCATTTCCAAAGTGCCGGGGCATGGCGATCACTCTGAAGGTGAACAAGATATGCAGGACGACGAGGGCGGTGAGTCTTCTTCTTCAGGCAATCCTCTGGATGCTTATGCCAGCAACCTCAACGAACTTGCGCGCCAGGGTCGCATTGACCCGCTGGTCGGCCGCGAAATGGAAGTCGAGCGTGTGGCGCAGATTCTTGCGCGCCGGCGTAAAAACAATCCGCTGCTGGTCGGCGAGGCGGGCGTGGGTAAAACCGCGATTGCCGAAGGTCTGGCCAAGCGCATTGTCGACAACCAGGTGCCGGACCTGCTGGCCAACAGCGTCGTGTATTCCCTCGACCTCGGTGCTCTGCTCGCGGGCACCAAGTATCGCGGCGATTTCGAGAAGCGCTTCAAGGCGCTGCTCAATGAACTGAAAAAACGTCCGCAGGCGATCCTGTTCATCGACGAAATCCACACCATCATCGGTGCGGGTGCTGCGTCCGGTGGCGTGATGGATGCCTCGAACCTGCTCAAGCCATTGCTCTCGTCTGGTGACATTCGTTGCATCGGTTCGACCACGTTCCAGGAATTCCGCGGCATCTTCGAGAAGGATCGTGCCTTGGCGCGTCGCTTCCAGAAAGTCGATGTGGTCGAGCCGTCGGTGGAAGACACCATCGGTATCCTGCGTGGCCTGAAAGGGCGTTTCGAGCAGCACCACAATATCGAGTACAGCGATGAGTCGTTGCGCGCCGCTGCTGAACTGGCATCGCGCTACATCAATGACCGGCATATGCCGGACAAGGCCATCGACGTGATCGACGAGGCGGGCGCCTACCAGCGTCTGCAACCGGTCGAGATGCGCGTCAAGCGTATCGAAGTGCCGCAGGTCGAAGACATTGTGGCGAAAATCGCGCGGATTCCGCCAAAACACGTCACCAGTTCCGACAAGGAACTGCTGCGTAACCTGGAGCGCGACCTGAAGCTGACGGTGTTTGGTCAGGACGCAGCGATCGACTCGCTGTCGACTGCGATCAAGCTGTCGCGTGCCGGGCTCAAGTCGCCTGACAAGCCAGTCGGTTCATTCCTCTTCGCAGGTCCTACCGGTGTCGGTAAAACCGAGGCCGCGCGGCAATTGGCCAAGGCCTTGGGGATCGAGCTGGTGCGCTTCGACATGTCCGAATACATGGAGCGTCACACCGTATCGCGTCTGATTGGTGCGCCTCCGGGTTATGTCGGGTTCGATCAGGGCGGTCTGTTGACCGAAGCGATCACCAAGCAGCCGCACTGCGTGTTGTTGCTCGACGAAATCGAGAAGGCGCACCCCGAAGTCTTCAACCTGCTGTTGCAGGTAATGGACCACGGTACGCTGACCGACAATAACGGGCGCAAGGCGGACTTCCGCAACGTGATCGTGATCATGACCACCAACGCCGGTGCCGAAACGGCGGCGCGTGCTTCGATCGGTTTCACCCATCAGGACCACTCGTCTGATGCGATGGAAGTGATCAAGAAGAGCTTTACGCCGGAGTTCCGTAACCGTCTGGACACCATTATCCAGTTTGGTCGCCTCAGTCATGAGGTCATCAAAAGCGTGGTGGACAAGTTCCTTACCGAGCTTCAGGCGCAGCTGGAAGACAAGCGTGTGCTGCTTGAGGTCACTGATGCCGCGCGTAGTTGGCTGGCGGCGGGTGGTTATGATTCGGCGATGGGCGCACGTCCGATGGCGCGTCTGATCCAGGACAAGATCAAGCGTCCGCTGGCGGAGGAGATTCTGTTTGGCGAGCTGGCCGAGCATGGCGGTGTGGTGCACATCGACATCAAGGATGGTGAGTTGACGTTTGACTTCGAAACTACCGCAGAAATGGCCTGACGGCCTTAGATCAAGAGGGCGCCTTCGGGCGCCTTTTTGTTGTCTGGGCTTTTTGGGTGAATATCCGTTGCTGCGGTGATGGCTTATTACGGTTTCGCCCTTACGGCGACTCACTTTTTTTACAAACCGGTACGTGTCAAGGTAACTGTCGCCTTGGTCTTACGGTTGCTAGTCCATTGCGCCCTTAATTTCAGGGCGCTCAGGATTTAAGTAAACGGCATCTGCCAGCTTCCAGTTGCGTGTGCGAGT
>NZ_JARKMT010000006.1:0-342370 GCF_037626295.1 Pseudomonas sp. LF-5
ACAACTTCAACCACTTGCGCTTCCGATCTCTCGTTAGCGGGAGGCGAATTCTACAGCGTTACTCGCTGTTGTCAACACCTCTTTTTCTCCGCTTTCGACCGAGAAGATCGAACCGTTGAAAGCACCAGATCAACCGGCATTTCCAACTCCTTCCAGGCTTCGATGATCTGAAGCAAGCCGCTGTCGAAAACTGCGTAACTCATTGAATCTCAAGGAGTTTTCCGTTTCGACTGCGCCGGAAGTGGGGCGAATTATAGACTTCCAGAATTCGCCGTCAACCCCTATTTTCATAATTTTGTCATATCGGTCAAAAAAGCCCGAAAACACCAAGGCCGACCTTTAAAGGTCGGCCTTGGTCATCCCTTCCAGTTACAAGCTGGGGAACGCGAACTGTGAAGCTTCGTGGCTCGCACGCTGTGGCCAACGCTGGGTAATAGCCTTGCGACGCGTATAGAAGCGCACACCATCCGGACCATAAGCATGCAAGTCGCCGAACAGCGAACGCTTCCAGCCGCCAAAGCTGTGGTAAGCCACCGGCACCGGCAACGGTACGTTGACGCCGACCATGCCGACTTCGATTTCGTCGCAGAACAGACGCGCCGCTTCACCGTCACGGGTGAAAATGCAGGTGCCGTTACCGTATTCGTGATCGTTGATCAGTTGCATCGCCTCTTCCAGGCTGTTTACCCGAACGACGCACAGTACCGGACCGAAGATCTCTTCTTTATAGATGCGCATTTGCGGGGTGACGTTGTCGAACAGGCAGCCACCGAGGAAGAAGCCTTCCTCATGACCCGCCACGCTCAGACCACGACCGTCGACCACCAGGGTCGCGCCTGCGGCTACGCCGTCATCGACATAACCGCTGACTTTGTCGCGCGCCTGACCGGTGACCAGCGGGCCCATGTCCAGACCGCACGAAGTGCCGGCACCGATTTTAAGTGCCTTGATCTGTGGAACCAGTTTCGCCACCAGCGCATCGGCCACCTGGTCGCCCACACACACCGCTACCGAGATCGCCATGCAGCGCTCGCCGCAGGAACCATAGGCCGCGCCCATCAGTGCGCTGACGGCGTTGTCCAGATCGGCATCCGGCATCAGCACCGCGTGGTTCTTCGCGCCGCCGAGAGCCTGAACGCGCTTGCCGCGCTTGGTGCCTTCGGCATAGATGTACTCGGCAATCGGCGTCGAACCGACGAAGCTCAGCGCCTTGACTTCCGGCGCTTCGATCAACGCGTCAACGGCAGTCTTGTCACCATGCACCACGCTCATCACGCCTTTCGGCAGGCCGGCTTCCAGCAGCAGTTGAGCGATCAGCAGGGTCGAACTTGGATCGCGTTCGGATGGCTTGAGAATGAAGCAGTTGCCGCAGACGATCGCCAGCGGGTACATCCACAGTGGCACCATCGCCGGGAAGTTGAACGGGGTGATACCGGCAACAATGCCCAATGGCTGAAAGTCCGACCAGGCGTCGATGTTCGGGCCGACGTTGCGGCTGTACTCACCCTTGAGAATTTCCGGGGCGGCGCAGGCGAACTCGACGTTCTCGATACCGCGTTTCAATTCACCGGCAGCGTCTTCCAGGGTCTTGCCATGTTCCTCGCTGATCAATTGCGAGATGCGCGCTTCGTTCTGCTCCAGCAGTTGCTTGAAGCGGAACATCACCTGGGCGCGCTTGGCCGGTGGCGTGTTGCGCCACGCCGGGAACGCAGCCTTGGCGGCATCAATGGCTTTCTGGATGGTTGCCTGGCTGGCCAGTGGCAGCTTGTGGATCGCCTGACCGGTAGACGGGTTGAACACATCAACCGCGCGACCGTTCTCGGTCACCAGTTCGCCATTGATCAAATGCGGGATAACGCTCATCGGGGGACTCCTGAATTTTGTACGCTGGGCGCCCGCCAGGGAGCGCCTTCTATATATAGGTAGCTTTGGGTCGGAACCGAACTGCATCGGCGCGCTTCAGTGCACCTTCGCAAGCAAGCTCGGCTCCTACAGGTCATGCGTAAATCAGTCGAGCTTGTTCAGCACTTCGCCAACCGCGTCGAACAGACGATCGAGGTCTTGCGGCTTGCTGTTGAAGGTTGGGCCGAACTGCAGGGTGTCGCCGCCGAAGCGCACGTAGAACCCGGCTTTCCACAGGGCCATGCCGGCTTCGAACGGACGCACGATGGCGTCGCCATCACGATGGGCAATCTGGATCGCACCAGCCAGGCCATAGTTACGGATGTCGATGACGTTCTTCGAACCTTTCAGGCCGTGCAACGCGTTCTCGAAATGCGGTGCAACCTCGGCCACGCTCTGCACCAGGTTTTCCTTTTGCAGCAGATCGAGTGCCGCCAGGCCAGCGGCGCACGCCACCGGGTGCGCCGAGTAGGTGTAGCCGTGCGGGAATTCCACGGCGTATTCCGGGGTCGGCTGATTCATGAAGGTCTGGTAGATCTCGGAGCTGGCAATCACCGCGCCCATCGGGATCGCGCCGTTGGTGACCTGCTTGGCGATGCACATCAGGTCCGGGGTCACGCCAAAGCTTTCAGCGCCGAACATCGAACCGGTGCGGCCAAAACCGGTGATCACTTCGTCGAACACCAGCAGGATGTTGTGCTGATCGCAGATTTCGCGCAGACGCTTCAGATAACCCTGTGGCGGCACCAATACGCCAGCGGAACCGGCCATTGGCTCTACGAATACCGCCGCGATGTTCGAGGCGTCGTGCAGTTCGATCAACTTCAACAGTTCATCGGCCAGGGCGATACCGCCCTGCTCCGGCATGCCACGGGAGAACGCGTTGCTGGCCAGCAAGGTGTGGGGCAGGTGATCGACGTCCATCATCGCCTGACCGAACAGCTTGCGGTTGCCATTGACGCCGCCGAGGCTGGTGCCGGCGATGTTCACACCGTGGTAACCACGAGCACGGCCGATCATTTTGGTCTTGGTCGCCTGACCTTTCAGGCGCCAGTACGCACGGACCATTTTCACCGCGGTGTCGGCGCACTCGGAACCGGAGTCGGTGAAGAACACGTGGTTCAGATTGCCCGGGGTCAGGTCAGTGATTTTCTCGGCCAACTGGAACGACAGCGGATGGCCGTACTGGAAGCCCGGCGAGTAATCGAGAGTGCCCAGTTGTTTGGCGACAGCTTCCTGGATTTCCTTGCGGGTATGACCAGCACCGCAGGTCCACAGACCGGACAGCGAATCGTAGATCTTGCGGCCCTTGTCATCGAACAGCCAGCTGCCTTCGGCACCGACGATCAGACGCGGATCGCGCTGGAAGTTGCGGTTGGCGGTGTACGGCATCCAGTGCGCGTCCAGCTTCAGTTGGCTGGCCAGTGGCGACGGCGCGTTTTCAGGCATGTTCATCGGGCAAAACCTCGCAGGGCATAAGCGTCAGGGAGATAGAAAGCGTTGTTGCAGCTAAATTGCCACGGCGATAAAGTCGGTGAAATCCAACTTTTCTAACCTTCAGTTAGATCCCTGCTAAACAATGAGCGCAACTTTATGAGCAGCCGTCGCCCCGATCCACTGGCTCAGGTCAGTGACTTTGATATTCGCCTGCTACGGATTTTCCGCAGTGTGGTGGAGTGCGGCGGCTTTTCGGCAGCGGAAACCGTGCTCGGCATCGGCCGCTCGGCGATCAGCCAGCAGATGAGCGATCTGGAGCAGCGCCTCGGCCTGCGTCTATGCCAGCGCGGACGCGCCGGGTTCTCGCTGACCGAAGAAGGGCGTGAGGTTTATCAGTCGGCGCTGCAACTGTTAAGTGCACTGGAGAGTTTCCGCACCGAGGTCAATGGTCTGCATCAGCACCTGCGCGGCGAGTTGATCATCGGCCTGACCGACAACCTCGTCACCCTGCCCCACATGCGCATCACCCACGCTCTGGCGCAATTGAAAGAACGCGGGCCGGACGTGCAGATCCAGATCCGCATGATTGCCCCCAATGAAGTCGAACAAGGCGTGCTCGACGGCCGCCTGCATGTCGGCGTGGTACCCCAGGCCAGTGCGTTGTCGGGGCTGGAGTATCAGCCGTTGTACAGCGAGCGCTCGCTGCTGTACTGCGCGGTGGGTCATCCGTTGTTTTATGTCGATGACAAGCAACTGGAAGACCAGCGCCTTAATGACCAGGACGCGATTGCCCCGACGTTTCGTTTGCCGGCGGAGATTCAGGCGCATTACCAGGCGCTCAACTGCACCGCCAGTGCGTCTGACCGTGAGGGTATGGCGTTTCTGATTTTGACCGGGCGTTATATCGGTTATCTGCCGGATCATTACGCCAGCCTGTGGGTTCAACAAGGGCGCTTGCGTGCGCTGAAATCGACGACGCGGTTCTACGACCTGAGCCTCGCATCGGTCACGCGCAAGGGCAGGCGCCCTCATTTGGTGCTGGAAAGCTTTCTCGAGAGCCTGGCGGCAACGCGTTGAAAATATAAACCCAGGATCAACCGCTTCGGCCTCGAACAGCAAAATCAAAGGATCGCAGCCTTCGGCAACTCCTGCATTGGAAGGTGTACAACCATAAAGCTGAGCAAGTGGACAGGTTTTTGCAGTGGAGGGTGAACTCGATCCCTGAACAAGAAACCAAAACCATGCAGCCAGATTCTGAACCATCCAGCGAACTGATCTACGGCCTCGACGATCGCCCCACTCCCCTGGCCGCCATTCTTGCCGCGCTACAGCACGTACTCGCCAGTTTCGTCGGCATCATCACCCCGCCGCTGGTGATCGGCTCTGCGCTTGGCTTGACCGCGTATCTGCCTTACCTGATCAGCATGGCGCTGATGGTGTCCGGGGTCGGCACTTTTATTCAGGCGCGCCGCCCGTTCGGGATCGGCGCCGGGATGATCTGTTTGCAGGGCACCAGTTTTGCGTTTCTTGGCGCGGTGCTCTCTGCCGGGTTTCTGGTCAAGCAACGCGGCGGCAGCCCGGAAGACATTCTGGCGATGGTTTTCGGCGTGTGCTTTTTCGGCGCCGTGGTGCAGATCGTCCTCAGCCGTTTCATTGGCCAATTGCGCCGGGTCGTGACACCGCTGGTGACCGGGATTGTCATCACCCTGATCGGCATCAGCCTGATCAAGGTCGGCATCACAGACCTGGGCGGTGGTTTCAATGCACCTGACTTTGGTGCACCGGGCAATCTGGCACTGGGGGTGTTCGTGCTGCTGACGATCATCCTGCTCAACCGCTCGAACACGCCGTGGGTAAGACTCTCGGCGATCATCATCGGTTTGGTGCTGGGCAGTCTGGCCGCGTGGTTCAGTGGGAAACTGGTGCCGCAGCCATTGCCTGACTTGCCACTGGTCAGCCTTCCTACGCCATTCAAGTTCGGTTTCAGTTTCGACTGGACGGCTTTCCTGCCCGTCGCGCTGATTTATCTGATCAGCACCATCGAAACCGTCGGCGACCTCACAGCCAACTGCATGCTCGCCCGCCAGCCCATCAGCGGCCCTTCTTATATAAGCCGTTTGCGCGGCGGTGTATTGGGCGACGGCGTGAGTTGCTTGATCGCTGCCACCTTCAGTGCCTTCCCCAATACGACGTTCGCGCAGAACAACGGCGTGATCCAGTTGACCGGCGTGGCCAGCCGTTACGTCGGGCTGTACATCGGCGCGATTCTGTTCTGTCTCGGCCTGTTCCCCATGATCGGCGCGGTGCTGCAACAGATTCCGAAACCGGTGCTCGGCGGCGCAACACTGGTGATGTTCGGTGCGGTTGCGGCGGCCGGCGTGCGTATCCTCGCGCAGTCGCCGCTGGATCGACGCAGCATGTTGATTATTGCCACGTCGTTCGGGGTCGGCCTGGGCATCGCAGCGCAACCGAACCTGCTGCACTTGCTGCCAAAACTGGTACAGAACCTGTTCGACTCGGCGATCACCAGCGGTGGCCTGACGGCAATCAGCCTCTGCCTGTTGCTGCCAGAGTCCACATCGACGACCAGACAAGTGCCGGCGCCACTGAACAAGATCGAACAGGCGTAACGGTTTTATTGCATCAGGACTTGTCGGATCCCTGTGGGTGCGCTATCAACGCAACTGGTTGCACCCACAGACAAACCCGGAAGTGCCTATGACCTTTGAAGTCCCAGCCCACGGCGGCAAACCCGCCAGCCGCATTCGTCAGAAGAACGAAGAGACCATCCTCAAAGCCGCCGAAGACGAGTTCGCCCGTCACGGGTACAAAGGCACCAGCATGAACACCATTGCCCAGAATGCCGGGTTGCCCAAGGCGAACCTGCATTACTACTTCACCAACAAGTTGGGGTTGTACGTGGCGGTGCTGAGCAACATCATCGAGCTGTGGGACAGCACCTTCAACACCCTCACCGCCGAGGACGATCCGGCCGAAGCGCTGACTCGCTACATTCGCGCGAAGATGGAGTTCTCCCGTCGCCAGCCACAGGCTTCGCGGATTTTCGCGATGGAGGTGATCAGCGGCGGTGAATGCCTGAGCGAATATTTCAACCAGGATTACCGCGCCTGGTTCAACGGTCGGGCCGCCGTGTTTCAGGCGTGGATAGATGCAGGCAAAATGGACCCGGTCGATCCGGTGCACCTGATCTTCCTGCTGTGGGGCAGCACGCAGCATTACGCTGACTTCGCCACGCAGATCTGTCGGGTCAGCGGACGCAGCAAGCTGACCAAACAGGACATGGAAGACGCCGGCAACAACCTGATCCGCATCATTCTCAAAGGCTGCGGCCTCACTCCTTCTGTATAAGACGTTTTATGCCTTTCACCCTCAGCGGCTTGTGCGAGTACCGCGAAGAGATTCGCAAAAGCCGCTTTATCACCTTCGCCGCACCGATCAGCAGCCCTGCCGACGCGCAGGCGTTCTTCGAGCAACATAGCGACTTGAACGCTTCGCATAACTGCTGGGCGTGGAAGCTCGGCGACCAGTACCGCAGCAACGACGATGGCGAACCCGGTGGCACCGCCGGGCGGCCGATTCTGGCGGCGATCGAGGCGCAGGATTGCGATCAGGTCGCGGTGCTGGTGATCCGCTGGTACGGCGGCATTCAACTGGGCACTGGCGGATTGGCCCGAGCCTACGGCGGCGGCGCGAACAAGTGCCTGCAAAACGCGGAAAAAACCGAGTTGATCAGCCGCGTGCCGCTGCGCTGTGCCTGCGGCTTTGCCGAGTTGCCGCTGGTGAAGCTGCGGGTGGCGGATCTGGGCGGACTGGTGGTGGAAGAAAAGTTCACCGCCAATGGTGTTGAATTGCAGCTGGCGGTGGGTGAGGCGCAGATTCAGTTGCTGCAAACGCAGTTGGCGGATTTGAGTCGGGGGCGGATTCTGCTGCAGCGTTAACAGCACGGCTGCGATCTTTTGGGGCGACCCCGAAATGCCTTATTCCCCAGAGTTGCCCACATCCGCTGTGCACCCAACTGTGGATAACCTGAGCACATACCGCTGTAACCCTTCTGTCACGTGGCTTTGCGCGGTTTGTTCACTTTTCGTTCAATCCTCGCAATGAAACGGAAATTTCACGCAGAAACAATCAGTTAGCCGTGTTTATCGCCATTGGAAGAAAGCACCACCGTGCTTATGCCTCGGCGGGAAGCTTGCGCACAAATACTGTGGAGCAACCTGTGGATAACCCGTTCATGGCTGGCGCAGTCGCAGGTTCTGCATAGCTCCCACGCAATTGTTCGTTTTTTGATCAGTTGCCAGCGGGCAAAACTGGAGCCGGATCAACGGCTTTGCTCTGCATTGGTGCCAGGCAACCCTGCGATTTGCCGGCGAATGCTCTACCCAAGGTGCCTTAATGCAGCGGCACCGGCGGTTCCTGACTCAATGGCCAGGAAATTGCTTTATCCACAGGCACAACTCCAAGCCAGTCGAGCCTGTCATGCCTATCGCGCCTCCCCTCCCGCGCCTGCAACTGCGCCATATCAGCAAACGCTACCCCGGTTGTCTGGCCAACGACGCCCTTGATCTCACGATCGCCCCCGGAGAAATCCATGCGCTGCTCGGTGAAAACGGCGCCGGTAAGAGCACGTTGATGAAGATCATCTACGGCGTCACCCAGGCCGACGCCGGCGAGATGCACTGGCACGGTCAGCGCGTGACCGTGCGCAACCCGGCGCAAGCGCGGCAACTGGGGATCGGCATGGTGTTCCAGCATTTCTCGTTGTTCGAAACCCTCAGCGTGGCGCAAAACATTGCCCTGGCAATGGGCGCGAAGGCCGGCACGCCGAAACAGCTGGAGCCGAAGATCCGTGAAGTCTCACGGCGCTACGGCATGGCGCTGGAGCCGGAGCGACTTGTCCACAGCCTGTCGATCGGCGAGCGACAACGGGTGGAGATTGTGCGCTGCCTGATGCAAGACATTCGTCTGTTGATCCTCGACGAACCGACCTCGGTGCTGACACCGCAAGAAGCCGACGACCTGTTTGTCACTCTGCGCCGCCTTGCGGCCGAGGGCTGCAGCATTCTGTTTATCAGCCACAAACTCGCGGAAGTGCGCGCCTTGTGCCACAGCGCCACAGTGTTGCGCGGTGGCCGCGTGGCCGGGCATTGCGTACCGGCCGAATGCTCGGATCAACAGTTGGCGCAACTGATGGTGGGCGAGGCGGCAGCGTTGATCGGCGACTACCCGAAAGTCAGTGGCGGCGCGGCGTTTTTACAGGTGGCGGGCTTGAACTGGCACAACCCGGACCCGTTCGGCTGCTCACTCAGCGATATCGACGTGCAAGTGCGCAGCGGTGAAATTGTCGGCATCGCCGGGGTGGCGGGCAATGGGCAGGATGAACTGCTGGCCCTGCTCAGCGGTGAGCACACCCTGCCCCGCGCCGAGGCCGCGACGATTCGGTTTGGCGCACACGCGGTCGCCGATTTACGCCCGGATGCACGACGCAAACTCGGTCTGGCATTCGTCCCCGCCGACCGTCTCGGGCATGGCGCGGTGCCGGAACTGAATCTGGCGGACAACGCCCTGCTGACGGCGTTTCAACAAGGGCTGGTCAGCAACGGCTTGATCGCGCGCGGCAAAGTCGAAGCCCTTGCTCAGCAGATCATTCAGCGTTTCGGCGTGAAAACCCCGGATACACAAACCGCTGCGCGCAGCCTGTCCGGCGGTAATCTGCAGAAATTCATCATCGGCCGGGAAATCCTCCAGCAACCGAAGCTGCTGATTGCCGCGCACCCGACCTGGGGCGTGGATGTCGGCGCGGCCGCGACGATCCACCGTGCGCTGATCGCGTTGCGCGATGCCGGTGCGGCGATTCTGGTGATCTCCGAAGACCTCGACGAACTGTTCCAGATCAGCGACCGCCTCGGTGCATTGTGCGGGGGACGCCTGTCAGCCCTGCACAACACGGCGGACACTTTATTGAGCGATGTCGGCGGCTGGATGGCCGGCCAGTTCGACAATCCCCCTTCATCCGCCACGGCTTAACGGAGTTATTCACATGCTGCTTTCCCTCGAACCCCGTGGCCAGCAATCGCGCCTGATGCTGTGGTGCTCGCCGCTGTTGGCGGCGCTACTGACACTGGGCTGCGGTTCGCTGCTGTTTATGGCCCTCGGTCATGATCCGCTGCACACCTTGCACACCCTGTTGATTGCACCGATCAGCGACCTGTATGGCGTCTCCGAATTGCTGGTCAAGGCGTTGCCGATTCTGCTCTGCGCACTCGGGCTGGCCGTGGCTTATCAGGCGCGCATCTGGAACATCGGTGCCGAAGGTCAACTGTTGCTTGGCGCACTCGCCGGCAGTGCGTTGGCGGTAAACATCATCGACATGCAAAGCCGCTGGGCGCTGGTGCTGATCCTGCTCACCGGCACCCTCGCCGGTGCCGCGTGGGCCGGGCTGACGGCGTGGTTGCGCACGCGCTTCAACGCCAATGAAATCCTCACCAGCATCATGCTCAATTACATCGCGCTGAACCTGTTGCTGTTCTGTGTGCACGGGCCGCTGAAGGACCCGGCCGGGTTCAACTTTCCCGAGTCGGCGATGTTCGGTGACGCCAGTCGTCTGCCGTTGCTGATGGAGGATGGCCGTGTACATGCCGGGGTGTATTTCGCCCTGCTCGCGTTGGTCGCGGTGTGGGTGCTGTTGAAGAAAAGCTTTGTCGGCTTCCAGATCAAAGTGCTTGGGCTGGACAAGCGTGCAGCGGGGTTTGTCGGTTTTCGCGAGAAACGGCTGATCTGGCTGGCGCTGTTGATCAGCGGCGGTTTGGCCGGGCTGGCCGGAGTCTGCGAAGTGACCGGGCCGATCGGTCAACTGGTGCCACAGGTGTCGCCGGGGTATGGCTACGCGGCGATTACCGTGGCGTTTCTCGGGCGCCTGAATCCAATCGGCATTCTGTTCTCCAGCCTGCTGATGGCGCTGCTGTACATCGGTGGCGAAAATGCGCAGATGACCCTCAACCTGCCGCAAGCGATCACCCAGTTGTTCCAAGGCATGATGCTGTTTTTCCTGCTCGCCTGTGACGTGCTGATTCTCTATCGGCCACGCCTGAAACAGCGCTGGGCACGGCGCACCTCGACCACTGCCGTAACCGCCGGAGCGCTGTGATGGACATTGATCTGCTGAGCAATATTTTCTACGCCATGGTGCGTTGCGGCACCCCCCTGTTGTTGGTGGCGCTGGGTGAACTGATCTGCGAGAAGAGCGGCGTGCTCAACCTCGGCCAGGAAGGGATGATGCTGTTTGGCGCTGTCATCGGTTTTATCGTGGCGCTGAACAGCGGCAACCTGTGGTTGGGTGTGTTGCTGGCGATGCTCGCCGGCATGCTGTTGTCGTCGCTGTTTGCCCTGGTGGCGCTGGTGTTCAACGCCAATCAGGTAGCGACCGGCCTGGCCCTGACGATTTTTGGTGTGGGACTGTCGACGTTTGTTGGTGCCGCATGGGTCGGTAAACCACTGGCCGGCTTCGAGCCGTTGGCGATTCCGTACTTGAGTGAAATTCCGCTGATCGGGCGGATGCTGTTTGCCCAGGATCTGCTGGTGTACCTGTCGTTCGCCCTGTTTGCGCTGGTGGCCTGGGTGCTCATCAAGAGTCGTGTCGGGTTGATCATTCAGGCAGTCGGCGAAAACCCGGATGCCGCCAGTGCGATGGGGTTGCCAGTACTGACCGTGCGCACCCTGGCGGTGCTGTTCGGCGGGGCGATGGCCGGGTTGGCCGGGGCGTATCTGTCGCTGGCATACACGCCGATGTGGGCCGAGAACATGACCGCCGGGCGCGGCTGGATCGCCCTGGCACTGGTCGTGTTTGCCAGTTGGCGGGTGTGGCGCCTGTTGCTCGGGGCTTACCTGTTCGGCCTCGCCAGCATCCTGCACCTGGTGGCGCAGGGGCTGGGGCTGGCGATTCCGTCGAGTCTGCTGGCGATGCTGCCGTATGTGGCGACGATTGTAGTGTTGGTACTGTTGTCGCGCGATGCGGTGCGGACTCGGTTGTATGCGCCGGTATCACTGGGGCAGCCGTGGCAGGCGGGGCATTGATTAGTGTGTGGGCGGGCCTCTTCGCGAGCAGGCCCGCTCCCACATTTTCCGCGCCCGACTCAGGAATGTGAGGTGATACCCATCTCCTGTGGGAGCGAGCCTGCTCGCGAAGACTTACTCACAGGCAACACCTGAGCAATACCCCACGCCAGTTCAAGGACCAGAAAACCTACCACCAACGAACTGGCGCCGTGGGCAAAGGCATACGCCAGCCACGCGGCGAACAGAAATCGCGTCACCGCGTCATAGCGCCCATAAATCTGCCGCGGATCACGAATCCGCAGCACCGCCCACATGCACACCACCGAACCGAACAAATTAGCCATCAACCGATGCACAGGTTCGAACGGCGGCAGCTCGCCGGGCAGATCCAGCGCCTGACTCAGCGCCGTCAATAACCCATGCAACACAACAAAACTCCACGGTGTGACAAACGCCGCCGTCACGATCAAGTCATACCAGGCACTGCCGCGCACCAACTGCCGATACTGCGTTGAAGTCCACATCATCCTTGCTCCGAAAATTCAGGGAGCAACCACGCTAAAGCCTGGAGTATGCTCCAGGGTCAAACACTTTCGAGATCTGCAAGATGCGCATCGGTGAGTTAGCCCAGGCCTGCGATGTCAGTCGTGACACGTTGCGTTTTTACGAAGAGCGCGGATTGATCGCGGCACGACGCAGCGCCAACGGTTATCGCGACTATCCGCCGGAGATGGTGCAACTGGTGCTCTACATCAAAACGGCGCAGCGCCTGGGCTTTACCCTCGGCGAGATCGGCAGCAGCGTTGGCGCGTTGTGGCAATCGCCAAACCCCGATACTACTGTCACGCAACTGCTGCAAGACAAGCTCAAGTTGGTCGAAACCCGCATGGCCGAGCTCGGCGAGCTGCGCCACGAATTGCAGCATCGGCTCGGTCAACGCTGTCCATTGAACCCGTGATCTTTCAACTTTCAAGGAACGCCCATCATGTCCGCACTTAATCCTGCCAAGCACGCACTGATCATCGGCGCCTCCCGGGGCCTCGGCCTGGGCCTGGTGAAAACCCTGCTGGCCGACGGTTGGCAAGTCACCGCCACGGTTCGCAATCCTGCGAACGCCGAGGCGCTGAAAGCACTGGGCAACGTTCAGATCGAAAAGCTCGACATGGATGATCAGCAAGCCGTGATTGCCCTGAGCCAACAGCTCAAGGGCGAAACCTTCGACCTGCTGTTCGTCAACGCCGGGGTCAAGGGCCCGGAAGTGCAAACGCCCGGCGGCGCGACACTGGCCGAAGTCGGCCAGTTGTTCTTCACCAACGCGGTGGCGCCGATCAATCTGGCGCAACGCTTCGTCGGGCAGATCCGCGACGGCAGCGGTGTACTGGCGTTCATGAGTTCCGGTCTGGGCAGCGTCACCGTACCCGACGCGCCGGAACTGGCGCTGTACAAAGCGAGCAAGGCCGCGCTGAACTCGATGACCAACAGTTTCGTCACGCAATTGGGCGAGCAGAAACTCACGGTGCTGTCGCTGCACCCGGGCTGGGTGAAGACCGACATGGGCGGTGAAGGTGCCGACCTTGACGTGGACACCAGCACGCGTGGGCTGATTGATCAGGTGAATGCGTACACCGGCAAGGGTGGGCATCACTTCATCAACTACAAGGGTGAAACCATTCCCTGGTGAGCAAAGCAAATCCTGTGGGAGCCGGGCTTGCCCGCGATGACGGCGTGTCAGTCTCCGCATGAGGTGGCTGATCCGCCGCCATCGCTGGCAAGCCAGCTCCCACAGGGATGTGAGTTGTCCTGTCGGGTTGGGCTTGCCCGATGCCGCGATTTGTTTGAAACTGCGCGCCTCGTCCTTCGCGGCGACCCTGGATCAGCAGACAGGGCAACACTGAGCTGGCAACCCTGAACCCCACTTTCAGAGGAGCCGGCAACATGCCCGCGACCCGTACCTGGTTAAAAAATCCCCTCGCCATTTTCACGGCCAATGCGCTCGATGCCCGTGGCGGTCTGGTGCTGCAAGACGGCGTGATCGTCGAAGTGCTGGCAGCCGGTCAACAACCGTCCGCGCCGTGCAATGAAGTGTTCGATGCCCGCGAGCATGTGATCCTGCCGGGCCTGATCAACACCCACCATCATTTCTATCAAACCCTGACGCGCGCCTGGGCGCCGGTGGTCAATCAGCCGCTGTTCCCGTGGCTGAAAACCCTGTACCCGGTGTGGGCGCGGCTGACCCCGGAAAAACTCGCCCTCGCGACGAAAGTGGCGTTGGCCGAGCTGTTGCTGTCGGGTTGCACCACCGCCGCCGACCACCACTACCTGTTCCCGGACGGTCTGGAAAACGCCATCGACGTGCAAGTCGAAACCGTGCGTGAACTGGGCATGCGCGCCATGCTCACCCGTGGCTCGATGAGCCTCGGCGAGAAGGACGGCGGCCTGCCACCGCAGCAAACCGTGCAGGAAGGCCAGGTGATTCTCGACGACAGTCAGCGCCTGATTCACGAGTACCACGAGCGTGGCGACGGTGCGCAAATCCAGATCGCTCTGGCGCCGTGCTCGCCGTTCTCGGTAACCCCGGAAATCATGTCGGCCAGCGCCGAACTGGCGAACAAGCTCGACGTGCGCCTGCACACACACCTGGCGGAAACCCTCGACGAAGAAGACTTCTGCCTGCAGCGCTTCGGTCTGCGCACCGTGGATTATCTGGACAGCGTCGGCTGGCTCGGCCCGCGCACCTGGCTGGCCCACGGCATCCACTTCAACCCCGACGAAATCGCCCGCCTCGGCCAGGCCGGCACCGGCATCTGCCATTGCCCGAGCTCGAACATGCGCCTGGCGTCCGGCATCTGCCCGAGTATCGACTTGACCGATGCCGGTGCGCTGTTTGGTCTGGGCGTGGACGGCTCGGCCTCCAACGATGCGTCGAACATGATCCTCGAAGCGCGGCAGGCGCTGTACATCCAGCGTCTGCGCTACGGTGCGGAAAAAATCACCCCGGAACGCGTGCTGGGCTGGGCAACCAAAGGCTCGGCAAGCCTCTTGGGGCGTACCGACATTGGTGAACTGGCGGTGGGCAAGCAAGCGGATCTGGCATTGTTCAAGCTCGATGAGCTGCGTTTCTCCGGCAGCCATGATCCGATCTCGGCACTGTTGTTGTGCGGTGCGGACCGCGCAGATCGGGTGATGATCGGTGGCAAGTGGCGCGTGGTGGATGGTCAGGTCGAAGGGCTGGACCTCAAAGGCCTGATCGCTGATCACAGCCAGGCGGCTCGGCAGTTGATCGCCGGGACCTGATCCCAAGCGGGTTAAACCCTGCAGGGGTGAGCCTGCTCGCATTTGCGGTGTATGAGGTATGAATATCTCGACTGACACTCAGCTATCGCGAGCAGGCTCACTCCTGCAATTGTTTTGTGGTGGGTCTAGAGGCCCAGCAGCGACAACATGATAAACGTCGCAAACAACACAAAATGGGTCATGCCTTCGATGGCATTGGTCTCGCCGTCATTCAGGTTGATCGCGCTGACGATCAGCGTGATGAAGATCATCACCGTCTGCACCGGGGTCATCGCCATTTGAAATGGCTGGCCGGTGTATAGCGCCATCGCTTCCATCACCGGCACAGTCAGGATCACCGTCGACAGTGACGCCCCCATCGCAATGTTCACCACCGATTGCATGCGGTTGGCCAACGCCGCACGCAACGCAGTCAAAATCTCCGGCGCCGCCGAAATCGCCGCCACCAGAATCGCCGTGATCACCGGCGGTGCGCCTGTGCCTTCCAGGCCCAGATCGAGGGTCTTGGACATCACTTCGGCCAGCGCGCCGATCACCACCACCCCGAACACCAGAATGCCGATCGACCACGCCAGGCTCAGCGGTTTCTGCGCCTCCTCCACCGGCTCTTTCTTGCGGCGCTTGTCCGGGTAGCTGTAGCTGAAAAAGTAACTGTGCGGGCCCACCTGCATACGCAGGAACAACGCGTAAAGCACCACCATCGCGCCGATGGTGAACGCCGAATAAATCTTCCAGTTGGCCGCCGGAATAAACTCCGGCACCACCATCGAAACGCCCATGGCGGTGAGGATCATCACGCTGTAGCTGCGCGCCGAATCGTCGTTGTACGACTGCTCGCCGTGCTTGAGTCCGCCCATCAACGCGGCGAGGCCGAGGATGCCGTTGATGTCGAGCATCACCGCCGAATAGATCGTGTCGCGCACCAGTGTGGCCGACGCCTCGTTGCTCATCATGATCGCCAGAATCACCACTTCCACCAGCACTGCGGCGAGGGTCAGGATCATCGTGCCGTAGGGGTCGCCGACTTTTTCCGCGAGCAGTTCGGCATGATGGGCGACGCGCATCGAGGCGGCGACGATGAAGGCGATCAATACCAGGCCAGACATCAGCGCGACGATCTGGCCGCTGTGCAGCATCCAGTGTTCCAGCGGGTAGGCGATGCACGCGGCAATCACCGCCAGCAGCAGAAAGCTTTCTTGCTTGAGAATCGAGAGCATGGCGGGCCTTTTTGCCGAGAGGTTCGAATGAGCTACTGACTGCGGCGCGGCGCTAACGTTTCGTTACACCTTAGCGCACCAACTGATAGCGGTACTTTGGCAGGTGCACTTTTATTGGCCTTGCAGGCCCTGTCGCGAGCAGGCTCACGCCTACAGAGGAATGCGGTCCCCTGTAGGCGTGAGCCTGCTCGCGATGGCCTTCATACGGATTCGAGCCGTTTGTTGTCCTGTTGGTCAGCAATTTGCATTGCCCTCGACCACACACAACAAAAGGAGCTCCAATTCATGCAAATACGTCCGCTGCACAAACTGCTGTGCGCCGCCATCGGTCTGGGGATCAGCCTGAGCGCCAGCGCTGCCGATCCGCTGAAGGTCGGTTTCGTCTACATCGGCCCGATCGGCGACCACGGCTGGACGTATCAGCATGAACAGGGGCGCAAGGCCCTCGCCGAAAAACTCGGCGGACAAATCACCACCAATTACGTGGAAAACGTCGCCGAGGGGGCCGACGCCGAGCGGGTGATCCGCAACATGGCCAAGGACAACTACGACCTGATCTTCACCACCTCGTTCGGCTACATGAACCCGACGCTGAAAGTCGCCAAACAGTTTCCCAAGGTGACCTTCGAACACGCCACCGGCTACAAGCAGGACAAGAACCTCGGCACCTACCTCGCGCGTACTTATGAAGGCCGTTATGTCGGTGGCTTCCTCGCCGCGAAGATGACCAAGACCAAGAAGATCGGCTACGTCGCCTCGTTCCCGATTCCCGAAGTGATCCGCGACATCAACGCCATCCAGTTGGCCCTGAACAAATACAACCCCGGCACCGAAATCAAGGTGGTGTGGGTCAACTCGTGGTTCGACCCGGGCAAGGAAGCCGATGCCGCCAACGCGCTGATCGATCAGGGCGTGGACGTGGTGTTTCAGCACACCGACAGCCCGGCGCCGATCCAGGCCGCCGAGCGGCGCGGCGTATACGCCGTGGGCTACGCCTCGGACATGGCGCACTTCGGCCCGAAAGCGGTGCTGACCTCGATCGTCAACGACTGGGCGCCGCACTACATTCAGGCCACGCAAAGCGTGATCGACCACACGTGGAAGTCGCAGGATTACTGGGGTGGACTGAAGGAAGGCACGGTTGAACTGCCGATCAGCGATCTGGTGCCGGCCCCGGTGAAGGCCGAGGCCGAGCAGATCATCGCCGACATCAAGAGCGGTGCATTGCAGCCGTTCACCGGGCCGATCAAGGATCAGGCCGGCGTGGAGAAAATCCCGGCGGGCGTGAGTGCGACCAATGCCGAACTGGCGTCGATGAACTACTACGTTGAAGGGATGAAGGCCGAGATGCCGAAGTAACTTTTACTAACGACACGGACCCTGTGGGAGCTGGCTTGCCAGCGATGAGGCCATCACATTCGACATCATTGTTGCCTGTCAGACCGCTATCGCTGGCAAGCCAGCTCCCACATTTGAGCTTCAGCGTATTCAAGGATTGCGTATGGATCAGCTTCCGATCATCGACATCAGCCCGCTCTACTCCAACGACGAAAACGCCTGGCCCGCCGTGGCCGGGCATATCGACCAGGCCTGCCGCGAATGGGGCTTCTTCTACATCAAGGGCCATCCGATTTCCACGCAACGCATCGCTGCCCTGCTCGATCACGCGCAACGCTTTTTCGCACAACCGGCCGAAGAAAAACTCAGGATCGACATCACCCAGACCCGCCATCATCGCGGCTACGGCGCTATCGCCACCGAGCAGCTCGACCCGAACAAACCCAGCGACCTCAAAGAAACCTTCGACATGGGCCTGCACCTGCCGGCCGATCATCCAGACGTGCTCGCGGAAAAACCGCTGCGCGGGCCCAATCGCCATCCGGCGCAAGCAGGCTGGGAAGCCTTGATGGAGCAGCATTACCTCGACATGCAGGCGCTGGCGCAAACCCTGTTGCGGGCGATGACCATTGCGCTGGGCATCGAACGCGATTTCTTCGACTCGCGCTTCAATGAACCGGTCAGCGTGCTGCGCATGATCCACTACCCGCCGCGCCACACCGCCAGCAGCGCCGAGCAGCAAGGCGCCGGGGCACACACCGATTATGGCTGCATCACCCTGCTCTATCAGGACAGCGCCGGCGGCCTGCAGGTGAAAAACGTCAATGGCGACTGGATTGATGCGCCGCCCATCGAAGGCACCTTCGTGGTCAACCTCGGCGACATGATGGCGCGCTGGAGCAACGACCGTTATCGCTCGACACCGCACCGGGTGATCAGCCCGCTGGGGGTGGATCGCTACTCAATGCCGTTCTTCGCCGAGCCGCACCCGGACACCCGCATCGAATGCCTGCCCGGTTGCCAGGACTCACAACACCCGGCGAAATATCCGACCACCACCTGCGCCGAATTCCTGCTGTCGCGCTTTGCCGACACCTACGCCTATCGTCGCGAGCAGGAAGCGGTCTGATGGATCGCTTGGTCAGGTTTTGCCAATTGTTTCGGCGAGCATCTGTAGAATGCCGTCATTGCACCTGATGAGAAAAGCATATGTACGACTGGCTCAACGCCTTGCCCAAGGCTGAACTGCACCTGCACCTGGAAGGCTCGCTGGAGCCCGAGCTGCTGTTCGCCCTGGCCGAACGCAACAAGATCGCCCTGCCGTGGAGCGACGTCGAAACCCTGCGCAAGGCTTACGCCTTCAACAACCTGCAGGAATTCCTCGACCTGTATTACCAGGGCGCCGACGTGCTGCGCACCTCCCAGGATTTCTACGACCTGACTTGGGCCTACCTGTTGCGCTGCAAGGCGCAGAACGTGATTCACACCGAGCCGTTCTTCGACCCGCAGACCCACACCGACCGGGGCATCCCGTTCGAAGTGGTGCTCAACGGTATCGCCGCGGCGCTGAAGGATGGCGAGCAGCAACTGGGCATCACCAGCGGTTTGATCCTCAGTTTCCTGCGCCACCTGAGCGAAGACGAAGCACAGAAAACCCTCGATCAGGCGCTGCCGTTCCGTGACGCCTTCGTTGCCGTCGGCCTCGACAGTTCCGAGATGGGCCACCCGCCAAGCAAATTCCAGCGGGTGTTCGACCGTGCTCGCCACGAAGGTTTCCTGACCGTCGCCCACGCCGGTGAAGAAGGTCCGCCGGAGTACATCTGGGAAGCGATCGACCTGCTGAAAATCCAGCGCATCGACCATGGCGTGCGCGCCATCGAGGACGAGCGCCTGATGCAGCGGATCATCGACGAGCAGATCCCGCTGACCGTGTGCCCGCTGTCGAACACCAAGCTTTGCGTGTTCGATCATATGTCGCAGCACAACATCCTCGACATGCTCGAGCGTGGGGTGAAGGTCACGGTGAACTCCGATGACCCGGCGTACTTCGGCGGTTATGTCACCGAGAACTTCCATGCGTTGTACGAACACCTGGGCATGACCCAGGATCAGGCCAAGCGCCTGGCGCAAAACAGCCTGGATGCGCGTCTGGTAAAACCGTAAGCCTCAGCGCATAACCCTTTGCAGGAGTGAGCCTGCTCGCGATTGCGTCGTGTCAGTCGAAACATCTGTATCTGACACACCGCCATCGCGAGCAGGCTCACTCCGACAATTGGATTTGTGTTCAGCCTGCGACTTGGGTTTCAGTCAG
The DNA here is from genome assembly GCF_037626295.1 of Pseudomonas sp. LF-5. Taxonomy (NCBI): domain Bacteria; kingdom Pseudomonadati; phylum Pseudomonadota; class Gammaproteobacteria; order Pseudomonadales; family Pseudomonadaceae; genus Pseudomonas; species Pseudomonas sp. LF-5. Next base: position 19,576 of record NZ_JARKMT010000006.1, read on the forward strand.
CTCCTCCAGCGTCTTGCCCCGCGTCTCCATCCCGAACAGCCACACTACCCCCGCCGCGATCGCAAAACACAACGCCCCCAGCGCAAACACCCCGCCCTGCCCGGTTATCGGAAACACCAGCCCGGTCACCAACGGCCCGAGCAATGAGCCGACCCGGCCAATCGCCGAGGCAAACCCCGAACCGGTCGCCCGCGCCGAGGTTGGATATAACTCGGGCGTGTAGGTGTAGAGCACCGCCCACATGCCGAACAGGAAAAACTGCATCAGCAGCCCCGTACCGATCAGCAGTGCCACGTTGCCGCCGAACACCGCGCTCTGGCCATAGAAAAACGCCATCACCCCACCGCCGAGCAAGGTGACGATGCACACCGGTTTGCGCCCCCAGCGCTCGACCAGCCACGCCGCCATCAGAAACCCGGGAATCCCGCCGAGCGAGATCAGCACCGTGTAATACACCGACTGGGTCACGGCGAAACCCGACTGTTGCAGCAATGCACTGAGCCACGACGTCAGGCCGTAAAAACCCAACAGCGCGAAAAACCACAAGCTCCAGATCATCGTCGTGCGGCGGCGGTATTGCGCCGACCAGATTTGCTTGAGGGCCGAGAAAAAGCTGCCCGGTGGCGTCACCGTCCGCGGCAAACTCACCGGTTCGGGCAACGTGGTGACACCGAGCGATGCGCGCACGCGCTGTTCGATCGCGGCCAAGACCTTGTCTGCCGCCTCATGCCGCCCGGCCTGTTCCAGCCAGCGTGGCGATTCGGGGATAAAGAAACGGATCGCCAGGACAAACACCGCCGGCACCGCCAGCACCAGAAAGATGTCGCGCCAGCCAATCACTGGCAGCAGGAAATACGACAGCACCCCGGCCGCAACAAACCCCAACGGCCAGAAACCATCCATCAGGGCAATGTAGCGTCCGCGTCGTTGCGCCGGAATCAGCTCCGACAACATCGACTGAGCGATGGGAAACTCCATGCCCATGCCGATTCCCAACAGGATGCGGAACAGCGTGAGCATCTCGACGGTTTGCGCCGTCGAGCACAAGTAACTGGCGACGCCCCACAACACGATGCTCCACTGGAACACCGGCTTGCGGCCGAAACGGTCGGCGAGCAGGCCCGACAGCGACGCCCCCAGCACCATGCCGAAAAAACTCGAACTGGCGAGCAGGCCGGCTTGCGCGCTGCTCAGGCCGAATTCGCTTTTGATCGAGCCGAGCAGGAACGTCATCATCGCCAGGTCCATGGAGTCGAAGAAGAACGCCAAAGCAATAATGATGAAAATGATGCGGTGATACCCGCTCAGTGGCAGACGTTCCAGGCGTTCTGCCGCGCTAAAGCGTTGAGTGTCCATATCGTGCTCCCCCATCCGGAAATTCCCCGGATCGAGTGTGCGCGATGGTAATTCAGAGGTCGTACTGAATGCGACCTGCTCGCAGTCGTAGGCGACGCCGGGACGGCCTGACGTCGATCACGAATGCTCTATCACGCCATTTCCAGCTCGGTTTCCCGGGCAAACCGCTGCAATTCACGCTGGCCTGTGGCCGTCAATTGCAGGGCTCTGGAGTCATTGGGCAAGGTCAGCCATCCCGACTGCATGAACAACTGCAGCAGCGCCGCGCCGAGAGAGCCGCCCAGGTGTGGGCGTCGCTCGCTCCAGTCCGGACAGGCGCAGGCCACCTGCACATTGCGGTGTGCCAGTGCCTGGATGAAAACCCCGCGACCGGCCAGCTGTTTCGCGCCCTTGTGGGTGACCACTACGCGTTGCTCAAACTGTTCGATCCAGCCGACGTCGAGCAGTCGCTGATACAGGTCAGCGGCCAGCGTGCCGCCCAGGTGGTCATCGCAAAAGCGTGCGCGCAACAGCGAAGAAGGTGCCGCCTGGGATTTGGCCATCGGTGTGGTGCGTTTGAAAATCTCGGGAATGTCCCGTGGTGCGCTGGCGATGGTGGCGCTGGCCAGCGCTTCGATGGCGGCGCCGACCTCGGGTGCCGAGAGACGGAAAAAGCGTTTGCGACCACGGACTTCGACCTTCAACAGACCGCCAGTGGACAGACGCGCCAGATGCGCGCTCGCCGAGGATGGTGACAACCCTGCCAGCAACGCCAGCTCCTCGGATTGGCGGGCCGAGCCATCCATCAGCGCCCACATCATCGCGCTGCGCTTGGGATCGGCCAGCAGCGTGGCGATCTGGCTGATGCAAGGTGCATGTTCCATGTATTCACTCCCTGTGGAATCGTATCGTCTACTGCTCGGAGACATCTTGACCAGTAATGGGGCATCGGCCAAGGCGCGCGCATCACCCTGAACCGGGGCAAGGCAGGCCATTGGCTCAGCAGCCTGCGGCACTGATCTCGCCGCGGTGGCGCTGGCAGACATTAAACAGCGCCCGGTCGGCCGGACGGTGTCCGGGCCGGGGTTTGCGTACTGGCTTGAGGCGGACGCTAGTATAAGCGGGATGGGCGCCGCGTCCTGTAACGGGGCCTGCACGGGTGGTGATTGTTCCTGAGAGAAATTTCTCTATTTACCTGCGACTAATGATCAACTCTCGGGAAAGCGGGAAATTGACTACTCAAATCGGCGCATCGACTGGCGAGCATTTCCCTCAGCAGGTTCACCGGCTTACTCAATTGGGCGCGATGGGCGCACAACAAATTCAGCGGAGCGCGCTCGCACAACAACTCCGGCAACAGCACTTTGAGGCGCCCCGCCAGCACGTCGGCGCCCACGTCCAGCCAGGATTTGTAGGCAATGCCCGCCCCCGCCACGGCCCATAAGCGCACCACGTCCGCGTCATCGCTGAAGCGGTCGCCGCTGACCGTCAGGCCGACTTCACGTTTGCCGTCGTGGAAACTCCAATGGTCGTGGACGCGGCTGCCAAGCATGTACAACAGGCAATTGTGCTGGGCCAGTTGTTCGAGCTGGCGCGGTTCACCATACCGCGCCAGATAGGCCGGGGAGGCACAGAGCACGCGACGGTTATGCGCAGCGATGGGCAAGGCGATCAGGCTGGAATCTTCCGGTTCGCCATAACGCAAGGCGATGTCCACCGGCTGACGGAACAGGTCGGCGATGCGGTCCCCCAATAACAGGCGTACCGTCAGTTTCGGATGTGCGCGCTGGAAATCATCGAGCCAGGGCAGCAACAGATTGCGCCCGAAATCCGACGGCGCCGACAGCTGCAGAATCCCGCTGACCTGATCCTGCCCACTGGCCAGCAGACGCCGGCCCTCGTCGAGATTGCTCAGCGCCGCCCGGGCGTATTCGAGAAAGCCCTCGCCCTCGGCCGTCAGGCGCAGGCTGCGCGTCGAACGAGCCAGCAGGCGTGCGCCCAGCTGCTGTTCGATTCGCTTCAACGCCGCACTGGCGACCGCCGCCGACATGTCCATCACCCGCGCCGCCGCCGACAGACTGCCCAGATCCGCCGCGCGAACAAACAACTGCAAGTCATCGAAACGCAGCATCCTCAGCCCCGATTATCAAAAAAATATTGAAAGAGACTGCTGTTTTAGCCGGTTTTATCTTGCAGAGAAATAGCCAATCATCTGTCCCATCGTTGTCCCCACTTCTGGAGTCCACCCATGAAAGCCATTGCCTACTACGCCTCCCTGCCGATCAGCGACGAAAAAGCCCTGCAAGACATCGAACTGCCAGAACCGGTCGCCGGCCCGCGCGACGTGCTGGTGGAAGTCAAAGCCATTTCGGTCAACCCGGTCGATACCAAAGTGCGGCAGAACGTGGCCCCTGAAAACGGCGCGGCAAAAGTGCTCGGCTGGGACGTGGCCGGTGTGGTCAAGGCCGTCGGCAGCGAAGTGACGCTGTTCAAGGCCGGCGACAAGGTCTTTTATGCCGGCTCCATCGCCCGCGCCGGCGGCAACAGTGAACTGCACGTGGTCGATGAGCGGATCGTCGGCCATATGCCCAAGTCGCTGGGTTTTGCCGAAGCCGCGGCCCTGCCGCTGACGGCGATTACCGCGTGGGAATTGCTGTTCGAGCGCCTGCAGATTCGCGAAGGCAACACCGATGAAGGCCAGAGCCTGCTGATCGTCGGCGCAGCCGGTGGCGTCGGCTCGATCCTGACGCAACTGGCCAGTCAACTGACCGGGCTCAATGTAATCGGCACCGCTTCCCGTGCGCAGACCCGCGACTGGGTCAGCCAGTTGGGCGCCGATCTGGTGATCGATCACAGTCAGCCGCTGAGTGAAGAACTGAAGCGCGCCGGCATTGACAGCGTGACCCACGTCGCCAGCCTGACCCAGACCGATCAACACTTGGATCAACTGGTCGAAGCCCTGGCACCGCAGGGCAAGCTGGCACTGATCGACGATCCGAAATCCCTGGACGTGACCAAGCTCAAGCGCAAGAGCCTGTCGCTGCACTGGGAGTTCATGTACACCCGTTCGCTGTTCGAAACCGCCGACATGATCGAGCAGCACAATTTGCTCAATCGTGTGGCCGAGCTGATTGACGCCGGGACATTGAAGACAACCGTGGGCGAGCACTTCGGCACGATCAACGCGGCCAACCTGCGTCGGGCCCATGCGTTGCTGGAAAGTGGCAAGGCCAAGGGGAAAATTGTTTTAGAAAGTTTCTAAAGGCAAAGGATCGCAGCCCTCGGCAGCTCCTACGGGCTTCGAGGGCTTTTTGCCGTCAGTCTGACAGTTGACCCTTGTCACAATTGCGATCGTATTCAGGTCTACAATCGAAAACTCTGCGATACATCTTTTACGCAAGGGAGGTCAGCAATGAAGATCCTGATAAAAGAAGTGGCAAAGTCTCAATGGCAGGTTCGTCTGGACCAACACGCCGTCACTTTCCGCAGTGAAGCCGAAGCACTGGCCTTTACCCGCACCCTCGAAGCGCGACTCTGCGCGCCCCATCAGATTCCCGACCGCAGCCAACAGCGCGCTGCTGGCTGACGACTCTTCAGGCCTGCGCCTGGGCTTGTGCCAACGCTCGGGCATTCTGCAGACGCCGGGTGAGCATCGCGACGCTCACCACCAGCACGCCGCACAGGCTGATGACCATGGACATCGGCACGGCGGTGCCGTCGTGCAGCACGCCCACCAGCGCCGATGCCCCGGCGGCGACACTGAACTGCATGCAACCGAGCAACGCCGACGCGCTGCCGGCACGGCCGCCCTGCCCGTTCATCGCGCAAGCGGCAGCGTTGGGACTGATGCAGCCCAGGCTGGATACACAGATGAACAATGGAATCAGCAATGGCCACAAGGCCGCGGTATGCAAGGTGCTGACGGCCAGCAGCGTCAGCCCGGCCGCCAGATAAACCCAGACCGCGCGCGCCAGCAGGAACGCCGGGCCACGCTTGGCCAATAACCGCGCATTGACCTGTGCGACGAGAATGAAGCCCGCCGCGTTGGTACCGAACAGCCAGCCGAAATGCTCGGCCGGTACGCCATACAGCTTGATGAAGATGAATGGTGAACCGGCGATGTAGGCAAACATCCCGGCAATGGCGATACCGCCGGTCAGCGCATGGCCGAGGTAAACCGGATCCTTCAGCAGGCGCCCGTACTGGCTCAGGGCACCGGACAACGGTTGGCGCGGCATGTGCGCCGGCATACTTTCCGGCAGGCCAAGAGCGACCGCCAGTCCGGCCAGCGCACTGAACACCGTCAGTGCCAGGAAGATCGACTGCCAGCCCGTGGTGTTGACCAGCAGACCGCCAAGCATCGGCGCCAGAATCGGCGCCAGGCCCATCACCAGCATCAACTGCGAGAAGACTTTTGCCGAACCGACTGCGTCGCATTTGTCGCTGACCACCGCCCGGGCAATCACCATGCCTGCGCAACCGCCCAACGCCTGCACGAAACGCGCACCGATCAGCCAATCCAGATTCGGTGCATAAGCGCAGGCCAGCGAGGCGAGGGTGAACAGCGTCAGGCCCACGAGCAACGGAATCCGTCGGCCGAAGCGATCCGCCACCGGACCGTACGCCAGTTGACCGATCGACAACCCGGCGAAATACGCCGCCAGCGTCATCTGCACGTGTTTCTCGTCGGTGCCGAAGGCCAGCGCCATCGCGGGAAAGGCGGGCAAATAGAAGTCGATGGCCAAAGGACCGAAAGCGGTCAAGGCTCCGAGAATCAGAATGGTACGGAAGTTCATCAGGCACCCAGGTTGGCAAGTCGGCAGCCCGACAGTCTAGCCGCGCGTGGACGCCTTGAACATTCCGATAGCTCGCTAACAATTAAATAACCTGGAAGCCGGGCGCAAATCTGTGGCGAGGGAGCAAGCTCCCTCGCCACTGGGGTCAATCAGGCCAGTTTCACGGCGTAGCCTTCCTCGCTGATGACCTCGATCACCTGTTCGGCACTCAGCGAACTTTCCACGCCGACCTCTTTCGCCGCCAGATCGACCCGCACGCTGGCCGCCGGATCCTTGGCCTGCACCGCCCGGGTGATGGCGTTGACACAGTGACCGCAGGACATGCCTTGAACGTTGAACACTTGCATGCGATGACTCCTTTGAGTGAGGTTGCCGGCAGTCTCGAGCTTGCCACGATGGCAAGGTCAAGTTCTGAAAGAAACTGCCGGGCTGGCAATCGGCGCCGCGCTCGGCCAAGCTGCGTACATCAATGACTTCTATTCAGGAGATTCAGCCATGCGCTGGTCAGCTTACAGCCTGTTTGGCTTCCTCAGCCTTTTTGCCGCATTGCCCCAGGCCAACGCGACCGGCGAGGACTACGCCGTTCTGATCATCTCTCGCGAGCGCCTGGAAGTGCCGACCTCCTGCGAGATTGGCGTGTACATCCAGGATCAGTTTGCCGGGCGCTTGCTGCAGGAACAGTCCACCTCGTTCAACCTGCAACATGGCACGTTTTCCATCCGCCTGAAGCTGGAGCCGAGCCAGGTCCCGGGCTGCAAGCCGGGCATGCTGGCACCGCCGGCGCAGGAGATCACGCTCAAGGCCGGTGACGTGGTCAAGTACCGGATTGCAGCATCCGCCAAAGGCTTGTACCTGCGACCTGCCGCTCTCGAATACTGAGCAAAGGCAGACTGTGGGAGCAGGCTCGCTCCCACAGGTGTTTTGTGACGCGCCAGAGATTGGCGCTTGACCTTGCCCGCATGGCAAGGTTGATCCTTGTAGGCATCTACTACAGGGGGTACGACCGATGTCCGATTCCATCACTTTCGACCTGCCGATTGCCGGCATGACCTGCGCCAGTTGCGCCGGACGGGTCGAGCGGGCGTTGAGCAACGTCAGCGGCGCCAGTGCGGTCAGCGTCAACCTCGCCACCGAACAGGCCCGCGTGCAGGCACCCGGCGGCAGTCTGCCGGCGCTGATGGAGGCGGTGACGCGTGCCGGTTACAGCGTGCCGCAACAGACCCTCGAATTGAGCATCGACGGCATGACCTGCGCTTCCTGCGTCGGTCGCGTCGAGCGTGCCCTGAACAAAGTCCCGGGGGTGAAAAGCGTCAGCGTCAATCTGGCCAACGAACGCGCCCACCTCGAACTGCTCGGCAAAGTCGACGCGCAAACCCTGCTCGACGCGGTGAGCAAGGCCGGTTATTCGGCCAGCGTCTGGCAAGCCGAACACCCACAAACCGATGACCAACAGCCGCGTCTGCAACATGAGCGCTGGGCGCTGATCTGCGCAATCGCCCTCGCCTTGCCGCTGGTGCTGCCGATGGTGCTGCAACCGTTCGGCATTCACTGGATGCTCCCGGCCTGGGCGCAATTCGCCCTCGCCACCCCGGTGCAATTCATTTTCGGAGCACGGTTTTATGTCGCCGCGTGGAAAGCCGTGCGCGCCGGCGCTGGCAACATGGACTTGCTGGTCGCCCTTGGCACCAGCGCCGGCTATGGCTTGAGCCTGTACGAGTGGGCCACCGCCGCCGGGCGCATGCCACACCTGTATTTCGAAGCGTCAGCGGTGGTGATCGCCCTGGTGCTGCTCGGCAAATACCTCGAAAGCCGCGCCAAGCGCCAGACTGCCAGCGCCATCCGCGCCCTCGAAGCCTTGCGCCCGGAGCGGGCGACGCAAATGATCGACGGCCGCGAGCAAGACGTCGCCATCAGCGCACTGCGCCTGAACGATCAGGTTTTGGTCAAACCTGGCGAACGCTTCCCGGTGGACGGCGAGGTGCTGGAAGGTCAGAGCCACGCGGACGAAGCCTTGATCAGCGGCGAAAGCCTGCCCGTGCCGAAACAACCGGGGGACAAGGTCACCGGTGGCGCGATCAACGGGGAAGGCCGGCTGCTGGTACGCACCACCGCCCTCGGCGCGGAAAGCGTGCTGGCGCGGATCATCCGTCTGGTCGAAGACGCCCAGGCAGCCAAAGCGCCAATTCAGAAACTGGTGGATAAAGTCAGCCAGGTGTTCGTGCCGACGGTATTGGTACTGGCCCTGGCAACGTTGATCGGCTGGTGGCTGTACGGCGCGCCCATGGAAACCGCGTTGATCAACGCCGTCGCCGTGCTGGTGATCGCCTGTCCGTGTGCCCTCGGCCTCGCCACCCCGACAGCGATCATGGCCGGCACCGGTGTAGCGGCGCGGCACGGCATTCTGATCAAGGACGCCGAAGCGCTGGAGCGTGCCCATGAAGTCAGCAGTGTGGTGTTCGACAAGACCGGCACCCTGACTTCCGGCACGCCACGCATCGCCCATTTCAGTGCCGTCGACGGTGACGAAGACGCCCTGCTGCAAATGGCCGGCGCCCTGCAACGCGGCAGTGAACACCCACTGGCCAAAGCCGTGCTGGACGCGGCTGCCGAGCGTGATCTGAGCGTGCCCGATGTCAGCGACAGCCAATCTCTGACCGGGCGTGGCATCGCCGGCAACCTTGGCGGGCGGCGCCTGGCACTGGGCAACCGGCGCTTGCTGGAAGAAAGCGGGTTGAGCACCGGCAGCCTCGCCGAATCGGCCACGGCCTGGGAAGGCGAAGGCAGGACCTTGTCGTGGCTGATCGAACAAAGCCCCGAGCCGCGTGTGCTTGGTTTGTTCGCCTTCGGTGACACGCTCAAGCCCGGCGCACTGGAAGCGGTGCAACAACTGGCCGCTCGCGGTATCCACAGCCACTTGCTGACCGGCGACAACCGCGGCAGCGCTCGCGTGGTCGCCGAGGCGTTGGGCATTGCCAACGTTCACGCCGAAGTACTCCCGGCCGACAAAGCCGCCACGGTCGCCGAACTGAAAAAAACCGGCGTGGTGGCGATGGTCGGCGATGGCATCAACGACGCGCCGGCACTTGCCGCAGCCGACATCGGCATCGCCATGGGCGGCGGCACCGACGTGGCCATGCACGCCGCCGGCATTACCCTGATGCGCGGTGATCCACGACTGGTGCCGGCGGCGCTGGAGATCAGCCGCAAGACCTACGCGAAGATCCGCCAGAACCTGTTCTGGGCCTTCGTCTACAACCTGATCGGCATTCCGCTGGCGGCGTTCGGCTTCCTCAACCCGGTGCTGGCCGGCGCGGCGATGGCGCTGTCGAGCGTCAGCGTGGTGAGCAATGCGCTACTGTTGAAAACCTGGAAACCCAAGGATCTGGAGGAGCACCGATGAACATCGGCCAAGCGGCCCGGCACAGTGGTCTGAGCGCGAAAATGATCCGCTATTACGAGTCGATCGGCCTGCTCAAGGCGGCTCATCGCACCGACAGCGGTTATCGGGTCTACGGCGATGATGACCTGCACACCCTGGCATTCATCAAGCGTTCGCGGGACCTGGGGTTTTCCCTGGAGGAAGTCGGCAAGCTGCTGACCCTGTGGCAGGATCGCCAGCGCGCCAGTGCCGACGTGAAGGCTCTGGCGCGCCAGCACATCGACGAGTTGAATCAGAAGATCCGCGAACTCGGCGAATTGCGCGACACCCTGCAGGATCTGGTCGAGCACTGTAATGGCGACCATCGCCCCGATTGCCCGATCCTCAAGGAACTGGCGTCGGGCTGCTGCGCGCAACCCGCTCGCGCTTGAGTGCGAGGACTTTCACCGTCACCAACGTACCGAGCGGGATGCCGTGGAACAGCAGCACCACGGCACCCGGCGTCCACCAGCCATAGAACGGCGCGGCAATCAGCATGCCGACGCCGAACCCGGTCATTTGCAGCAAGGTCAGGAAGCTGAAGATCGGCAGGCGCAAATGCTCCGGTTCGCGTTGCAGGCGCGACATCAGGCCCACTTCGGAAACGCCGTCGCCCAACCCTGCCGGCAGGGAAAACAGCAAGAGACCATAGAGGTTGTGCTGCTGGAACATCAGGATGAAGCCGCAGGACATCAGCGCCACGCCGAAGAAAAACCGGCGTTCGAGGTGGCTGTTGTCCGAGCCCTTGAGGCGGCTGGCGATGCGCGCGCCCAGCAGTTTGCCGCTGGCCCATACCGCGAGCATCAGGCCCAGCGTGGTACTCGCCGACTCTGGCGTGAGCAGTTTGGAGATGATCGGAAAACCAACGTTGTGCGCGGCGCTGCCCAAGGTGTCGGCCATGGTCACGGCGAGCATCGCCGCAATCACCGGTGCGCTGCGCAGGCCCTGCTTGAGGACTGACCATTCGCCGCGTTCGCAGGTTGATTGTTCGCTGACGTCTGAAGCGGCGAAGCGCAATGGTGCAATCAACAGCGCCGCCAGCACATAGGTCAGTGCGTTGAGCGCGAATACCGTTTCAAAACCGAACGCTGCCACCAGCAAACCGGAGACCAGACTGCCGCCGACCATCGCTGCGGATGACGCCGAGGTGATCCAGGCATTGGTTTTCAGCAGCTGCGCCGGCTCGATCAGCCTCGGCAACTGGCTGTTGAGGCCGATGGCGAACATCGAGTTGCCAAAGCCCAGGCCAAAAGCGATCACCGGCAACAGCAACGCCTGCTGGCTCACCGGCAGGATCAACAACAGGCCAAGCAGCGCCGCGCGTAGCAGATCGGAGGCAATCAGCGGCACCCGACCATTCCAGCGGCGGTAGAAACGAGTACCGATCAGACTGGCAAAAATCCCCCCGCCTACACGGCTGGCGAGAAAGATCCCGACGCTCATGGCGCTGTTGCTCAGCAGGTAGACGTAAGTCGCCAGCGCAACCATGTTGAGGAAAGCGCCGAAGTCGGAGATCAGCCGGGCGGCGATGATCAGATGGGTGTTGCGGGGGGTGGTCACATTCAGTCCTTGAGTGTGGTCGGAGCGATGGACAGTAGACGTGAATTTGCAGGGATCCGAAAGAGGCCCCTGACCCTAACCCTCTCCCGGAGGGAGAGGGGACTGATTGGGGGATGCTTCAGAGCTGCGCCGACGTGAAAGTGCCTTGCCGAATCCACAATCGGCGGTGTTTCACTCAGATGTTTAACCCACTCCATAATCGACGAGGTCCTTCAGGTCGATGGATAACGCCAGACACCTCGGTCAGGGAGAGGGCTGGGGTGAGGGGCTTTTCTGAGTGGCACAAAAAACCCGGCCGAGGCCGGGTTTCTGGTCAAGCGATCACTGCATCCACGGGGGTGGCGGTGGCTCGTCGGACTTGCCTTTCGGCTCGTCGTCCGCTGCACGGATTGCCTGCTTGCGCTCCTCGTCGAGGCGCGCCGCTTCGATCTCGCGCAATACCCCGCCAACGTCGGCCAGGTCTTCCGGATCATCGAACTCACCGGTCAGCACACTGTTCGGGTGCAAGGTGCCAGCTTCGTACAACGCCCACATTTCCTTGGCGTACCTGGTCTTCTTCAACTCCGGGGCAAAGCGGCCGAAGTACGAAGCCATGTTGCCGACATCGCGTTCCAGCATGCTGAAGGCGTGGTTGTTACCGGCAGCGTCGACGGCTTGCGGCAGGTCGATGATCACCGGGCCGGTCGGCGTCAACAGCACGTTGAACTCCGAGAGGTCACCGTGCACCAGACCGGTACACAACATCAGCACGATCTGCGAAATCAGGAACGCGTGATATTCACGCGCCTGATCCGGCTCCAGCACCACGTCGTTCAGACGCGGCGCGGCATCGCCGAATTCGTCGGCCACCAGTTCCATCAACAGCACGCCGTCGAGGAAGTCGTAGGGTTTGGGCACCCGCACGCCGGCACCGGCCAGACGGAACAGCGCCGCCACTTCGGCGTTCTGCCAGGCATCTTCGGTCTCTTTGCGACCGAACTTGGAGCCCTTCGCCATCGCCCGAGCCTGTCGACTGTTGCGAACCTTGCGGCCTTCCTGATACTCGGCCGCCTGGCGGAAACTGCGTTTGTTCGCCTCCTTGTAGACCTTTGCGCAACGTAACTGATTGCCGCAGCGCACCACATAAACAGCTGCTTCTTTACCACTCATCAGTGGGCGCAGCACTTCGTCGACCAGACCGTCCTCGATCAGGGGTTCAATGCGTTTTGGAGTCTTCATCAGCTTTTATTGTGGGTCCTTTATTACCAAACACGCGAATGTCACTCGTTATACGGCAATCCTCGCATCACGGGGAGGGGTTGCCGACCTGTGAACCTTGAGAATGCACACACTGTGCCGGATTGAACGGCGCCAACGCTACGCGTACATGACCGTTGCGAATCATAGCCGAGCCCACCGAACTTGTAGGCGCCCGTGTTCAAGGGCATTTGCGACAGAATCTGACAGTTGCCTTCACACCCGTCGCAAGATTTTTCCGCAGTGCCCTCAATTTCCCCGTTTTGCAGCCGAAGTCCTCAATGACAGAGGGATTTGTCCGACAATCGTTCCACAAAAATCAGCGATGTCGCACTCAGGGAAACGGGTGATCCACACCGTTTTCGGCTGCCAATAAACCACAAGTCATCTGCACTGCGTGGGCCTACAAGAAAATCTGGAGCGCGGATGAACATCAAACAGAAATTGACGTGGGCGTTTGCAATCATCGCCTGCTTGCCAGTGGTGCTGGTCGCGACCCTGGTGGTGATGAACCTGCGCAGCGATGCCCGGGACAGTTTTGTCGACAGTAGCGGTCGCGAGATTCGTCAGGTCAGCAATGCCATGCAGCTGTTTTTTGATGGCATCAGCCAGAACGTCGATTACCTGGCGTCGCAACCGCTGATCAAAAACACCGACGACAGCCTCAAGACCTACATGAGCGCCAACGCCGAATCCATCCCCCAGGGTGAGATGGATAAAAAGGTCTTCGCGTTCCTGCAGGATCTGGGCAACGCTCACCCGGCGTACGCCTATGCCATCGTCGGCACCGCCGCCGGCGGCTACGTGTCGTGGCCGGATGATCCCAAACTCAACAACTACGACCCGCGTCAGCGGCCGTGGTACAAGGCTGCCCAGGCCAAACCGGGCAAACCGTTCCGGACCGCCGCTTACTACTGGGCGCAGGACGATGCGACCTACGTGAGCACCGTGCGCACCATCGACAACAAACTCGGCAGCAACGGCGGCGTGGTCAGCATCGACGTGACGCTCAAGCAGCTCACCGAGATCGTCAAGCAGATCAAGCTGGGCGAAACCGGCTACCTGATGCTCCTGGAAAACAGCGGCACGGTGCTGGTCGACCCGAAACAGCCGGAACACAATTTCAAGCCGCTGGACAGCCTCGGCGAAGGTTATGCGCAGCTGGCCAAGGCCGGCAAAGGCCTGGTCGAAGTCGAGCTTAACGGTGAGCGCTACATGGCCAACGTCTGGCCGTCGGAGCAATTGGGCTGGACCTTCGTCGGCCTGATCAAGCAGAGCGATGTGATGAGCTCGGCCACGCAACTGACCTGGCTGATCGCGATCATCGCCGCCGTACTGGCCGTGCTGTTCGCCGTGGTCGGGGCCAGTTTTGCCAGCCTGATCGTGCGTCCGATCCGCAGCGTCGCCAGTGGTCTGGAGGGCATCGCGCAGGGCGAAGGCGACCTGACCAAAAACCTCGACATTCGAGGCAACGACGAAACCGCGCAACTGGCCAACTGGTTCAATCAGTTCCTCACCGCGATCCGCAGCCTGATTCAGCACATCGGCGGCGCCGCCGGGAAAATCCTCGCGACCTCGCAGAGTTCGACCCGCGTCTCAAGCGACATGGCCGAAGCCGCCGGGCGTCAGCGTGAAGCCGTCGACATGGTCTCGACCGCGTTCCACGAAATGGTCGCCACCGCCAACGAAGTCGCACGCTCGTGCAGTCAAGCGGCGGACTCCGCCGACAGCGGCCAGCGTCAGGCTCGCCAAGGCCAGCAGCAGATTGATGCGGCGGTGCACAGCGTCGATCAACTGAGCCAGGAGCTGGAACAATCGGCGCAGTCGATGCAGCAACTGGAGCGCGACAGCAACGATATCCAGTCGATCCTCGGCACCATCCGCTCCATCGCCGAGCAGACCAACCTGCTGGCGCTCAACGCCGCCATCGAAGCGGCGCGCGCCGGTGAGCAGGGCCGCGGTTTTGCCGTGGTCGCCGATGAGGTGCGTGCGCTGGCCAAGCGCACGGCGGACTCGACGGCGGAAATCGACGGCTTGCTCGGCAATCTGGCCAAGCGCACCAGCGAGGTCACGCAACAGATGCACGCCAGCCTGCAAGTCTCGCAGGAGTCGGTGACGCGCATCGGCGAAGCGCGCGAGAGCTTCGGTCAGATCCGTGAGTCGGTCGACGTGATTCGTGACATGAACACGCAAATCGCCACCGCCGCCGAAGAGCAGCATCAGGTGGCTGAAGACATCAATCGGCACATCAGCCAGATTCATGGCGATGCGCAACTGGTGGCGGAACTGGCGAACTCGGCACAGCAGGATTCGCAGAGTCTGGCGGGGCTGTCGAATGAGCTGGACGGGTTGGTACGTCGTTTTCGTACCTGAACCTCGGTCAGCCCCCTCTCCCGGAGAGAGAGCGGGCTGACCGAGGTGTCTGGCGTTATACATCGACGTGAAATACCGCGTCGAATTTGGACTGGCAAAATTCTCCAGACGGAGTCGATTCTGGATTCAGCGTTGTTCTCTCACGTCAGCGTAGGTCTGCAATTTCCCGCGATCAGTCCCCTCTCCCTCTGGGAGAGGGCTAGGGTGAGGGGCCTTTTCTAGCGTTCGATAATGGCGGTGACGCCCTGCCCGCCCGCCGCGCAGATCGAAATCAGGCCGCGGCCCTTGCCCGCTGCGTCCAGCAACTTGGCCAGGTTGGCCACGATGCGCCCGCCGGTGGCGGCAAACGGATGCCCGGCCGCCAGCGAACTGCCCTTCACATTGAGCCGGCCGCGATTGATCGAGCCCAGCGGCGCGTCGAGGCCCAGACGGGTTGTGCAATATTCGGGATCTTCCCAGGCCTTCAGCGTGCACAGCACCTGCGCCGCGAACGCCTCATGAATTTCGTAATAGTCGAAGTCCTGCAAGGTCAGGCCATTGCGCGCCAGCAAACGCGGCACCGCGTACACCGGAGCCATCAGCAGACCTTCGGCGCCATTGACGAAATCCACCGCGGCCGCCTCACCGTCACGCAGATAAGCGAGGATCGGCAGCCCGCGCGCTTTCGCCCATTCCTCGCTGCCCAACAGCACCACTGAAGCGCCATCAGTCAGCGGCGTGGAGTTGCCCGCCGTCAACGTGCCCTTGGCGCTTTTCTCGAAGGCTGGCTTCAGCGTGGCGAGTTTTTCCAGGGTCAGGTCCGGGCGCAGATTGTTGTCGCGGGTCAGGCCGAGGAACGGCGTCATCAAATCGTTGTGCCAGCCCTCGCTGTAGGACGCAGCGAGTTTGTGATGGCTTTCGAGGGCCAGTTGATCCTGTTCTTCGCGCGGGATGTTCCAGGTCTGCGCCATCAACTCGCAGTGTTGGCCCATCGACAGCCCCGTACGCGGCTCGCCATTGCGCGGAAACTCCGGAATCAGGTGTTGCGGCCGCAGTTGCAGGAAGGTCTTCAGTTTGTCGCCGGTGGTCTTCGCGCGGTTGGCTTGCAAGAGGATTTTGCGCAGGCCTTCGCTGACGCTGATTGGCGCGTCCGAGGTGGTGTCGACGCCGCCGGCAATGCCGCAATCAATCTGGCCAAGGGCAATTTTATTGGCCACCAGCAATGCTGCTTCCAGGCCGGTGCCGCAGGCTTGCTGGATGTCATAGGCCGGTGTGGTCGGGGACAGGCGTGAGCCCAGCACGCATTCGCGGGTCAGGTTCATATCCCGTGACAATTTCAATACTGCGCCCGCCACCACTTCGCCAATGCGCTGGCCGTGCAGGTTGTAGCGTTCGATCAGGCCTTCCAGAGCGGCGGTGAGCATTGCCTGATTGCTGGCGGTGGCGTAAGGCCCGTTCGAGCGGGCAAAGGGAATACGGTTACCGCCGATGATCGCGACGCGGCGCAGCTGACTCATGAATAACTCCTTGTTGAATATCCGGGTTCATAGAGAACCCTGTGGGAGCTGGCTTGCCAGCGATGGGGCCGGCACATCCAACCTTTTCAGTGGCTGACACTCCGCTATCGCTGGCAAGCCAGCTCCCACAGGGTCGGTGGTCTACTCTGCTGTTCTAGCGTAGGCCTTATTGCGTGGATCGAACGATTGATTGCCGTGGGTAGTCCACACTTTGAACCCCAACTTTTGGAGAGCGTTCCATGTCTGACCGCTATATCGACTTCGCCAACTCGTCCATCGGCCACCGTTTGGTCGGGGCTTTGGGCCTGCCGTCGCCGGTGCGACTGGAACGCTGGCAGGCCGGGCGCCTGCGGCCGGTGGACGGTGCGCTGCTGCTCGGTGGCGGGCCGCTGGCAGAGCGGGTCAATGCCTTTGCCAACCGCCTGACCGATGCGATCTACAGCTACGGCACCGAACCTTCGATGGCCGCCGCGTGGATTCCCGGCCACGGCCCGAAACTCAAGGCCGTGGTGTTCGACGCCAGCGACCTGCAGCACACCGATCAGCTCAAGCAACTGCGCGAATTTTTCCAGCCGTTGATGAAGAACCTTGAGCACAGCGCCCATCTGGTGATTCTTGGCCGTGCGCCGGAAACCCTGCGCGATCCCTTTGCGGCCAGCGCGCAACGGGCGCTGGAAGGTTTCTCGCGCTCGCTGGCCAAGGAGCTGCGCAGCGGCGGCACCCTGCAACTGATTTATGTCGGCGAAGGCGCCGAAGATCAGCTGGAAGGCCCGCTGCGGTTTTTCCTCTCGCCGAAAAGTGCGTTTGTTTCCGGGCAAGTGATTCGGCTGACGGCATGCACTACGCCAGTGACCGACTGGACCCGCCCCCTGGCCAGGCGCAAGGCGCTGGTCACCGGTGCCGCGCGGGGCATTGGAGCGTCCATCGCCGAAACGCTGGCCCGTGATGGCGCCGAGGTGATTCTGCTCGACGTGCCGCCGGCGAAGACCGATCTGGACGCCCTTGCCGCTCGCCTCGGCGGCCGCGCGATTACCCTGGATATCTGCGCCGCCGACGCCGCCACGCAACTGATCGAACAACTGCCTGACGGCCTAGATATTCTGGTGCACAACGCCGGTATCACCCGCGACAAAACCCTGGCCAACATGACCCCGGAATTCTGGGATGCCGTGCTGGCGGTCAACCTCAACGCGCCGCAAGTGCTGACCCAGGCACTGCTCGACAGTGGCACGCTGCACGACAACGCGCGGGTGATTCTGCTGGCCTCGATCAGCGGCATTGCCGGTAACCGCGGGCAAACCAACTACGCCGCGAGCAAGGCCGGGTTGATCGGGCTGGCGCAGGCCTGGGCGCCCATGCTGCTGGAGCGCGGTATCAGCATCAACGCCGTCGCGCCCGGTTTTATCGAGACGCAGATGACTGCACACATTCCGTTCGGCCTGCGCGAGGCTGGCCGGCGCATGAGTTCGCTCGGTCAGGGCGGCTTGCCGCAAGACGTCGCCGAAGCCGTTGCATGGCTCGCGCAACCGGGCACCGGCGCATTCACCGGGCAGGCGCTGCGGGTCTGTGGACAAAGTGTTCTGGGGGCTTAGGCATGAGCATCGAATGGCATACGCTGGATCGCGAACCGAGTCTGCCCGGGCTGTACGCACGGGCGGCGACGCGACGCAAAATCACCGGCACGCAATTGCCTGACAGCGGTTTGCGCTGTTGGGTCGATGTCGATGGCCAACGCCTGGCGGCCTATCGCAAGGTCTGCGGATTTGTCGATGACGGTCTGCTGCCACCGACGTATCCGCACATCCTCGCCTTCGCCCTGCAGATGCAATTGCTCACCGCCAAAGCATTTCCGTTCCCACTGTTGGGGCTGATTCATCTGAGCAACCGCATTCGCGTGTTACGCCCAATGGGCGGGATCGCCCGGGCGCAGGTGAGCGTACGCGTGACCAATCTGCAAGCGCATCCCAAAGGTGCGACGTTCGATCTGCTGACCACCCTGGATGATCAGCTCGGGCCGTTGTGGGAAGCCGAAAGCCAGATGCTCTGTCGCGGCGTGAAGCTTGAGGGTGAGCCAGTCGAGCGTACCTGGGAACCATCACAGTCATTGGAGGACGTGGCGCGCTGGAAAGCCCCGGCCGATATCGGTCGGCAATACGCCAAAGTGTCCGGAGACTACAACCCGATTCACCTGAGCGCCGCCAGCGCCAAGCTGTTCGGTTTTCCAACGGCCATTGCCCATGGGTTGTGGAACAAGGCGCGGACACTCGCAACCCTGAGCGATCATTTGCCCAAGGCCAACCTCGAGATCGCCGTGCACTTTCGCAAACCGGTACGCCTGCCCAGTGAGGTGACGTTGCTGGCGAGCGCGGCAGGCTCGAGTGGTGAGCTGCGACTGACCGGTGCGCAAGACCTGGAACATATGGTCGGGCAGTGGCAACCCATTGCCTGAGCACTTGGGACATCGTTAATTGTGTGTATATAACTTAAGTTTTCGCCGTCCTTGCTCCTTCCGCCGAAAAAACCAGGGCCTTGATTATCAAGGCCTTTTTTTGTGCGGCTATATCCTGGGTATTAGTCCTTAGGCGCTGAACTTCACCTTATATATAAAGGCGTTAATACCAACTTGAGAATGGTGCGAAACCTGCCCCCGGACTGAGATTGAGCACAACGGGCGAAGGCATCACCGACAACAGATCGGCGAGCCATCGAAGACAACGAACGTTGTTACAGGTGCAAGGAATCTCAATCATGAAAACTCAAGGCATGTGGTGCAAATCGGCAATCGCTCTGGCATTGATTCTCTCCCTTGGCCTCACCGGCTGCAGCAGCGGTGGTGGCGGTCATAAAAGCAGTTCCGGCAGTTCTTCGGCGGACGGTACTGCTGGCACTGGCGGCACTTCGGGTACTGGTGGTACCGGTGGCAGCGGTGATACTGCGGGCACCGGCGGAACTGGCGGAACCGGTGGTACAGGTGGCACCGATCCGACCAATCCAACCAACCCGACAGATCCAACGGATCCTACCAATCCGACCAATCCAACCCCTACTCCCTTGGTGACCACCACGCTGGTGCAGGATGTCGGTAAGACCGTCGCGGGTGTCGGCGATGGCGTTGGCCAGATCGGCGACTCGCTGAGCACCGTACCTGTGGTCGGTGGCGTAGTGCAGAGTGCGGCCAACACCGCCGGCAATGTTGTCAGCACCTTGGGTGACGGAGTGGCCAATGGCATTGGCAAACTGGCCACCGACCCTAACGGCCTGACTACCACCGTTGCTTCGGTCGGCGGTGTAGTAACTGATGTCGGCAACGGCGTGTCCGACCTCAGCGCCAAGCTGTCCACTGCGACGGGCAGCGTGCCGGTAGTAGGCGGTGTGGTGACCAAAGTCGCGCCACTGCTCGACGGCGTCGGCGAGAAAGTCACCATGCTCGGCAATACCCTCGACACCACGCTGACCAGCGGACCGACCAGCCAACTGACGAACAAACTCGGCGGTAGTCTGGTGCCGGTGATTGCGATGGTTGAAAGCACCACTGACAAAGTTGGCGATGCGACCGGTCTGGGCTCCCCGCTCAAAGGCGTGGTTGCGCAAGTCGGCGGCGCGGTGAACACCCTGGGCGGCAAGGTCACCGATGCGGGTAACGGCAATGCCCTGACCAACACACTCGGCGGCGCGTTGAGCGATACCGGCACCACGGTCGGCAAGGCCGGTGGTCTGGTGTCCAACGGCACTGGTTCGGGTACTGGTGGAGTGGGTGGTGGTTTGGGCGGTGGCCTCGGCGGCACCGGTTTGCTGCAAACCGTTGGCGGCGCGGTGGTCAACGTCGGCGCAGGCCTGAATGCCGGTAATACCAATGGCGTGGTCAGCGCAGGCGGCGTGACCGCTGTCGGCCTGGGTAATACCGTTGCTTCGCTCAACACCGTGCTTGGCGGATCGGGCACCCCGATCACTGCGACAACCTCACCTCTGGCCACGGTTGGCGGAGCATTGGGTGCAGGTCTGAACCCGGTCACCAGTGGCGTCACCAACGTGACTCAGCAACTTGGCGCAGCGACCGGTGTCGGCTCACCCGTTGCAGGTCTCACTGGCCAGGTCGGCGGTGCGGTTAGCAGTATCGGCGGCAGCATTGCTGCGACCAACAACCCGGTCACCACTGCGGTCGGTGGTCTGGTCAGCAACGTCGGCGGCACCGTCGCTGCCGTCGGTGGACTGGTCAACGGCGGTACCAGCGGGGGTACCACCGGTGGCGGTCTGGGCGGTGTACTCGGCGGCCTGACCGGCACCCTGGGAGGCAACAAACGCTAAATTGCACCTGGCCGATTCGACGGCCTCACCTACAGCGCCTACGCTTGGTTGAGGGCGGAAGACTCCGACGAGTCTTCCGCTTTTTTCTTAGGAAAAAACAGCCCTGTGCTGCGACCTGACCACGGAGTGTCCTATGCGCGTAATGGCATCCCTGCTGTTCCTCAGTCTCAGTTCCGCCGCTTTCGCCGACACCCTGCCCAGTTTCCTCAACAGCAACGAAACCATCCGCAACCTGCCCGTACCGAACCTGCCCGCCGATGCCTATCGGCCGGCCGCCACCCCGGTGCTCGTGCCGGAACCCGGAGCGGCCACTGCGCAGCCGCTGATGCTGGAAACCCGAATCAACCTGAAAACGGTGCAGATTGAAGGCGGTACGATCTACCCGCTCAACGAGTTGGCCGAGATCTACAAACCCCTGATCGGTCACCCGACCAGCCTCGCCGATCTGATCGAAGCCACCCGCAACATCACCCGCCGCTATCAACAGGACGGCTATCTGCTGTCCTACGCGTTTTTGCCCCAACAGAAGTTCGACGACGGCGTGGCGCGGGTGGTGTTGGTTGAGGGTTATGTCCGGGATATCCAGATGCAGGGCGATGTCGGGCGGGTCAAAGGCCTGCTCGACGAACTGGCGGCGAAAATCCAGGCCGAACGGCCGCTGACCCGCAAGACTTTCGAGCGCTACACCACGCTGATGACCCGCATTCCCGGGGTGACGGTACAGGCCCGGGTGCCACCGCCGGGCACCACCGACGGCGCCACCACCCTGGTCGCCCAGGCCAGCCGCAAACCCTTCACCAGCACCCTGAGCACCACCGAAGACAATCGCAATGGCACCCAGGCATTGCTGGGTGTCAGCAGCAACTCACAGACGTCGATGGGTGAGCAACTGACCCTCAGCGGCCTGTTTCCGCCGGGGGACGATCACGAGCATTACTACCGCCTGGACTACAACCAGTTCCTCAACAGTGAAGGCACGCAGTTGAGCCTGTTTGCCTCGCGCTACCGAGCCGACCCGGGTACCAATCTGGTCACCAGCGACGGCTTCGAACTCAAGCCGCACAAGGAAGACGACCGTTACTCGATCGGTGTCAGCCACCCGTTCATCGCGGCGTCCAACGAACTGCTCAATGCCGGCGCGCGGCTGTATGCGGTCGATAGCAGCACCCGCTACAACGTGATCGGCTTCCCCCTGAGCATCGAGGAACGGACCGACGTCCGCGCCCTCGCTTTCGAAAGCGACTGGCGCAAGGCCGATGCCCGCCGGTTGCGGATTCTCAGTGGCGGTGTGTATCAGGGCTTCGACAGCATGGGCGCCCATAGCAACAACCCGGCGCTGGACCTGAACTTCCTGCGCCTGCGCCTTTCCGGCGTGCAGAGCGACAAATTCCTCGACAACTGGCAAGGCGTGCTCTCGGCGGCGGGGTACTGGAGCGATGACACCCTGCCCGACAGCGAGCGCGCAGTGTTTGGCGGGCAGAACTTCGGTCGGGGCTACCCGGACGACCAGGCCTCCGGCGACAAAGGCTGGGGCGCGGCGTACGAGGTCAACTACAGCTTCAATCGTGATGGCAGCTGGGTGCGCATCCTGCAGCCGTACGTGGTACTGGATCGCGCGAAAACCTGGTTCAACCAACTGGCGGTGCAGAGCAGCGACCTGTCATCGGCGGCCATCGGCCTGCGGTTTGGCGACGCCAAGTACTACAACATCGCGCTGGAGGCAGCGAAAGCGATGTCCGATGAAGCGCTGGACACCCACAACCGGCGAATGAGGTACAGCATCAGCTTCAGCTATCAGTTGTAGGGCAAGCCCTGCGAGTCTGACCGAGTGCCCTCGCTGGCAGGCCGGCTCCCACAGGGGGACTACATCCCCCAGTGAGGCCCGCCCGCTGGCGATCAACAACGCCCGGCCTAAGGTGTCCCGCCCCCAGATCCACTGTCGACCTTGCCACCCTGCTGCTGATCGTAGAACTGCGGAATATCGTGCTGGTAACTTTTCAACCAGCGCTGCATGGCCAGCTCGCGCTCGGTCGGGGTGACGGTTTGCAGGGTCGGCGAGGGCACCTTGTTGCGCGCCTGCAACTGCAACCAGCCTTCGGTTTCCTGTTGCTCGGCCGAAGCCGGGCCCGCGTCGATGGCATGACTGACCAGGGGCAAGGCCAGCAGACTGAAGCAGACAATCGCAGCTCTCATCACAGTTCTCCTTATTTGAGCATGGCCGTGACAGCGGCCGGGGCCGGGACTTTCGCCGGTACCTTGAGCTGTTCCGCGCGCCTCTGCGCTTCGCTGAATTGCTCGGGGCTCAGGCCGAGGCGACTGACCAGTTCACCGGCACGGTTCCATTCATCCTGATACAGCAACAGCGTGACCAGATTCAGCGCGGCCAGTTGATCGCTTTGCTTGAGCTCCATGGCCGTCAGGAATTCGAAGCGCGCGTCTTCAATGCGCAGTTGGTTGAGGTAGACCACGCCGAGGTCATTGCGGATTTTTTCGTCGGTCGGCGCCAACCGTGCGGCACGTTGCAGATGCGCTTGAGCCTGACCGTAATCGGCCTTGGCCGCCGCCAGTTGACCCAGACCGTGCTCGGCCTCGGCCGCCAGGCAACTGCCGAGCAGGCCCCGATAAAGCGGCTCGGCCTCACTGCGGCCGAGCAAGCGGTAAACCCGGGCCTTGCGCAGGCGCACGTCGGCGAGGTTGTCCGGCAGGCTCTGCAGGTTGGCGAGGCTGGCGTGCAGCTTGCCGTCCTTGACCATATCGTCGGCGAGGTTCAGCGACAGTTGTTGCTCGGAACTCAATTGGCCGCAGCTGGCGTTGCTGCTCAGCGCCGCCCAAGGGGTCTGGCCGGTATTGGCACAGCCCCCGAGCAACAGAAGACAGGTACCTGCAATCATTGCTTTCATTTCGATCCCTCTAGGCTCCCAGGGCCTTGGCCAGGGCGGTGAAGCCCGGACCGGCCAGGACGATCAATAACGCCGGGAAGAGAAACAGCATCATCACGACGGACATTTTGGCGGACATTTTCGAGATGTATTCCTGCAACCGGGTCAGGCGGCGGTCGTCGAGCAATTGCTTGAGTGACAGCAACGATTTCATCGCGCCGCCGCCCTGATGCAGCAATTGCTGGAGGATCACGCAGGTGTCAGTGAACTCGTCCACCGCCAGCAGTTGCGTGGCCTTGTTCAGTTCTTCACCCAGCTCAAGGCCCGAGTCGACCCGCGCCAGCACCAGGCGCAACTCTTGCGTCAAGACCGGCAGCAACGCCTGGGCCTCGTGGCTCAAGACCCGCAACGCCTGCTCCACGGCCATGCCCGACTCGAAAAGAATGCGCAGCAGCGGCAGGAACGTAGCGATCTCGCTCGCCAGGCGTTTCTGCCGACGCGCCACCGCCATTACCAGCAGGCGCTTGGGCAGCAGGTAGCCAACGCCGAGGGCGAACAATGGCGCGATCCATTGTTTCTCTACAGACGTAAAGAACACCCCTTGCAGCAACACCACCACCGCGAGCATCAACAGCGGCGCGCCGATCTGGCAGGCAGCGAACAGCGAGCGCTGGCGCGCACTGCGCCAGCCCAGGCGGCTGAGCAGGGTCTGGGTTTCATTGTCGAGCTTGACGCTGTGCTGGCCCACCCGGCTCTCGCCGAGCACTTGCAGCAGGTTGCCAAAACGGTTCTCGCGGCTCAGCTCGCCGTCGAGCCGGCGGCTGATCTGGCGGCTGCGCCGACGCTGCTCCAGCAGGTTGGCAATCAGCAGCACTGCGGCACCGAGCAAGCATAAAGCGCTGATCATCAGGGGCGTGGTCATAGGCTGCGCAACATCCGCCAGAGCAACAGACTGCCGATCACCTGCATGCCGAACGCCGAGGCGAGCATGCGCTGCCCGGACGGGTCGTGCCACATGGCAACCAGGTACACCGGATTGGACATCAGGAAATAACCGGCCATGGCGATCGGCAATAGTCCCAGCACCCACGCGGTCAGGCGGGTTTCGCCGGTCATCGCGCGCAACTGGCGCGAGGCCTGGTCACGTTCGCGGATCATCTTGATCAGGTTTTCCAGCAACTCGCTGGCGTTGCCGCCGTAGCGGTGATTGACCTTGAGGCCGAGGGCGAACAGACGAAACTCATCCTTCTCGTACAACTCGGCCAGATCCGCCACGGCGTCCGGCAGGCTCACGCCCAACTGCACATTGCGCTGAACCCGGCCCATGGCATTTTTCAGCGGATCTTCACTGGCTTCGATGCCGCCAAGCACGGCATCGGCCAGCGTGCGCCCGGACTTGAGACTGCGCACGGTGTGGTCGAGCAGTTGTGGCAGTTGTTCGATCATCCGCCGCAATCGACGCTGGTAACGCCAACTGACATACAGGCGCAAAACCACCGGCGGCAACGTCAGCAACACCAGCAAGCCAATCCATCCGGCGATGGCAAAGCCGATCAGTGTCGCAAACGCCCACAACAGCAGCCACACGCCGAGTCGATCCGTCGGACGCCCCAGACCCGCGCGTAGAAATGTCCGGTCCAGACCGGCCCAGCGCGGAACTTCGCCAGCCCGTTGCGGCTGCCCCTGACTCAGCCGGTCGAGCACGCGCTCCGCGCCACTCTGGCGCCAGCTGTTATAGAACAGGCGCAGCGACAGACCGAGCAACGCCAGGCAAATCACGATCAGCAACAGCGGTTTGAGCATGCCGTGCCCCTCAATGCGAAGGCGCCGGCTCGCGGCGCAATTTGTCACCGGCCGGGTTGACCGCTTCGCGCAGAAAGCCGAAACCGGTGCGACGGTCGAGGCGGAACAAGGTGTTGGTGACATAGATGTCGTCGCGCACGCCAACCACTTCCACCACTTCGCTGACGCAGCGGCGACCGTCAGGCATGCGGGTCAACTGAATGATCACGTCGAGGGCTGCGCAGATCATCTGGCGCAACGTACGTTCGGCGATGGAACGCCCGGTGAGCCCCACCAGTGTCTCCAGCCGGAGCAAGGCATCCTGGGCGTTGTTGGCGTGTACGGTGCTCATCGAGCCGTCATGGCCGGTGTTCATGGCGGTCAGCACATCGACCACTTCGACCCCGCGAATCTCGCCGAGGATGATCCGGTCCGGGCGCATCCGCAGGGCGTTGCGGATCAGGTCGCTGGGCTTGACCTCACCGTGGCCCTCGGCATTCGGTGGTCGGGTTTCCAGGCGCACGACGTGCGGGTGGCCCAGCTGCAATTCGGCGACGTCTTCGATGGTCACCAGCCGTTCATGGGGATTGATCAACTGGCTGAGAATATTCAGCAGCGTGGTTTTTCCGGTGCCGGTACCGCCGCTGATGAGGATATTGCAGCGTTTGCCGACGGCTTCCTCGATAAAGTCGAAAATCGCCTGATCGATGGTTTGCATCGCCATCAGGTCGGTGCTTTTGAGCATGTCCTTGCGAAACTTACGGATCGACAGGCAGGGGCCGTCGAGGGCAATCGGCGGGATGATGGCGTTGACCCGGCTGCCATCGGGCAGCCGCGCGTCGACCATCGGCGACGACTCGTCGAGGCGACGCCCGAGCGGGGCGAGGATGCGTTGCATCACCCGTTCGACGTGATGCGCATCAATAAACCGCAGATCGCTCAGGTGCAACA
Organism: Pseudomonas sp. LF-5; assembly: GCF_037626295.1. Classification (NCBI taxonomy): domain Bacteria; kingdom Pseudomonadati; phylum Pseudomonadota; class Gammaproteobacteria; order Pseudomonadales; family Pseudomonadaceae; genus Pseudomonas; species Pseudomonas sp. LF-5. The sequence goes on from NZ_JARKMT010000006.1 coordinate 45,707, forward strand.
CGCCGTCGCGTTCGATGAACACCCGGTGCGGGCCGTTGACCAGAATCTCGGTCACCGCACTGTCGCGCAGCAGCACTTCCAGCGGACCGAAACCGGTCAGCTCGTCGACGATTTCTTCAGCCAGCCGCTCCATTTCATAACGCGAAATCGCCAGGTGCAGCCGTGCGATGTAATCGGCCACCTTGTCGATGACAAACTGCGAAAGCACCTGCCGCGAACCTTCCAGCAGGTTTTTCCCGGACTCTTCGATAGCGTCGATGATGTAGCGGTGCAGCACCAGTTTCAGGCCGTCGTGATCGGTGTTGCCGGCGGCTTGGCGCTGCTGCCCGCCGAACAGTTGCTCGCCGTTCATGAGGTGCCTCGCAGGCGGTTGAGCCAGTTGACCTTGGGTTTGACCAGGCCTTCGGAACGTTTGGCCAGACGTTCGCCGAGGGTGCGCAGGCTTTGACTGAGGGCTTCGCGCGGCGCCAGCTCAAACAGGGTGACACCCTGGTTTTTTGCGTTCAGGCGCAGCTCCGGACTGCAAGCGAGCACGGCGATCACTTCCAGGCCAAAGGTCTTGCCGAGGGTGTCGGAGTCGGGCGCGACGTTGCGCAGATAACGGTCGACCAACAAGCGGCCGTGCTCGAGTTTCATGCCTTTTTCGCGCCACAGGTTGAGCACCGCGAGGTTGCGCCGACAATCGAGGACATTCTGGTCGGTGTACCACAACAGCTTGTCGCAATGGCTGACGAAGGTGCGCAGGGCTTCGCTGTCCGGCTGGCCGGTGAGGTTGACCACAATGTGCTGGAAGTGCTGCCGCAAGGCGCTGAGCAGCATGTACAGCTCAGCGGCACTGGTGCGCTCGAGCGGCTCGTCGCCACTGGCGTACGCGAGGATGCGCAGGCCAGCCTCGGCAGTGGTGAAGGCGCTGTCGATCAGGGTCGCGTCAAGGCGCCGCAAGTGGCGCAAGGCATCGCCGAAATGGAACGAGCTCTCCAGCCCCAGCAGCGCCAGACTGTCGCCACGCGGCAGGCCCAGATCGAGTAACAGGGTTTGCTGGCCGCTCTTCTGCACCACCAGCGCCATGTGGTTGGCGAGCAATGCGCCGTCGGCATTGCTTTGCACGCCGTACAGCACGGTCAGGCCGCCGAGCTGGGCATTCGGCGTCACCGCCGGCAGGCGTTTGCTCAGGCGTCGCACCAGCCCGGCGACCTCGCTGGAACGCGAGCCATAGGCGACGAAATCCCGCGCCCCGGCGCGCATCGCATTAAGCACCAGCTGATTGTCCATACCATCGCCAAGGGCAACGATGGCGAGCATCGGTTTGGCTTCCAGCACGCCTTCGATCAATGCACTCTGCGCCACCAGATGGTCGCGATCGAGACCGACGAAGACCAGGCTGGCGAAGGTCACATCGACCAGCGCCAGCAATTCATCAAGACTGCCGCCACCGGCACTGACCACTTGGCCCAGCGGCGCCAAAGCGCCCTGCAACCATTCAAGGTCGGTGTCGTTGCGGGTGATGGCGAGGAAGGTCTGGCTGAGGCTCTGGCTCATTGCGATAGCCCGCTGCGTTTGTCGAAGTTGCCGTTTTCCAGGAAGTACAGGCGATACCAGTTCGGATCGTAGTTGCGCAGTTTTTCCCCGGGCAGCGACGGTAATGGCGCATTCGCGGCCAGTGGCTGCACCAGGTGCGGGGTGACGATCATCAGCAGTTCGCGCTCCTGGCGGTTGACCGACGAGTTGCGGAAAAACGCACCGAGCACCGGGATGTCGCCCAGCCCGGGAAACTTGTTCACTTCCGAAGCGTTGTTGGTGCTGATCAGCCCGCTGATGACAAAACTCTCGCCATCGGCCAGCGAGATGCTGGTATCGGTGCGGCGAATAGTGAACGCCGGCACCTTGGTGCCGCCGATGGTCACGCCGTTGTTGTAGTCCAGCTCACTGACCTCCGGAGCGACCTTGAGGGCAATCCGGTCGCGACCGATCACGGTCGGGGTCAGTGTCAGGCGAATGCCGAATTCCTTGTACTCGATGGAGTAGCTGTTGCTGTTGGCACTGGGGACCGGGATCGGGATTTCGCCCCCCGCAAGGAAACTTGCACTCTGCCCGCTCAGCGCCACCAGGCTCGGCCGCGCCAGGGTATAAGCGAAGCCGCTGCCCTCCAGCGCGTTGACGATGCCAAGGAATTTACTGCTGCCGCCACCCCAGACAATGTTGAACATATCGTTGGCCAGCGGGATGCTCGGCACCGCGATGCGCGGATCGAGATTGCGCAACGGCACCACGCCCGGCGTGACCGAGGTGTTGGGCACTGTGCCCGGCGCGCCGAACAGGAAGTTGTTCGAGCCCTTGCCGAAAATCTGCGTGCCGGCTTCCTTCAGTTTGGTGCGACTGACTTCGACGAAGCGGATGTCGGTCTGCACTTGCGACGGCAGGGTCGGATCATCGCTGGCCGGCAATGCCACGGCGGTCATCGCTGCACTGGCCTTGCCCTGGACGAACACCATGCTTTGGCGCGGAGCGCTGGCGCAGGCGCTCCAGATCATCAGTGTGGTTGCACCGGGAGCGACGCCGGTCAGCAATACCCCTTGATCGCCGGTCACGCGCACGTCGGCGATTTTCGGGTCGCCCACCGCAACCCGGGTGATCGCCACCGGTGATTGCAGCGCCTGCTGCATGCCCTCGCCGACTTCCAGCGCCGCCGGCAACGGGGCCAGTGCCGCGCAATTGCCACTCGCGGCAGCGGCACTGCCGCTGGCGGCAACGCCCAGCAGCGGGGCCAATAGCAAGCCGATGAACAGGGGCGTAAAACGTCTGCGCATGTAAAGGCGTCCTTGCTCGATTCAGGGGGTGGGTTGTGCGGTTTCGGCACCGCGGATCACTTCCACGGATGCTTTGCGTGGGGCCGGTGCGCCAGCCACTGCCATGGGTTTGGGTGGCGCAGCCAGTGACAGCTGACTGAACTCCAGAAGTTCGCGACGCGGCGTGTCGAGTCGCGTCGCGACATCGTTTTCACCCTTCCAGTATTTCGCCAGTTGCTGTTCATCGGCACTGCGCACGGCCAGGCGCAGCACACCGGCGCCGGACGCCAGCATCAAGCGACTGAGTAACGGCTCCGGCACCGCCAGCACCACACTGCGCGCGGCCATGCGTTGCTGTTCCTGCTTGAGGCGTTCATCGTCGCTGCGTGCCGCACCGGTGGGCTGGCCGTCGTTGGTCAGGCCGGTCTGGCTGCCGACCACCAGCACCCGTACCGCCGGGATCACCAGCTGTGCCGAAGGTTGTGGATTCACTTCGTCCTTGCGCAGAAACAACAGCACGTCCACGTAATCGCCGGGCGCCAGTTGCCCGCCGACGTTGATCACTTCATCGACGGCCACGGCCAGTGCGCGCTCACCGGGACGAATCATCCGCGACAGTTGGCTGCCGGGTTCGAAGCTTTCTTCACTGAGCCAGCTGCCAGCGCTCAACGGCCGCCACGGCGTGCGCCCAATGACTTGATCGACGTTGCCCAGACTACCGGCCGGTGCGGTGCGCAGCTTCTCCACGGCCACGTCGGCGGCGGTGATTTTCACGAACGGAGCGATGTCGCGCAGCAGCACGACAACCGGTTGGCGGCTCGGGTCCTCCACCGCAGCAGGGGTGGCCGGCGCTGACGCGACAGCTGCGGTCGCGGGCGCCGCGACCGGTTCAGCAATGGCAGGTTGCCGGCTCAACGTGAGTCCCCAATACCCGGCGATGATGGCCCCCAGCAGGAACAATCCGGCCAGACCCAACGTGATGCGACTGTTCATGACGGCTCTCCCTTTCCCGCTGCGCGCTCTTCTTACTGCAATGACCCGTACTTCCAACGAGATAACTTCGCAATCAGGCAGCTATGAACAAGTAACTATTTCGCTATTTGACGGTAGCGCAGGAAGAACAAAACGCCATTACGAAGGCGGAAATATCCAACGAAAGTAGCGGGCGGATACGCCAAAAGTGGTTTTGCATGGTCTAACGGCGCCTTACTACTTTGGAGTTAATCCGTTCTTACAGTTGCTGGGGTGGAAAATGCCGACAATGCTGATGCTGGCACAGGGAAATCATGTTGCGAATGCGCAACACCTGGTGTGCTCAAGGAGAACTCTCATGTCGTATTCCCGGGTAGCCCGCAAAATCAAAGCTCAAATGGCGTTTTTCAAAAGGCTGGCCAAAGACACCGAAGGTGCATCAGCCATCGAATATGCATTGGTCGTGGGTCTGGTGGCGCTGGTGATTGCTGCCTTCGGTAACGGCATCGGCCTTCGCGTCACCGCGATCCTGACTTCGATCCAGACCGCGCTGGGCGGATAACTTGTCAATGCGCCCATTGGGTTCTACCGTCAGAACTCAGTCCATTGCAGGTGTCGCCCATGAACGCTTCCGTACCTTCTCGCCAGCAGTTGCTTCTCGTCGACGATGAAGAGGATGCACTGCTTGAGTTGGCGGAATTGCTGGAAGGCGAAGGCTTCATCTGTCATACCGCGACGTCGGTGAAGCTTGCGCTGCACCATCTGACCCGCCACCCCGATATCGCATTGGTGATCACCGATCTGCGCATGCCGGAAGAAAGCGGCATGTCGCTGATCAAGCGCCTGCGCGAGCACACGTCGCGCCAGCATCTGCCGGTGATCGTCACCTCGGGCCATGCGGACATGGAGGATGTCAGCGACATGCTGCGCCTGCAGGTCCTGGACCTGTTTCGCAAGCCGATCTATCACGTGCGCCTGCTGGAAACCCTGGACAACCTGTTTCCCAAGGTCAGGACCCATCTCGGTTGAGATCAAACGGTTTGACCCCGGCGAATGCCGGGGTCATCAGCGGTCAGTGCGCCGTCACTCGCAGGCGTGATCCCGAAGTGCCTGGCGACAACGCCAGGGCCAACTGGGTGCGGTTATGCATGTGGGTCAGGCGCAACACCTGCGAGACATACAGCTTGACCGTGTTCTCGGTAATCCCCAGCTCACAGGCAATCTGATAGTTGGTCTGGCCTTTGCCGACCAGCCGTGCGACGTCGAGCTGACGCGGTGACAACTGATTGAAGATCGCCGGGATTTCCACCTCGTGCTGCCCGTCCGCCGACGGCTCGGCGCTGCTCGGCACTGGTGCGCGGCGCACCTTGTCGAGGTCCTGATACAGGTCGTCGATCGACTCGGAGAGGTACTGCAGCTTCTCGTTCAGGTGACCCAATTGCAGGGTTTTCTGCCGTTCCTGCAGGGCGGCCTCCTGACGTTGCAAGCCCTCCAGCAACTCGTCCAGATCAATCGGCTTCTGGTAGTAATCGGCGATCCCGGCACGCAAGGCCTTGATCACGTCCTGCTTGTCGGCACGCCCGGTAAGCATGATGGCCTCGAACACCCGGTGTTTGCCCGACAGGCGTTGCAGTTCCTGCACCAGCTGGATGCCGTCCATGTCCGGCATGTGCAGATCGCACAACACCAGGCCGATGGCAGGGTTTTCGACAAATTGCTCGATGGCCTGCCGGCTCGATTGGCAAGGCACGCAACGGTAGCCACTGCTTTCGAGAAACTCGCAGAGCTCCTCGACGATCAGCGGCTGATCGTCGACCACCAGTACCTTCACAACAGACGTAAGCTTGTTCACTTGCAACTCCATGCCCGGGCCAAAAGGCTGACCGTTCCTGTACTCACAGCGTGTGGTTGTATAACCGTTGATTTGAAAGTAGACCCACTTTCCTACTATGTACATAGCAGTAGTGGCAGGTGGCGACTAATGGATCCAAACCAGCGTCAGAGCGCTTCCCGCGAGCACGAACGGTGCAAATGGCAGCTTTTTTGACTTTGATGGCGCCATGTATCGCAGACGTCGCCTAAGTCCTTGACTCATATGCAGCCAGAGTTTTGGCGCAAACAACAGCCAGAGCACACTGGCGAGTGCGGCGCCGATGAACGTACCGAGCAGCAGTTGACCGTCCGTCGCAAGGCCCAAGGCTGTCATTAGTTTCACATCGCCGGCACCCAACCGACGCCATCGGTAACCGGGCAACGTCAACGCCAGCGCGAGCACTGCGGCCCAGCCGCCCTGAACCGCTTCAGCCCCCAGCCAGGTGGTGCCGGTGCTCAGCAGATAGGCCATCGCCAAGGCACCCACACCCAGCGTGAGCGCATTGGCGATATGCCGCTGGCGGGCATCCTGCGCCGCGCACAGGGTCAGCCAGATCAGTAGGACAATGCTCTGCATGCGGTAAAAAACGTCCGTTTTGGCCGATTGATTCTATGCTGACATTACGTAGTGATTGTCAGGGTAGACGCACTCATGAAAACCAACCTCCCCCGCAAGCAAAAAGGCGCCGTGGCCATCGAGTTCGCCCTGGTGTTCGTGGTGTTCTTCGCGGTGTTTTATGGCCTGGTGAGTTACAGCTTGCCGCTGCTGCTGATGCAGTCGTTCAACGAGTCCACCGCCGAAACGGTGCGCCGCAGCGTGGCGCTGGACCCGGCTACCGCCAACTACCCCACCGCGCTGACCACCCTCGCCCGCACCGAACTGACCCGGCAACTGGGCTGGCTGCCCGGGGCTCTGAACTTCAATGCCGCCACCGACAGCAGCATCACCTATGTCGGCGGATTGCTGACGGTGAGCATCAATTACCCCACCTCCAAGTTGAATCAGGCGCTGCCGTTTCTGGTACTGCCGGGAATCGGTACGGTGCCACGTCTGCCGGCGACGTTACGCGCCTCCTCGAGCCTGCAGTTTTGAGTCCCGGGGACACCTTGTTCGGGCGCCTGCTCAATCGACCGCCGGGAACGCCCGAGGCTACGGATCTGCCGCTCGTGCCGGGCGTCGGCCTGCAGGTGTATCTGGACGGTGAGGGCCACGTCGAACACCTGGGCGGCCCCGTGCGCCATGCCCTGCTGCGGTTGACGGCGCGTTCGGTCACGCACCTGACAGACTACCTGCTGCCCCACAGCGGCCTGGTGGTAGAAGGTCGGCCGCAGGACTGGCAAGGGCAAACTCTCGATCTGGATTTTTTCAGCCAGACCGGGCCGCCCCTGCATTTACGCGGCTGGGTTCAGCCTCAGGGTGATGGCTGGTTGCTGCACTTGCTCGACATCGGTGACCTGCTCGGCGAGCGGCGTCAGGCGCGCAGTCGCGAACAATGCCAGTGGCTCGCGGGGCAGATCCGCGAGCAACTGCGCCTGTGCAGTTTCACGCGCCTGGTGCAGGTGCTGGGCGAACAATTGCAACGCGTCAGTCAGTACTTGCACATCCCGTGTCTGGCGCTGGCGGTACTCGATGATCAGGAACAAGGCTGGCAGATCCATCAGCACTACTGCGCGCCCGGGGCGCCGCAGCTGTGGAGCCCGGCGCAAGGACTGGGGACCGCGCTGGACAGTCTGAACAGTGCGGCCCCGCAAGCCCTGCAGGCCAGCGTGCAGCCGCGCCTGAGCAGCGTGTTTGGCCCCAATCCGGGCTTTGCGGTGCCCTACTGTGATGCTCAAGGAGTCGCGGCCTGGCTGCTTTGCGCCAACTATGACGCCGGGCAACAGGCGCCAGACCTTGGCGATCGTGACTGGCTGGCACTGGCCACCGCCATCGCCGCGCCACTGCTGGAAAGTTTGCGCGAGCACCGCCATCAGCAACAACTGGAACGCCTGGAAGCGCTTCAGGCACTGCTCGGCACCGGATGGTGGGAAGTGTTCGACAGCGCCGAAGTGCAACTGGCCAGGTCGCTGGCCGACAGCCTGGGCCTGCCGGCAACTCGCCTGTCGCTGCAGGACTGGTTCGCCCGGGTGCACCCCGCCGATCGCGATGAACTGCGCAGTCAGCTGCAAGCCTTGCAGGATGAGGGCACACCGCTGGAGTTATGCGTGCGCCTGCAACCCTGCGAACAGGCGCAATTGCTGTGGTATCGGGTGCAGGGCCAGGCGCTGGGCATCGGTGCCGGACGCCGGCTCGTGGGGTTCATGCTCGACATCAGCGACATCAAGAATCAGCAGCAACAGGCCGCCGCCGCCCATGCGCGGCTGGACAACCTGATCGCCAGCTCACCGGCGGTGATTTATGTGCAGCGCTATGTCGAAGGCGCGCTGCAACCGACATTTTTCAGCGCCAGTCTGCAACCGCTGCTGGGCTGGAGTCTGGCCGACTGCAGCGATGGCGCACTGGTCGAACACGTGCATCCTGACGACCGCGCGGAGTATTTCCAGCGCACGCGACAATTGCTGCGCGAGGGCACGGTGAGCACGCGCTATCGGGTCCTCGACCGGCAAGGCCATGCACACTGGTTGCTCGATGAAGCCAAGCTGCTGCGCGACGACCTCGGCTTGCCGGTGGAGGCCGTGGGCCTGTGGCTGGATATCACCGAGGCGACGCTTGCCGCCGAGCAGGTACGGGCGAGCGAAGAACGCTACCGGATTCTGGTCGAGGATTCGCCGGCGATGATCTGTCGCTACCGTCCGGACCTGACCCTGATCTTCGGCAATCGGCCCCTGGCGACGTATCTGGAGTGCGCGCCGGAGCAGTTGCCCGGGGTCAACCTCGGCAGCTGGATGTCGGACGAACAGCGCGCAGCGTTCACCCAGCGTCTGGCGCAACTGACCCCGCAGGTGCCGGTGAGCACAGCCGAAGTCAATCTGCGCCTGCCAGGGCGTGAACATGCGTGGTGGGTCTGGTCGGATCGCGGCGTGTTCGACGAGCAGGGGCGCCTGCTCGAAGTGCAAGCGGTGGGCCGCGACAACACCGAGGTCCGCCGCTCGCAACAGCAACTCACGCAGAGCGCGAAAATGGCCACCCTCGGCGAAATGGCCACCGGTCTGGCGCACGAAATCAATCAACCGCTCAACGTGATGCGCATGGCCATCGTCAACGTGCTCAAACGCTTGGGCAACGGCGATGTGCAGGTCGATTACCTGACCGACAAACTCAACCGCATCGACGCCCAGGTCCAGCGCGCCGCGCGGGTGGTCGATCACATGCGGGTATTCGGACGCCGCTCGGAAATCGAACAACATCCGTTCAACCCACTCGAGGCCATCGACGGCACCTTGTCGCTGCTCTCGGAGGGCTTGCGCGGCAAAGGCGTGGAACTGCGGCTCAAGGAGTCGGACTTGCAGGTGCAGGTGCGCGGTTATGTCGATCAACTGGAACAGGTGCTGATCAACCTGATGGTCAACGCCCGGGATGCGCTGCTGAGCAAGCGCGAAGCCGATCGCGACTTCCAGCCGTGGATCGCGGTGTCCGCCGAGAGCGACGAGCATGTGGTGCGATTGTGGGTGGAGGACAACGGCGGCGGCATCGACCAACGCCTGCTGGAGCGGATTTTCGAGCCTTTTTTCACCACCAAACCGGTGGGCGTCGGCACCGGCCTGGGGCTGTCGGTGAGCTACGGCATCGTCGAAAACATGGGCGGACGCCTGAGCGTGCGCAATGGCGATGAAGGCGCACGCTTCTGCATTGAACTGCCGCTTGCCGTGGTCGACTAGATCGCCAGCATCGGTTGTCCGGGCGGCTTGCAACTGAGGTTGGCGCCGACGTCAACCTTGTTCAGGGTGATGCCGAGGTTGGCGAGCAAGCCGTCAAGAATCGGATCGAGCACCGGACTGAGCAGGTTGTCGATCACCACCCCCAGCGTGTTGTTCACCCCCGCCAGCACATCGGCGGTGGTGGTGAGCAAACCGCCCAACAGGCTGGAGCCGGTCGGTTTGTATGCCTGCACCTGAACCCCGGCCAACGTGCCCCGAAGGCTGTCGACCACGCCCTGGGTAGCAAAACTGTAGTACTGCGGCGGGGTTTTGATTTCCGGTGGCTGATTGTAGATGTGCGTGCTTTGGGTGGCGGCCACCGAGGTATCGACCTTCACCCCCAGACCACCGCCGTAGAACGGTTTGCGACTGTTCGGGTCACAGGTCGCCGAGCCGAGCCCCAGCAGCGGAATGGTACAGGTGACGACGCCGACGTCGATCAGCGCCAGCGGCTGCACAGTGATGTCTGCCGAGGACGAAAAGGCATTGGCGGTGTCGATCCTGCCGACCTTGAGCTTGACCAGCGACGAGTTGGTCTGGGTGGTCAGGGTCTTGGTCGCATCGCTGACGCAGGTGTAATCGGTGACATGGCTGTCGGCGGCCGCCACATCCAGTGCGATGTCGATGGTCGAGGTCGGGAGGATTTTCAGGTCGGTCCGCTGGCAGGTGCCTCCCAGTGTGCAGAACAACGAGTTCAAGGTGCCGGCGATGTTCAGGTGCAACAGGTTGTTCAGGGTATCGGTCAGCCCGCCCACCAGCGGCGTGCTGACAATCGCATTGGCCAGGCCGGTGACGCCGGTCAGCAATGGCAGGTTCAACGAAATCACTGTGCGGACTTGCGCGGTTCGCACGTAGATCCGGTTGGCGCCCATCGGGTCGGCCTTGGCCAGCGCCGGGTTACCGAACGCCGACAGTTGCGGCGGCTCGATGACCTTGACCTTGACCGAACCATTGACCAGCCCCGGAATGTTCAGCGGCACGCTCGCCACCAACGCATTCTGACTGTTGGCCAGTTGCACGAAGGCTTCCACCAACTGGAACACTTGAAGATTGGCATTGAGCGCCGAAGACGTGGCGCCGGTCTGCAATTGCAGCAGTTGCCCGAGCACCACCGAGGTATTGCCGACCACCGCTCGCAGCCCGACCAGACCGTCGACGGCCACACTGGCCGTGTTGCCGCCCTGGGTCAGCACGTTGATGGCGGTGTCGATCAGTTGCGTCAGCTGGATGTTCTGGCCGAGCAGTTGCGTGTAATTGCCGGCTTGAACGTTGACGTCCAGTGCCAGCTGATTGAGGTAGCTCAGCACATTGATATTGGTGTTCACCAACCCCTGCCAGCCCGCCACACTCAGGTTGAGATTACCGCCGAGCATCTGCCCGATCAGTGCATTGAGGGCTGCCGATTTGCTGGCGTCGATGGTCAGCGCCGTGGTGCCGAGGGTCAGTTGTGCGATCGGTGGCAACACCGCATAAGTACCGACGGCGGTGGCCGTAAGGCGTGTGGTCGGGGACACCGAACCCGGTGTGAACAGGGCGTAGAGGGCGGCGGCGACGCTGGTTGGCACCACGCGGGTGGCAACCACGCTGATGGCTTGCTTTTGCGCAGCGTTCGCGGTGAACGTCCGCAGGTTGTTCGCTCCGGTCTGCACGGTGCCGCAGGTCACAGTCAGGGTTGTCTCCGAGCCCACCGTGAAGTCGTTGCGCGCAGCACTCGCGGTGGCGTAAGTGGCAGCCGTTGTGCCCGCCAGGCAATCGCCCTGGCGCGATACCGCTTCCAGGGCCGCCACATCCACCACGCGCTGCAGGCGACGCTGTTCCATGTACAAGCGGCCGCTGTCGACCACCAGCACCATGCACACCAGGGCCAGTCCGAGTGTCAGCGCGGCCATCAGACCGATCGCCCCGCGTTGCCGGGTGCGGCCTTTGAAACGAGAACGGGGCGACATGGCGCACTCCTTTGCCGGCCCACTGCCGGGCGCTGCCTCCATGGGTGCAATTGAGTGTAGTAGCCACTACTGGCAACGCGCCATTCCATACACCGCAAAACCCTGTAGGAGTACGCCTGCTCGCGACAACGGCGGCACATTCAACAACAAAGTGCCAGACAGACCGCCATCGCCAGCAGGCTCGCGCCTACAGGGGAGTTGTTTTTATGCCGTCTTAGCGCGGTGGATAGTTGGCGAGGATCCGCCCGACCGTTTCGCGAATCGCCTTGCTGCGCTCCTGCGGATTCGGCGAGCTGCTGAGCATTTGCTCGTCACTGCCACGCCAGACCAGTTTGCCGTCCTTGCCGTCGAGCAGATCAATCTGGATGGTCGCGACCTTATAAGTGATGTTGCGCGTTTCGTTGTACATCGGCGCGCCCCAGTAACCGTTCCACGGGCCACCCCAACCACCGCCGTAGTTGGTCGTCACTTGCTGCTGACGATCTTCGACGATCAGGTAGGCCTGCACATTCAAATCGCCCCTGGCACCCGCGGCGGCCGGACGCAAGCCACGTTGATCGAGCTGATCGGCAACCGACTGGCGGATACGCTGCTCGGTCAGGTCGCTCTTGATTCGCGGATCATCGGGACGATATTGCAGGGCGGGCTCTTTCCAGCCCCAGCTGCGGTAGGCAGCGAAATCGCGGCTGGCATCAAAATCATGGTTGACCTGGTTGGCGGCGCAGGCGCTGAGCAGCGCGGCCATGGCCAGTAAAGCGAGACGGCGGAACATGGCATTTCTCCGGTGGAAGACATGACCCTGCGAAAAAGGCTGACTTGAAGATTAGCTCGGTGGATACGTCGACATGGCTTTTTCCAACGCCTCGCGAATGGCATCGGTGCGCACGAGCTGGCTGCCCTGGTTGGCGGTTTCGGCACTGGCGCTCCACACCGGTTGACCGGTGCCGGCGTCGAACAGATTGACCTGCACCACCACGACCTGCTCCTGATACGTGCGCACAATCGGTACCGTGTTGTACATGCCGTAGCCGCGGCCATAACGATCGTAGCCGCCGTAGCCACTGCCGTAATAACCATAGTCGTCCTGCACCTGACGCAAACGGGTTTCCAGGCGCAGATTGGCGCTCACCAGCAGATCGGCCGGACGCTTGTCGTGCAACGGGCGCAAGCCGCGCTGATCCAGCGCATTGCTCACTGCTTCGGCCACTTGTGCCGAGTCAGCCCACGCCGTGCCCGGCGGCAGTTGGCCGTTGAGCCAGGCCCAACTGCGGTAGCGCCCGTAATCCCGTGGCGGTGCCGGGTACGCGCTGCGATCAAAGGTGTTGGCCGCTTGCGCTGGCGCGGGGGGCAAGGGCCGCGACTGCGCCACGTAAGGGTTGCTGCCCTGGCAGGCAGCCAATCCCAGACACATCAGCAATAATCCGGATTGAGCTTTCATGTCGCGCTCCGATCAGATCGGCCGGCAGATCCAGTGCAAGTAACGCCCAAGCCCGGCGAAGCTTGGGTGACGACGGTGGGCGAGCTCCATTTCCAGCAAGTCCACCAGTTCGGCGCGGGCCTGGAATTCCAAAGGCATGTAGTCGTGGAAAACCCGGATCCCGCTTTGCGTTTCGACCTGCCACAAGCCGGCGAGTTGCGTGGCCAGTTCCCGCGGATCCAGCGGCTGCTGAGGCGTCAGGCTCTGCTTTTCGCCGGCCAGGCTGTTCTTGCGCATTTTCTTGAAATGGCCTTTGAGCAGGTTGCGATAGATCAAGGCATCGCGGTTGTAGAACGCCAGCGACAACCAGCCGCCGGGCCTGGTCAGTTGATGCAGCACCGGCAGAATCGCATGGGGTTCGGCCAGCCATTCGAGTACGGCGTGGCAGATTACCAGATCATACGGTTCGGTGAGTTGACCGAGCAGTGCCTGCCACGGTGCCTGGATGAATGTCGCGGTCTGCCCGGCCTCGGCGAAACGCTGGCGGGCGCCTTCGAGCATCGGCTCGGCAGGTTCCGTGAAGGTCACGTCATGCCCGCGTTCGGCCAGCCACAATGACATGTGGCCGAGGCCGCCACCGATATCGAGCACCCGCAGCGGCCGATCCGGCAGCGCTTCAGCGAGGTCGGCCTGCAACACCGCGAGGCGAATCGCGCCTTTGGCGCCGCCGTAGATTTTCTCGGCGAACCGCGTCGCCAACTGATCGAAATGCCGGTCGCTCATCAGCTGAACCGCCGTTCGCTGTCGGCGAGCTTGGCGCGCACCACTTCGTTCATGTCCAGGCCCAGTTCACTGCACAGCAATAACAAATACAGGACGATATCGCCGACTTCCTGCCCGGCATGCGCCAGTGTGTCCGCCGGCAACTGGCGCGACTGGTCTTCGCTCAGCCACTGGAAAATCTCCACCAATTCGGACATCTCGACGCTGGCGGCCATGGCGAGGTTTTTCGGGCTGTGAAATGGTCGCCAGTCATTACGGTCGCGAATGGCGTGCAGGCGTTCGGTCAATTCAACAAGGTTCATCGGGCTCTCCTGAAGGCGTATAGCTTCGGGGGGATACGTCCCGAAGGCAAGCGGCGCGCTGCGCTTTTGGTGGGAGCGGGCTTTAGGCAAACCCTCTATAGTTGCAGGGAACTCGGCCACCTCCGCTGCGGCCCAAGGCTCAGCTCTTTTCATCAGGATGCACACATGCAGGTAGAAAGCTTTTTCGAATGGCTCGGCCAGGCACTCGGCTCGATCATCCGCTTCATCGTCGATGGGCTCAGCGGCTTGTTCAACATTCTGAGCAACGCCGGCGGCAATTTCGTCGATGGGCTGGCCAGGACGCTGGGCATGGACACCTCGATCATCAGCATCCTCGCGCTGATTGTCGGCTTGATGCTGTTGTGGTCAGCGATCCGTGCGTTCATGAATGCGTCGATCATTGCCGGGATCATCTGGTTGCTGCTGGGGTTGTGGTTACTGAGCTGGATTATCCATTAACGCCTTCAAAAGCCCCTCACCCTAACCCTCTCCCGGAGGGAGAGGGGACTGACCGGAGTGTTTTCGAGAAGTACACCGACTTGCAATACCGCGTCGAACTCCGGTTTTGAAAACGCCAGAGGTCGGCTCACTCTCCCACCGGGAGAGGGGACTGACCGGGGTGTTTTCAAGAAGTACACCGACTTGCAATGCCGCGTCGAACTGCGGTTCTGAAAACGCCAGAGATCGGCGCCCTCTCCGACCGGGAGAGAGGACTGACCGGAGTGTTTTCGAGAAGTACACCGACTTGCGATACCGCGTCGAACTCCGGTTTTGAAAACGCCAGAGATCGGCTCCCTCTCGCAACGGGAGAGGGGACTGACCGAAGTGTTTTCGAGAAGTACACCGACTTGCAATACCGCGTCGAACTCCGGTTTTGAAAACGCCAGAGATCGGCTCCCTCTCGCAGCGGGAGAGGGGACTGACCGAAGTGTTTTCGAGAAGTACACCGACTTGCAATGCCGCGTCGAACTCCGGTTTTGAAAACGCCAGAGATCGGCTCCCTCTCCCTCCGGGAGAGAGGACTGACCGGAGTGTTTTCGAGAAGTACACCGACTTGCGATACCGCGTCGAACTCCGGTTTTGAAAACGCCCTCACCCCAGCCCTCTCCGACCGGGAGAGAGGACTGACCGGAGTGTTTTCGAGAAATACACCGACTTGCAATGCCGCGTCGAACTCCGGTTTTGAAAACGCCAGAGGTCGACTCCCTCTCCCTCCGGGAGAGGGCTGGGGTGAGGGTCGCTTCTACCGCTACAATGCAGCTCCCAAGGAGCCCGCATGTCCAACCTGATTGCCGACTGGCGCGACCGCCCGACTCACCGCAAGGTCTGGGCGCTTGCCGCGCCGATGATTCTTTCCAATATTTCCGTGCCACTGGTGGCGCTGGTCGACAGCACTGTCATCGGTCACTTGCCCCATGCCCATCAATTGGGGGCGGTGGCGGTCGGCGCCAGCCTGTACACCTTTCTGGCCTGGGCCATGGGGTTTCTGCGCATGGGCACCACCGGGTTTGCCGCACAGGCTGCCGGGCGCAGCGATGGCGCGGCGTTGCGGCAGATTCTGTTGCAGGGCTTGTTGCTGGCGATGGGCCTGGCGCTGGTGCTCGGCACCCTCGGCGTGCCATTGAGCGAGGTCGCGTTGCACTTCATGCAGCCGTCGGCCGAACTCGATCAACTGACCCGCGACTTCTTTCACACCCGGTTGTTCGGCCTGCCGGCCGCGCTGGCCAGTTATGCGCTGGTCGGCTGGTTCCTCGGCACCCAGAACGCCCGCGCACCACTGGCGATTCTGCTGAGCACCAACCTGATCAACATCGCCCTCAACCTGTGGTTCGTCATTGGCCTGGAATGGGGCGTGGTCGGTTCGGCTCGGGCTTCGGTGATCGCCGAATGGAGCGGCGCCCTGCTCGGCCTGTGGTTGACCCGTGGCGCCTTGCGCGCCTATCCCGGGTACATCGCCTGGGCCGCGTTGAAGCTGTGGCACAGCTGGCGCCCGCTGCTGGCGGTCAATCGCGACATTTTCATCCGCAGCCTGGCCCTGCAATCGGTGTTTTTCATCATCACCGTGCAAGGCGCGCGGCTGGGCGATGCGACCGTCGCCGCCAATGCGCTGCTGCTCAACGGCCTGCTGCTGACCGCCCATGCGCTGGATGGTCTGGCCCATGCGGTCGAAGCCTTGTGCGGCCACGCCATCGGTGCTCGTGATCGCCTCGCGCTGCGCCGTTCGCTGGTGGTGGCCGGTGGCTGGTCACTGATCGCCAGCCTGGGGTTTGCCGCATTGTTTCTGTTGGCCGGGCACTTGTTCATCGAAATGCAGACCAACATCCAGAACGTACGCGACACGGCGTTCATCTACCTGCCGTATCTCGCCGTGCTGCCGTTGATTGCGGTCTGGAGCTACCTGCTCGACGGCCTGTTCATCGGCGCCACCCGCGCCCGGGAAATGCGCAACGGCATGCTGCTGACCATCGCCCTGCTGTTGCCGTTTGCCTGGGCGTTGCAAGGGCTGGGCAATCACGGGCTGTGGATCTCTTTCCTGCTGTTCATGGTCCTGCGCAGCCTGACCCTCGGTGGCATCGCCCTGTGGCTGCGACGTCACGACGGCTGGTTCAGCGGCGGTGTTCACTGAGCCGGCGTGTGCTTGACGAATGACACCACCTGGTCGAGCACCGGCGCCAGACGCCGAAGCGGTCGTGACAGGGTTGCCACCAGCGTCACATGACTGGGCCGCGAGTAGTACAGGTCCTGAACCGGCACGCCCGCCTCGCGCAGTTTGCGTGCCAGGCCTGCGGTGTTGCGCGTCGGGTTGACCAGAGTGTCCCGGGTCGCGGCGATCAGCAGCGCCGGGGGTTCGCCCCGCCTGACATGGTTGATCGGTTGCGATTGCGGCGGTGAGTCCGGCCAGAAAAACACCGGGCGCACGTCGGCATTCTTGATTGGCAGAAAATCATAAGGGCCGGCCAGGCCGATCCAGCCGCTGAGGTCTTTCGACGACATGCCCACCGCCCCCAGCAGGCTTGGGTCAAGCGCCAGCATCGCCGCGTTGTAGGCCCCGGAACTGTGGCCCATCAGGTACAGGCGCTGCGGGTTGCCGGAGAACGCGCGTATGTGTGCCCGGGTCCAGGCCACCGCCTGCGCCGAGTCCTCGAGAAACAGCGGATAACGCACTTGCGGGTACAGTCGATAATCCGCCAGCACCGCGACGATTCCCCGCGACGCCAGGGCCTCGCCGACAAAGGCGTAATCGCCGCGATCGCCGCTGTTCCAGCTGCCGCCGTAGAAAAACACCACCACCGGCGCCCCTTCCAGTGGCTGGCGTGGCATGTACACGTCGAGTTTCTGCCGTGGATCGGCGCCATAGGCAATGCCGGCGGTTCGGTGGAAGGTGTCGTTGGGGGTCAGCGCATTCAGCAGCCTGACCGGTGAACACCCTGTCAGCACCATCAGCAGGAGCCCGCCGAGGACTGTGCCGAACCACTGCCGCGAAGGATTTGCCATGGACGCCTTACCTCACGTTTGATCTTTCTGCCAGTACCGCCGCACGTGGTCGAGCCGCTCCTGCGCGGTCAGCGCGCGCGGAAAGTCTGGCAGTTCCGCCCGGGGATGCTGCAAGCGTAACCACAACCAGGCATCCAGCACCGTCCGCTCGCTGAAACCCAGGGCCAGACCTTGCTGAACATGGGAGGCCATGCACACGTAATCGGTTCCCATCGCTCGGCTCCAGCGCCAGATGTGCTGTTCCAGCAGGCACGTCTGCAACCGCTCGCGCTGACGATACGTGAGGCTTTGTTCGATCCCCAAGGGTTCGACCGGCCACTGCGGATTGCGCAATTGCTGCCAGCCTTGACTGCCGATCGCCCGATCGGGCCAGGTGCCGCCGAACCAGCGCAACCGGCGGATCGGCCCCAGCCAGCGACTCAGCTCGGCGGCATCGCAGGCGTCGAAGAAATAGCTCGCGGTCTGGCGGTTGTAATAGCCGAGCAAGGCCCGGTGATTGCGGCCGAACGAAACCGTCAGCATGCGCCGCAGGTGACTCAACAGCAGTTGCTCCGAGGCATCTGAGTCGAGCAGCAGCCCGCGCCAGGTAAACGGATCGTGGTGACACAACGCTGCCAACGCGCTTTGAGCCTGTAAGTCGACCAACACCGGGCCCACGTCGCTGACCGGTTGAAACTCGGTGCCCTCGAATAATTGCCAGCGGCGCACCGCGACGAAGCTCTGGCGCAATACCGCCAGGGCACGGGGCGCGTCGGGACCGTCGAGCAGCAACCACCGCGCAGGTGGCTCAAGCGCCGCGCCGCTCATGGTGCGCCGCTCTGGTCCAGCGAAGCGAGCAACCGACAGCTGCACACCGACGCCGGACAATGCTGGTAACTGCCACCACCGGGCACCAGACACAACAGCAACATCGGTTCCGCCGACTTCAGCCATTGCGCAAACCCGGCACTGGGCAGTTCGTCAGCAAAAACCGGCTCGTCTTCTTCGTTGTCGTCGGCAAGTGCCGGTTCCAGCAATACCCCGCTGATCACGGGTTGATCCGGGTCGCCCTCAAGAAAACTCACCACCACCTCGACACCTTCACGCAGGGTCGCCAGCGAGGTCGCGTTCAGCGACGGGGCGAGCGGCAGCCAGCAATGGCTCGCGGCGGCACCTTCGCCTTGATAGAGCCAGTCGAACTGCACCGCCACCGGTCGCGAATGATCCGGGCGCGGCTCGTCAACCGACACCACCCAGGCCCGTTGCAGACTGTGCATCGGCGGCCTGAGCCGGGCGGTAGCGGCAGGCGCCAGCATTTGCGCGACGCCCGCGATGCGATTGCTGTAGGGCGGTTCAGCGCCAGTATCGGCGCGATGTTCGATCCGGCTCAGCAGCCAGTGCCGGTTGCACTCGGCAAAGGGATGGCCGTGCAGCGACAGCCACTGCCCGCTGCGCAGGGCCGACAGATCCGATTGCCCCTCAGCCGTGCGCAACGCCGGGGCAGTCTCGCCGCCGGCTCGTGTGCCCGCCTGCAGTTGCCAGCGACGTACTGCCGGCGATTTGCCGAGGTGATCGAAGGACGCCGCGCCAGCTCCGGGCAATTGCCTGGGGTCATCGCCGAAGACCAGGCAATGCCCGTCACGCCCATGCTCGAAGTAGTAGTGGATGTGCGCCTGCGCGCACAGACGCTGGACAAATTGCAGATCAGACTCGCGGTACTGAGTGCAAAAGGCGCGTGGCGGATAGTCGCCATGCAGGTCAAACCGGCATTGTGCACCGACAATTCCATGCTCCTTGAGGACCTGCATCAAAATCTGCGGCACCGAACGGCCGCTGAAAATCCGCTGACTGAAACGCAGCGCCAGACAACTCAGCTTCGGCCCCAGCGAAACACGACATAACCGCAACCCCTCGCCGTGCTCGTACTGGACCACACGCAGCAACTGACCATTCAGGCCTGCGCGCAATGGGCCGAACTGCAGGAAGGCGCAGCGGTACAACAGACCGGCAAGGTCCAGGTGCGGGTCAGCGATCAACAGGTCGATGTCAAAGGCAAAGGGCTCGCTGATGCCCTCACTTCCGGTAAAGGCCAGAACTTCGAAGGGGTCGGACAGACCCGCTACATCGAGACGAAAGGACGGCTCGTTGACTGGATCGAACATAGGCGGATCTCTACAGGAGGGGCGGTCGGGGATTCTCGCCGAGAGCCATGGCCGAGTAGAGTGCCGAAGTTCAACTTAGGAAATGACCTACGCGAAAAGCAGACCAGATGACTTTGCTGGCTGAGGTAGCCAGGTTTTTCGCGCGGATTTGGAGAAATGTCCCACCGGATCATCTGAAGTTTCCGCTGTAAGCGGAAAAACTTCAGACAACCCGGTGAGCAGGCAACCTGGCCTCAGGAAGACAGGTAGGAGGAGCGGGTCAGGCCCAGGCGCAAGGCATCGAGGAACTGCGTGCGTTCGCTGGCACTGATGCGGGCACTGGCGCACTTGTCGCGGTAGTGAGTCATCAGTTCTTCCGGCGACAAGTGCACGTAACGCAGCATGTCTTCGATGGTGTCGTGGGTTTCGATACCGGCGTGGTACACGCTGCCATCGGCGTTCTGATAGATGTTCACCGAATCGGTGTCACCGAACAGGTTGTGCATGTCGCCGAGGATTTCCTGATAGGCGCCGACCAGGAACACGCCCAGCAGGTAATCTTCACCTTCATTCAAACCGTGCACCGGCAGGCTGGTCTCGATGCTCTGCTCGTCGACGTACTGGTTGATCTTGCCGTCGGAGTCGCACGTCAGGTCCTGCAGGACCGCACGACGCAGCGGCTCTTCATCCAGACGATGCAGCGGGATGATCGGCAGGACCTGGTCGATCGCCCAGGTGTCCGGCAGGCTCTGGAACACCGAGAAGTTGCAGATGTACTTGTCGGCCAGCTTGTCATTGAGTTCGTCGAGCACCTGACGGTGCGAACGCTGACGCGCCTTCAGCGAGTTGTGCAGACGGCGGCACACGGCGAAGTAGCATTGCTCGGCCAGGGCTTTTTCGGCCAGGGTCAGCTTGCCGTCGGCGTACTGCGACGCCACGTCGCTCATGTAGTGGGTGGCGCGCCAGTAGGTTTCGGTGACCATTTCGATGTCGGTCGGGCCGAGCAGGTCGACCAGCCACTGCACGGTTTCCGGCAGGTTTTCCTTGTTTTCGATCAGCGGGATTTCGTCGTTGTGTTTCTCGACGTCGGTCACCTGCACCACCAGCATCGCGTGGTGCGCGGTCAGCGAGCGGCCGCTTTCGGAGAAGATGTGCGGATGCGGCAGGCTCTGCGCGTCGCAGAATTCCTTGAGCATGCCGACCACGACACCGGCGTAGTCGTCCATGTCGTAGTTGATCGAACTGGCATTGCGCGAGTGGGTACCGTCGTAGTCGACCCCCAGACCGCCGCCGACGTCGATGTGATCGACCGGCAGGCCAAGGTTGCGCAACTCGCCGTAGTAACGGATCGCTTCCTTGAAACCGTGCTGGTAGTCAGCCAGGTTGGCGATCTGCGAGCCCATGTGGAAGTGCAGCAGGCGAATGCCCTGATCCAGGCCAGCCGCGCGGAAACGCTCAACCACCGACAGCAGTTGTGCTGCCGACAGACCGAACTTGGACTTCTCGCCACCGGTGTCTGCCCACTTCGACGAGGCCAGCGACGACAGGCGCACGCGCAGGCCGACCTGTGGCTTGACCTTCAGCGAAGCGGCTTCTTCGATCACCAGGCCGACTTCGGATTCTTTCTCGATCACGATGAACACGTTGTGGCCGAGCTTTTGGCCCATCAGCGCCAGACGGATGAACTCGCGGTCCTTGTAACCGTTGCAGACGATGGTGCCGCCCTTCGGCGCCAGTGCCAGCACCGCCAGCAGCTCTGGCTTGGAGCCGGCTTCCAGACCGATGGAAACGTTCTGGGTGGCGATGATGTTCTCGATTACCGCTTCTTGCTGGTTGACCTTGATCGGGTACAACGCGGTGTACTTGCTCTGGTACTCCAGGCGCTCGATGTTCGAGTCGAAGGCACCGGTCAACTGACGGACGCGGTCTTGCAGGATGTCGGGGAAACGAACCAGCAACGGCAAGGACAAACCGCTCTTGCGCAGTTGATCGACTTGTTCGAACAGGTCGATAGGCGAGCTGCTCGGGCCGTTCGGACGAACTTCGACGCGACCGGCGTCATTGATCGCGAAATACCCGGCCCCCCAATGGCGAATCCCGTAAACACTGCGGCTGTCCGCAACTGTCCATTGGCTGCCATCGTCTTTACGTGTGCGTCGTACGGACATCGAAGTCCCCTATAAAGAAGTCATAGTGCGTCGCCTGATCGCAGGCCGGCGCAGTCTAAAGAATGAAAATGACGATTCGTCAGCGCGGCGGTAGACCGCACTGACCGCGTGTAGTTTAGAAACCGGTATGAACAGGCTCTGTGAAAACCATGGAGACGACGCCGGCGCTGAACATTGCAGAACCGGATCAAGCCGCAGGTGGTTTTCACAGAGGCTGCTAGCCGCCGGACTTCTTCGCCTTGAAACCGTGCTTGATCAACTCGGCCAAGAGTAGCTCGACATGATCGCCCTGGATTTCGATGACCCCGTCCTTCAACGCCCCGCCGGTGCCACAACGTTTTTTCAACGTTGTCGCCAGCTCTTTGAGCGCGTCTTCGGCCAGTGGCACGCCGGTGATGGTGGTCACCGTCTTGCCGCCACGGCCCTTGCTCTCGCGACGCACGCGGGCAATGCCGTCCCCGGCCGGGATCACGGTTTGTTTGCAGATACAGGCGTCCACCGGCTTACTGCATTCCGGGCAATGACGACCTGCGTCGGTGGAAAATACCAGACCGCCCAGGGCGGCGAAGGATGCGGCTTTTTTGGCCACCGGCAATCCTCTTCGGAGGACAAAGACTGATCGCAACCTTGGGCAAGGTTATCGACCGCGAAGCCCCACTCAGGCAGGGGCAGCGCTACTGCATCGGTAAAACGCCAGATGTCGGAGCTGTCGAGTGAAACGAGGCTGCGATCTTTTGATTTCGACGCCAAAACAAAAAATCAAAAGATCGCAGCCTGCGGCAGCTCCTACAAAAAGCAATCGCGGTGCAGCTTGAAAAGGTCGCGCAGTGTAACGGCAAAATTCCCGATTGCTAAGTGCCAATCGGCGCCAATTTATGAGTTCTTTGCGACGTCGCTTTACTGCGCTTTCAAATAGCGTCGCAAAGCCGCCAGAGAGTCCGGGCAGTAAGGTTTCTGCTCGATTTCGCGCATCACCTGTTCGACCGGAATGAAGCGCGCTTCCAGCACTTCTTCCGGCTGAAGCTTCAGCGGGCCATCCCACACGGCGGAAAATGCCGAACACCAGAGACGGTTGTCGGTGTCCTCGAAGAAGAAATGGTCATGGGCGGTGAGTTCAACCCCGCTCACGCCCAGCTCCTCTTCCAGCTCGCGGGCCGCCGATTCGGCGTAGCTCTCGTCCGCCTGCACCATACCGCCCGCCGCCACGTCCCAGTAACCGGGATAGATGGCTTTGCTCAACGTGCGACGGTGCACGCAAAGGTCGCCGGCGGAATTGAACAACATGATGTAGGTGCCCCGGCCGATCAGCCCGCGCTCGCGCAAGTCGGCCCGCACCAGGGCGCCGAGCAGGTTGTCCTGTTCGTCGACCCAGGCGATCTGTTCGGCATCCGAGGCGGCGCGATGGGCCGCCTCTTTGGCGTTCTGACTCATGAATCAGCCCTGATTGAGCAATTGACGCAGGTCGATGACGGCAGCGTTGGCCCGGGAAATATAGTTGGCCATGACCAGCGAGTGGTTGGCCAGCACGCCGAAGCCGCTGCCATTGAGAATCATAGGACTCCAGACCGGTTCCTGCGAGGCTTCCAGCTCACGGATGATCTGGCGCACGCTGACCGTGGCGTTCTTCTTCGCCAGGACGTCGGCGAAGTCGACTTCGATCGCACGCAGCAGGTGCGACAGGGCCCAGGCCTGACCGCGCGCCTCGTAGAACACGTTGTCGATCTGCATCCACGGAGTCTCGACGACCTCCTCGTCAACCTGCGGCACTTCACCGATGGCCGGGACTTCGGTTTTCAGCGCAGTGTTGAGTTTGACCCGGCCGACGCTGGCCGACAGGCGTTGCGACAGCGACCCCAGGCGGGTGCCGACATCGCCGAGCCAGTTGTTCAGGTTGTCGGCGCGGGCATAGAACAGCGCGTTTTTCTGGGTTGGATCGGACAGGCGAGCCTGATAGCGGCTCAGGGAATTGATACCTTCCTGATACTCCGACTCACTCGACGGCAGGATCCAGCTCTTGTTGTCGAAGTTGAAACGCGGCTCGGCCTTGGCCAGATCGGCATCTTCAGCCGACTGCGACTGCGAACGGGCAAAGTCTTTGCGCAGGGCACGGGTCAGGTCGCGCACCTGCACCAGCACGCCATATTCCCAGCTCGGCGTGTTGTCCATCCACAGGCCCGGCGGGAAGCGGTCGTTGGAAATGTAGCCGCCCGGCTTGTTGAGCAAGGTGCCGGCAACGGTCTTCAGGGTTTCGACGGTGGTGTAGCCGATCACCATCTGCTTGCCTTCTTTCTCGGCCGCTACCTGAGCATTTTGCGCCACAGGAAACAGTGCCGGCTCCTGACTCCAGTACCAGCCCAGGCCAATGGTCACCAACAGATAAATGCCGACCAGAGTGGCCAGCGCACGGCTGAACAACAGCCCGCCGACGTAGCTGCGGGTGGCCGACTTGGGCTCGGCGGCACGTTCAGGCGCGCTGCCCGCGCGGTTTTTCCAGTCCAGCATGGCGATATCCTTTCAATTACTTGGGTTCAACAGTTCGACCACAACCATACAACAACGTGCCGGGGCCGGGCACCCGCGAGTATAGATAAGCCGCAAATTGCGTGAGCGGATGTCGCCTCTGTCAGATATAGGGGAATCCCTGAGGGCAGTTCCCCTACCCACACAGCCCAGGGCACTGAAAACACCGGCAAGGCACATTCATCGTGCGGCTGTGCGCCACCCGGAACCGCCGTCCGAATCGCCGCCAACCGCAGAGCAAGCGCCCTGCCGGCAGGGGCCTGAACGACGTGCAGGTCGAAAATAAAACCAATCGGTCAGAAACTGAATGGCGTCCCATTGCAGATTATTGACGTGCGACACGCGTCTAAGGGAAAAGAGGTGCTAGCATAGAGCCACCAGTCGATCTCAGCATGCAGCCTAACTAGTAGTCAGGATATGACCGAGCCAGAAGACCCCAGCCGTGAGCGTCTCAAGCACCACTTTGCCCAGCGGGTAATTCATCAGGCACGTCAGATTCTTGAGATATGGCAGCGCCTGCAACGCAGCGAATGGTCCACCGTCGACCTCGCCGAGCTGAGCGAGGCCAACCTGCGCCTGCTGCGTTTTGCCGAGCGTTTCGAGCAGCCTGAACATACCCAGCTCGCGCACCACATCAGCCAGTCGCTGGAAGCGGTGGATGCCAATCGCGGGCGCCTGAGCAGCGGCCTGATCACCGACCTCAATCGCCTGATGCAGCGTCTGTCGCGCACGGGCCTGCGCCACGGCGATCAACTCGACCAGACCTTTCTGCCGCCGCTGCGCAAACCGATCTACGTGATGCTGCAAGACCACGACCGCGCCGAGCGGCTGGCCAAGCAACTGGAGTTTTTCGGTCTGAGCGCGCAGGCGCTGGACAGTGTTGCGGCGTTTCGCTCTTCGATGGTCGAGCGTTTGCCAGCGGCAATTGTGATGGACGTGGACTTCAGCGGCGCCGGCGTCGGCCTGAAACTCGCCGCCGAAGCTCAGGTCGGTCTGGAGCAACCGCTGCCTTTATTGTTCTTCAGCCTGCACGAAACCGATACGCCGACCCGCCTTGCCGCCGTGCGCGCCGGTGGCCAGGAATTCCTCACTGGCACCCTCGAAGCGTCGAGCCTGCTGGAAAAGATCGAGGTGTTGACCTGCGTCGCCCAGTACGAACCTTATAAGGTGCTGATCATCGACGACTCGCGCGCTCAGGCCTTGCACACCGAGCGCCTGCTCAACAGTGCCGGGATCGTCACGCGCACCCTGATCGAACCGATTCAGGCGATGGCCGAACTGGCGGATTTTCAGCCGGATCTGATCATCCTCGACATGTACATGCCGGCCTGCACCGGCACCGAGCTGGCCAAAGTGATTCGTCACAACGATCGCTATGTCAGCGTGCCGATCATTTACCTGTCGGCCGAAGACGACCTGGACAAGCAACTCGACGCCATGAGCGAGGGCGGCGACGACTTCCTGACCAAACCGATCAAGCCGCGACACCTGATCACCACCGTGCGCAACCGCGCCGCCCGCGCCCGCAATCTGAAAGCACGGATGGTCCGCGACAGCCTCACCGGCCTGTACAACCACACGCATATTCTGCAGTTGCTCGAAGACTGCTCGTTCCGCGCCCGCCGCGAGAACAAGCCTTTGAGCTTTGCCATGCTCGACATTGACCACTTCAAACGGGTCAACGACAGCCACGGCCACCCGATGGGCGACCGGGTGATCAAAAGCCTGGCACTGTTCCTCAAGCAGCGGTTACGCAAGACCGACTTCATTGGCCGTTACGGCGGCGAAGAGTTCGCCATCGTAATGCCCGACACCGACATCGAAGCTGCGCACAAAGTGCTCGACGAAATCCGCCAGCGTTTTGCCGAAATCCACTACCCGGCCCAGCCGCAGGATTTGTGGTGCACCTTCAGCGCCGGTGTGGTGGAGATGAGTGATGACTCCGACAGCCTGATGATGGCCAGCCAGGCCGACGAGGCGCTGTACCGCGCCAAGGATGGCGGACGCAATCGGGTGCAGACCGCGCGGGAGTCAAAGCAAAGTGCCACTTTTTCATCGGAATCCACTGATTCGGTCATAACCCTGTAACAGAAACGCAATAAATTCAGGCGCTTACCATTCTGCCGTTGGTAGCCGTCATGCGCCTGAAGTTGCTCACCAATCTCAATACTCTGCTGCTGGTCGCCGTGTGCGTGGCCCTGGGTGCCACGTTGTGGTGGTCGCAAAAAGCCCTGGAGCGCCCGTATCTGTTGATGGAGCGCTACCTGGGGCTGTCGCAGCAATTTCAGAATGACGTGGCGCGCAACGTCGAGGATTACCTGGCCAGCGGTGATGCCCTGCGCCTGAGCAGCGCCAGTCAGGCCATCGAAGGTTTGCAGAAAGAACTCGGCGAACTGCCGCCGGCGCTGGCCGACACCTTGCGCCCGAGCCTGTCGAGCCTGGAAGAATTCAGCAAAACCGACCTGCTCGCCGCCGGCAAACTGGCCGGTGATCCGCAGGCCCTGCTGTTGCAGGCCGAGCGCGAGTTGAGCGCCAGCCTCGACCAGTTCAACACTTATGCCAACGGCAACGCGACTTATCTGACGCCCCTGCTGGCCGCGTCGCAGCACTTGGGCAAACTGTCACTGGCGCGGGACAAACTGGTCAGCAGCGGGCGCAGTGAGCTGGCCGCCGATGTCGAGCGTGAAGTCAGCAATATCCGCACCCAGGCCCAGGCCCTTGATGCCCTGCCCCTGCTGGGCGTGGTCGCCAAAAACGAATCCGGCAGCGATGACTTCGCCGCGATGATGGGTATCGAAAGCACAGAAAAAGCCGTCGCCGAAGACGCCGGCGTCGGCCTCAAACGCGAACTCAACAGCCTGCTCGGCCGCTATCCGGCGGAGCTTGCGCGCACCCGCGAGCAGATCCAGAAGCGCACCGACCTGAGCACCGCGACCCATCTGAAAATCGCCGCAGTACAGCAAGCCATTGCCGGGCTGGAGCCGGTGGTACGTGCTCAGCACGGGCATATCCAGGGCGAAGTGCGCCTGATGCAAGGCGTGATGATCGGTCTGATTCTGCTGATCGCGCTGTTGATCGACACGCTGCAGCGACGCCTTTCGCGCACCCTGACCAACCTCGCCCCGGCCCTGTCGACCTGGGCCGAAGGCGATTTCAGTCGCGACATTCGTCTGGGCAAGACCAACCGCGAACTGCACGACATCGAAGCGTCGCTCAATCGGCTGCGCGCCTATCTGGTGGACCTGGTCGGGACGATTCGCGGCAACGCCGAACAAGTCGCCGGCAGTAGCCGCACCCTCGCCGAACTGAGCAACGACTTGCACAGCGGCGCCGAGCATCAGGCCGGTGACACCGCGCTGATCCGCGACTCCCTCAGTGAGCTCGAAGCGACCATTCAACAAGTCGCTGGCGATGCACGCCAGGCTGCGGATGCCAGCCGCCATGCCGGGATTGCCGTCGAGCACGGCCAGACGGTTATCGGGCAAAGCCTGACCGGATTGCACGCGTTGGTAGGTGAAGTCCAGGGTAACGCGCAAATGATCGAGCACCTGGCCGAAGAGTCGGCAACCATCGGTGGTGTGCTGACGGTGATCCGCTCGATTGCCGACCAGACCAACCTGCTGGCGCTGAACGCGGCGATTGAAGCGGCCCGTGCCGGGGAAATGGGTCGCGGGTTTGCCGTGGTGGCCGAGGAGGTCCGTTCGCTGGCGCAGCGTACCGCCGGGGCAACAGCGGAAATTCAAACGCTGATCGCCGGCCTGCAAGCCGCCGCCCGGCAATCGGTCGAAGGTATGCGCGCGCAGGTCGAACACGCCGAGGCCACGGCCAATCAGGCGCAAGCGGCGGATGGTGCGCTGGATAAAATCGTCGGGGCGATCCAGACCATTTCCGACACCGCGATCCGCATCGCCGATGTCACCGCCCAGCAGAGCGGCGCGGTCAGCGAGATTCGCGATCACAGCGAGCGGATTCATCAGTTGGGTGGGGATAATCTGGTGCGTATCGGCCGCGGGCGTGAGCAGGGTGAGAATCTGTTGGTGTTGGGTGGGCAATTGCATACGGCCGTACAGGCGTTTCGCGTCTGACAAATTGCCTTCGCGAGCAAGCTCGCTCCCACATTGGAATGCATACCCCTGTGGGAGCGAGCTTGCTCGCGAAGGTGTCAGTCCAGACACCACAAGTGACCGGATCAAATCACTTGGTCACATATTTCGCGCAAACATCGGCCATCGTGCTGGCTATTGCATAGAACTGGACAGTCATAAAGTCTTTGCGGCATAGTCGCCGGGTTCTGACGACTGCTCATTCATAACAAGGACAACGCAGATGGCAACCTTACTGGTCCTGCACGGCCCCAACCTGAACCTGCTCGGCACCCGCGAACCCGGCACCTACGGTTCCACGACGCTGGCGCAGATCAATCAGGATCTGGAACGCCGCGCCCGTGAAGCCGGCCATCATCTGCAATATCTGCAAAGCAATGCCGAGTACGAATTGATCGACCGCATCCACGCCGCACGCGGCGAAGGCGTCGATTTCATTCTGATCAATCCAGCAGCTTTTACACATACAAGTGTTGCATTACGTGACGCGCTGCTGGGAGTGAGCATCCCATTCATCGAAGTGCATTTGTCCAACGTGCACAAACGCGAACCTTTCCGCCATCACTCTTACTTCTCCGATGTAGCGGTGGGAGTGATCTGCGGCCTTGGCGCCAGCGGTTACCGACTGGCCCTGGAGGCTGCGCTAGAACAGCTTGAAACACAGGCAACGGCTTGAACTACAAGCGTTAAACGCCCCTGACCGACCCTTGGGAGTTGATGATTCATGGATATCCGTAAAGTTAAGAAATTGATCGAATTGCTGGAAGAGTCCGGCATCGACGAGCTCGAGATCAAGGAAGGCGAAGAGTCCGTACGCATCAGCCGTCACAGCAAGACCCCGGCTCAGCAGTACTACGCGCCGGCTCCGATGCAAGCGCCGGCCGCTGCACCTGCCGCCGCTGCTGCTCCGGTTGCTGCCGCAGCCCCGGCTGCCGCTGCTGCGCCAGCGCTGAACGGCACTGTTGCCCGTTCGCCGATGGTCGGCACCTTCTATCGCAAATCTTCGCCAACCTCGCCGTCCTTCGTTGAAGTCGGCCAGACCGTGAAGAAAGGCGACACCCTGTGCATCGTCGAAGCCATGAAGATGATGAACCACATCGAAGCTGAAACCAGCGGTGTGATCGAATCCATCCTCGTCGAAGACGGCCAGCCGGTTGAGTACGACCAACCGCTGTTCACCATCGTTTGAACTGCGGAGAGCCTTTGATGACTGCGAAGTTGGAAAAAGTTCTGATCGCTAACCGCGGTGAGATCGCCCTGCGGATTCTGCGTGCCTGCAAAGAGATGGGCATCAAGACCGTCGCCGTTTACTCCAAGGCCGACAAAGAGCTGATGCACCTGGGTCTGGCAGACGAATCCGTCTGCATCGGCCCGGCGTCTGCCGCTCAGTCCTACCTGCACATCCCGGCCATCATCGCTGCTGCTGAAGTGACTGGCGCTACCGCCATTCACCCAGGCTACGGTTTCCTCGCGGAAAACGCCGATTTTGCCGAGCAGGTCGAGAACTCCGGCTTCGCCTTCATCGGCCCGAAAGCCGACACCATTCGCCTGATGGGCGACAAGGTATCGGCCAAGCACGCGATGATCGAAGCTGGCGTACCGACCGTTCCAGGTTCCGACGGCCCGCTGCCGGAAGACGAAGAAACGGCATTGCGCATCGGTCGTGAAGTCGGCTACCCGGTGATCATCAAGGCCGCTGGCGGCGGCGGTGGTCGCGGCATGCGCGTGGTGCACAAGGAAGAAGACCTGATCGCCTCGGCCAAACTGACCCGCTCCGAAGCTGGCGCGGCGTTCGGCAACCCGATGGTCTATCTGGAAAAATTCCTCACCAATCCACGTCACGTCGAAGTGCAGGTACTGTCCGACGGCCAGGGCCACGCCATCCATCTGGGCGACCGTGACTGCTCGCTGCAGCGTCGTCACCAGAAGGTTCTCGAAGAAGCGCCGGCACCGGGCATCGACGAGCAGGCGCGCCAGGAAGTACTGGCTCGTTGCGTCAAGGCGTGCATCGACATCGGTTACCGTGGCGCCGGCACCTTCGAGTTCCTCTACGAGAACGGTCGTTTCTACTTCATCGAAATGAACACCCGTGTTCAGGTGGAGCACCCGGTTTCGGAGATGGTCACCGGTATCGACATCGTCAAGGAGATGCTCAGCATCGCCGCTGGCAACAAGCTGTCGTTCACCCAGGATGACGTGGTTATCCGCGGTCACTCGCTGGAGTGCCGGATCAACGCTGAAGACCCGAAAACCTTCATGCCGAGCCCGGGCACGGTCAAGCATTTCCACGCCCCGGGTGGCAACGGCGTTCGCGTCGATTCGCACCTGTACAGTGGCTATGCCGTTCCGCCGAACTACGACTCGCTGATCGGCAAGCTGATCACTTACGGCGCCACCCGCGACGAAGCCATGGCACGCATGCGCAATGCCCTGGACGAAATCGTGGTTGACGGGATCAAGACCAACATCCCGCTGCACCGCGATCTGACCCGCGACGAAGGCTTCTGCAAAGGGGGCGTGAACATTCACTACCTCGAGCACAAGCTGGCTGGCGAGAAGCACTAAGCTTCAGCCCGCACCAGACAAAGCCGCCTTCGGGCGGCTTTGTTGTTTCTGCAGATTACATACCCCCCTGCAGGCTCACGCCGACAAGGGAATGGCGTTTCAAGTCTCTCCCACAAACGGCGCGCGCTCGCGTAAACTTGCGCGCTTCTCGCTGGCCGCTAGGCTGCAATCAATATTTTTTCAAAGGTGCCCGCCATGCCTTGGCTGCAAGTACGCCTCGCCATCAGCCCGGAACAAGCCGAAACCTACGAAGACGCTTTCCTTGAAGTGGGCGCCGTGTCGGTGACCTTCATGGACGCCGAAGATCAGCCGATCTTCGAGCCGGAACTCAACACCACCCCGCTGTGGGCGCACACGCACCTGCTGGCGCTGTTCGAAGGCGGCACCGAGCCTGAACCGGTACTGGCGCACCTGGAACTGCTGACCGGCAGCCCGCTGCCCGAGCACCACAGCGAAGTCATCGAAGATCAGGACTGGGAACGCAGCTGGATGGACGGTTTCCAGCCGATGCGTTTCGGCCAGCGCCTGTGGATCGTGCCGAGCTGGCACGCGGCGCCGGAACCTGACGCGGTCAATCTGCTATTGGACCCGGGCCTGGCGTTCGGCACGGGCACACACCCGACCACCGCGCTGTGCCTGGAATGGCTCGACGGCCAGGACCTGAAAGACTGCAACGTGCTCGACTTCGGTTGCGGTTCGGGAATTCTGGCGATTGCCGCCCTGCTGCTTGGCGCCAAAGAAGCCGTCGGCACCGACATCGACGTACAGGCGCTGGAAGCCTCGCGCGACAACGCCGGGCGCAACAATATTGCCGACGAACTGTTCCCGCTGTACCTGCCGCAAGACCTGCCGCAGGTCAAAGCCGATGTGCTGGTCGCCAACATTCTCGCCGGCCCGCTGGTTTCGCTGGCGCCGCAGCTGTCCGGGCTGGTCAAGTCCGGTGGACGTCTGGCGCTGTCGGGCATCCTCGCCGAACAAGGTGATGAAGTGGCCGCCGCTTATGCACAGGACTTTGATCTCGACCCGATCGCCAATCGCGATGGCTGGGTGCGCATCACCGGCCGTCGGCGCTAATATGTCCGCCTGCATAATCCGGATCGCCGCATGACCGACAGTTTCGTCACCCAATGCCCGCATTGCCAAACCAGCTTCCGTGTCAGCCATGCTCAATTGAGCGTGGCCCGCGGGGTGGTTCGCTGCGGCTCCTGCCTGCAAGTGTTCAACGCCGCCAAACAGCTGCTTGAGCAACACGCCGGCAAGGACGCGGTGACACCGGTCGCGCCCCCCTCGGGCGAACCGGCGCCGAGCCCGGCACCAACGCCTGCGGCAGAACCTCCGTCCGTCGCCGAAACACCCGCACCACGCGCCATCAGCCAAAAGCAATGGAGCGCCTCGGACCTGGACCTCGACAGCCTCGATCTGGACGAAGAACTCGCCCGCCTCGAGCAACGTGAAATCCAGCCGACCACGGAATTCGGTCGCCCGCGGGAAGACGCCTTGAGCGCCCGCCGTGACAACCACGAAACCGATGAACCGGTATGGCGCGACAGCCTGTTCAGCGCTCGCGACGACGAGCATTTGCCCGAACATGAGCCCGAGCTCGCTGCCGAACCCGAGATTGTCGAGCCAGAACCACTCAAGCCTGCGCGCACCGAACCTTCGCTGTCGCTGGAACCGGTGGACCTGGACGACGAACCGGCGATCCCGCAACTGCGCCTGCACGATCCGATTGATCCACATGCCCGCCGCGAACGTTTGTCCGCCAGCGACGACAGCGATGAGGACGATCTGCCAGCGGTCGAGCCTTTGCGCAAACAGCGTGAACGCGCCGAACCGGGCGTGCGCGCTGAAGTCCTGCAGGACCTGACCGACGATCCGCTACAACTGGACTGGCAAAAGCGCCGCTCGCCCTGGGGCCGACGCTTGCTCTGGCTGCTGTTGGTGCTGCTGGCGGCCGGCGGCCTTGCCGGCCAATACATTGCCTATCATTTCGATGAGCTGGCGCGGCAGGATCAGTACCGCCCCTGGTTTCAGCAGGTCTGCCCGCAGATTGGCTGCACGGTGCCATCCAAAGTCGACATCGCCAGAATCAAGAGCAGCAACCTGGTGGTGCGCAGCCACCCGGAGTTCAGCGGCGCACTGGTGGTCGATGCGATCATCTATAACCGGGCGACGTTCTCCCAGCCGTTTCCGCTGCTGGAGCTGCGCTTTGCCGACCTCAATGGCCATCTGATAGCCAGTCGTCGCTTCAAGCCCGGCGAATACCTCAGTGGCGATCTCGAAGGGCTGGCGGAAATGCCACCACAAACACCGATCCACATCGCGCTGGATATTCTCGACCCAGGCCCGAAAGCGGTGAATTACAGCCTGAGTTTTCACTCCCCGGAGTGAACCGCTTCACCGCTTCTGCATTGACGGCGGTTTTCTGACTGCGCCGCGGCCAACCAAACCGCTGGCGATAACAGAATAACTGTTCAGATTTTGTTCAATTCAGCCTTTATCCAGTCATCGAGAGCGGGTATCATGCCAACCCTTTTTCGAACTCTCATGATCCGGCCCCACTTCAGGGAAGTCCTATGTCGGCGGTACGCATCGGCCCATACACATTGCAGAACGGCTTGATTCTCGCCCCGATGGCGGGGGTCACCGACCAGCCCTTTCGTCAGCTGTGCAAGCGTTTGGGCGCAGGGCTTGTAGTCTCGGAAATGGTCACCAGTGACATGAGCCTGTGGAACACCCGCAAGTCGCGCATGCGCATGATCCACGAAGGCGATCCCGAGCCACGCTCGGTACAGATTGCCGGTGGCGACGCGCAGATGCTGGCGGAGGCGGCCCGGGCCAACGTCGAGCTGGGCGCACAGATTATTGATATCAACATGGGTTGCCCGGCAAAGAAGGTCTGCAACAAGGCCGCCGGCTCCGCGTTACTGAAAGATGAAGCACTGGTGACCGAGATCCTGCAGGCCGTGGTGGCTGCGGTCGATGTGCCGGTCACCCTGAAGATCCGCACCGGATGGGATCGCGACAACAAGAACGGCTTGACCGTGGCGAAGATCGCCGAGCAGGCCGGGATCACCGCGCTCGCAGTGCATGGCCGCACTCGCGCCGATCTGTATACCGGTGAAGCCGAGTACGACACGATTGCCGCGATCAAGCAGGCCGTGTCGATTCCGGTGTTTGCCAATGGCGACATCGTTTCGCCGGAAAAGGCCCGTTACGTGCTCGACGCGACCGGTGCCGATGGCCTGTTGATAGGCCGTGCCGCCCAGGGGCGGCCATGGATTTTTCGTGAGATCGACCACTTCCTGCGTACCGGCGAGAAATTGCCGGCACCGGAGCTGATCGAAGTGGAACGCATCCTGCTGGAGCATCTGGCCGCACTTCACGCCTTCTATGGGGATGTGATGGGCGTCCGTATTGCCCGCAAGCATGTGGGCTGGTATCTCGCAACCTTGCCGGGCGCCAAGGAGTTTCGCGCCCACTTCAATCGTTTGGATGGTACGGAAACACAATGCGCCAACGTTCGGGAGTTTTTCGCCGAGCGTTACAAGAGCCTGACAGGGGACGAAGAAGGGGTGGCCGCATGACGATGATGACCGAGACTTTAGTGAGTGGAACAACACCCGTGAGCGACAACGTGAATTTGAAACAGCACCTCAATACCCCGAGCGAAGAAGGCCAGACCCTTCGCGGGAGTGTCGAGAAGGCGCTGCACAATTATTTCGCCCACCTTGAGGGCGCGTCCGTCACGGATGTGTACAACCTGGTGCTCTCCGAAGTCGAGGCTCCCCTGCTCGAAAGCGTGATGAACTACGTCAAGGGCAACCAGACCAAGGCCAGTGAGCTGCTCGGACTCAACCGCGGCACGCTGCGCAAGAAACTCAAGCAGTACGATCTGCTGTAAGCATTCAATCAAACCAGAAAGGCGCCCGCGTAAAACCGGTCGCCTTTTTTGCTGACTTCCTTTGCTTTTGATGGAAATTGAGATGACCGACCAGACTACCCGCCTGCCGATCCGCCGCGCCTTGATCAGCGTTTCCGACAAGACCGGGATCCTCGAATTCGCCAGGGAGCTCGAAGCTCTGGGCGTCGAGATCCTCTCCACCGGCGGGACGTTCAAGCTGCTGCGCGACAACGGCGTTGCCGCAGTGGAAGTCGCGGATTACACCGGTTTCGCAGAGATGATGGACGGTCGGGTGAAAACCCTGCACCCGAAAATCCATGGCGGGATCCTCGGTCGTCGCGGGATCGACGACGCGATCATGAACGAGCACGGTATCAAGCCGATCGACCTGGTTGCCGTTAACCTCTACCCGTTCGAAGCCACCATCAACAAACCAGGCTGCGACCTGCCGACCGCGATCGAGAACATCGACATCGGCGGCCCGACCATGGTTCGTTCGGCAGCGAAAAACCATAAAGACGTGGCGATCGTGGTGAATGCCAGCGATTACGCCAACGTTCTGCAAAACCTCAAGGCCGGCGGCCTGACCTACGCGCAGCGTTTCGACCTGATGCTCAAGGCATTCGAACACACCGCCGCCTACGACGGCATGATCGCCAACTACATGGGCACCGTGAATCAGGCTGCCGACGTGCTGAGCACCGAAGGTCGCAGCGAATTCCCGCGCACCTTCAACAGCCAGTTCATCAAGGCTCAGGAAATGCGCTACGGCGAGAACCCGCACCAGAGCGCGGCGTTCTACGTGGAAGCCAAGCCGGCAGAAGTCGGTATTGCCACCGCGACCCAACTGCAGGGCAAAGAGCTGTCGTACAACAACGTGGCCGACACCGACGCCGCGCTGGAATGCGTGAAGAGCTTCGTCAAACCGGCCTGCGTGATCGTCAAGCACGCCAACCCGTGTGGCGTGGCCGTAAGCCCGGACGCCGAGGGCGGCATCCGTCAGGCCTACGAACTGGCCTACGCCACCGACACCGAATCAGCCTTCGGCGGCATCATCGCCTTCAACCGTGAGCTGGATGCCGAGACCGCCAAGGCCATCGTCGAGCGTCAGTTCGTGGAAGTGATCATCGCCCCAAGCGTGAGCGAAGAAGCCCGCGCCATCGTCGCCGCCAAAGCCAACGTGCGCCTGCTGGCCTGCGGCGAGTGGTCGGCTGACCGCGCTGCTGCCTGGGACTACAAGCGCGTTAACGGCGGTCTGCTGGTGCAGAGCCGTGACATCGGCATGATCAGCGCCGATGACCTGAAAGTCGTGACCAAACGCGCCCCGACCGAACAGGAAATCCACGACCTTATCTTCGCCTGGAAAGTCGCCAAGTACGTTAAGTCCAACGCCATCGTCTACGCCAAGAACCGTCAGACCATCGGCGTCGGCGCCGGCCAGATGAGCCGCGTCAACTCGGCACGTATCGCCGCGATCAAGGCTGAACACGCCGGTCTGCAAGTCGCCGGCTCGGTGATGGCATCGGACGCGTTCTTCCCGTTCCGCGACGGTCTGGACAACGCGGCCAAGGTCGGTATCACGGCGGTGATCCAGCCGGGCGGCTCGATGCGTGATGCTGAAGTGATTGCTGCGGCCGACGAAGCCGGCATCGCCATGGTGTTCACCGGCATGCGCCACTTCCGTCACTAACCAGTCGACGGCCGCACTGAAGCCGGCATCTGCTGCGTTGGAGCCGACCTCGATGATGCTCATTGCCAAAAGGCAACTCCGCTCACCGAGGTCGACTCCGCCTTGCATCTACCGACTTCATTGCGACCTCCTACAGCGTGAAGCGCTTTAGGCTCTAAAAACAGAATTAGCGTCATCCGAGGTTTTTGAAATGAATGTTTTGATCATTGGCAGCGGTGGCCGTGAACACGCCCTGGCCTGGAAAGTGGCTCAGGATCCGCGTGTGCAGAAGGTTTTTGTCGCGCCGGGCAACGCCGGTACCGCGATTGAAGCCAAGTGCGAAAACGTCGCCATCGACGTACTGGCCCTTGAGCAACTGGCCGACTTCGCCGAGAAAAACGTTTCCCTGACCATCGTTGGTCCGGAAGTGCCACTGGTGGCGGGTGTGGTCGATCTGTTCCGCTCCCGTGGCCTGGACTGCTTCGGTCCGACCGCCGGCGCTGCACAGCTGGAAGGTTCGAAAGCCTTCACCAAGGACTTCCTCGCCCGTCACAAGATCCCGACGGCCGACTACCAGAACTTCACCGAGATCGAGCCGGCCCTGGCCTATCTGCGGGAGAAAGGCGCACCGATCGTGATCAAGGCCGATGGCCTGGCCGCCGGTAAAGGCGTGATCGTTGCCATGACCCTGGCCGAAGCCGAAGACGCTGTGCGTGACATGCTCGCCGGCAACGCGTTCGGCGACGCCGGTTCCCGCGTAGTCATCGAAGAATTCCTCGACGGCGAAGAAGCCTCGTTCATCGTCATGGTCGACGGCAAGAACGTCCTGCCGATGGCCACCAGCCAGGACCACAAACGTGTCGGCGACGGCGACAGCGGCCCGAACACCGGCGGCATGGGTGCCTACTCCCCTGCACCGGTGGTCACCGCTGACGTGCACCAGCGCGTGATGGATCTGGTGATCTGGCCGACCGTGCGCGGCATGGCTGAGGAAGGCAACGTCTACACCGGTTTCCTGTATGCCGGTCTGATGATCGACAAGGCCGGCAATCCGAAGGTCATCGAGTTCAACTGCCGCTTCGGCGATCCGGAAACCCAACCGGTGATGCTGCGTCTGCAGTCGAGCCTGGTGCTGCTGGTCGAAGCCGCTCTGGCGCAAGCGCTGGACAAGGTTGAAGCACAGTGGGACCCACGTCCGAGCGTCGGCATCGTCCTGGCCGCTGGCGGCTACCCGGGCGACTACGCCAAGGGCGCAGCGATCAACGGTCTGGACACCGCCGCCAGCCTGGAAGGCAAAGTCTTCCATGCCGGCACCGCGCTGAAAGACGGCAACGTGGTCACCGCCGGTGGTCGCGTACTCTGCGCCACCGCCATGGGCGCCAGCGTGAGCGACGCCCAGCAGCAGGCCTACAAACTGGCGGCGGCGATCGACTGGGAAGGTTGCTTCTACCGCAAGGACATTGGCTACCGCGCCATTGCCCGTGAACGTGGCGAAACCCAAGAATAAGCTGCACATCACGCCCGGCGGGGAATGCCGTTCCTTGCCGGGCTGTTCCGCCGTCGCGCATCGTTATATTCTGGCATCAACCTACGAAGGGATTTCGCCGTGCGCTGGCTCAGGATTGCCATAAGTTTCACCGTCACGTTGCTGACCTTGCTCTGCATGCTCCCGGCCCAGGCCGCGCAAGGCAGTGGCTGGTCGGTATTGCTCGACGACCAGGGCAATCTGCAACTGAGCGACATTCGCTCGGCTCGCTACACCAATCAATTCAGCCCCATCGAACTGGACCGCCTCACGGCCGCCGAGCCCGATGGCGCACTGTGGCTGCGTTTCAAACTGGCGCCGGGCAAACACGAACAGGTGCTGCGCATCTTTGCCCCGGACCTGTCGCACCTCAATCTCTATGTGCTGGAAGGCGACCAGCTGATCGAGCAACGCGACACCGGCACCCGCCAGCCCCAGGCTGAACGGCCATTGCCGAGCAGCGACTTCATGCTGCCGCTGCCCCAGAGCAACAAGCCTCTCGATATCTACCTGCGGATGGTGTCCGACCACCAGTTACGCCCGCATATCACGCTGCAATCAGCCGTGATGAGCGCGGCCAACCATAACCAGACATTGATTTTCGGCCTGTTGTTCGGCTGCCTCGGCATGTTGTTGCTGCACAACCTGGTGCGCTACGCCTATTCCCGTTCGCGCAGCAGCCTGTGGCTGGCCATTTGCGAAGCTCTGCTGGCGCTCAGCCTGTTGTTGCTGCTCAACCTCGCCGGTCCCTGGTTGCCGAACTGGCATGCGATCCAGACCCCGGGCGCCTACCTCGCGCTGTTGCTGACCGCCCCGGCCGGGCTGATGTTCGCCTTGCGCTTCTTCGCCCCGCTCGGTCCGCACCCGCTGAACAAACTGCTGCTGGGCGACATTCTGTTCATCGTGACCTGCAGCCTGTTGCTGTTGTTCGTCAACACCCTGCCACTGAACATCATCACCTATGCGCTGGTGGCCCTGGCCGGCCTGAGCATGCTGTTCGTGGCGGTCTATCACTGGCAGAAGGGCTATCGTCCGGCGCGGCTGTTTGTCGCGGCAATGGTGGTGTTCAACATCGGCACGCTGATCATTCTGCCAGCGCTGCTCGGGTTGACCCTGGTTGCACCGCAAGGCTTGATCATGACGCTGATGGCGTTCATTTGCG
The DNA here is from genome assembly GCF_037626295.1 of Pseudomonas sp. LF-5. Classification (NCBI taxonomy): domain Bacteria; kingdom Pseudomonadati; phylum Pseudomonadota; class Gammaproteobacteria; order Pseudomonadales; family Pseudomonadaceae; genus Pseudomonas; species Pseudomonas sp. LF-5. The sequence goes on from NZ_JARKMT010000006.1 coordinate 84,874, forward strand.
TCAGCGGCCTGTTGATGAGCATTGCCTTGGGCGAGCGTCAGCGCAGCATCACCGAAAGCCGTTTCAGCATCAGCCGCGACCTCGCCGCGAGCAATGCCGAGATCAACGCCAAGGCCGAATTCCTCGCCAAGATCAGCCACGAAATCCGCACCCCGATGAACGGCGTACTGGGCATGACCGAGCTGCTGCTGGGCACCCCGCTGTCGGTCAAACAACGCGATTACGTGCAGACCATCCACAGCGCCGGCAACGAACTGCTGACGCTGATCAACGAGATTCTCGACATCTCCAAGCTCGAATCCGGGCAGATCGAACTGGACGACGTGCAGTTCGACCTCAACGCCCTGATCGACGATTGCCTGAGCATCTACCGCGCCAAGGCCGAACAGCAGAACGTCGAGCTGATCAGCTTCATTCAGCCGCAGGTGCCGCGCGTGATCAGCGGTGACCCGACCCGCTTGCGCCAGACACTGCTGAGCCTGCTGGAAAACGCCCTGAAGAAAACCGACGAAGGCGAAGTGCTGATCGTCGTCGCCCTCGACGAGCGCAGTGTCAAACCGCGCCTGCGCATCGCCGTGCAGGACAGCGGCCAGCCGATGGAGCCGGAGGAACGCGAAGCGCTGATGCACGCCGAACTGCACAGCAAGCATTTCCTCTCGGCCAACCGCCTGGGCGGCAACCTCGGACTGGTGATCGCGCGGCAACTGATCCGCCTGATGCACGGCGAATTCGGCATCAAGAGCGGCGCCAGTCAGGGCAGCACGTTGTGGCTGACCTTGCCGCTCGATCCAGATCGCCTCGAACACCCGACTTCCGATCTCGACAGCCCGTTGCAAGGCGCCCGCGTGCTGGTGGTCGACGACAACGACACCTGCCGCAAAGTGCTGGTGCAGCAATGCAGCGCCTGGGGCCTGAACGTCAGTGCCGTGCCGTCGGGCAAGGAAGCGCTGGCGCTGCTGCGGACCAAGGCGCACCTGCGCGACTATTTCGATGTGGTGCTGCTCGATCAGAACATGCCCGGCATGACCGGCATGCAACTGGCCGCGAAGATCAAGGAAGACCCGAGCCTGAACCACGACATCCTGCTGATCATGCTCACCGGCATCAGCAACGCGCCGAGCAAGATCATCGCGCGCAACTCCGGGATCAAGCGCATTCTCGCCAAACCGGTGGCCGGCTATACGCTCAAGACCACGCTCGCCGACGAGTTGAACCAGCGCAACAAGGGCCAGGTGGTGTTCCAGCCGCAAGTGGTGACGCCGTCTACGGCAGCCAAGGTGCCGAGCGATTTCCGCATCCTTGTCGCCGAAGACAACACCATCTCGACCAAAGTGATTCGCGGCATGCTCGGCAAACTCAACCTGCAACCGGACACCGCCAGCAACGGCGAAGAAGCCCTGCAGGCGATGAAAGCCCAACGTTACGATCTGGTGTTGATGGACTGCGAAATGCCGATTCTCGATGGTTTCTCCGCGACCCAGCAACTGCGCGCCTGGGAGGTCAGCAACCAGCGCATCCGCACACCGATCGTCGCGCTGACGGCGCACATCCTCGCCGAACACAAAGAACGCGCACGTCAGGCCGGCATGGATGGGCACATGTCCAAACCCGTCGAGTTATCGCAGTTGCGCGAGTTGATCGAGCATTGGGTTGCCCAGCGTGATCAGCAGAACCGAACGGCGTCGACCTTCTGAATCGCCCGTTGGCGGGATGCAATCGACGCTCGAGTTCACCCGGTGAGCTGGGCGAGACGGACACCACCGCGGCCTGTGCTGCCATGAGTTCTGTCACGCCTCAATCGCTGCTCGACTGATAGACTCCATCCCCACACTCTCCTGCCGCGAGCCGACACCATGCTCCATGTGCTGTTCAGCGTTTACCTGAAGATGCTGGTGCTCTACAGCCCGTTCTTCGTATTGTCCTGTTTCATCAGCCTGACCCGTGGTTATTCGCGCAAGGAACAACGGCGCCTGGCCTGGAAGGTGGCGTTGGCGACGCTGGTCTCCAGCGTGTTGCTGTATCTGTTCGGGCGGGTGATTTTCGATGTGTTCGGCATCACCGTGGATGCTTTTCGCATAGGTGCCGGCAGTGTGCTGTTCATTTCGGCATTGGGCATGGCCCAGGGAAAACCGGCGGTGCAGGCCGATAACGTGCAGCAGGACGTGACCATCGTGCCGCTGACCATTCCGTTGACGGTCGGCCCCGGCACCATCGGTGCTTTGTTGGTCATGGGCGTCAGCCAGCCACACTGGGACGACAAACTCACCGCGATCATGAGCATCGCACTGGCCAGCTTCACCGTGGGCGTGGTGCTCTACCTGTCGAACCGCATCGAGCGGATCCTCGGCGATCAGGGTTTGCAGATTGTCAGTCGGCTGATGGGCTTGTTTGTCTGTGCCTTGGCGGCACAGATTATCTTCACCGGTATAAAGGGTTATCTGGTGCCCTGACGGCCGGGATCGCGGATAACGGGTGCACAACAAAACGCCGCGAACGACAGGGTTCGCGGCGTTTTGCTGTCGGACGACCTTACGCGGCGATCGCCGGTACCGCCGTCAGATCCTGCAGCGTCATGCTTTTCGAACGCCCTTCACCAGCCTGCAAACGTTGCACCCACGTCGATACCGCATGGGAATGCTGGTGATTGAACGCGAGGAAAACCTCGCCGCGCAACGCCTCGTCAGCAGAACAGACATCACGCAAGATCAGGCAATGCTCACTGTCCGGATCAATGATCAGCAGATGTTCCCGGACGATTTCGAAGAGCAGTTTTTCCGGCGCATCGAACTCCCAGATCAACTTGCCAGGCACCGCTGGCACTTCACCCGACGCGTGCCGGCAATCAATGATCAGCGAATCAAGCCTGCGCCAGGCGGCCCGCGATAGCCTGCAGGTCACATGCCCCTGCCCCAGCCGCAGAACCATCAAAGAGACGTCATCGGGAATCAGCGGCAACAGATCATCCACACGGTCCTGCGCCTCTATGGTCACCACCTGAGCGTTGCGCTGGAAGTAGTTGAATCGCCCAAGGCCGTGCATGCCCGGATAGGTCTGCACCGTGCCCGCGGCAGGCTCGTGGAGCAATACCGTGGTTGCCCCCTCGCGGGATGGCTGATGCTGTGTACCGAGCAGAACAACATCCAAAGGCAGCGCTTTGCCGACAACGCGCACCAGCCTGGCACCCTGCACGTCATACCATTGCAGACTGTCCGGACCAGACTCGACGAAAACGAACTCTTCGTGATCGACGTCGTTCAACAAGGTTTGCAGGCGTTCGAGCAGCGGACCGCCCTGCGCAGTGACCCAATGTCGATTGACCCCACTGATGACTTCAGACTCCTGATAGCGAAGGTTCAGCAATACGCCTTCCACCGTAGTGCCCGCTAACCCCGAGCCGTCGACGCGCACCTCGGCAAATCGCCAGTCAGCCCATTCCGGCACAGGTGCAGGCAGAGCGTCGGCGTGCAACAACTGCGCACCTGCGCCAAAAGCCCGCTCAAGATTCTGCGGATCCATGAGTGGCTGGCTCCAGATCGCTCCGCTCGAGAGGTCAAACACCCAGCACGCCTGGTTATCGGGTGTGACGCCGAGCAAACGTACTTCCTTGTCGCGCCCCATATCGCACAGCAGCAAGCGGTTGTTCACAAACCAGGCCGACAGGTTGCCGTCACCGGCGACGTTGCGTAACCCGACAATCGCAAAACCGTTCGCCGCATAACGTTTGGCGATTGATTCCAGCGCCAGCCACCATTGCGCTCGATCCTGCAGCCATCGCTCATCGAGGCCAGCCAGCAGCACATCGCCTTGCGCGGTCAGATTGAAGAAACGCCCCTCGTCATCGAGTAGCAGATACCCCCCGTCAACAGCCACCACCTGCGTCAGTCCTGCCGGCTCGATCCAGCGTTTCGACCATTGCGCCTGGCCCTGCCTCACGGTTCGCTCCTGCCGGCAAAGCGTCTGGTCGATGCGGTTGTAGATGAAGAACACATCGGCGGTGTCCGTCATCGGCATCAGCATCAAGTCGCCGAGGTGCTTGATCGAGTCTTTCCAACCGCGGGCATGACGAGGCAGCGGCTGGGGATGAATCAGCAGTCGATCGGCGCTGCGGATCCAGACCATATCGCGCTTGCCCGGATCGAATGCCCAACACACGGAAACATAGGCCGCCGGTTGCCACTCCACCGTAGTCACACCATCTTTTTCGGGATGGGAACGGGCGATCAGGTAATTGCCCAGCACCGAGGGCCAATCGACCAGCGTATCGCTGGCAAACACGGTGGCTTGCAACTCGCGATGCTGACCGTAAGTCACCGAACCGAGCAATAACTGTCCGTCGTGGATCAGGTAAGCGAATTCACGCGGGGCATGGGCAGCGCTGACCGTTTGCACAAAATGAATCACGCCGTGGGCATCGACCTGGAATTTGTCGAGCAGACTGTCCCCCTCCAGCAATACACGGAAGCGATGTTTGATCAGTCCGCTGAGCGTATCGACCTGCCAGATGTCGTAGCTGTCCGCCACGTAAAAGTACGCATAACCGTTGACCACCAGCGCCAGCTGGGCCTCATCGGTTTCCCCGGCGCCTTCGTTGCGAATATAGAGAAAGCGCTCTTCGTGCGCGTCATACCACCCTGTGACGTACCGGGGTTGTTGCGGTGATTCGAACGGGATTGGCCACTGATGAATCGGCGTGTAGGGCAGCAGCAAACGATGCTCGTTGGCCAACATCTTGTAGTGCGTCAGCAACGCCTGCTCATCCAGCCCGGCAGGCGCACTCTGTTCGATGATCGCCAACTGACGCCTGACCTGATCAACCTGGAACAATTGCTGATCGGCTATACGCAAGCGCAGCGTATGTCGACCACGGCCGGACAGCTTCAGGTGCACATTGCCGATGTACAACTCGCCGAGTTCGACGCGGATATCCGTCACACGCGCCCATCCGGCCTCCAGCACCCAGCTGCATCGGGTGCCGCTCGGCGCTTGCAATTCGATGTCATAACCGCGGCTCAGCGCCAATGTGCATGAAGCGTCGGCTCCGCAAATACGGTAGGACACCTTGCCCTCCCAGATACTCGGCAGCGACGGCGCCACCAGGACCCGTTCGACGGCATCCAGCTGCACCTCGATGACAGTCTGGCGATAGTCGGCATACAACCGATGCAGGATGTATTCGCAAGGAAAGGAATAAAACGAAAAACGAAACAGCCAATTGCCGTTCTTGTTCTTTTTTTCCAGACGTCGCGCCGTATCGAAACCGCGGTCGTCGCGCAGGTTGCCAAATGGCAGGGCCTTGTATTCATAGCCATAGCAAGTCTGCGGTGTACATGGCAAGACGATGGTCTGTTTGGCTGGAGGGGTAAACACGATCTCGCCCGGCAGTTTTAACTGCTGACGGATATCAATCGCCCGGTCGTAGTCGAGGTCGTAGTCCGTCACGCCGATGTGATCACGCAAAGGGTAGAGTTTGGGACTGTCGAGGCGCAGTTTGCCATTGGCCAGATCAATGCTTTTGACCAGCAGCGCAGGCTGCACAGTCCAGGCGCCCAGGCGAGCGTCGAAGTGATAGCCGATCCCGCGATACGCATGTTCCATGTCCGCGAAGAAGTTACCGACGGCCTCCGCATCACGTGCAATGCCGGTAAAGCCCTGGGCGAGCGCAGCGAACCCGACCGCCAGACCGCCGAGGATGACCCCCGCGCCCCCGAGCACCGCCGCAGCGGTTGAGGCGCCGGCCAGCGCCGCTCCGATCCCCCCCGCCGTCAAGGCCAGGCTGGCTGAGTCAAAGGCCAGTTGGGTGCCGAACTGTGCCTTCTCGACCTCATCTTCGGCGGTCGCCAACTGGTAGACATCAAAACCAACGTTGGCCAGCCCCAGCACTGCGCCGACACCTTCATTGGCAGCGTGACCCAGCGCTTCGCTGACCACCGGCCCAACGGTGCGGGCAATGACCTTTTGCTCATTCAGCGCCGTGCGCACCAGGCGAATCAGCCCCACGACATCCACCACGTTGCCATGCACCAACTGTGCATAGTTGACGTAGCCATGCAGACGCACAGCCGTGGTCAGTGTGCGCGCCTCCCCTTCCCGTCCGCGCAATGTGTTCATCAAGGCCTGAAGAGTGAAGCCGGCGTTAAGGGTATGCACACTGCCGGCTTCGGTGGGATCCACCCCATGAGCGGTCCGCTGCGGTTTGCGCGCCAAGGTTGAGAACTGCCCGGACAACCAGGTTTTGATGCGCAACAGACGGTGATCCTCACTGAGCACCTCGACCACCTGCGCAGGATTTGACGGATTGATGAGACTCAGTCGGTATGAGCCTTCAGGCGTCACTTGCAGCGTTTCGAACAACGGCACCAAAGGCGTCGCCCCAGCGTGCAGTTTTTGCAAGGCCGCTGTGGCGGCGGCGATCTCCTGGCCCCACCAATGGCTGTCCAGTCCGAGCAGGCTCGCGCCCAGGTGGGCGTTTTCGATCAGCGATCGGCCGTGCGCGCTATTAAGACGCTGGCGAAGGCTGCCTTCCGGTTGTTCCGGCAACGGTTCATTACTCAACAATGTGCCCGCCGTTATCGCGCCGGACAATGGCCAGGATGAGATCCGCTCGGCGTGCAGCTCTGCCAGATTGAACTGTGGCCGCGTTTCGTCACCGTAAGCTGCGTAATAACCGGCCATCTTCTGACGCACGAAAAAATGCTCGAGCGCTTGCTGGAACTGGATGGCGTCGCTGAACCCGAACAGGCCAAAGTTGGGATCATAGAAGTGATAAGTGGTCACCCCTCCCGCCACGGTTTTAGCCGCGAGCATCGAATGGTTGTCCGAGTTGAGCATCAACATCCGGGGGCCGCTGCGACTCTCCAGAGCGGCGCTGATTTGCGTGAGGTCGGCATGGCCCAGCGGCGTACCGACGTCACTCAGTGCGATACCGCGCAGTTCCTCCACCGCGTGCTTGAAAGCGATCGAATCGTTCTTCCCTGGCTCGATCACCGCCAGAAAAAAGCGTTCGCGTAATCGCTGGAGGGCTGGGCTGCCCTCGGTAAGGGCCGCGCTCATCAGCAACGCCAATGGGTAACACCGCCCGCCAATGGCCTCGCCGCGACCACCGAGCAAGAAATCCTGAGGCACCGCTGCGAAACTGCCGAAGTCGAACGAACCGAGCAGGCGATCGGTTTGCTCGTTGATCTGCATGCGATGTTCAAGTGTGGCAACGTGTTGGATCTGCCCGACCTGCCGCCCCCACTGGCGCTGGGTGTGCGCATCCTTCAAGGCGCTTTTCTTCAGCGCCAGTGCCCCCACGGCGCTGGTTGGCAACAGGTCAGCCGCCAGACCGTTCAGGAACGCCCGATCCTGTCGCTGATACAGATGTCGCTCGATGACCGCGTAACGATTGGAAACCCCCAGATCACGAACCTGGTTGGCGAGGTTGTCCAGCTCCCCCGTGAGCGCCAGGAACGCCTGACCGTGCAGCGAATCGGCTCCAATCAGTGCGCCGAGGGCCAGTCGTTGCAACGGGGTAATCTCGTCAAGACTGAGCTCACCACGGCCCATCCCGACCAGCACTTCATCCAGCCCCAGCGTTTGCGTATTGGCGACACTGAGAAACGGCGGAGGCAGCGCACTGGCTGGCTGTTGCCTGATCAGTTGGCGTTCGGCGTAACTCAACGGCAATGGATGCTCAAAGTTGACAGGGCCATCATGACCAAGGCGCATCGCCCTGATAAACGGCTCGCCAAGGGTATCGACCAGGTGCTGCAAGACGTCCGTCAGCAATACGGTGCGGCCTTCGATTTTTGGCCATCCCTGTTCAAACACCAGGGTCGAGCCCTTGAGCAACTGCCCGATATCACCCGCATAACGGGTTTTATATTCGCCGCTACTCCAGCGCTGGCGCTCTGTCTTGAGCCATTGCTCAGGATCGGTTTCGTTGTCTTTCCAGGAGTGGTCCTGCTCCTCTTCGGTATCGCGATTGATTGTCCCAAGGGCAGAGATCGGCGTATCCGCACGAAACACCTGCGCATCCACAGGGGTAAAGTGAGTTCTTTCGTAATCGCCCATGCTGTCGCGCATGGCACCGGGTCCGGTCAGGTAGATGGTCAGTTCGCTTTGCAGGCGAATGCCGTCACTGAAGTGACAGGCTGCTGCACGGGCCAGATACGCTGCAAAAATTTCCTGCTCTGCGGGCAGTTCGCCCAGAGGGCCATAGAATTTCTCTAACGCCTCATTTGCCAGCTCTGACATACGCTCCCTGTCACTCAACGCAACTCTTCGCTGCACCGCTAAACGGGCCGTGGCATCAATCAAGTCATAGCTCAAGCGCAATCGCTTGATCAGCGATTGCAACATCGCTGCGCCGGGGTGAGCCATCAAAAATGCATTGCTCATCGACCCCCCTTCAGCAACAGCCCTCAGCGCAAAAGGTCGGACCAGCCGATCTGCCGGAGGCTGAAACACCTCACCCATGGCGGGATGGCTTTTGGCGAAGGTTTCGATTGTCGAACGGTGCTCGAGAGGGATCTGTTCCAGATAATGCGTATAGCGCTGACGCAGCGCCTGACGTCCGGGCATCCAGTGCGGATTGTGATCGAGCATCAGTTGCAAGACGCCGGCGCGGGCCGGCGGTTGAAGGCTGCCCATGTCAACACCGGCGAGATGCTTTCGCAGCGGTGGCAGGTTATCCACATCGGCGTAACTGCCACCTTCGCGGTACAGGACCTCGGCACGCACCACATCGGACGCCGCCGCCAGATTGCCGCGCAAACGGGTCTCGCGTTCGTAGATGTCTTGCAATTGCAGCGGTTCTTCGCCGACATCAAGATCGCGCAACTGCAGGTCGGCTCCCGCGAGTGCCTGCACGCTGTCACGATTGCGCTCCCTGAGCACTTGCAACGTTGCGCGGTCCTGGCCGTAGGCCTCGACCAACAACGCGATGCGTGCTTCATCAGCCGACTCGCCGCCTTCAACGGCAGCATTGATGTGGGCGTACATTTGCTGCTTCAAGACGATCGCGCGCTCTTCGTAGAGAGTGGCCAACGCACTTTCATCAATGACTTTTTCACCAACCTGTGCGAGCGCATCGGCCTTGGCCGCCTCGACAATCAGCTTGTTCGTCTGGTGGGCCAGCAGTGCATCACTGTCATACCAGAGATTGAGTGCATAACCTTGTCCGGCAAGCACCTGTCGCCAGACGTAGAGGTAATCGCGCTGTATGTCACCGACACCACCACCGAGCCAGACAAAGTGCAGCGTTTTCGCAACAGGCGTTGCCGCGGTTTTGAGCAGCGCAGCACTCGACTGAACACGGGACTCGAAGTGTTCGACCTGATGGTAGATATTCGTTAGCCGGTCATTCGTGACAGGCTGTTCCGTACCGCGCTTTACTCGCCCCGGCGCCAGCAGCAGGGCCAGGGTCTGACGCAGCAGGGCCAGCGGTTCAAGTATTCGTGCGGAGTTTTGGGGGTCGACACAAGCGCTGTAAAAACGCAGTACGGCATCACTCAGTTGGTTGTCGGCTTGCAGTTCAAGAGCCTTTTTAAGGTCGGCCAGTTCAAACAGACTGGCAAAATCGAACTCTTTATCCTCGGATGTTTTATTACTCTTCATAAACCGGGTCTCAACGAGATAATTGAGCCAACACGCTAACTACCATCAACTTCAGGCTCAAACCGGATTACATTCAAATATTATCGTGCGTCGCCAATTGCAAGCACCCATGTCAGCAGACACATGGACATTTATAGACCGTCTGTTACGCACAACCGACAACCCCAACAAACAATAACTATTGCCTGACAACCGATAACTTTAAAAACAAAAGAGCCGCCAATAATCTGTTGGCGGCCCTGCCATTTAAATTTTGATTTATAAATCAGATTATTTCTTTGATCACCGCGCCCAGCGTAACAATGGCTTCATCGCCCTGTGCCCGTGAGTAAGCCTGCAGCCACTGTTCAATGCTCAACGTGCACTGTTTGCCTTCAATGGTGACGGCCAGGGCCATGGGCATTGGCGACTCGCCATCCTGCGGATCGACGCCCCGCACTATCAAGCTGTGGGCATTGTCCGGGTCACTGAGTACCAGATGCCCGGCGACCCGGGACATCAGCAGATGTCCGGCTTCAGGTAAATCCAGAGTCAATAAGTCTGCTCGCGGCATCTCGAGCCCGGAGCTACGCCGTGGATTGACCACAATACAATCGAGGCGCTGCCAGACGGGTTCCGATAGCCGATAACGGGCGGCCTGCGCGCCGAAAGTCAGAATCAACTTGTCGACCCCATCAGGCAACATTGGCAGCCAATCCGTTACTTCGTCGTTCACTTCAAGCGACAACACGTCACCTTCACGATGGGCGTAACTGCCTGGCAGCCAGAGATCCTCCGCGGATCCGCGACTGAAGATCAACCCGTCCACCGGATCGAAAAGCATCGGCACCGTCTCGTTGAGGGTTCCCAGAAACTGCGGGGACTGCCCATCGGCTCGCCCCGCGATCTCGAAAACGCGATCCAGTGCCGGCACGTAATACTTGTAGCGATCCGGAACACTGCCCAAGGGCAAAAACGCGGCGTGGGGCTGCTCGTGCACCAGCGCTCTCAAGCGAGCCCGCAATGCCTCGGGTGATTCGCTATACACGTACGACCAGGCATTCTCGACACCGACGATGCGCGCGGGCTGATGATCGCGCAGTTGCAGATTCACCCCTTCGCGAGTGCGGCCCACCAAACCTTCGCCATCGGCCGACACCTGGCTGAATGTCCATTGCGGCCAGACTTTTTCCGCGTTTGGCAATAAGTCGGGATGCAGCAGCCGCTGACCGTCACCAAACACCTTGCGCAGTGCATCGAGCGGCATCAGCGGCTGGCGCAGGATTTGCCCTGCGGCAACGTCCAGCAGCCAAACGGCCTGCTCATCCGGAGTCCGCCCCAGCAAGGCGAACTCCTTGCGCTCGCTGCCACGGGCCAGCACAACCTTCTCCCCCATGCACCACACCGCCAGCAACGCATCGCCGGATGCACCGGTCAGGCCGAGGATCGGAAACGGTTCCGATTTATAGGCCTTGGCCAACGCCGGTAGGGCGCTCAGCCAATCAGGATTGCGTTGCAGCCAGTGCTGCCCCAAACCAAAGAACCTCAACACGTGCTCGTCGATTTCGGACTGCCAGTTATTGGCTTTGGCGCTCAAGTCGATCTCGAAAAGCCGGCCATCGGCGCGGGTGGCAATATAGCGATCCCCTGCCCGGGTGACCTCGACGATGTCCTTCGCGATGACCTGATTGAAGAAGTAATCGGTTCTGAGTTCGATGCCATGACTGAGCGTCTGAGTGTCTTTACTGTAAAAAATCAGCGCGGCTTCCGGATCCGTTACCTTGGGCATGAGCATGACCATGTCAGGCGCACTGCCGTGTTGCGCGCGAAAGTATCGCTCATGGCCGGTGGCAATCCAGGCGCGCTCCAGCAACACGTCAAAAGAGTAAGCGTGCGCGTGAACAAAGGGAGTGTATGACCAAATGCTGATCGCCGATGCCATGCCTGGCGTTCCGTCCGCGAAAGGGCGAGCCTTTTTCAGACGGTGCCGCAGAAAAGAGATTCTGCTTCCGTCTTCGGGCTTGAGGCTGGAGCCCTCAAGGCCGGGCGACCACATTTTGATATCCAGCAACGTCACATTCAGTCCGCTGATCTGGAACGTCAGTGTGGTCTCGACCTTGCTCGCGGATGCCTGCTCACGCAACTGCTGCGCGATATGCAGACTGCCGTCCGCCTGTTGGGTGAAACTCGTAATCCTGGTGCCCAGGTCAAGGCTGAGCAGACGATAGCGACGCACGACGGTGCCGGTCAGCGCATCAACCTGCCATATCGTCCCGTGATCGGGGTGATAGAACCACGCATGAGTGGCGGTCGCCGCGCCCAACACCAGGCCGCGATTGACCTCGACAGGCAGATTGCGGGCAAACAGCAAGCGCTCCTGCCGCGTGTCGTAATAAGCCGTAGTGAGCACCGGCGAGCGGGCTGGATTGTAGGGCACTTCGAATCCGTTCAGGGTCACATAGCCCTGCGCCAGACGCCTCTCGCCAGCGCGTTTGCGCAGATGAACCAGAACCTTTTGCAGGGTGTTTTGCCCGTCCTGCAGCGTGACCGAAACCAGGCGCAAACGGCGCGCCTGCCAGTCGACCTGGAACAGCTCGCCGTCAGCCAGTTCGATCAAGCCGTCGAAACCTATAACCAGCATACCGTCGACACTCAGTGTGCGAGCATCGTGGCCTGCCGATAAACGCTCGCCCGCCTGCGGTGGCGAAGCGTTGAACACAACGCGTTCGATATTGACCCATGGCGCACGGACCACCCATTTGGCACTGCCTTGAAACCTCACGGCGACCAATCCGGGGGTGAGTTGCATCTGGTATTGACCGGCGACAGCAACGATTTCGTAGTAGATTTTTGCGTGCCACTCTTTAGGCAGCTCTGGAACCACCAACTGACGAACCTGATCGTCGAGTCGCACGCTGATTTTCGTTGTTTTACAGAAGGGATGCAGCTTGTAGAGGATGTGCTTGAACGATGGCGTGCTGTGCAGATACACCTGACGGTTGCCTTGCCTGTCATATTCAAGCTTGTCTGCCACTGCGTTGCGCAACTGCGGATATCGGGTATGGATGCCGTTGTTCGAACGGTTGGCCCACACTGCTCCCAGCACCTTCGGCAGCGACGTCAATGCCCACCAGTTCGGCCCGCGTATCTCACTCGCGAGACGTGGCGTCACCCGCTCTCCAGGCAATGGCACATAGTCATAGCCCGAACCTCCCAACTGGTATTCGTAACCGAAGTAACAGATCGGTGTGCACGGCAACACCACGGTATGACGACCACCGGCATTGCCCAGCCTGATCACCTCAGGCAGCTCCAGTGCCTGACGAATGTCGACGGCCCGGTGCAGCTGTTTCGGGTCATCGTTGTACTGCGGCAACTCGAGCGCACCGCCCTTCCAGGGGTAAAACTTCTGGCTGTCGAATCGCGCTTCATCGGCTTTCAGGTCGAGGCGCGTGATGACCGCCTCGGGCGGGAACTGCAAGACCCCGTGTTCGAGTGTGTAGGCGCCGTGCTGGTAAGCATTGTAGATGGCGCGCAAATGGTTACCGACGGCGGTCGCCTTGTCGCTGATCTGTCCCAGGTTGCTGGCAATGGCCGATACACCGATCCCGACACCGAGCAGCGGCACAGACAGAATCGCCGCCGCAGCGCCGGCCGTTCCGCCCACAGTCAGCGCGACCACGTCCAGCCCCAGCGCGGCGATATCGAACGTCAGTTGCGCAGACAACCGCGAGCGCTGCTCATGATTCTCGGCCACCGTCAGCCCATAAACATCGAAGCCGATATTGACGATGGAAAAGCCGACACCGGCCGCCGTGGCGGTACGGCCCAGCAACCGTCCGGACAGCGACGACTGGCGCACGGCCAGCGCCTGCTCACTGGCCGCGACCTGACGCACCAGATTGATGATCTGCGCGGTATCGGTCAGCACGCCAAAACCCAACTGCGCATAGCTGACATAAACCTGCACTTGCAGCGCAATCGACAACGCCGGTATCTCGCCACCTGCCGCCTGATATTCGCGCAAGCGCATTTCGTTGATTAACGTCTGAATCACAAAAGCGAAACTCAACCGGCTGCCACCGTCGGCTTCGGCCGGAGCGCTCGCGCTGCCTGCAAAGGTCTTCACCAGACGTTGCAGGTGCTGTCTGACCCGGCTCAGACGCGCATCGCTGGTACTGACCGTGCGGCTGTTTTGCGGTTTTTTGACGTCCACCATCGTCACCGAAAAACCAGCCTCCGGGGTCGCCCGCACCGTCTCCAGCAATGGCAGATAGTTACCGCTCAGTTTGTGTTCATCGCGGATACGCCGGGTGGCTTCATCGAGTTCCTGCGCCCAGTAACGAGCGTCCATTTGCGCCAGGCTGGCTCCCACTCGGGCATTTTCGTTCAGGGAACGGGCACGGCCGAGCGCTTGTTTGGCCCAGACTGACGACGTTTGAGAAGCCGGGTCCTTTGTCTGTAAAAAACTGTCCACACGCAGGCTGGATGAAAGCTGCCGTTCGGCGATCGCGGCGGTGTCCAGCTCGATGACGTTGAAGTGCGCTGCGTCGACATCACCCAAACCGTAAAGCGTGGCCAATGCGTGCTGGCTGTCATTCAGGTAATGCTCCACGCCGAGTTTTAAATCGGCGTGTCCGGCAAAGGTATAGAGCGCAAAGTTAGGGTCATAAAAACGATAGAACGTTTGCTCGCCCACCTGCACGTTGGCGACCAGCAGCGCATGATTACCGGTGTCGAGCAGCAGGACGGTCGGCGCGGTTTTCGCCGCCAGCGTCTGCATCACGCTGTCGAGGCGCTGTAAGCCTCGAGACTCTCCAAAGGCCTTGCCGGACACGTCCTGAAGCTCACCCAATGCGTTCAACAACGCCTGCGACTCAACGTCCTGCGGATGTTGCGCAGCATGACCGACACGCGCGACCAGTGCACGTTCGGCCGGCTCACCGGCCGCCATGGCTGCGCCCATCAACAGCGCCAGCGGATAGCAGCGCCGCCCCGGGTCACCCGTGCCGAGCATCAACAGATCCTGGGGCACCTGCCTGCTGGAAAGCGCTCCGGCCTGGAAAAACCCTTCGCGCACCCGTGCGCTGCGCTTGAGGATCCGGGTGGTGTATTCACGCTGCGCGGTACGATGGATGTGTCCGATGCGCTCGCCCCATTGCTTCAGTGTCAGCGCGTCATTCATCGCCAGCACCTTGAGCACGCGCGACGTGTGCGTGCCGTTCGCCACGCCCCGCGCCAGTGCGGCCTCGAAGGCCGGCGACTGGCGCTCGACCAATACCTTTTCAATCGCGTTATAACGGGCGAACAAGCCTTCATCGGAGGTATCCCGGGCAATGCTCATGACGTTCTGCCAGGCGCCGGCGAACCCGCTGGCATCCAGGCTCGTCGCGCCAAACAGGCCACCGAGCATGACGCGCTGCAAAGGACTCAACTGCTCAGCCAACAGAGAGCCGTGGGCCACGTGCGAAAACAGTTCGTTGAGGTTGCTGGTGGGTTCAGCCCCCAGAGAAACGGGAATCTCACCTGCCGGTTGTGTGCGTATTTGCTCACGACTGTCGAAGTCGATGGAAAACGCTATCGGGAAGTTAATGTCACCACTCAACTTGTCTCTCATTGCGCGAGTGAACGGTTCACCGAGGTCATCAATCAGTTGCTGCAGTACCGAGGTCAACAGCACCGGTTTGCCTTCAATGACCGGCCAGCCTTGTTTGAAGGTCAGCGTATGCTGCCTGAGCAACCCGGCCAACTGACCCACGTAACGTGACTTGAGTTTGCCCGTGCGCCATTTCTCCTGCTCGTTCCTGAGCCATTCATGTTCATCGCCATTCACCGTCCAGCCGGAGATCCGTTCCTCTTCAGTGGAAACGTTATAGCCCTCGACCAGTTTCAGGCGACTACGGATCTCATTGATCTGATCGGGTTGCAGATGCTGTTCGATATACCGGGTAAGCCCTGCGGCAGCCGCCCCCGGTCCGGTAAGGGTGATGGTGCCTCGCGCATCGACGCGTATCCCGTCCTGATAATAGGTCCGGATGGCGTCAATCAATTTGGATGCTGAAAAATGAATCTTGGAATCAGGCAACTTGCCCAGCGCCTGCATTTCATTCACGACGTTTTGAATGACGTCCAGCAAACGCCCCTCATCGGCGAAGTCGATACCGGCGACGATTGATCGACGCTCGACTTCCTGCAGGCAGTCATAATTCAGGCGGATCATCTGCATGTAGGCCATGACCATGACACTGCCTGGATGGGCGATGAAGTGCGCATTCATTTCCCCGGTGACCGCACTTCCATGAGCCGTTCCCAAGCGCATGGCATCTTGCGGTGCCGCGTGCTCCTTCGGTGCAACGAAGATCTCATGGACACCCGGCTTACTGTGCGCGAACGCCGTCAGCGCCGCGTCGGCCGCAGTGGGAATTTCACCGGTTATCTCCAGGTAACGCAGTGGATCGCGCCCCGGCATCAAAGCCTCGTTGTGATCCAGTAGCAGTTTCAGAATCCCGAGTCGCTGGTTGCCGTTAAAGTCACTGATATCGACAGCGCCCAACTTCTCGGCCAGCGGCGGCAAGTAGTCCATGTCGCTGTAGCGACCACCCTCCAGGTACTCGGCCTGTAACCGCACGACATCGCTCGCTGCCGCGAAGTTGCCACGCATGGCAATTTCACGCTGGTAGACATCGTGTAAAAAGTGCCCGGCAAACTCTTGGCGAACGTCACGTAACTGCAAGTCCGTTGCGACCATTGCCCGATGCGTTTCCAGGCATTGCTGGCGAAAGTTTTCCAATGTCGCCCGATCCTTGCCGTAGGCGCGCACCATCAAGTCAATGCGCGCCTGGTCGGCGTTACCTCGCCACTGGGGTTGTTCCAGGAACGCGAACATCTGCTGTTTCAGCACCCGCGCGCGATCTTCGATCATTTGTGACAACACAGCGGGTTTGCTCAGCGTGTCGCCTCCCGCCTCCATCGCATCCACTCTGGCGGCGTCGAGAATCACCCGGTTCATTTCAAAGGCCAGCAACGCATCGCTGTCGTACCAGAGGTTGAACCGGTAACCCTGTGGTTCGAGGATCTGGCGCCAGATGTTCATGTAATCACGCTGGTTGACGCCGACTTCACTGCCACCGACCCAGACAAAGTGCATGATTTTCGGCACGGGCCGGCCTTCATCCTTGAGCAGGGTCAGCGTGTCCGCCATGCGCGCGATGGACTTGTTCAGTTGCGATCTGATCTGTTTGACGTCCCCTAACACGGGCGTTGTCTTACGCTTGATCAGTAACTCCAGCAATTCCTTGAAGAGCTTCACCGACAGCAGTCTTTCGTTGTGATCGGTTGTTTGAATAGCCCTGTTGTAATGCTCTGACAACGCCGTGTGTTCAGCGCTACCGGTAAACTCACCAAGTGTTTGTTGCATCTGCGAGTAATCTTCAGCGGAAATGAACTCGCGCAACTTATCGTTAGTTTCCATTATTACCTTCCTTGACTAAATAGAATTACCGGAAGGAAATCTATTCTGCAAAAACGGCATATTCAAACCTCAATAAGCTCAAACAATATCCAGCGAAACAACGAATAACACTTATCCCGCCCGCGCGAATGACCCGGCAATATATTTAACTTTCCATTTATCCTGCCACCGCACGCAAAAAGCCGCCAATCAATATGATTGGCGGCTTTTTCATTCAAACTAATTATTCAACTCAAAAGATTAACTGCATGTCACGCCAAGGGAAGTTACTTACAACTTGGCTCGGCCTTTACCGCCACTATTATCAACCAACAGGCTTTTCACCATACCAACGAGGCGTGTAAACCCATGTCTTTCCATCGGCGCGCGCGAACGTGCAAGTGGTCGAAGACCCGATCAGCACCATGGTGCGCATGTCCACTTGGTCCGGCGTCAATTCGCCCAGGGTCGTTGTGCGCAACGTCTGCCCCGGACGCCCGATATCGCGCCCCAGCACCACCGGGGTTTGCGGCACGCGATGGCGGGCGACGATCTCCAGTGCGCGTCCCAGCTGCCACGGGCGGGCACGCGAGATCGGATTATAGAAGGCCAGTGCCAGGTCCGCTTCTGCGGCCAGATCCAGACGCTTCTCGATGATCGACCACGGTTTGAGGTTGTCCGACAGCGACATCACGCAAAAGTCATGACCCAGCGGCGCGCCGGCCTGCGCGGCGGTTGCGAGAGACGCTGAAACACCCGGCAGGATTTCCAGATCGACGCTGTGCCAGGCCGGATCGTTCGATTCATGCAGCGCTTCGAGCACCGCCGCCGCCATGGCGAACACCCCCGGATCGCCGGACGACACGACGATCACCGAACGGCCGGCAGCGGCCAGGCGGAAGGCGTGGCGGGCACGTTGCATCTCTTCGCGGTTGTCGGTGCAGTGTTGCACCTGATCGTCGCGAAACGGGCCGGCCATGCGCACGTAGGTTTCATAACCGAGTACGTCGGTGGCGCGGGCCAATTCAGCCTTGACCGCCGGCACCATCAGTTCGGCAGCGCCGGGGCCGAGGCCGATCACCGCCAGACGCCCGCGCGGGCGACCGATGCTCGACACCTGCAACGGCTGCTCGGCAACCGCGATGGCCAAGCCGTTGGCGGTAACCACGGCAGTCCCGGGCACGGCGGCGCGCACAAGGGCTTCGATGTCCGGTTGCGCCGCTACAAAGCGTAGCGGCACACCCAGTTCGAGCGCCGCTTCACGCAGGTTCGCAGAGGCGATTTCGCTATCGGCTGCGACCAGACAGGCCAGCGATTGCAGCGCAACTTTCGCCTGCTGCAAGCTGGCGCGTACAGCATTTGCCACATCGTCAACGGCGGCGCTGACCGCCACCGCGACACTGCGTGGATAGATCAATAACTCATCCGCCCTCGCCGCGCGTACGCCGCTGCCAACATGAATGGCACGCTGCGCCTGCGGGTCTTGCGGCAACTGCGCCTGATCCAGCCACGGCGCCGCACCTTCGATGCGCACGCTGTGCCCGGCGAGCAAATCGGAGACGAAACGCTTGCCCGCCTCCAGATCAGCCAACGCGTAGCCACTGGGTGGATTGAGCAGGCAGGTACCAAACCGCAATTCGCCACTGGTGGTAATGGCCGCCGTCACCTGTAATCCGGCAGCAATGTCACGCGCCATGACGTTCACCCCGCCCAATCCGCCAAGCAGCGGCACGACGGCGCTGCCGTCTTCGGCCACCGCAAGCACGGCAGGTTCGGCGCCCTTTTCCAGCAGCAGCGGCGCCAGTGTGCGGATGACAATCCCGGCGGCGCACAAGGCAATGATCGGCGTGTCCTGTTGATACAACTCGCGCAGGGTCTCGCCGAACGCCTGATACACCAGGTCGGCGCCCTCGACACGGCCAGCCAGGCCATGGATCTGCGCTGCCGGATACACCTGCTGGATGCGCCGGGCGGTGGCCAGGCTGGCCTGACCGAGAATGACAATAGCGGGGGTGGATTGAGTCATCAGCCTTGCCACCGTTCGCCCGGCACAATGATCAGCGAGAAGTACGGCGAGGACATCGGCTCGACCTGATCCATCGGCACGATCTTCTGGTTCGCCATGGTCGCGCGTTCGACGTACAGCGCGCGCTCGGCCAGGCCCAGCTCTTCGAGCACCTGACGTACTTTGGGGAAGTTGCGCCCCAGCTTCATGATCACTGCCGCGTCGGCATCGGCCAGACGTCGCTTCAATTCTTCGTGAGGCAACACGCCGGAAAGCACCGACAGGCTTTGATTGCGATACACCAGCGGCGCACCCAGCACCGAGGCACCGCCGAGCATCGAGCACACACCCGGCACCACCTGCGCTTCGTAACGCGTGGCCAGCCGGTCATGCAGGTACATGTAGGAGCCGTAGAAGAACGGATCGCCCTCACAGATCACCGCCACATCACGGCCGGCATCCAGATGCGCCGCGACGGTTTCGGCAGCTTCATCGTAAAAATCGCTGATCACTTGTTCGTAGGACAATGGCGCCGGCAGCGCTTCGGTGGTCACCGGGTACACCAGCGGCAGCAGATTCTGCGCCGCTTGCAGGTGCGCTTCGATGATGCCGAATGCGTTGCCTTTTTTGCCTTTGGCCACGAAGTACGCCACCACCGGCGATTCGCGCAGCAGGCGCAGGGCCTTGACGGTAATCAGCTCCGGATCACCGGGGCCGACGCCCAAGCCAATCAAACGTCCTTTGGCCTGCATCATTCGATCTCCGTGGCGAGGGCATTGACGGCGGCGGCCGCCATGGCGCTGCCACCGAGGCGGCCCTGCATGATCACGAACGGTACGCCACGGCTGTCGGCGGCCAGTGCGGCTTTCGATTCGGCGGCGCCGACGAAGCCCACCGGGAAGCCGAGGATCAGCGCCGGTTTTGGTGCGCCGGCGTCGAGCATTTCCAGCAAATAGAACAGTGCGGTCGGTGCATTGCCGATCACCACCACACTGCCTTCCAGGTGCGGACGCCACAGTTCCAGCGCCGCAGCGGAACGGGTGTTGCCCAGCTCACGGGCCAGCTCCGGCACGCTGTCGTCGCGCAAGGTGCAGATCACTTCGTTGTTGGCCGGCAGGCGCGCGCGGGTCACGCCTTCGGAGACCATCCGCGCATCACAGAGGATCGGCGCACCGGCGGCCAGCGCATCACGCCCGGCCTTGCCGGCACCTTCGGAAAATTGCAGACCGTCGACGGCCTCGACCATGCCGCAGGCGTGGATCACCCGCACCGCGAGTTTTTCCAGATCGGCCGGGATGCGCGCCAGATTGGCCTCGCTGCGAATGATCGCGAAGGAGTTGCGATAGATCTCCTGACCGTCGCGGATGTAATCAAGCATCAAGGGGGCTCCGGGAGCGGGCGTCGAGCAGGGTCGCGGCCGCTTCAATAGTAAGGTTGCGTGCGTGCAGCGTGCCGAAACCCGGCAGCGTTGCATCGCGAAAATAGAGGTCGTAATGACCGGGGCTGACCGCCAGCAAGGTGGCCGGTGCACGGTGCGCGGCGGCGCAGGAGCGCGGACAGCCGGTGAGGTGCACATCCAGTGCTTGCGGCAACAACCTCGCCAGCCGCCGGGCATCCTGCTTGGTGTCGGCCAGTCCTTTGCCGCAGCCGTTGGAGCCGGTGCAGGCAATCAGGTGTGCCAGCGGCTCGCGGGATCGGGTCAGCAGGTTCAGTTGCTCAAACGCCGCCAGGACGGCAGCCGCGTCGGTTGCCTGCACATTCGGTAGCAGCAGACTTTGCCAAGGGGTGAAGCGCAGGCTGCCATCGCCAAACTGGCGGGCCAGGTGTGCGACACCGCGCAGCATCGCTGGATCGAGGCGCCCCAGCGGCGGAACGGCACCGATGTAAACCAGACCCGCGGTGTTTTGCGGATGAACGCCAATGTGCAGATTGTCCGCTGACAGGGGGCGCTGCCAATGGCGGATAGCGGTGATTGGCAGGCGTGATCTCAGTTGTTCGAGAAACGCCAGCAGCGGCAGTTCGTCGAGCAAATGGCGCATACGCGTCTGCTCGGGTCGGGCCAACTCAAGGAACAACTCCAGCACCGCCACCACCAAGGCATGGCCGTTTTCCAGCGACACGGCAGCGATCGCGGGATCCGTCGGACATCCGGCCAGACCGAACGCCAGCAACGTTTCACCGTCGCGTTCGAACGCCGACAACCACAGATCATGGGGATGTTCGAGCATCGCCAGCGCTTCGCCGCCGTCCAGTTGCACGGCGAACTTGGCGCTCAACGCATGGAAACGTGGATGGCTTTGCAGCGTGTCGAGAATCTGTCCGGCCAGTGCACGGGTGTCGAGACGCATCTGCCGGTCGATGCCGGCAGCTGGGCTGAGCATCAGGTTGCGCACATCGTCGCCGGCAGCAGTGTGTGGCCCGAGATCCGCAGCCAGCAGGGTGTCGATCAGTGCCGCGCTCTGCTGACCGATCCCGCGAATCTGCAGATTGGCGCGATTGGTCGCCTCGATCACCCCGCCGGCGAACTGTGCGCCAGCATCGGCCACTGCATCGGCCTGCTCAGCGCTGATCGCACCGCCATTGAGCTTGATCCGGCAGATGCCGCCGTCCAGCGCCTGGACAATGCGCAACAACCCCGGGCAGGCCGAGGGGCGTAAGGCGGTGGACATCGGGCGTTCGTTCAAGGGGCTGACCGGCTGCGTGGGAAAGGCGCTTCGCGGGCGAAGGCGCGGTATTATGCCTGCTTTGTCCGGCGGCATGAAAAGTCTGCCCGTCGGAACGGCGTGTTTAGAGGAATATAGATGTCACCCTGGCTGACGGTTGTGGGAATCGGTGAAGACGGCTTCAAGGGCCTGGGCAAAAATGCCCGGCGTGCCCTGATGGGCGCCTCGCGGATCGTCGGCGGCCAGCGGCAGCTGGATTTGCTCCCGGTGTGCATCCGCGCCGAGCGGCAGTTGTGGCCGAGCCCGTTCGCCCTCGCCCCGGTGCTGGAGCGGCGTGGGGAGGCGATCTGCGTGCTGGCCAGCGGTGACCCG
Source organism: Pseudomonas sp. LF-5 (assembly GCF_037626295.1). Taxonomy (NCBI): domain Bacteria; kingdom Pseudomonadati; phylum Pseudomonadota; class Gammaproteobacteria; order Pseudomonadales; family Pseudomonadaceae; genus Pseudomonas; species Pseudomonas sp. LF-5. Next base: position 106,940 of record NZ_JARKMT010000006.1, read on the forward strand.
ATGTTTTATGGCGTCGGCGCCAGCCTCGCGCGGCAACTGCCGAGCGACGAGATGCTGATTCTGCCGGCGCCGTCCTCCTGCGCACTGGCCGCCGCGCGACTTGGCTGGCCATTGCAGGACGTGGTGACGCTGTCGCTGGTGGCCCGGCCGCTGGCGGCGCTGAATGCGCCGTTGTCCAGTGGCGTGCGGTTGTTGTTGCTGAGCAACGACGGGCAGAGCCCCGCGGCGGTCGCGCAGCTGTTGCGCGAGCGCGGTTTCGGCGCGAGCCGGATGTGGGTGCTGGAACATCTGGGCGGCGACGCCGAGCGGCGCATCGCGGGCAACGCCCATGACTGGGCCAACCCGCCGATTGCCGATCTGAACGTGATCGCCATCGAATGCCGCGCCGACGCACACGCCCCGCACCTGTCGCGGCTGGCCGGGCTGCCGGACTCGGCGTTTCAGCACGACGGTCAACTGACCAAACGCGATGTCCGGGCCATCACCCTCGCCCGCCTCGCGCCAATCCCCGGTGAACTGCTGTGGGACGTGGGCGGCGGGTGCGGCTCGATCGGCATCGAATGGATGCGCGCGCACCCGAGTTGCCGCGCCATCGCCATCGAGGCGGATGAGGGCCGGCAGACACTGATCGAACACAACCGCGATGCACTGGGCGTGCCCGGCCTGCAACTGATTCGCGGCAAGGCACCGCATGCCCTCGCCGGGCTGGAGCGTCCGGACGCCGTCTTCATCGGCGGTGGTGTGACCCGCGAAGGCGTGTTCGAGACTTGCTGGGAGCAGCTCAAACCCGGCGGGCGACTGGTCGCCAACGCGGTGACCCTGCAAAGCGAAATCACCCTGATGCACTGGCGGGAACGCCACGGCGGCGAGCTGACGCGCATTCACGTGGCCCAGGCGCAGCCGCTTGGCGAGTTCGACACCTGGCGCCAGGCGCTGCCGATCACGCTGCTCGACCTGGTCAAACCCCGCGATGCGTGACGAGACCGGCGAACAACCCGCCCCCCTGCGCAGCGGGCTGACCACCGGCAGCTGCGCCACCGCCACCAGTCTCGCGGCGGCACGCCTGCTGCTGGGCGGCGTCGCGGCAGATGCCGTGCAAATCGTCTTGCCCAAAGGCAAACAGGTGCAGATGCGTCTGGAGTTCTGCCGATTGACCGCCGACGGCGCCGAGGCCGGGACGATCAAGGATGCCGGCGATGATCCCGACGTGACCCACGGTGCGTTGCTCTATACGCAAGTGCGGCTGATGGCGGAACCGGGCATTCGCTTCAATGCCGGCCTGGGGGTCGGCACGGTGACCCGGCCAGGGCTGGTGCTGGCCGTGGGCGAACCGGCCATCAACCCGGTGCCGCGCAAGATGATCAGCGATCACCTGACCCTGCTCGCTGAAGAAACCGGTTATGCCGGCGGTTTCGAGGTCACGGTCAACGTCGAGGGCGGCGAAGCGCTGGCGCTGAAAACCATGAATCCGCGCCTGGGTATTCTCGGTGGCCTGTCGATTCTGGGTACCAGCGGCATCGTCCGGCCGTTCTCCTGCGCGGCGTACATCGCCTCGATCCACCAGGGCATCGACGTCGCCCGGACTAACGGCTATCTGCACATCGCCGCCTGCACCGGCAACGCCAGCGAAGACACCATGCGCCGGGTCTACGACCTGCCGGAAATCGCCCTAATCGAAATGGGCGACTTCGTCGGCGCAGTGCTCAAGCATCTGCGCAAAGTGCCTGTGGATAAACTCAGCCTGTGCGGCGGCTTCGGCAAGATCAGCAAACTGGCAGCGGGGCACATGGATCTGCACTCGCGGCATTCCAGTATCGACCTGCCGCAACTGGCGGAATGGGCGGCGGCGATTGGCGCCGATGAGGCGTTGCAGCAAGGCATTCGTGAGGCCAATACCAGTCAGCAAGCCTTGGCGATGGCCAGTGCGGCGGGGATTGCGCTCGGTGATGAGGTCTGCCGCCATGCGCTGAATTTCGCCCGCAGCGTGGTGCCGGCGCAGGTGCAGGTCGAGGTGTTTGCGATTGATCGTCAGGGCGGCATTGTCGGCCACGCCGGAGGTTTTGCATGAAGCGGATGCTGTTGCTCGGCGGCGTCACCGAAGCGCTGGCCATCGCCCGCACGCTGGGGCCAGAACACATTTACAGCCTGGCCGGCGTGGGCCGGGTGCCGACCGACCTGGCCTGCCAGGTGCGTGTCGGCGGCTACGGCGGCGCCGAAGGGCTGGCGCAGTTCATTCGCGCGGAAGGCATCGACCTGCTATTCGATGCCACCCACCCCTACGCCGCGCAAATCAGCCATAACGCCGCCCGCGCCGCGCAACGGGCCGGCATCCCCTGCTGGGCCCTGCGCCGCCCCGCGTGGCAGCCACAAGCGGGTGACGACTGGCGCGAGGTCAGCGACTGGGCCGAACTGACCGAAGCCCTCAAACCGTTCCGCCGCCCGTTGTTCACCCTCGGCCGCGAGCCACTGCAACACCTCGACGAAATCCCCAGCGAGCAGTTCTGGACCCTGCGCGCCCTCGACGTCTACCCCGGCAACGAACGCTGCGAAGTCATCGGCGCCCGTGGGCCGTTTCTGCTGGAAGACGAGCGTGCGCTGTTTGAGCGCCGGCAAATTGATGTGCTGATCAGCAAGAACAGCGGCAGCACCGCGACCGAGCCGAAGCTGGAAGTGGCGCGGGAGTTGGGAGTGCCGGTGCTGGTGTTGAAGCGGCCGGTGTTGCCGGGGGTTGATCGGGAGTTTCTGACGACGTCTGAAGTCCTTAATGCACTGCTCACGTCAGACTTTTCCTGATTTCAAATTTATCTGCGAATTAACCGGCTTGTTTTGAGGAAGCACCCGACTGGTCTTCGCTTCCCCTCGCCCAATACTTCGGTTCCTTTAATCCATACAGGCAGACAACCGCAGAAAAGCGGCTTGCCAGACTGTATCCCAAGGAATACAACCCTGACATGATCGACTTGAACGATCCCATGTATTTTCCGAATGGCTCGACTCGTTGAAAGACATCATCGGCAAAGGCCGAATCATCTCCAGACTTCGAGCAGCCGAACATGGCAACTTTGGCGATTACGGTTTTGTCGGTGACACCGTTTACGAAATGCGTGTTCACTACGGTCCTGGTTACAGGATGTCCTTCACTCGTCGAGACGACGTGATTTATCTGCTTTTGATCGGGGGCGATAAATCGACACAACGGCGTGATATCAAGCGCGCCGTACAAATGGCACATAGCATCGGTAATGAGGAGTAAGTCATGACCGAAAAATTCACCCGTTTCGACGCCGCCGAATACCTCAAAACTCCCGAGGATATGGCGGCGTATCTGGACGCTTGCTTTGATGATGATGAAGGCGATGGCGTACTCATCCGTGCAGCACTGAATGACATAGCCCGAGCTCAGGGCATGACACAGGTGGCACGTGATGCCGGCCTGGGTCGTGAAAGTCTCTATAAAGCGCTGAGCAGCACTGGTAACCCCGAATTCGCAACTATCATGAAGGTCATGAAGGCTTTGGGTTTGAGATTGCACGCCGTCGCGGTTTGATTGATCTGCGACACCAAACCGCACGACGCCTTTTTACTTATCGGCCCTGATCAGGCTAAATAGCCCGCGCCTGATCGCCCACCCAACGGATCTGTCCCATGAACCGACACCGGCTCGCATTTGCCTGGATCGCCTGCTTCGCAGTGCTGTTCAACATGCTCGCCATGCCGATGACCGGGGCGATGGCGCAGACGGCCAGTTCACCGGCCGAACAATTGCTGTGGAGCAGTTTCTGCACCGGCAGCGGGACGAAGATGGTGGCGATCGACATCGGCGCCACCGATCAGAAGGCCCCGAACAACGACACTCATTCGAACATGCAGCATTGCTGGTGCTGCTCGGGCTCGGCGCCATTGGTGGCGTTGCCGGGTCATACACCGCAGTTGTATTTCGCCCGCTACGAAAGCAATCGCAGCGTGGCGCCACCCTCGTTGCAAACACCGACACCGCGCCAGCAATGGCCGAGCCTCAACCCCCGCGCCTCGCCTCTGGTTTGATTTGTTCTCGCAATTGACCTGCGTATCAAATCGTTCTGGAGAACTGCCATGTTGAACAAACTCTTCGTCATCGCTGCGCTGTTGCTGCCTGCGTGCTTCGCCCATGCCCACGAATACAAGGCCGGCGAGCTGGAAATCGCTCACCCGTGGTCGCAGGAGCTGCCGCCCAATGCGCCGACCGTTGCCGCTTATTTTGTGATCAGCAATCCCGGCAAGACCGACGACCGCCTGCTCAGCGTCGATTCGCCGATCACTGACCAAGCGCAGCTGCATGAGCATGTAATGCAGGGCGATCTGATGAAAATGCAGCAGGTGCCCAACGTGGTGATCCCTGCCGGCGGCAAGGTGACGTTCGCGCCGATGGCCTATCACGTGATGCTGCTCAACCCCAAAGACCGCAGCCTGCTCAGCGATGGCAAACGCTTCCCGCTGACCCTGCATTTCGAGAAGGCCGGTAACGTGACCGTCGAGGTTGCCGTGCAGAAGAAGCCAGCGGAAACCAAGACGCACGATCACGCCCAGTAACCGATCCGGTTGACCACGCCCGTGCGCCCGCAACGCGCCGGGGCGTCCAGCAGGCATCGCCAGAGCCAGACTCTGACCCGCGGTAGCTGGATCGCCCTGTTCGCCATGATGATGATCTTCATCGGCCCGCTGATTTCTCAGTCGATGCCGATGGATCAACACGCCTCGACGTCCATGCCGATGAGCATGGACATGTCGATGAGCATGGACATGCCCGGCATGGATCACGGTGGTCAAGACGCGCAGCCCGGCGCCGAACATTGCCCGCCGCAATCCTCGCACCACGTTCTGTGGGAAAAATGCGGTTATTGCAGCCTGCTGTTCAATTGCCCGGCGCTGACCGGTGGTGGCAGTTTCACCACGTTCAGCATCGCCCACGTCAACACTTTCACCCCGCCCTCCCCGCGCCTGGGTCATGCCCGGCGAACCTTCTTCCCTGGCGCCCGCACCCGCGCCCCGCCCGTCGCCGCGTAAACACCGCACCTTTGATTGCACACGGTTGAAAAGACAGCTCCAGGCTGCCGTCCGTGTCGTTTACGACTGTTTGATGGAAATTGTCATGTCCAGGTTTTCCGCTGTTCCACGTTTGAGCGCAGCTCAGGCGTCCTTCGCGCTGAACGCATCGCGTATTCGTTTCTCGCACGCTACCGCCGTCCTTTGCGGCGTCCTGCTGTCCCCGCTGGTGCTGGCCGATGATCACGCCGGTCACAACGAAGAACTCAGTCCAACGGTGATCACCGCCCTCGCCCCGAGCTCGCCGCTGACCATCGTCACCAATCCCAAGGACCCGCGCCAACCGGTGCCGGCCAGTGATGGCGGTGATTACCTGAAAACCATTCCCGGTTTCGCCCTGGTGCGCAATGGCGGCACCAACGGTGATCCGGTGCTGCGCGGCATGTTCGGTTCGCGCCTGAACATTCTCACCAACGGCAGCATGATGCTCGGCGCCTGCCCGGGCCGGATGGACGCGCCTACCTCGTACATCTCGCCGGAAACCTACGACAAACTCACGGTGATCAAAGGCCCGCAAACCGTGCTGTACGGCCCCGGCGCATCGGCCGGCACCGTCCTTTTCGACCGTGAGCCGGAGAGTTTCGGTGAACTCGGTACGCGAGTGAATGCAAGCATCCTCGCCGGTTCCCACGGCCGCTTCGACAAAGTCGTCGACGCTGCGGCCGGGGGGCCGTTGGGTTACGTGCGGGTGATCGGCAATACCGCGCACTCCGATGACTACCGCGACGGCAACAACGACATCGTCGCCTCGCGCTACGACAAGTGGAACGGTGACATCGCCGTCGGCTGGACCCCGGACGCCGACACCCTGATCGAACTCACCGCCGGCAAGGGCGACGGCGAGGCGCGCTACGCCGGACGCGGCATGGACGGTTCGCAGTTCCTGCGCGAAAGCCTCGGCCTGCGCTTCGAAAAGTCCAACATCACGGATGTGCTGGAAAAACTCGAAGCGCAGGTCTACTACAACTACGCCGACCACGTGATGGACAACTACACCCTGCGCACGCCGTCCGGCACCGGGATGATGGCCGGGCCCATGGCGTCCAACGTCGACCGGCGCACCCTCGGCGCGCGGATCAAGGCGACCTGGCGCTGGGCCGACATCCAGTTGATCACCGGCCTCGACGCACAGACCAACGAACATCGCCAACGCAGCGCGATGGGCATCGACACCTACAAGGACCTGCCGTACACCAAGGACGCCGATTTCCATAACTACGGCGTGTTCAGCGAAATGACCTGGTACGCCGCCGACCGTGATCGCCTGATCACCGGCGTGCGGGTCGACCGCGCTTCGGCCAAGGATTATCGGCAGACCACCGGTTCCGGAATGATGAGCCGGCCGAACCCGACCGCCGACGACACGCGTGCCGACACCCTGCCCAGCGGATTTGTCCGTTACGAGCACGACCTGGCTGACAGCCCGACCACCCTCTACGCCGGTCTCGGCCACGCGCAACGTTTCCCGGATTACTGGGAACTGTTTTCACCGAAGTCCGGCCCGGCCGGTTCGGTGAATGCGTTCGACTCGATCAAACCGGAGAAAACCACCCAGCTCGACTTCGGCGTGAACTACAAAAATGCCGACCTTGAAGCCTGGGCTTCGGGCTACATCGGCGTGGTGCGCGACTACATCCTGTTCGACTACACGCCGACGATGATGGGCATGAGCAGCTCGCGCGCGGAGAACATCGACGCGCGAATCATGGGCGGCGAACTCGGTGCGGCGTACAAGCTCACCGATCACTGGAAAGCCGACGCGACCCTGGCCTACGCCTGGGGCAAAAACAGCAGCGATGGCAAAGCCCTGCCGCAAATGCCGCCGCTGGATGCGCGTTTCGGCCTCACCTACAGCGAAGACAACTGGAGCGCCGGGGCGCTGTGGCGGGTGGTCGCGGCGCAACACCGCATCGACCAGAACAAGGGCAACGTCGTCGGCAAGGACTACGACAAGAGCGGCGGCTTTGGCGTCTTCTCGCTCAACGGCGCCTATCGGATCAACAAAAACTGGAAGGTCAGCAGCGGCGTCGACAACCTGTTCGGCAAGGCTTACGCCGAACACCTGAACCTGGCGGGTAACGCCGGATTCGGCTACCCGGCCAACGACCCGCAAGCGATCAATGAACCGGGGCGTACGCTCTGGACCAAGGTCGACATGAGCTTCTAACAGTCAAATCCCACCCTGTGGGAGCGAGCTTGCTCGCGAAGGGAACGGCACATCCAACATAGATGCAGCCTGATACGACACCTTCGCGAGCAAGCTCGCTCCCACAAGGGTTGCAGAACAACTAAAAGATCCAAGCCAAGCGGAGCACACGTGATGAAACAGCCCAAACCGAATTTCTACAACCTGGCCTGGCGTTGGCATTTTTACGCCGGTCTGTTCGTCGCCCCGTTCATGGTGATGCTGGCCCTGACCGGCATCATCTATCTGTTCAAACCGCAACTCGATTCACTGATGTACAGCAGCCTGCTCAACGTCCCGGTCGGTCACCACAGCGTGCCCGCCGATGACTTGCTGCAACGGGTGAAAAGCGCCTATCCACAGGGCCAGATCACCCAGTACCTGCCGCCGGCCAACGCCGGACGCAGCGCGCAGTTCGTGGTCAAGAACGCTGAACACGAACTCAACGTATTCATCGACCCCTACCATGGCGACATCCTTGGCGAACAGGATGCCAAGCGGAATCTGCAAGCCATCGCCCGTGCCATTCACGGCGAGTTGATGATCGGCACGGTCGGTGATCGCCTGATCGAAATGGCCGCCGGTTGGGGCGTGGTGCTGGTGGTGTCGGGGGTATTCCTGTGGTGGCCGCGCGGTCAGGCAGCGGGCATTTTGTGGCCACGCCTGAACAGCCGCGGGCGCGTGTTGTGGCGTGACCTGCACGCGGTCACCGGTTTCTGGGGCGCGGCATTGCTGCTGGTGATGCTGCTCAGCGGCATGACCTGGACCGGGTTCTGGGGCAAGCAGTACGCCCAGGTCTGGAACGTGTTCCCCGCCGCCATGTGGAACAACGTGCCGACCTCCGACGTCGAGGCCGGCAGCCTCAACAACGCCGCGCGCCAGACGGTGCCGTGGGCGATGGAAAACACGCCGATGCCGATGTCCGGCGACCACGCCGAGCACATGGCCCACGGCGGCATGCAACACGGCCCCGCTGCGCCGGCCATCAGCCTGCAAGACGTGCAGAACATCGCGATTGAACGCAAGGTCGAGCCGGGCTACAGCATCACCCTGCCGAAGACCGCCACCGGGGTATTCACCATTGCCGTGTTCGCCGATGACCCGCGCAACGACGCCACCCTGCACGTCGATCAATACACCGGCAAGGTGCTGGCCGATGTGCGATTCGAACAGTACGGCGCGGTGGCCCGCGCCACGGAAATCGGCGTGATGCTCCACGAAGGCAAAATGTTCGGCACCTTCAACCAGATCGTCGTGCTGCTGATCTGCCTGATGATTCTGCTCAGTGCCGTCAGTGGCGTGGTGATCTGGTGGAAGCGCCGACCACAGGGCAAATTCGGCGTACCACCGCTGCGCCATGACTTGCCGAAATGGAAAACCGGCGTGGTGATCATGCTCGCGCTGGCGGTGGTGTTTCCGTTGGTGGGGGCTTCGCTGGTGGTGGTGTGGTTGCTGGACCGGTTTTTGCTGGCGCGACTCGGTCAGCAAACGGCAGATCTGCCCGGTTGACCCCTTGCACGCGGGTGACACCTGTCACCCGCGTCAAGCGGCCTTGATCGGCGCCTACAACTCATCCCTGCGGCGAACAATGCCCGGGCTGGGCGTTTGCTGACGGCCAATCGGCCAGGTGGCACCCTGTCGCCCGGTCTGGCGCCAGTAGTGGCCGGCGACCAGTACTGACAATTCGCCCAGCGCCCCAAGCCTGGAAATGAACTCGCCGGGGCTCAGCCGTGTGACCCATCGGCCCTTTTCATACGCCACCTGCCGGGTCGACAGCAACTTCCTCTCGGCGGCTGTATAGACCGGGATGTACTTGAGCAAAACGCCGTGGGGCGTTGAAAAGTAGTAGGTCTGGATCGCGAAACCCTGATCCTTGAGCTGATGGGTATGCGCCTGTAGCTGAGCCGGCGAGGCGAAGTTGGCCTGCACGTGCTCCGAATCGACACCAAGCGAGGTGTTCCCGGACAGGTGCAGTTGATGACTGGCAACCAGGGAAAAGCCCTCAGGGTATCGCGGGGCGGGGTCGCGCCAACCGGTCGACGGATCCGTGGAGGCGCGGAATATCCGTGCCAGCGGGCGGCTTTGACGCGCCGAAACGGCAACCGGTTCGAGCGGGACAAAGCGATTGCTCGTGCTGTGCGCCAGTATCGCCCCTTCGTACCCTCGGTCGATGACCGGTTCGCCGGTTCGACTGCCGGCATGGCGGGCGGCATCGTCAGCGTGATGGAACACCGGCCCCAACGCCGGCTCCGGATGGTTGCGCCATCTTTCATCGTCGGCAGTCTCGCCCTCGACAGGTTCTCTTTCCTCGCGAATCCAGCCCAGGCGCGACCAATACTCGCTGGTTTGCAGCACGTCGAGCTTGCCCGCCCGGGCCATTCGACGCACGTAATCGGCAAGCACGAACGTGCCTTTGGCCATGTCACGCTCATCGTTCGCCGCCTGCGCGGGCGAATCGAACGTGTTGGGGCGCAGTTCGATCTGCCCGTGCCTGTCGTAGAACTCACCGGGTTCGAAGGCATGCAGTTGCAATCTCAACAGTGCCCCGTCGGCGCAGGAAATGTAGATGGGTAAATAGCCCTGGGGCGTGTTGGCCCGTCGGCAGGCTTGCAAGACATCGGTCGGTGAAAGAAACACACTGCGCACGTCATTGTGCCGCGCGCCCAACGGCGGAAAGGATGCACGCAGATAAATAGCCTCCAGCCCATGACCGTAGTTTATCCGCCCCTGCTCGAAGACCCGGTCCAGCGCCAACCGCGAACCCTGCGCCGCAATCGGCAGGCTGGCAATGAACGCATTGCTCTCGGAGCGCAGGATAAAACCGAAGGTCAGCGTATCGCGGCTAACGACCGCCTCATGAACATACGTGGCGGCGGCATCGGCCTGAATGAACAATGGACTGCAGACCGGTGCATGGGTGGCTTTGTGGTAATCGGCAATGGGCAGCAAATCCGCAGCGAAGGGCACCCAGCGAGTGACATGACGGGGCGCGCCCCAAATATCGCTGCCGACCACCACGTGCAAATAGCCGGACTCGGCCAGCGAGCCGACCCATTTATCCATCTTCAATGCGCCGCTGCGGATGCGCTGCCTGACGGTCTCGGCATCAAGCGAAGGAGGTACATGGCCGGTGTCGGTCAGGGATTGTGACAGGTCGGCGAGCACGCGGTCCCAAAGGCCTGCCTGATAGCGAATCAACGAACCGTCGGGCGCGAACAGGTATTCGTCCCACGTCCCCGGCATCGTGCGGTTGAATGCCGAGTAGACGGTGTCGACCGACAGCATATTCAGGTAAAGCTGCTTGTCGGGTCCGGAAAAAATCACCGACAGTTCTCGCCGGACTCTCGAGCGGTAACGTGCAACGATGTAGCAGTCTGCCGGAGCCAGTCCGGCGTTGATACTTTCGTACGGGAACACCTCGGTGACATCGAAATTTTCCCGGGACACCTTGATCGGCAGCGTGGCAACGAACAGGCCTTCGGCGGTTTTCAGAATCACTCCGCCATAAGGACCGTCGGCGGAGGCCGGCACTTGCAGACGGGCATGTACCGCCGCATCGTCAGCACTCTGGAACACCGGGCCGAGCCAGCGACGCTCGAGGTTCGCGAAGGGTTTCCAGGCACTGCTTACCCGTCCGACCCGGTCCCAACACAGGCTCGTGCGCAGGACAGACAGTTCACCGCTGCCGGCAACCTCATGGACGAAGTCCACTGGCTGCCACTGACCTGATGCCAGGTCTTGCTTGATGGTTTCAAGTCTCCGGCTGGAGAGATCGTCATGGAACAGCTTGCTCGCGCTACTTCTTACGTACTTCAGCAGGGCACCGTCCTGAGTACTGATATACAACGCGGCGGGCAGACCAGAGGGGCGCACCGGACGACTGGGCGAGTAGTACATCGCCACCGTCAGGTTATCCGGTGAAATGAAATGCCGTGCCAGCCACGCGCTTGTCCCGCTGGCGAGACCGTTCACCTCATGGTGCACGTAAAAGTTGCCGTACAGACTGAAGCCGTCCGGGTAGAGGTAGCCGGGCTCTGAAAGCCCTATGCCAAACAACATCCCCAGTTGAAACAGATTGTCGCCACGGCCGTTGACGGGCACCCCTTCAGTGGCGACGTACTCCTCCCGTTCGCGATGCTTGAGGATAAATCCGAACAACGCTCGGGTTTCGTCCTGCAAATGCGCAGCACGCGCCGATTGATCCTGCGCCGCCTCATCCGCCGAAGGAAAAACCGCTCCGCAGGCGACCCTGTCAGGGCGTTTCCAGGCAAGCGTCGATGTCGACAGAAATTCGCCACGGGAGAAAATCGGCGATAGGTCCAATGGCCTGTTCGGATGCATGGCGGGGGGGGCCGGCAGTTGATCGGGCAGTGCAGGGTCCGGTGTGGTCGGCACGGATGTTCCTGCCAACGGCACCGCCATCATGGTCCAGTTTGCAGGTACATCACCGCGATATCCCCACAGGGGGTTGTCGAGCAGCACCGTCAACCGGCCGGCCGCTGCCTGCTGGCGGACAAAGTCCTGTGGTCGCAGTTCACCACTGGCAAGTTTCAACGCCAGCGAACCGGGATTTTCACGTGTCCCCAAACGGGCGGCAAGCTCTCGGCCACTGGCGCCCTCGGACAGTTCATACCTGAGCAGACTGTTCGCCGCCCCTGAGACATAAAGCGCAGTTTTGTCGAGCCACGCCTGCCGGACCTCATCGACATTCAACATCTGCAGGCTCAGGGCTGCTTCTTCGTGCGTCCACTTGAAACTGTCAATCACCACCGGTTCGAGCTGCGACAGCGCCCCGTGCGACACATATCGACCGCGCAGCACATGGTCATCGGGAAAAATGGTCTGCCCATGATGGTCCCGCGGATAAAGACCGCCCGAGGCAAGCGTCTCAATGTCACCCGCGAGGGGTTCGGTGACCACGAAGCGCTCGTCGGCGCGGCGCTGAAAGACGTAACCGACAAATGTACGATCACGCCGATTGCCGACTTGTTCGTGTGCATATCGAACGGCATCCTCGGCCGAGAGGAAGTCATCACTCAGACCTGGCCAGGGGAAATTCGCAAAGGGCTGCCATTGCAGATCTACGCGCCCCAGCCGCGGCCACAGCGCACTGCCTCGCAGAACGTCCAGCCGACCACTGATCACCAGGATCGACACGAACTCACGCGGTCGCAGTGTCCCGGCCAGCAACCTCGATTGCAGTCCCGGATCGGTGACGCTGCCATCGGCTTGCTCGATGCTCATTGCGGTTTCGACCGGATCGCCGCTGAAGGTGTACTTCAACATCGCGGCATCACGGGTCTGCAGGTACAACGCCAACGGCCTGTCGGGCGCCGCCAGATGCCGGGCGCGGCCACGACTTGCAATGGCCAGTGCCATTTCCTGCGGTGTGAAGAAGTTCTCGTACAGCCACGCCTGCGCAGGGGATGTGCGCACAGGATCCGGCCGGGAGGCGCAGTAAAAACCCTCGAGCGCATAGCCTGTGAGGAGTTTCAATTTCCCGTCACGGCCCACCGGAAAGATTTTCTGCGGGTCCCATGCGGACAGCCCGGCCGCACGCGCATGGGTCGCGACATACTCTTCGCCAGTGAGTTTTTTCAGTACCAGCCCGGCGGTCTGCGCACCTCTGGATTTCAACGCAGCGAGCACAGCCCGATCGGCGCTGACGCAAACGCGCGTCATCAGCGGCAACTCAGTCACCCTACCCGTGGAAAATCCCTGCCCGCGTTGCCAGTCAGGCGGTACGACGCCCACCGAGTACCCCCAGTCGGCATTCGACACAAGGACTTTCAGCTCACCGAGCATGGCCAGTTTATTGATGATGCTCAACGCGTCACGCGTCCATGGCTCACGGCCCGGCCGCGCGCCTGCTTCATGCCAACGGTAATACTCACGCTCCGCCTCTGAACCACTGGCAGTGTACTTGAGCAATGTCCCGTCAGGCCCGGACAGATAGGCGCTGCGAAACCAGGCCCGGCCGTCGACATCGCCCATAAAGTCGACGTCGGAAAAGAAATTGACGAACAACCGCAGCCCCATCTCATCCAGCTCTGGATAAGCCTCGCCAACCTCTGCGTGTAACGCGACATGGCTGTGGACGTTTGCGGCAAAGCGATAGCCTGCTGGCGGCTGGAGATCGCCGGAGGCATCGAAGTCGACGAGGACGCTCATATCGAAGGTGGTTGCGTCTCCGGGCACAGGTGAACTGGCGACGAACTTTCCATCCGGTCGCAGCAGAATCAAGCTGCCGTATTCCTTTTTCGCCTTTAGCGGAATCCTCGTATGTACCCAGTACGCAGCATCCTCTTGCGTGAGAAATCCCGGACTGAGTGGCGGCAGTCTGGTTCTGCCGGAGGGGGTTGCGGCGCGTTCGGTGCGTCCTGACACATCGTTCATGATAAAGATCCTGCTGAAAGAATTCGGGATGACTGGCGAACGAGTGTGTCGCCTCGCTGCCCGGACCATGCGATGCAGGGTTATCGTTTCTGTGTCCAATTCTGTAGCCGCCCACTCGCCCCAATCTGGCGCATACAAGCGCACCACGGCCTTCAGCGTGTCCGTTGCTGGTGCGCGAGCGGCGTCGCCCAACCGCTCTGCGACGGCATTTTCATGTTGGATCCCGACCGGGCACAGCCCTTGCAAACCTCCCTTCAGTCGTCCGCATCTGCCAACCAGAAAAATTAAATGTTCATGGAGATCGCACAATGAAGCGTCGCAGTTTGATCAAGGCTTTCACACTCTCGGCATCCATTGCCGCGATGGGCATGACCTGGACTGTCCAGGCCGCCGAGACCATCAAGGTCGGGATTCTGCATTCGTTGTCCGGCACCATGGCGATCTCCGAAACCTCACTCAAAGACATGGCGTTGATGACCATCGACGAGATCAACGCCAAGGGCGGCGTCAACGGCAAGATGCTCGAACCGGTGGTGGTCGACCCTGCATCCAACTGGCCACTGTTCGCCGAAAAGGGCCGGCAGTTGCTGACCCAGGACAAGGTCGCGGTGGTGTTCGGCTGCTGGACTTCGGTGTCACGTAAATCGGTGTTGCCGGTGTTTGAAGAGCTGAACGGCCTGCTGTTCTACCCGGTGCAATACGAAGGCGAAGAGATGTCGCCGAACGTCTTCTACACCGGCGCCGCGCCCAACCAGCAAGCGATCCCGGCGGTGGAATACCTGATGAGCGAAGAAGGCGGCAGCGCCAAGCGCTTCTTCCTGCTCGGCACCGACTACGTCTACCCGCGCACCACCAACAAGATCCTGCGCTCGTTCCTGCATTCCAAAGGCGTCGCCGACAAGGACATCGAAGAGGTCTACACCCCGTTCGGTCACAGCGACTATCAAACCATCGTCGCCAACATCAAGAAGTTCTCCGCTGGTGGCAAGACTGCGGTCATCTCCACCGTCAACGGCGACTCCAACGTGCCCTTCTACAAAGAACTGGCCAACCAGGGGCTGAAGGCCACCGACGTACCGGTGGTGGCGTTTTCGGTGGGTGAAGAAGAACTGCGCGGCATCGACACCAAGCCGCTGGTGGGCAACCTCGCGGCGTGGAACTACTTCGAGTCCGTCGAGAACCCGGTGAACAAGAAGTTCGTCGCGGACTGGAAGGCCTATGCGAAGAAACACAACCTGCCGGGCGCCGACAAAGCGGTGACCAACGACCCGATGGAAGCCACTTACGTCGGCATCCATATGTGGGCGCAGGCAGCGGAGAAAGCCAAGTCCACCGACGTCGACAAGGTCCGCGAAGCGCTGGCCGGCCAGACTTTCGCCGCGCCGTCGGGCTACACCCTGACCATGGACAAGACCAACCACCACCTGCACAAACCGGTGATGATCGGCGAGATCCAGAGCGACGGTCAGTTCAATGTGGTGTGGCAGACCGAAGGGCCGATCCGCGCGCAACCGTGGAGCCCGTTCATTCAGGGCAACGACAAGAAGCCGGATTATGCGGTGAAGAGCAACTGAGTCCGACTTGGGTTTTGAGGTGGGGCGGAGATCCTTTCCCCCTCACCCCAACCCTCTCCCCCAAGGGTCGAGGGGGAAAGGGAGCCGATCTTTATGCTTTTCAAAGCCTGAGTTCGGCTCGAATTTGCAGGTCACAGTACATCGTCCAGACACCTCGGTCAGTCCCCTCTCCCTCCGGGAGAGGGTTAGGGTGAGGGGGCGGTTGAACAGGACACCACTAATGCCCACTGCCATATACCGCTTGTTTCTGATCATCGCACTGCTGTTGCCGATGACTGCCTTTGCCGGCGACGCCGAAGACTTCGTCGCCGCCAACCCCGTGCAACAAGCCAAACTGCTGGAAGCCTGGGCCGCGCAGCCCGAGCCGGCGCGTGTCGAGCTGATCAATGCCCTGCAACAAGGCGAACTGACGATCGACGGCCAGCCAAAAACCCTGCGCCTGAACAACCGCCTGCGGGGTCTGATCGACACCGCGCTGGCCAGCCACCAATTGCTCGCCGCCGACGCCAAAATCCGTCTGGCCGCCGCGCAGCAATTGCAGAAAAGCGCGAAACCCGCACAGCTGAAATTCCTCGACCAGCAACTGGCTGGCGAAAAAGACCCCGGCGTGCACGATGCCCTGAGCCTGGCCCTGGCCAATCTGCAACTGGTGGATACCGACCCGGCAGTGCGTCTGGCCGCCGTGCGCCTGCTCGGGGAAACCGGCGACCCACTGGCCCGCACCCGCCTCGAAGGCTTGCTCGAACCCGGCGTCGAAAGCGATGGCGGTGTGCGCACGGCCGCCGAAACCAGCCTCGCCCAAGTCAAACGCAAACTGTTGATTGGCGAAGTGTTGGGGCAGGCGTTCAGCGGCATGTCCCTCGGCTCGATCCTGCTGCTCGCCGCGCTCGGTCTGGCGATCACCTTCGGCCTGCTCGGGGTGATCAATATGGCCCACGGCGAGATGCTGATGCTCGGCGCCTACTCGACCTACGTCGTGCAGTTGATGTTCCAGCGCTATGCCCCGCAAGCCATCGAGTTCTATCCGCTGATCGCGCTGCCGGTGGCGTTCTTTGTCACGGCGGCGATCGGCATGGCACTGGAACGCACGGTGATTCGTCACCTCTATGGCCGGCCGCTGGAAACCCTGCTAGCTACCTGGGGCATCAGCCTGATGCTGATCCAGTTGGTGCGCCTGCTGTTCGGCGCGCAGAACGTCGAAGTGGCAAACCCGGCGTGGCTGTCCGGCGGCATTCAAGTGCTGCCTAATCTGGTGCTGCCGTACAACCGCATCGTGATCATCGCCTTCGCCCTGTTCGTGGTGGTACTGACCTGGCTGCTGCTGAACAAAACCCGTCTGGGTCTCAACGTCCGCGCCGTCACCCAAAACCGCAACATGGCCGCCTGCTGCGGCGTGCCCACCGGGCGCGTGGACATGCTCGCCTTCGGCCTCGGCTCGGGCATCGCCGGCCTCGGTGGTGTGGCGCTGAGCCAGATCGGCAACGTCGGTCCGGACCTCGGCCAGAGCTACATCATCGACTCGTTCCTGGTGGTGGTGCTCGGCGGTGTCGGGCAACTGGCCGGCAGCGTGCTGGCCGCGTTCGGCCTGGGTATCGCCAACAAGATTCTTGAACCGCAGATCGGTGCGGTGCTCGGCAAAATCCTGATCCTCGCGCTGATCATTCTGTTTATCCAGAAACGTCCGCAAGGCCTCTTCGCACTGAAAGGACGGGTGATCGACTGATGAATCAGCCTCTGTTAGTCACGGCCACACAAAAGGCCGGACCGAAAGTCACGATGGCGGTCGGCGCGGTGATTCTCGCGCTGCTGATCGCCCTGCCGTTGCTGTCGTTGTTGGCGCCGGACAATGCGCTGCACGTCTCGGCCTACACGCTGACGCTGGTCGGCAAAATCCTCTGCTACGCCATCGTCGCCCTGGCGCTGGATCTGGTCTGGGGTTACGCCGGTTTGCTGTCGCTGGGCCATGGCCTGTTCTTCGCCCTCGGCGGTTACGCGATGGGCATGTACCTGATGCGTCAGGCGGCCGGCGATGGCTTGCCGGCGTTCATGACTTTTCTGTCGTGGACAGAACTACCGTGGTACTGGAGCGGCACCAGCAGCTTTGTCTGGTCGATGTGCCTGGTGGTGTTGGCACCGGGTCTGCTGGCGCTGGTGTTCGGTTTCTTTGCCTTCCGTTCGCGGATCAAGGGTGTGTATTTCTCGATCATGACCCAGGCCCTGACCTTCGCCGGCATGCTTCTGTTTTTCCGCAACGAGACCGGGTTTGGCGGCAACAACGGCTTCACCAACTTCCGCACGATCCTCGGTTTCGGCATCACCGAGCCAGGCACCCGCGCGGTGTTGTTTCTGGCCACGGTGCTGTTGCTGGTCGCCAGTCTGTTCATCGGCTGGCGCCTGGCGCAGAGCAAGTTCGGCCGAGTGCTGACCGCGCTGCGCGATGCAGAAAACCGCTTGATGTTCTGCGGCTACGACCCGCGCGGTTTCAAGCTGTTTGTCTGGGTGTTGAGCGCGGTGTTGTGCGGACTGGCCGGTGCGTTGTACGTGCCGCAGGTCGGCATCATCAACCCCAGCGAAATGTCGCCGACCAACTCGATTGAAGCGGCGGTGTGGGTGGCCCTCGGCGGCCGTGGCACGCTGATCGGCCCGCTGCTCGGCGCCGGCGTGGTCAACGGCATGAAGAGCTGGTTCACCGTGGCCTTCCCCGAATACTGGCTGTTCTTCCTCGGCGCGCTGTTCATCGTCGTGACGTTGTACCTGCCCAAAGGCGTGATCGGTCTGCTGAAGAAACGAGGTGAATCATGAGAGTGACAGCCACTGCCGAATTCATGCTGGAACCGGCGTTTTTTCCGGTGGAGCCGAACAAGGACGAGGGCACCAGCCGCGACTCGATCGGCCTCGGCCAACGCGTCGGCCCGGGCCTCGACACCCGGCACGGCACGATCCTGACCCTGGAAGACATCAGCGTCAGCTTCGACGGCTTCCGCGCCCTGAACAATCTCAACCTGTACATCGGCGTCGGTGAGCTGCGTTGCATCATCGGCCCCAACGGCGCGGGCAAGACCACGCTGATGGACGTGATCACCGGCAAGACCCGGCCCAGTCACGGCAAGGCCTGGTTCGGTGAAACCCTGGACCTGACGCAAATGAGCGAAGTGCAGATCGCCCAGGCTGGCATTGGCCGCAAGTTCCAGAAGCCGACGGTGTTCGAAGCCCTCAGCGTGTTTGAAAACCTCGAGCTGGCGCAGAAGACCGACAAGTCGGTGTGGGCCAGTTTGCGTGCGCGGTTGAGCGGCGAGCAGCGTGATCGCATCAGCGAAGTGCTGGAGACCATTCGCCTGACCACCTCGGTCAATCGCCCGGCGGGTTTGCTGTCCCACGGCCAGAAGCAGTTCCTGGAGATCGGCATGCTGCTGATGCAGGACCCGCAACTGCTGCTGCTCGACGAACCGGTGGCGGGCATGACCGACGCCGAAACCGAGTTCACCGCCGAGCTGTTCAAATCGCTGGCGGGCAAGCATTCGCTGATGGTGGTTGAACATGACATGGGCTTTGTCGGCTCGATTGCCGACCACGTCACCGTGTTGCACCAGGGCAGCGTGCTGGCTGAAGGCTCGCTTGAGCAGGTGCAGGAAAACGAGCGGGTGATCGAGGTCTATCTCGGCCGCTAAGGTTTGCGAATACAAAACCTGTGGGAGCTGGCTTGCCAGCGATCGCGGTGGATCAGTCGACATCATTGCTGAATATGCGGCCTCATCGCTGGCAAGCCAGCTCCCACAAGGTTCTGTGTGCAACAGAAGGAATTCGAACATGCTGCAAGTCGACAAGCTGCACCAGTACTACGGCGGTAGCCACATCCTCCGGGGCCTCAGTTTTGATGTGAAGGTCGGCGAAGTCACCTGCCTGCTCGGACGCAACGGCGTGGGCAAGACCACCCTGCTCAAATGCCTGATGGGCCTGTTGCCGGCCAAGGAAGGCGCGGTGAATTGGGAGGGCAAACCGATCACCACGTTCAAGCCGCATCAGCGCGTTCACGCCGGTATTGCTTACGTGCCGCAAGGTCGGGAAATCTTCGGACGGCTGACCGTGGAAGAAAACCTGTTGATGGGTTTGTCACGGTTTCCCGGCAGCGAAGCCAAAGAAGTGCCAAGTTTCATCTACGAACTGTTCCCGGTGCTGCTACAAATGAAGCAGCGTCGCGGCGGTGACTTGTCCGGCGGGCAGCAACAGCAACTGGCAATCGGTCGCGCACTGGCCAGCCGTCCGCGCTTGCTGATCCTCGACGAACCCACCGAAGGCATCCAGCCGTCAGTGATCAAGGAAATCGGCGCGGTGATCAAGACACTCGCAGCCCGTGGCGACATGGCGATTTTGCTGGTCGAGCAATTCTACGATTTCGCCGCCGAGCTGGCCGATCAGTACCTGGTGATGTCCCGGGGCGAGATCGTCCAGCAAGGTCGCGGTGAAAATATGGAGGCCGAGGGTGTACGCGGACTGGTCACGATCTAAGGCAACGTTCTAATCTGTAGCTTCCTAACGATAATCACACACCATGAATTCGACTGTTTCAC
Source organism: Pseudomonas sp. LF-5 (assembly GCF_037626295.1). Taxonomy (NCBI): domain Bacteria; kingdom Pseudomonadati; phylum Pseudomonadota; class Gammaproteobacteria; order Pseudomonadales; family Pseudomonadaceae; genus Pseudomonas; species Pseudomonas sp. LF-5. The sequence goes on from NZ_JARKMT010000006.1 coordinate 126,745, forward strand.
CTGCCCTGTTTACCCCGAGCTGGCATGCCGAGCTGGAGCTGGCCTACGCCCGCTTCGGCGACTGCACGCGCCCGGTTCAGCGTCGGCACATCGGTCCGCTGCGGGTGCAAAAGCATCTGTACGCCGAAGGACCTGAAGTCTGCCAACACATCATCGTCCACCCGCCGGGCGGGATTGCCGGCGGCGACCGACTGGACATCAGCGCCCGCGTCGAAGCGCACGCCTGGGCGCAGATCACCAGCCCCGGCGCGGCGAAGTGGTATCGCGCGGGTGGGCCGGCTTATCAGAAGCTCGACTTGCAAGTCGCGGCCGGGGCGACGCTGGAATGGCTGCCGCAGGAAACCATCGTCTACAGCGCGGCGCAGGCTGAGCTGAGCACTTCGATTGAACTGGAAGGCGATGCCCGGCTGTTCTACTGGGATGTGGTGGCGCTGGGTCGCCCGGCCAGCGGCGAACGTTTCGACCGCGGGCACTTTCAGGCGCATCTGGATATTCGCCGTGATGGTCGATTGCTCTGGCACGAGCGCCAGCGCGTTGTTGGCGGTGACGGCTTGCTTGATTCACCGATCGGGCTGGACGGTAATCCGGTGTTTGCGACGTTGTTGGTCACCGGTGAGATTGAGGCTGAATTGCTTGAGCGCTGCCGCTCGCTGGGCCACGAAGTGCGAGGGGATCTTACGCAATTGCCGGGGCTGTTGGTGGCCCGTTGTCTGGCCAGTGAGGCATTGCTCGCCCGCGCCTGGCTCATCGACTTATGGCGTTTGCTGCGGCCGGTGCTTCTGGATCGCGAGGCGGTGTCACCGAGAATATGGAGCACCTGAAAGCCCCCCTCACCCCCCGCCCTCTCCCGGGGGGAGAGGGAGCCTGACCGAGTCGTTTGAAATGAATTTAACTGCCTGAACGAATACTGCTGACTGAACCGGCCATTGAAAACAACCGAGATCAGTCCCCTCTCCCTCGGGAGAGGGCTAGGGTGAGGGGCTGCTCCAACTGGCACCCCGCACCCACAAGAACCTCAAAAATCTGCCCTGATGGAACGACACAATGGACCTGACCCCACGCGAGAAAGACAAGCTGCTGATCTTCACCGCCGGCCTCGTCGCCGAGCGGCGACTGGCCCGCGGCGTGAAACTCAATTACCCGGAGGCCATGGCCTACATCTCCGCCGCGCTGCTCGAAGGCGCGCGTGATGGCCAGACCGTGGCCGAGCTGATGCACTACGGCACCACCCTGCTGAGCCGCGAGCAAGTGATGGAAGGCATCCCGGAAATGATCCCCGAGATCCAGGTCGAAGCGACGTTCCCCGATGGCACCAAACTGGTCACCGTCCACCAACCGATCGTCTGAGGCCGCGCCATGACTTACACGATTCGCGACGCCCTCCACGCCGACCTGCCGGCGATCCGTGACATCTACAACGATGCGGTGCTCAACACCACGGCGATCTGGAACGAGTCGGCGGTCGACCTCGGCAACCGTCAGGCCTGGTTCAGTGCGCGTCAGGCCCAGGCGTATCCGATTCTGGTGATCGTCGGCGGCGACAACGCAGTGCTCGGCTACGCTTCATTCGGTGACTGGCGGCCGTTCGACGGCTTTCGCCATACCGTCGAGCACTCGGTCTATGTGCGCAGCGATCAACGCGGCAATGGCCTTGGCCCGCAATTGATGGGCGCCCTGATCGAACGGGCAAGGGCCTGCGGCAAACATGTCATGGTCGCCGCCATCGAAAGTGGCAACGCCGCCTCCATTCGTCTCCATGAGCGCGCCGGTTTCAGCATCACCGGCCAGATGCCGCAGGTCGGCACCAAGTTCGGTCGCTGGCTCGACCTGACGTTCATGCAACTGACCCTCAACCCCGGCGCGGAGCCGCCTGACGCCAACAAGGAGTGATACCGATGAACGCTGCCCAACTGCGCCGCGTCAACGCTGAAAGTTTTGCGCACTATCGTCAGGGCCTGATCGACCTGCTGCTCGATGCGGTGGGCTATGGCGCCAGCGTCGGCTTCATGGCCGACCTCGATGCCGCCCAGGCCCGCGCCTATTTCGATGAGGTCCAGGACAACGTGAACAAGGGCAGCGTGTTGCTCTGGGTGGTGGTCAAGGACGAACAGGTGCAGGCCAGCGTGCAACTGAGCCTGTGCCAGAAGGCCAACGGTCTCAATCGCGCCGAAGTGCAGAAACTGCTGGTGCGCGAACACGCCCGCCGACGCGGCCTCGGCCAGCAATTGATGAGCGCGTTGGAACTCGAAGCGGCCAAGCACAAGCGCGGCATGCTCTACCTCGACACCGAGGCCGGTTCCCCCGCCGAAGATTTCTACAAGGCCCTGGGTTACAGCCGCGCCGGTGAAATTCCCGACTACGCCTGCGACCCGCACGGCACCTATCGCCCGACCGCCCTCTATTACAAGATCCTGCAAGGAGCCCGGCCATGATTCCCGGCCAGTACCAGATCCAGCCCGGCGACATCGAACTCAACGTCGGCCGCCGCACCCTCAGCCTGAAAGTCGCCAACAGTGGCGACCGGCCGATCCAGGTCGGTTCGCACTATCACTTTTTCGAGACCAACGACGCCCTGACCTTTGACCGCGCCGCCAGCCGTGGCATGCGCCTGAATATCCCGGCCGGCACCGCCGTGCGCTTCGAGCCGGGGCAAAGCCGCGAGGTGGAGCTGGTGGATTACGCCGGGCACCGGCGGGTGTTCGGGTTTGCCGGGCGGGTCATGGGTGATCTCTGACATCTTCGTGCTCCGCTACCCCTCACCCCAGCCCTCTCCCGAGGGAGAGGGAGCCGATCACCGATAGCTGACCCACCGTGAACAGTCGCCTCTGCGGAGCTGATCACCGATAGCCGGCCCACCGCGAACAGTCCCCTCTGCGGAGCTGATCGCCGATAGCCGCCCCACCGCGAACAGTCCCCTCTCCCTCTGGGAGAGGGCCAGGGTGAGGGGGCGATGGCTCACCACTATTTTCTTGAAGGACGCAGCATGAAGATTTCCCGTCAAGCCTACGCCGACATGTTCGGCCCCACCGTCGGCGACAAGGTGCGCCTGGCCGATACCGAGTTGTGGATCGAAGTCGAAAAGGACTTCACCACCTACGGCGAAGAAGTGAAATTCGGCGGCGGCAAAGTGATCCGCGACGGCCAGGGCCAGAGCCAGTTGCTCGCGGCCGAAGTGGTCGACACCTTGATCACCAACGCGCTGATCATCGACCACTGGGGCATCGTCAAGGCCGACGTCGGCCTCAAGGACGGGCGCATCGCCGCGATCGGCAAGGCCGGCAACCCGGACGTACAGCCCGACGTGACCATCGCCATCGGCGCCAGCACCGAAGTGATCGCCGGTGAAGGCATGATCCTCACCGCCGGCGGCATCGACACCCATATTCACTTCATCTGCCCGCAGCAGATCGAAGAAGCGCTGATGAGCGGCGTCACCACCATGATCGGCGGCGGCACCGGGCCTGCCACCGGCACCAACGCCACCACCTGCACCTCCGGCCCGTGGCACCTGGCGCGCATGCTCCAGGCCGCCGACGCGTTCCCGATGAACATCGGCCTCACCGGCAAGGGCAACGCCAGCCTGCCGGAGCCGTTGATCGAGCAGGTCAAGGCCGGTGCCATCGGCCTCAAGCTGCACGAAGACTGGGGCACCACCCCGGCGAGCATCGACAATTGCCTGAACGTCGCCGACCAGTACGACGTGCAGGTGGCGATCCACACCGACACCCTCAACGAATCCGGCTTCGTCGAAACCACCCTCGGCGCGTTCAAGGGCCGCACCATCCACACCTACCACACCGAGGGTGCCGGTGGCGGCCATGCGCCGGACATCATCAAGGCCTGCGGTTTCCCGAACGTGCTGCCGAGTTCCACCAACCCGACCCGGCCGTTCACCCGCAACACCATCGACGAACACCTCGACATGCTGATGGTCTGCCATCACCTGGACCCGAGCATCGCCGAAGACGTCGCATTTGCCGAAAGCCGCATCCGCCGCGAAACAATTGCCGCCGAAGACATCCTCCACGACCTCGGCGCGTTCTCGATGATCAGCTCCGACAGCCAGGCCATGGGCCGTGTCGGCGAAGTCATCACGCGCACCTGGCAGACCGCCGACAAGATGAAGAAGCAGCGCGGCCCGCTGCCGCAGGACGGCGCAGGCAACGACAACTTCCGCGCCAAGCGCTACATCGCCAAGTACACCATCAACCCGGCGATCACCCACGGCATCAGCCACGAAGTCGGCTCGGTGGAAGTCGGCAAATGGGCGGATCTGGTGCTCTGGCGCCCGGCATTTTTTGGCGTGAAACCGACGCTGATCCTCAAGGGCGGCGCGATTGCCGCCAGCCTGATGGGCGATGCCAACGCGTCGATCCCGACCCCGCAACCGGTGCACTACCGCCCGATGTTCGCCAGTTACGGCGGTTCGCTACATGCCACCAGCCTGACCTTTATCAGTCAGGCGGCGCAGGAAGCCGGGTTGCCTGAAGCGTTGGGATTGAAGAAGAAAATCGGCGTGGTCAAAGGCTGCCGTGACGTGCAGAAAACCGACCTGATCCACAACGATTATCTGCCGAACATTGATGTCGACCCGCAGACGTATCAGGTCAAGGCGGACGGTGTGTTGCTCTGGTGTGAACCGGCGGAAACGTTGCCGATGGCACAGCGGTACTTTTTGTTTTGAGCACAAAAAAGGCCCTTCGGGGCCTTTTTCAATGGTGAATCAGAATGACCGTGTAATCGTTCTTCGCTGGCAAGCCAGCTCTCACAGGTTCTGCGTCGAACTGAAATCCCTAACTCAACCCAAAACCCTGTGGGAGCTGGCTTGCCAGCGATGAGGCCAAATCAACCGACACAAAGTTTTCAGGCTATCTACTCAACCACCAACCGCCCCAAGCGCTGGCGCAACATGCGGTTCTCGGCGCGCAACTCGCGCACTTCTTCCAGCAGATCCAGCGCCAGGGCGACGCCTTCCCACTCCAGTTCCAGTTCGCGGCGCAATTTCGCCGCACGTTTGGCCAAGGCCAGTTCGTAATCGGTGAAGCGCCATTCCCGGGGCTGTGCACCCTGAGGTTCGAGGATGCCGTGTTCGACGATTTCGATCACGTAGGCATCCGACAAATCGGCCGCCTCACAGAATTCTGCCAAGTCCAGTTGAACGATCAGGGGGCTGCTCATGATGGGCTACTCCGTCGTCGAATCAGAAGTTCTCTCGCGGATTGAAGGCGGCTTTCTTCGCCAGTTCCTGCCACAGCGCCTTGACCTCATCGTCCGAGGCTTTCGGCATCACGGCTTTGAGCTGCACGAACAGATAACCGCGCTCGCCGGCCTTGTTTTTCAAACCATGACCCTTGGCGCGCATGCGCTGGCCGTTCTGGCTGCCCGCCGGCACCTTGAGGTTGATCTTGCCGGTCAGGGTCGGCACGGCCACTTCAGCGCCCAGCGCCAGTTCCCACGGCGCCAGCGGCAGGGTGATGATCAGGTTTTCGCCTTCGACATCGAATTTCGGGTGCGGCGCAAAGCGAATGGTCAGGTACAGATCGCCATTGGCCCCGCCACCGATCCCCGGTGCACCCTGGCCCTTGAGGCGGATGCGCTCGCCGTCGGTCACGCCCGCCGGGATCTTCACGTTCAGGCTCTTGCTGGTGTTGCTGACGTGCTGGCCGTTGGCGTTGTATTGCGGCACCTGGAAGGTGACCTTCTTCGACTCGTTCGCCAGCGTCTCCTCAAGGAAGATCGGCAGTTCCATTTCCACGTCTTGTCCCCGGCGCCCGGTACTGCGTTGTTGCCGACCTTCGCCGCCACCGAAACCGGGGCCGCGATTGCCGAAGATCGAACTGAAGAAGTCCGAGAAGTCGCCGGTGTCGCCACCGCCGCCGCCAAAGCCGCCACGGCTCTGCCAGCCCGGTGGGCCCTGGAACGGCTGACCGTGCTGGCCATAGCGGCGCAGCTCGTCGTATTCGGCGCGCTTGTCGGCGCTTTTCAGCGCTTCATAGGCTTCCGAGGCATCCTTGAACTTGGCCTCGGCGTCTTTTTCCTTGCTGACATCCGGGTGGTATTTGCGCGCCAGCTTGCGATAGGCCGCCTTGATCGCCTTGTCGTCCGCCGTCGGCTCCACGCCGAGTATCTTGTAATAGTCTTTGAAGTCCATCGAAGGAATCACCGTCCGTTATCGATTTCGCGCCGAGCCCAGCATGCGCTCATTCGCGCGTGCCGGGTTGACCGATCTCAAGTTTGTGACCGGGTGGCGCTGCAGAAGTTTATCGGCAGTGGGCGACGGTTCTTGTGACCGCCGGTGTGTCTGCCGGCCCATGCCAGCAAGTTTGGGGCAAAGTCTGGGCTTTCAAGGCAGTTTAGTCGTGAAATAGCAGATGACCGGCCTTCGAATCTGTCGCGCACTGACATACACTGCGCGGCCGTTTTTTAGACCGGAACCGAAAGACATGAAAGACGCCTCTCCAGCCCGTGCCTGCGGCATCGACTTCGGCACGTCCAACTCCACCGTCGGCTGGCTGCGCCCCGGCATGGACACGATGATCGCGCTGGAAGACGACAAGATCACCCTGCCGTCGGTGGTCTTCTTCAACATCGAGGAACGCCGCCCGGTGTACGGTCGCCTGGCGCTGCACGAGTACCTGGAAGGCTACGAAGGCCGGCTGATGCGCTCGCTCAAGAGTCTGCTGGGCTCCAAGCTGATCAAACACGACACCAGCGTCCTCGGCACCGCGATGCCGTTCAAGGACCTGCTCGGCCTGTTCATCGGCCAACTGAAGAGCCGCGCCGAAACCGCCGCCGGTCGGGAATTCGAGCAAGTGGTCCTCGGTCGCCCGGTGTTCTTCGTCGATGACGATCCGCTGGCCGACCAGGAAGCCGAAGACACCCTGGTCGAAGTGGCGCGCAAGCTCGGCTTCAAGGACGTGTCGTTTCAGTACGAACCGATCGCTGCGGCCTTCGACTACGAGTCGACCATCGAAAAAGAAGAGCTGGTGCTGATTGTCGACATCGGCGGTGGTACCTCGGACTTCTCGCTGGTGCGCCTGTCGCCCGAGCGTCGCGGCATGGACAACCGCCACGATGACATCCTCGCCACCGGCGGCGTGCACATCGGCGGTACCGATTTCGATAAACAGCTGAGCCTGCAAGGTTTGATGCCGCTGTTCGGCTACGGCAGCCGCATGAAGAGCGGCGCCTACATGCCGACCAGCCACCACATGAACCTGGCGACCTGGCACACCATCAACTCGGTCTACTCGCAGAAATCCACCCTGGCGCTGGGCAGCATGCGTTACGACATCGAAGACACCGGCGGCATCGACCGCCTGTTCAAGCTGATCGAACAGCGCGCCGGCCACTGGCTGGCGATGGAAGTCGAAGAAACCAAGATCCAGCTGACCCACACCGACAGCCGCCATGTGCCGCTGGACCGGATCGAGCCCGGCCTGAGCGTTGAGCTGAGCCGCGCCCTGTTCGAATCGTCCATCGACGCACTGCTTGAGCGCGTGCGCGGCAGCGTCACGCAGCTGTTGAACGATGCCAACGTGTCGGTGAGTCAGGTCGATACGGTGTTCTTCACCGGCGGTTCGAGCGGCATTCCGGCGCTGCGCAACAGTGTTTCGGCGATGTTGCCGAACGCACGGCATGTTGAAGGGAATATCTTCGGCAGCATTGGTAGCGGTCTGGCGATTGAGGCGATGAAGCGTTACGGCGCAATGGCCTGATCACAATCGCTGTGGCGAAGAGCATTTGTGGCGAGGGGATTTATCCCCGTTGGGTCGCGAAGCGGCCCCGACTTTTGAAAGCAGGGGCCTGCTGCGCAGGCCAGCGGGGATAAATCCCCTCGCCACAGATGCATTCGCTACAGATGCCTGGCCTTAGACCATCCCACCCAGCTTCAACTCACTCTTCAGGTACGCGTAATAAATCGGCCCCGCCACCACTCCCGGCAGGCCGAACGCGGCTTCGAACACCAGCATCGCCAGCAGCAACTCCCACGACTTGGCACTGATCTGCCCGCCGACGATGCGCGCGTTGAGGAAGTATTCGAGCTTGTGGATAAAGATCAGATAGCCCAGCGCCGCCACCGCCACCCAGATCGACAGCGACAGACCGACGATGGTGATCAGCGTGTTCGACATCAGGTTGCCGATCACCGGCAACAGGCCGAGCAGGAAGGTCAGGACGATCAGGGTCTTGGTCAGCGGCAGCTTGATGCCGAACATCGGCAGGATCGCCGCGAGGAAGATCCCGGTGAAGATCGTGTTGAGCAGGGAAATCTTGATCTGTGCGAAGACGATGTTGCGAAAGGCCTGGACCAGCAGGTGCAGGCGATCGAACAGGGCGGCGGCCAGCGGCTTGCGCTTGGTCACGTCCGGTATCCGCTGCAGAGCGATGATCGCGCCGAGGACCATGCCGATCAGCAGGGTGACAAACATGTGCGCCGCGTCCTTGCCCACCAATTGCAGCTCGGACAGATGCTTGCTCGCCCATTGACCGATGGCGACACGGAACTCGGCGGCGCTGGCAGGCAGGTAGGCATCGAGAAACGGCGGCAGTTGCCCGCGCGCACGATCGACCACGCCCATGAATTTATCGAGAGAAGCGCCCGGATTTTCTGCTTCGTGCAGCAGGAAACTGATAGCGCCGGCGAAGATCAGCGCCAGCACACTGACCACCAGCGTGCCCAGCAACGCCACCGCCAACCAGCGCGCGCGCCGGCCTTCGATCAGCCGTTGCAGTTGCGGGGTGAGCATGTTGACCAGCTCATAGACCAGCAGACCGGCCAACAGGCTGGGCAACAAACGCAGCGGCAGCACCAGCAGCAAACCGCCAAAAATAATGATGCAACTGACCCAGAACACAACATGACGCTCAGAAAACGTTGGCATACAGCCTCAAAACGAACGGCGTAAAAGGATTGGCAGTCTGCCAGCGATCCAGAGAGAGCACTAGGGATATGCGGTGCTTCAGGTCCCCTCACCCTAGCCCTCTCCCAAAGGGAGAGGAAACCGATTGGGGGATGCTCTGCGTATCCTGTGACCTGAAACAGCGACATGGAATCCAAAATCGACCGATTTTTTCAGGTCGACGAGTTTCTTGAGATTTGCCCTCACCCTAACCCTCTCCCTCCGGGAGAGGGAACCGATTGGGGATGCTCTGCATATCCAGTGACCTGAAACAGCGACATGGAATCCATAATCGACCGGTTTTTTCAGGTCAACAAGTCTCTTGAGATTTGCCCTCTCCCTCTCCCTCTCCCTCTCCCTCTCCCTCTCCCTCCGGGAGAGGGAACCGATTGGGGATGCTCTGCATATCCAGTGACCTGAAACAGCGACATGGAATCCATAATCGACCGGTTTCTTTCAAGTCGACGAGTTTCTTGAGACGCTGCGGTCAGTCCCCTCTCCCTCCGGGAGAGGGTTAGGGTGAGGGCAAATCTCAAGCGGACGCGTCGACCCTGACACGCCACAGAAGCGGGTTATTTTTTCTTCAAGCAGTCACTCATGAAGGTCTTGCGCGCATCACCGGTCAGGGCTTTGGTTTTCGCATCGGCGTTGCAGGTTTTCATTTTTTCCTGCTGCGGGGTCAGGGCCTTGGCATCGTTGGCCGCCGGCGCAGCCTTGAGGCAGGTGCTCATGAAAGTCTTACGCTCATCGCCCTTGAGGCTCTTGGCGGTCGCATCGGCATTGCAGGTGGTCATTTTGTTCTGCTGCGCGGTGGCGGCGAAACCCTGGGAGCACAGCAGCAGACCGATCATCAACAAAGGGACACGCAACATCTTCATGGAGTTTTCTCCTTGTCGCCGCACCGATGGATGCGGCCTCTGCTGAAGTGTAGCCAAATCTTGTTACACCTTCCCGCCTTCCAGGTGGCTTCGCCGATACTGCTCCGGCGTGCATCCGGCCTGACGGGCAAACATGGCGATGAAGGCCGAGCCACCGCTGTAACCCAGATCGAAGGCGATCTCCTGCACGCTCTTCGAACTTTCCAGCGCCTCGATCGCTGCCAGATAGCGCAGACGCTGACGCCATTCGCCGAAACTCATCCCCAGCTCACGCACGAACTGCCGGGCCAGCGTGCGCTCGCTGACGTGTACCTGCGCCGCCCAGTGCGCCAGCGGTTGGTTACTGCCCGGATCGGCCTGCAATGCATCGAGAATCGCCAGCAACCCGGGATTACTCGCATACGGCAGATAACATTCATGCACCGGCGCCTGTTGCAGTTGATCAACCAGCACCTGGGCCAGTCGCCGGTCGGCTTCGAGTTCGGGGATTTTCACATCGCGTGCGGCGAAGTCCTTGAGAATCGCCTTGAGGATGTCGCTGATTGCCAGCGTGCAGGCCCGTGCCGGCAGTTCGGCGCAGACCTTGGGGTCGAGGCACACCGCACGATAGTTGACTGGTTGGTGGCTGTAGAAACTGTGCTCGACCTGCGGCGGTACCCACACCGCGTACTGCGGCGGCGACATGAAGCGGTTGCCATCGACGTCCATGTGCAGCACGCCGTGCGCCGCGTACTCCAGCGTGCCCCACGGATGCCGGTGCGGCGCGGCGTATTCATGGGCGTTGAAGTCGGCGTAGCGGAAGTACACCGCTGACGGCAGTTCGCTGAAATCCAGCAGATCGATGTGTTTACTGTTCATGCTGTCCGGTTGCAGAGGCAGGTTGTCCGGTTCGCAGTATAGGGCTGCATCCAGACAGGGGATAATCACCGTTCATCAACGTTCTGGTTTTAACCCATGCAATACGCGTTTCCCCTGCTGGCGATTTTCATCTGGGCCGGCAACACCGTGATCAACAAACTGGCGGTCGGGGCGATCTTCCCGGCCGAGATCGGTTTCTACCGCTGGCTGCTTGCCGGCCTGCTGTTCACCCCGTTCATGCTCAAAGCGGTCATCGCGCACTGGCCGCAGATCCGCCCGAACCTGGGCAAGATCTTCATCCTTGGCGTGCTCGGCATGGCGGTGTATCAGAGCCTCGCCTACTTTGCCGCGACCCTGACCACGGCGACCAACATGGGCATCATCCTGTCGCTGATGCCGCTGATGTCGCTGACCATGGCGATCATCAGCCTCGGCCAGCGCCTGACCGCCGGCGCCTTGTTTGGCGCGGTGCTGTCGTTTGCCGGCGTATTGGTGGTGGTCTCGTCAGGCAGCCTTGGCGCCCTGCTGCAACACGGCGTGAACCTGGGTGACGCGATGATGCTGATCGCTACCCTCGCCTACGCGATCTACAGCACCTTGCTGAAAAAATGGCAGCTGCGCCTGCCGCCACTGGTGTTGTTGTACTTGCAGGTGCTGGTGGCGATCGTAGTGCTGTTTCCGCTGTACGCGATGTCGCCGAAAACCGGGCTGACCCTGCAGAACATTCCGTTGGTGCTGTATGCGTGCCTGCTGGCGTCGATGCTCGCGCCGCTGGCGTGGATGCAGGCCGTACAGCGTCTGGGGCCGAGCCGGACGACGTTGTTCTTCAACTTGCTGCCGCTGATCACTGCGCTGATTGCAGCGCTGGTCTTGAAGGAACAGCTGGCGATGTATCACCTGGTCGGTGGTCTGCTGACGTTGGGCGGGGTGATTCTTTCCGAGCGCTGGACCACGGTGTTGGGCCGCAAGGTCAGCGTTGCCTGACCCGACGCCATCGCTGGCAAGCCAGCTCCCACAGGGTCGGTGTCGCACACACATTTTTGTGAACGCCACGAAGCAGTGTGGGAGCTGGCTTGCCAGCGATGAACGATAACGCGGTGTGCCTGCTAGACCCCGGCAGCCTCAAGCCGCGCCGCATGCTCGACGAACAGCCGCACCGGATCCGCGCCCTTGCCCACCAGCCCCAGCGACTGGTTGACGATGTCGAAGTGATCCAGCGGATAGTCATCGCCAATCACCGTGCCCAGATGCGAGCTGTAGCGCCCGACCATCCCGTCACACTGCCCCGGTTCGCGCACGAAGGTTTTCGCGAACAAGCGGCAGCTGCGATTGGTGCCGTCGAACAGGTTGCCGCCGCGGTCGGTCTTGCCCGGCTGCAGCGTGCCCGACCACGAGTAATAGCGCACACCGTTGACCTCTTCCGGCCCGTGTCCGCCCCAGGTGTCAGGCAGGCCCTGTGGATAACGCTGATTGAACAGTGCCACGCCTTCGCTGGTCAGCGATTGGTGCGAAGCGTGGATATCCACCGGCAACTTCGGCCCGCGGTAACCGGTTTCCAGTAACGCCATCAGCCAGCCGACAACGCGCAACAACACCTCAAGGACGCGTCCTCTGGCGCTGTCCGCCGGATAGTGTTTTTGCAGATAGTCGGCCAGTTCCGAACCGTGATTGGGTCCGGCCACCGAGGTCACCGACGCGACCAGATCCGGACGTTTGGCCGCTGCATAGCGTGCGGTCAGCGAACCCTGGCTGTGGCCGAACAGGTTGACCCTGGCCGCGCCGGTCTCGCGCAGGATCTCGTCGATCCGCGCCAGCAATTGCTCGCCGCGCACTTCGGTGGAATTGAGCGGCGACACCTGCACCGCAATGACCGTCGCACCACCACGGCGCAAGGCCTTGATGATTCCGTACCAATACGGATAGAGCACCAGCCGGATAAACCCGAGCATGCCCGGCACCAGCACCAGTGGATAACGCGTCGACATGGGCAAACATCCTTGTGGTCGATGAGTGGATGCAAGGCGTGCAAAACGCCCGCCAAGCATCCTCCCTGATGATGACAACTCAACGACCAGCCTACTTCAGCCCCGCCACCCCCGCCACAATCAGACCTACCGAGAGCAGTTTGACCAGTGTCAGGCTTTCGCCGAGCAACGCGAACCCAAGGAACACCGTGCCCAGCGAGCCAATCGCCGTCCAGACCGGATAGGCAATGCTCACCGGCAATTCACGCATGGCCAGCGTGAGAAAGTAGATCCCGCCGATTGCCGCAATCACGGTGATCAACGACGGCCACAACCGGGTGAAGCCTTCGGCGTACTTCATGCCCATGGCGAAGGTGACTTCGAACCCGGCGGCGATCAGCAGGAACAGCCAGGCCATCTAGAACGCCCCGGCGAGGTCGAACAAGCGCTGCTCGGCCTCCGCCACCGACGCCGCGAAGGTGCGTTCAGCGGATTCTTCACCCTCGGCCGCGACTACGGTGACGTCGTTGATACCGATAAAACCCAGCGCCGTGCGCAGCCATGGATCGGCATGGTTCAACGCCTCCAGCTCACCGCCCGGGCCAAAACCGAAGCCGCCGCGACTGGTGACGATCAGTGCCTTCTTGCCTTGCAACAGTGGCGTGTAGTTGGCAACGCCGTTATCCAGCGTGTGATCGAACGTCAGCCCCAGCCGCACGATCTGATCGACCCAGGCCTTGAGGCCGCTGGGCACGCTGAAGTTGTACATCGGCGTGGAGATCAGCAGCAGATCATGCTCGAACAGCTCGCCGACCAGTTGATCGCTGAGCGCCAGATCGGCCTGCATCGACAACGGCCGTGCTTGCGGCTCCGGGTAGAACGCCGCCGCTACGAACGCCTCGTTGACCGCTGGAATCAAGGCCCGACCGACTTCGCGGCGAGTGACGCGAGCCTGTGGATGATGCGCCTGCCAAGCGCTGAGAAAACCTTCAGCCAGACGCCGCGAATGCGAACGGTCACCGCGCGGACTGGCATGGATCACAAGAATCTTGCTCATCTGTCTTTCCTCCGGACTAGAATCAAACGGCTTGTGGCGTGCAGCTTGAGGCGCACCGCCGCTGTCCTTCAAATGAGCAAAAATCAGTCGGGATGAATTCATTTCATCCGTGGAGTTTTCAATGTTCGCCTCGCTGCCGCTGACCGCCCTGCGCGCTTTCGAATCCGCTTCGCGCCTGTTGAGTTTCAAGGCTGCTGCCGAAGAGCTGTCGGTCACCCCCACAGCGATCTCTCATCAGATCCGCTCGCTGGAAGACTGGCTCGGCGTCGCCCTGTTCGAACGTCTGCCGCGTCAGGTACGCCTGACCGAAGGCGGCGAGCGCCTGTTTCGCAGCCTGCACGGTGCCTTGCTGGAAGTGGCGCAAAGTGTCGACACCCTGCGCCCGCAACGCAGCGGCAGCAGCCTGACGCTGTCGACCACGGCCGCGTTCGCCGCGCTGTGGCTGGTGCCGCGCCTGGGGCGGTTTTATGCGCAGCATCCGAACATCAACCTGCGCCTCGATACCCATTGCGAGGTGATCGATCTGCATCAGGACGCCAGCGTCGATCTGGTGTTGCGCTACAGCCTCGATGACTATCCGAACCTGTATGGGCAGTGCCTGTTCGACGAGTCGTTCGGCGTTTACGGCTCGCCCGAGCAAGTGGCGCTGGCCGCGCGGCGCACGCCGACGCTGATCAGCGTGCGTTGGCACAACTCGAAGCTGTATGCCCATGGCTGGGAAGCCTGGTGCGCGCAGTCCGGCGAGCACTGGCTGCAGCAGCATCCGGTGAGTCGTGAATACGACGAAGAGCATTACGCCCTGCAAGCGGCGATTGCCGGGCAAGGGTTGGTTCTGGCGAGCAATATTCTGGTGTCGGAGAGTGTCAGCAGCGGGCTGCTGGTGCCGTACAAAGGCGAGATTCAGGTCGATGGCGCCGGGTACAGCGCATTGTGCGTGCCGGGGCGCGAACGGCATCCACCGGTGCGGGCGTTTTTTACCTGGCTGCATGAGGAAGCGCTGTTGTCCGGGCTGACGCGCAGATCGCAACCGTCGGCAGCGTCTGTAGAGCAGGCGGCAAAAATCTCATAAAACTTTTTGCTTCGCGCAGGACTCACAACTGGGGTAGGCGAGCACGCCTGTAGAGCGTGGCGCCAATCGGATTAGCCTCCAGGAGATCGAAATGAGCGACGACCTGCATCTGTCAGATGTCCAAACCCTGCGCGACCGTGCGCGCCAACACGTCGAGAACGGCGCCGTCACCGAAAGCTACAGCGCCGACCGTGAAGAGGTACTGCGCTTGCTCAACGCATCGCTGGCCACCGAACTGGTCTGTGTATTGCGCTACAAACGCCACTACTTCATGGCCTCCGGGGTGAAAGCCAGCGTGGCCGCCGAAGAGTTTCTTGAGCATGCCACCCAGGAAGCCCAGCACGCCGACCGCCTGGCCGAACGCATCGTGCAACTGGGCGGCGAGCCTGAGTTCAACCCCGACCAGCTGTCGAAAATGTCCCACGCCCAATACGTGGCCGGCTCCACCCTGAAAGAAATGGTCTACGAGGATCTGGTGGCCGAGCGGATCGCCATCGACAGCTACCGCGAGATCATTCAGTACATCGGCGAGAAAGACCCGACCACCCGGCGCATCCTGGAAGACATCCTCGCGCAGGAAGAAGAACATGCCGATGACATGGCCGATATCCTGAAAGACCTCTAAACCCTATCGCGAGCAGGCTCACGCCTACAGGGGAACGCATTCCCAATGCAGGAGTAAGCCTGCTCGCGATGGCGTCGTTATATACGCTGAAGTTATTGGGTTGGTTTAACGGTGACAGGCGCCTTGCCTGCCTTCATCTGCTCCAGCAAAGGCGCACACTGATTAGGCTCGCCGCCGCTCGGTGCCACCAGGGCCAACAGCCCCGCCGCCGGCGCCGCAATCACACCCAGCGCCACCATACCCGCCCCACGCAGTATCAACGGCACGGCCTTGACCCCGGCATCCGGCTTGATGAACTTGCCGCGCACATACAAAGGTGAACGCAGGGAAATCAAACGCCAGCCCTTGGACTCCGGGGTCACCGTCAGATCGAGTTGCTCGGTGGCCATGTTGGCTGTGCCGTCGATATAGATGATCGCGTTCTCGGTATCGAAGACAAACAATCGCGTGGTCGCCAGACCCGTCTTGATGTCGAAGTCGGCCGCCGCGCAGTTGATCTTCACTTCCTTGTCGCCAAAGATCTTGCCGACCACATAGTTACCGACGTTCAGCCCCGCCAGTTCCATCAGTTCACGGCTGATTGCGCCGTCGTTGATCAGCATCTTCAGGTTGCCGTTCGCGCCGCCGAGCAACTTCGCCACCGAATTGCCGCGCCCGCTGATATCGGCATCACCGTTGAGCTCACCGAAACTGGTTTTCATCGGCTCGAAGGTGGGGAACAGTTCCTTGAGCTTGAACTTGCGCGCAGTCAGTTTCGCCCGACCCTCCAGCGGCTCGGTGCGGCCGTCGAGGCGGATTTGCGCATCGAGGTTGCCGCCAGCCACGCCGAAGCGCAGCGGTTCGAGGCTGAGTTCGCCGTCGTTGAGTTTCAAATGGGTATAGAGGTCGGTGAACGGCAGTTTCTCGCTGTGGACAATGCGTTTGCCGGTGAACTCGACATCGGCGTCCATCGCGCGCCAGCGATCGGTCTTGAACTCTTCCACCGGCAACACTTTATCGGCCGGCTGCTTGCTCTCGCCGCCCCGGGCCTTTTGCTTGGCGTTGGAGTCGGCGCCGATCAGCGGGGCTAGGTCGGCGAACAGCAATTGATTGGACAGCAACGCGCCGCTGAGTTTCGGCCGCGGCTGGCTGGCGACATAAGTCAGGTCGCCGTGGATATCACTGCTGCCGATCTTGCCGTTGAACTGCTCATAGGTGAACGTCGCCCCGGCCACGTCATGCAGTTTGGCGATCAAGTGACCGTCGGTGGAATAGGGTGGTGTGTCGGGCAGGGTCACGCCGGTCAGCGGATACAGGTTACCCAGGCTCGCGCCGGCCAGTTTCAGGCGCAGATCTAGAGCGCCGAGGTTAAGCGGGTCAGTCAGGGTGCCGGCCAGGTCGAGGCTGGTGTCGCCGATCTTTGCCTGCGCCTGCAGCGGGAACGGTTTGCGCGCGTCCTGCAAGGCCAGCAGCCCGCCGATCTTGCCTTGGCCGGTGAGGCTCTGGCCGTGGTACTGGCCTTTGACCTTCAACGCAAACGCATAATCCTGGGGCGCGCCGCCCTTGTCCTGGGCGGTCTTGGCCGCTTTGTCACCGACGATTTCGCTGAATGGAATCGGTTTGCCCAGCGGATCGATCAGCACATCGAGGCTGGTCTTGAGGGTCTGATCGTCGAGGGTCACATGGCCCTTGTCGAAACCGATGGCGCCGATGTCGACCACCCAGTTCGACGGCTCGGCATTCGGGTCCTTGGGATCGAACTTGAACACCCAGTTGCCGCGACCGTCCGCCAGCCGCTGCAACTCAGCGTTGGGCTCGGTCAGGTCGATACGCGGAATCACCACGCGCTGCGCGAGCAAGGCCAGCGGCGAGATACGCAACTCGACCCGCTTGAGGGTCACCATCTGCGGCTTTTTCGACCAGTCCGGATTACCCAGGCTCAGGTCTTCGGCCACCACGTGCGGCCACGGCACCCACGACCGCCAGCCGCCCTCATCGGGCTCGCGCTGCCAGATCACCGCGAGGTTGCCATTGATGGCGAACGGTCGGTGCAGTTCTTCCGAGACTTTGGCGTTGAGCGGCGGTTTGATCCGGTTCCAGTCGAAGAACACGATGATCAACACCAGCACAGCCAGTAGCAGCACGAGAATGGTGAGGGTCCAGCTGAAGATTTTTCCAGTGCGCGTCATGCACAAAGCTCCTGATCACGACCGCACGCAAAGACTGCGGCGTACGGCTGAAACGGCGGGCCAAAGCGGCCCTCATGAAATCTACGACTGGCAAACGGGCCGCAGGTTTAATCGAAAGGCCAATTACCGCGCAAAAAGCCGCGCGAAATCTGACCGATCAGTCGAGCAGCGTTACCGCGCCCGCACTTTTGCGAGGCGCGAGTGAGTCGAAAATACCCACTGCGGTGCAAAAGCGTCGCTCTGAAAGGCCCGTTCTAGAGCCTCCCGGCTGAACAATCAATTCTGTTGATTATTACCATTGCGTTTATGAACTTTTATATCGACTTATCGAGAGTAGCATTGCCTCCGTACCCACTTTATCGCCCTCCCAAGGAGCAACCCATCATGAAACGCCAATTACTGTTCAGCCTGACCCTGTCGATGCTAGCCAGCACTGCTTTCGCCCTGCCCGCTGCCGATCAGGCTACCCCGCAAGTGAAATCCAGCCACTCGGTGTTCAGCCAAACCGTAGCGGCTGATGGTTCGGACCGCACGCCACAAGGCCAGACGCTGGCTGAAAACGGTCGCAACCGCCTGGAAGAAAAAGGTCTGGTGCAAGACGGCTCCGATCGCACGCCACAAAGCCAGGCGCTGGCTGAAAACGGCCGCAATCGCCTGGAAGAGAAAGGTCTGGTTCAAGACGGTTCCGATCGCACCCCACAAGGTCAAACCCTGGCGTCTGACGGCAGCGACCGCACCCCACAAGGTCAGACCCTGGCTTCCGATGGCAGCGACCGCACCCCACAAGGTCAGACCCTGGCTGCCGATGGCAGCGACCGTACCCCACAAGGTCAGACCCTGGCTGAAGATGGCTTCGACAAAACCCCACTGGGCCAAGCCGTTGCCGAAGGCGGTGGTGACCGTGTGATCGAACGCAACAGTCAATTGAGCTAAGCCCGTGGTGGCCTGGAAAAAAAGCCCGATCAAGCGATTGGGCTTTTGACTTTTCAGTCCCGGTAAAATCCTGCCTGACCTGCCCCTGCGGTTCGACGCCGACAAAGTCGATTTGCTAGAGTGCGACGCTTGTCCTGCCGAAGAACACACCTTGCGATGCTGCCCCGCGCCGAACAGAAACAACAGACCCGCAACGCCCTGATGGACGCTGCCCGCCACCTGATGGAAAGCGGCCGAGGATTCGGCAGCCTGAGCCTGCGCGAGGTGACGAAGACCGCCGGCATTGTACCCACCGGTTTTTATCGGCACTTTGCCGATATGGACGAACTGGGTCTGGTGCTGGTCAGCGAAGTCGGCCAGACCTTCCGCGAAACCATCCGCCTGGTGCGGCACAACGAATTCGTCATGGGCGGCATCATTGATGCGTCGGTGCGGATCTTTCTCGATGTGGTCAGCGCCAATCGCTCGCAATTCCTGTTCCTCGCGCGCGAGCAGTACGGCGGCTCGCTGCCGGTGCGCCAGGCGATCGGGCGTTTGCGCGAAAACATCAGCGCCGACCTCGCCGCCGACCTGAGACTGATGCCCAAGCTGCAGCATCTGGATGCGGCCGGGTTGAGCGTGATCGCCGACCTGATCGTCAAATCGGTGTTCGCCACTTTGCCGGACATCATTGATCCCCCCGCCGAAGCCTTGCCGGAGCATCTGACGCCCCAGGCGAAGATCACCCAGCAACTGCGCTTCATCTTTATCGGGCTCAAGCACTGGCAAGGGCTGGGCAGTACCGAGTAACAACCTCTTCCTTACCGACACTCCTACAAAGGTGCAGCATCACGGCCTCCATTTGGTGCATGTAAAAACCTTCATGCACCAAAACACCCCAAAAACCCGCAACATCTTGAAACATCCACTACGCTCCGACAGGGATTTCCTACATCCCGTCCGATTGGCAAGGCCCTTGCTCTAGCCTGAGCATTGTCCATAGCTGGAAGTTTTCCGATGCTGGTGATTCACCGCAGAATCGAGTCTCAACCCGTCTGGGCCGCCGAGTTGCACCTGACCTTCGAAGCCCGGAGCAAAAGCCGTTTGCGCTGTTTCAGTGCCGAGGGTGAAGACGTCGGGTTGTTTTTGGAGCGCGGCCAGCCCCCGTTGTTTGATGGTGAGTGCCTGCAGGCCGAAGACGGCCGCATTGTCCGCGTCTGCGCTCGCCCCGAGCAATTGCTGCACGTCACCTGCGCCAATGCCTTTGAACTGACCCGCGCCGCATATCACCTGGGCAACCGCCATGTGGCGCTGCAGGTCGGCGATGGCTGGCTGCGCTTGCTCGACGACTATGTGCTCAAGGCCATGCTTGAACAGCTCGGTGCACAGGTCGAAGCGATCGAAGCGCCGTTCCAGCCAGAGCACGGCGCCTACGGTGGCGGCCATCACCATTCGCGGCACGGCGACGAAGATTTCAACTACGCGCCAAAACTCCATCAGTTCGGCGTACGCCTGTGAACCCGGCCTGGGCGCTGCTGCGCCTGGCCAGTCCGCAATTGCCGATTGGCGGCTACAGCTATTCGCAAGGCCTGGAAATGGCGGTGGAAAACGGTCGCGTCAACAACCCGGACAGCGCCCGGCGCTGGATCAGCGATCAGTTGCTGCTCAACCTCGCACGCTTCGAAGCGCCACTGCTGCTGGCCCACTGTGCGGCAGCGGCGGAGCAAAACTGGGATGAATTAAGGCAGCTGTGCGAATCCCACCGCGCCAGCCGCGAGACCCGCGAGTTGCATCTGGAGAGTCGGCAGATGGGCTACTCGTTGCAACAACTGCTCAGCGGCTTGCCGGAACTCGACACCCCCGCTCGCGAATTTCTTGATCAGTGTGCTGAACCGCATCTGGCTCTCGGCTGGGCACTGGCGGCGCGTGCCTGGGGCATCAGTGCGCAAGACGCCCTCGCCGCCTGGCTCTGGAGCTGGCTGGAAAACCAGCTCGCGGTGCTGATGAAAACCCTGCCGCTGGGCCAGCAAGCCGCCCAGCGCCTGACCAGCGAACTGCTGCCGCTGCTGCAACAGGCGCAGCAGGACGCCACCCGAATCCATCCCGAACACATCGGCAGCGCCGCGTTCGGTCTGTCCCTGGCGTGCATGGCCCATGAGCGCCAGTACAGCCGTCTGTTCCGTTCCTAGGAGAAACACCACATGAACGCACAACCTCTGCGAGTCGGCATCGGCGGCCCGGTCGGTTCCGGCAAAACCGCGTTGACCCTGGCCCTGTGCCTGGCTCTGCGCGAGCGCTATAACCTCGCGGTCGTCACCAACGATATCTATACCCGCGAAGACGCGGATTTTCTGGTGCGCAACGAAGCACTGGCACCGGAGCGGATCATCGGCGTGGAAACCGGTGGCTGTCCGCACACGGCGATCCGCGAAGACGCCTCGATCAACCTCGAAGCGGTCGACCAACTGAACCGGCGCTTTCCGGGGCTGGACCTGATTCTGGTGGAGTCCGGTGGCGACAACCTGTCGGCGACGTTCAGTCCGGAACTGTCCGACCTGACCATTTATGTGATCGACGTCTCGGCCGGCGACAAGCTGCCGCGCAAGGGTGGGCCCGGTATCTGCAAGTCGGACCTGCTGGTGATCAACAAGATCGACCTGGCGCCGCTGGTGGGCGCGTCGCTGGAGATGATGGACAGCGACACAAAACGCATGCGCAACGGCAAGCCGTTCGTGTTCAGTAACCAGAAAACCGGTCAGGGCCTGGAAGACATCATCGCCTTCATCGAACGCCAGGGCCTGCTGACCGCTGCCTGATCAATGACCAACAAGGAAGCTTATCCATGACACTTAAACGCATTCTGGGCGCTGTCGCGCTGCTGCTGACGCCGGCGCTGGCCTTCGCCCACCCGGGGCATGGCGACAGCGGTCTGGTCGCCGGCATCAGTCACCCGATTGGCGGCCTCGACCATTTGTTGGCGATGCTGGCTGTCGGTTTGTGGGCCGCGCAGCAGCAGGGCGCCGCGCGTTGGGCGCTGCCGTGCACCTTTGTCGGCACCATGCTGATCGGCGGCATGCTCGGCTTTGAAGGGCTGGAACTGCCGGCGCTGGAAAGCGGGATTGCCGCATCGGTGCTGGCGTTGGGTCTGGCCGTGGCATTGGCGGTGCGTCCGCCGTTGGTCATGGCAGTAGCGGCGACGGCGCTGTTTGCGTTGTTCCATGGCGTGGCGCATGGTCTGGAACTGCCAGACATGAGCAGTCCTTGGACGTATGCGGCGGGTTTCGTTGTGGCGACCGCCGCTTTGCATGCCGTCGGTTATGGCGTGGTTCGCGTGTTGCCGCAGGCAGCGGCGCCGCTGGTGCGGTTGGCGGGTGCGGCTTCGGCGGTGACTGGGGCCTGGTTGCTAGCAGGCTAGTTTTTATTGTCTGAACTGGCCTTTTCGCGAGCAAGCTCGCTCCCACATTGGATTTGTGGCGAACACAAAAACTGTGGGAGCGAGCTTGCTCGCGAAGGCGGCCGATCAGACGCCGCATCGCTGATGTCAGTCTCTCTGCTACCATGTCGCGCAATCGCCCCAGCCGTGACGACGTCCGCCCATGCCCCACGCTTCCCGTTCCGACCTCCTGCCTGAATTGACCGCCCTGTTCAGCGACGTGCACCAGCACTTCGTCAACGTCATCGTGCCGCTCTGGCAAGGTCCGGGCTGGAACGCCGACATGGCGCTGCCTTACGAAGCGCTGGACGCCGCACACCAACCGCTGCCACCGCAACGCTATCGGACGATGGCCTGCGCACGGCAGCTGTACCTGTTTTCCAGCCTGATCGGGGTTGTGGATAACGCCGAAGTCCGTGCGGCGGCGCTGTTTCGCTCGTTGCAACGGCACTTTCACGATGCCGAACACGGCGGCTGGTTCTACAGCATTGATCCACAGGGCCAACCGCTGGACCAACGCAAGGATCTCTACACCCACGCCTTCATCCTGTTCGCCTGCGCGCATTACTGGGAAAAATCCGGCGATCCGCTGGTCGAGTCGACGTTGAATGCGGCGCTGGAAATCATCGGCCGGCGCTTCGCCACCGGCGATGGTTTGTATGAAGCGTGTCTGAACCGCGACTGGATCACCCTCGAGACCGGCCCGTTGCAAAACCCGCTGATGCACCTGGCCGAAGCGTTCCTCGCCACCCTTGCCGTGCGCGAAGATGCCCAGACGCAGACAGCGTTGCTGGCGTTATGCACAGCCATGCACAAGCAGTTCGTCGATCCGCAATATGGCTTGTTGATGGAGAAGCCGCTCGGGGCTGTGGATAACTGGTATGAGCCGGGGCATCAGTTCGAATGGTATTTCCTGTTGGAGTCGTCGCCGCTGTTACGCGAATCGAAACTGCATTCGGCGCTGGACCGGACGTTTGCGTTTACCGAGCAATATGGCGTGGAACAGGCGACCGGTGCGGTGTGGGCGATGCTTGACCTGCAACAGGACGCACGGCCCAAGGATTCGACCCAGCGTATCTGGGCGCAGGCGGAATACCTGCGTGCCCTGACGTTGCGCCCGGACAGTGAAGCCGTGGTGCTGCGCCAGTTGCAGGCGCTGCAGCAGCGGTTCCTGCATGCCGGGGGCTGGCATGAGTGCCGGGATGAGCAGGGTGAGGTCAGCCGCAAGGACATGCCGTCGACCACGCCTTATCACCTGGCGACGTGCTACAGCGGTTTAGCCGAATACCTGCGCTAACAGATAAATCGCCATCACGAGCAGGCTCACGCCTACTGGGAAATACATTCCAACTGTAGGCGTGAGCCTGCTCGCCATGGCCGTTATGCGGTCTTAAACCTTGTTACGTTCGATGGCAAACCCGGCCCAGGTCTGGCTCACCGGCATCAGCTCGAGGCTGTTGATGTTGATGTGCGCCGGCGTGTTCATGACCCAGAAGATCGTCTCGGCGATGTCCTGCGGCTGGATCGGCTCGGCGCCAGCGTAGGTCGCGTTGTAGCGCTCCTGGTCACCGGCAAAACGCACCAGCGAGAACTCGCTTTCGCACAGGCCCGGCTCGATGTTGCTGACGCGCACGCCCGTGCCCTGCAGGTCGCAACGCAGGTTCAGCGAGAATTGTTTAACGAACGCCTTGGTCGCGCCATACACATGGCTGCCCGGGTACGGATAGTTGCCGGCGATGGAGCCGAGGTTGACGATACCGGCGCCACGGCCATGCGCGATCAGGCGTGGCAGCAGCAGACGTGTGGCGTACATCAGGCCTTTGACGTTGGTGTCGACCATGGTGTCCCAGTCATCCAGGTCGCACTTCGGCGCCGGGTCAACACCCAGCGCGAGGCCGGCGTTGTTGATCAGTCCGCGCAGCTTGGCGAACGATGGCGGCAGGTTGGCGATCGCCTCTTCCATCGCCTTGCGATCGCGTACATCGAGCACCAGGCCGTGGACTTCGGTCTGCGTGGACAACTCGGCGCACAGGGCGGTCAGGCGTTCTTCACGACGGCCGGTCAGCACCAGTTTCCAGCCGGCCTCGGCAAAACGGCGGGCACAGGCTTCACCAAAACCGGACGTCGCGCCGGTGATAAACAGGGTGTTGGACATCGTGTTCTCCTTGCTTCGGCCGCCGAGGCGGCCCTTGGAATAGAAAATCAGCAGGCAGCATGCCCGCCCGCGCATGCACGGGCAACACCCACAAGCTGTACAAAAAACAACCAAGCCTGCCAACACCATAGCCACCGTGGCCTGCAGCCATGTGCACGCATGTTATCCACAGTCCCTTCCACAGTTTCCGGGGGCAAGTGCAAACGCGCAAAGCCGCGCCACATAAGGCTTTGCGGGGGAAATAGAAAGTTTTTTGCTTGACCCTGAAGTGGCAGTTGTGCCGGACGTGGCATTTTGCACGACCGACCGGTCACACCAGTGATTGCGCGAGGCCAGCAATTACGGCCCTCAGCGCGGTCTTTCCAGAGTTTAATCACAGACTTATCCACAGGCTTGTTCACATGGAACAGCCTGATAGTCGACGCCCAGAAAAAGGTTGACAACGAAGGTGTCAGCTCCTGCAAAAAAGCCTGATCAAAAAACAGCCACCCCCTTGCAGGCCACGTTTTAAAAGGCTTGCAGCCAGATACACCCACCTTATTCACAGCCAGCTCCACAGCAAACGGGGACAAGTCAAAACTGTGGAAAAACAGCCATTTGCAGCGTCTATATGTCGCGCTTTGGCAGCAGGCGGAATTTGTTTTCCACAATTCGCGAATCCGGCGCAAATCAACTGAAGGAGTGAGCCTGCTCGCGATAGCGGTGTATCAGCCAGCGGTGATGGCGAATGGGAAACCGCGATCGCGAGCAGGCTCACCCCTACGGGGTTTTACGGTGGGTTTGAGAGATAAAAAAGCCCCGGGACTTGCGTCGCCGGGGCTGTGCATAACGAGGGAACAATCAGTGCCCGCCCAGATAAGCGTTACGCACCTCCTCATTCACCAGCAGTTCCTTGCCTGTGCCAGTCAGGCGAATCTCGCCGTTGACCATCACATAGGCCCGGTCCGACAGCTTCAACGCGTGATTGGCGTTCTGCTCGACCAGGAAGATGGTCATGCCGGTTTTCGCCAGTTCGCGCAGGGTGGCGAAGATCTGTTTCACCACAATCGGCGCCAGGCCCAGGCTCGGTTCGTCGAGCAGCAACAGCTTCGGCCGACTCATCAGCGCGCGGGCGATGGCGAGCATTTGCTGTTCGCCGCCGGACATGGTCATCGCCCGCTGCGTACGCCGTTCCTCGAGCCGCGGGAACAGTTCGAACATGCGCCGCATGTCTTCCTTGGCGTACTTGTCGCCAATCGGGATGGTGCCCATCAGCAGGTTCTCCTCGACGGTCATGTCGGGGAACACCCGCCGCCCTTCCGGCGACTGCGCGATGCCGTTGGAGGCGATGTAGTGCGAGGACTTGTGGGTAATGTCGACGCCTTGATAGAGGATCTGCCCGCCCGCCGCCCGTGGCTGGCCGAAGATCGACATCAGCAGCGTCGACTTGCCCGCGCCGTTGGAGCCGATGAGGCTGACGGTCTCGCCTTCGTTGATTTCAAGCGACACGCCTTTGAGGGCCTGGATCGGGCCGTAGAACACGTCCAGGTCCTTGAGTTGGAGGATCGGTTGGGTCATGCCACTTCCTCTTCATCGGCGCCGAGATAGGCGGCAATCACTTTCGGATCATTGCGAATCGCTTCAGGGCCACCTTCGGCGATGACCACGCCGTGGTCCAGCACCACGATGTGGTCGGAGATGCTCATGACCATGCCCATGTCGTGTTCGATCAGCACCACGGTCAGATCGTGCTCGTCGCGCAGCAGCCGGATCATCGCGCTCAGCGCTTCGGTTTCCTGAGGGTTGAGGCCGGCGGCCGGTTCGTCGAGGCAGATGATCTGCGGCCGCGTGCACATGGCCCGGGCAATCTCCAGACGGCGCTGTTGGCCATAGGACAGTTCACCGGCGAGACGGTTGGCGCAGTCCACCAGATCGACCACTTCCAGCCAGTAGAACGCGCAATCCAGCGCATCGCTTTCGGCCTTGCGGTAGCCCTTGGTGTTGAGGATACCGGCGAGCATGTTGCGGTTGACCCACATGTGCTGGGCCACCAGCAGGTTTTCCAGCACCGACATTTCCTTGAACAGGCGAATGTTCTGGAAGGTCCGCGCCAGTCCCGCACGGTTCACCAGATGCGTACCGCCGAACATCTTGTAGTACAGACGGCTGAGGAACGACTTCGGCGAAACGAAATCGGTCGGTTTGAACGACTCGCCCAGCAACTGGATGACGTTGGTCTGCTTGCCGCGCACGTTGAGTTCGATCTTGCCGCCGGAGGCCTTGTAGAACCCGGTCAGGCAGTTGAACACCGTGGTCTTGCCCGCACCGTTGGGGCCGATCAGGGCGAAGATCGAGTTGCGTTTGACCTTCAGGCTGACATCACTCAAGGCCTTGATGCCACCGAAATGCATCATCAGTTTTTCCACAGAGAGTACGACTTCACTCATGGCGCAGCCCTCTCATAGTGAATGGCACCTTTGCGTGGAGTGACCCCGGTACGGCTGATGCGGATCAGCCCTCGTGGTCGCCAGATCATCATTAACACCATCAGGATGCCGAACAGCAGCACGCGGTATTCAGCGAAGCCGCGCAGCAGTTCCGGAGCAACCGTGAGCACGAACGCCGCAATCACCACGCCGATGGTCGAGCCCATGCCGCCGAGCACGACGATGGCGAGGATCAGCGCTGATTCGAAGAAGGTGAACGAGGTCGGGTTGACGAAACCCTGGTAAGTGGCGAAGAACACACCAGCGAGGCCGGCCGTCGACGCACCGATGGTGAACGCCGAGAGCTTGACCAGCACGTGGTTGAGGCCCATCGAGCGGCAGGCGATTTCGTCTTCACGCAGGGCTTCCCAGGCGCGGCCCACCGGCATCTTCACCAGCCGATGCTTGATGTACAGCACGGCCAGTACCACCAAGAACAATACCGCGTAGATGAAGTAATACTTCACGTCCGGGTTGTAGGCGATGCCGAAGAACTCATGGAACGGCACCCCGCCATCCTTCGCCCGCTTGCCGAACTCCAGACCGAAGAACGTCGGCAACGGCGCCGGCATACCGTTCGGGCCGCCGGTCAGTGACAGCCAGTTGTTGAGGACCAGGCGAATGATTTCACCGAAGCCCAGCGTCACGATCGCCAGATAGTCGCCATGCAGGCGCAACACCGGGAAACCGAGGATGCAACCGGCCAGGCCGGCAGTGACCGCCGCCAGTGGCAGCACGGTCCAGAACCCCAGCCCGAGGTACTGGTAACCGAGTGCCAGACCGTAGGCGCCGATGGCGTAGAACGCCACGTAACCGAGGTCGAGCAGACCGGCCAGGCCGACCACGATGTTCAGCCCCAGCCCCAACAGCACGTAGATCAACCCGAGGATGACCACGCCCAGCAGGTACGAGTTGGAGACAAACGGCACAATGATCGCGAGCACAATCAGCAGCGGGATGATCCAGCGCAGACTGGATTTGTGGTCGGACGGCAATACATGCACGCCCGAACCGCTGCTCTCGAACCCGTCGAGAATCTTCAGGCCCTTGGGCGTTTGCAGAAACAGGCTGAGGGCAAAGCGGCCGAGCATGACGATGCCGATGATCCACGCCACACGGGTCGGCTCGAGGTTGAAGCTGTAGCCGTCGAGTACCACGCCGACAATCGGGCCGAACACGATCAGGGCAATCAGGCCGGCCAGAATCGCCTCAACCAGGCTTTTTTTGATATCAATGCTTTTTTGAGTGGTTGAAGACATCGCTTACACCTTCGACACAAGAGGACGGCCCAACAGGCCCTGCGGCCGGAAGACCAGAACAAGTACGAGCAGCGAGAAGCTGAACACGTCTTTGTAGTCGGAGTTGACCAGGCCGGAGAACAGCGACTCGGAGATGCCGAGAATGATCCCGCCGAGCATCGCGCCAGGCAGCGAACCAATACCGCCCAGCACCGCCGCGGTGAACGCCTTGATGCCGATAATGAAGCCGGCATAGAAGTCGAAAGTGCCGTAGTTCATGGTGATCAGCACGCCGGCCAGCGCCGCCATGGCTGCACCGATGATGAACACATAGGAAATGACCCGGTCGGTGTTGATGCCGAGGATCGACGCCATCTTGCGATCTTGCTGGGTCGCGCGGCACATGCGGCCGAGCTTGGTGTACTTGATCACGTAGGTCAGCAGACCCATGCCGACGAAGGCGGCCACCAGAATGAAGACTTTGGTGTAGGTCAGTTGCACGAAGCCAGTACCGACTTCAACTCGCCACGCACCGCTCAGCAGGGTCGGCACACCCTGTTGTTTGGCGCCTTGGGCGATCTGTGCATAGTTTTGCAGGATCAGGGAGATACCGATGGCGCTGATCAACGGTGCCAGTCGGGTGGAGTTGCGCAGGGGTTTGTAAGCGACTCGCTCGATGACCCAGCCATACACCGCCGTGATCACGATGGTGAAAATCAGCGTGCCGAGCATCAGCAGCGGGAAGGATTCAATACCGAAGTAAGCCAGCAGAGCCAGACTGATTGCCGCCAGGTAAGCGGAAATCATGTAAACCTCGCCGTGGGCGAAGTTGATCATGCCGATGATGCCGTAGACCATTGTGTAGCCGATGGCGATCAGGCCATAGACTGACCCGAGGGTCAGGCCGTTGACCAGTTGCTGCAGGAAAATACCATCCATAACGCAATCTCACGCAGTGAGAACCTGCACATCGGTGATGTGCGGTTCTTCTAGGAAAAATACAGATTTACGTCGGAGCAATGTCAGAGCGCGAACAGTTCGAACACCACTGGACCTTGTGGGAGCTGGCTTGCCAGCGATAGCGGTAGACCATTCAACACAGTTGTCGACTGTCAGGCCGTCATCGCGGGCAAGCCCGCTCCCACAGGGATTTGCGGAGTTCAAAGGGTCGCGTCAGCCCTTACTTCTGTTTTTCCAGCTGGTGATATTTGCCGTCCTTGTCCCACTGGTAAACCACGTAGTCGGAGACTTTCAGGTCGCCCTTGGAGTCCCAGGTTTTTTCGCCCATCACGGTTTTCACCGGGTTGGCCTTCAGCCACTTGGCAGCGGCTTCGCCGTCGTTTTTCTTCGCGCCGTTGAACGCGGCCGCCAGGGTTTGTACCGAAGCGTAGGCGTACAGGGTGTAGCCCTCAGGTTCGGTACCGGCCTTGCGGAAGGCGTCTACCACGGTCTTGCTGTCTGGCAGCAGGCGTGGGTCGGCGCCAAAGGTCATCAGCACGCCGTCGACGAATTGCGGGCCACCGGCAGTGGTCACCAGTTCGTCGGTCACAATGCCGTCATCGGACATGAACTTGACGTCTTTCAGGCCTTGCTCACGCAGTTGGCGAACCAGCGGACCGGCCTCCGGGTGCAGGCCGCCGAAGTAGACGACATCGGCGCCAGCGCCACGGATCTTGGTGACGATGGTGCTGAAGTCTTTTTCGCCACGGGTCAGGCCTTCGTACAACACGGGCGTCACGCCGCGTTTGACCAGTTGTGCCTTGGTGGCATCCGCCAGGCCTTGGCCGTAGGTGTCTTTGTCGTGCAGCACGACGACTTTCTTGCCCTTGAGCACGTCGACGATGTAGTCGCCGGCCACAATGCCTTGCTGGTCATCACGCCCGCACATACGGAACATCGCGCTGAGGCCACGCTCGGTGACTTGTGGGTTGGTCGAACCCGGGGTGATCGCGATGATCCCGGCTTCGTCGTAGATTTCCGACGCTGGAATGGTCGAAGAGGAGCAGAAGTGACCGACTACACCGGCGACTTTCTGGTTGGTGAGGTCCTTGGCGACCGTCACGGCCTGCTTCGGTTCGCAGGCGTCATCGCCCTTGACCAGAACGATTTTCTCCCCGTTGACGCCGCCCGCCGCGTTGACCGCGTCCGCCGCGGCCTGTGCACCCTTCATGTACTGCTCGCCAAATGCCGCGTTGGCGCCAGTCATTGGACCCGCTACACCGATTTTCACATCAGCTTGAGCAAACGCAGAAACACCCAGCGCAGTAGCGACTGCGAGGGCCAGAAAGCCTTTCTTGTAAAACGTCTGGGACATGAGGTGGTGCTCCAAGGTTTTTTTTAGTTGGCACTGCGACTTCACTTCACTGATTGCTCTGAGCAAGCGCCGTGCCATCGGTTTTTTATTCTTCAAAAAGTCGCTGCTTTCTTGTTATTTCGACTGTTTCGTTCCCATTTTCATTGGGCGTGCAACCGTCTAAACCGCGGAAGGTGAAACCTTTTAAAATCTCAGGCGCAACCCGCCTGCGCCATCATTGCAACCGCGGCACCAAACGACGTGCAACCAGCCTGTAACAGCCCGCGTCACCGAACTGCACACTGCTGGTGCGGGACTGCTACAACCCGCACCATTACAGGCTAGTCGCTGCATCGAAAAGCGCCGCTTCCGGCAACATATTTCAACACTCAGATAACGATGCGCAGGCACTGGCCCGCGTGATACAGCGAGAACCCGGCCTCGTACAGGCAACTGCGCAGGCCCACACCCGCCAGGGGCTGCATCGGTGCAAAAGGAATCGGCAAGGCTTGAGGATTGCCGTGACACAGGTAATCGGCGAACGCCTTGCCAACCACCGTGCCGGTGGTAACGCCACGCCCGTTGTAACCGGTGACGGCCACCAGTCCCGGTGCCGGTTCGAACAGGCGCATCAGGTGATCGGGGGTGAAGGCGATGCGCCCGGTCCAGGTGCATTCCCATTCCACCGGCTTCAGGTTAGGGAAGTAGTGTTGCTGCACACGATCGGCCCAGGCCTTGAGAAACCACGTGGGTTTCTGATTGCCGTTGCCGAGGCTGCCGAGCAACAACCGTCCGTCCTTGTCGCGGCGGATGCTGCTCAACACCTGCCGGGTATCCCACGAGCCCTGCCCGCCCGGAAGAATGGCCTGCGCGGCGTCTTCGGTCAGTGGCACCGAGGAGACCTGGTAGTAGTAGCCGGGGAAGAAGTTACGCTTGAGTTCAGTCCAGTCGCCTTCGGTGTAGGCGTTGGAGGCGATCACCACTTGCTCGGCGAGCACCGAACCCTGCCCGGTCTGCACCGACCATTGCGGGCCCTGGCGTTCGAGGCGGGTGACCGGCGAGTGATCGAACATCTGCCCGCCCAACCCTCTCACAGCGTTGGCCAGACCGGTGACATAGGCCATGGGGTTGAGCGTGCCGGCGCGGCGATCGAGCAATGCGGCGGCAATCTTTTGCGTACCAGTGGCCTGTTCACAGGCCTTGCCGGTGAGCAACTCGACCGGCGCACCACGACGCTTCCATTGCTCTTCGCGACTGCGCAGATCCGCCTCACCCTTGGCGTTGTGCGCCATGTGCAGAGTGCCTTCGCGGCGCAACTGGCAGTCGATGTTGTATTTATCCACCAGGCTGAACACCAGCGCCGGCGCCGCCCCGAGCATGCGGTTGAGCTGACTGCCGACCGCCTCGCCGAAACCGGCTTCGATCTCGTCCGGTGGAATCCACATGCCGGCATTGACCAGCCCGACGTTGCGCCCGGAACCGCCGTGCCCGGCGCGATGCGCTTCCAGCACGCAGACGCTTTTACCTTTTTCCAACAGATGCAGCGCCGCCGACAACCCGGTAAACCCGGCACCGATCACGCAGACATCGACCTTGACCTCGCCGCGCAGCGCGGTGTTATCCGGGCGTTGCGGCGTGAGTTTTTCCCACAGACATTCTTCGCGTAACGGCATTGCCAAGCTCCTGTCGGAGCAGCTGCAAGCTTTAAGCTACAAGCAGCAAGCCGATCTGCTTGTAGCTTGGGGCTTGAGGCTCGCTGCTGCTTAATCGAATGTAATGCCCTGCGCCAGCGGCAATTCCAGCGAATAGTTCACGGTGTTGGTCTGGCGGCGCATGTACGCGCGCCATGCGTCGGAGCCCGACTCACGACCGCCACCGGTTTCCTTCTCGCCACCAAACGCGCCGCCGATTTCCGCGCCGCTCGGGCCGATGTTGACGTTGGCGATGCCGCAGTCACTGCCGACCGCCGACATGAACCGCTCGGCCTCGCGCACGTCGGTGGTGAAAATGCACGACGACAGGCCTTGTGGCACCGCATTGTTCAGGCGCAGCGCTTCCTCGAAATCGCTGTAGCCGACCACGTAGAGGATCGGCGCAAAGGTTTCGCTGCAGACCACATCGCTCTGCTCCGGCATTTCAACGATGGCCGGCGACACGTAGTAGGCATTGGGGAATTGCTCTTCGAGCTGACGCTTGCCGCCGAATACCCGGCCACCCTCGCTCAGCGCCTGCTCCAGCGCATCCTGCATGTTTTCGAAGCTGTGCTTGTCGATCAGCGGGCCGATCAGATTGCCTTCCAGCGGATGACCGATGCGCACTTTCGAGTACGCAGCTTTAAGGCGAGTGACGATCTCTTCCTTGACCGACTCATGGGCGATCAACCGACGCAATGTGGTGCAGCGCTGGCCGGCAGTGCCGACCGCACTGAACAGAATCGCGCGTACCGCCATGTCGAGATCGGCGCTTGGGCCGAGGATCATCGCGTTGTTGCCGCCGAGCTCCAAAATGCTACGGGCAAAACGCGCGGCGACTTTCGGCGCCACTTCGCGGCCCATGCGGGTGCTGCCAGTGGCGCTGATCAGCGCGACACGCGGGTCATCGACCAGCGCTTCGCCGGCATCGCGGCCACCGATGATCACTTGGCACAAGTTGGCCGGGGCATCGGTGAAATTCTTCACCACACGATCAAACAGTGCCTGGCAGGCCAGTGCAGTCAGCGGGGTTTTCTCCGACGGTTTCCACACCACCGGGTTGCCGCAGACCAGCGCCAGCGTGGTGTTCCACGCCCACACCGCGACCGGGAAGTTGAACGCACTGATCACGCCGACCACGCCCAGTGGATGCCAGGTTTCACGCATGTGGTGGCCCGGGCGCTCGGAGGCGATGGTCAAGCCGTACAACTGACGGGACAGGCCGACGGCGAAGTCGCAGATGTCGATCATCTCCTGCACTTCACCCAAACCTTCCTGGGTGATCTTGCCCGCTTCCCACGACACCAGCTCGCCGAGATCGGCCTTGTATTCGCGCAACACTTCGCCGAACTGACGCACCAGTTCGCCGCGACGCGGAGCCGGAACCTTGCGCCATTGCTCGAACGCATGATCTGCGCGACTGATGTGCTGCTCGACTTCGGCCGGGCCTTCCCAGTTCACCGCAGCGATGCGGCTGCCGTCGATGGGCGAATGCACCGGCACCTTGCCGTTCTGGTACAGGGCCGGGTTCACACCGAGACGATCAAGCAATGCGGCAACCATGGGTCACTCCTCAAGCAAAAAACTGAATGTGTGCGGACGCTTTTTCGCGACCGGGCAGGCCTTTAGTTGTAGCGTCACAATGGCGAGGCAACAAACGACCTTTACGCGAGATATCATTCCGTTTATTCATGCTGCGCTGAGAAAGACAAGAAAAGGACCACCCATGCTGAATAAACGCCACCTGCCGTCGATCACCGCGTTGCAGTGCTTCGAGGCCGTGACCCGACACTTGAGTTTCACCCGGGCCGCCGAGGAGCTGAACCTGACCCAGAGCGCCGTCAGCAAACAGGTGGCGCAGCTTGAGGAGTTGTTGCAGCACTTGTTGTTCCGCCGCGTGCGTCGTCGCCTGCAGATGACCCCGGCCGGGGATTTGTACCTGGTGGAAGTCCGAAAAATCCTCACCCAGGTGGAAATGTCGACGCATTACCTGCGTTCCTACGGCGGCGAGACCGAAGTCCTGCGCGTGTCTACGCCTTCGACCTTCGGCGCCCGCTGGCTGGTGCCGCGCCTCAAAGGCTGGCGCCTGCGCCACCCGTCGATTCACCTCGATCTTTGCAACGAGCAGGAGGCGGATGATTTGCTGCAAGGGCGCAGCGATCTGGCGTTCTACTTCGGCCAGGGTTCACGCCCCGGCACCGAGTGCCTGAAGTTGTTTGGCGAGGAGCTGGTGCCGGTCTGTGCGCCGGGCAGCCTGCCGGACAAACCCTTCACTGACCCGACGCAACTGACCGACCTGGTGCTGCTGCAAAACGCCTCGCGCCCGCAGGCCTGGCACGACTGGTTCGACAGCCAGGGTTACCAGACCGAGCACAGCTACCACGGACCCCGCTTCGAAACCTTTTATATGTGCATCCGCGCCGCCCAGGTCGGTTGCGGTGTGGCGTTGTTGCCACGGTTTCTAGTGGAAGAGGAATTGGCCGACGGCAAACTGGTCATTCCCTGGCAGCATGCAATGCCCAGTTCCGACGCTTATTACCTGGCCTATCCGGAGCACGCGGCGGAGGTGCCGAAGGTGCGCGATTTTGTGAAGTGGATGCTCGAACAGATTGATAGCCCGGATGCCTGACTATCAATCGCCTGACACACCTCCAGTGGCGAGGGCGCTTGCTCCCGCTCGCCCCGGTTGACCTCACGCACAGCAGAAATCGCTGGCAATCCCTGCCGCTGATATGCGCCACTAGCACCATTGTTTGATACCGCGCAGGGCGCGGTGCACCTGGAGACCCCGTTTATGAGCGAGAGTGTGTTTGCCGATCGCATCGTGCAGAACCTGCTCGACACCGACTTCTACAAACTGACGATGATGCAGGCGGTGCTGCACAACTACCCCAACGTCGAAGTCGAATGGGAGTTCCGTTGCCGTAACGCCGAGGATCTGCGCCCGTATCTGGCCGAGATCCGTTTTCAAGTCGAGCGTCTGGCCGAATTGAGCCTGAGCGCCGACCAGTTGAGTTTTCTTGAGCGCATCAGCTTCATCAAACCGGATTTCCTGCGTTTTCTCGGGCTGTTCCGCTTCAACCTGCGCTACCTGCACACCGGCATCGAGAACGGCGAGCTGTTCATCCGCCTGCGCGGGCCGTGGTTGCATGTGATCCTCTACGAAGTGCCGTTGCTGGCCATCGTCAGCGAAGTGCGCAACCGCTATCGCTACCGCGACACGGTGCTCGAGCAGGCCCGCGAGCAGCTTTACCGCAAGTTCGACTGGCTCACCGCGAATGCCTCTGCCGATGAACTGGCGCAATTGCAGGTAGCCGATTTCGGTACCCGTCGACGCTTCTCGTACCGCGTGCAGGAAGAAGTGGTGAACGTGCTCAAGCACGATTTCCCCGGGCGCTTCGTCGGCACCAGCAACGTGCACCTGTCTCGCGAGCTGGACATGAAACCGTTGGGCACCATGGCCCACGAATGGATCATGGCCCACCAGCAACTCGGCCCGCGGCTGATCGACAGCCAGATCGCTGCGCTCGATTGCTGGGTCCGCGAGTACCGTGGCTTGCTGGGGATCGCCCTGACCGACTGCATCACCACCGATGCATTCCTCGGCGATTTCGACCTATTCTTCGCCAAGCTGTTTGACGGTTTGCGTCATGACTCCGGCGATCCCGTGGCCTGGGGTGAAAAATGCATCGCGCACTACCACAAGCTCGGCATCGACCCGATGAGCAAGACCCTGGTGTTCTCCGACAGCCTGACCCTGCCCAGGTCGCTGGAAATTTTCCGCGCCCTGCACGGCCGGATCAACGTGAGCTTCGGCATCGGCACCAACCTGACCTGTGACATTCCAGGTGTCGAACCGATGAGCATCGTGCTTAAAATGACCGCCTGCAACGGCCAGCCGGTGGCGAAGATCTCCGACGAGCCAGGCAAGACCCACTGTAAAGACCCGAATTTCGTCGCCTATTTGCGACACGTGTTCCAGGTTCCTGCCGATTCCAGTCTATCTAGCAAGGAGTGAATTCATGCAAGCCGTACAGCGTGAGATTGCTGAACAGCTCAAGGTGCAACCGCCGTTCGCTGACTACCAGGCCCTGCAGGCCGAAGTCGCCCGGCGCATTACCTTTATTCAGGATTGCCTGGTCTATTCCGGGCTCAAGACGCTGGTGCTGGGCATCAGCGGCGGTGTCGACTCGCTGACCGCCGGCCTCCTGGCCCAGCGTGCCATGCGTGAACTGCGCGAGCGCACTGGCGACGACAGCTACAAGTTCATCGCCGTGCGCCTGCCGTACGAAACCCAGTTCGACGAACACGACGCCCAGGCCTCGGTGGATTTCATCGCCCCGGACGAGCGCCACACCGTCAACATCGGACCGGCGGTGAAGTCGCTGGCCAGTGAAGTTGCGGCGTTCGAAGGCAAGCACGCGGTGTCGGTGGATTTTGTGCTCGGCAACACCAAGGCGCGGATGCGCATGGTCGCCCAGTACACCATCGCCGGCGCGGCCCACGGTCTGGTGATCGGCACCGACCACGCGGCGGAAGCCGTGATGGGTTTCTTCACCAAGTTCGGTGACGGCGCCTGCGACCTGGCCCCGCTCAGCGGCCTGGTGAAAAACCAGGTCCGGGCGATTGCCCGCAGCTTCGGTGCGCCGGAGTCGTTGGTCGAAAAAGTCCCTACGGCGGACCTTGAGGATCTGTCGCCGGGCAAACCGGACGAAGCCTCCCACGGTGTGACCTATGCCGAGATCGACGCCTTCCTGCATGGCGAGCCGGTGCGCCAGGAAGCGTTCGACATCATCGTCAACACGTACAACAAGACTCATCACAAGCGCGTCATGCCGTTCGCACCCTGATCGGTGATGGAATGAAAAAGCCCGCTGAGGCGTGATCCTCAGCGGGCTTTTCTTTGGCCAGAACATCGCTCGAGGCGGATGGCCTCTTCGCAGGCAAGCCCGCTCTCACAGGATTTCAGGTGTACACAAAAGTTGTGGCAGACATAGAACCTGTGGGGGCGGGCTTGCCCGCGATGAACGATGACACGGTGGCCCGCCTTACTTGACCGTAATGGTGCCTTTCATCATCGAGATGTGGCCCGGGAACGAGCAGAAGAAGCCGTATTTTTCAGCGGCATTCAGTTTCGACACGTCGAAAGTCAACGAGTCGGTTTCCTTGGCACCGATGATCTTGGTGTGAGCGATGACGCGCGCGTCGCCGTCTTTCAGGTAGTTCTTGTCGATGCCGGCAGCCAGGCCGTCAGTAGCAATCGGCTGCATGTCCGCTTCTTTGCTGATCACCAGGTTATGGCCCATGACGTTTTTCGGCAGGCTGCCGGAGTGGGTCAGTTCGACGGTGAACGTCTTGCAGCTCTTGTCGATCACGATTTCCTTGGTGTTGAAGGACATCTGATCGGTGGAGTCAACG
This sequence comes from Pseudomonas sp. LF-5, assembly GCF_037626295.1. Taxonomy (NCBI): domain Bacteria; kingdom Pseudomonadati; phylum Pseudomonadota; class Gammaproteobacteria; order Pseudomonadales; family Pseudomonadaceae; genus Pseudomonas; species Pseudomonas sp. LF-5. Next base: position 163,872 of record NZ_JARKMT010000006.1, read on the forward strand.
GTGGTTTTGCACTCGGCAGCCATCAATTGGCTGCTGGCCAGCGCCAGCAGGGATACCGCAACAACTTTGGAAAACATGGTGAATCTCCAAGGCAGGGTTAACAAAACACGAATGATGGAAAGACTGCCTGAAATCTTCGCAAGTTCCTATGACTTGAGTCAAAAATTGTATACAACTTTCAGGCTATGACACTCATCGAAACAATCTACCGGCCAGATGCAACGGACGCCCCTATGATCGGCCCATCTACTGAGACGGAGTGCCTGTCATGTTCTTTAACGGTCTGTTGTGCAGTTTGCTTGCCGCCTATGCCTGCGGCGCCAGCGGTACTTTTGAATCGCCGGAGCGAGAAGTCTAGCCCTTGGATCAGGGCGTGCCAGCCGTTACCCTGTGACGGATTGACCCAGGAGGAAGGCATGTCTCTCACATCCGTTTGTGTATTTTGCGGTGCCAACGCCGGTACCGATCCGGCTTACACTGAAGCCGCCAAAGCCCTTGGCCGCGCGCTGGCCGAGCGCCAGTTGACCCTGGTCTACGGCGGTGGTGCCGTGGGCTTGATGGGGCTGGTCGCCGATGCCGCACTGGCCGCCGGTGGTGAAGTGATCGGGATCATTCCGCAGAGCCTGATGGACAAGGAAATCGGCCACAAAAGCCTGACACGCCTGGAAGTGGTCGACGGCATGCACGCGCGCAAGGCGCGCATGGCTGAACTCAGCGATGCATTCATCGCCCTGCCCGGCGGCCTCGGCACGCTGGAGGAGCTGTTCGAAGTCTGGACCTGGGGCCAGCTCGGCTACCACGGCAAGCCGCTGGGGCTGCTGGAAGTGAACGGTTTTTACAGCAGACTCACCGCTTTTCTTGACCATATCGTCGGCGAAGGCTTCGTTCGTGCGCCACACCGTGACATGCTGCAAGTGAGCGAATCGCCAGACACCTTGCTCGACGCCCTCGATCAGTGGAAGCCGACCGTCACGCCGAAGTGGGTCGACCAAAAACCCGGCTAACCGCCGGACACCGATACAGGGCAGAATACGCGCCGCTCAACCTCACCTTCGACCCCAGAGGATCGCCCATGGCCAAACCCAATTACTCCTTCGCCAAACGTCAACGAGACCTGGCAAAGGAACAGAAGAAAGAGGAAAAGCTTCAGCGCAAGAAACAAATGGCTGAAGAAGCGGCACTGAACCCTGACGGTGAAGTGGCGACTGATGACGATGATGATGTTGAAGCACCGAAAGATCAGGCGCCCGACGCCTGAGCTGATTGCTGATTCGCTCCCTGAGGGAGCGATCTGTGGCGAGGGGATTTATCCCCGATGGGTCGCGAAGCGGCCCCTGTGTCCGGCCTAATCGAATGAGTTGTCTGGACTGGGCGACTGCTTCGCAGCCGATCGGGGATAAATCCCCTCGCCACAAAAGCTCCTCACGCTCGAGTTGTCTTCAGTCCAGTGGCATCACGGTGACCCGCACTTCCGGGTCGTGGCTACCGCCCCCCAGAATCACCCCTCGCAACGGCGACACATCGGAAAAGTCCCGGCCCCAGGCCAGGGTGATGTGCTCCAGCGCCGGCTGCACATTGTTGGTCGGATCGAAATCCACCCAACCCAATACCGGACAGAACACTGACACCCAGGCGTGCGACGCATCGGCGCCGATCAGACGTGGCTGTCCCGGCGGTGGCTGGGTCAGCAGATAGCCGCTGATGTAACGCGCCGCCAGCCCTCGCGAGCGCACACAGGCGAGCATCAGGTGGGCGAAGTCCTGACACACGCCACGGCGGCGCTCCAGCACCTCCACCAGCGGCGTCGCCACCTGCGTGGCCTCGGCATCGAACGTGAACTCGCTAAAAATCTTCTGCATCAAGGCCTGCACGCCCAGCATCAAAGGCCGGCCCGGCGGGAAGCAGCTTTCGGAGAACTCGACGAAGCTGCGTTTCAGGTGCACGTAGGGTGACTGAAAGCGATAACGACAAGCCTCCAACATTGCGGCGGACAACGGCTGACTGCTGTAGGTCAGCGCATTGCACGTCTGCTCCCACGCCGGGGACAGATTGAAGTCCGCCGGCGGTCGCGCCAGCACTTCAACGGTGAGCCGTGCGTTGACCTGCAACTCGTCGTGCGGCCGCTCGAAGGCCAGACGGGTCAGCGGATTGCCGAAGACATCGAGTTCGTCACGCCGGGTTGTCGGCTCCGGACTGATCAGCAATTGCTGTTCGGTGCAGCGCTGCCATGTGCATTCACGGGGCCACAAGTGCGCCAATTGCTGCGCCAGCGACACCGGGCTGTCGTAGTGATAACAAGTGTCGTGGAAGATCTGGTAATTCGCGCTCATCAGACTGACACCGTCCGCTGGCTGACATCATCGACATGGGCAAAGTGGCGCAGGGCCAGGCGATCCGAGACTTGCCCGCTGGCCTCGGCGATGTCTTGCAGCAAGTCCGCCAGACCATCGAGTGCGGCGCGCACGCTGGATTCGCCGAACAGCGAATTCTCCAGACAACCCAGATCAAAGCGTGCCAGACGCTCGACCAGTTGCGACAGTCCGGCCTCGCGGGGCACGCCGAAATCATCGTTCAGGCGTTTCAGCGTGCGGGTCACCAGTTTCAACTGGAACAACACTGCATGCGGGTTCTGTTCGTCGAGCAGCAACAAGTCGAGCACCGGGATCAACTGCGCCACCGCCAGATAACGAGAACGGTAAGTGATGCTGCTGTTGCCCAGCTCCAGCAGCCACTCAAGCCCTGCCTGATCGAACGCGGCGCTCCCTCGCAGGAACGCCGCAAGGCTGCTGCTGAGAAACTGCAGGCGTTCGATGCGCCGACCGATCATCAAAAAGCGCCAGCCTTCGTCGCGGGTCATGTCGTCCAGGGCGAACCCGGACAGCGCCGCCAGCGACATCACCAGGCGGTTGAGAAAGTCCAGCAACTCGCCGAAGTCCGGCGCGTCGGTGTCCAGCTCCATGGCTTCACGCTGCAACTCCACCAAGGCCTGCCAGTTTTCCCGGGAGAGCTTGCCGCGCACCTGCGAGGCGGCCCACTGCAAGCGCTGCAGGTTGGAACGCAGGCTGAATGACCAGTCTTCACCGAGCAATGCGGCGAGCAGTCGCTCCGGCAATTCACCTTCGTCTGGCAACAACGTCAGCCGCTCGCCGAGATCGACCGCCGCTTGCAAGGCCTGCGGATCATCGCCATCGACATACCGCGCGAGCATGATGCGCAGCAATCGCGCACTGTCATCGCAACGCTCGCAATAGCGGCCGAACCAGAACAGGTTTTCCACCACCCGTGACGGCAGATATGGATCGCGGCGCACCAGATCATGCACACCGACATTGCGCTGGGTTTTCCATTGCTCACCACTCGGCGGGCGCTCGCCCAACACCCAGGTGTCCTTGCTCGCACCGCCGCGTTGCATCGACACCACTTCGGCATCGGCCTCGGCGGCCACCCGGATCAGGCCACCGGGCAGCACGCGGTAGCCGTCGCGACTGGCCACGGCGTACATGCGCATGCCGATGGCCCGCGGTTGCAACTGGCCGTCCTCGGCTTGCCAGATCGGCGCCTGTGACAGCTGCGCCAGCTCTTGCGCCACGTAGGCATAGGGCCGGGCCTGCATGCGCTCGGCGAGCGCCTGACGCTGTTGCTCACTCAGATCCCGGCCGAACACCGGGGCAAAACTTTGTGAGGGGAAGGCCGGTTTGATCAGCAGCTCCGGCAGTTTTTCCAGGGCCTGCGCCAGCACCGGCGCCTCGCCGCACCACCAGGTGGCGATGGACGGCAGGATCAGCTCTTCGCCAAACAGGTATTGATTGATCTTCGGCAGAAACCCGAGCAACCCCGGTGACTCCAGCACACCGCTGCCCAGGGCGTTGGCCACCAGCACCCGACCCTGCCGCACCGCTTCCAGCAAGCCGGGTACGCCGAGCGCCGAATCGGTACGCAACTCAAGCGGATCGCAGAAGTCATCGTCGAGCCGGCGCATGATCGCGTGGACCCGGCGCAAACCGCTGAGGGTTTTCAGGAACACCGTGGCATCGCGCACCGTCAGATCGCCGCCCTCAACCAGCGGATAACCGAGCTGGCGCGCCAGATAAAGGTGTTCGAAATAGCTTTCGTTGAAGCGTCCGGGCGTCAGCAGCACCACCAGCGGCGCGTCGTCGTCACAGGGCGCCTGCCGCGCGAGGGTTTCCTGCAGGGTACGGAAGAACCCGGCCAGGTGCTGCACCTTCAGATCGCGGTACAACTCGGGAAACGCCCGCGAGACGATGGTGCGGTTTTCCAGCGCATAACCGGCCCCCGACGGCGCCTGAGTGCGATCCGCCGTCACCCACCAGCGCCCGTCCGGCGTGCGCGCCAGATCCACGGCGTACAGATGCAGAAAGTTCTCTTCCGGCGGCGCAATGCCTTGGCAAGGCCAGAGGAAATTGTTGTGACCGAAGACCAGCTCCGCCGGCAACAGCCCTTCGCTGATCAACCGTTGCGGGCCGTACAGATCGGCCAGCACCGCATTGAGCAGGCGCGCCCGCTGGGCGATTCCGGCTGACAGGTGCTGCCACTCGTCAGCGGCGATCACGTGCGGCAACAGGTCCAGCTCCCACGGCCGATCAGCGCCCTTCGGGTCGGCGTAGACGTTATAGGTGACGCCGTTTTCCTGAATCTGCCGGGCCAGCAACGCCTGACGCTGCACCAGTTGCGCCGGGCTGCTGCGCTGTAAATGATCGAACAGCCGCTGCCAGTGCGGGCGCACTGCACCACTGCCATCGAGCAGTTCGTGATAAGTGCCCGCAGTGAGCGGGTAGCGGTCTAGCAGGTCAGGCATGGAAAGCTCGGCAGACAGCAAGGAACGGTCAGACTAACGCAGGCAGATGACGCCCGGATATACGAAAAATCCGCACGTCGCGCAGGAATTAGAAACGTCGCAAATCGAGCGTCATCGGCAGTTCGTCGGAAACGGTCGGATTCGGTATCGGAAGTTTCCCCGGCGTGTGGCCGATGCGGAAGAAACGCGCCATGCGCCGGCTCTCCGCCTCGTTGGCATTGACCGGCAGTGTCTCGTAGTTGCGCCCGCCCGGGTGCGCCACGTGGTACTGACAACCGCCCAGCGAACGTTGCATCCAGGTGTCGAGCAGGTCGAACACCAGCGGCGCGTGCACCGGAATCGTCGGCTGCAGGCAATTGGCCGGTTGCCAGGCCCGAAAGCGCACGCCGGCGACGAACTCGCCGATCCGCCCGGTCGGTTGCAGCGGCACCGGGATGCCGTTGCAGGTCAGCAGGTAACGCTGCGGCGGCAAGCCCTTGAGCCTGACCTGCAAACGCTCCAGCGACGAATCGACATAACGCACCGTGCCACCCGCCGTGCCCTCCTCGCCCAACACATGCCAAGGCTCCAGCGCCTGCCGCAGTTCCAGTTCGATGCCATTGACCGCGTAATCGCCCACCTTGGGAAAGCGGAATTCCAGATGCGCGGCGAACCATTCGGCGCGCAATGGATAACCGGCATTGTTGAGTTCGACGATGACGTCGGCGAAATCCTGCTCAATGAAATGCGGCAGCATGAAGCGGTCGTGCAGTTCAGTCCCCCAGCGCGCCAGTTTCGGCGGCGCATAGGGCTCGCGCCAGAATCGTGCAACCAGCGCCCGCAACAACAACTGCTGAGCCAGACTCATGCGCGCATGGGGCGGCATCTCGAAGGCGCGCAACTCCAACAGACCGAGGCGCCCGGTGGCACCGTCCGGGGAATACAGCTTATCAATGCAGAATTCGGCGCGATGGGTGTTGCCGGTGACGTCGATCAGCAAGTTGCGCAACAGCCGGTCGACCAGCCACGGCGCACACTCCTCGCCCGGCGCCGGCATTTGCGCGAAGGCGACTTCCAGTTCATACAACGCATCGTTACGCGCCTCGTCGACCCGTGGCGCCTGGGAGGTCGGCCCGATGAACAAGCCGGAAAACAGATACGACAGCGACGGGTGGTTGTGCCAATAACTGATCAGGCTGCGCAGCAGGTCCGGACGGCGCAGAAACGGCGAGTCCGCCGGTGTCGCGCCGCCGAGCACGAAATGGTTGCCCCCGCCAGTGCCGGTATGGCGGCCGTCGATCATGAATTTCTCGGTGGTCAGGCGGGTCTGGCGTGCCTGTTCATAAAGAAACTCGGTGCGTTCGACCAACTCTTCCCAGGTTGCCGACGGCTGCACGTTGACCTCGATCACGCCCGGATCCGGGGTGATGCGCAAGTTGCTCAGGCGCGGATCGCCTGGCGGTTCGTAGCCTTCCAGCAGCACCGGGCAACGCAGTTCTGCGGCCGTCGCCTCAATGGCCGCGACCAGCTCCAGATAGTCCTCGAGCCGCTCCAGCGGCGGCATGAACAGGTACAAACGCCCCTCGCGAGCTTCGGCGCAAAACGCGGTGCGGGTCAGCCAGTCGGCGGATTCGTCGATCTGCGGCACACGCTCGTCAACGCTCGCAGGTTCAGCGTGGCGGTTGAGCTGCGCGGTATCCGGCAACGCGGGAAAATCCTGATTCGGATCCTGAGGATGGATGAACGGATACTCGGCGGCTTTTACCCACGGCTGTGAACCGAGCGGCAGCCGATAGCCCAGCGGCGAATCCCCCGGGACCAGACGGCAATGTTCGTCACGCAGATACCAGCGCCCGCTCTGCCATTGATCGCCCTTGGCCGTGCGCGCCAGCGGCAGTACCTGGCCGATGACCTTGTCGAGACCCTGGCTGAAAACCTTGCGCAGCCGGGCGCGCTCCAGAGGTTCTTCCAGACGCGAATCCTCGGCGCTGACATTGCCCGGCAACGCCCCCTCGCGCCACAGGTAATAGAAATGGTCCTCGTAAGCCGGGAAGACAAAGCGCGCAGGCAATTTCAGACGCTCGGCGACGCTCGCCAGAAAGCGTCCGGCCAGCTCGCCGTCAGCGCCGTAATCTTGCTGCTCATCGGCGATCAGTGCGTCGTTGTGCCAGATCGGCACGCCATCACGGCGCCAATAACAATTGAGCGACCAGCGCGGCAGCTGCTCGCCCGGATACCATTTGCCCTGCCCGAAATGCACCAGCCCTTGCGGTGCGTAATGCTTGCGCAGGCGCTGGAACAGTTCGGCCGAAAGCCGACGCTTGTCCGCCCCCAGGGCGGCGGTGTTCCATTCGGCGCCGTCCGGGTCATCAATGGAGACGAACGTCGGTTCGCCGCCCATGGTCAGACGCACATCCCCTTCCAGCAGGTCGGCATCGATCTGGCGGCCCAGCGCCTGAATCGCCAGCCATTGCTCCTCGCTGTAGGGCTGGGTGACCCGTGGGGCTTCCCAGATCCGTTCCACCGACATTTCGTGGCTGAACTCACACTCGCACGGTTCGACCAAGCCACTGATCGGTGCCGCCGAGGACGGATCGGGACTGCAGGCCAGCGGGATATGCCCTTCGCCGGCGAACAGCCCGGAAGTGGCGTCGAGGCCGATCCAGCCGGCGCCCGGCAGATAGACTTCGCACCAGGCGTGCAGATCGGTGAAATCGACTTCGGTGCCGGACGGACCATCGAGGCTTTTCACATCGGCGGTCAGTTGAATCAGGTAACCGGAGACGAATCGCGCCGCGAGGCCAAGGTTACGCAGCAATTGCACCAGCAACCACGCCGAGTCGCGACACGAGCCAGAGGCGTGTTCGAGGGTGTGTTCCGGGGTTTGCACGCCCGGCTCCATGCGGATCAGGTAATTGATGTCCTCGCTCAGACGCTGGTTGAGCGCTACCAGAAAGTCCACGGCCGGCAACGGCGTGCGGTCGATGCCGTCCAGATAGGCTTTGAAGGTCGGCGTCAGCGGCAGGGTTTCGAGGTACGGCGCCAGCTCCTTGCGCTCATCGGCGGCATAGGTGAAGGGGATTTTCTCGGCGTAGGGCTCAAGGAAGAAGTCGAACGGGTTGAACACGGCCATCTCGGCCAGCAGATCGACTTCGATGCGCAACTCATCGGTTTTCTCGGGGAACACCAGACGCGCCAGGTAGTTGCCCTGGGGATCCTGCTGCCAGTTGATGAAATGCTGCTCGGGCGAGACTTTCAGTGCATATGAAAGAATCCGCGTGCGGCTGTGGGCAGCCGGGCGCAGGCGAACGATCTGCGGGCCGAGTTCGACAGCGCGGTCGTAGCGGTAATGCGTAACGTGATGCAATGCGACATGAATCGACACGGCGTGCCTCCTGCGAGCCCAAGCGTATTCGAAAGCGCGCAAGACTTATGCCATGCACAGGCTTGGGCGCTTTCCCGGAATGCTCAGGGCAGTACAGCACCAAAATCGGGCGATGCGGGGAAATGGTTTGGCCTCATTGCACGTAAATGTTGCGAAGAGCCCCTCACCCTAGCCCTCTCCCGGAGGGAGAGGGAACTGACCGAGTTGACCATTCGAGCTACACCGACCTGAAACTCCGAGCCGAACTGCGATTTTGAAAAGCACACAGATCGGCTCCCGTCCCTGGATCTTTCCCGGAGAGAGAGCGGACTGACCGAGTTGATCATGCGAGCTACACCGACCTGAAACTCCGAGCCGAACTGCGATTTTGAAAAGCACTCAGATCGGCTCCCGTCCCTGGCCTTTCTCGGAGGAAGAGGGTACGCCGGCGTGAAAGTCTTGAGTCGGACTCAGATCTTGAAAAGCATGAAGATCTGCTCCCTTCCCCCTCGCCCCCCATGGGGGAGAGGGTTGGGGTGAGGGGGATGGATCTTGCAGCCAACATAAATCCAATCCCGGAAACGCAAAACGCCAACCCGAAGGTTGGCGTTCTGTTCAGCTCAAGCGTTGCTTAGCGCGGGACGACCGGCTTGCGCGCCGGTTTCGGCCCTTTGCCCTTGGCCGCGTCCTTACGCTCCTTGGCCGCCTGCTGGTTGCGGGCGAATGCCGCCGCCTTGGCCTGCTCACGCTTGTCCCACGGATTACCACCATCACTGGCACGCGGCGGCAGGCCGTTGTGCTGGGTGAGGATCTTGGTGGTCTTCTCTTTGCCTTCCTTCGCCACTTTATGGCTGCCGGCCGGCGTCGAGTTCTTGCGACGTGCGCTCTGGTAGCTGTCGGTGGCCGGCTGGTGCATCGGAATCAATTGGTCCTTGCCCGAACCGATCAGATCAGCGCGGCCCATGCGGATCAGCGCTTCACGCAGCATCGGCCAGCCTTTCGGGTCGTGATAACGCAAGAACGCCTTGTGCAGACGACGCTGCTCTTCGCTCTTGACGATGGTCACGCCGTCGCTCTTGTAGGTGACCTTGCGCAGCGGGTTCTTGCCCGAGTGGTACATCGCGGTGGCGGTGGCCATCGGCGACGGGTAGAACGCCTGCACCTGGTCGGCACGGAAACCGTTGCCCTTGAGCCACAGCGCCAGGTTCATCATGTCTTCGTCGGTGGTGCCCGGGTGGGCGGCGATGAAGTACGGAATCAGGTACTGCTCTTTGCCCGCTTCCTTGGTGTACTTCTCGAACATGCGCTTGAACTTGTCATAGCTGCCGATGCCCGGTTTCATCATCTGGTTGAGCGGACCTTCCTCGGTGTGTTCCGGGGCGATCTTCAGGTAGCCGCCGACGTGGTGGGTCACCAGTTCCTTGACGTACTCCGGCGACTCGACCGCGAGGTCGTAACGCAGGCCGGAAGCGATCAGGATCTTCTTCACGCCCGGCAAGGCACGGGCGCTGCGGTACAGCTGAATCAGCGACGAGTGGTCGGTGTTCAGGTTCGGGCAGATGCCCGGGAACACGCAGGACGGCTTGCGGCACGCGGATTCGATTTCCGGCGTTTTACAGGCGATGCGGTACATGTTTGCGGTCGGGCCGCCGAGGTCGGAAATGACCCCGGTGAAGCCTGGCACCTTGTCGCGGATCTCTTCGATTTCGCGAATGATCGACTCTTCGGAACGGTTCTGGATGATCCGGCCTTCGTGCTCGGTGATCGAGCAGAAGGTGCAGCCGCCGAAGCAGCCACGCATGATGTTCACCGAGAAACGGATCATGTCGTAGGCCGGGATCTTTTCCTTGCCGTACGCCGGGTGCGGAACCCGGGCGTAAGGCATGCCGAACACGTAGTCCATTTCTTCAGTGGTCATCGGAATCGGCGGCGGGTTGAACCAGACGTCGATCTCGCCATGCTTCTGCACCAGCGCACGGGCGTTGCCCGGGTTGGTTTCCAGGTGCAGCACGCGGTTGGCGTGGGCGTACAGCACCGGGTCGTTACGCACCTTTTCCATCGACGGCAGGCGGATCACGGTCTTGTCGCGGGTCATCTTCGGGCTGGCCAGGATCTGCACGACCTTGGCTTCCTCGGGATCATCCACCGGGCCTTTTTCTTGCTCGATGGCGCAGGCCTGGGTGTCCTGGGTGTTCACGTACGGGTTGATGATCTTGTCGATCTTGCCCGGACGGTCGATGCGCGTGGAGTCGACTTCGTACCAGCCTTGCGGCGTGTCACGACGGATGAACGCGGTGCCACGCACGTCGGTGATGTCTTCGATCTTGTGACCGTAGGACAGACGCTGGGCCACTTCGACAATGGCGCGCTCGGCGTTGCCGTACAGCAGAATGTCGGCGCTGGCGTCGATCAGGATCGAGTTACGCACACGGTCCTGCCAGTAGTCATAGTGCGCGATGCGGCGCAGCGAGGCTTCGATGCCGCCGAGCACGATCGGTACGTGCTTGTAGGCCTCTTTGCAGCGCTGGCTGTAAACCAGGCTCGCGCGATCCGGACGCTTGCCGGCCATGCCGCCCGGCGTATAGGCATCGTCGGAACGGATTTTCTTGTCCGCGGTGTAGCGGTTGATCATCGAGTCCATGTTGCCGGCCGCCACCCCGAAGAACAGGTTGGGCTCGCCAAGCTTCATGAAGTCGTCTTTGGACTGCCAGTTCGGCTGCGCAATGATCCCGACGCGGAAGCCCTGGGACTCCAGCAGCCGGCCGATGATCGCCATGCCGAACGACGGGTGATCGACGTAGGCATCACCGGTAACAATGATGATGTCGCACGAATCCCAGCCAAGCTGATCCATCTCCTCCCTGCTCATTGGCAGGAATGGCGCTGGTCCGAAACATTCGGCCCAATATTTTGGATAGTCAAATAACGGCTTGGCTGCTTGCATGTCGACGACCGGTGTTGAGATGAAAAATCGCGGGCGCGGAATATAGCACAAATTTTGACCAATTCCGACGGCAATGGTCGGTTTCTCTTTGAGCCGATACCTTGCCGGTCTCGCCCCCCCTGCGGCGCCAAAACCGGCCACACAACCTGACTCCCCATCGGCCAGCCATTATCGGCAGCCGATGTGACAACCCTTCAAGGATGAAGAAATGTCACCGAAACCACCCATCAGGGGCACGGCAATTGTCGATGTCCATCCACGTCCCGGCGCTGTCGTCAGCGGGCAAGCGCCGCGCACGCGAGTATCCAGCGCCGGTGCGCGCCCCCCTGCCCGGTATACGCCGGACAGCCCTGATCTGGATGCCATCCACCGCGTGCCTGCGGTCACAATCACGGCGGCGTCCTCCACGCCAGTCAGTCACCGTCCTGAGATGCGATCGCTGGAAGATTACTGGCAGAGCGCCGATATCCGCTTGCCGCCTGCCGATGACCAGGGATTACGGACGTTCAAGGGGCGCGACTACGTCGACCTGCCAGACGACCGCGTCGCGCTGGTGAAGAAGGATCCGGACACGGGACTCTACCGGGCCCGCCTGCCCAGTGAGCTCAGCCCCTCCGGCCCCGTGTTGATACGCGATGCACAGAGCCGGCTGTGGCATCCGCTCGATGACGCCAGACCGGCCACTTTTCTCCTGTCTGACGCACGCCTCGAAGCCTTTCGTACGGCGCTCGATTTCAGCGGTATCGAGCCCGGGTCGGATCGTCTGTACCGATTCAACGGCAAGCTGTATGCAGTCATCGCAGAACACGCGTATCAGGTGCTGCATGATCTGGACGCGTCCTCACCGAGGTCGACGGTCATGCGCATCGTTCATCCCGCAGATCCCGTGGCCCGGGACCACGGCAATATTTACATCGGGACACGCCCGGGGCGCTCGGAGCCGATTGTTTTCGATGCGCGGCATGGCTGGGTCGCCGCCCAGGTGGGCGGTACCAGCGGGATGCGCAGACGGGGGCAAACGTCCGCCGCCAGCCATTCAGCCGATCTGGCCTTGGAGCTGCGGTTGATGGATCTGGAATTAGAGCAGGCGATCACCATGACCGATCAGTTGGGATACCGATGGCTGGCAGCCAAAGACAAGCAGAACGAGCGAAACATCCTGGTGCAACTGGAAGACCAGCACCGACGAGAACTGGGAATACTGGAAAAAACCGTCAGTCTGCACCTCGAACACAAGGAGGCCGTCGTCGCCATCAAGGGCCGTGAGGCCTACAAAAACAAACTGATCACGCTGCGCAAGGGACAGATCCTGTCCTGCAACCAGTTGATGATCGCCAACGATTCACGCAAGTTGCTCGACGGCCCGATCTTCGGCGGCCCCGACACCGAATACCGCGCAGTCGCCACACATCTGGCGGACAAGCTGGTAGTCATGAAACAGCGTGAGCATTTTGCCGAGGAACTGTTGCACAAGTGGCGCCTGTCCGAGGAGGAGTTGAAGGCGGCGGCGTACGACCCGATAGAAATTCATGAAATCGTCGCCTTCTGGGTCTATGCCGAAAGTCGCACGCTGCCCGATGCCGCAACCTCCCTGGCCAGCCATGACTTCAATGCCAAGTACCTGGCGTATTCGTTCGGCCAGGTAACGTTCTCCTACCGGGCACTCAAGGGCATGCCGGAAGAAACCCGCGTTGCGGTGCTGAGCAGCCTGTTCGATCAATGCACGGCCATTCGCGCCGCGTTCGAACACATGCCGTTGCCGCCCGGCGCCGAGCCTGCCCGTTCACACGCAAAGATCGTCGAGGCGGTCCAGGCTTTCGAAACCACACTTGAAGAAAGCCTGAACCGTTATCACCGGCAATTGCTGAAAACGTCGATGCTGCCGGCGCACGAACAGCCCATCGACTTCGACTTCATCCCGCCGCAGGATCGCAGCGCACCGCCCGCCAGCCTCCGACGGGTTTTCCGCGCCAGGCACCACGGGGTCGACAAGATCAAGGTCGGGCACCCGCGCCGCTCCGAGACCGGCGTGGAAGTGATTGATGTCATGAGCCCCGTGGACGCCGTTCAGGTCATGCACACCTACGCACTGCAAGAGGGCCAGTGGCGCCCGATCGTGCCTCTGCAGGCCACGCCTCTGCCAGCGCTCAGGGCACAGGCCGGGCAGCAACTGCAACGCACCCAATCCTGGCTCGACCAGGCCTGGCAGGATGAACGGGAAAAACGCAATGCCACCAATATTGTCGAGTTTCTCGGCAGCAAGGCGGACGCTTGCGATCACCTCGCCAGACAGATCGATACCGCCCCCGATCGCACCGACGCCGACACCGTCACCTTCGTCCAGCGTCTGCAGCAGGACAGCCTCCGCCTGCGTAGCGAAGGCGAACACATCCGGATTCGCCTGTACAAAGACAAGGCGTTTCTCAGCGCCGACCGACTGGCCTACTTGATCGCCAAGGAACAGATCAGCGTGGTGCAGACCCAGCCACGCACGGTCTCCGGCAAGGGCTCGGATAAACACTTTCTCGACGTTTATTCGCTCAACGACAGAAGCACCGGCGCCCCCCTCTGGCACGCGCACTTTCACTACGACCGCATGAACAGCCCCAAGCAGGGCTTCACCGCACGCGGCGGCCACCTCAAGACCCTCGAGCAGAGCCGCCAGGGCATTAGCTCGCAACGCAGGGACGCCCGAAGCGGACACGAGCATGCCCCCATCTGGCGCGAAAGCATTGATGGCAAAACCGCACAGAAAATATTCGAACTGGCGACATGAGCCACTCACAGCACACTTTTCAAGGATGAAACCATGGTGATCAAACCACCCACCCGCCTCAATGTAGCGGTCGACGTTCACCCTCCGGCCCGGCCTCCGAGTACGCCCACCCCTTCACACCACATCGACGCAGGCCGGGTCAATTCGACACGCCGCACAGTGCCATCGCGGTCCGAGACGGGCGACATCAATGCGGACGCGATAATGCCCACGCGGGCGCCTTCGGTGACGCTCAACGAGTCGCCCCTCAGGAGCCAGCCGACAACACCGCAGTCGATCGAGGGTTACAGCATGCCGGCCATCCCCGCGCTGCCGGACGCCAACAGCGATGGCTTCAGGGTGCACAGGGGACGGCGCTACGTCGATCTGGCCAACAGCCGCGTCACGCTGGTTGCGAGAGATCCGGACACGGGACTGCTCAGAGCCCGACTGCCCAGCGAGCTGATCGCTTCCGGCCCGCTGCTTCTGCGCGATCCCGTCAGCCGGCTCTGGCACCCGCACACGCCACTCGACGCGGACAGCTTGCCGCTGACCGATACGCGTCTGGCTGCCTTTCGCACGGACCTGGACTTCAGGACTGCCGCCGCCGATGTCGACGGCCTGTTCAGTCACGCAGGCAAACGCTACTTGGTCATTCGTGGCCATGCTTATCAGGCATTGCAGGATCTCGATGCCTCCACGCCCGAACGGGCGGTCTGGCGCATCGTCAAACCGGCTGACCCCGTGGCCATCGACACCGCCAATACCTATAACGCCAGTCGCGCCGGGGCAACCCTGGCAGTCACCCGAAACGAGCGAAACGAATGGCTGGCAATCAACACCGGCCTCAAGGGCGGCATGCCACGCCATCCGGCGTTCAAACCGATACGGGACGAACTGATGCAGCGCTACCAGCCCATTCATAACGCGCACAAGGCCATTGAAAGGTCATCGCAACAATACGATGCCCTGCATGAGCAGGTGCGGCTGCAACCCGAAGGCAGTACCGAAAGAACCGAGGCCCTGATCAAGCTTGAAGTGCACATGCTCAAACTCCTCAAAATGCAGGCGGACTTCGTGCAGTCGCTGATCGATAACAGGGAATGGCTCAAGCATTTGAAAGCCAGCGGGCAATATAAGCGGGAATTGCGAACGTTCCAGAAGGAACGGGTGGAGAACCTGAACCGGCTCATGGTGATCATGGACATGCGAGTCAAACCTCTCGCCTTGGCCGTGTCCGTAAGCACTTACCGGAGAGTCATTACCCATCTGAACAAGAAGCTCAAGCTGCTCGAAGACCGTCAGGCCTTGATGGAACACATCAAGAAATCCGACCCCAGTTCAGTGTCTGACCTGGATGAATTGAACAACAAGCTCCCCGGCGTCGATCAGATCAAATTCAACCAGTTGACGCTTTACCTGCGCCTGCTGACGGATGACTCTCCGAATCCGCCCAGTCCGGGCATGGAATCGTTACGGGCGATCGACCTGTTCACCGAAAGTCTGAAGAGCATTCCCGAGCACCAGCAACCGTTGGCGTTGTTATTGGCCGTCGATCAGCTAAAGAACGAGAAAGGCCGATTCGCAGCGTTAATGACGCTGGAGAGTCCGGAAAAGGTCGGCTACATCAAAGAAATCATTACGCTGATCGAGCAATACGAAAGCAAAATCGAAAGTCGCCTGACCACTATCTATGACAGGTTCGAGCGCAACACCGAGCTTCCGCATCTCGATCAGGAGATCGATTTCGACTTTGTTCCGCCGCAGTCGAATACCTCGCCAGCCGTTCCGGCGCCGCCCAGGAAAATGTTCCGTACCCGCCAACACGGCACTTACAAGGTACTGGTGGGAGAAACGGAAATCGCTGCCGATGGTAATGTCACGCTCAAGGTGCCCGACCCGTTCCGCCCCGACAGCCCGCCGCAGCGCTACGAAAAACACCAGGGCGAATGGTTGCCGGTACGCCCGCACATTGTCGACACACCACGGCCCGAACGCCTCAGCGAAGCCCGTCGCCTGCTGGCCGGCGTCGCCGGACACTTGGCCGAAGCAAAATCCAGGGAAGCCAGAAAAACCAACCCGACGGATATTCTCGAGTATCTGGGCGCGGAGGCCGATCGCCTCAACGATCAGGCAAGATTGCTGGAAAACCATCAACAGGCCGTCGATGACAGCGAAACTGCCGGGCTGGTCGCACGCTTGCGCAGCGCTGGCGACTCACTGACCGAAGAAGGACAAAACGTTCTGGTGCGCATGTACAAAAACAGAGCCGTGCTGGATGTCATGCGCCTGAATTATCTGCTCGACCATGGCGAACTCGATGTGGTCCGTAAGGTGTCTCGCAAACCGATGGGCAAAGGCACGAAAAAAACATTTCTCGACGTTTACTCGATCAATGATCGCTCTGACGCCATGCCGTTATGGGAAGCCCATTTCCACTACGAGGCCCACGACAGCCATGCGCTGAATTTCACTGTCAAGGGCGGGCATCTGAAAACCCTTGAGCAGGCCGGACGCGGCACGTTGTCCCAGCGCAGGGATGAACAGGCCGGTTTACCGCATGTGGCCATCTGGCGTGAAACCTTCGATGGCAAAACCGCACAAAAAATATTCAACCTGGCGGCTTAAGACCGCCGGACAAACCTCAAGGCAATGACGCCGAATGCCTCACGGCTCCCGTTCGCGAGGGTCGAGGGGCAACCCTGCAAGGATGAAAATATGAAGATTCGCCCCCCCGTCAGAGGCACCACCACTGTCGACATCCATTCCCCTGCGACCTCCCCCGCACTGGCCCCCTCGTCGTCGCTCGACAGACCGGGCCGGATCGATGTCTGGGCGCCAACCACGACGCTGGCGCGGTACCACCCCGAGCCTGGTAGAGCACGACCCGACGTCAATCCCGATGCGATTGCGCCAGCCCCTCCATTGACCGTTCATGAGCTGCCGACGGCTGCAACCCTGCCTTCGCCCCGTGCGCAAACAGCCATCGAGTCCTACTGGATCGCCACTGGCGCACGCTTGCCGGAGGCTGACGCACAAGGTTTTCGTACACTCAAGGGACGCCCATATGTCGATGTGCCGGACGGCGGCACCGTGCAGATCGGCATCGATCCGTTGACCGGTCTGTACCGCGCCAGACTGCACAGCGAACTGACCCCTTCCGGCCCGGTGCTGGTGCGTGATGTCGACAGCGCGCTCTGGCATCCGCGCCCGGACCTTGAGTCGATCATCTTCACACTGTCCGAAACCCGCCTTGAAGCCTTCCGGACAACGCTGGACTTCGCCTACGTCGAAGTCGATGGCGACGGCCTGATCCGTCACGAGGGCAAACTCTACGTGGTGATCCACGAACGCACCTATCAGGTCTTGCATGATCAGGAGGCGTCGTCGCCCCACGCGGCGGTGATGCGCATCATCCGGACGCAGGATCCGGTGGCCCGTGACCCGGACAACGTGTATGTCGCCACTCGTCCCGGCCGATCGGAAGCCATCGTGTTCGATCCCCGGGATGGCTGGGTGGGCGTCAACGTCGCGGGAACGGGCGGAATGCGCCGTGGCGAACCGGAACGGCCGGTGCGCCAAAGTCTGGCCGAGCGCTTGGCCGCTTTCGTCAATCGCCCGAAAAGGCTGGAGCCTCGCGTGCGCAAACTGTTCCCCTCCTTTGACGATCAACAGGTTGCGACCTGGCTCCAGTCGTTTGGCGACACCGCCAGCGCCGCGCTGACTCGCAAGGAAGCTGAATACAAAACCCTGAAAAAGGATTTGCTTGCCTGGATCGAAAGCGGCGCGCAGACCTCCTCAGCTTCAGAGGTCAAGGCGAAGCTGATCGCCGATGAGATCAAACGCTGCTGGCGTCACGAGACCGCGGCGCGGCTGATATTGTCCGCCGAAGGCATATCCCTGCCGGTACTGAGCGCGGATTTCCGTCACGTGCGCGTGTTAACGCTTTCGGGCGTCAACGGGTCGGCTGCCGCCGAGACTTTTCTGTCCGGTTTTTCCGACCTGCACAGCTTGTCCATCAAGCATTCCAGCCTTGAAAAACTACCGGCTCCGGTGGCGGACATGCGCAAGCTGACACGGCTGGACTTGAGCTCGAACCACATAGAACTGGATCAGCAAGGCGCTGCAAGGCTGGCCGGCCTGAACCAGTTGATTGCGCTCGACCTTTCCCATAATCCTTTGAACAACACACCGGACTTCAGTGGCATGTCCGGATTGAATTCGCTGGATCTCAGTCACACCGGAATCACTCACTGGCCGACAGGCCTGGAGGAGATGAGCGCATTGACAGACCTGAATCTGAGCCACAACGCGCTTCGGGAAGTGCCACAGGCCTTCATTAATCCGGCCGCAGAACGCCTGGCGTCAGTGGCGCGTATCAACTCGGTCACACACCTGGCGGGTAACGACTTCCCTCCGGGCTACTGGAGAGAATTCGACAGTTACTGGCGGCGACTGAACAGAGAACATCCCGAGCTGATCAAGACGACGCACCCGACAGCCTTTGATACCGAAGATTCAGGGGTTCAGCGCTATCGGCGCTTGTATCCGGGCAAAAGCATCAAGGCCTGTCGGGACTTCATCTGGAGCCTTGAACAGGACGCCGCAGGCATCCGGCTCAATAACCTCGAACAGGAGTTCAGCATGCTGAAAGGCCAGCTCGATGCCTGGGTGTTTTCCGGCGGTGGCATCCGTCAGCGCTATATTCGGGCGAATCAATTGCAGATCAACGCGCAAAACCGTAACGACCGGACCGAGGCGAGCAATCGGATACTCGCTTGCTGGCGGCGTGAAACACCGCAGAAACTGGCCAACGACCAAACGCCGATCGGCCTCGAGCTGGACCTCAGCGGTCTGAACCTGCCCAGCCTGCCGGACATTGATGTGGACTTCAGTCATGTCGGTTCGCTGAAACTGAGCAACATGAGCCTGAGCACGTCGCCCGAAGGTTTTCTGACCCGTTTTCGCCATGTGCGCTGGCTGGACCTTTCGCGCAATCAACTGCGTGAACTACCGCCCGCCGTTGGCGAAATGCACGGTCTGACCCGTCTGTTTTTGCAGGACAACCAGATTGCCCTGACCGCCGAGAGCGCCCAGGTTCTGGCTGGACGCAGCACACTGCGCGCCCTGTGGCTGAACGACAACCCTCATTTGGCTATCACCCCGGACTTCAGCCAGATCCTCGATATGCGTTCGCTCAATCTGGCGAACACTGGCATCGATGCATTCCCCACGGGACTTGTCGACCAGCCCTTGCTCGACACCGTCAATCTGCGTCACAACCGGATCACGGAGATTCACGACGCGGTCATCGCACCACCGGACGAGCGCCTGGCGCACACCGCACGGGTCAACAACGTCACCGACATTGGCAGAAATCCGTTATCCGCGGAAACCCTTACACGCCTCAACCGTTACAACGAACGCCTGATAGAAGCCGAGACACCGTTGACCGGCCGCAACAATCTGATCGACTCCGCCCGCGGACGGGGCCCGGCCGTCGTTCGGGCCATGGCTGACGACCCGATGGCACGCTGGACCGCCGGCCTGTCCGCCGACGAGGTGTCCGCCAGGAGAACTCAATGGCAGACCCTGCGTGATCAGCAAGGTTCGGACGGTTTGTTCGATACCCTTGAACGCTTGCTGCAAGATCCCGCCGGCCACCAGGCACTGCAGCAAAGGGTCTGGAAGGTGATTGATAGCATCACCGAAAACAGTCCGGAGTCCGAACGCTTGCGCAGGGAGCTTTTCTCTCGGGCGGGCGAAGCGACCTGCTGTGACCGGGCGGCCTTCACATTTGCCAATCTTGAAGTGCGGACAATGATGTACAACGCGCGGACCCAGGCCCGTGACCAGGCACAAGGCCCGGAGCTGTCAGCGCTTTCCAAAGCGTTGTTCCGCCTGCACGAGGTGGACAAAATCGCATCGGCGGACATCGCACGGCGTGAAGCGGCCATCAGCGAAACGCGAGGAACCCAGGCAGGCGCGGCCCATGTACAGGAGGAGGTCGAAATCCGGCTCGCCTACCGCCACGGCCTGAAAGATCGCCTGCAACTGCCGGGACAACCCGAGCGGATGGGCTTTGCACAGTTGGCCAACGTGTCAAAGGCCCAATTGGATGCCGCCTACGAAAAAGTCATTGCGCTGGATAATTCTCCAGAAGAATTTCAGGCGTTGATCTCGCGGGAGTTCTGGCAGGAGTTCGTCACACACAAGTACCGGTCGCAGTTCGAATCCCAGCGTCAGCCATTCCAGGATCGTCAGTCGACGCTCGACGACGCACATAACGCGAAGACACTGGCGTTTGCCGACTATGACGAGCAGTCAAGGGCACTGCAGGCTTCACTGGCAATCGAGGAAGCGGCGCTGGTCGAGACGCTGACCCGGCAAGAGCTGAGTGAGCAGGCTGCCCGCAGCACGGACGAACAGACAACCCGCGAAGCTGAATGACACTGAGAGAGACCGTTGGCCGAATGAGGTCGGCCGACGGTCACTCGTCGTCGTCGAAGTTGTAACTGCCCGGCGCGAGGTTTTCGAAACGCGTGTACTTACCGATGAACGCCAGACGGATGAAGCCGATCGGGCCGTTACGCTGCTTGCCGATGATGATTTCGGCAATGCCCTTGTGTTCGGTTTCCGGGTGATACACCTCGTCCCGGTACACGAACATGATCACGTCGGCGTCCTGCTCGATCGCTCCGGATTCCCGCAAGTCGGAGTTCACCGGGCGCTTGTTCGGGCGTTGCTCCAGGGAACGGTTGAGCTGTGACAGGGCAACCACCGGGCAATTGAACTCCTTGGCCAGGGCTTTGAGGGAACGCGAGATCTCGGAAATCTCGTTGGTCCGGTTGTCACCGCTGGAGCCGGGAATCTGCATCAGTTGCAGGTAGTCGATCATGATCAGGCCGATATCGCCGTGCTCACGCACCAGACGCCGGGTGCGCGCACGCATTTCCGACGGACTGATGCCCGCGGTGTCGTCGATGAACAGCTTGCGATCGTTGAGCAGATTGACTGCCGAGGTCAGGCGTGGCCAGTCGTCGTCTTCCAGCTGGCCGGAACGAACCTTGGTCTGGTCGATACGACCCAGCGACGACAGCATACGCATGATCAGCGATTCACCTGGCATCTCGAGGGAGTACACCAGCACGGCCTTCTCGCTGCGCAACACCGCGTTTTCCACCAGGTTCATCGCAAAGGTGGTTTTACCCATCGACGGACGGCCCGCGACGATGATCAAGTCGGCCGGTTGCAGGCCACTGGTCTTCTCGTCGAGGTCGGTGTAACCGGTGGACAGGCCGGTGATGGCGTTGTCGGTGTTGAACAGGGTGTCGATGCGGTCGATGGCCTTGGTCAACAGTTCGTTGACGCCCACCGGGCCGCCGGTCTTCGGCCGCGCTTCGGCGATCTGGAAGATCTGCCGTTCGGCCTCGTCGAGGATCTCTTCGGCGGTGCGACCTTCGGGGTTGAAGGCGCTGTCGGCGATTTCGGTGCTGATGCCGATCAACTGGCGCAACGTCGCCCGCTGGCGAACGATCTGCGCATAGGCCTTGATGTTGGCGACGGACGGCGTATTTTTCGCCAGCTCGCCGAGGTAACCGAGGCCACCGACCTGCGAAGTCTGCCCTTCCTTGTCCAGTTGCTCGGACAGGGTCACGACGTCGATCGGCATGTTCTGATCGGCCAGTTTG
The DNA here is from genome assembly GCF_037626295.1 of Pseudomonas sp. LF-5. Taxonomy (NCBI): domain Bacteria; kingdom Pseudomonadati; phylum Pseudomonadota; class Gammaproteobacteria; order Pseudomonadales; family Pseudomonadaceae; genus Pseudomonas; species Pseudomonas sp. LF-5. The sequence goes on from NZ_JARKMT010000006.1 coordinate 185,421, forward strand.
GCGATCGCACGGAAGATCAGACGGTGGTCATGCCGATAGAAATCGCCGTCGGAGACTTGATCGAGCACGCGTTCCCAGGCGTTGTTGTCCAGCATCAGACCACCGAGCACAGCCTGTTCGGCCTCGATGGAATGCGGCGGCACCTTCAGGGCAGCGGTTTGCAGATCGTATTGCTCGGGAGCGGAGATATCGTTCATGGCCACTTGTGTTTGTTTGGAAAAACAGGGAATTCAGAAAGACAAAGGGCACGACCTGTAAACAGGATCGTGCCCGATGTTAACCGTCTGACGGACAAGCCGCCAGCCGATCAGGTGTTGCTTAAGCTGCTACCACGACAACGCGTACGGTGGCTTCAACTTCGGCGTGCAGGTGCACAGCCACGTCGAATTCACCCACGTTGCGGATGGTGCCGTTCGGCAGACGAACTTCGCTCTTCTGCACTTCAACGCCGGAGGCGGTCAGTGCGTCAGCGATGTCGTGAGTACCGATCGAACCGAACAGCTTGCCTTCGTCGCCAGCGGTGGCAGTGATGGTCACTTCCAGCTCGGCCAGTTGGGCAGCACGGCTTTCAGCCGATGCTTTACGGTCTGCGGCGGCTTTTTCCAGCTCAGCGCGACGCTCTTCGAACGCAGCCAGGTTGGCAGCGGTCGCAGCGGTAGCTTTGCCGAAAGGCAGCAGGTAGTTACGGCCGTAACCGGCCTTAACGTTTACTTTGTCGCCCAGGTTGCCCAGGTTGGCGATTTTTTCCAGAAGGATCAGTTGCATGTGGAAATCCTCTTAACTTTTAACCTTCACCGTTCGCGCTGTCGGTGTCTTTCGACACGTGACGACCGCGAAAATCAATCAGGCTGTCGACAATGGCCAGAACCACGAGCAACGGATAGATCAGCTGCATGAACAACAGCAGCGTGACGTACAACCCCACCAGCCAGAAACCGGCCAGTCGCTTCTGCCCGACCAGCCCGTGAATCAGGGCGAGTCCGGCGAACACCAGCGGTACACTGCACAACGGCGTCAACATGGCCATCTGTGCACCGAGATTCGGGCCCAGAAGCATCAACGCCAGCAGCAACATCGCCGGCCCCAGCGGGATCCGGATGGCGCGAAACTCGCGACCAAAACCACCCGGGTTGTACAACAACGCCTGCCAATGCCGCCCGACAATCAGGCTCAGCACGCTGACGATCTGCAACAGTGCCGCAATCAGTCCGGTCAGCACGGGTGCAATCAGGGACGCGAAATGCGCTTGCTCATCGACCGACAATTGCTTGTAGGTTTCACCGAGAAGCGCCGGCATGACCTTTATCAAGGCCTGCGCGAGCATCTCGATCTGGGCCGCAAACGCCGCCCCGAGCACCACTGAAAACACCACGCCAATCGCTACGCTGACCAGCAGCGTACGAACCCAGGACTCACTTGCGCGCAAAACCAACGCAAGTCCCGAAGACCCCAGCAGCACCAGAAGTGCCCGTGGGTCATCGGCATACAGCCACCAGATCAACGCCGGCAGCAGCCCCAGAGACAGAACACCCAGGGCGTCCGTCAGTCCGCGCCGCAGCAGCACAAGGCTCCCTGCGGCAGCACCCAACCAATACAACAACGGCAATGTTGCACATCCGGCCACCACGAGAGTGGCCTGCATACGGCCTCGCATGATGAACTCAGCTAAGGCACGCATGCATTCAATCCTTTGCTACTTGTCGACTGCCCGGTCTCAGCGGCCGTGGCTGTCGGTGTAGGCCAGCAGGGCCAGGAAGCGGGCGCGCTTGATAGCGGTGGCCAGCTGACGCTGATAACGAGCTTTGGTACCGGTGATGCGGCTTGGAACGATTTTGCCGGTCTCGGATACGTAGGCTTTCAGAGTGTTGAGATCTTTGTAATCGATCTCTTTCACGTCTTCAGCGGTGAAGCGGCAGAATTTACGACGACGGAAGAAACGTGCCATTTGATAGGCTCCTTAAAAGGTCCGTGGATTACTCGTCAGCGTTATCGCTGTTGTCGCTGTCATCACTATCAGCGCTATCAACGCCTTCGTGCTCAGGACGGTCGCGACGCTCACGGCGCTCACTGCGGTTTTCTTCAGCCTTGAGCATCTCGGACTGGCCAGTAACGGCTTCGTCGCGACGGATGACCAGGTTACGGATCACTGCATCGTTGTAGCGGAAGTTGTCTTCCAGCTCGGCCAGAGCCTTGCCAGTGCACTCAACGTTCAGCATCACGTAGTGAGCCTTGTGAACATTGTTGATTGCGTAGGCCAGTTGACGACGGCCCCAGTCTTCCAGACGGTGGATTTTGCCGCCGTCTTCTTCGATCAGCTTGGTGTAACGCTCAACCATGCCGCCGACTTGCTCGCTCTGGTCAGGGTGGACCAGAAAGATGATTTCGTAATGACGCATGAATGCTCCTTACGGGTTGTAGCCTGCCGCTCAAAAACGGTCAGACAAGGAGTGAATGACACTTATGGACTTGCTGGCGCGGGGCACATCGGTGCCTGCCGTCACAGCAAGGGGCGCAATTGTAGAGAAGGGACTGCAGAGGTGCAAGGCAATTGGTGAATATTTGAACAGCAGCTGTAAGCATCGAGCCTCAAGCTGCAAGCGGGTCCGCTTTTAGCTTGAGGCTTGCAGCTAAATGCTTAAGGCTTGCGCGAAGCGGCAGCCTTGGCCTTGGCGCCGCGTTGACGCTGCGCTTCGAACAGGCACACACCGGTTGCCACGGACACATTGAGGCTGCTGACGCTGCCGGCCATCGGCAGGTTCACCAGATAGTCGCAGTGCTCGCGCGTCAGGCGGCGCATGCCTTTGCCTTCGGCGCCCATGATCAGAATGGTCGGGCCGGTCAGGTCCTGGTCATAAATGCTGACCTCGGCCTCACCTGCCGTGCCAACCACCCACAGACCGCGCTGCTGAAGCTTTTCCAGGGTGCGAGCGAGATTGGTTACTGCCACCAGCGGAATCACTTCCGCCGCGCCGCAGGCGACTTTGCGCACCACGGGCGTCAGGGTCGCCGACTTGTCTTTCGGCACGATCACCGCCAGCGCACCGGCGGCATCCGCCGAACGCAGGCAGGCGCCGAGGTTGTGCGGATCGGTCACGCCGTCGAGCACCAGCAACAGTGGCGCGCCTTCGGTGCGATCAAGCAGCTCATCGAGCATCGCCTCGCCCCAGACCTGGCTCGGACTGACGTCCGCCACCACGCCCTGGTGCACGCCCTCAACCCAGGCATCCATTTCGCGACGCTCGGCCTGACCGACCTGAACGCGGTTTTCATTGGCCAGCTCGATCAGGGTCTGCACCCGCGGATCGTTGCGGCTTTCGGCCAGCCAGATCTGCTTGACGCGTTTCGGATGGTGACGCAACAACGCTTCTACCGCGTGAACGCCGTAGATTTTTTCCAACTGACTCATGACTTCGCCTTCGGTTTACGTGCCCCGCCACTTTTGGCTGGAGCAGAACCCGCTTTCGGCGGGCCTTTACGGTGTTTGCTCGGTTTGGCTGGCTTGCCGCCGGTCGCCTTGTCAGGCGCCGACCGTCCGGTCTTTCCCCCGGACGCCGCTTTACCACCGTTTTTGGCATCGGAAAGCAGCGCTTTCTTCATTTCACGGCTTTTGCGCAACTCGGCGTTTTTCGCCACGGCGTCGCTCGGGCGATAGGCTTCTGCGGCTTTTTCCTTGGCAGGACGACGGCTGGCAGTTTTAGCCGGGGCCTTTTCTTCCGAAACCTTGGCCGCTGGAGCTGCAGTTTCAGCACCACGTTTTTTGCGACCGATCGGCGCGCTGATGGTTTTTTCGGCCATCTCGAAGTCGATCTTGCGCTCGTCGAGGTCGACGCGCATGACACGCACTTCAACGGTATCGCCGAGACGGAAGCTACGACCGGTGCGCTCGCCCGCCAGGCGGTGATGCACAGGATCGAAATGGTAGTAGTCACCCGGCAGCGCGGTGACGTGCACCAGGCCTTCGACGTAAATATCGGTCAGCTCGACGAACAGGCCAAAACCGGTCACGGCGGTGATCACGCCCGGGAACGATTCGCCCACGCGATCCTTCATGAACTCGCACTTGAGCCAGTTCACTACGTCGCGGGTCGCTTCGTCGGCACGGCGCTCGCTCATCGAGCACTGCTCGCCGAGTTGCTCCAGCGCCGCCTCGTCGTAAGGATAGATCCGCGCTTTCGGGATGGTCATCGCGCCGGCACGACGAACGTGCGGGGTGTCCTGCTTGGAATGGATCACGCTGCGGATGGCGCGGTGCGTGAGCAAGTCCGGGTAACGACGAATCGGCGAGGTGAAGTGGGTATAGGCTTCGTAGTTCAGGCCGAAGTGACCTTCGTTCTGGGCGCTGTACACCGCCTGGCTCAGGGAGCGCAGCATCACGGTCTGGATCAGATGGAAGTCCGGACGGTCCTTGATGCTCGCCAACAGGGCCTGATAATCCTTCGGCGACGGGCCATCCTTGCCTTTGTGCAGGGACAGACCGAGCTCGCCGAGGAAGGCGCGCAGTTTTTCCAGACGCTCCGGTGGCGGGCCGTCGTGGACGCGATACAGCGCAGGAATTTCGTGCTTCTTGAGGAACTCGGCAGTGGCCACGTTGGCCGCCAGCATGCACTCCTCGATCAGCTTGTGCGCATCGTTGCGGGTGGTCGGACGGATTTCGGCAATCTTGCGCTCGGAACCGAAGATGATCCGGGTTTCCTGGGTTTCGAAATCGATCGCGCCACGCACGTGACGAGCCGCCAGCAGCACTTTGTACAGCGCATAAAGCTGCTTGAGGTGCGGCACGACGTCGGTGTATTCGCCACGAAGCTTGCGGGCTTCGGTGGCTTTCGGGGTTTCCAGCATCGCGCTGACCTTGTTGTAGGTCAGACGCGCGTGGGAGTGAATCACCGCTTCATAGAAGCAGTAGTCGGTCATTTCGCCGGACTTGGAGATGGTCATCTCGCAAACCATGGCCAGACGATCGACGTGCGGGTTCAGCGAGCACAGGCCGTTGGACAGCTGCTCAGGGAGCATCGGCACCACACGTTCAGGGAAGTACACCGAGTTGCCGCGCACCTGGGCTTCGTTGTCCAGCGCCGAACCGATCTTCACGTAGCTGGAAACGTCGGCAATCGCCACGTACAACTTCCAGCCACCGGAGAACAGGCGCAGCTTGCCCGGTTTGGCTTCGCAATAAACAGCATCGTCGAAGTCGCGGGCGTCTTCGCCGTCAATGGTGACGAACGGCAGATGGCGCAGGTCGACGCGCTTCTCTTTGTCTTTTTCTTCGACTTCCGGCTTGAGCTTGGCCGCTTCTTTGAGAACGGCTTCAGGCCAGACGTGCGGGATGTCGTAAGTGCGCAGAGCGACATCGATTTCCATGCCCGGCGCCATGTAGTTGCCGACCACTTCAACCACGTCGCCTTGCGGCTGGAAGCGCGGCGTCGGCCAGTGGGTGATTTTCACCTCGACGAACTGACCGATCTGCGCGTTGGCGTTGCGGCCCGGAGTGACCAGCACTTCCTGCTGGATCTTCGGGTTGTCCGCGACGACGAAGCCGATACCGCCTTCTTCAAAGTAGCGACCGACGATGGTTTCGTGAGCACGCGAGACCACTTCGACGATCACGCCTTCGCGGCGACCACGACGGTCGAGACCGGAAACACGTGCCAGCGCACGGTCGCCATCGAATACCAGACGCATTTGCGCCGGGCTCATGAACAGGTCGTCGCTGCCGTCGTCCGGCACCAGGAAGCCGAAACCGTCACGGTGACCGCTGATGCGGCCGAGGATCAGGTCGAGCTTGTCGACCGGCGCGTAAGTGCCACGGCGGGTGTAGATCAGTTGAGCATCGCGCTCCATGGCGCGCAGACGGCGGCGCAGGGCTTCGATCTGGTCTTCTGTGGTCAGACCAAACTCTTCGACCAGTTGCTCACGGGCAGCAGGCGAACCCCGATCGGCGAGATGCGCCAGGATCAGTTCGCGGCTAGGAATAGGGTTTTCATATTTTTCCGCTTCACGAGCGGCCTCGGGATCGAGGGACTGCCAATCGGCCATTAGAGAGTTTTCACCTTGTCTATATGCGGGTTAGTTTGGCATAGGCGCCATGAAACGGGAAATTTCCGACTATATAAGGCCCTTATGAGGGTCTGTATCGTCGCTTGAAAGCCGTTTTGAACACCGCCGGTAAAAAAAATCATATTTTTTGCTGACAGGGGTTTACAGTTAAAAAGGCGCTCCGTATAGTGCGCGCCATCGACGACGCACAAGCGTTAACGATACTGCCCAGATGGTGAAATTGGTAGACACGCCAGCTTCAGGTGCTGGTGACCTTACGGTCGTGGAAGTTCGAGTCTTCTTCTGGGCACCAATTTCGAGTTTGAGACTAGATCAGTTTCAAAGCTCACACAAAACCCGCGAAAGCGGGTTTTTTGCATTCTAAGCCCGGGTTTTCTTAAAACTGATTTATTAAAATTAAATCAGGGGTTTACAGATCAAAACGCGCTCCGTATAGTGCGCCACATCAACAGCGGCAACGCTAGCGATGATTGCCCAGATGGTGAAATTGGTAGACACGCCAGCTTCAGGTGCTGGTGACCTTACGGTCGTGGAAGTTCGAGTCTTCTTCTGGGCACCAATTCAAATTCAAGGTTACGGCCTTGAGTTTCCCAAAAACCCGCGAAAGCGGGTTTTTGCGTTTCTGGCTTCCCGAAACCCCATCACCATCGCACCTATCAAAACGCCAGCCTCACCGCAAGGCGCACTTGAGAAACAATATCGTTTATCATTGTTGCAAGTTTTTGCAATGCGACAGTGAGGAACCCTGCGAATGACGTTTCGAAATACCCTGCGCCGAGGCTTGACCTTCACCCTGCTCGGCCTGGCACTCGCCTCTCCCCTCACCCAGGCTGCCGATACGGTTTCCCTGACTCTTTACAACGGCCAGCACAAGGAAGTCGGCGACGCGATCGCCAAGGCCTTTGAAGCCAAGACCGGCATTCACGTCAACGTGCGCAAAGGCAGCAGCAACCAGCTCGCCAGCCAGATCATCGAGGAAGGCGACCGCTCCCCCGCCGACGTCATTTACACCGAAGAATCCCCACCGCTGAACAACCTTGGCGAACAGGGTCTGCTGGCCAAGGCCGATGACGCGACCCTGGCCGTACTGCCGGAAAAATACGTCGCGGCTAACGGCACCTGGATTGGCGTGACGGCACGGGTTCGCGTGGTCGCTTTCAACCCGAAACTGGTCGACGAAAAAGACCTGCCAAAATCAGTCCTGGATTTCGCCAATCCACAGTGGCAAGGCAAAGTCGGCTTCGTGCCAACCAGCGGCGCGTTTCAGGAACAAGCCGTGGCCATCATCAAGATGCATGGTCGTGACGCCGCCGAAGAATGGCTGACCGGCCTGCGCGCTTTCGGCAAGACCTACAGCAACAACATGGTCGCGCTCAAAGCCGTGGAAAACGGCGAAGTCGCCACCGTGCTGGTGAACAACTACTACTGGTTCGCCCTGCAACGGGAAAAAGGCAAGCTGGACTCGAAGCTGCATTACTTCAGCGGTGGTGACGTCGGCGGCCTGATCACCGTGTCCAGCGCTGCCGTGCTGAAATCCAGCAAACATCCAAAAGAAGCTCAACAATTTCTTGCCTACATGGCCAGCGAAGAAGGTCAGCGCGTGATCACCCAGACCACCGCCGAATACCCGCTGCACAAAGGCATGGAATCGGATCGTGGGCTCAAGCCGTTCAGCGAGCTGGAAGCGCCGAACGTGACCCCGGCCGATCTGGGCAATGCCGAAGAAGCGCTGGAACTGGAACGCGAAGTTGGCTTGAACTGATGGTCGCATCGTTATCCGCCCCCGCCGCGCGCGGGGGTTACGTACCCCGGCGCAAGCGACCGTCGATCTGGCTGGTGCTGCCGGTATTGCTGCTGGTGGTGATGAGCGTATTGCCATTGGCCTACGTCGGACTCAAGGCCTGGCAAGCGGGCTGGGCCGAGGCGCTGCACCTGTTGTGGCGCCCTTACGTGTTCGGCCTGCTGTGCAATACCTTGGCGCTGATGGTCGGTGTGACCATCACCTGCGCCGTGATTGGCCTATCGCTGGCCTGGCTGCTGGAGCGCAGCAATTTGCCGGGGCGGCGTCTGTGGGGCGTGATTCTATGTCTGCCGTTCGCGGTACCGGCGTTTGTCAGCAGCTTCACCTGGGTGTCGCTGAGCGCGCAGTTCGAAGGCCTCGGCGGTGCAATTCTGGTGATGAGTCTGTCGAAATACCCGCTGATTTTTCTGCCGGTCGCAGCGACCTTGCGCAATCTCGATCCCTCCCTTGAGGAATCCGCCCGCACCCTGGGACAGAACCGCTGGGGTGTGTTTTTCCGCGTTACCCTGCCGCTGCTGTGGCCGTCGCTGCTGGCGGGCTCGCTGCTGATTGCCCTGCACATGCTGGTTGAATTCGGCGCGCTGTCGATCATCGGCCTGCAAACATTCACCACAGCGATCTATCAGCAGTTCGAGCTGGAGTTCAGCAACGCCAATGCCGCGATGCTGTCGGCGGTGTTGCTGGCGCTGTGCCTGGTGCTGTTGTGGCTGGAACTGCGCGTGCGCGGCAAGGGTCGGCATGTGCGCACCGGCCAGGGTGCTGCGCGTCAGGCCGAGCAAGTGCGGTTGGGGCCTTGGGCGGTTGCCGGTCAGTTGTATTGCCTGTTGCTGGCGATTGTCGGCAGCGGGATTCCGCTAGGCATGCTCGCGTACTGGCTGGCGGTGGGCTCATCGGCAGCCTTCCCGGTCGGGGCGATCACCGAGGCCCTGCTGTCTTCGCTGGCCTTGTCGCTCGGCGGCGCCGGGCTGTGCCTGCTGCTGGCGGTGCCGGTCGGGTTGCTGGTGGTGCGTTACAAGGGCCGACTGGCGATCTGGGCCGAGCGCCTGCCGTATCTGCTCCACGCCTTGCCGGGCCTGGTGATCGCGCTGACGCTGGTGTATTTCGCCCTGCATTACGTGCCGGTGCTGTATCAGACGTCGGCGCTGTTGCTGATTGCCTATGCATTGTTGTTTTTGCCGCTGGCGCAGGCGCCGATTCGTACGGCACTGAATAAGGCTGCACCGCAGCTGGAAGAGGCCGCGCGCACCTTGGGGGCGTCGTCGTTCACAGCGTTTTGCCGGGTGACATTGCCGATCATTTTCCCGGCATTGGGCGCGGCGTTTGCGCTGGTGTTTCTCGATGCGATGAAGGAACTGACCGCGACGCTGTTGCTGAGCCCGACCGGGCTCAACACACTGGCGACGGAAGTCTGGGCGCATACCGCGAATGTCGAGTTTGCGGCGGCGGCGCCTTATGCGGCGCTGTTGATTTTGGTGTCGGGGCTGCCGGTGTATCTGCTGACGACGCGGATGTATCTGAGCCGCTGAAATAGCTATCGCGAGCAGGCTCACTCCTACATCGGAATGCGCTTCCTCTGTAGGAACGAGCCTGCTCGCGATGAGGCCAAACCAGACAGCATCAAGCCCTGAACTGCCCCAGACTAGCCTTGAGCTGCGCTGCCAACCCATCCAGCACCTTGCCACTGGCCGTGGTCTCCACTACCGCTTGCGCCGCTTTCTCGGCCTGCGCATGAATCGTCTCGACTCGCCCACGTACAGCCTGAGCACCCTGCGCCTGATGCGCGGCTGCTTGTGTCGCGAGGCCAATCGCCGCATGCACCTGCTCGACCGAGGCCTGCACCGACTGTTGCAGCCGCGCACTGTCGCGCAACACCAGCAAACCTTCGCTGGCCTGACGCCCGGCCTGACCGATAGCCTCTACCGCCTCACGTGCGCCCTGCTGCAAGGCGACGATGTGCGCCTGAATGTCGCCGGTAGAGCTTTGCGTCTTGCTCGCCAACGCACGCACTTCGTCCGCCACCACGGCAAAACCACGACCGGTTTCACCGGCCCGCGCCGCCTCAATGGCCGCGTTGAGCGCCAACAGGTTGGTCTGCTCGGCGATGCCGTGAATCACCGTCAGCACCACTTCAATCTGTTCACTTTGTTGCGCCAGGCGCTCGATGACTTTCGCCCCGGTATCGACCTGCCCGGCCAGCGCTTCGATCAAACTGCCGACCTTGGCCGAGGTGCGAGTGTTTTCGTCAGTGGCCTGACGAATATCCACCACCTGCTTCAACGCCGCTTGCATCGCCTGACTTTCCGATTGCGCCTCATCGGCCATTTGCGACAGCGCGCGCAAGCTCTCGGCCACTTCGTCACGCTGCATCCCGGCCGCCGCATCGGCACCGGCATTGCGCAGGGTCATGGCACCGATCTCGACGCCGGTACGCTGGGCCACGTCGCCCGCCTCACGCACGATCGGTTGCAACTTATCCACAAAGCGATTGACCGCCGACGCCATGTCGCCGATTTCGTCCTTGCTGTTGATCTGCACGCGCTTGGTCAGGTCGCCCTCGCCCGCCGCCAGATCGTCCATCGCTGCGTTGAGCATCTTCAGGCGATTGACCACCCGATGCCCCAACACCACGGCCAGCAGCAGCAACACTGCGCAACCGACCAGCGCCAGGCCCAGGCCGATCCGCCAGCGCAGAGTCGCCGCAGCGTCCTGCACGGTACTGGTGGTATTGGCTTTCATCTCGGCGGCGGTGGACTGCGCCGATTGCAGGCGCCCGCGCATCGCGCTGGCGCTATCGGCAGCGGCCCCCTTGAGGCTGTCGCCGACCAGTTGATCACTGCTGGCGATCAACGCCGAGAAACGTTTATCGAGCGCCGCCAGATCGGTTTCCACCGACGCGGTCGAGACACCCATCAGCACTTTGCCGATTTCCACGCCGTTGGGGTTGATCGAGGCTTCGAGGTAGTAGACCGACGGATCGTTTTTCGCCGCATCCAGCACTTTATCCAGCGCACGCTCGCCCTGCCCCTTTTCCAGCAGGGCCTTGTTGATCGGGTTTTCGCGATTGAGATAACGGGTCAAGTGCTGGCCGGTGGCGTCGTCGTAGACCACAAACAACACATTGGGATTGCGCTGGGCACGCCGGGCGAACTCGGACAGGGTCGGCACGTCGCTGTCCCACATGGCGCGGGGTGCGACCGAGGCGAGCAATTGCGCCATGTCATTGGCCGAATCTTTCAGATCCTTTTCCAGCGTCGCACGCAGTTGCGCCTGCTCTTCTTTCAGGCGCGAAGACAGGCCGGCAGTCAGACGCTGACGGGTACTGGCGGACAAGGCATCGAGGCTCGACGTGACTTCGCGCCCGGCCTGCTCCAGCTCACCGGAGAGTTTCTGGCTATCAGTCCCCAGGCGCACACCCAGATCGGCTTCCAGCGCCGTGACGGTGCTCCGCGTCAGGGCAACGGCCACCAACACTTGCACCAAAAGGGCGATACCAAGGGTAACGAACACGGGGCGCAACAAACGGCTTTGTAACAGTGAGAGAACGGCCGACACTGTGAATACCTCTACTTCTGACGCCATTAATTTGATGGCACTCTTGTAGACAGATTCACAGCAAAGGTCATGCCGTCCAACAGGCATAAACGACAAAGGCCCCGATGAAGGGGCCTTTGTGGTTTTACATCAACGACTTATCAAGCAAACGGATGACGCAGAACGATGGTTTCGTTGCGGTCCGGGCCCGTCGAAATAATGTCGATCGGCGCGCCGATCAACTGTTCAACGCGTTTGATGTAGGCACGAGCGTTAGCCGGCAGCTCTTCCAGGGTCTTGGCACCCACGGTCGATTCGGTCCAGCCCGGCACTTCTTCGTACACAGGCTGCAGGCCCACGTAGCTGTCAGCGTCGGTCGGTGCAACGGCGTTGCCTTGTGCATCTTTGTAGCCGGTGCAGATGTTGATGGTTTCCAGACCATCGAGTACGTCCAGCTTGGTCAGGCAGATGCCCGAGATGCTGTTCACATCAATAGCGCGACGCAGGATAACGGCGTCGAACCAGCCGCAACGACGGGCACGGCCGGTGGTAGCGCCGAACTCGTGACCTTGTTTGGCCAGGTGTGCACCCACTTCGTCAAACAACTCAGTCGGGAACGGGCCCGAACCTACGCGAGTGGTGTAAGCCTTGGTGATGCCCAGGATGTAATCGAGGAACATCGGACCAACGCCCGAACCGGTCGCCACGCCACCGGCGGTGGTGTTGGAACTGGTCACGTACGGATAGGTACCGTGGTCGATGTCGAGCAACGAACCCTGGGCGCCTTCGAACATGATGTCTTTGCCGGCGCGACGCAGGTCGTGCAGCTCGGCCGTGACGTCCAGCATCAGCGGCTTGAGCAGTTCAGCGTATTCCTTGCACTCGGCCAGCGTCTTTTCAAACTCAATGGCCGGCTCTTTGTAGTAACCGACCAGCATGAAGTTGTGGTAATCCACCAGCTCACGCAGTTTGTCTTCGAAGCGCGGCATGTTCAGCAGGTCGCCAACGCGCAGGCCACGACGTGCAACCTTGTCTTCGTATGCCGGGCCGATGCCGCGACCGGTGGTACCGATCTTCAGCTCGCCACGGGCCTTTTCACGAGCCTGGTCCAGCGCTACGTGGAAGGACAGGATCAGCGGGCAGGACGGGCTGATACGCAGGCGCTCGCGCACCGGTACGCCTTTCTCTTCCAGCTTGGTGATTTCTCGCAGCAGAGCGTCAGGCGCAACCACCACGCCGTTGCCGATCAGGCACTGCACGCCTTCGCGCAGCACGCCCGACGGGATCAGGTGCAAGACGGTTTTTTCGCCGTCGATCACCAGGGTGTGGCCAGCGTTGTGGCCACCTTGGTAGCGCACTACGGCGGCAGCATGTTCGGTCAGCAGATCAACGATCTTGCCTTTGCCCTCATCACCCCATTGGGTGCCCAGGACTACGACATTCTTACCCATAACACTTGTCCTCATTCGCGCAAACTTGGTGCCGGCGTTGGCCGGCAGGAAAACTCAAGAAGCCAGTGGCGATACTTGCCAAAGCCCGTTCTGCTGAATCAATTGCCGGTCGCAGTCCGCATCACGGGCGGCGGCCAAAGGTTGTCCAGGCAAGGCCTGAACGACACGCTGACCCTCACTGCGCAACTGGCAAACCTGCTGCCAGAGTGCCGCATCCGTACTGTCAGGCATCCAGATACCGCCAGACGGTAGCTCGATCTCAGCACGCCCCAGGGTCACCAGGGTTTTCAAATCGGTAGAGAAGCCGGTTGCCGGGCGGGCACGACCGAAGTCGGCGCCGATGTCGTCGTAACGACCGCCCTGGGCGATGGACTGGCCAACGCCCGGCACGAACACCGCGAACACCACACCCGTGTGGTAGTGGTAGCCGCGCAGCTCGCCCAGGTCGAAATACAGCGGCAGCTGCGGGAAACGCGCCGACAGACGCTCGGCGATCGCCAGCAAGTCTTCCAGTGCGGCCAGCACCGGCGCCGGCGCATTGGCCAGACGCTCGCGGGCAGCGCTGAGCACTTCACGACCGCCACACAGATCGACCAGCGCGCGCAGCATGCCGGACAGGTCGGCCGGCAAGCCTTCGGTCAAGGTAATGACCTCGTCGATGGCCTTGCGTTGCAGCGCATCGAACAACTGCTGCTCGACTTCACCGGACAGACCGGCGGCGCGCGCCAGACCACGGTAGATGCCGACATGACCGAGGTCCATGTGCACATCCGGCACATCGGCCAGTTGCAGCATGGCCAGCATCAGGCTGATCACTTCAACGTCACTGCTCGGGCTGGCATCACCGTACAACTCGGCGCCCAGCTGGATCGGGCTGCGCGAGGACGACAGTGCACGCGGCTGGGCATGCAGTACGCTGCCGGCGTAGCACAGGCGGCTCGGGCCTTCGCGCCGCAGAGTGTGCGCATCAATGCGCGCCACTTGCGGCGTGATGTCGGCACGGAACCCCATCTGCCGGCCCGATTGCGGGTCGATGACCTTGAAGGTACGCAGATCCAGGTCCTGGCCCGCGCCGGTCAGCAGGGATTCCAGGTACTCGATATGGGGAGTCACGACAAACTCGTAACCCCAGCTCTGGAACAGATCCAACACCTGACGACGCGCGACTTCAATGCGCGCCGCTTCCGGTGGCAGTACTTCTTCGATGCCATCTGGCAGCAGCCAGCGGTCTACCGTTGCCATTACGCCATTCCCCTTTGATCCGGGCGGCCAGCCCGAGGGCGAGCCTTGAGTGAAGCAGAAAATGACCGGCGCGTTGAAAACGCACGCGCATGAACGACGCGGCGAAAGGCCTGTTACCGGCTTCGCCCATCACTTTCCTCGAAAAACGCTCGGGCCATTCAACCCGGCACCTGCAACAAAAAACAGCAATCAAACGTGCAGACGCAAAAAAGCCGGGAATTTCCCGGCTGCCGCATCATACACACGTTTTCCCAAAGGATCACCCCGCCCGAGGTTTTAGCCGCCGGGCGGAGTGATTCAGGTCAACGTCGTATCAAGGCTTGGCCTTTTCCAGGTAACGGAAAAAGTCGCTGCTTGGGTCGAGGACCAGTACGTCGGACTTGTTCGCGAAGCTTTCACGGTAGGCGCGCAGGCTACGGTAGAAACCATAGAATTCCTGATCCTGACCGTAGGCCTTGGAGTAGATCGCAGCGGCCTGGGCATCGCCGTCACCGCGAATCTCTTCGGATTCACGATAGGCTTCCGCCAGCAGCACGCGGCGTTGACGATCGGCGTCGGCACGGATGCCTTCGGCCAGCTCGTTACCCTTGGCGCGGTGCTCGCGAGCTTCACGCTCACGCTCGGTGCTCATACGCTCGAACACACTGCGGTTCACTTCTTTCGGCAGGTCGATGGCCTTGACCCGGACATCGACAACTTCGATCCCCAGCTCCTTTTCCGCCATCCTGTTCAGCGACGCAGTGATGTCAGCCATCAGCGCATCACGCTCACCCGACACCACTTCGTGCAGGGTGCGCTTACCGAACTGGTCACGCAGACCGGATTCCAGACGACGGGACAGACGCTCGTCGGCGATCTGCTTCAGACCGGAAGTCGCGGTGTAGAAGCGCTCGGCATCTTTCACGCGCCACTTGGCATAGGCATCGACCATCACGGCTTTCTTTTCCAGGGTCAGGAAGCGCTGCGTCGGTGCATCCAGCGTCATCAGGCGTGCGTCGAATTTACGCACCTGGTTAACGTAAGGCACTTTCACATGCAGGCCCGGCTGAACATCAGCCTGAACCACACGGCCGAACTGCAGCAGCACCGCACGCTCGGTCTGAGCGACGATGTAGAAGCAATTCCAGCCCACCAGGACTACAACGACGCCAACAATAAGGGCGATCAGCGATTTATTGCTCATCAGCGGGTCTCCCTTGTGCGCGACTGCGGCAGGTCAGTGACATGCGGCGTGACGTCCGTGTTGCTGCTGGCGGCGGCCGAACCGGTGACCGGTGCATTGCTGCCCGAACTGTTCTGAATCATTTTGTCCAACGGCAGGTAAAGCAGGTTGCTCTGGCCGTTCTTGTTGCCGGTCACGAGTACCTTGCTGGTGTTGCTGAAGACTTCCTGCATGGTGTCCAGATACAGACGCTCACGGGTGACTTCAGGGGCCTTGCGATACTCGGCGACCAGTTTGGTGAAGCGATCAGCCTCACCCTTGGCGCGCGAGACCGTTTCGTCGCGGTAACCGTTGGCATTCTCGATGATACGCTGGGCCTGACCACGGGCTTCCGGCACCACGCCGTTGGCATAGGTTTCAGCCTGGTTACGCGAACGCTGCTCGTCTTCACGGGCACGGATCACGTCGTCGAAGGCTTCCTGCACTTCACGCGGTGCCGCTGCGCTCTGTACGTTGACCTGAGTAACGGTGATACCGGTGCGATAGGTATCGAGGAAGCGTTGCAGACGCTCCTTGATTTCGCTGGCCATCAATTCACGACCTTCGGTCAGCACCTGGTCCATGGCGGTGGAACCCACCACGTGGCGCAGGGCACTGTCAGTCGCATGCTGGAGGCTGATTTCCGGCTGATCGACGTTCAGCACGAAATCCTGCAGGTTGCTGATCTTGTACTGCACGGTCAGCGGCACTTCGACGATGTTCTCGTCTTCGGTCAGCATCTGGCCCTGCTTGGTGTACGCACGCTCACGCGTGACGTTTTCCATGTACTTCTTGTCGATCGGCGGGAAGTAAATGTTCAGGCCCGGGCCGACGGTCTCGTAGTACTTGCCGAAGCGCAGCACCACGGCTTGCTCCTGCTCGTCCACCACATAGACCGCGCTGTACAGCCAGACAGCCGCCAGCACCACGAGGCCGATGCCGAGCAGACCGCCGAAGCCGCCACCGCTCCTGCCCGAACCACCGCCGTCATCACCACCGCGTTTCTTACCACCACCGAACAACCCGTTCAGGCTTTCCTGCAGCTTTCGGAAGGCCTCGTCGAGATCCGGTGGCCCCTTGCGGTCGCCGTTATTGCGGCGCTTGCCACCCCAAGGATCCTGATTATTCGAGTTGCCACCCGGCTCATTCCAAGCCATAGCGCTCTCCATCTGATAAAGCAAAGACGCACCCACGGCGCGCCAACCAATGCTACAGAATGCCTGCCGTTGCGGCACAACCGCTTTGTCAGGCTTTTATTGCAAAGTGTGTTGCTCGATGAATTCCATCGGCTGCAATCCTTCGCGGCTTACCAGTCGATTCAGCTCGACCCGGGGCAAACGAACGGCCAGCAAACTGATGCCTTCTTCGTCGTGTTCTTCTTTCTGCACCGCACCGATCTCGAAAAACTGCGCACGCAGTCGAGCGAATCGTTGCGGCAAACGCAAGGTACCCACGAACAAATCACTGCCCAGCAACTCGGCGATGGCTTGCTCGAGCAGCTCCAGACCCGTGCCATCACGGGCCGACAGCCAGACCCGTTGCGGCTTGCCATCGGCATCGCGCTGGATTTGTGGCTCAACGCCTTCAAGCAAATCGAGTTTGTTGTATACCTCGAGGATCGGCAAGTCCTGGGCCCCAATCTCGCCCAGCACCACCATCACCTGCTCGATCTGCAACATGCGATCCGGTTCGGCGGCATCAATCACGTGCAACAGCAGGTCGGAGTTGCTCGACTCTTCGAGCGTAGACCGAAATGCCTCGACCAGCTTGTGCGGCAAGTGACGGATGAAACCTACAGTGTCGGCCAGAACGATCGGCCCAAGGTCGTCCAGTTCCAGACGGCGCAAGGTCGGGTCCAGTGTGGCAAACAACTGGTCAGCCGCGTACACCTCGGACTTGGTCACGTTATTGAACAGCGTGGACTTGCCGGCGTTGGTGTAGCCCACCAGGGACACAGTGGGAATATCCGCACGGGACCGGCCGCGTCGCGATTGCTCACGCTGGCTGCGGACTTTCTCCAGACGGCCCTTGATCTGGCGCAGGCGCACCCGCAGCAGACGGCGGTCGGTTTCCAGCTGGGTTTCACCCGGGCCGCGCATGCCGATACCGCCACCCTGACGCTCAAGGTGAGTCCAGCCGCGAACCAGTCGGGTACTCATGTGGTCAAGCTGGGCCAGTTCGACCTGGAGCTTGCCTTCATGGGTCCGGGCGCGCTGGGCGAAAATATCGAGAATCAGACCGGTACGGTCAATCACGCGACACTCGAAAACACGTTCGAGGTTACGTTCCTGACTGGGCGTGAGGATGTGATTGAAAATCACCAGATCGGCCTTCTCGGCATGGACCAGGTCTCGCAACTCCTCGACCTTGCCACTGCCAATCAGGTATTTGGCGGTTGGCCGATGACGCGGTACGTTAAAAAACGCAACGGTCTCGGCGCCCGCCGAATTAGCCAGTTCCTGAAACTCCTGCGGATCTTCGCGCGCCTCAGGGTCCTGTCCATCCAAGTGAACGAGAATGACTCGCTCACCACCACCGTGGCGCTCAAAGAACAAAGGAGACTCCTATCAGGCGTTACCTGGCTCAGCGTCACCTGCTTCGGATTCGGTTGCGCTAGGCAGACGAATTGGACGAACCGGCACTACTGTCGAGATAGCGTGTTTGTAAACCATCTGGCTCACGGTGTTTTTCAGCAGGATCACGAACTGGTCGAACGACTCGATCGTGCCTTGCAGCTTGATACCGTTGACCAGGTAGATGGAAACCCCAACTTTCTCTTTACGTAAAGTATTCAAGTAAGGGTCTTGTAGCGAATGCCCTTTTGACATGTGCCGCACTCCTTTAAGGATTCAATAATAAAAATAGGTAATTCAGATGGCTTTGGCCGCCACACCCCCAAGGATAGACGGCAATTGCAAGGACTCAGCTCAATATGGAGATGGTCCCGAGGTATTTCAAGGCGCGTGGCAGATTGTCGCAATCAAGACTGTCCAGCCAGTGTAAATCTTCCCAGCTGCGCAGCCAGGTGAACTGGCGTTTGGCCAATTGGCGCGTGGCGATGATGCCGCGCTCCTGCATTTCGGCCAACGTCAGCTTGCCATCCAGGTAATCCCAGACTTGGCGGTAACCTACTGCACGTATAGACGGCAACCCTGAATGCAGGTCACTTCTTTTACGCAGGGCTACGACCTCGTCGATGAATCCCTGTTCCAACATATTTGTGAATCTTTGTTTAATGCGCTCGTGCAATACCTGACGGTTTGCCGGAGCAATCGCCAAGTTCGCGACAGTATAGGGCAATTGTTGCAGTCCCGAAGCGGCGGCTTCAGTACTTTGCGCAGATTGTTGCTGACGCAGGGCAGTCATGCTCTGACCGCTGACCCGATAAACTTCCAGTGCCCGACTCAAGCGCTGCGGATCGTTCGGATGAATCCGCGCTGCCGAGACCGGGTCGATGACCGCCAACTGATCGTGCAGGGCCTGCCAGCCAAGGCGTGCAGCCTCTTCCTCGATCTGCGCACGAACCCCGGGATCGGCCGCCGGCATGTCCGCCAGACCTTCGACCAAAGCCTTGTAATAGAGCATCGTGCCGCCCACCAGCAGCGGAATTTTCCCCCGTGCGGTGATCTCGGCCATGGCTTGCAGGGCATCGCGACGAAAATCGGCAGCGGAATAGGCTTCACTCGGATCGAGAATGTCGATCAAGCGATGGGGAAATTCGGCCAGCAGCTCTTTCGACGGCTTGGCGGTGCCGATGTCCATGCCACGATAGACCAGCGCCGAATCGACACTGATCAGCTCGCACGGCAGCACCTTGGTCAGTTCGATGGCCAGGTCGGTCTTGCCCGCAGCGGTCGGGCCCATCAGGAAAATTGCTGGAGGGAGCTGGCTCATCAACGACCGCGCAGGAACAGTTTGTCCAGATCGTCCAGGCCCAGTTGGGTCCAAGTCGGTCGGCCATGGTTGCATTGACCGCTGCGCTCGGTGTTTTCCATGTCGCGCAGCAGGCCGTTCATTTCCGGCAAGGCCAGACGCCGGTTGGCGCGGATCGCGCCGTGGCAGGCCATGGTGCCGAGCAGTTCGTTGAGGTGCGCCTGAATCCGGTCGCTGGTGCCGTACTCCATCAAATCCGACAGCACGTCGCCGACCAGGCGGTTGGCTTCAGCCTGTTTGAGCAACGCGGGGATCTGGCGGATGGCCAATGTTTCCGGGCCAAGACGCTGTAGCTCGAAACCGAGGCGCTGGAACCACGCGGCGTGCTCTTCAGCGCAATCGGCCTCACGCTGACTCACCGCCAGCGATTCCGGCACCAGCAACGGCTGGCCGCTGAGGCCTTCGCTGGCCATGGCAATTTTCAGGCGTTCGTACATGATCCGCTCGTGGGCGGCGTGCATGTCCACCAGCACCAGACCCTGGGCGTTCTCGGACAGGATGTAGATGCCTTTGAGCTGCGCCAGCGCGTAACCCAGTGGCGGAATGTCCTCCTGACCGGCCGGCAGCGCGTTGGCATTGGCCTCGGGCAGCGGCGCGAAAAACTCACGGTACGCGGCTTGAGCCTCGGCGGCTGGCGGCACCGCCGATTGCGGCCGCGGCGTGTACTGATACTGATAAGCGCCGCCAGCACTGGCGCCAGACGAGGTATTGAACGCCGGTTGCGCCTGTGGCTGCTCGAGCAGCGCATTGGCCGCCAGACGCATTTCACCCTGCGGACCGAACTCGCCAGCCTCGATACCGGTTGGCCGCACGACAGCGGTCGTCACGGAACCGGCCAACTGATCCTCGGGGCGCACATCGCCCAGTGCGCGGTGCAGTGTGCCGTAAAGGAAGTCATGCACCATGCGCCCGTCACGGAAGCGCACTTCGTGCTTGGTCGGGTGGACGTTGACGTCGACCGCGGCCGGATCGACCTCGAAAAACAGCGCGAAGGTCGGATGACGGCCGTTGAACAGCACGTCGCGATAGGCCTGGCGCACCGCGTGGGCCACCAGCTTGTCGCGTACCGCGCGGCCATTCACAAAGAAATACTGCAAATCCGCCTGGCTGCGGTTGAACGTCGGCAAACCGACCCAGCCCCACAAGTGCAGGCCATTGCGTTCAATTTCGATCGGCAAGGCCTGCTCAAGGAAGCCCGAACCGCAGATCGCCGCCACGCGCCGGGCGCGGGCCGCATCATCGTGAGCCTCGTGCAGACTGAGGATGGTCTTGCCGTTGTGGCGCAGGTGGAAGGCCACGTCGAAACGCGCCAGCGCCAGACGCTTGATCACTTCTTGCAGGTGATCGAATTCGGTTTTTTCGGTCTTGAGGAATTTGCGCCGCGCCGGGGTGTTGAAGAACAGATCGCGCACCTCCACCGACGTACCGACCGGATGTGCCGCGGGCTGAACACGAGGCGCCATGTCGCGACCCTCGGTCTCGACCTGCCACGCCTGGTCGGCATCGCGGGTGCGCGAGGTCAGGGTCAGGCGCGCCACAGAGCTGATCGACGCCAGGGCTTCACCGCGGAACCCCAGGCTCATCACCTGCTCGAGGTCTTCGAGGTTGCGGATCTTACTGGTGGCGTGACGGGCCAGCGCCAGCGGCAGGTCATCGGCAGAAATGCCGCTGCCGTCGTCGCGCACCCGCAGCAGCTTGACGCCACCCTGCTCGACGTCGACGTCGATGCGTTTGGCACCGGAATCGAGGCTGTTTTCCAGCAGTTCCTTGATCACCGAGGCCGGGCGCTCGACCACCTCACCGGCGGCGATCTGGTTCGCCAGCCGTGGGCTGAGCAGTTCGATGCGGGCAGTGTTCAGCACCTGGCTCATTCTTTGGACGCCAGTTCGGTGCCAGGAATGGTCAGGTGCTGACCGACTTTCAGCTCATCGCTGCTGAGGTTGTTGGCGCTGCGCAGGGTCGCGGGCGACACCTGGTAACGCACCGCAATCATCGCCAGCGTCTCGCCCGGACTCACGCGGTGATCGCGCGGACCTTGGGCGATCTTGCCGGAGTCACGCAGCCAGGCAATGTAAGTGCCCGGTGGCGGGTTTTGCTGGAAGAACTGGCGTACACCGCTGCTGATCGAACGGGCCAGCGCCTGCTGGTGGCTCGATGCCGAGAGTTTGTTCGCTTCGTTGGCGTTGGAGATGAAGCCGGTTTCGACCAGGATCGACGGGATGTCCGGCGACTTCAGCACCATGAACCCGGCCTGTTCCACACGCTGCTTGTGCAGCGGCGTCACCCGGCCGATGTTGGTCAGGACTTTCTGACCGACGTTGAGACTGGAAGTCAGCGACGCGGTCATCGACAGGTCGAGCAGCACACCGGCGAGCATGCGGTCCTTGTCGTCGAGGCTGACGTTGCCGGCGCCGCCGATCAGGTCGGAACGGTTTTCGCTGTCGGCCAGCCAGCGGGCGGTCTCCGACGTGGCACCGCGATCGGACAAGGCAAACACCGACGCACCGAAGGCGGCCGCCGACGGCGCGGCGTCAGCGTGGATCGAGACGAACAGGTCAGCACCCTTCTTGCGCGCGATTTCAGTACGGCCACGCAGCGGGATAAAGTAGTCGCCAGTACGGGTCAATTCGGCGCGGAAGCCTTTCATGCCGTTGACCTGACGTTGCAGTTCGCGAGCGATCTGCAGCACCACGTCTTTCTCACGCTGGCCGCGCGAGCCGGACGCGCCCGGGTCTTCGCCGCCGTGGCCGGCGTCGATCACTACGATGATGTCGCGTTTGCCGGCCGGCGCTGGCGGTAACTTGATGGCGGGTTCCGCAGGCGTGACCGGCACCGCAGGCACCGTCGCCACTTGCGGCGCTGGCGCAGGCGGCGGAGCGGCATCGGCCGGGTTGTCGAACAGGTCGACCACCAGACGGTTGCCGTATTGCGCATTCGGCGCCAGCGAGAAGCTTTTCGGGGTGACGGCTTTTTTCAGGTCGATGACCACCCGCAGGTCGGTCGGCGTGCGCTGGGCCGAGCGCATCGCAGTGATCGGTGTATTCGCAGTTGAGACTTTCAACGGCGCGCCGAGGGTGGCGCCGTTAATGTCGATCACCAGCCGGTCCGGTGCGGTCAGGGTAAAGACGCTGTGCTGCACCGGGCCGCTGAGGTCGAAGACCAGCCGCGTGTTGTCCGGCGCCCGCCACAGGCGCACGCTGTTGACCTTTGTCTCGGCCACAGCGTTGACGGTTACTGCCATCAACATCAGTCCAGCGGCAGCCACCAACGCGCGAAAGCGCATACCTAACCCCATCATTTAATTGGATTCCAATGCCAAAGCGGCACACCAGGCCTCGCCACGCGAGCCTTGGGATAAAATTTTCAGCGAACGCCCGCTGTCTTGCGGGCTAATGGTAATGGTCAGGTCAGGCTTTGGCAAAAAGCCTGCACCTTTATCGGGCCACTCGATCAGGCACAGCGCATCGTCTTCGAAATAGTCGCGGATGCCGAGAAACTCCAGCTCCTCCGGATCGACCAGGCGATACAGGTCGAAGTGGAAGGCACGGACGTCGCCGATCTCGTAGGGTTCGACCAGGGTAAAGGTCGGACTTTTCACCGCCCCGACATGCCCCAGGCCACGAATGATGCCCCGCGACAGGGTGGTTTTGCCCATGCCCAGATTGCCTTCGAGAAAAATCAGGCCGTGGCCCTGGGTCACGCGGGCGATCCGTGCGCCAAAGTCGCTCATGGCCTGTTCATCGGCCAGGTACAGGGTTACTTCAGACACGGTGCATGCTCCTCCAACAACTGACGAATGGCTGGAATCAAATCACTGGCCGCCAGCCCACGGCCCAATTTTCCTTGCTGCATGCCGGCATTGGCGTGCAGCCAGACGGCCAGGCACGCCGCATCGAAGCCGTCCATCCCTTGCGCCAGCAGCGCACCAGTCAACCCCGCGAGCACATCGCCGAGGCCGGCGGTGGCCATGGCCGGATGGCCCTGATGACACAGCGCCAGACGCCCGTCGGGATGGGCGATCAAACTGCCGGCGCCTTTGAGGACGACGACGGCTGAGTATTTCTTGCTCAGCGTCCGCGCCGCCGCCAGACGATCGGCCTGCACATCGGCGGTACTGATCCCCAACAAACGCGCGGCCTCACCCGGATGCGGGGTGATCACGCACTCCTTGGGCAGACGGACAAATCCGCCGGCGAGCAGATTCAATGCATCGGCGTCCCATACTTGCGGCAACGGCGCATTCGCTGCGGCCGACAACAACGCCCGCCCCCAACTCGCCTGCCCCAGCCCCGGCCCGACCACCAGCACCGAAACTTTCTCGAGCAAGCCCATCAACTGATTGGCCGATGAAGCGCCCAAAGCCATGGCCTCTGGCACACGGGTCAGCGCCGCCGGGACATGCTCCGGGCGCGTCGCCAGCGAGACCATGCCTGCGCCACTGCGCAAGGCGGTTTCGGTACTGAGCAGGATCGCCCCGCCAAAGCCATGATCACCACCGATCAGCAACACATGACCGAAGCGACCCTTGTGGGAGGTTGGGGCGCGTGCCGGCAACCGCGGCAGATTAGCCGCGTTGAGCCGGCAAGCCGCGACCGGAATGTCACGGTAGATCTCAGGTGTAGCCTGCAGACCGCTGAACACCAGCTCGCCGACACAATCTGCCGCGTCACCGGTGAACAAACCCGGCTTCAGACCAATGAACGTCACTGTAAGGTCAGCACGCACCGCAAGACCCAGCTCTCGCCCGTTATCGGCACACAACCCGGAAGGAATATCGACCGCCACCACTGGCAGGCCGCAGGCGTTGATCGCGGCAATCGCGGCGGCATAGGGTTCACGCACCTCGCCACTCAAACCGGTACCGAGCAGCGCATCGAGGACCACGCCGCGCAACTCGGCCTGGGCACTCCAGCCCTGCACCGCAACACCTTCGGCCAGTGCCTCGGCATGGGCCAGCGCTGCGTCGCCTTGCAACCGCTGCGGCTCACCGACCGCCAGCACCCGGACCGCCCAACCGGCACGCTGCGCCAGCACGGCCAGTAAATAGCCGTCGCCAGCATTGTTGCCACGCCCGGCCAGCACGGTCAGTTCTGTGGCTGAGGGCCAGCGCCGCACCAGTGCACGCCAGCACGCATACGCAGCGCGCTGCATCAATTCGAAGCCCGGCGTGCCGGCAGCGATCAGCCGCGCGTCGAGCTCGCGCACCTGGGCGGCGGCGTACAGCGCGTCGGGTAATTCATCTTTCGTGTGCGGCATGCGTCTTCGGGCTCCGATGTCTGGCAGAATTATACGCACCTCAGCTCCGGTTTCTCTCGCCTCATGTCCGCCATCCCCACAGATCTGCCCGCCCTCGCCCAATCGATCAAGGATTGGGGCCGCGAGCTGGGCTTCCAGCAAGTCGGCATCAGCGGCCTGGACCTCGCCGAGCATGAGCAGCACCTGCAACGCTGGCTGGCAGCCGGCTACCACGGCGAAATGGATTACATGGGGGCACATGGCAGTAAACGCTCGCACCCCGAGGAACTCGTCCCGGGCACTTTGCGCGTGGTTTCGCTGCGCATGGACTACCTGCCCGGCGACACGCAAATGGCGCAAATGCTGGCGCAACCGGAGAAAGCTTACGTGTCGCGCTATGCCTTGGGCCGCGATTACCACAAATTGATCCGTAAACGCGTGCAACAATTGGCCGACAAGATCCAGTCCGAGATCGGCCCGTTCGGTTTCCGCGCGTTTGTCGACAGTGCACCGGTATTGGAAAAAGCCATCGCCGAGCAGGCCGGACTGGGCTGGATCGGCAAAAACACGCTGGTATTGAACCGTAAGGCTGGCAGTTACTTTTTCTTGAGCGAACTGTTCGTCGACCTGCCGCTGCCGGTGGACGAACCCCACAGCACCGAACATTGCGGTCGCTGCACGGCGTGCCTGGACATCTGCCCGACCAACGCTTTCGTCGGCCCCTATGTGCTGGACGCCCGGCGCTGCATCTCTTACCTGACCATCGAACTGAAAAACGCCATCCCCGAAGACCTGCGCCCGCTGATCGGCAACCGCGTGTTCGGCTGCGACGACTGCCAGATCGTCTGCCCGTGGAATCGTTTCGCCCGGCCGTCCGGGGAAAGCGACTTCAAGCCACGGCACAATCTGGACAACGCCGAACTGGCCGAGCTGTTTCTGTGGGACGAGGACAAATTCCTCAGCAGCACCGAAGGCTCGCCGCTGCGCCGCGCCGGTTACGAGCGCTGGTTGCGTAATCTGGCCGTGGGCCTGGGCAATGCGCCGTCGAGCATTCCGGTGCTGGAAGCCTTGAAGGCGCGCCGCGACTACCCATCCGATCTAGTCCGCGAACACGTCGAGTGGGCACTGAAACAGCACGGCCTCGCGTAATCACACAATGTTGGAGCGGCCGAAGGCTGCGATCTTGTGACTTTGATTTTTACCAGACAAGAGCAAAAGCTCGCAGCCTGCGGCAGCTCCTTGGGAATCGCGTCAGGGCTGATCGTTATAAACGAACTTGGGCATTTCCCAGTGGAAACGGATCGCCAGCAGTCGTAGCAGGAAACCGCCGAACAAGGTAATCAGGATCGCCTGCTCGCCCGGCACGTTCAGGTACAGACAGAGCATGTAGCACCACGCCGCCGCGAACGAGACGCTGGCGTACAGCTCGCGACGGAAGATCAGTGGGATGTCGTTGCAGAAGATGTCGCGCAGGATGCCGCCGAAGACCCCGGTGATCACGCCGCTGACCGAAGCCACCAGCATGCCGTGGCCCATTTCCAGAGCGGTCATGCAGCCGATCAGGGTGAACGCCACCAGGCCCACCGCATCGAGCACCAGGAACAACGAACGCAGATGACGCATCCAGCGGGCGGTGAACACGGTGAGCATCGCTGCCGCCGAGGTCAACACCAGGTACTCCGGGTGTTTGACCCAGGTCAGCGGGTAGTGCCCGAGCAGCACGTCGCGCACCGAGCCGCCACCCAGCGCCGTGACACAGGCGATCAGCACCACACCGAACCAGTCCATGCCGCGCCGTCCGGCAGACAGCGCGCCAGTCATGGCTTCAGCAGTAATGGCAATCAGATAGAGCATCAGCAACATGGCGGCGGTCCAGGCAGGAAGGCGCGCAGTCTAGCCATTTCGGTGCCGCACCAGAAGGGGGCGATGCCATTCCAGATTACTCGGTGAACGCGATACCTGTGGCGAGGGGATTTATCCCCGTTCGGCTGCGCAGCAGTCGCAAAACCTGCACACGCGGTCTCTCCGTTTTAATGCACGGGGATCGCTTCGCAATCCAACGGGGATAAATCCCCTCGCCACAAAAGCCATCACCCACCGAATCCGAAGTCAGAACTTGATGAAGTGCTTGCGGTAGTGCTGCAGCTCGGCAATCGACTCGCGGATGTCGTCCAGCGCCAAGTGGGTGCTGCCCTTCTTGAAACTGTCGCGGACATCCGGCGCCCAGCGTGCGGCCAGCTCTTTGAGCGTGGAGACATCGAGGTTGCGGTAGTGGAAGTAGCTTTCCAGCGCTTTCATGTGGGTATAAAGGAAGCGCCGGTCCTGGCAGATGCTGTTGCCGCAGATCGGCGACTTGCCCTTCGGCACCCACTTCTCCAGGAACGCGATGGTTTCGGCCTCGGCTTCGGCCATGCTGATGCGGCTGTCGCGCACCCGCTGGGTCAGGCCGGAGTTGCCGTGGGTGCGGGTGTTCCACTCGTCCATGCGGGCGAGCACTTCGTCGCTGTGGTGAATGGCGATCACCGGGCCTTCGGCCAGGGTATTGAGGTCACTGTCGGTGACGATGGTGGCCATTTCGATAATGACGTCGTTTTCCGGATCCAGACCGGTCATTTCCAGGTCGATCCAGATCAGGTTCTGCGGGTTTTGCATATTCGGGCTCCTAGGCAATGCTGCGCAGTTTAGCCTAGGCCAGTGCCCGGGCGTGCTAAACTCGCGGCCGTTTTACCTAATCGCTGCATTCTTCAGACGGAACACCCATGGCCAAACGCCAACTCAATCGTCGTCAAAACTGGCGCATCGAAAAGATTCAGGGCGAGCGCGCCGCCCGCGCCGCCAAACGCGAGTCCTCGGCGGTCGAAGCCCTCGAGGGCGGCGACCTCGGCCCTGAGCAACACGGCCTGGTGATCGCCCACTTCGGTGTGCAGGTCGAGGTCGAGGCCGTAGACGGCGAGCTGGCCGGCCAGGTATTCCGTTGCCACCTGCGCGCCAACCTGCCGGCACTGGTGACCGGCGATCGCGTGGTCTGGCGTGCCGGCAACCAGGGCATCGGGGTGATTGTCGCGCAACTGCCGCGCACCACCGAACTGTGCCGTCCGGACAGCCGTGGCCAGCTCAAGCCGGTAGCCGCGAACGTCGACATGATTGTCATCGTCTTCGCGCCGCTGCCCGAGCCGCATGCCAACCTGATCGACCGCTATCTGGTCGCAGCCGAACATGCCGGCATCCGCCCGTTGCTGCTGCTGAACAAATTCGACCTGATCGACGAGCAGAACGCCCCGGCACTCAACGCCCTGCTGGCGGTGTACCGCACGCTGGGTTATCCGGTGCTGGAAGTCTCGGCGCATCACGGCAACGGCATGGAACAGCTGCAACAGCAGCTCGACGGCCGCATCAGCGTGTTCGTCGGCCAGTCCGGTGTCGGCAAGTCGTCGCTGGTCAACAGCCTGCTGCCGGAAGTCGAAACCCGCGTCGGGCCGTTGTCCGAGCTGTCCGGCCAGGGCACGCATACGACAACCACCGCGCGCCTGTTCCACTTCCCCGGTGGCGGTGAGCTGATCGACTCCCCGGGCATCCGTGAATTCGGCCTGGGCCACGTCAGCCGCGCCGACGTCGAAGCCGGCTTCATCGAGTTCAACGACCTGCTCGGCACTTGCCGCTTCCGCGACTGCAAGCATGACCGTGAACCGGGTTGCGCACTGCTCAAGGCCCTGGAAGATGGCCGCGTGCAGCAGCAGCGGATGAACAGCTACCGCTCGATCATCGCCAGCCTGCCGGAAAACGGCTACTAAACACCTGCACCGGCAGCACCTCGCCCGAGGGCTGCCGGATGTCGGACCGCGCCTGACAAATCCCCGATTTCGTTAAACGTCAGACTTTTCCGACAGGCTCGCGCGCGCCTGCTTGCAGGACATTTCTCTTTCACCGCCCAACCCTTGTAGGCAAGCTCCAGATGCCTAGATTGGGGTCCTCCTTCGCACCTTTGCGACCTTCGAGGAACCCCATGCAGACCTATCACCTGTTCATCAGCCATTCGTGGAACTACGCCCACGCTCACGACAATCTGATACGCCTGCTCGGCGCCAAGCCGGATTTCAGTTTCAAGAATTTTTCCGTGCCGCCACATAACCCGATCATGGGCGCGCAGACCGACAAGCAGCTCGAAGAAGCCATCGAAAACAAGATTCGCCCTTGCTCGGCGGTGCTGATCATGGCCGGGATGTATTCGACCTATAGCAAGTGGATCAACAAGGAAATCGAGATCGCCAAACGCATGGGCAAGGTGATCATCGCGATCAAGCCATTCGGCGCCGAGCGCATTTCCACCGTGGTGCGTGAAGCGGCGCACGCCGAATGCGCGTGGAACACCAACAGCATCGTCAGTGCGATTCGCCTGCACACGGCGGTGTAACCATGCGCAAGGGACTGTTTATCGGCATCAACCACTACGCCCATGTCGCTCCTTTGAGCGGTTGTAACAACGACGCAATGGCCATGGCTTCGGTACTGGAGCGCCACGCCAACGGGCGCCCGAACTTCAGCAGCAAAGTGCTGACCTCCTCTGAGGAGAACCTGACGCTCAAACACATGAAACAGCAGATCCAGAGCCTGTTCTCAGGCGACTGTGACGTGGCACTGCTGTACTTCGCCGGTCATGGGCAGTTCGACACCAGCATCGACGAAGGGCTACTGATTCCTCAGGACTACCAGCCTGGCGGAGACGGTATCCGCATCAGCGACATTCTGCTGTGGGCTGATCAAGCGTCGCAGATCAAAAACAAAATCATCATTCTCGATTGCTGCCAGGCCGGAGCAGCAGGTGCCATGCGCAATTTACGCGGCGGCAGCAGTGTGATCGGCGAAGGCATGACCATTCTCACCGCCTGCAAAAAAGAACAGTCCGCCCTCGAAAGTCGCGGCCACGGTGTGTTTACGGATCTGTTGCTGCAAGCGCTGCATGGTGGCGCCGCCAACGTGCTCGGCAAGGTCACCCCCGGTAGCGTCTATTCGTTTGTCGACAATGCGCTGGGAGCCTGGGAACAGCGCCCGGTGTTCAAGACCAATGTCTCGCAGTTTGTGCCGCTACGCGAGGTCGCGCCGCTGATTGCCGAAGAAACCCTACGCAAACTCAAGGACTGGTTCCCCGAGCCGAGTTTCGTCTTCAGGCTCGACCCCAGCTACGAGCCCACCGAAGCGCTGTTCGACCCCGAGCACGGCGACATCTTCAAGCAACTGCAAATGTGCAATCGCCACAGCCTGATAGAACCGGTGGGCGCCGAACACATGTATTACGCGGCCATCAACTCCACCGGCTGCCGCCTCACCGCCCTCGGTGCCTACTACCGCGAACTCGCCCTAAAAGGACACTTCTGATGCCCGTATTCATCAGTTACCGCCACATGGATCGTCCACAGGCCATGGCCATCAATAGCCAATTGATGCAGGCCAACATCAAGACCTACCTCGACGTGCTCGACCCGGAATCGCAGACCACCGACGACATCACCGGGGTCATCACGCGCAACATCACCGAATGCACGCACCTACTGGCAGTGGTGTCAGAGAAAACCGCATTGTCGTGGTGGGTGCCGTTCGAAATCGGCGAGGCGACGATCAGCAATCGGCGGATCTGCTCATTCAAGACCGGCCCCACGCAATTGCCGGCTTATCTGGATAAGTGGCCGAAGCTGAGCACACCGGCCGATGTGGATTTCTTCATCGACGCTTATCGCAGCGAAGGAACAATCAAGCGCTCGATGACGCTCGACTCGGTGACCGGCAATCAATCGACACGCAGCGCCAACAAGACCAATGCCGAGATGTTCCATGAGGGATTGAAGAACCGTATCCGGCGCGGCTTCTAACCCCACCAGACACAAAAAAGCCCCGAACATTCGGGGCTTTTGCTGTCCACCTGGCCTACTTCGGCTCAGGCTTGCGAAACGCATACAGATGCTGACGCACGATCCCGCCCGGCAGCTCCTTGCCAAATACGCCATAACGCACCGGCCACTCTTTCGGCGGCAGCTTGAACGTGCCGAACAGCATGTCCACCAACGGCGTGTGGATCGCGTAGTTCTTGTAGATGTAGTCCTTGTGCCGGGCATGGTGCCAATGGTGATAACGCGGCAGGACGATCAGGTAGTTCAGCCAGCCACCATTGATTCGCACGTTGGCGTGGGCAAGTACCGCTTGAACACCGACCAGAATCACGTAGGCATTCAACGCCTGAGGCGCGAACCCCAGCAGCATCAGCGGCACCAGTACGCCGGTGCGGGTCAGCAGGATTTCGATGAAGTGCACGCGCGAACCGGCAAGCCAGTCCATGTGGGTGCTGGAGTGATGCACCGCGTGGATACGCCACAGAAATGGCACCACATGGTAGAGACGATGCAGCCAATACTGGCCGAGATCCGCCACCAGCACCGCGAGCAGGAACTGCACCACCAGTGGCAGGCTCTGGACGCTGGCCTGCAACCCCGGCGACACCGCCCAACCGGCGATGTAACCCGACGAGGCGGTGATGAAAATCAGGATGAACTGCACCAGCATGTGGCTGACGAAAAAATAGGTCAGGTCGGTGCGCCAGTGCGGGCGCAGGATGTTTTGCTCGGGGTCCTTGGAATAGAGCTTTTCCAAAGGAATGAAGACGATCGCCGACACCAGCAGCGCCAGCACGAACCAGTCCAGACCCAGCGAGTAAGGGGTCTGCCCGATTTCACTGACTTGCACGTTGGTGCCGCCGAGGAACACCGCCAGCCCCGATGCGACCAGCCCGGTAATCCCCAGGCGCTTGCGCTTGTTGAGCAGGATGTTCAGGGTGCCGAGGCTGAACGACAGCACCAGCCCGAGCAACAGCGTGGTGCGTGCGAACTGCTCGTCATAGACCTTGCGCAGTTCGGCGGTGGTCAGCCATTCAGGAAACAGGAAACAGAGCACCGCCAGCAGGCTCAACAACCCGAGGGTGGCTGAAATATAGCCACTGACCCGCCCCTCACCAAATTTGAAGGGTGCGTTGCCGTGCCGTTGAAAATAGGCTTTGAGTCTTTCCATAACTGATCTTCCGTGATTGCGATAACTGCGACTGCTCATTGCGACGCAGGCAGAAACCAAAAAGCCACGGTGGCCGTGGCTTTTTGTCGGTTACTGCTTCGGCGCGACAGCCGGTGCAGTGGCCGGTGGCGCAGCGGGTGCCGGCGGCGCAGTTCCCGGCGCGGCCGGTTTCGGCGCGGCGTCGTCGAACAGGTTGAGCCGTTCGCGCAGTTCGTGCGCCGGCACCGGTTGCTGATCCGCCGGCAGCGCGTTCGGATCGACCGGTGTCGCCGGAGCGTTACCGTTCTGGCTGTCATCCGCCGGCTTGGCCGGATCGGCACCTTGCGCCCCTTCGATGGCTGCCTGAGCCTTCTTGGTCAGGACCACAATGTCGATGCGACGGTTGACCGGGTTGAACGGGTTTTCCTTGTCGAACAATGCCGACGAGGCATAACCCACCACCCGCGCCACCTGCGACTCCGGATAACTACCGGCAACCAAGGCACGCCGGGCGGCGTTGGCGCGGTTGGCCGAGAGCTCCCAGTTACCGAAATCGCCGGTGCCGGTGTACGGCTTGGCGTCGGTGTGGCCGCTGATGCTGATCTTGTTCGGCACCGCTTTGATGGTGTCGGCCATGGCCAGCAGGATGTCTTCGAAGTACGGTTTCAGACGCGCCGAGCCCGAGTCGAACATCGGCCGGTTTTCGGCGTCCATGATCTGGATGCGCAAGCCGTTCGGGGTGATCTCGAACAGGATCTGATCCTTGAACTTCTGCAGTTGCGGGTTCTCGTCGACCTTGTTCTGCAGCTCTTGCAGCAACAGCTCCAGGCGTTCTTTCTCGACCTGCTCGGCCATGCCTTCGACCTGCTCGGTGTCGACCGTGACCTTGTCCGGTTGCGGCTGCGACTTCACTTCGGGGTTGAGGGTGTTTTCCGGCGCGAGAGTCGGTGTGCCGCCCAGATCAATGATGTATGGCGTGCCGCTTTCGGAGAAGCCGACCGGGTCCTTGAAGTAACCGGCGATGGCGATCTTCTGTTCCGGTGTGGCGGTGGACAGCAGCCACAACACCAGGAAGAACGCCATCATCGCCGTGGCGAAGTCGGCGAAGGCGATTTTCCACGCCCCGCCGTGATGCCCGCCGGCGATGCGCTTGACGCGCTTGATGATTATCGGCTGGTTATTTTCCATGACTTAACGACCGCGAACGGCTTGTTCCAGCTCGGCAAAGCTTGGACGGTGGGCCGGGTACAGCACCTTGCGACCAAACTCGACCGCCAGCGATGGCGGCATGCCGGAAGCGGAGGCCACCAGCGAGGCTTTGATCGCTTCATAGACGTTCAGCTCTTCCTTGGCATCGTGAGCCAGGGAGTGCGCCAACGGACCGAAGAAACCGTAGGCCGCGAGAATACCGAAGAAGGTACCGACCAGTGCCGCACCCACGTGCAGACCGATGGATTTCTGATCGCCTTCACCCAGCGAAGCCATGGTCACCACGATACCCAGTACCGCCGCGACGATACCGAAACCCGGCATGGCGTCGGCGATGCCGTTCACCGCATGGGACGGGTGCTCGAGGTCTTCCTTGAGGCTGTAGAGTTCCATGTCGAACAGGCCTTCCAGCTCATGCGGAGCCATGTTGCCGGAGGACATGATGCGCAGGTAATCGCAGATGAATGCGGTCATGCGCTCGTCTTTGAGCACCGCCGGGTACTTGGCGAAGATCGGGCTCGCGGCGGCATCTTCGATGTCGCCCTCGATGGCCATCATGCCTTCGCGGCGGCTCTTGTTGAGGATCTCGTAGATCAGGCCCAGCACTTCCAGATAGAACGTGTGGCTGAAACGCGAACTGAACATGCTCAGGGATTTCTTGAGCACGTGCATCGTCATGTAACTGGGGTTGGCCTGCAGGAATGCACCGAGGGCCGCACCACCGATGATCATCACCTCGAAGGGCTGGATCAGGGCGGCAATTTTGCCGTGGGAGAGCACGTATCCGCCGAGCACGCTCGCGAATACGACGATGATGCCGATAATTTTAGCCATAGGTAGAAAGTACTTATTTAAGTCGGGTTCAAGGTCATATTCGGAAGTTAAAAAATCTCTTCTTCTACTTATCGGCAAAACTGCGCCAGACTATAGCCAGTTCAGGCGAAAAGCCAATTTAGCCCATGCCGGGCGCGTCTACAGTCAGTGAAGATCTCGTCCAGACATGGCTAATGAAACGAACGTCCCACACGCAAAACCGACCACCCTCGAGGGCTGGGTAAAGTTGCTCGATGGCGTGCTCCTGCCCGTGCCGCAAGAGGCTCACGACAAAGTGTGCCGCGCGATCCGTGACAACCGCAGCTCGCTACGCGACATCGCCGAGCTGATGCAGGACAGCCCGGCGCTGGCCTTGAGCATCATCCGTGAGGCGAATCGTCACACCCACGGCACCATGTCCGCACCGGCGGAAAACCTCGAGGTGGCGATCAACCGTCTGGGTCTGGCGCGCACCGAAGAACTGCTGGCGCGCCTGCCGGCCCAACCGCAGATGCAGATCCCCAAGGCCCTGCGCCAACTGCAAATGATCAGCCAGCACGCCACGCAACAGGCCAATGGTTTTTTCGCCAGCCGCCTGGCGCGACTGTGGCAGGACATCCATTGGGGCAGCCTGTTGTTTCTCTCGCCGTTATGGCCACTGGCACTGACGTTTCCCGAGTTGCTCGAAGAATGGGAATTGCGGGTGATCCACAAGGGCGAATCGGCTCCGGTGGTCGAGAAGCAACTGTTTGGCGTGCGCCTGCTGAAGATCGCCGAGGCGCTGGTGCAAGTCTGGCACCTGCCGATCTGGGTGCAGCAAGGCTATAAATTGCTGCTCAGCGAACAGCGCGAACTGGTCAAAGTGCTGCGCATCGCCCGCGACAGCGAACACCCGTTGCGCCAGCAGAATCGCCTGGATGACGATCCGACCCTGCGTCGCTGGCTCAATCAGCCGGCCAACACCGTGCTGCTGGCCAACGGTCTGGCGTTATCGGCGCAACAGGCCTGGGACAGTCCGCACAGTGAGCGCTGGCAGTACCTGACCAGCCTGTATCTGCAAATCTCGATGGATGAAGTGCAACAGCAATTGCACCAACAAGCCGCCAACAGCGCACGCCACCATGCAATGCCGGACCTGTGGCACCCGGCGGTGTCGCTGTTGTGGCCGTGGGGCACGCACCGTTTGCCGGCGGGCATGCTGCCTGCCGCCGCGCCGTCCGCTGAAGACCTGAGCCAGTGGCGCCGGCAATGTGCCGAATTGCTCGCCGAACCGAGCCGCTTCACCAATGCCATGAGCCTGACAGTCGCTGCCCGCGATGCTCTGGTCGCCAGCGGCATGCGCCGGGTGATGATCCTGATGGCCGATCGCACGCAGTCCAATCTGCGCGTGCACCAGACTTTCGGTTTGCCGAAAGACGCCGCCGCGCTGAATTTCGTTGTCAGCCAGAGCAAGGTGTTGCAGCGCCTGCTGGCGCAGCAGGCACAGGTGCGGATCAACCCCGAGAACAATGCACAATTTTCCGCGTTGTTGCCGCCGGGCCTGCGCTCGCTGTTTCGCGGCGAACATTTGTTCCTGCGCTCACTGGTCAACAATGGCCGGGTGATCATGATCGTCGTGGCCGACCAGGGCGGCGGGCCGTTCGCCGACATCACCGTGCAGGCGTTCGGCAAAACCGCGCAGTGCATCGAAAAAGCCCTGCACAGCTTTAGCAGCCGTGGCCGATGAGGCTGCGCTACAATCCCCCCCTTTGTGCTCTGGAGACCTCACATGTCTGACTTCTCTGGCTTGCCGCTCGTCATCGAGCCGAGCGACCTGCTCCCGCGTCTCGATTCCCCTGAACTGATTCTGGTGGATCTGACCAGCCCTGCCCGCTATGCCGAAGGCCACCTTCCCGGCGCACGTTTTGTCGACCCGAAACGCACCCAGCTCGGTCAGCCGCCAGCACCGGGATTGCTGCCGGCCAAGGCCGACCTGGAGGCGCTGTTCGGTGAACTGGGCCATCGCAAGGACGCGGTCTACGTGGTCTATGACGACGAGGGCGGCGGCTGGGCCGGGCGTTTCATCTGGCTGCTCGACGTGATTGGTCACGACAACTACCACTACGTCGACGGCGGCTTGCCGGCGTGGCTGGAAGCCGGCATGCCGATGTCGATCCAGATACCTCCCGCCGTCGGCGGCCCGGTGGCGCTGACCCTGCACGAAGAACCGACCGCCACTCGCGAATACCTGCAAAGCCGACTCGGCGCCGCCGATCTGGCGATCTGGGATGCGCGCGGGCCGCTGGAGTATTCCGGTGAGAAGGTGCTGGCGGCCAAGGGTGGACACATTCCGGGCGCGGTCAACTTCGAATGGACCGCCGGCATGGACAAGGCACGCCAGTTGCGCATTCGCACGGACATGCCGCAGATCCTCGAAGACCTCGGGATCACCAAGGACAAAGAAATCATTACCCACTGCCAGACCCATCACCGGTCGGGCTTCACATATCTGGTGGCCAAGTCCCTCGGTTATCCGCGGGTCAAGGGCTACGCCGGTTCCTGGGGCGAATGGGGCAACCACCCTGACACGCCTGTCGAGATTCAAGGTTTTTAAGGACAACTAATGAAAGAGCGCCTGTTTATCCTCAGCCAGTACCTGCTGCCTCATCACCTGCTGTCGCGCCTGGCCGGCTGCGTTGCCGAGTGCCGCGTGCGCTGGTTCAAGAATGCCTTCACCCAGTGGTTCGCCAAGCGTTATCAGGTGGACATGTCGCAAGCACTGGTCGAAGACCTGACCGCTTACGAGCACTTCAACGCGTTCTTCACCCGTGCACTGAAAGACGGCGCACGTCCGCTGGACGAAACCCCGGGCGCGATCCTCAGCCCGGCCGACGGTGCGGTCAGCCAGCTCGGCCCGATCGAACACGGTCGGGTATTCCAGGCCAAGGGCCACAGCTTCAGCGTGCTGGAACTGCTCGGCGGTGATACGGCCAATGCTGCTCCGTTCATGGGCGGCGATTTCGCCACCATCTACCTGTCGCCGAAGGACTACCACCGCGTGCACATGCCGCTGGCCGGCACCCTGCGCGAGATGGTCTACATCCCGGGCCGG
The DNA here is from genome assembly GCF_037626295.1 of Pseudomonas sp. LF-5. Lineage (NCBI taxonomy): Bacteria > Pseudomonadati > Pseudomonadota > Gammaproteobacteria > Pseudomonadales > Pseudomonadaceae > Pseudomonas > Pseudomonas sp. LF-5. The sequence goes on from NZ_JARKMT010000006.1 coordinate 222,014, forward strand.
ATCTTCTCGGTCAACCAGACCACCGCGGAAAACGTTCCGGAGCTGTTCGCCCGCAACGAGCGTGTGTCGTGCATCTTCGACACCGAGCGCGGGCCAATGGCCGTGGTGCTGGTCGGCGCGATGATCGTCGCTTCGATCGAAACCGTGTGGGCCGGTCTGGTCACCCCGCCGAAGCGCGAGCTGAAAACCTTCCGCTACGACGAAGCCGCCCGCGCACCGATCCATCTGGAAAAAGGCGCCGAACTGGGCCGCTTCAAGCTGGGTTCGACCGCGATCGTGCTGTTCGGGCCGGATCAAGTGAAATGGGCTGAAGAACTGGTCGCCGGTTCGCCAGTACAAATGGGCCAGGCTCTGGCACTGCCAACGGCCTGATATCTCCGCGCTCTCCCTGTAGGAGCTACCGAAGGCTCTTACAGGGTTTGCCGTCGCGACAGACCCCGATTTTTACTGCTATGGTTTTTGGCATGAGCCAGACCATCGCCCCGCCGCCACTTCGCGCCCCTGCCCCGACGCAATCGCGCCGGTCGTTTTGCGAAGCCTCCCCGCGCGACTTCAAGCACTGGATCGCCGGCCTGCCCAAGGCCAACATCGGCGAAACCGCCCGCCAGTTGTATCAAGGCCTGGGCGAACTCAATCAGTTGCTCACCCCCAGCGACAATCGCCTGCAACTGCTGGAGTTGCTGCGCCCCGAGGTGTATTTCGTCTGCCAGCATCTGGAGCGGCAGTTTCTGCATCAGGCGATCATGCTCGACGAGCGTTCGCGCAAGATCAACAACCTGTGTCAGGCGCTGCAAAGTCATCTGGCGATTGGCTACAAACAGATCGTGCTGCGCATCACCCCGAAATACAGCAAGGATCGCGCGACTCTGCTCAGCACTGCCCTGCAACGGGCGGCACATGCGCTCAAGGGGCAACTGGTACGCGCCACGCAGCTGTACAGTCCGGCACCGGAGCAGTTGTGGTTCGAGTTGCATCAGCTCTATCGCAGCGCCTGTGAACTGCAGCTTCAGCACAAGCGCGTGCATGACGACCTCGCCAGCCTGACGCCCGAGCTGAGCCTTGAACAGACCTACATCGCCGCGTTGTTGCTGGGCAGTGCGCGTTGCAATCAGTTGCGGCAGAACCAGATCGCCCGCCTGGCCGAGGTGCTGGAGCCGTGGAGCGCGTTGCTCAAACTGCATCCCGGGCGTCCGGACGATGGCCTGTTTGCGATCAGTGCAGAACTCGATGTCGGGCCGCGTTATCGCAGTATGTTTCGCCGCGAACAACAGGCCGGACTGCTCGGCTTCGATCCGCAGCCGCTGGTGAATGCCGTCGAGGCGCACCTGCTGCGGCAGGACACATCGCCGCCGTTGCAAGTGCCCAACGGCATGAGCCAGGACACCCTGCAACACTTGCATGCCACGTGGGGACAGGCCGCCGAACGCAGTTTTCAGCGCAGCGTTGGCCAGGGCAACCTGACCGTGTGCGTCGGCATGAGCGCCCTGCATTTCTACCTCGGTGGCGAACGCACATTCAGCGAATTGCTCAAGCATCCCGGCGCTCGCGCAGCCAATTTCAGCAGTGCCGTGGCCAAGGGTGAAAAAGACAGCTGGAGTCAGGCGTTCGACGCCGCGCCGCTGGGCAACGAGCAGTTTCTGCCTTATGAAGAAATCCAGTACGACCATCTGCCCGAGGACGAAAGCACCACCGACAGCACACCGCATTACCCGACCTACACGTTGCCGGTGATCAACCATAGCCCCGGCGGCTACTGCCTGGCCTGGCCTGATGAGGTGCCTGCCGAGCTGCAGGCTGGAGAAATGCTCGGGATTCAGGACAGCACGAGCCAGGGCTGGAGCATTGCCGTGATTCGCTGGATTCGTCAGGTACGGGGTAGCGGGACGCAGATGGGCATTGAACTGGTGGCTCCGCATGCGCAGCCATGCGGTTTGCAACTGGTGCGCTCGCGGGACGATCACAGCCATTACTTGCGCGGGTTACTGCTGCCGGAGATCAGCGCAATCGACTTGCCGGCCACCTTGCTGGCACCGCGTCTGCCGTTTCAGGAAGGCAATAAAGTACTCATCAACACTCAGGGCGAAGAGCACCGCGCCGGACTGGATCGGCGGCTGGCGAGTACACACAGCTTCAATCAGTTTGCCTATCGCTCGCTCGAGGCCGCGCAGAATGGCGGGAGCGAGGAGGATTTCGACTCCTTGTGGAAGTCGCTTTGAAGCCTTAAAGAAACCGTGGCGAGGGCGCTTGCGCCCTCGCCACAGAGATCTGCTTCAAGCTTAAAGCTGGCCGTCGCGGTCGCGGAAGCCGAGCAGATACAGCACACCATCCAGCCCCAGTGTCGAGATCGCCTGCTTGGCCGACTGCTTGACCAGCGGCTTGGCCCGGAACGCCACGCCCAGCCCGGCAATCGCCAGCATCGGCAGGTCATTCGCGCCATCGCCAACTGCGATGGTCTGCTCCAGACGCAAACCTTCCTTGTGCGCCAGTTCCTTCAGCAGATCGGCCTTGCGCTGGGCGTCGACAATCGGCTCGATCGCCACGCCGGTGCACTTGCCGTCGACCACTTCCAGTTCGTTGGCGAACACGTAGTCAATGCCGAGCTTGGCCTGCAACTGCTTGGCGAAGTAGGTGAAGCCGCCGGACAGGATCGCCGTCTTGTAACCCAGACGCTTGAGTTCGGCGAACAGGGTTTCGGCGCCTTCGGTCAGGCGCAACGAGGCGCCGATCGAATCCAATACGCTGACATCCAGCCCTTTGAGCAGCGCCAGACGCTCCTTGAAGCTGGCACGAAAATCCAGCTCACCGGCCATCGCGCGCTCGGTGATGGCCGACACTTGCTCGCCGACACCGGCCGCCTTGGCCAGTTCGTCGATGACTTCGGCTTCGATCAGCGTGGAGTCCATGTCGAACACCGCCAGGCGCCGGTTGCGGCGGAACAACGAATCTTCCTGGAAGGCGATGTCGACGTTCAGCGCCTGCGCGACGCTGAGGAATTCGGCGCGCAGGGCCTGCGGATCCGCCGCCTCGCCACGCACGGAGAACTCGATGCAGCCCTTGCCCTTGTCCGCCGGCGTATCCAGCGGCATGCGACCCGACAGACGGTCGATATGGTCGATGTTCAGGCCATATTTGGCGGTGATCGAGCTGACCGCCTGCAATTGGCCGGCGGTGACTTTGCGGGTCAACAGGGTAACGATGTGGCGTTTCTTGCCCTGATTGCCCACCCACTGCTGGTAATCCTCTTCGGACACCGGGGTGAAGCGCACCTGCTGGTCGAGCTCGTAGCCCTTGAACAGGATGTCCTTGAGCACGGCCTTGCCTTGCTCGGAATCGGGAATTTCAACCAGGATGCCGAACGACAGGGTGTCGTGGATCACCGCCTGACCGATGTCGAGAATGTTCACACCACCTTGTGCCAGAACGCCGGTAATGGCCGCAGTCAGACCCGGACGGTCGACTCCCGTGATGTTAATCAGGACGATTTCGCGCAACGCGCACCCCCGCAACTGGAAAAAAACCGCATTCTACCCACTTTCAGTGACCATCGGGCACCGCGAGCGCTTTGCCGGTCTAGGGCCTGTCGCTATACTGCGCGTCAACTTCACGGACAAAAGAGCCGAGCTCAGTGAACCGGCCCACGCCAGTTAAAACCGATAACTTCTTCCTGCTGATCTTCCGTGCACTGCGCCACCGCCGTGTACCGATTGCATTGCGCATTGCCAGCCATAACGTGATCCTGGTCGCTCTGGCCCTGGTGATCTATGCCGGGGTGATGGGCTTGCAGTTCAAGCAGGCCATGCACGAGCAGGCCGATGCACTGGGCGAAAGCCTGACCACGCAGACCGCCACCTCCGCCACGGAGCTGTTGGTGTCCAACGACATCCTCAGCCTCAATGTGCTGCTCAACAACCTGACCAAGAACAAACTGGTGGCGCACGCGGCCATCTATAGCGTGGACAACCGCATCCTCGCCGAATCCGGTCAGCGCCCCAAGCACAGCCTGTTGGGCGAAGCCGAAGGCATGTACGAGAGCAAGATCACCTTCCAGGACGTGACCGCCGGGCAACTGCGCATCAGCCTGGACATGGATCAGTTCCAGCAGCCGATGACCATCAGCCTGCAGAGCATGGGCATTCTCAGTGCGATTTTGCTGGCGCTGTCGCTGGCCTTGAGCCTGCGCATGGGCCGCTACCTGTCCACGCCGCTGCTGCAATTGCGCGTATGGTTGCGCCATATCGACGAATTCACGCCGGGCACCGAGCGCCAGGACGAAATCGGTGATCTGGCCCGTCAACTGCACGCCAACTTTGCTCCGGAGCCGGCGCCGAAACCCGAGCCGGAACCCGAGTTCGAAGAAGAGGACGAACCGGAATTCGAAGTGCGCAACCTGCGCGATCCGAGCTTCGACGAAACCCGTCCGCTGGCCGCACAGAAGCCGGCGCCGCGCCACGTGGTCAGCACCGTTGAAGACGATGATGACGACGACGCCTTTGCCGATCTGCGCGACGAGTCGCTGGATGCCGCCCCGCAACCGGCTGTGCGCAAGGCCACACCCAACGTGCCACAGCACAGCGCCGTACTGGCCGTGCAACTCGGCTCGCAAGAACAACTGCGCCGCCTGCCGCGCGCGCGCCTGGAAGAGCTGCTGGAGCGTTATCGCGACTGCCTCGACCAGGCCGCCTCGTTGTATCAGGGTGAAATCGAAACCCTCAACGACGGCAGCACGCTGATGCTGTTCCACAGCGAAGACAGCGGCGACGATTACCTGACCAACGCGATCTGCTGCGGCGAGCTGCTGCGGGCGCTGGGCCATCAGTTGCAGATCGAAGTCGCCGACAGCGGCATCACCCTGCAATTGCAGCTGGGTCTGACCCTGGGTGACGAGTTGTTCGGTCTGAGCCAGATCGACCTGCTGCTGACCGACTCTGCACAGGATGCCTTGGCCTTGTCGCAACACAGCCGCAATCTGCTGCTGGTCGAGCGCAAGATCAGTGACGATGCACTGATCCGCCAGCGTGCGCGGATCCGCCCGATTGCCAGCCCTGAAGGCGCTTGCTGCGTGGAGCGCTTGATGGAGCCTTATCCGTCGATGCTCGAGCGACAACTGGCGCGGATGCATGAACGTCGGGCGTAAGCCTTAGGCCAGAGGTACGAAAGCCCGCAGACACGCGAATGTCTGCGGGCTTTTTTGTTGCCTGCACTTTGCCCCTCACCCTAGCCCTCTCCCGCTGGGAGAGGGAACCGATCCGGGAATATTGAAGACCTGCAGCGACGTGAACGCCCCGCTGTGAATTCATAATCGCCAGGCTCTTTCAGGTCGATGCATAACCTCACACCAGCCCTCTCCCTCGGGGAGATGGAACCGATTCGGGAATATTGAAGACCTGCAGCGACTTGAACGCCCAGCTGTGAATCCATAATCGCCAAGCTCTTTCAGGTCGATGCATAACCTCACCCCAGCCCTCTCCCTCCGGGAATATTGAAGACCTGCAGCGACGTGAACGCCCAGCTGTGAATCCATAATCGCCAAGCGCTTTCAGGTCGATGCATAGCACCAGACACCTCGGTCAGTCCCCTCTCCCTCCGGGAGAGGGAACCGATCCGGGAATATTGAAGACCTGCAGCGACTTGAACGCCCAGTTGTGAATTCATAATCACCAAGCGCTTTCAGGTCGATGCATAACCTCACCCCAGCCCTCTCCCTCGGGGAGATGGAACCGATTCGGGAATATTGAAGACCTGTAGCGACGTGAACGCCCAGCTGTGAATCCATAATCGCCAGGCTCTTTCAGGTCGATGCATAACCTCACCCCAGCCCTCTCCCTCTCCCTCTCCCTCCGGGAATATTGAAGACCTGCAGCGACGTGAACGCCCAGCTGTGAATCCATAATCGCCAGGCTCTTTCAGGTCGATGCATAGCACCAGACACCTCGGTCAGTCCCCTCTCCCTCCGGGAGAGGGTTAGGGTGAGGGGCTTGTGATCTCCCCCACCAAACCCCAGACACAACAAAGCCCGCACAAGGCGGGCTCTGTTTTGACTCGATCCGACTTAGAAGCGGAACACTTCCATATCGGTGCGAATCGGCGAAGCCATCGGAATCTTTGGCTGCTTCTCGGCTTCCGCTGCCGGCGCGGCCGGTTTGGGGGCCGCTTTACGCGGTGCTTCAGCCACCGGCGGCTGATTGGCCAACGGTTTGAGCGCCACCGACAACTGCTCGGCCAGACGCTGCAGCAGAATGCCTTGCGCCTGAACCTGCGAAGCCGTGGTGCCGGCATGCAGCTCCTGCAGGTGGACGATGCGGTTATCGCGCACCTGACCACGACGGTCGATCAAGCGCCATTGCGCATCGAGGATCGCCGGTTGTTTCTCCCCCGAGTCCAGACGCGTGATGGTCAGCAACACCTGCACATCCGGGGTAAAACCCAGGGTCGCCGGCGCCAGCACCACACGCTGGCTGTCCAGATGGCCAGCCACCTGACGCATCAGCAACTGATCGATATCCGACGAAAGGCTGCCCGCCCAGCGACCGTCGGTCGCCGCTTGCAGACTACCGTCCGGTTGACGTTGCAGCAGGGTTTCACGTTGCAGGTAATCAGCAATGACTACCGGACCCAACAAAACCGCCATGCCTGCGCTTTGCGCAGGCTGAGCCGGACTTCCGCTGTCCAGCTGATACAGCGACACCGGCTGGTGAACGCTGCAACCCGCCAGGCCCAAAACGCCGGCGAGCAGGAAAATAAGGGGGCGCAGAGCAGTCATCATCCCGTCCAGGTGGCCGCCACAAGGCTGACCACAGTGAAAATACTCAATAAATATGAAGAACGCTCGGCCACGCCGGCGTTTGGAAAGGCCATATCATCCGTGAATATGCGTTCCGACTCCAGCGCCAAAGCGTCGATCTACGCGTTAAATCGTAGATCGACGCCTCTAGGTGGGCGTTTTCGCCTAATTGAGGTTTTCGACGAGCAGCGCATCCACCCTCTGGAAGCCCCTTGGCAGCTTGTTGCCACGACGGCCACGTTCACCCTTGTAGTGTTCGAGGTCGTCGGCCTTCAGCGACAGGGTCCGTTTTCCGGCCTGCAGCACCAACGTGGCGCCTTCCGGCAGTACGGCGATGTCCGTGACATATTCTTCGCGACTGGCCACACGCTCACCGGAAATACCGATGATCTTGTTGCCCTTGCCCTTCCCTAATTGTGGCAGATCGCTGATTTTGAAGATCAGCAGGCGACCTTCGGTCGTGACCGAGGCCAGCCAGTTCTGCTCACGATCGGCCACTGGCCGCGGCGCGATGACTTTGGCGTTGTTCGGCAGACTCAACAGGGCCTTACCGGCCTTGTTCTTGGCTTGCAGGTCCTCGCCTTTGACCACGAAGCCGTAACCGGCATCGGACGCGATCACATACAGCGCATCGTCTTCCGGCATCAGCACGCACTCGAACGTGGCGCCGGGCGGCGGCGTCAGACGGCCGGTCAACGGCTCGCCCTGGCCCCGGGCCGACGGCAAGGTGTGCGCGGCGACCGAATAGCTGCGGCCGGTGGAGTCGATAAACACGGCAAACTGGTTGGAGCGCCCCGCCGCCGAGGTCTTGAAGCCGTCACCGGCCTTGTACGACAGGCCAGTGGCGTCGATGTCGTGTCCTTTGGCCGAACGGATCCAGCCTTTTTCCGACAACACGACAGTCACTTTTTCGTTCGGCAACAGGTCGTGTTCGGTCAGCGCCTTGGCTTCTGCACGTTCGACGATGGGTGAACGACGATCATCGCCATAGGTTTCAGCGTCTTTCAGCAGCTCGGTGCGCACCAGCTTCTTCAGCTTGGCTTCGCTGCCCAGCAGCGCTTGCAGCTTGGCTTGTTCCTTGAGCAGTTCGTCCTGCTCGTCGCGCAGCTTCATCTCTTCCAGTCGCGCCAACTGACGCAGACGGGTGTCGAGGATGTAGTCGGCCTGAATCTCGCTGAGGGCGAAACGTTCGATCAGCTTGGCTTTCGGGTGCTCCTCGGTGCGGATGATGTGGATCACTTCATCCAGGTTGAGGTAAGCGATCAGCAAGCCGTCCAACAGGTGCAGGCGACGCTCGACCTTGTCGAGGCGGAATTGCAGGCGGCGACGCACGGTCAGCACGCGGAACTCCAGCCATTCGACCAGCAACGCACGGAGGTTTTTCAGCTGTGGCTTGCCGTCCAGACCGATGATGTTGACGTTGACCCGGTAGGTCGACTCCAGCTCGGTGCTGGCGAACAGGTGCTGCATCAGCGCTTCGTGATCGACGCGGCTGTTGACCGGAATGATCACGATGCGGCACGGGTTTTCGTGGTCGGATTCGTCACGCAGGTCAGCGATCTGCGGCGCTTTCGACGGCTTGGCCTGCATCAGCGCGGCGATCTGCTCCAGCACCTTGGCGCCAGACACCTGGTGCGGCAACGCGGTGACGATGATGTCGCCGTCCTCGACGTGGTACACGGCGCGCATGCGCACCGAGCCCTTGCCGGTTTCGTACATTTTCAGCAGGTCGGCGCGCGGGGTGATGATTTCCGCTTCGGTCGGGTAGTCCGGGCCCTGAATGTGTTCGCAGAGCTGTTCGACCGTGGCTTTCGGCTCATCGAGCAGGCGCACGCAGGCAGTGGCGACTTCGCGCAGGTTGTGCGGTGGCACGTCGGTGGCCATGCCCACGGCGATACCGGTGGTGCCGTTGAGCAGGATGTTCGGCAAACGTGCCGGCAACACCAGCGGCTCCTGCAGAGTGCCGTCGAAGTTCGGGCCCCAGTCGGCGGTGCCCTGGCCCAGCTCGCTGAGCAGCACTTCGGAATAGCGCGACAGACGGGCTTCGGTGTAACGCATGGCGGCGAAGGACTTCGGATCGTCCGGCGCACCCCAGTTGCCCTGACCGTCGACCAGTGTGTAGCGATAGCTGAACGGCTGGGCCATCAGCACCATCGCTTCGTAGCACGCCGAGTCGCCGTGCGGGTGGAACTTGCCGAGCACGTCACCGACGGTACGCGCCGATTTCTTGTGCTTGGAATCGGCATCCAGCCCCAGTTCGCTCATGGCGTAGACGATACGCCGCTGTACCGGTTTCAGGCCGTCGCCGATATGCGGCAAAGCACGGTCCATGATCACGTACATGGAGTAGTTGAGGTAGGCATTTTCGGTGAAGTCAGCCAGCGAGCGGCGTTCTACACCGTCCAGGCTGAGATCAAGGGAGTCGCTCATGCGGGCCTCATCGGTTCGTTGTCTGGCGCAGCAGCATGGTGCCACCGCGCTGGGTAAATTCAAGTTTGTTCAGGGCGCTCATGCCGAGCAGCACCTGATCGCCATGCAGCCCCGGCGCCACCAGTGCGCGGACGTCCCGCAGCACGATGTCGCCCAGTTGCAGGCGGTCGATTTTGGTCCGGTAGCCCTGGCTCAGGCCGTTGGCCGTGCTCAGGGTTACACCGAAACCCTCTTCCAGTTTCAACCGTTTGGCCAGATCCGCCGGGATCGCCACATCGGTGGCGCCGGTGTCGAGCATGAACTCCACCGGCTCACCGTTGATCTGGCCGCTGGCGACAAAATGCCCTTGGGCGTTGCCGGCCAGCTTCACTTCGATCACGCCGTCATGCTGCTCGGACGTGATCACCACGTTCGGATTCTGCTGGCGCTGCTCCCACTGGCCAAAAAACCGCGTCGCCAGAAACAACGCCGCGCACCAGGCCAGAATCATCAATACCCGGCCGGCGCGCTTGCCCGGCGGTTGCTGGCTCACGGCTTGGCGCTCCAGCCACCTTCAGGCGCAGCGAAGCGCCAGACGATCGGGCGTTTCTCGCCATCGGCGCGGACACCGTCGTTGTTGTCCAGGCCAATCCACGCGCCGTCGGCGTCCACCACCAAGGCTTCCGCCAGACCGTAGGCCTGGGAATAAAGCCGTTGTGGCTGCAAGGCCTCTTCAGCAAACGACCAGCAGCGTTCGACCTTGGCCGTCACCGCATCGCGCCGACAGACCCTGAACGCATTGCGCTCAAGGGTGAACAGCTTGCCGTTGAACAGCGACAAGTCGGCGAAATCACGGCTGACGGCGCGAGCCTTGGGAAACTGCGGTGGCTGCATCTCCACCCCGGCTTCGCTGAGCAAAACGCAGCCGCCGTGGCAATCCCAGACCGTTTGCTGACGCTTGATCTTCAGCAGGCCACGCCGTTCACGCTCGGCCGCCAGCCACATTTCATCGCCCGCCGGGTTGATCGCCAGGCCTTCGAACAACGCATTGAAGTGCAGCAACATGCCGCTGGCCCGGGCTTCCTTGACCAGCATCGGCGAGATTTTCAGCCACGATGCCGTCCCCTCGGGCGACACCTGCAGCACCGCCGCATGGGCTTCGCTGACGATGTAGCGGTTACCGGCGCTGTCGCAGGTGATCCCTTCGAAATCGAGGTCGCCGCCACGGATGAACGACGCCGCCCAGGTGCGCGAACTCAATCCCCACGGCAAGCCGCTGTCGGGTACTTTCGGCACGTCGAGGGGCACGGTTTCGGCCTGCCAGACCTGATCGCCCGTGTTCAGGCGATAGATCTGCTCGTCGTCACGGTCGGACACCGTCCACAAATCCTTGCCGCACACCGCCAACCCCGAGAGGTTGCCGCCGCGCATGCCGTCGACCGGATGCTCGGCCAGCAGCTTCAACTCGGGCACCGGCTCGGCCGCCACCGTCATCGAGCCCAGCAGCAACGCACATGCCAGGGCGACGCCGAAGCGCATCAGGCCAGCACCTCGGCGAGGTTGCCCTTGGATTCGAGCCAGGTCTTGCGGTCACCGGCGCGTTTCTTCGCCAGCAGCATGTCCATCATTTCCGAGGTCTCGGCGAAATCATCGCCCAGCGTCAGTTGCACCAGTCGCCGGGTGTTCGGGTCCATGGTGGTTTCACGCAGCTGCGGCGGGTTCATTTCGCCCAGACCCTTGAATCGGGTGACCTGTGGCTTGCCGCGTTTCTTTTCGGCCACCAGACGGTCGAGAATCCCGTCGCGCTCGGCTTCGTCGAGGGCGTAGTAGATCTCTTTGCCGAGGTCGATGCGGTACAGCGGCGGCATCGCCACGTAGACGTGACCGGCATCCACCAGCGGGCGGAAATGCTGGACGAACAAGGCGCACAGCAGCGTGGCGATGTGCAGACCGTCGGAGTCGGCGTCGGCGAGGATGCAGATCTTGCCGTAGCGCAGTTGGCTCATGTCTGCGGCGCCGGGATCGACACCGATGGCCACGGCGATGTTGTGCACTTCCTGGCTGGCCAGCACTTCGCTGCCATCGACTTCCCAGGTGTTGAGGATCTTGCCGCGCAACGGCAGGATCGCCTGGAATTCCTTGTCCCGCGCTTGCTTGGCAGAACCGCCGGCGGAATCACCCTCGACCAGGAACAGCTCGGAACGCATTGGGTCCTGCCCGGCGCAATCGGCCAGTTTGCCCGGCAGCGCCGGCCCCTGGGTAACACGCTTGCGCTCGACCTTCTTGCTGGCCTTGAGGCGGCGACCGGCGTTGTTGATCGCCAGTTCGGCCAGGGCCAGACCGGTTTCCGGGTTGGCGTTGAGCCACAGGCTGAAGGCGTCCTTGACCACTCCGGAGACGAACGCCGCCGCTTCACGGGACGACAGGCGCTCTTTGGTCTGGCCGGAGAATTGCGGCTCCTGCATCTTCATCGACAGCACGAAAGCGATGCGTTCCCAGACGTCTTCCGGCGCCAGCTTCACGCCACGCGGCAGCAGGCTGCGGAATTCGCAGAACTCGCGCATCGCGTCGAGCAAGCCCTGACGCAGACCGTTGACGTGGGTACCGCCCTGCGCCGTCGGGATCAGGTTGACGTAGCTTTCCTGCACCGCGTCGCCACCCTCCGGCAACCACAGCAGCGCCCAATCGACCGCTTCTTTATTACCGGCCAGGCTGCCGCAGAACGGCTCGTCCGGCAGGCGTTCGAATTCGCTGACCGCGTCCACCAGGTAGGAGCGCAGGCCGTCCTCGTAATGCCATTCGACTTTCTCGCCAGTGCCTTTGTCTTCGAAGCTGACCAGCAGCCCCGGACATAGCACAGCCTTGGCCTTGAGCACGTGCTTGAGGCGGCTGATGGAGAATTTCGGTGAATCGAAGTATTTCGGGTCCGGCGCGAAGTACACGCTGGTGCCGGTATTGCGCTTGCCGACGGTGCCGACGATTTCCAGTTCGGTGGCTTTGAAGCCATCGGCGAAGGTCATCTGGTACTCGTTGCCGTCACGCTTGACGCGCACCCGGACTTCGGTCGACAAGGCGTTGACCACGGAAATACCCACCCCGTGCAGACCGCCGGAGAACTGGTAGTTCTTGTTGGAAAACTTGCCGCCCGCATGGAGTTTGGTGAGGATCAGCTCAACGCCCGACACGCCCTCTTCCGGGTGAATGTCGACCGGCATGCCACGGCCGTCGTCGCTGACTTCCAGCGAGTGATCGGCGTGCAGGATCACCTGCACCGATTTGGCGTGGCCGGCCAGGGCTTCGTCGACGCTGTTGTCGATGACTTCCTGGGCAAGGTGGTTCGGCCGACTGGTGTCGGTGTACATGCCGGGGCGTTTGCGCACCGGGTCGAGGCCCGAGAGGACTTCGATGGCGTCGGCGTTATAAGAGCTAGCGCTGGGAGTGGCCATAGGGTCTCGTCGTCAGTGATTCAATGAAAAAGGGGCAAGACTTCACAGTGCGGTGAAATCAATTGCCTGATACAAATCGGCGCCAATGCCGGCAAAACTCAGCAACGCCGGCAATTGCCCGGCAAACCCCTGGAAACTATGGTCGCCGCCGGCCTGAATCCGCAGGGCACAGGCCCGGTAATACTGCTGGGCGAGGCGATAATCCAGTGTTTCATCACCGGTCTGCAACCACACCTGATAACGCTGCGCATCCTGTGGTGCCGGCACTTCCAGCTCGGCCAGGGCCGTCACATGGTCGTGGGTCAGTTCCCAGGTCTCATCGGTATACAGGTTTTTCTGCGTGCCCAGGTACCCGTCAAACATCCGGTGCGGACTGACGGCCGGGTTGACCAGCAGGGCTTTCAAGCCGTGGCGCTCGGCCAGGTGAGTCGCATAGTAGCCGCCGAGTGAGCTTCCCACCAGCAACGGGCGACCCAGTTCGGCAATCGCCTGCTCCAACTGACCGATGGCTTCACGCGGGTGGTGATGCAGGGCCGGGACACGCAACTTGTCGCTCAAACCCAGCTGCTCCATGACCGCGACCAGCTGACAGGCCTTTTTCGAGGCCGGGGCGCTGTTGAAACCGTGGATATAGAGGATCGAACCGGACATTTGAGCTCCCTGAGTGTCGGTTTGGGTTTGCGGAGTTTACAGGGAGAGAAGAGCGGATTGGGGGGTGGTTTCGAGAAATTGCTCGCGCAGCAGGGGCGGCCCTCACCCTAGCCCTCTCCCAAAGGGAGAGGGGACTGATTGGGGGATATTTCGGAAGTACGCCGACCTGAAAGAGCTTCACCGAATCCACAATCGACACAATCTTTCAGGTCGATGCATAACGCCAGACACCTCGGTCAGCACCCTCTCCCTCTAGGAGAGGTGAGGGGCTTTTGATCTGATCAGTAACCGTCGGAGCCGTAATCGACGGTGAAGGAAAAACCGGTCACACGTTCAATACCAGTTTCCAGGCGCCCATCCGGCAACAACCGCAACCAGCGATACCCCGGCGCCTGCTCACCGACCTTGAAGTCATCACTCCCCGGCTCGAACTGAATGCAGGTCGAAGGCGAGGCCAACAGGCGCACGCCGTTGCGTTCGCGGTCGATTTCCTGGTGCACATGCCCCCACAGCACCGCGCGAGCCTGTGGAAAACGATCCAGCACCTCGAAAAACGCCTCTGGATTGCGCAAACCGATCGGCGCCATCCACGCACAACCGATCGCCACCGGATGATGGTGCAGGCACACCAGATGATGGCGCTCGGGCGCTTCGCTCAGCGAACGGGCCAGCAGTTGCAACTGGTCGTCCTGCAAATACCCCGGCACCGAACCCGGCACCGCCGAATCGAGCAGCGTCACCCGCCAGTTACCGATATCGACTACCGATTCCAGCAACGCGCTCTGCACGGCAGCCTCGGCCATGATCATCGGTTCGTCGTGATTGCCGGGGATCCACCGCGCCGGGGCAGCGATCTGCGCGCTCATCTGGCGAAACTGCTGGTATGACTCCACTGTGCCGTCCTGGGAGATATCGCCGGTGGCCAGAATCAGGTCGATCTGCGGCTGCTGCCCCAGCACCAATTCGATGACCTTTTGCAGGCTTTGACGGGTGTTCATGCCCAGCAGCGTGCTATCCGCTTCAGCGAATAAATGGCTGTCGGACAACTGCACCAGCAACGCCGCATCGGCGGTGGTCAACGTGGATACGCTCGGCAAGGCGCTCTCCCAGGGCAAAAGCACGGAATCGGTCAGGTGCCGCAATTATGCTGGGGGATGAGCGAAAGGGGAAACCGACGAACCGGACGCAGTTCACAACTAGCGAACGACTTCGTACTCGTGCCCCAGGGCCAGACAATGGCTCAGCCATTCCCCCAGGAACAGATTGAGCTGGGCCTTTTCATCCGGCTGATGCATCGCGGCGTTCGGGTAAGGATAGATGCCGCGAAAGCGTCGTGCATGTTCGGCGCTGATCACTTCGGCCATGCGCGCGTCGTGATAGACCTGAACCTCCAGTTGCGGCACCGGCAACCACGGCAGGCTGTGTTCCTGACGCACCTGCAACGTGGTGGTGTACGGACAGGTCTGCAGCACTTCGAGGGCCAGTACGCCGAGCATCTGCTCGCCCTGGGTCACGGCAATGCGCCGTGCCTCGGGGTCATTGCGCATGTCCGGCACCAGTCGCATCAGGCGCGCGTAGTTGGCCTCGCAGGCAGCTTGCAGCCCCGCCAGGTCAACCCGATAACGATCGCGCAGCTTGTTTACGACCATAGCCCCCTCACTTCGGCGCGGTTGAGCGCCAGCCACTGCAAGGCGATGATGCTCGCCGCATTGGCAATGCGTCCGTCACGGACAGCCTGCAAGGCATCTTCAAAGGCCCAGACCGTGACGCGGATATCTTCTGCCTCTTCCTCCAGCCCATGCAGGCCGCCTACGCCTTCGGTGCTGCAACGCCCCAGAAACAAGTACACGAATTCGTTGCTGCCACCCGGCGACGGGAAATATTGGGTCATCGGCCACAGGGCCTTGATGTCCAGTCCAGCTTCCTCCTGCGCCTCGCGGTGAGCAACCTCTTCCGGCACTTCTGCCTTGTCGATCAGACCGGCGACCAGTTCCACCAGCCACGGGTTGTCGGTCTTGCCCAGGGCGCCGACGCGAAACTGCTCGATCAGCACCACTTCGTCGCGCTGCGGATCGTAAGGCAGCAGGCATACCGCGTCGTGACGCACGAAGACCTCACGGTCGATCTCGCGACTCATGCCGCCAGCGAACAATTCATGGCGCAGGTGCAAACGGTCGAGCTTGTAGAAACCCTGGTAGCAGCGCTCGCGCTTTACGACATCAACGGTGGCCGGGGTGGCGTTGGCAAAATCAGTCATGAACATCCTCTTTACTGCAAATCCGATACGAGGTTCCTTGTTGTCACTGGCAACCCCGACTTCGCGCCATCCTAACGCGCTCGTGATGATTGATGCAGCCCCTTTACCGTCAGCGGGATGGACGGTGGCGGCGAAACCCACTCTAATTAGCTTAGTGGCGAACTGACTGCTTCGGCGAGAGTCGAAGCGGATAACTTTTTGCCTTCCCCTGTTTCAGAAAGGACGCCCATGTCGCTTTTCAAAATTGCCTCTGTGGCCGCCATCGCCCTGACCCTGGGCGCCTGCGCCAACCTGTTCCAGCCCAACTACCGCACGCCGCTGGAAACCACCCGCGACGCATCGGAAACCCTGAAACCCGGTTGCTCCAACCCGGACTGCCCGCTGGTGAACATCGACACCCTGCACTTCCCGGCCGAGCCTGCCCTGGACGGCATTATCGAAAAACGCCTGCTGCAAATGACCCGCACCGAGGCGAATGAACCGGTAGCGCCAACGCTGGCGGCCTATCGCGAGCAGTTCCTGCGCACCGCTGGCCCGCGCAACAGCAGCTATTTGCAGGCCAAGGTACGCGAGCAGCATGACGGCTTGGTGATCATCGAGCTGTCGAGCTACCTCGACACCGGCGGCGCCCATGGCACCCCGGGTCGCGGTTTCATCAACTATTCGCGCCAGCAGCATAAAGTGCTGAACCTGTCGGACATGTTGCTGCCGGGTCAGGAAGAGGCGTTCTGGAAGGCCGCGCAAGTGGCGCACAACAGCTGGCTGATCAGCACCAAGCTCGATCAGGAAGCCGAGTTCGTGAAGAACTGGCCGTTCGTGAAAACCCCGAATGTGGCGCTGACCTACGGTGGCGTGATCCTCAAGTACGACGTGAGCACCCTCGCGCCTTACGCGCTGGGCCACGTCGAACTGAAGATTCCTTACCCGCGTCTGAACGGCATCGTCAAACCCGAGCTGTTTCCGGGCCGTAACTGAAGGCTCGACCGAGCACCAGTTGCAACAGCCCTGCCAGCACCAGTGCCGGCAGGGTCGCGCCGACGTCCGGATACAAGTTCGCCAGCAAGTGGTAGGTGCTGATCCCGCCCAGCCACGCCAACAGCGCCGGCCAGCGCAATGCAGCTGACGCGACCTGAGCACTGCGCTTGCGCAGGATGAAGTGATCCACCAGCACCACGCCGAACAGCGGCGCGAACACCGAGCCGATCAGCAACAGGAAATTCTGGTACTGCGCCAATGGCGCCAGCAGCGCGATCAGCGTGCAAAGCACGCCGATGGCCAAGGCCAGATGCTCGACCTTCAAGCGCAGCAGAATCCCGCTCGATACCGCCGCCGAGTGAATATCGGCAAACGCGTTTTCCGATTCGTCGAGCAGAATCAGCAACAGCGGAATCCCCAGGCCGGCACCGGCCAAAGCCAGCAGCAACGCATTGACTTCACCGCTCGGCGCGAACGCCAGGGTGTAGGCCACGCCGAGGCTCATCAGCCAGAAATTGCCGATGAAGAAACCGATGGCCGTGCCACCGAAGACGTTCTTCGCACGCTTGCCGAACCGCGAATAGTCAGCGATCAGCGGCAGCCACGACAGCGGCATCGCAATGGCAATGTCAAAGCCCACGGCGAACGGCATCGAACCGTCCCCGGCACGCGCCCAGAGTGCCGCCAGATCGGCCTTGGCAAACAGGTTCCAGGTCAGCCAGATGCACGCGGCGAGGATCAGCCAGATGCCCCACTTGCGCAGGATCTTGCGCACGAAGGTCAGCGGCCCGCTGACCGCGAGCAAGGTGGCCAGCGCACCGAAGCACAAGGTCCAGAGCATCGGACTGGCCCACAGCGAACCTTCGCTGAACGCCCGGGTGCCGAGCAGGCTGGCGGCGTCGCGCATGACGATGATTTCGAACGAGCCCCAACCAATCAGCTGCAGCAGGTTAAGCAGCGCCGGCAGGCTCGCGCCTTTACTGCCGAGGCTGAGTTTCAGCGCGGCCATCGACGACAGGCCGGTGTCGCTGCCGATCACACCGACGGCAGCCAGCAGCAGGACGCCGACCAGAGTGCCGAGGAAAATTGCCAGCAGTGAACCCGACAAGCCCAGACCGGGCGCGAGCAAGGCACCGGTCTGCAACACCATCAGGCCGATGCCGAGGGAAAACCACAGGGAAAACAGATCGCGACCGCCGAACACACGCTTGTCAGCGGGCACGGCGAGGTCGGGGGAATAAGTGCTGGGTTGAATGCTCAAGGGTGTTATCTCAGAGGGACATTTGTTGTTTTTTTGATCGCCATCGCGGGCAAGCCCGCTCCCACAGGATCCTTGTTGAACACACATTTTGTGAGCAACGCAAAACACTGTGGGAGCGGGCTTGCCCGCGATGACGGCGGCGCGAACGCCGCCGGACTCAGGTCAGATCAAACCTTCTTGTACAGCTGACTGCCTTCCTTCTTGAACCGCTCGGCCTGCTCCGCCAGGCCTTGGGCGACGTCCACGTCGACCGCGTCGATCCGCTGGTTGGCCGCGTATTCGCGGACTTCCTGAGTGATCTTCATCGAGCAGAATTTCGGCCCGCACATCGAGCAGAAGTGCGCGACCTTGGCCGAATCCTTCGGCAGGGTTTCATCGTGATACGAACGGGCGGTGTCCGGATCGAGGCCGAGGTTGAACTGGTCTTCCCAACGGAATTCGAACCGCGCCTTGCTCAGGGCGTTGTCGCGAATCTGTGCGCCCGGGTGGCCCTTGGCAAGGTCGGCGGCATGTGCGGCGATCTTGTAGGTGATGATCCCGGTTTTCACGTCATCCTTGTTCGGCAAGCCGAGGTGCTCCTTCGGCGTCACGTAGCAGAGCATGGCGCAACCGAACCAGCCGATCATCGCCGCCCCGATACCCGAGGTGATGTGGTCGTAGCCCGGCGCGATGTCGGTGGTCAGCGGGCCGAGGGTGTAGAACGGCGCCTCGTCGCAGCACTCGAGCTGCTTGTCCATGTTCTCTTTGATCAACTGCATCGGCACGTGCCCCGGGCCTTCGATCATGCACTGCACGTCGTGCTTCCAGGCAATCTTGGTCAGCTCGCCGAGGGTTTCCAATTCGCCGAATTGCGCTTCGTCGTTGGCGTCGGCAATCGAGCCCGGACGCAGGCCGTCGCCCAGCGAGAAGCTGACGTCGTAGGCCTTCATGATTTCGCAGATTTCGTCGAAGTGGGTGTAGAGGAAGTTCTCTTTGTGGTGCGCCAGGCACCACTTGGCCATGATCGAACCGCCACGGGAAACGATGCCGGTCACGCGCTTGGCGGTCAGCGGCACGTAGCGCAGCAACACGCCGGCGTGGATGGTGAAATAGTCGACGCCCTGCTCGGCCTGCTCGATCAGCGTGTCGCGGAACAGCTCCCAGGTCAGGTCTTCAGCAACGCCATTGACCTTCTCCAGCGCCTGGTAGATCGGCACGGTACCGATCGGCACTGGCGAGTTGCGGATGATCCACTCGCGGGTTTCGTGAATGTGTTTGCCGGTGGACAAGTCCATCACGGTGTCCGAACCCCAGCGAATGCCCCAGGTCAGTTTCGCCACTTCTTCTTCGATGGACGAACCCAAAGCGCTGTTGCCGATGTTGCCGTTGATCTTCACCAGGAAGTTACGGCCGATGATCATCGGTTCCAGTTCGACGTGGTTGATGTTGGCCGGAATGATCGCGCGGCCACGGGCGATTTCTTCGCGAACGAATTCAGCGGTGATTTCTTTCGGGATGCTCGCACCGAAGCTGTGGCCGGCGTGTTGCTGGTTCAACAGGCCAGCGGCGCGGGCCTCTTGCAGCTTCATGTTTTCGCGGATGGCGACGTATTCCATCTCGGCGGTGATGATGCCTTTGCGCGCGTAGTGCATCTGGCTGACGTTGGCCCCGGCCTTGGCGCGGCGCGGGTTGTTGACGTGGGCGAAACGCAGCTTGGTCAGTTCCGGGTCGGCGAGGCGTTCCTGGCCGAAGTTGGAACTCAGGCCTGGCAGACGCTCGGTGTCGCCACGGTCGTCGATCCACGCCGAACGCACGTCACCCAGGCCTTTGCGCACGTCGATCACTACGTTCGGATCGGTGTACGGGCCCGAGGTGTCATACACGGTGACCGGCGCGTTGATTTCGCCGCCGAAGTCGGTCGGCGTCACATCGAGGGTGATTTCGCGCATCGGCACGCGGATGTCCGGGCGCGAGCCCTGAACGTAGACTTTTTGCGAACGGGTGAACGGCTGAACCGACTGCTCATCGACCTTGGCCGAGTCACTCAGGTTGATCGCGTTTTTTGCTTTTGTAGTCATCACGGGCTCTCCAGACAGCATCCAGGCAATGGATTGTCGGAGCAGAACCTGAAAGGCACGGACGCACCAGGACCGGTGCTGTGCATCGTCGTCGAGCGTTCGATTGTCGAACAATATCCCGGACGAAGCACAAGAGGACTCGCCGGGTGACGAGAAATCTTGTTCCCTACGCAGGCGCTAACCTGATCAGGTTCAACGGGATCCGAAATTATTCGATCTCAGCCTCATAGCAAGGCACCCCGACAAGAACCCGGCCAGTCTAGACACAACCGACAAAGAACGCCAACACCGCAGCAAACACCATGATGAATGGCGCAATTACCGGGACTTGCAGGATTGTTGCCGCACGATTGCACAACTACACTCGCTTTGCCCTGTGCGCCTTGACGCTGCGGGAGCTGCGCCTTAGCCTTGGCGCGCACATTATTTTCGTAATATTTCTTGCTAGGGATCGCCTCATGCTGCGCAAACTTTCACTGGCTCTTGCCGTGTCTTGTGCGTCCAACGCAATGGCCTGGGCAGCAGAAGCGCCCTTGTCGACCAAGACCGATCTGGTCAGCGTCTATCAGGAAGCCGTCGACAACAACGCCGATCTGGCCGCTGCCCGCGCCCAGTACGGCGCGCAGAAAGAAGTGGTGCCACAGGCTCGCGCCGGGTTGCTGCCCAACCTGTCCGGCGGCGCCGAAGTCGCCGACGTGCGCACCTCGATCGACCAGCCTTCGGCCAATGCCACTCGCAGCGCGCATTCCTATCAGGCGACGCTGGCTCAGCCATTGTTCCGCGCCGACCGCTGGTTCCAGTACCAGGCGGCCAAGGACGTCAACGAGCAGGCCGCGCTGCAACTGTCGGCCACCGAGCAGAACCTGATCCTGCAATCGGCCGAAAGCTATTTCAACGTGCTGCGCAGTCAGGACAATCTGGCCTCGACCAAGGCTGAAGAAGCCGCGTTCAAGCGTCAGCTCGACCAGTCCAACGAACGCTTCGATGTGGGCCTGTCGGACAAGACCGACGTGCTGCAATCGCAAGCCAGTTACGACACCGCGCGCGCCAACCGCATCGTTGCCCAGCGTCAGGTCGACGATGCCTTCGAAGCACTGATCACCTTGACCAACCGTCAGTACAACTCGATTCAGGGCATCGTCCATACACTACCGATCCTGCCGCCGGCGCCGAACGACGCCAAGGCCTGGGTCGACACCGCCGCCAAACAGAACCTCAATCTGCTGGCGAGCAACTTTGCGGTCAGTTCCGCCGAACAGACCCTCAAGCAGCGCAAGGCCGGCCACTTGCCGACCCTCGACGCCGTGGCCAAATACGAGAAAGGTGACAACGACGCCCTCGGCTTCGCCAACCCGAACGCCTTCGGCACCCCCTACGGTGGCAACGTCGATCAGCGCACGCTGGCCTTGCAACTGAACATCCCGATCTACAGTGGCGGACTGACCAGCTCGCAAGTGCGCCAGTCCTATGCGCAACTGGATCAGAGCGAGCAGCAGCGTGAAGCCCTGCGCCGGCAGGTCGTCGAAAACACCCGCAACCTGCACCGCGCGGTCAATACCGATGTCGAGCAGGTGCAGGCGCGCCGCCAGTCGATCATCTCCAACCAGAGCGCCGTGGAAGCCACGGAAATCGGCTATCAGGTGGGTACACGCAACATCGTCGATGTGCTCGATGCCCAGCGTCAGCTGTACACCTCAGTGCGCAACTACAACAACACCCGCTACGACTACATCCTCGACAACCTGCGCCTCAAGCAGGCGGCGGGGACGTTGAACCCGGGTGACCTGCAGGACCTGACGCGCTATCTCAAAGCCGACTACAACCCGGACAAGGACTTCTTGCCGCCGGATCTGGCCAAGGCCGCCGAGGCACAGCTCAAGGCCCGGCCTTAATCCAGAAACCCGCAGAAATGCGGGTTTTCGTTGCCTGATCATTGTCGCCAGACAAATCCGCCCTTGCGCCGCCCTTGCGGATAGATGGACCGCTGCGCCTTGTCCAGATGACCACCTTGGCGCACGAAACTGACCGCTTCATTGTTTCGCCGACTACGCATCCAGGTGATCCATCCCAGTAGCTCAGCGTGCCCCAACGCTTCGATCAATAACAAAAACTGTCGCCGCCAGCGTGTACTGGCCCCCATGCCCAGCCCGGAACTGCGCTTGAGATCCGGGATGCTTTGACCATTCATCACCCCTTTCACGAAGTCTAGCCAGAGGTCAGGCCGGATCATCCCTTCCAATGGCGTTCCAGACAGAATGGAAAAGCAGGTCACACAGGGATCACATTTGAACTTGGGACGAATCCCTGTGATTCGATAGGTTCGATCGCCTTTACACTTGGGGCATATCGCGTGCCGGGCATTGAGCATCGTGTCGATCCAGGCCATGACCGCTTGCTGCTGCGCAGCAATATGCTCGGGGGCTTGCAGGTTTTCCCGGTAATGTCGCGTCGTCCACCACTGATACAACTCAGGGCACTCTTCGGCCATCACCTCGCGGGTTGCTTTGCCCCAACTGAAATAGACCTTATGGTTCATTCCCAGACGAGGCGCTATCTGGACACTGGACCAGCCGGCCAACAAGTAAAGCGCAAACGTGGACCACAGCTCCATACGGCGCAGATTGGCGAACGGCGTATCGCTCAGACTGTTGCAGCCTTTCTGACATGAGCCGCAGTAGTAGTACGGTAGCCGACGGGCCGGATGAGTCTGGCAGGTCAGATTGGTGTTGCTACACCATGGGCAAAACTTCACTCGCCGATACGGCAATTCGTGCAGATAGCGGATCAACCGATTGGCGTCGGGCCGCAGGTGCGTCGGGAGACGGACCTCGTAGTCCGGCAAATCGCCTTGTCCGGGGATGGGCAGATCGGGCAGTCGAGACGTCATTGGCTCAGCACCGACTCATCAGCAAGGCTTGCTCGGCTAGCTCAGCTTCGCGCTGAGCGATGGCAGCTTCCAGCTCTGGGGAACGTTTGGCCCAGTCATCCGCAGGGAGTGGTTTTGACCATTCGATGATGTCGGGATGGGGCAATTCCGGTGGGTGGGAAAGCTTCCAGTCCTGCAGCTTTTCCGCCAGATAGGTGCCCAGAAGCGTTATGCAGAAAACTCCCCACAGTACGCTCAACACTTCCCCTTTGCGCAAGTCGACAAGGAGCGATCCGATTTGGGTTTCTTCGTAAGGCGCGATACCCACCCGACTGTCGGGGACAGCCTCAGGTCCGATTTCCATGTAACTGCGTATGCACTCCCACAATGCCATCGCGGTAGTGCCGCCGCCGCAGTTGAAGCCTAGGGAAAAGTGTCTGTTGTCTTCCGTGGCGTGCGGGTCTGGATTTTCGAAACCGATGACCAGCAGACCCATTGCGGCTTTACCAGCCTGACTGACGGATGACTGCTGAGTGGCGGCAGCTGTCACGGTTTCCCACGGGACGATCCAGTATTCACCGTTGTCGCGGGGCACGCAGACTTCGCGGCGTTGGCGGTTGAAGCGTATGGGTAAAGGGACTTCGCGGAAGAGGCCTTGGATCAACCAAAAAATGGGGAGTGCCATGATGCACGCCCCCAAGATCAAAGCATCCGGATCTTTGAAGATGTATGCCAACCCCAAAAACAACACCACTCCGGGCCACATCACCATCACCGCCGAGCCGATGCTGTAGTTACCAATGTCGAGAAACACATCGTTTTTGCGCCAAATGATGTTGAGCACATCAGAGGGCTTTTCACCCGTAGGAATGGGCAACGGCGCCAAGTAATCATTGCGCGAAAACATCCCTTTTTTCGTAGTGCCTGCCGGTGGCGTACTCATGCCTGTGCCTCAACTCGTCCGGCCAACTCGGCTTCGCGTTTGGCAATGGCCTCTTCCAACTCGGCGGAACGTTTGGCCCAATCATCCGCAGGGAGTGGTTTTGACCATTCGATGATGTCGGGATAAGGCAGATCGGGTGGCGGGTACAGCTTCCTCCTTTGCAGATAAGTCGCGAGAGGTGCATTGAAGATAAACACACCAAATACGCCTTCCCACAGTAGAGTCAAAAACCAACCGCGTTCGCTGGCTTTATCTCTCATGTAGTCGATGTAGTAACGGAGGTTGGCGCCGGAATTAAGCGCTACCGCATCCGGGGCTGCGTCAGGCCCGATCTCCATGTAACTGCGCATGCACTCCCACAACGCCATCGCCGTGGTGCCACCGCCACAGTTGAAGCCCAGCGAAAAATGCTTGTTGTCTTCCGTGGCTTGCGGGTCCGGGTTTTCGAAACCGATGACCAGCAGACCCATTGCGGCTTTACCGGCCTGACTGACGGATGACTGCTGGGTGGCGGCGGCTGTTACCGTTTCCCACGGGACAATCCAGTATTCACCGTTGTCGCGGGGCACGCAGACTTCGCGGCGTTGGCGGTTGAAGCGTATGGGTAAAGGGACTTCGCGAAAGAGGCCTTGAATCACAAATATTGAAGGGATACCAATGATCAATAACGCCGCAATCCAGATCAACCCGGGGGCTGGAGTGATAACCCCCATAAACACAAATACCATTAGTGACGGCCACAGCACCATTACTGCCGATCCAATGCTGTAGTTACCAATATCAAGAAAAACCTCGTTCTTGCGCCAGATGATGTTGAGCACATCAGAAGACTTCCTACCGGTGGGAATAGGTAATGGCGCGAGATAGTCATTGCGCGAAAACATCTTTTTTTCAGTTGTGCCTGCCAGTGGCGTACTCATCGCTTGTCCTTCGGCTGCAGGTAAATGGCTCCGGGGTGATCCTCACCGAGCGGGTATTTCGGGACACGGTCAAGTTCAGGCGTTGGGTCGGCTCGCAGCGCTATGACACCCGTTGAATTGTTCAGGGTAAAAGCCAAACCTCGCTCCCCGCCGATAAAACTACGAGCACCGAGTATCCCGGTCAGAGGCGTGCGATAACGCAACCTTAGCGACAACGTGCCAGGTGGTGTGCGCAGTAAGTCTTTTACCTCTTTGAAAGGGCCGCTTATGCGCAGCCCCTGTCCTTCCTCGATCGGTATCCACTGACAGAGGGTGCCCGGCAACCAATAGGGCGTCATATCGCGCCACGGACGGGGAGGTTTGAAATTGCCGGTCCGACTGTTTTTGATCAAATATCGGTTTTCGAGAGTATCCACCGGGTCACCGACCATGCTCAGTTCCAGGTAGACACTGCCTGGCTCGGCGCCCGGCAAGTCGATGGTCAGAGAATTAATGGCACTGACGAAAGCCAGGCCGGAACGGCCATTATCAGGCGCCGGATCAGAACTGCTTTGCATGGTGACCCGAGGCGTATAGAGGATGAGGTACAAACGGTCGAGTTCGTCCTGTTGGGCTTTGGGCGCAATAGGCTCCAAATCGTTAGCTCGGGCCTTAGACCAACAGCAGTTGTTCAGGAAGTTTTGCAGCGGCGTTTTCTCGAAAATCCAGGCAGTCAGATACAGCACGCCAAGGCCCAGAATGATCCAGTTCAACGGCCCCATGTAGAGCGTGTAGCGCAAGATAGCGACTTCCGCAGTTATTGAGCCTGCCAAGGCGCGGGCGGTGTACCCAAACCCTAATATCGCTTGAGCGCCGAAGGCCGCTACCTGTCCCCCTACCGTTATTTGGCGCATCTGCAGCCACGGATCGATTTGGTTTTGGGCGCTTTCCAATCGTGATTGCAGGGACTGAAATTCGTTTATCGCTGCACCGGTCGAGAGTGCACCAACCACCCCACCAAACAACGTAAGCGCGGGCGCAGCAGAACCAAATAAGTAAAACCGATCCTTCCCCAACCCCATCCGCACCTGACTATCAACAACCGCCACCAACGCCGCCGCCCCATACAAACTCGCCGATACGGTCTCATTCACCCGCCGGGCCTCCATCCCCGCCAGCACCCCGGCCTCGCGCAAATAGTTCTGCACATTCACCACGTTCAGCAACAACGCGGCCAGCGGCACCACTCCCCCGCTGTTGACCACCACCGGCGAATTCACAATCCGTTCCACCCGCCCAACGCCAATGGCTTTCCCCGTCTTGCTCACCCATTCATCCAACGCCTCGGCCCGTTGCCCCAACAATTTCCACGCCGGTCGCACGCCCTCGGTCACGAATTGTAAACGGCTCTCAGCGCCCAACCTCGCGGCAATAAAAATGCTCATCCAGGACGCGCTGAAGCCCTTGTCACCCTTGAGCAGCAGCAACGCCGCGCCCAGCCGATTGACCAGCACGCTCCATTGGCTGCCGGCATCCCGAGCCATGCTTGCGATGTGATCAAGCACTGCCACGCTCAACGGCGCCAAGGCCTGATGGGTGGCGCTGAGGTTGTCGGCGGACAGTGCGGCCATCAACTCGCCGAGGCGCGAGGCGTTGTTGACCGCCGCCTCGAGCGACGGCGTCCAGGCGTGGAACAACTGCCGGAGTGCGCCACCGTCGGCGGTGCGCACGTAGTCGGCGTATTGCTCGGCGCCCTGGGCGCGGATGCATTGCGCGGTCAGGCAACCGGTGGCGAGTTCGGTCAGCCACTGGCGAGTTTCAAGGTCGTCGTAATCGACAAACCAGGTACCGCTGGCGGAGCGTTTCAGGTATACGCCACGGTCGGCGAACAGTGCGGTGTGGCGTTGTTCGAGTTGTTGATAATGCGCAGCGGCGGTGTCAGTGAACCAGGTGTTCATGGCGTCGAGGTCGATGTACTCGCCGACCTTGGCGCTGAACGCATGGCTGTTGAGGTTGGCGTGTTTTTGCGCGCGATATTCACGGACAACGGCCTCTGCCTCGTAGTACAGGTCCGCCGGTATAAACGCCCGCACCGGGCCGACAATCGCCGCGATCCGCGCATCACGAGCCGCAGCTTCGACCTGAGTCGGCCGACCGCCGTACTGACGGGCGCGGGTTTCAGCCCTGAGTTCTTCATCCAGCCGATCCTGGGTATCAAGCATGATCTGGCCCTGCTCGGCCGTGAGGCGGATGTCGTGCGCCTTGTAGCGGTAACTGATATTGCCCGCCAGTTCGGCGCCATCTTCAGTGATCAAACTGCGCACAAACCCGCCGATGCTCAGGCGCAGATTGTTCTCGCCGAGCCATTTTTCGTGGCCGGTTTCCAGCCATTCCTGTTCGTGGTTGATGTCGCGCAACACGCCCAGATCGTCGTCCAGGCAGGCAAAGACAGCGAACAGCCCCCCGGTGTGTGCCTGGGCGTTTTCCAGCCAGTCGCGCGTGCCCTGCCCGTCCCATGGCTCGGCGCTCCATTCGCCCGGTGGCTCGTCACTGGCGTCGGGATATTGATCGAGAACTTTGTGACGCTCACGAATACGATGCCTGGCGTCTGTGTAGGCCTTGATGTTGGTCGGGGTCGGGTTCTCTAACAGCGTCGCGCCGAGTGCGTCGGTGTCCTCGGCGTTTTTTTGCTGATCGGCTTTCATCGACCGGGCGTAGCTGTCAGGGATGAGTTCGGCCATGACCTCGTCGGCCTTCTGCAGCGGTGGGCAGTGCGGGGCCTGTAATTCGTCGGCCACTGTGCGCAGGGCAATGTGGCGCATATGCTGGCTGCGTTTGGCGCTGCTGTCGCTCAGCGACTGGCAGTGCTCGGCGTTTAACGGGAACTCGCTGTAAAGCATCCAGGCGTCGTGGATTTTTTGCAGCGCCAGGCCCGTCAATGTCGCATCGAGTACCGGAGTGGCCGCCGCGTCCAACGCCTGTTCCTGCAACAGCCCCTGTGGCGAAACAGCAAAACGCTTGAGCGGCCCCTGATGCTGCCAGAGGTACACAAACCCTGCCCGCAAACGACGTGCCGCCATCGGCCAACTCTCGGGCGCGATAGCGGGAACGCAACAAACGTGCTCAGATTTTTCGTGCGCCAGCGCGTAGCGAACCGGTACGACAAACAGTTCGGGCTGACTGGCAGGGCATGGATGCACCAGGCCGTTGATGTCCACGTGGGGCTGGGCTTTGGCCGCGCGTTCGGCCTGAGCGGCCTCATCGACCATGGCCAGTTTTTCGGCGCTCATCGCGTGAAGTCCTTGTCGTTCAGTAACTGGTGCGTCAATGCACGGCTGAGGCTGTCCAAGCGCTGGCGCGGCAGGAGTCCGGGTTCGGCCAGTAACTGCCTGTATGCAGCGTGCTCCGGGCCATCGGGGAAGTCAGCGCCCAACACCACACAGAAACGCACCCAGAGAAAGACTTCATCGACGGCACTGAAGCCGCTACGTGCAGCACTGGCCTGACAGTCCATGGCCCACTGCTGCAAAGCAGTCGAAGCCAGTGAACCAAGGGATTTGGGGAAGTGACATTGACCGTATTCGATCAATTGCCGGGCGAAACACTTGCGTTTGGCAGTGTTCAGTTGATCGAGTTGTTCCGCTGTCAGCAGCAACCACGGCTTATCCGCATACGGGATCGCAAGTTGCTCGGTTTGCTGATGGATTTGTGACTCTGGCAGACGGATTAGCCGTACCGGCCCCATCAACCGATCCCGTTCGGGCGCGGGCAAGTCCATCAGCCACAACGCGGTGATACGGGGGTCGTAGAACCGAAAGAAAACCGTCGCCGCCCCCTCGACTCGGGCATGGATCAAGCTGCGCAAATGCTCCTGCACCTGACTCTCATCGGCCGCCGACTCCAGCCAGATGCCCGCCGTTGCGCTCCACTCCTGCGAAAAAACCTTTGCCAGCGGGCTATCGGGCACGACGCCGATCAGCACGGGGCCGACACTTTCCAAATGACTGTAGGCGGTGCGCTGATAAAGCGAGTGAACCGTCGCGCCGCCCGTCACTTCAAACAGACGATCCGAAAGGTTTTCGATCTGGACTCGATCCAGCAACAGGTAAGCCCGATTCATGCGTTCACCTGCGCCAGTTTTTCGCACACGGCGCAGACTGAAGCGGCTTGCTCTGCGGCCTGAGCCAGCGCGGCTATTTGCGGGGTGATGGACAGCGCGATCAGCACCTGTGAATCGTCGGGCACTGCCGCCAACGCGGTCTGCGGCGCGACACCTGTCATCGGCGCGCCCCCCTCGACGATGGCCACACTGCTGAAGATCCCGCCCGCATTGATCACGAGGTGATGGCCGCCAGCAGTCAGCGTCAGGCTTGTGCCGGCATCAATCACCACCTGACTGGCCGTAACCCGCGCATGCGGGCCGGCCTGAATCACCAGCGTGCCTTGCGCCGTGGTGCTGCTGTTGCCGCTGATGCTGAGCAGGTCGTCGCGGCCGATCACCGTGTTGCGCGTACCGTCGGTGGTGTGGCGCTCGTCAGCCTTGATCAGGCTGGTGCTGTGGTTGTCCACCTGCTCGAAACGGTCGCGGCGGATTTGGTTGTGGCTGTCGTTGAGGATCAGTTGTTCGAAATCACGTTCGGCGCGCAGGTAGATTTTTTCCTGGCCGGCGCGGTCTTCGATCATCAGTTCGTTGTAACCGCCGGTGTGCGGTGAACTGTGGCTGCGCAGTACGGTTCGGGTCTTCTGCTCGGGCAAGGTGCAGGGCGCAGACTTGACCTTGTTGGGCACGCAACCGGTGATCAGCGGTTTGTCCGGATTACCTTCGAGAAAGGTCACCACCACTTCCATACCGATGCGTGGAATCGTCACCGAACCGAAGCCTTCCCCGGCCCAACTCGACGACACCCGAATCCAGCAACTGCTGCGCTCGCTGTTGAGTTCGGCGCGGTCCCAGTTGAATTCGCACCTCACTCGGCCATATTCGTCGCAATAGATTTCTTCACCGGGAGGCCCCGTGACCCGTGCGGTCTGGCAGACCAGCGGACGGCGCGGTGTCGGCAGCGGCGCACGAAACACCACCTCGGCAGGAATCACGCTGAAGGTGTTGCGATAACCCTGAGTGAAACCGTCGGTGTCTTTCGTGTCGCTGGTAATCGCTTCCTCAAGCACCTGAGGCTGTCGCCCAGTGTGAGATACGCTGAGCAACAGCCACAGATCATTGCAGCTTTTGCGCGGGTGTTCGGTCAGTTCGAACAGATGGCCGCAGCGCAGATTTGCCTGATCGCTTTGACCCTGGCCCAATTCATAGTCGCTGCGATGGCGCTCCAGCGCCTGCCGGGCCCATTGCTTGCCGGACTTTTCGTTCTCGATCAACAGCGGATAGCGGTAATCCTCCAGCGTCGGGGTGAACTCGGCGGTGAAGCGGCTTTCGATCAGCAGGCTCGGCCGTTTGAGGTCATAGTCGCGGCGAGTAACGGTGCTGGTGCGTGTGCTTTTGCGCACGCTGAAACGGCTGACCACCGGATGCTCCGCAACCATCCCGCTATCTTGCTGATACGGCGTGGCGCCGAGGGTGGGCAGAAACACCTGATCGTCGGTGAACACCAGCAAATGGCCGTCCGCCGAGTGCTGGTGATGCCAGGCGATGCCGTCTTCGGCGCACAGGCGCTGGATGAATTCCAGATCGGATTCGCCGTACTGAGTGCAGTAATCACGCGGCGGGTTCGCCGTGACATGAAAGGTAAAGGCATCACCCTGAATGCCATGTCCCTTGAGTACCTGCGCGATGATCTGCGGCACCGTGCGCTGCTGGAAAATCCGCTGATCGTGGCTGAACTGCAAGTAATGCAGCGCCGGCACCAGCGTCAGGTGATAACGGGTCAGGCGCTTGCCGGCCTCACCGACCAGGACGTCTTCGATACGCCCATGAATACCTTCACCGTTGTGGCCAAACTGCAAAAACGCAGGCTGGCTGAGCAGGCGCTCCAGATCGAAATCCGGGTGCTCGCTAACCAGTTCGATGTGGAAGGTATAGAGGGTGCTGATCGCTTCGGTGCCATTGAATGCCAGCACCTGAAAGTCGTGACGGATAGCAGGAATCTGCAACGCAAAATGCGCGGCATTGGCCGACCGGAACATACGCTTATCCTTAAGCAAAGAGGAAAAGAGCGCGATGTCCAAACCGTCCTTGGTTCGTGCTCGCGAAAACTGGCCAGCACGCTAACAAGACGAAAAAAAGATAGATGTAGGGGGATTCCCCAAAGCCTGAAGGACACTTCCTCAAAGCCAACGATGGACCTGAGGCGAGGGAGCTTGCTCCCTCGCCTCAGGTTTGGTTTTTCCTCAGCGAATCAGTCTGCCCAGCCCGTCCAGCAAGCGCTGCAACGCCCCCTGATTGCGGCGCATCACCGCCAGCCCGGCCTCGGCCATGCGCTGGGCATCGCGCGGCAATTCGAACAGGCGCTGCACTTCAACCGCCAGCCCTTCGGCATCATCCACTTCCGCCAGCGCGCCGGCTTCGCGCAACTGCGCGGCGATGTCGAGGAAATTGAACAGGTGCGGGCCGCTGAGCACCGGTTTGGCCAGGGCCGCCGGCTCCAGCAGGTTATGCCCGCCGTTCGGCACCAGGCTGCCGCCGACGAAAGCGCTGTCGGCCAACGCATAGAGAAACAGCAACTCACCCATGGTGTCACCGAGCAGCACCGAGGTGTGTGCCTCGACGTTGGCACCGGTCGAGCGGCGCACCGTGGCAAAGCCTTCACGCTGGCACAGCTCGAACACCGAGTTGAAACGCTCGGGATGGCGCGGCACCAGAATCAGCAGCGCATTCGGGTAGTTCGTCAGCAGACGACGATGGGCGTCGAGCACCACTGCGTCCTCACCCTCGTGGGTACTGGCGGCGATCCACACCGGGCGCTCCAGCGCCTGCCATTGGCCGCGCAGTGCGTTGGCGCGTTGCAGCAGTTGCGGGTCGATGGTCAGGTCGAACTTGATCGAACCGGTGACCTCGACTGTCTCCGGCCGTGCCCCCAGATCACGAAAGCGTTGGGCTTCGGCTTCGGTCTGTACCGCGAAAAAACTCATTTCCGCCAGCATCGGCGCGGTCAGTTTGCTGAAGCGTCCATAACCCCGGGCCGAACGTTCGGACAGTCGGCCGTTGGCCAGCGCCACCGGTATCGCGCGTTTGGCGCACTGATGAATGTGGTTGGGCCACAGTTCGGTTTCCATGATCACCGCCAGTTTCGGCTGTGCCCGATCAAGAAAGCGCGCCGCCGCACACGGCACGTCGTAAGGCAGGTAGCAATGCTGAATGCGCGGCTCGTCGCCGAACAAGGCATGAATCCGTTCCGAACCGGTCGGGGTCATGCAGGTCACGGTAATCGGCAGCTGTGGATAACGTTGCAGCAAGGCGCGAATCATTGGCGCGGCGGCAATGCTTTCGCCCACCGACACGGCGTGCACCCAGATCCCGCCGGGCTGCAGTGACGGCATCCCGTAAGAGAAGCGCTCGCCAATCCGCTTGGCATACGCCGGGGCCTTGCGCGAGCGCAGCCACAGCCGAATCGCCACCAATGGCAGCCCCAGGTAAAACAGCGCGGTGTAGAGAGTTCTATTCATGGCGGCGGAGTTTATCGACTTTTATCGCCGATCGCCCGCAAGTGCACGGCAAAACGTTCAGCCAGCCAGCGCGCCGCCGGCCCCAGCGGTTCATCGCGGCGCCAGACCAGTTCCACCACCAGTGCTGGCGGTGTCCATTCGCTGTCCAGTTCGACCATCAGGCCCTGATAGGCGGAATACTGCACCACATGCCGTGGCAGCCAGGCCCAACCGAGATCGCGCACCAGCCATTCGGCCATCACGTAGAAACTGTCAGCGCGCCACACCTGCGGGCTGGCCGGCTCATTGCCGGGGTAGACACTGGTTTGCGTCGACATCAGCAATTGCCGGTGCTGCGCCAACTGCTGACAGGTCACGTAGGACTGCGCCGCCAGCGGATGGTTGATGCCGCACACGGTGACCATTTCCACACTGCCGAGCACCCGGCGCTCCAGCGCCTCGGGAATTTCATCGTGGTAAAACAACAGACCGAGATCGGCCCGGCGCTCCACCAGTTTGCGCGCGACTTCGCCCTGGGCGGCGCTGGTCAACTGCACCTCCAGACTCGGAAACTGCTCGGCCAGCGCGCCGAAACTTTCCACCAGCGCCTGATAGGGCATCGCTTCGTCCTGCGCCACGCGCAACTGTGCTTCCTGGCCACGCAGCATCGCCATTGCCCGGCCGTTGAGACGCTCGCACTGACGCAAGACTTCCCGCGCCTCTTCCAGCAGTGCCTCGCCGGCTTCGGTGAGCGAGGGCTGGCGACCGCTGCTACGCTCGAACAGGCTGACGCCCAGATCATCCTCAAGCATCGCAATCGCGCTGCTGATCGCCGATTGCGCCTTGCGCTGCCGGCGCGCAACGGCAGAAAACGAACGCTGTTCGGCGACGTCGACAAACACTCGGAGCTGATCAAGATTCCACTGCATACCGCCTCACCAACCCATCTTCAAAACAGATAGGTAATGACTTTACCCCATCTGACGAATCACTAGAATGCCGCCCTGAAAGCAACGTTTCATTTGAGGGTTTGAACCATGAACGCCTACGTCTATCTGACCATTGCCATTTGCGCCGAAGTGATCGCCACCGTGTCGATGAAAGCGGTCAAAGGCATCAGCACACCACTGCCGCTGATTCTGGTGATCGTCGGTTATGGCATCGCCTTCTGGATGCTGACCCTGGTGGTACGCTCCGTACCGGTGGGTGTGGCCTACGCCGTCTGGGCGGGCATGGGGATCGTGCTGGTCAGCATCGCGGCGCTGTTCATTTATGGGCAGAAGCTGGACGTGCCGGCGATGCTGGGGATGGCATTGATTGTCCTCGGAGTGGTGGTCATCCAGCTGTTCTCCAAGACCGCCGGGCATTGACCTGCACTGCACACCTCCCCTGTGGGGCGGGCCTGCTCGCTCCCACATTGCTTTTGCGCCACGGCTGTTGATCATCGACAAATCCCCCTCTTTCCCGAGTCTGTATACTGCGCCCTCGTCTTGAACACTGAGGTCGTTGCATGCCATCCGTTATTTCCACCGACGTTCTGATTGTCGGCGCTGGTGTCGCCGGCCTCTGGCTGAACGCGCGTCTGCGCCGTCAGGGGTTTTCGACCGTGCTGGTGGAAAGCGCCAGCCTCGGCGGCGGGCAGACAGTGAAGTCGCAGGGCATCATCCACGGCGGCGCCAAGTACGCGTTGCACGGTGCACTGACCGGCGCCTCCGAAGCCATCGCCGACATGCCGCGCCGCTGGCGTGAAGCCCTCGCCGGCCATGGCGAGCTGGACCTGTCCGGCGTGCGCCTGCTGTCCGAGGCTCATTACCTGTGGTCACCCGGCACCCTGGCCGGCAACCTCACCAGTTTCTTCGCCAGCAAGGCCGTGCGTGGCCGGGTCGATCAGGTCAAGGGCGAGCAATTGCCGCCGGCCCTGCAAGACAAGCGCTTCAAGGGCAAGGTCTACCGCCTCGCCGAACTGGTGGTGGATGTGCCGAGCCTGATTGCGCGCCTGGCCGATCTGGCCGGTGACGGCCTGCTCGCCGGGCAAACCATCGAGCCGCTGCTGGAGGCGGGAGTGCTGGTCGGTCTGAAGGTCGACGGTCGCGAAATCCGCGCCCAGCGCATCGTCCTCAGCGCTGGCGCCGGTACCGCGCAACTGCTTGAGGCCCTGGGCCTGAGCCAGCCGGCCATGCAGCGCCGGCCGCTGCACATGATCATCGCCAAAGGCCCGGGGCTGAAACCGCTCTATGCCCATTGCCTGGGCGGCGGCACCAAGCCGCGCATCACCGTGACCACCCACCCGGCCGCTGACGGTCAGTGGGTCTGGTACATGGGCGGTGACATCGCCGAAAGCGAAGGTGTCGCCCGCGAGCCCGCCGAGCAGATCGCCACCGCGCAAAAGGAAATCGCGCAATTGCTACCGTGGATCGACCTTGGCACCACGCAATGGGCGACGCTGCGGGTCGACCGTGCCGAGCCGCTGCAAACCGGCCTGACACGCCCGGATAACGCGTTCCTCGCCGACGAGGGCCGTTTGCTGGTGGGCTGGCCGACGAAACTGGCACTGGCACCGGACTTTGCCGACCGCGTGATCGCCTCCTTGCAGCGCGACGGCATCCAGCCACATGCCACCGAACCCCTGCCGGCACTGCCGAAACCACCGATGGGCATTGCTGCCTGGGAGCAACTGCTGCCATGAGTATCGCGACTCTGCATGATCTCCATCGCCCATTGGGCAGCACCGGCCTGATGGTTTCGCCGCTGGGCCTGGGCACGGTGAAACTGGGCCGCGACCAAGGCGTGAAATACCCCAACGGGTTCCAGATTCCCGATGACGAGGCTGCGCGCATGCTGCTCAGGCAGGCACGCGAGCTGGGCATCAACCTGATCGACACCGCGCCGGCTTATGGCCGCAGCGAAGAGCGCCTCGGCCCGCTGCTGCGTGGCCAGCGCGAGGACTGGGTGATCGTCAGCAAGGTCGGCGAGGAGTTTGCCGACGGCCTGTCGCGCCACGACTTCAGCGCGGCGCACACGCGAAGGTCAGTGGAACGTAGCCTGCAACGTCTGGAAACGGATTCTATCGACCTGGTCCTGGTGCACTCTGACGGCAATGACATGGCCATCCTCGAACACGAAGAGGTCTACGCCACGCTGGCGGCGCTCAAGGCCGAGGGCAAGATTCGCGGCTTCGGCTTCTCCGGCAAAACCGTCGAAGGCGGGCTCAAGGCGCTGGAGCAAGGGGACTGCGCGATGGTCACCTACAATCTGAACGAACAGAACGAGAAGGCAGTCATTGACTATGCTGCTGCCCACGGCAAAGCCATTCTGGTGAAGAAAGCCCTGGCCAGCGGCCACGTGTGCCTGAGCCCGGGAGTGGATCCGGTGCGTGCCAGCTTCGAGTTGCTGTTTGCGAAGCCTGGCGTGGCCAGTGCTATTGTCGGAACGATCAATCCGCTGCACCTCGCCCATAACGTTGCGACCGTTGCCCGGGTCCTTCGTGGTCACTGACGCCGCTTCGCGGCCTTAAGCAGGAGCCGATATGCCGCGCACGCTCATCAGAAAGAACCCGAGCAACTTCAAGACCCTGCCCCTGTTCGTCGAAGCCACGCCCGACGGCTTGGCCTATCAGAGCGTCGGCATGCCGCTGAACTTCGCCCAGACGTTGCAGCGACGCAAACCGGTGAGTGTCGCCGACACCGAACGCTTCTCGCTGGAGCTGGCCAATCTCGGGGTCTCGGTGCGCCTGACCCTGCACTGGCAGAATCGCGACTACTGGGTGCTGGTGCGCCAGCGGCGGCAGGATCGCGGCGACGTGGTACTGAAACTGATTTCCGGTTATGTGCCGGCTCACGAACTGAACATTCCGCTGCACACGGCCATTCAGGAAATCGCTGAAGAGTGCCTGCTGGAGACGCCGGAAGGCTGGCTCGGCGGGCGCTTCAACGACACCTGGCTGCCGGCGCCCTACGCCTCGGCCCTGCACTATCGCGAGGCGTTGCCGTTTCGCCTGACCCCGTTGTCCGGATCGGCGCGGCCGATACGTTGCGCCAATCTGCAATTGGTCGAACGGCCGCGGGCTTATGTACATCTGCCGACGGCATCGCTGCAATTGATCTACGACCTGCGCCTGGACGTGCCCAAGGAAGCCAAATCCCTGAGTCTGTTTCATGTCGATGAACGTCTGGAGGGCGATCAACTGGTCGCGCGGCTGGACCGCAAACGCCCGGATCTGTACCTGATGCCGCTCAAGGATGGCGCGCCGCTGGCCGAGCTCTACACCCTCAAGCGCGACAAACTCGTGCCGGCCGGCACGCGTGGCCTGTATCTGGCCGAAAGCTTCGCCACGCAGACCGGCTGGGTCGTGCGCGAAGAGCGAATTCGCTGGAAGGACTGGCTGGTGCAACAGGGCCTGCAACCGGCGAAAGCCCCGCGTCAGGGCCTCAAGCAGTTGAGCATCAAGGCGCTGCGGCTGGTCGGCTTGGGCAAAAAGCGCGCGAGCAAATAGCCGCTAGCGCCGGCGATCCATCCAGGTGCGCAGCGTGGCGAAGAAGTGGAAATAGCGGTTTTCGCGCTTGCCCATGCCGCGCTTGGGCGAGAACGATTCTTCGGCAAACGCCCCGGTAATCCGTACACGCGAGGCCTGGGTCGGCAACGTGCAGACCTTGGCACCCGCCTCTAGCAGCGCGTACTTGAGCAGACGCTCGGAATGCAGCTTGCGCCCCGTCGCCTTGCAGAAATCGAAAATGCGCTCGATGCGCTTGCCATAGGCGACATAGGTATCACGCCCGCAAATGGCAAAGCGATCGTTCAGCCCGCCCCACCACTGCCAGTCCGGAATGTAGGCGTTGTGGCGTCGCGCCTGCGCATGGTTGAACACATAACCGGGCAGCGCGTTGTGGAAGAAATTGTCCGGTCGCACGAACACGACGAAATCCGGGTTGAACGGTTCGATCATGCCGGTGACGGTGTGCAGCGAGTTGAGCTGATAGATCAGGTTGCGCAGCGACGCATAGTCATCGCCCCAGGTATCGCCCTGAGCCTTGACCTGTTCGAAATCCCAGCGCTCCAGTACGCCCTCGGTCGAGGTCAGCCCGCCGGACATCGACTCGAAGGGTTGGTAGTTGTCCGCCGCCAGTTCGCCTTTTTCGCCAGAACGGGTGTTCTGCACTTCATCGATTTTATACAGGTGATAAAAGCACTTTACGTCGCTGCCCGCAGGCAACTGCGCCAGCACGTTCTGTTCGATGGAGGGGAAACAGATCGACGAATTTCTCGGAATCCCGAAAAACGCCACGGCAATTTTCAACACTCAACAGCACCTTTTGAAAGTAGTTCGGGCCTGCCGGCAATGCGGCACCGCTTATCGCTGGCGAAACAGCTTTTGCCACCAGCGGCGGGGTTGCAGTGGCACCACGATGATGTCCGATTTCTGCAGCCAGTCGCGCTCGTAATCCCAGGCGTGACCGCCCCACAATTTTCCCGCCTCGTTGGAAAACCCCAGGGTCAGGAGCTGATAGGTGTAACCGGCGTGACCGCGCAACCAGTCAAACAGCACCAGCGTATTGAAGCCGGTGGAGGGCCCGACGTAGCGCTTGCCCCCTGGCCGGTCGACCGGGTAATTCCACAGCGGCGGCAACGGGATGCGGTCCCAATACATGGCCACCCGTGGCAACGGGCACATCGGTGCAGCGCAGCCGACGAGCATGGTGAAACAGCGTTCGCCCGCCCGCTCGATCAGCCGCTGCACGTCGGGGCCGTAAGGCAGACCAAAAAAGTAGGCGTCCGGCGCGTTGTAGCCATGCACGAAGACATTCACGCTTTGCGCGTTGAGCAGCGGTGCCTTGATGCAGGTATTGAAGCTGACGACGATGTCATCGGCGCCGATGTCCAGCGCCTGAAAATCCGCCGCGGTGATGGCCGGGTTGTTGGCGATCAGCACCACCCGCGCCGCACGGCTCAGGCACGTGCGCAGCGCTTCGGGCAAGGCTTGCAGAACCGATTGGTCACCACCCGGCAGCGCATCCAGCGCCATGTGCTCGTCCATCATTCAGACCGGCACCTTCATGCCGTAGCGCAACTTCACCCAGAACCGGGTGAACGCCGAAGGCGGCTGCCATGGGCGCATTTCGCGCTGGATTTCGGTGGCGAGGGCCTGTCCGACTCGGGCGAAGGAATAGCGACTTTCGGCAAACGCCTGGCCATTGCGGGCAATACCTTCGGCCAGCTCGGGGTTGTCCTGCAGCAGTTTGATCTTCTCCACCGCCTCGTCTTCGCTGCGATAGAACACCGTGTTGTGCATGTCCTCGAAGCCCAGCAACTGATCCTCTTCGCCCTGACTCCACGCCAGCAACACGCACCCACAGGCCATGGCTTCGAAGTTCTTGATCATGAACTCGTTCATGCCGATGTCGGCGCTGACGAAGATCTTGATGCGGTTGAGCGTCTCCAGGTATTCCGCGCCCGACTGGGTGCGGGTGACCAGCATGCCGGTGCGCTTGGAGAGCGACTCCAGCAGTGCCTTGCGCTGGGCGTACTCGGTGCTTTTCAGGCTGCCGAGAAAACCGAGCGGAATGTCGCGCACCGCACCGGTGTTGCGCAGCATCTGCTCGTCATAACCTTTGGAAACGAACACCGTGTCGATGCCTTCGGCCAGCATCTTGCGGGCAACGACGGCACCGGACACCAGCGCCCGGCAACTTGGCAAACGGCGATAAAGACGCGAATACACGCCGCGATACTTACTCGCCGGCATGTAGTTCTGATAGGCGTCGTGCTCGAGGAAGATCAGCCCGGGGATGCATTTGAGCACCTGCAGTTGCGTGGCCAGACGCTTGACCCGGGAGAAAATCACCACGCGGTCGAAGGTCTGGTAATCCACCGAAGCCAGAAACGAGCCCAGATTCAACTGCTGCTGCTTGCTCAAACGATAGATCAAACACTCATCACAATTCTGCTGCACGATGTCGTAGAGCCGGTCGAGAATGACCCGCTGTTCGTCCATCACCAAGAGCATGACTTTCATAAATTAATTGACCACGCGGCGCAGGCAGGCAAGCGCATCGGATTCATGGCAGCCTGCATCAACGGAAACGATGAGATCCCCAAGGCAAAATCCGTTCACACGCCGTACACATCGGTAAGAATTCATCGGGATCAACGACTGCGAATCTTCTCGACAATCGCAGTTGTCGAGCTGTTTTCCACCAGTCCAAGCACTTTCACCGTGCCACCATACGCGGTCACGATATCAGCACCGACTACCTGATCAATCCCGTAGTCGCCACCCTTGACCAGCACATCCGGCTTGACTTCACGCAGCAAGTTTTCCGGAGTGCCTTCGGGGAAACTGATCACCCAGTCCACTGCCCCGAGGCCTGCCAGTACGGCCATGCGCCGGTCGACACTGTTGATCGGGCGGCCCGGCCCTTTCAGGCGGCTGACCGAGGCGTCGTCGTTGACCGCGACAATCAGCCGATCGCCCTGGGCTCGCGCCTGTTCCAGATAGGTCACATGCCCGGCATGCAGGATGTCGAAACAGCCGTTGGTGAAGACAATCCGTTCGTTATGCGCCCGGGCGTCGGCCACGGCCAGCACCAATTGCTCGAGGCCCAGAACACCACGCTCGGAGCCTTCTTCACGCTGAATGGCGCGACGCAGTTCCGGCGCACTGATGGCAGCCGTACCGAGTTTGCCCACCACAATGCCGGCGGCCAGATTGGCCAGCGCGACGGCGTGGGGCAACTCTTCACCGGCGGCGATTGCGGCGGCCAGGGTAGAAATGACCGTGTCACCGGCACCGGTGACATCGAACACTTCGCGGGCACGGGCCGGCAGGTGCAAGGCCGGGTGATCCGGACGCAGCAGGGTCATGCCGTGTTCGCCACGGGTCACCAGCAGCGCACCGAGTTCGAGGTCGTGCATCAGCGCCGCGCCCTTGCTCACCAGTTCGTGCTCATCGGCACAACCGCCGACGATGGTCTCGAACTCGCTGAGGTTTGGCGTGAGCAGGCTGGCCCCGCGGTAGATGGTGAAGTCCTTGCCCTTCGGGTCGGCCAGCACCGGTATGTTTTTCGCTCGGGCCGCCTGGATCAGGGCCTGATGGTTTTTCAGCGCACCTTTGCCGTAGTCGGAAAGGACCAGCACCTTGATGCCTTCGAGCAGGTCGTCGACCTGTGTGCCGAGCGCCAGAGCGTCGGTGGCGAACGGCTCTTCGAAGTCGATACGCAGCAATTGCTGGTGCCGGCTCATGACCCGCAGCTTGACGATGGTTGGCTGATGCGCAATGCGCTGAAACAGGGCGCGTACGCCCGCTCCCTTGAGACTGTTGCTCAGGCTGTCGGCGGCTTCGTCGTCACCGGTCACACCGACCAGGGACGCCGGCGCACCCAGCGCGGCAATGTTCAAGGCAACGTTCGCGGCACCGCCCGGACGATCTTCGATCTGCTCGACCTTGACCACCGGCACCGGCGCCTCAGGGGAAATCCGTGAGGTTCCGCCATGCCAGTAACGGTCGAGCATGACATCGCCGACTACCAAGACCGGGGCTTGATCGAAACGCGGCATGGACAACTTCATGGAGCAACCCACATACAAAATGAACAGGGGCGCGATATTAACACAGGGGAAAGCGCCGTCCGCCTCAATCTGAAAGGTCGCGAACCCAGAACAATTCGTGGCGCCGGACGGCCTTGCGGAAAAATTCGTTACTGCCCGTGACAGGCCAGCGCCGCCCCGCCAGTCCCTGCTGGATCCAGCGTCGCAACTGCCGCTTGAACACTTGCCCGCCCTGCAGGTCGTGCTCCATGGCCAGCGCCATGGCCTTGTCCAGTTGTACATCCGCAGGCACCAGCGGACTCCACAAGCGATCGGCCGGCAGCGGCTCGATCGCCGGCGGCAAGGCAATCCCCGCGCCGGCCGGGCCCATTGGCCAGCGGTCGTTGTCGTGCAGGTGGTTGGCGTACATCAGCAGGGTCGTCGGTTTCCACTGGCTCAGGCCAACCGCCTCAAGCAGCGCCTGGGTCGATGCCACGTGATCGCTGTGCGGATCCAGCTCGGGATGCGGCGTCACAAGCACTTCAGGGCGGTAATGCT
This sequence comes from Pseudomonas sp. LF-5, assembly GCF_037626295.1. Classification (NCBI taxonomy): domain Bacteria; kingdom Pseudomonadati; phylum Pseudomonadota; class Gammaproteobacteria; order Pseudomonadales; family Pseudomonadaceae; genus Pseudomonas; species Pseudomonas sp. LF-5. The sequence continues at coordinate 263,233 of NZ_JARKMT010000006.1, forward strand.
CGAGCAGCGCCGCCAGGTCAGCGACCAGATTGCGCCAGGTCGGCTGACCATCGACGTCGGCTGGCAGGCACAGTGGATTGTGTCGACGGACGCTGCGCACGTCGCTGTCCTGCGACTCCCGGGAACCGAACGCCTTCGTCGGCTCCTTGGCCATCTGCGGCAATTGCAGGCAGTAATAGCCCAACTGCACGCAACGCCCGGCAGGCACGCCGCCCCACAGCGGGATCGTCAGGCTGTCCCAACTGCGCAAGCGCCCCTTCAACCGCGCAGCCTGGGCCAGATCCAGCCCCAGACGCTGGAGGTTCTCAGCCTCGATCTCGCCCTGAGTCAGGGTGACGATGCTGACGTCTTCGCAGCGGCTGTAGAGGCCGAATGCGGCCAGCTCGGCATCATCGGCATGAGGGGCCACGACCATCACCCGCTGGCGGGCATAGTCTGGATTGGTCATCACCCACAGGGTGCCTGTGGCAGCCACCGCGCAATAGCGTCCGCGCAATGCCAGCGTGCCCTGGGTCAGCGCAGTGGCCTGCCCGGACAGATTAAGGAATCGCCGCCCGTTGACGCCTCGTTCGAACGCCTGACAGTCATCGCCGATCTCAACGCAGGGATCGAGCCAGCGGCCCAGCCAATGAGCCTTTACGTGCAGCTCGAGAACAAGCGTCTCACCCGCTGCCAACGGCTCGCTCAGGCGTACCGTGCCGCCCTCCACGCTGACCGACTGACGGGCCGTGTGCGCAGGAAAGTCATAGTGATAGTCGTCTGAGGGCCGGTAGAACAAGTGATCGGCGAACCAGGCCTCGTGGGCCACCCAGGCCAGCACGAGCAGCACCGGTACCAGCCACCAGCCGGCCAGGAAGCCGATCAGCAGCAACGCCAGCAGAAAGACCACGAGAAACAGACGCTTGCTGCGTCGATGGGCCTTGAGAAGCTGTTGCTTGCGAGCGCTCATGAATTCAGACCTTGTAGACCGGCACCGTATGGCACCAGCGATCCTTGTACTCACGGTCGGCACGACCGAATGAATAACGCAACGGTTTGCCCAGCGCCTGCGCATCCGCCCAGGCCTGCTGGGTATTGACGAAACTCAGTACGCTGCCGGGGCTGAACTCGCGGCTCTGCGGGTCGACGCCGCCGTTGATGTATTCCAGCGACACCCATTGCGGCGCTTCGACGCGGTAGAGCACCTGAATGGCTACCGGCGCCGAATCGAGCATCGCCACAGAACCGGTCATGAATTCACGCAGCAGGGTAAAGACTTCCGCCAGCCCGGCCTTGCCCGGCACTTCGAAGCCCCAACGGCGCTGAAACAGATCGCCATACGCCACAGCCTGTTCCTGCGGCGTGAAGTCGGACATCGGAACCAGCGACCCGCCCGCCTCTTCCAGCAGGCGCTGTTCGCGACGCTGGTTGTAACGGAATTTCTTCGAATACTCTTCCGGCAACCGGGCCAGGGCCAACCCTTCGGGCTGGACCTTCAGGGTGCTGATCTGCCCGGCATTCAGTTGGGAAACATAGGCCATGCGCTGGCGCACCGGCACGACGACATCCGGCGCGATGGGCAGGATGATTTCCGCATTGCCCATATCCAGCAAACCACGCTTGCCCTCGCGCTTGAGCACTTCCTTGGACAGCGCGACATGGCGGCCCCAGCAGGGAATGGCAGCGACCACGTCACCGTCGACAATCCAGCCCAGGTAACGCAACTCGATGCCAACGAACGTCGACAACCGCTCGACGACCTCGGGATGCGTCGCAACGCTGCCGCCGAAACGCTGCCAGGCGCGGGCGTAGGCATCCCGATCGATTTGCGTCCAGCCACGTTCACGAAAGCTGCGAAACACCGTCAGCATACGTCGGTCGCGTGGGCCGGTTGTGGCTCGTCACCCTCTTCGAACTCTTTGGCGTGCAGGCGCGAGTAGTAACCGTTCTGCTCCAGCAGTTGCGCGTGAGTGCCGCGTTCGACGATCCGGCCTTCATCCATGACCAGAATCAGGTCGGCTTTCTCGATGGTGCTCAAACGGTGCGCGATCACCAGCGTCGTGCGGTTCTGCACCACATGATCCAGCGCGGCCTGAATATGCCGCTCCGACTCGGTGTCGAGGGCCGAGGTGGCCTCATCGAGAATCAGCAACGGCGCATCCTTGAGCAACGCCCGGGCAATGGCAATGCGCTGACGCTGGCCACCGGAAAGCAGCACGCCGTTCTCGCCGACCATGGTTTCGTAACCTTGCGGCATCTTGGCGATGAACTCGTCGGCGTATGCCTCGGAGGCCGCGCGTTTGACATCGTCGAACGGTGCTCCGGCCAGATCGCCGTAAGCGATGTTGTTGGTCACCGTATCGTTGAACAGCGTGACCGCCTGGGTCACCAGCGCGATCTGCCGACGCAGGCTGCGCAAGGTGAAGTCCTGCACTTCTACGCCATCGAGCAGGATCTGCCCGTGTTCATGCTGATAAAAACGCGGAATCAGCCCGGCCAGGGTCGATTTGCCGCTGCCTGATCGACCCACCAGTGCAACCATCTGCCCAGGCTCCACGACAAAACTGATGTCGTTGAGCACCTGCTTGTCGGTGTCCGGGTACTGGAAGCTGAGATTGCGCACTTCCAGGCGACCCTCAAGGCGATCGCGCTCGACGGTGCCCTGATCCACCTCTGCCGGCTCATCCAGCTGCTCGAAAATACTCTCGGCACCGGCCACGCCTTTCTGGATGGTCGAGCTGACTTCGGAGAGCTGACGAATAGGCTTTGGCAACAGACCGGCCATGGTGATGTAAGCCACCAGATCGCCTGGCGATGCATCGCCGCGAAGGTAAAGCACAAGGAACATGACCACGGCCATGGCGCTGTAGGTCACCAGCTGCAGCATTGGCGTATACACCGCGCCGGTCTTGGTCATCGTCAGTTGCTTGTCGGTATTGCTTTGGCTGGCATCGCGAAACCGGGTCTTTTCGTAGAGTTCGCCGCCGAAACTGCGCACGACGCGATAACCGTGAATCGTCTCGGACGCAACGTGCGTCACGTTGCCCATCGAAACCTGGATCTTTTTGCTCTGCTTGCGAAATTTACGGCTGGTGCTATTCACCATGATGCCGATCACCGGCAGGATAGCCACCATCACCAGAGTCAGTTTCCAGTTCATCCACAACAGAGTGCAGAACAGGAAAATAACGGTCATGCCTTCACGGATGACCACCTTGATCGCATCGGTCGCCGCACCCGTCACCATGGTGACGTTGAAGGTGATGCGGGAAATCAGATGGCCGGAGTTGTTCTTGTCGAAGAACCGGTTGGGCAGTTCCAGCAACTTGTTGAACAGCACCACCCGCAGGTCATGGACCAGGCCCAGGGAGACCCGGGCCAGGAAGAAGTTGCCCAGGTACGAGCCCACGCCCTGCAACAGGGCAATGAACACGATCATCAATGGCACGGTTTCGAGCAACTGCAACTTGCCCAGGTAAGGGTTGCCCGGAAACAGGCTGGCTTCAGGATTGGCCAGGCCGTCGACAAAGTACTTGAGGATGTAAGCGAGCATCGGTTGGGTCGATGCGAAGATCAGAAACCCGACGATGCTGAGAAGGAAGAGACCGGCGTAAGGCCGCACGTAAGCCAAAAGGCGGAAATAGATCGCCAGCGTTGACTGGGCTTTCGGTTCAGGACTGCTCATGGTGATCCGCACAATTCAGTGAGGCGCCGATGATATCACAGGCCTTTTTCCCTCGATAAACATGACTGCGAGCCAGCCCTTGGGCAACTCGGTTAAGATACCCCGCTAATGATGGGGAGCCTGATATGCAATCGATTGATCACAGCACTTACGAGGCACTGCGCAAAGGTGCACACGTACTGGAAGCCGACGGTTCCGGCGACAAGGTGCTCAGATTGGCCGATGGACGCATGCTCAAGCTGTTCCGGCGCAAGCGACTGCTCAGTTCGGCGCTTTTCTATCCCTATGCCCAGCGTTTTGCCGACAATACCCGCGCACTTGAACAGCGCGGCATCCTCTGCCCCACCGTCATTGCGGTCTATCGCATCCCGAGCATCGAACGCGACGGCGTGTATTACAGCCCGCTGGCCGGCAACACCGTGCGCCAGTTACAAGGCACCCGCGAGGAGGCTGACGCACTGAGGTTCAAGCTGGGCGGCTATTTCGCGCAACTGCACGAGAGAGGGGTGTATTTTCGATCGTTGCACTTCGGCAACGTGGTGCTCACGCCCGATAACCAATTGGGCCTGATCGATATCGCCGACCTGCGCTGCCAGAAACGCGCACTGAGCGACAGCAAACGCCTACGCAACTTCGCCCACCTGCTGCGCTATAAGGAAGACCGCCAGTGGTTACTCGGCGAGGACGCCGGCGACACCTTTATCGAAGGCTACCGCCAGGCCTTGCCGAGCAACCGGCAGGCGCCACTGATCTCGCGCCTGCGTCCACTGCTCGCCTGAGCCTCTAAGGCCCGATCACCAACACCGTTGCACCCTTGCGATTGGCGAAATGTTCGATGACGCGCAATTTGTGGGCGACCAGCCATTCCTTCAGCCACGGCTCATCGCCCTTCGCGTCAATCAGAAAATACCGGTAGTCGCCGGCATGAACAGCCGACATCGCTTCCTCACGGGTCAGAACCGGCAGCGCATAGCCGCGACCGGCGTAATAACTGATCCGGCCGTCCTCGAAGTACGTCGGCGCGTCACGCTCGACATGGGCGGCCATCCAGCGACCCGCCTCGATGTAATGCGTCTTGCCGGCCCCGGTGGAAATGACGTTCGACAACATCACCAGCAACGCCACGGCGATCAGCCACTTGCTCCAACGGGGAAACTCGCGAACGAACGCCGCCAGCCCCATCGCCAGCACGGGTACAAACAGCAGGTTCAGAAAACTCATGTAGCGCGTATTCATGAACTGCAGCTTGAGGAAAAACAGCACCAGCACGACCAGATACAGCAAGGCCGTCCAGGCAAAAGGCTGATAGTCACGCCAGTAGTCACCGAGAACACCCCAATTGCGGCGCAGGATGAACGGCACGGCAAATGGCCCCATCAACTTCACGAACGTGATGGTCATGGTCGCCAGGATGCCGAAAAAAATGATCCGGCCGGCTTCATCCTGGGAGTATTTGGTGATCATCGAATTGGCGAACTGATCGCAGAGCATCTGAAACGAAGCCAACACGCTGTGGGGCGCGATCATGTCCAGATAGAGCATCACCCGTGCGGACATCAGCACGCCCGACACCAGCACCAGCACCATGCCGATAACCGGCAACACCGAGAACTGCACGAAGCGCATGCGCCGGGTCGAAGACCAGAGATTGGGTAACTGCCACAGCGCCAATGCGGGTATCAGCAACATCGCCTCAAGCCTGAACAGGGCCGCCGCGAACACCGCCAGATGGATCAGTGCGGCACGCAACCAGCCACCCCGATCTTGCCAACGCAAAGCGAGCCAAAGGGCCAGTGTGCAGAAAAACCAGAAACCGCATTCGCGGATGATGTCGTTTCGAAAGCTGTTGACTGCCGGCATCGCCAGCACCACCAGGCAAGCCCAGCGAGTGGCATGCGCAGAACGCTGACGAACGCAATCCACCATCAAGGCGCTGGTGCCGGCAAAAAATACACCGCACCAAAGGTAGGCGCTCAGCTCCAGAGGCAAATGCAGGACGAGATGGGTGCCGGCCAACAGAAAGGAAAACCAGGGCCAGTCAAACGTTGCCCAGGCCACCTGGGGGCCATGCTCACTGACTTGTTGCGCAATATCGAGGTACAGCGCCGCATCACGCGCGACTGTCGCCGTGCCCATGACCGCAATCAGCGATAACAGCACACTGCCACAAAATGCCAGCCATACCGGGTATTCGTCGATGATCCGTGAGACTTGAACGCCCACTTTACTGCCCGTACCTTTCACCCAGCCACCTCACCGACACGCTTGAACAGGGTACGCGCACGTCATCGCGAACCGTTTTACCGAAACAACAACCTCAACGCCTTGCGCGTGTATGACCAGCGCGAGAAGGTGCGCCAGTCCGCACGCAACGCCTGAAAGTAGAACGCTCTGGCGAGTTTGTATTCGCCATGGGAATAGCAGTCGCGAAACAACGAAAGACAACGCTGCGCCAGAAACGCCTGTCGCAGGTCGTGCATCTGCGCCGGCATACGCCGGGCCGAGAACACTTCACTGACAACCTGCTCCGTGCCTGCAGCAAGACTCTGGCGCAAATCATGGCGCATGCTGTCGGCGTGCTTGTAGATAAGTGCCAGAGGCTGATTCAGAACAGTGCAGGGATAACGCGCCAACACCTGGGCAAACACCGGCAGATCTTCAACGTTGCGCAGATGCTCAGGATAAGTGCCCGGCACGAACACACCGCGATGCATGGCACAGGCACCGTTGGAAATTGATATGGTCTTGTCCAGCAGATACCCCTGCAGGCATTGACGTGGTGTCAGCGGCAATGGCTTGGCGCTTTGCAGGCTACGCCTGCCGTCCGCGAATACCGACCAGTGCGCGCCGATGACCATCATGCTTTGGGGGTTGTGGGCAATATGCTGCGAAAGTGCCGCGAGCGCACCGGGCGCCATTTCGTCATCGGAGTCGAGAAAAACCAGATACCGCCCGGTCGTCTCTTCAAGCCCCCGATTACGCACGGAAGACAACCCGCCATTGCTTTTGCGCACCGCACGAAAACGCCCACTGTGTTCGCGCAGAAGCGCTTCCACCACTGCAGGCGTCTCGTCCGTCGAGCCATCGTCGATGACTAAAAGATCCGCCGCCGCTTCATCCAGTTGCGCCAACACCGACTCCACTGCCCGGGGCAGGGTTCGCGCATAGTTGTAAGCCGGAATAACGACGCTGATCAGTGTTTCAGTCAAGACCGTATCCTTTCGCACCCTCTTTTACGACCAGAATATCTTCCATGATCAGGTATTGCAGGTCGGAACCGAAAAACATGTTCAACGCGTCAGTCGGCGAACAGATCATCGGCTCGCCACGACGGTTGAGGGAGGTGTTCAGCGACACACCGTTACCCGTCAGGTTCTCCAGAGCCTTCATCATGTCGTAATAGCGCGGGTTGTATTCGCGCTTGAGTACCTGAGCACGGGAAGTGCCGTCTTCGTGGACGACTTCCGGCACGCGGGTCTTCCACTCTTCAGCCACTTCGAAGGTGAAGGTCATGAACGGCGCCGGGTGATCGATCTTGATCATCTGTGGCGCAACGGTGTCGAGCATCGACGGGCAGAAAGGCCTCCAGCGCTCGCGGAACTTGATCTGGTGGTTGATGCGGTCAGCCACACCGGCCACGCTCGGGCAACCGATGATCGAACGGCCACCCAGTGCACGCGGACCAAACTCCATGCGCCCCTGGAACCACGCCACCGGGTTGCCATCGACCATGATCCTGGCGATTTCTTCCGGCATGTTGTCGAGCTTGCGCCAGGTCGGCTTGTTCTCGTGACGGGCGCACGCGGCGATCACGTCTTCGTTGCTGTACGACGGGCCGAGGTAGACGTGCTCCATCTTCTCGACCGGTACGCCACGGGCGTGGGACACATAGGCCGCTGCGCCAACCGCGGTGCCGGCATCGCCGGACGCCGGCTGCACGAACAGCTCCTTGATGTCATCGCGGGCGATGATTTTCTGGTTCAGCTTGACGTTCAGCGCACAACCACCGGCGAAGGCCAGCTTGCCGGTTTCCTTGAGCACGTCGCCCAGGTAGTAGTCGATCATCTGCAACGCCAGTTTCTCGAACAGCGCTTGCATGCTCGCGGCGTAGTGGATGTAAGGCTCGTCGGCGATGTCGCCTTCGCGTTTCGGACCCAGCCACTCGATCAGCTTCGGCGAGAAGTAGAAGCCTTTGCCCTTCTCTTTGTAGCGACGCAGGCCGATCACGTTGGCGTAGTCGGTGTTGATCACCAGTTCGCCGTTCTCGAACGAGGCCAGACGCGAGAAGTCATATTTGCTGGCGTCGCCGTACGGCGCCATGCCCATGACCTTGAACTCGCCGTCGAGCATCTCGAAACCGAGGAACTCGGTGATCGCGCCATAGAGGCCGCCGAGGGAGTCCGGATCAAAGAATTCCTTGATCTTGTGGATCTTGCCGTTTTCGCCGTAACCGAAGAAGGTCGTGGCGTACTCGCCCTTGCCGTCGATGCCGAGGATCGCGGTTTTCTCTTTGAAACCCGAGCAGTGGTAGGCGCTGGAGGCGTGGGCCAGGTGATGCTCGACCGGCTCGATCTTGATCTTCTTCGGATCAAAACCCAGTTGTTCAAGGCACCAGACGATCTTGTTGCGATAGCGCTTGTAGCGACGGTTGCCCATCAGGATCGCATCGAGGGCGCGATCCGGGGCATACCAGTAACGCTTGGCATAGTGCCAGCGGGCCTTGCCGAACAGGCTGATCGGGGCGAACGGAATTGCAACCACATCGACATCGGACGGCTTGATGCCGGCCTGCTCAAGACAGAACTTCGCCGATTCGTAGGGCATGCGGTTTTTTGCATGCTTATCGCGTACGAAGCGCTCTTCTTCAGCCGCCGCCACCAGCTTGCCATCAATGTACAAGGCCGCTGATGGGTCATGGCTAAGGGCGCCGGACAGGCCAAGAATCGTCAATGCCACAGGGTCTAGCCTCTTAAGTCTGCGTTCGGGCGCCGGGCGCCCTGAAAAATTGATGTGTCCCCGCACCGGGCGAGAGACAGCTAAAGGGCGGGATTATAGCGTAAACATGTCGGGAATTACCCTGTACGAATCGCGCCCGAACCGAATGAATCAGATAATTCCTGCTCAATGTCTTAATAACCACCCTTGCGCCAATAAATACCGAGGTTGCCATCGGTGACCTGACGATAAACCGTATAAGGCAGCGATATCGTATCGACCACGCCCGAAAGGGGCAGATCCAGCAAGACAAACGGCACAAGAAAACCGCTCGGGTCCGGCGGCGCATTCAGTACGCAAAAGTCGAAAGCCAGACCACTGTAAATGCGCGGTATGGATTGGCAGTAGGTTTTTTGCTTGCGCAGATCTCGAGCGGCATCGGCATCGTCCTGCAATACGGTCAGGGCACTCCCACAACCGGCTAGAGCCCATGAAAAAACACTCAACGACATTGTCTGTTTTATGGTCAAGGTTCGCCCTCCGAAATGGACAGGCAAACTACCATCGGCGCTGAACCGTACCCAGTTCATGGTTTCTGCAGATACTGTAGGACATGTCGCTAAATCTCGTCCTCAATCGCCGAAACCTCTGAGTGAGAGCTTCCCGGGCTTTCACCCGGCGCCAGATACATCCTTGGGCAGGCGCTGATCAATCACCTGATACAACGCACTGCTCTCGGGCCAGTTACGCATGAAGCGCGCCCGGTCGCGGGCATAAGCCGGCGCAAAACTGCTGACTGATCCATGCTGGCACATCGAATCCAGGTCGATCAGCGCCCAGCGATCGTCCTGCCAGAACAGGTTATGACCTTTGAAATCACCGTGACTGATGCGTTCGGCAATCAATTGTGCGAACAACAGATCGAGCGCCAGCAGCTCCGGCTCGGGCGCCTCGCCACTGTCCACGTAAGGGGCAAAACGCGCGATGATGTCTGGCCCGGACAGGAACTCGGTCACCAGATAGGCTCGACTGCGCAGCCACAAAAAGCGTTTCTCCAGCACCGCCAGCGGGGTCGGCGTGGCGATACCGAGAAACGCCAGGCGATTGCCTTCGCGCCACGAATGCCAGGCACGGCTCGGGCGCCAGAAACGCTTGAGCCAATGGGCGAATCCCTTGATGTTGTAGCGCTTGATCACCAGCGTGCGCGCACCCACCTTAACCTCGCCAACGCTCGCCGCGCCGCCGGTTTTATAGAGGTGACCGCGACTGAGCAACGCATCGGCCTGCTCCAGCACCGGGATCATCGCAGCTTCTTCTTCACGACGGATCGCCCGCAGACCAAAAGCCCCACGCCGGACACTGAACAGCGTGCACTCGCGACCAACCTTGATCAGGTAATCCTTCAGACGCCAGCGACGCACCTTGTCGATCTGCTTCTGCAAGGCTTCCAGCGGCAACGCGTGCTCGCTGTTGCTCAGCAGGTAATACACCAGCAGTTCTTCGGTAAACGGCTCAAGGCTCTTGGGCAACTGGGCGAAAAACACGCCGAGATTTTCCAGGACTTTCTGTCGCGACAACGGCTCGCCGGCGGTTTCTGCACGAATGCCGGCACCGTCGATCAAATACAACTGGCCGCCATGACGCAGCAGGTTGTCCAGATGCAAGTCTTCCTGCCAGAGGCCTTTGCCGTGCAGTTGGCCAATGGCAGCCAGCGCTTCGGCCAGGACTGCCGATTGTTCATCAGCCAGAACCGGTAGCGCCTCGACTTTCGCCCAGGCCTCGCCGAGACTTTCGGCGCCTTCAAGGTAGTCGAACAGCAGCCAGCCACCTTCGCCATCGCGCAGGCCATCGGCCAGCAGCAATGGGGTGGTCATACCCTGTGCGGCCAGCAGGCGCACCCCTTCGAGCTCGCGCTGAAAATGCCGCGATGCCTTGCTGCCGACCAACAATTTGGCCAGCACCGGACGCCCGCGCCACACACCGGCGCCGACATAGCGTTGTCCCGGCAACACTCGCAGCAGGCTCAGCAACTGCAGATCCGCCGTGCCGGCAGCATCGGCCAGCGTCACCGTCAGCGGCAGTTGCGGGGTCCGACCGACAGCGGCCAGCGCGGACAATTGCATCAGCGCGTCTCCTTGTGACTGCGACGAGCGGTCAGCCGCTCGAGCCAACGGTCGAGCAACGGGCTGTCGCTCGGCTGATCGAGATAAGCGGCCAGCAACTCACGCAACTGCGCCTCGTCCCACTCCGGCGCACGGCGTTGCAACGGTTCCAGATCCCGGATCCGGTCACGCATGCCGAACAGCAGCGGACGGGTCTTCTCCAGGTCGATGAGTTGCGCCTGATAGCCGTCCCCGGTGGCCTGCAGAAAGATGTGTTTGGGGTAGAAACAGCCATGCACCTGACGCACGCCATGCAGATGGCGGGCAAGCAGGCCACAGGCCTTGAGGATCGCCGAGTGTTGCGCCTCACTGAGTTGCGACCAGCGCTGCAGCAGCGATTCCAGGTCGCTCCAGCCATCCAGTGCGCGGGTCATCAGGACCGCACGGACTTCGCCACCCACTTTGCGCTCACCGAAAAACACCGCTTGCAGCGCCGGGATGCCGAGCTTCTGGTAGCGTCGGATATTGCGAAACTCGCGAGTAAAACTGGGCTCGCCGAAAGGCGCATGCAACGTGCGGGTCAGGTAATTGCTCTGGCGCTTGAGGTAATAACCGCGCCCCTCCAGATCCAGACGAAAAACACTGCTCCAGCCACCCCGCCCGGTGTTCGGTTCGTCGACGGCCTCCAGTTGCTTGGCCCACAGCGCGTCAAAAGTGCCGAGGCCATGGCGTTCAAGCAACGCACGGTCCTCTTCGGCCAGAAAATCGGTCATTCGCGTCCCTCGAAAAATCTCACCACGTGCCGAATCCGTTTCTTGTCGGCGTCATTGAGCCGATCGCACTGGCGGTATTGCATATAGAAGCGCAGGCGTTGGGTATTGGACAGGTGGTATTTGGCGAGCTTGTCGAGACAAGCCAGATCCTTGGTGATCCGGTACTTGAGCCAGAAGCCGCGCCAGAACTCGCCATTGGGGCAATCAATCAGAAAAATCCGCGCCTGGTCATCGACCAGCAGGTTGCGCCATTTCAGATCGTTATGGGTAAAACGGTGATCATGCATCGTCCGGGTGTAACCCGCCAGTTGCCGGCTGACGCCATCGACCCAGGCAGGATCCTTGAGTTTCGGATCCTTGCGCTCGGCCAGGGCCGAGAGGTCTTCGGTTTTCGGCAGTTCGCGGGTGATCAGCGCGCCACGGTCGTACGCCGCACCACGTCGCTCCAGCCCCCAGGCCACCACTTCAGCGGTAGGAATACCCCATTTGGCGAAGCGCTTGAGGTTCTGCCACTCCATCTTCACGCGTGGCTTGCCGAGGTATCGGCGCAAGCCTTTACCGGCGCCGACGTAACGCTTGACGTAATAATTGACGCCGCTGCGCTGTACGCGAATGACTTCCGACAGCGGATCGCGGGTCAGGCGTTCGCCTTGCAGAGCGAACACGGCCTCGAGGCTGCCGAAGTCGCTGGCCAGCTCGCCGTACTGCGGCTCAAGATTCCAGCCCGCCATCAGAGCGCATCCCCGTAACGCTGTTTGCGCGCGTAGAGCTTGTTGGCCTTGCCTTCCAGCCAGTTCAGCAACGGCGCTTCTTCGGCCAGGATCCGGCGTAGCGGTTGCTGGAAATAGCCCTTGAGAAAACGCAACTTGTCGCGGCGGGTCAGGCCGATGTCCAGAGCGGAGAAGTACAGCGCTGCCAGATCCTTGTTGCGCCAGCGTTGGGTGATCTTTGCACGGGTCTGGGCGCGGTGCAGGTCGATCACCGAGAGTTTGAAATCGTCCGGCGTCACCGGTTTGTCGGTGTGCAGCAGGAAATGGCAGATGTAGCAGTCGCGGTGATTGACCCCGGCGCGGTGCATCATGCCGGTCATGCGAGCAACTTCAGCGATCAGCGCGCGCTTGAGTTTTGGCTCGGGCGGCTGCTTGACCCAGTCGATGCTGTAGTCTTCGAGGCTGATGGTCGGCGCCAGTTCTTCGGTGACGATGAACGAGTGCTGATCGGCCGGGTTGCTGCCCTTCTCGCCGTACGCGACAGCGGTCATGGTCGGCACGCCGACTTCCTGCAAGCGCTGGATGGCTTGCCACTCCTGACCCGCGCCGAGCACCGGCAGCTTGGCGGTCAGCAAGTTCTTGAAGATTTCGCCCCAGCCAATACCCCGGTGAATCTTGACGAAAAATCCGTTGCCATCGACTTCCGTGCGTAGCGTGCGCCGAGCTTCCAGCTCGCGGTATACCTCGCCCTGCAAGCCCTCGACTTCGGCGAACGGATCGCGCCCGGCCCAGAGGGACTTGAAGGGTTCAGCCAGCATCAACTTCATTTAAGCGTGCTCCGCCAGAATCACATCGGCCGCGTGCTGCGGCATGCTGTAGAGGTCGGCCGTCTCGGCGAAGGCCAGACCATTGCGGCTCCAGGCCGCGCGTGCAGAGGCATCAGTCAACATTCGGCTCAGGTACTCGGTCAACTGCGCCTGATCGAACGGTTCGTCCAGCACCAGCCCGGCGTCCGCCTCGGCGATGTAATGCGCGTAACCGCAAACCGCGCTGACCAGCACCGGCAAACCGGCCACCAGCGCTTCGAGCAGCACCGTACCGGTGTTTTCGTTGTACGCCGGGTGGATCAACAGGTCGGCGCCCAGCAGGAAACGCGGGATATCGCTGCGACCCTTGAGGAAGGTCACGTTGTCGCCCAGGCCCAAAGTTGCACTCTGCATCTGGAACAATTTGGGGTCATCCTGGCCGATTACAAACAACCGGGTGCGTTTCTTCAGTTCGGCAGGCAACGCCGCCAGCGCTTTCAGACTGCGATCGACGCCCTTGGTCTTGAACCCGGAACCGATCTGCACCAGCAGCAACTCGTCATCCTTGAGGTTGAATTCGGCACGGAAACCGGCGCGAATCTCATCGGCATCCGCCGGGCGCCGACGATCCTGGGCAATGCCCGGCGGCAGCAGGTGGAAGCGCTCGAGCGGGGTGTCGTAATGCTTGATGAACAGCGGCTGCTGCACTTCGGAAATCATCAGCACTTCGGTTTTCGCGTCTTTGGCGAACACTGCGCGCTCGTATTCGGCGAAGTGGCGATAGCGGCCCCAGCGGCGGTACAGCGAGTGGCGCAGGTTCTGCGCCTTGTCTTCGAAGCAGCCGTCGGCGGCGTAATAGACGTCCAGCCCCGGCATCTTGTTGAAGCCGATCAACCGGTCCACCGGACGTTTCGCCAGGTCAACTTCCATCCACGCCGTGAGCTTCTCGTTGCGCCGATGATTGAACAACGCCTTGACCGGCGCCACCAGCACTTCGAAACCCGGCGGCACGTCGCCTTCCCAGATCAACGTGTAGACGCGGATCTGATGGCCGCGCTTCTGGCATTCGAGGGCGATGCGCATGAAGTCACGCTGCAAGCCACCGAACGGAAAATATTTGTACAGGACGAATGCCAATTGCATCAGCGCAGCTCCTCAGCCATCAACAACGTGCTCAGTCGGCTGGCGACACGCTCGGGGTTCAGACGCGTGAAGCACAAAGGCTGTTCACGCTTCAGGTCAAACTGACGGGCATCCTGCGCGGTCGGTTGGTAAGTACATTTCTTTTGCAGGCACGGTGCGCACGGGAAGTCGCTGGCCAGGTGAATCTGCAACTTGCCGTAGGCACCGGTCAGGCCCGGGTTGGTCGGACCGAAGAGCGAGATGGTCGGGACGTCCAGCGCGGCGGCCAAATGGCCAAGGCCGGTGTCCACCGCGACACACGCCTGCGCACCGGCCAACACTTTGCCAACGCCGGCCAGATTGAGTTTCGGCAGCACTTCAGCGTGCTTGAAGCCAGCGGCGATGCGTTCGGCGCGGGCCTTTTCCTGCGGGTTGCCCCACGGCAGTTTGACGCCAACGCCGAGATAGCCAACGCGCTCGGTCAGCTCGCGCCAATAGGCTTCCGGCCAGTGTTTGGTGTCCCACGTGGTGCCGTGGAGGAACACCACAAAGGCGTTTTTGCGCGGCAATTCGACCAGACGTTCGACGTTCAAACCGTAATCGCCCAAGCCTTTAGGCAGGTCGTAGCCCAGCGCGATGGCGAACAGTTGGCGCACGCGCTCGACGGCGTGCTGACCACGGGCCACGGCCAGTTTACGGTCGTAGAAACGCGAAGCCATCGGCTCTCGCGCCGAACCTTTGTCGAGACCGGCCACCGGCGCTTTGACGTAACGGGTCAGCCAGGCACTTTTCAGCAGACCCTGAGCATCAATCACCAAGTCGTACTTCTGAGCACGCACGCTTTGCTTGAAGCGTTTCCACTCGCCACTGGCGAGGGTCTTCCAGAGGTTTTTGCGCCAGCGGCGGATCGCCACCGGAATCACCTTGCCAACGGCCGGGTGCCAGGTCGGGATCTCGGCAAAGCCTTCTTCCACCACCCAGTCGAACTTGATCCCGGGGATCGCCCGGGCGGCATCGGTCAGCGCCGGCAACGCGTGGATCACGTCGCCCAGCGATGAAGTCTTGATCAGCAATACCCGCAACTTAATGAACCTCGACCACGGAGCCCTGCAACCTCTGCAAGGCATCGTTGACCGCGTCCGGCATCAGCTGGCGCAGGCAGTTGTAATGGCCGAACCGGCAGGTGCGGTCGAAACACGGACTGCACTCCAGGCCCAGACGGACGATTTCGACATGTTCGGCCAGCGGTGGCGTGAAGCCTGGCGAGGTCGAGCCGTAGACCGCCACCAGCGGACGGTTCAGCGCCGCCGCGACGTGCATCAGGCCGGAGTCGTTGGACACCACCGAGTCGGCGCAGGACAGCAGATCAATCGCCTCGGCCAGCGAAGTACCACCACTGAGGTTGACCGACTCTTCGCGCAGGCCGGGAATCAGCCGCGCGCGGATGTCTTCGCCCACCGCATGATCGTTTTTCGAACCGAACAGCCACACCTGCCAGCCTTCACGAATGCGCGCTTCGGCGACCTTGGCGTAGTGCTCGGACGGCCAGCGCTTGGACTCGCCGAACTCGGCGCCAGGGCACAGGGCCAGCACCGGGCGGTCGAGGGTCAGGCCGAATTTGGCCAGGGCCGCTTCGCGGGTCACCGGGTCGATTTGCAGGCTCGGGCGCGGATACGGTTTCGGCAGTTCAGCGTTCGGTTCATAGGCCAGGGCCATGAACCGCTCGATCATCAGCGGATAACGCGCCTTGTCGAGAGTGCGCACATCGTTGAGCAGGCCATAGCGAAACTCGCCGCGCCAGCCGGTGCGTTGTTTGATCCCGGCGAAGAACGGCACCAGTGCCGACTTCAGCGAGTTGGGCAACAGAATCGCCTGATCGTACTGGCCGGCCAGGGATTTGCCGATGCGCCGGCGCGTCGCCAATTCCAGCGCACCGTGGCCGAGCGGGAAGCTCAAGGCTTTGCGCACTTCGGGCATGCGCTCAAGGATAGGCCGGCTCCACTCGGGGGCCAGCACGTCGATTTGGCATTGCGGGTGGCACTGCTTGAGACACTGAAACAGTGTCTGCGCCATCACCATGTCACCGACCCAACTGGGCCCAACGATCAGAATATTCATGTGGTTTCCATAAACGAACCGGGGAGGCATTTACGCCTCCCCGCCTCGATAATCACTGAGGGAGCGGCACTGCTTGCGATGGGTCATTACCTTCAACATGACTGTCGACTGTCACTCCACTATCGCGAGCAGGCTCGCTCCCACATGGTTTGTTCGTCCTGCTTCAGATCTACAGACACTGTAGATCCACTGTGGGAGCGAGCTTGCTCGCGAAGGGGCCATCACATCCGACATCGGTGTCGTCTGACACTCCGTCTTCGCGAGCAAGCTCGCCCCCACAGGGTATTGGGTGCTACACAAACCGGTTTCAGCTTAGCCCCAACTCTTTCCAGATCCGCAAAACCTGCCGGCGCTCGTCGGCAAACTGGTCTCCCGCAATCACTCCGGCGTCCTTCTGCAAGGCCTGCCGGTGGGCGGCGGAGCGGTAGGCCTTATAGGCCTCGCGCAACAGGCTGGCATCTTCGGCAGGCATCAGCCCTTCGTGTTCCAGCTCTTCCAGAATGCGGATGTTATCGGTCCAGCGCAGCAATGGCGGGTGGTTGTGCGACCACGCCAAGGCCGCGTATTGCACCATAAATTCAATATCGACGATACCTCCGGCGTCCTGCTTGAGGTCGAACGGCGCCGTGGCTTCGAAGGCATTGGCGGCAGTACCGGCCGCGGTGCCCTTGCTGCCGAGGTTGTCACGCATCTTCGCGCGCATCTCGCTGACTTCCTGTTGCAACTTCGCCAGATCCCGCGCCTTGCCCAAGACCTGCGCCCGGACTTTCTCGAACGCCTGGCCGACATCCTGACTGCCCACCAGCACCCGCGCGCGCACCAGGGCCTGATGCTCCCAGGTCCAGGCTTCATTTTCCTGATAGCGCTCGAACGCACCCAGCGAACTGACCAGCAACCCCGAGGCACCGGATGGCCGCAGGCGCATGTCCACCTCATAGAGCTGACCGGAGTTGGTCTGCGCCGTCAGCAGGTGAATGATCCGCTGGCCCAGCCGGGTAAAGAACTGCGCGCCATCAATCGGCTTCGGCCCGTCGGTTTCCGCCTGCGGATCGCCGTCATGGATAAACACCAGGTCAAGGTCCGAACCATGCCCCAGTTCCAGCCCGCCGACTTTCCCGTAACCGACAATGATGAAGCCGGGATCGCACAAAGTGCCGTCGGTGCGCAGCGGCGTGCCGTACTTGGCCACGGTCTGGCGCCAGGCCAGCGCCAGCACTTGCTCGAGAATCGCTTCGGCCAGCCAGGTCAGGTAATCGCTGACTTTCATCAGCGGCAGACTGCCGGCGATTTCCGAGGCGGCGACGCGCAAGCGATGCGCGAGCTTGAAGTGACGCAGGGCTTCCATCTGCTGCTCGAGGTCGTCCTCGGGAATCCGCGTCAGGCGCTCGCGCAACTCGGTAGCCAGCTCTGGCGCCAACGGTGGCTTGAACAGCCGGCCTTCGTTGAGCAACTCATCGAGCAGCAGCGGGAAACGGGTGATCTGCTCAGCAATCCACGGGCTGGCCGCGCACAGCGTCAGCAAGCGTCGCAGGGCTCCGGGGTTTTCCGTCAGCAACACTAAATAAGCCGAGCGCCGGGCGACCGCTTCAACCAGCGGCAGTACACGCTCGAGCACCAGATCCGGATTGTCGTGCTCCACCGCCTGCGCAAGCAGACGCGGAATAAAGGCATCGAGCCGCTCACGGCCCAGACGCTGCATCGCCCGCAACTGCGGGCTGCTGCGCAAACTGGCGAGGGCTTTGAGGGCCTTGGTCGCATCAGCGAAACCGCCCTCCTCCAACTGCCGGCACGCCGCCTCTTCGTCCTGCGCCTCTTCCCACAGTGGCAGCCACTCGCCGCCCACCACCACCTCACAGCTGGCGCCTTCTTCCTCATCGGGGTCGGCAATCACTTGCGCGAAATGCCAGGCCACGCGACCGCGCCAGAACATCAGCTTTTCGTGGAACGCCTCCCAGTCGGCAAATCCGAGCATGAACGCAATGCGTGCCTGATCCTGAGCGCCGTCCGGCAGCATCTGGGTCTGGCGGTCGGCAATCGCCTGAATCGCATGTTCGGTGTAGCGCAGGAATTCGTAGCCTTCGCGCAATTCGCTGATCACCGCCGGCGGCAGATAACCCTGCCCTTCCAGTGTGCTCAATACTTTTAATAGCGGACGCTGTTGCAGGCTCAGATCACGCCCGCCGTGAATCAGCTGGAAGGCCTGGGCGATGAACTCGACTTCGCGGATACCGCCGGAGCCGAGCTTGATATTGTCGGCCATGCCCTTGCGCCGCACTTCCTGCTGGATCAACTGCTTCATGGTGCGCAGCGCTTCGATCGCCGAGAAGTCCAGATAACGCCGGTAAACGAACGGCCGCAGCATGTCGAGCAACTGCGCACCCGCCACCTGATCGCCGGCCACCACCCGCGCCTTGATCATCGCGTAGCGTTCCCAGTCGCGCCCCTGATCCTGGTAATACTGCTCCAACGCATTAAAGCTCAGCACCAGCGCGCCGGACGAACCGTAGGGGCGCAGGCGCATGTCGACGCGGAACACGAAACCGTCGACGGTCATCGGGTCCAACGCCTTGATCAGGCGCTGGCCGAGACGAATGAAGAACTCCTGATTATCCAGCGCGCGTTTCACCCCGACGGTTTCGCCGCCCTCGGGGTAGGCGAAGATCAGGTCGATGTCGGAAGACAGGTTGAGCTCGACCGCACCGAGCTTGCCCATGCCGAGGATGACCATTTGCTGCGGCAACCCGCTGCGCCGGCCGGTGGGCGTGCCGAACTGCTGGCAATGGCGGCTGTACAGCCATTGATAGGCCTGGTCGATGGTGGCGTCGGCCATGTCCGAAAGGTCGCGACAGGTCTGCACCAGATCGGCCTGACGATTGAGGTCACGCCAGATAATCCGCACCTGATGGCGCGCGCGCTGGCGACGCAGCACACGACCGAGTTCGTCTTCGCTCTGCGCTTCGCTCACGGCGGCGGCAATCTGTGCACAGAGTTCACCCGGCGCGAAAGGCCGATCGAGCTCGCCGGACTGCACCAGCGACAACAACATCAAAGGGTCACGAACGCTCTGTTCAATGACAAAATCGCTGGCGGCACTGACGCGGGCGAATTGCGCCCAGCGCTCCGGCGTCCAATTGGCGAAGCCGTGATCGTCTTCGAGTGAGGCGACGGCCGTACGGAACGACTGCTCGGATCGAGTGACCAACGGCAGGAGAATGGCGGGCAGTTCTGCAAGCACGGGCAGGGTCATGGTCTATCCTTGATCGGCGTGTAAATGGCCGCTTGTAGTGTTTGATGAAAACCCGCTACGCGAAGGACTGTCGAACAAAAGTTAGAAATAGCTGAAATTTCTTCTTCTTTAGCATCCAGCATCAAAGTTTCACCTTTTACGGATGGTAATCGACCAACCTTAACGATTATTCTCACAACGCAGTCGGAGGCCACAAGCCTTTCATCTGTAGTTTTACTACTCGTCTATACATCCGAAAGGCTGAAATGCTCAAAGATTTGTAGTAAAACTACACGCCGCCGGAACAACCTGTCGGCAATCCAAGAATTTTAAATCGTCTGCCCACAAGGCCAGTCGCAAACTCAGGCAACCGATTCTGGAAGCCTTTCCGCCCTGGAGCAAGCCATGCAAGACCTCGATCCCGTCGAAACCCAGGAATGGCTGGACGCCCTGGAATCGGTTCTCGACAAAGAAGGCGAAGACCGTGCTCACTATCTGATGACCCGTATGGGTGAACTCGCGACCCGCAGCGGCTCGCAGCTCCCTTACGCCATCACCACGCCTTACCGCAACACGATCCCCGTGACCCACGAAGCACGCATGCCTGGCGACCTGTTCATGGAACGCCGCATTCGCTCGCTGGTACGCTGGAACGCGATGGCCATGGTAATGCGTACGAACCTGAAAGATTCTGACCTGGGTGGTCACATCTCCAGCTTCGCCTCCAGTGCGACTCTGTATGACATCGGCTTCAACTACTTCTTCCAGGCCCCGACCGACGAACACGGCGGCGACCTGATCTACTTCCAGGGCCACACCTCGCCAGGCGTTTACGCCCGCGCATTCATGGAAGGCCGCATCACCGAAGACCAGATGAACAACTTCCGCCAGGAAGTCGACGGTCAGGGCCTGTCGTCCTACCCGCACCCTTGGCTGATGCCTGACTTCTGGCAGTTCCCGACCGTATCCATGGGTCTGGGTCCGATCCAGGCGATCTACCAGGCACGCTTCATGAAGTACCTGGAACACCGTGGCTTCATCCAGCCGGGCAAACAGAAAGTCTGGTGCTTCCTGGGCGACGGCGAGTGCGACGAGCCGGAATCCCTGGGCGCGATCTCCCTGGCCGGCCGCGAGAAGCTGGACAACCTGATCTTCGTCATCAACTGCAACCTGCAGCGCCTCGACGGCCCGGTTCGCGGCAACGGCAAGATCATCCAGGAACTCGAAGGCGTGTTCCGCGGTGCTCAGTGGAACGTGACCAAAGTCATCTGGGGCCGTTTCTGGGACCCACTGCTGGCCAAAGACGTCGACGGCATCCTGCAGCGTCGCATGGACGAAGTCATCGACGGCGAGTACCAGAACTACAAAGCCAAAGACGGCGCGTTCGTTCGCGAGCACTTCTTCAACACGCCTGAACTGAAGGCGATGGTTGCCGATCTGTCCGACGACGAGATCTGGAAGCTCAACCGTGGTGGTCACGACCCGTACAAGGTCTACGCGGCGTACCACGAAGCGGTCAACCACAAAGAACAACCGACCGTCATCCTGGCCAAGACTATCAAGGGTTATGGCACCGGTGCCGGCGAAGCGAAGAACACCGCGCACAACACCAAGAAAGTCGATGTCGACAGCCTGAAGTTGTTCCGCGATCGTTTCGACATCCCGGTCAAGGACGAAGAGCTGGAGAACCTGCCGTTCTTCAAGCCAGAGCCAAACAGCGCCGAAGCCCGCTACCTCAGCGAGCGCCGTGCTGCACTGGGCGGTTTCGTTCCGCAGCGCCGCGCTCAGAGCTTCAGCGTACCGACGCCGGACCTGGATACTCTGAAAGCCATCCTCGATGGTTCTGGCGACCGTGAAATTTCCACCACCATGGCCTTCGTGCGGATCCTCGCGCAACTGGTCAAGGACAAGGAAATCGGCCCGCGCATCGTTCCGATCATCCCGGACGAAGCCCGTACCTTCGGTATGGAAGGCATGTTCCGTCAACTGGGCATCTACTCCTCCGTCGGCCAGCTCTACGAGCCAGTCGATAAAGACCAGGTGATGTTCTACAAGGAAGACCAGAAAGGTCAGATCCTTGAAGAAGGCATCAACGAAGCAGGCGCCATGAGCTCGTTCATCGCCGCCGGTACTTCGTACTCCAGCCACAACCAGCCGATGCTGCCGTTCTACATCTTCTACTCGATGTTCGGCTTCCAGCGTATCGGTGACCTGGCCTGGGCCGCTGGCGACAGCCGCACCCGTGGCTTCCTGATCGGCGGCACCGCCGGCCGTACCACCCTGAACGGTGAAGGTCTGCAACACGAAGACGGTCACAGCCACCTGCTGGCCGCGACCATCCCGAACTGCCGCACCTACGATCCAACCTACGGCTACGAGCTGGCGGTGATCATTCAGGACGGCATGAAGAAGATGACCGAAGAACAACAGGACATCTTCTACTACATCACCGTGATGAACGAGTCGTACCAGCAGCCAGCCATGCCGGCCGGTGCCGAAGAAGGCATCAAGAAAGGCATGTACCTGCTCGAAGAAGACACCCGCGACGCGGCGCACCACGTTCAGCTGATGGGCTCCGGCACCATCCTGCGTGAAGTCCGTGAAGCGGCGAAGATTCTGCGTGAAGAGTTCAACGTCGGCGCCGACGTGTGGAGCGTCACCAGCTTCAACGAACTGCGTCGCGACGGCCTGGCCGTGGAGCGCAGCAACCGCCTGAAGCCTGGCCAGAAGCCTAAGCAGAGCTACGTCGAAGAATGCCTGAGCGG
This sequence comes from Pseudomonas sp. LF-5, assembly GCF_037626295.1. Classification (NCBI taxonomy): domain Bacteria; kingdom Pseudomonadati; phylum Pseudomonadota; class Gammaproteobacteria; order Pseudomonadales; family Pseudomonadaceae; genus Pseudomonas; species Pseudomonas sp. LF-5. The sequence goes on from NZ_JARKMT010000006.1 coordinate 285,454, forward strand.
CCGTAAAGGTCCGGTCATCGCATCGACCGACTACATGAAGCTGTTCGCCGAGCAGATCCGTCAGTGGGTACCGTCCAAGGAATTCAAAGTCCTGGGCACCGACGGTTTCGGCCGCAGCGACAGCCGCAAGAAACTGCGTCATTTCTTCGAAGTCGACCGTCATTTCGTGGTGTTGGCAGCCCTGGAAGCACTGGCTGACCGTGGTGATATCGAACCTAAAGTCGTGGCCGAGGCCATCGTCAAGTTCGGCATCGACCCGGAAAAACGCAACCCACTGGACTGCTGAGGAGACATTTTGTGAGCGAACTCATTCGCGTACCTGACATCGGCAGCGGTGAAGGTGAAGTAATTGAACTGTTTGTGAAGGTCGGCGACCGCATCGAAGCCGACCAGAGCATCCTGACCCTGGAATCGGACAAGGCCAGCATGGAAGTGCCAGCCCCGAAAGCCGGCGTCATCAAAAGCCTGAAAGTGAAGCTGGGCGACCGTCTGAAAGAAGGCGACGAACTGCTGGAGCTGGAAGTCGAGGGCGCCGCGCAAGCGGCCCCTGCTCCTGCTGCGGCACCGGCTGCCAAAGCTGAAGCCAAACCAGCCGCCGCTCCTGCTGCCGCTGCACCAGCCGCTGCCCCTGCTGCCGCTTCGGTTCAGCAAGTGCACGTGCCGGACATCGGTTCGTCGGGCAAGGCGCAGATCATCGAGATTCAGGTCAAGGTCGGCGACACCGTCGAAGCTGATCAATCGTTGATCACCCTGGAATCCGACAAGGCGAGCATGGAAATCCCGTCGCCTGCCGCTGGCGTGGTCAAGGCCATCAGCGTCAAGCTCAACGACGAAGTCGGCACCGGCGACCTGATTCTGGATCTGGAAGTGGCGGGTGCTGCGGCCCCTGCTGCGGCCGCTCCGGCTCAAGCTGCTGCGCCAGCCGCTGCCGCTGCGCCTGCTCCTGCAGCAGCCCCGGCTGCGCCAGTGGCCGACAGCGTTCAGGACATCCACGTTCCGGACATCGGTTCGGCCGGCAAGGCCAAGATCATCGAAGTGCTGGTCAAGGCTGGCGACAGCGTTGAAGCCGACCAGTCGCTGATCACCCTGGAATCCGACAAGGCGAGCATGGAAATTCCATCGCCTGCCGCTGGCGTGGTGGAAAGCGTTTCCATCAAGCTGGACGACGAAGTCGGTACCGGCGACCTGATCCTCAAGCTGAAAGTCAAAGGCGCGGCGCCTGCTGCCGCTGCTGCTCCGAGCGCTCCAGCACCAGCCGCTGCTGCTCCGGCTGCCGCTGCACCTGCTGCTGCCGCTCCGGTTGCTGCTCCAGCCAAGCCAGGCGCGAAAGTTCACGCCGGCCCGGCCGTGCGTCAACTGGCCCGTGAGTTCGGCGTCGAGCTGAGCGCCGTTGGCGCCAGCGGTCCGCACGGTCGCATCCTCAAGGAAGACGTGCAGGTTTACGTCAAGGCGATGATGCAGAAGGCCAAGGAAGCGCCGGCTGCTGGCGGTGCCACCGGTGGCGCGGGCATCCCGCCGATTCCGGTCGTGGACTTCAGCCGCTTCGGCGAAATCGAAGAAGTGCCGATGACCCGCCTGATGCAGGTCGGCGCTGCCAACCTGCACCGCAGCTGGCTGAACGTGCCACACGTGACGCAATTCGACTCGGCGGACATCACCGAGCTGGAAGCCTTCCGCGTGGCGCAGAAAGCCGTTGCCGAGAAGGCCGGCGTCAAGCTGACCATCCTGCCGCTGCTGCTCAAGACCTGTGCGCACCTGCTCAAGGAACTGCCGGACTTCAACAGTTCGCTGGCGCCAAGCGGCAAGGCGATCATTCGCAAGAAGTACGTCAACATCGGCTTCGCGGTCGACACCCCGGATGGCCTGCTGGTACCGGTCATCAAGAATGTCGACCAGAAGAGCCTGCTGCAACTCGCTGCAGAAGCCGCTTCGCTGGCTGAAAAAGCCCGCACCAAGAAGCTGTCTTCGGACGAGATGCAGGGCGCCTGCTTCACCATTTCCAGCCTCGGCCACATTGGCGGCACCGGCTTCACGCCGATCGTCAACGCGCCGGAAGTGGCGATCCTCGGTGTTTCCAAGGCCACCATCCAGCCAGTCTGGGACGGCAAAGCCTTCCAGCCGAAACTGATGCTGCCACTGTCGCTGTCCTACGATCACCGCGTGATCAATGGCGCTGCCGCTGCACGCTTCACCCAGCGTCTGGGCAGCCTGCTGGGCGACATCCGCACCATCCTGCTGTAACCGAACAGGCCCTCCGGCAACGGAGGGCCTGTTGCGTCACCCTTTCGAGCGCCACACGCTCGTACCTCAACCCCGTCAGTTTGACGGGGCTTTTTTTTGCCTGGTGAAAACCACCCTCAAGATTTTTCCCACGAGTTGTACTGATATCAGCTACGACCCGAGTCCACTTCGCGCCGATATTTTTATGCGCCAGATAACTAATCTTGGCACTGCAAAGCCAACTAACGCGTTTTGCCTTATTTATTCTTATCAAGCATTTATTCGAATGGACTCATTCATGTTCAAACCCACTATCGGCCCAATCATTGGCCACGTCACAACTAACCATGCGCGCATCTTTATTCGCGGCGAGCATCAAAACAATGCAACCGTATTTGCGGCAGTTCGTTATCGCGCTGTCGATTCCCAACAATGGTCAAGCGTGACTTTCGCCAGACTAAGCGAATTACGTGACATGTCAGAAGTACTGACACTCAACAACTTGAATGCGGATACCGAGTACGAATACCAGGCCATGTGGTTCAGCCCGATGAATCCGGTACACACCGTCGACAGCGTGGCGGAGTTGCCCCTGCAATGGCCACGTGAGAGCTATCGCTTCCGCACGCGCTCCGCCCAGGCCTTGCAGCCCAGAGCCTACATCATCGGCTCCTGCCGCTACTTGCGCATGACCGCCGGCATCGCTTCGCTGCCGCAGTTGGGCGACCGGATCTTTGCGTCCATCAACCAGTTGATCGAAGGTGCGCAACCGCCGGTCAGTGCCACACTCATGACCGGAGACCAGATCTATGTCGATGATCTGAACCTGATCGCCCCCGACCGGGAATATAAAGACATCCTTCTCAAGTACCGCGCCGCATTCTCGCAACCGCATATACAACGGCTGATGTCTGGAACGTCGACTTACATGATGCTCGACGACCATGAAATCGAAGATAACTGGCCGGCGAACGCCGGAAAGTCCGACCATGAGTTATACCGCAACGCCATGGCTGCCTATGAGTTGTATCAAGCCAGTCACAGCCCGGCACATTCACTGACAACTAACGGTGAAGTTGACCGCTCGAAACTTGATCATTACTGGTATCAATTCCGTGACGGCGATATTGAATGGTTCGTGACCGACAGCCGCACTCGCCGCAACTTGTCGGCCGATAATCGCCGTATCCTGGATGAGGCGCAGGAACAGGCGTTGCTCACGTGGCTGGTCAACAGCCCGGCACGGGTCAAGTTCGTGGTCACCAGCGTGATGTTCTACCCGGATCGCAAACGGCATGGCGACGATGCCTGGAAAGCCTTCCCGGAACAGCGGCTGCGGCTGCTGGAAACCATCCGCACCCAGCGCATCAGAAATGTCGTGTTTGTTTCCGGCGATGTGCATGGATCGCTGACTGCACGCCTGAGCCACAGCGAAGACGCTGACTTCGAAGTGCACACCATCGTTTCCTCGCCACTGTGCAACAGCAAGCTGCTGCCCTATGCCAAAGCCTCCACCTTCATCCTCGATCAGCCGCTGGTGCGCACGGCAGCGGGCGATTATCGGCATGAGCTGACCAGTACGGTGGTCAGCGAGGACAACTTCGCCCATGTCGTGGTGGAGACTGATCATATTTTGATCAATTACCATGATCGGGATGGCAAGAAGCTGCAATCCGTCAGGATCAAACTGCGTTGAAATCGAAAAAGATCGCCGCCTGCGGCAGCGCCTACCTGGGTAGGCGTCCCCTGTAGGCGCTGCTGCAGGCGGCGATCCTTTGCTCTTTTACAAGAGGCGCTGGAGAAATGCCCCGCGCGGCCGACACATTCTTATAGCACTTGGCCTTCATCTCTCTTGTCAGTCAGTGCCGCAATGATGCAACCTTGCCGCAGGCAACAGTTAAGAGGGCGAGAGCCCGGCGCGTTCAGCATATTTCCAAGCGAGTTCCCTTCATGAAGAGCCAACCCGATGCCGCCAGCCGTATGGCGGCCGAGGTAGTGACGCAGTTGCCTGTGCCCTCGCGGCTCGGCATGCTGCGTTTCGAGCGCTTGAATGAAGCCAGTTGGGCGATGCTGTTTCTCGACCCCAACTGCGAGCGCCAGTTCGGTCAACCGGCCGTTGAACTGTGCGCACTGGTCGGCTCGCCGTACGCCAGCCTGATGGAACCCGAAGCGCGCTATCAGTTGCATGACACCATCCAGCAGCAGCTCGGCACCAGCCCGCACTATCTGGTGCGCTACACCCTGCACACCGCCGCCGGCACGCTGAGCGTCCTGGAATTGGGTGAAGCCTATAAACAACACAATCGGCACCTGCTGCGCGGCTATCTGCTGGCGGTCGACGATGTGTTCGACGAAGCGTCGTCACTGCCCTCGGTCGACCTCGAAACCCAGAACTCTCGCCTGCAGATCGCCCTGGAACTGAACCAGCGCGCCCAGCAGGAGCAACTGCAGCACCTCGAACGCGTGCGCGCCCAGCAAGACCTGATTCTGCTGCTCGCCCGCCAGCGCTACAGTTCGCACAATTCGTTGCAGGAAGCCGCCGAGCTGATCACCCGCTGCGCCTGCGACATCTACGAGATCGACTGCGCCAGCCTGTGGAACCTCGAAGGCCAGCAACTGGTGCCGATTTCGGCCTACCACCGCGCGACCCAAGAATACATTCTCCCGGATGTGATCGACATCAGCAGCTTCCCCGACTACATGGAAGCGCTGCACAGCAGCCGCGCCATCGACGCCCATAACGCGATGCGTGATCCGCGCACCCGCGAGATGGCCGAAGCCCTGCGCCCGCGCGACGTCAACGCCATGCTCGACGCGAGCATCCGCGTCGATGGCCAGGTGGTTGGCGTGCTGTGCCTGGAACAGACCGGCGTCACCCGCGCCTGGCAGTCCGACGAAATTGCGTTTGCCGGTGAGCTGGCCGACCAGTTCGCCCAGGTCATCAACAACCACAACCGCCGCACCGCCACCAGCGCCCTGCACCTGTTCCAGCGTGCCGTGGAGCAAAGCGCCAACGCCTTTCTGCTGGTCAACTGCGACGGTGTGGTCGAGTACGTCAACCCCAGCTTCACCGCGATCACCCAGTACACCACCGAGGAAGTCCATGGCCAGCGCCTGTCGGAGCTGCCGGCTCTGGAAAACCTCAGCGAACTGCTGTTCGACGCGCCCTCGGCGCTGGCCAAGAGCAACAGCTGGCAGGGCGAATTCAAGAGCCGCCGGAAAAACCTCGAACCCTACTGGGGGCAGCTGTCGATCTCCAAGGTCTACGGCGACAACCGCGAACTGACCCATTACATCGGCATCTACGAAGACATCACCCAGACCAAACTGGCGCAGCAGCGCATCGAACGTCTGGCCTACACCGACAACCTGACCAACCTCGGCAACCGTCCGGCGTTTATCCGCAACCTCGATGAACGCTTCGCCCGCGACAGCGATACGCCGATCAGCCTGTTGCTGGTGGACATCGACAACTTCAAGCGGATCAACGACAGCCTCGGTCACCAGACCGGCGACAAACTGTTGATCAGCCTCGCCCGGCGCCTGCGCAACAGCCTGAGCCCGAGCGGCAGCCTCGCCCGGTTCGCCAGTAACGAATTCGCCGTACTGCTCGACAACACCGATCTTGAGGCCGGCCAACAAATCGCCAGCCAGTTGCTGATGACCCTCGACAAACCGATGTTCGTCGACAACCAGTTGATCAGCGTCACCGGCTCGGTCGGCCTGGCCTGTGCGCCGCTGCACGGACGCGACCCGCAAACCCTGATGCGCAACGCCGGGCTGGCCCTGCACAAGGCCAAGGCCAACGGCAAACATCAGGTACAGGTTTTCACCGAAGCACTGAACGCAGAGGCCAGTTACAAGCTGTTCGTCGAAAACAACCTGCGCCGCGCCCTGACCCAGAACGAGCTGGACGTGTTCTACCAGCCCAAGCTGTGCCTGCGCAGCGGTCGCCTGCTGGGGATGGAAGCGCTGCTGCGCTGGAATCACCCGGAGCGCGGCATGATCCGCCCGGACCAGTTCATCAGCGTCGCCGAAGAGACCGGCTTGATCATTCCGATCGGCAAGTGGATCGCCCGTCAGGCCTGCCGCATGAGCAAGGCGCTGACCGCCGCGGGCATGGGCAATCTGCAAGTGGCGATCAACCTGTCACCGAAACAGTTCTCCGATCCGGATCTGGTCGCCTCGATCGCCAACATCCTCAAGGAAGAAGCGCTGCCGGCCAACCTGCTGGAGCTGGAGCTGACCGAAGGCCTGCTGCTGGAAGCCACCGAAGACACGCACTTGCAGCTCGACCAGCTCAAGCGCCTGGGCCTGACCCTGGCCATGGACGACTTCGGCACCGGTTATTCGTCGCTCAGCTACCTGAAGAAATTCCCGATCGACATCATCAAGATTGATCGCAGCTTCATCCACGAAATCCCGGACAACCAGGACGACATGGAAATCACCTCGGCGGTGATCGCCATGGCCCACAACCTGAAGCTCAAGGTCGTGGCCGAAGGCATCGAGACTGCCGAGCAACTGGCGTTCCTGCGCCGTCATCGCTGCGACGTCGGCCAGGGCTACCTCTTCGACCGGCCGATCCCGGGCAACGAGTTGATCCACGCCCTCAAACGCTACCCGCGCGGCCCGCTCTGCCTTTAATCCTCTACATTTCCCTGTAGGCCTTCGCCTGCTCGCGATAGCGGTGGGTCAATCAACTATTTGTCACTGAAATACCGCTATCGCGAGCAGGCGAAGGCCTACAGTGGGGCGAGTACCCGCACATTTTGGGTAGTGATTAACCGGGCATCATTGGGCACACTGGCGGTCTGACTTTTTACATCCAACCTGACTGAGAGGAACGATCATGGTTCTGCGCTCGGAAATTCTGGTGAACAAGAACGTGCTACCGACCAAAGAACAAGCGTTACCCGGCCGCGAAACCGCGATGACCCTGCCTGAAAAACACTTCGTCTTCGAAGAAACCCCGCTGCTTGGCCCGTTTTTCCAGGACGTCGACTTCGCGATTTTCGGCCTGGGTTGCTTCTGGGGCGCCGAGCGCCGCTTCTGGCAGCGTGAAGGCGTGGTCAGCACGGTCGTGGGTTATGCCGGCGGTTTCACGCCGAACCCGACCTACGAAGAAGTCTGCTCGGGCCTGACCGGCCACGCCGAAGTGGTGCTGGTGGTGTATGACAAGGCCAAAGTCAGCTACGAAGAGCTGCTGGCAATGTTCTGGGAGCTGCATAACCCGACGCAGGGCATGCGTCAGGGCAACGACATCGGCACCCAGTACCGCTCGGTGATCTACGCGACCTCGCCTGAGCATCTGGATGCGGCGCTGAAGAGCAAAGCGGTGTATCAGGCGGAATTGTCGAAGGCCGGTCTGGGCGAGATCAGCACCGAGATCGAACAGGCGCCAACCGTGTACTTCGCCGAGGCGTATCACCAGCAGTATCTGGCGAAAAACCCTGAGGGTTACTGCGGGATTGGCGGCACCGGCGTGTGCATGCCACCGAGCCTCGCGGGGAACTGAACCCTGAAAGCATCGCGGGCAAGCCCGCTCCCACAGAGTGATGCGCGATTGTGAATTCGGCGCTAAACCTGTGGGAGCGGGCTTGCCCGCGAAGGCGTCCGATCAGACACCATCAAACCAACTGATCAACTCTCGGCAATCAACCAATCCATCTGCCACCCACCCTGGGTCTGCCCCAGCTTCTTCGACAGCCACGGCAGCAACTCACGCAATTCTTCCTCCAGCCCCCACGGCGGATTGGCAATCGCCATGCCCGAACCGTTCAGGCTGTTCGGCGTATCCAGCGGATGCACCAGCAGTTCCACGCGCAGCAACTTCGGCGCACCGGTACCGGCCAGATCCTGATAGAACCGACGCAACGCACGCTGATCCTTCACCGGATACCAGATCGCCGCCACCGTCTGGCGCATGCGACCAATCGCCTCTTTCAACGACGCCGCGCAGCGCTGCATTTCATCGAGCTGCTCGAACGGCGGGTCAATCAACATCACCGCACGCTTTTCCTGCACCGGCAACATCGCCCGCGCCACATGCCAGCCCTCGCCGAGGTGAACCTTGACCCGGCGATCACCGGCCATGTTGTCCTTGAGCAGCACGCCGTCTTCCGGGTGCTTCTCGTTGAGCATCACCCGATCCTGCGGCCGGGTCAGGCGCCGCGCCAGCTCCGGCGAACCCGGGTAGTAGCGCAACTGGCCATCCGGGTTCATCTCGTGCAGCACCTTCATGTAGTCGGCGGTCAGCGCCGGCAGGTCCGGCTGATCCCACAACCGCGCAATGCCTTCCAGGTATTCGCCGGTGCGATTGGCCTGATCGCCCTGCAAGTCATACAGACCGATGCCGGCGTGCGTGTCGAGATAGGCAAACGGCTGCTCCTTGCGCGACATCAGGGCGATGAGGCGGGTCAAGGTCAGGTGTTTGAACACATCGGCGTGATTGCCGGCATGGAAGGCGTGACGATAATTCATGGCTGCTCCTGCGAAGGGCGCAAAGTTTACCTTTTACCGGGCGGCAAGTCAGGGGTTCGCAGCCGAGTGGACAAAAGCCTTTCCCTCACCCTAACCCTCTCCCGGAGGGAGAGGGGACTGACCGTGGTGATCTTGCGAGTTACATCGACCTGAAAGATCAGCGTGATCTCAGGCTTGGCCAAGCGAAGATCAGCGCGGAAGTCGCTAGTCGACGCACATCACCCAGACAACTCGGTCAGTCCCCCGAAGCTTGGCCAAGCGAAGTTCACCGCTGAAGTCGCAAGCCGGCGTACATCACCCAGACGACTCGGTCAGTCACCCGAAGCTCGGCCAAACGAAGTTCACCGCTGAAGTCGCAAGTCGGCGTACATCACCCAGACAACTCGGTCAGTCCCCCGAAAGAACGCCACCCTCCAGGCTTGGCCAAGCGAAGTTCACCGCTGAAGTCGCTAGTCGGCGTACATCACCCAGACGACTCGGTCAGTCCCCTCTCCCTCTGGGAGAGGGTTAGGGTGAGGGGCTTTGCTTTTATGGCGCGGCGCGCAGGCGCTTGCCGATGACATCGAGCACATCGCAGCCGTCGCGCAAGGGGATTACGCAGAGCTGGGCGAAGTCGCTGAGGATGACGGAGTCGCATTCGACCGAGCCGCGCATGCACATGTTTTCCAGCACCTGGATCACGGCGCGCAGACGATGGTTGGCGGCGTCCATAAGGATGTCGAGAGGCACGTGGGTGTCGATGAACAGGGTGGGCATGTCGCTGCAATTGCCGGTGAGGGCCATGAAGCGGTTGTCGGGATGGGGAGTGATTTTTTCGTAGGGTGGATCGGGCTTAAGCATAGTCATATCAGTTGTACCTCAATAGGTTTAGAGAGGCTGCCAAATGACCTTCCTACAGGTTTGGGTGGCAGCCATACGCGGGAGTAGGAAACTGAGGAACCCACCAAACTCAGCTACGCCGAAGCGTTCCCGCGCACAGCCGCCGCAAAGATATCTGGGGCACGAATTAAGTGCCGCAATCAAACGACAGCGCTGATGCGCGGTGAATTTCTCAGGGTTCCTACACCCGTCACCACTCTCGCAGTGACAACGAAAAGACTATCCCTGCAACCCACCGCCCACCAGTTCATGAAAACCGCCGCAACTCGAAGGAATCGTCCGAGACCTTCGCCCCGAAAACTCACTCCGACTCTGCCAGCAAAAACGCCAGCAACGCCGATTGCGACGATTCTTCCGACATTGAAACCTGAAAAAACCACCTGATCTTGCAACGTAAAACCGCCTCTGGAAAGGCCTCGAAAAGTGTCGGATGTTCTTCACTCAACCACTGCAACGCATTGGCCGTTCGAACGTCATTGCCCTGCTGTGCCAGCACCGACTCCGGCACCTGCCACCACGGCAATGTCCGCCCCGCCACTTGCGCCCTGCCGCCGATTTCCAGCGCCTGCCCATTGATCAAACACCGCCCGATCAACGGGAACAGCTGCGCCGCATCCACTTCATTGGCCAGCAGAATCGGCAACAGAAACCGCCCGTCCCAGAAACGGAAAAACACCGTTTTGCCACTCGGCATCAGCACTTGGGTCAGGCTGCGAAAGTGCGCCACCACCTCCTCAAGACTCGCCGAAGAAACCGCCAACCATCCCCAATCCCGCGACTCGGTGGTGGCGACCCAATGCAGAAACTCACTGTCGGCGGCGACAATTCCCACGTAAGGCATCACCGCATCCCACTCGGCATAGATCGTCTCGGCCCAGATCGGACTCGCCGCTTCTGGCCAAGCCTTGAGCGGCTTCGCCTCGCTGGCACTGCTGAACACCGCGAACAATTGCTCGGATGCGCTCAACGGTTCACGCGCCAGCCAATCGGCAGGCAAGAGGAAATCAGGCTGCACAGAGACCGTCCTTGCAACGCTCACACTCTTCGCAGAATGGCGCATCACCTTTAAAACTCATGATTTGTGCGGCAGTGAGCATGGCTGCCGGCGCGGCGGCCAGTTTCTCCGGCAAACCCGGCGCCACCGGTGCGGCACTCATCGCCGCCATCGGTGCGCCGCCCACGACAATCGGCACGCTGCTGAAAATGCCGCCGGGGCCGATGTTGATCCATTGCCCGCCGGCCTGAATCGTCGCGCTGGCACCACCGTCGATCACCACTTGCTGACCGGCGCTGACGTGGAACTGCTGGCTGGCACTGGTCGCCTGATTGGCCACCTTGATATGGCGGCTGCCGGTGACGCTCAAATGATCGTCCTGCTTCACTTCGGTCTGGCGCTGGCCGTGGGTGATGCGCTGCTCATCCGCCTTCAACTCATGGCGGGCGGTGCCGGTGACGACAATGCTGCGCTGGTTATCGACCTGCACCTGTTGATCATTCAACACATGCTGCGTCCAATTGCGCTGGGCGCGCAGGTAGATCTCCTCGGCGCCTTTTTTATCTTCAATGCGCAGTTCGTTGTAGCCACCGCCACCGGGGGTGCTCTGGCTGCGGAAAACACTGCGGGTCTTGTCCGCCGGCAGATCCAGCGGCACCGGCGTCGCGGCGTTTGGCAGGCAGCCCACGACCAAGGGCTTGTCGGCATCGGCATCAATGAAGCCGACCAGCACTTCCATGCCGACGCGCGGAATCAGCACGCTGCCGTAACGATCATGGGCCCAACCGGTGGCGACGCGCAGCCAGCAACTGGAATGCTCGTTCAATTCACCGTCGCGATCCCAGGCCAGTTGCACCTTGACCCGACCGTACTCGTCGCAGTGGATTTCCGTGTCTTTCGGCCCCGTGACAACGGCGGGTTGATAACCGAGCATCCGGGGTTTTTCCGGGCCAAGCGCCGGGCGGAAGAACACATCCCACGGCGTAGCGAGAAAGGTATTACGGTAGCCCTGGAAGGATTCGCCATCGCTGGTTACCGATTCCTCCAGCACTTGCGGCTGTCGCCCACGGTGCTGGATCGCGGTCAGCAGCCAAAGGTCATTCCAGCTCTGACGTGGGTGCTCGCTGAGGTGCAGGAAATGTCCGCAAACCAGTGCGGATTCATCACTGATGCCCTCGGCCTGACGGTAGTCGGCGACATGCCTTTCAAGCGCCCGCTGGGCCAGGTGTTTGCCGGTTTCACGATTATCGAATTGCCCGGGAAAGTGGTAGTCCTCGAGCACCGGGCGTTGCTCGCCGTCGATGCGACTCTCCAGCTGCAGGCGCGGCTTTTCGAAGTTGTAGTCACGCCGGGTGACCACGCTGGTACGGGTTTCCACACGCACATTGAAGCGCTTGATCGCCGGCGCCCCGGCAGACATGCCGCTACCGGGCAGATAAAGCGTTGACTCGGCCAATCGCGGGAATACGGTTTGATCGTCGCCGAACACCAACAGATGTCCGTCGAGGCTGTGCTGAAAGTGGTAATGAATGCCGACCTCGGCACACAGCCGCTGAATGAACGCCAGATCGCTTTCGGCGTACTGCACGCAATATTCACGCACCGGGTAATCGCTGCCGAGTCGAAACTCGAAAGCATCGCGCAGGATCGCGTGATCCTTGAGGATTTGCGTCACGATCTGCGGCACGCTCTGGTGCTGGAATACCCGCTGATTGATGCGATGCCCGAGGTACGTCAGACGCGGCACAAGGCTCAAGTGATAGCGCGTCAGACGTTTCCCGGAGTCGCCCTGCCCGACCTGATAAATCTGACCGTGGACACCGGCACCCTGAGCATCAAAACTCAGAAATGCCTGACAGTGCAGCAGGCTTTCGAGGTCCAGATCCGGCCGCTCGCTGACCAGTTCCAGTTCGAAGCGATAGGGTTGGCTGATGGCTTCCTTGCCCGTGAACTCAAGGACTTTGAGGTCATGTTGGGCACCTTCGAGGGTCAACGTGAAACGCGGTTGATTGGCAGGCGCGAACATCCGATGTCTCTCTGCAGAATGAAGGGCGGGCGATTCTGCATGAGGGGCAAGGGGTGATGAATGGGTGACCGGAAAATCAGATTTGCCCTACTTTCATTGATGAAAAGCCCTGCAAAAAGCGGCGCCTTCAACTACAGACAAACCCCCGAAACCCACCATAAAACCCTGTGGGAGCTGGCTTGCCAGCGATAGCGATGTGTCAGTTACTGAATGTTCTGAATGTGCCGCCCTCATCGCTGGCAAGCCAGCTCCCACAGGTTTCTTCAGCGTTGGCAAAAAATCACAGGCAATAAAAAACGGCCCGTCTCCTGTAGGAAACGGGCCGTTTTCCGGTGAGCCGAAGCTCAGCGCATCACTTGTTCAGGTGGAAATCTTTTTCCGCCGCTTCAAAGCGCTGCACCATGCCAGTGGTCGGCGAACCGAGCTTGCTGACGATGTAGATAGCCAGGCTGGCGAAGATGAAGCCCGGGATGATTTCGTACAGACCCAGCAGTTCGAAATGCTTCCAGACCACCACGGTGATCGCGCCGACCAGGATACCGGCCAGTGCGCCGTCGCGGGTCATGCCTTTCCAGACCACCGAGATCAGTACAACCGGACCGAACGCAGCACCGAAACCGGCCCAGGCGTAGGACACCAGGCCCAGCACGCGGTTTTCCGGGTTGGCGGCCAGGGCGATCGCGATCAGTGCAACCAACAGCACCATGGCGCGGCCGACCCAGACCAGTTCAACCTGGGAGGCGGATTTACGCAGGAAGGTTTTGTAGAAGTCTTCGGTCAGGGCGCTGGAGCACACCAGCAACTGGCAGCTCAGCGTGCTCATCACCGCGGCGAGAATTGCCGACAGCAGGACACCCGCCACCCATGGATTGAAGAGAATTTTCGCCAGCTCGATGAACACGCGCTCGTGGTTCTCGGTCACGGGACCGGCCACTTCCGGGTGTGCCGAGAAGTACGCGATACCAAAGAAGCCCACCGCCACGGTGCCGCCCAGGCACAGGATCATCCAGGTCATGGAGATGCGACGGGCGTTGGCAATCGATTTCACCGAATCCGCCGCCATGAAACGCGCCAGGATGTGCGGCTGACCGAAGTAGCCCAGACCCCAGCCCATCAGCGAGATGATGCCGATGAAACTGGTGCCCTTGAGCATGTCGAAGTTGCTTGGATCCTGAGCTTCAATGGCCAGAAACGTAGTGTCGACGCCGCCGGTAGCCAGCAGGACGATGATCGGCGTCAGCAGCAGGGCGAAAATCATCAGCGTGGCTTGTACGGTGTCAGTCCAGCTCACCGCGAGGAAACCGCCGATAAAGGTGTAAGCAATCGTCGCCGCAGCACCGGCCCACAGCGCCGTCTCGTAGGACATGCCGAAGGTGCTTTCGAACAGACGGGCGCCAGCCACGATGCCGGAAGCGCAGTAGATGGTGAAGAACACCAGAATCACGATCGCCGAGATGATCCGCAGCAGGCCGCTTTTGTCTTCAAAACGGCTGGCGAAGTAGTCTGGCAGAGTCAGGGCATCGCCGTTGTGCTCGGTCTGCACGCGCAGACGGCCGGCAACGAACAGCCAGTTCAGGTAGGCACCGATGACCAGACCGATGGCGATCCAGCTTTCGGAAAGACCGGACATGTAAATGGCGCCCGGCAGGCCCATCAACAACCAGCCGCTCATGTCGGAAGCACCGGCAGACAGAGCCGTCACGACGCTGCCCAGGCTACGACCGCCAAGAATGTAGTCAGAAAGGTTGTTGGTGGAGCGATAGGCCATCAGGCCGATCAGCACCATTGCTGCGATGTAGATCACGAACGTGATCAGGGTTGGATTGCTTACGCTCATTGAGTTACGCCCTGGCTTTGTTTTTATGTAGCGGCGGTGGTGAACCGCTCGCAAACGACGACGTTTGGCAGACGATCCGGGATCCCGCGCATTTAGGACTGATGTTTCCCCAGGAAAGCCATCAGCCGGTACACCGGGTTATTCCCGGTTGCACCTAGGGCGCGAATGCTATGCAACAAATCAAATAAGGTGCAACCAGTTTCGAGCGAATAAGTTGCACCTAGTCGGATTTATCGACAATCACCGCGTTTTTGCTCCCTTTTGTGGCAGTCATCACCGTTGGCTAGAAGCAAAAGCACCAAGCAGGAGCAGCACTTTCGTACCAGAAAATAATTCCTGACGAGCTGCCTATTATTCCGACAAAAAAAGGGTTGCACCCGGTTGCACCTCTTTCAGCGCGCGGCTAATCTTGCGGCCAGCTGATGCCACGCAACTGTGGCAACCATGAGGATAAAAATATGGCTACCACCACCCTTGGGGTCAAACTCGATGACCCGACCCGCGAACGCCTGAAGGCGGCCGCAACCTCGATTGATCGCACGCCGCACTGGCTGATCAAGCAGGCAATTTTCAATTACCTGGAAAAACTCGAGGGTGGTGCAACCCTGACCGAGCTGAACGGTTTGACCGCCAAGGACGCCGACGACGCCGGTGAAGTCCACACCGATCATGCCCACCAGTGCTTCCTCGAATTCGCCGAAAGCATCCTGCCGCAATCGGTACTCCGTGCTTCGATCACCGCTGCTTACCGTCGCCCTGAGCCGGAAGTGGTGCCGATGCTGATCGAGCAGGCGCGCCTGCCGGCACCGATGGCCGAAGCCACCAACAAACTTGCCGCGACCATCGCGGAAAAACTGCGTAACCAGAAAAGTGCCGGCGGTCGTGCAGGCATTGTTCAGGGCCTGCTGCAGGAGTTTTCCCTGTCGTCCCAGGAAGGCGTCGCCCTGATGTGCCTGGCTGAAGCGCTGCTGCGTATTCCGGACAAAGGCACTCGCGACGCACTGATCCGCGACAAGATCAGCACCGGCAACTGGCATCCGCATTTGGGCAACAGCCCGTCGCTGTTCGTCAACGCGGCAACCTGGGGTCTGCTGCTGACCGGCAAGCTTGTGTCCACCCATAACGAAGCCGGCCTGACCTCGTCGCTGAGCCGCATCATCGGCAAGAGCGGCGAGCCGATGATCCGCAAGGGCGTGGACATGGCCATGCGCCTGATGGGCGAGCAGTTCGTCACCGGCGAAACCATCGCCGAAGCGCTGGCCAACGCGAGCAAGTTCGAAGCCAAGGGTTTCCGTTATTCCTACGACATGCTCGGTGAAGCGGCCCTGACCGAACACGACGCACAGAAGTACCTGGCGTCGTACGAACAAGCCATTCACTCGATCGGCAAAGCCTCCCACGGTCGTGGGATTTATGAAGGTCCGGGCATTTCCATCAAGCTCTCGGCCCTGCACCCGCGTTACAGCCGTGCGCAGTACGAGCGCGTAATGGACGAGCTGTACCCGCGCCTGCTGTCGCTGACCCTGCTGGCCAAGCAATACGACATCGGCCTGAACATCGACGCCGAAGAAGCCGACCGTCTTGAACTGTCGCTGGATCTGCTCGAGCGTCTGTGCTTCGAGCCGCAACTGACCGGCTGGAACGGCATCGGTTTCGTCATCCAGGCGTACCAGAAACGTTGCCCGTACGTGATCGACTACGTGATCGACCTGGCCCGCCGCAGCCGTCATCGCCTGATGATCCGCCTGGTGAAAGGCGCGTACTGGGACAGCGAAATCAAACGCGCCCAGGTCGAAGGCCTGGAAGGCTATCCGGTCTACACCCGCAAGGTGTACACCGACGTTTCCTACATCGCTTGCGCACGCAAACTGCTGTCGGTGCCGGAAGTCATCTACCCGCAGTTCGCTACGCACAACGCCCACACCCTGTCGGCCATTTACCACATTGCCGGCCAGAACTATTACCCGGGCCAGTACGAATTCCAGTGCCTGCACGGCATGGGCGAACCGCTTTACGAGCAGGTTGTCGGCAAAGTTTCCGAAGGCAAGTTGAACCGTCCGTGCCGCGTGTACGCACCGGTCGGCACCCACGAAACCCTGCTGGCGTACCTCGTGCGTCGCCTGCTGGAAAACGGCGCGAACACCTCGTTCGTCAACCGCATTGCCGACCAGTCGATTTCGATTCAGGAACTGGTGGCCGATCCGGTGGCGCAGATCGAGCAGATGGCGACCGTGGAAGGTGGTTTCGGCCTGCCGCACCCGCGCATTCCGCTGCCGCGTGACCTGTACGGCGCCGAGCGCGCCAACTCCGCCGGCATCGACATGGCCAACGAACACCGTCTGGCCTCGCTGTCCTGCGCCCTGCTCGCCACCGCGCACAACAACTGGAAAGCCGCGCCGATGCTCGGTTGCGCCTCCAGCAACGAAGCGCCGGCACCGGTGCTGAACCCGGCGGATCACCGCGATGTGGTCGGACACGTGCAGGAAGCCACCGTCGAAGACGTCGACAACGCCATTCAATGTGCCCTGAATGCTGCGCCGATCTGGCAGGCCACGCCGCCCGCCGAACGGGCGGCAATTCTGGAACGTGCCGCTGACTTGATGGAAGGCGAAATCCAGCCACTGATGGGCCTGCTGGCCCGTGAAGCCGGCAAGACGTTCGCCAACGCCATCGCCGAAGTCCGTGAAGCGGTCGACTTCCTGCGTTATTACGCAGTGCAGGCACGCAACGATTTCAGCAACGACGCCCACCGCCCGTTGGGTCCGGTGGTGTGCATCAGCCCGTGGAACTTCCCGCTGGCGATCTTCAGCGGTCAGGTCGCTGCCGCGCTGGCTGCCGGTAACCCGGTACTGGCCAAACCGGCCGAACAAACCCCGCTGGTGGCTGCTCAGGCTGTGCGCCTGATGCTTGAGGCCGGCATCCCGGAAGGCGTACTGCAACTGTTGCCGGGTCGCGGTGAAACCGTCGGTGCCGGTCTGGTCGGTGACGAGCGCGTCAAAGGCGTGATGTTCACCGGTTCCACCGAAGTCGCGCGTCTGCTGCAACGCAACATTGCCGGTCGCCTCGACAACCAGGGCCGTCCGATTCCACTGATCGCCGAAACCGGCGGCCAGAACGCGATGATCGTCGACTCCTCGGCACTGACCGAACAGGTTGTGATCGACGTGGTGTCTTCGGCCTTCGACAGTGCTGGCCAGCGTTGCTCGGCCCTGCGTGTACTGTGCCTGCAGGAAGATTCCGCGGACCGTGTCATCGAAATGCTCAAAGGCGCGATGGCTGAAAGCCGTCTCGGCAACCCGGAGCGTCTGTCCGTGGATATCGGCCCGGTGATCGACGCCGAAGCCAAGGCTGGCATCGACAAGCACATCCAGGGCATGCGCGATAAAGGTCGCAACGTGTACCAGGTGGCAATTGCCGACAGCGAAGAAGTCAAACGCGGCACCTTCGTCATGCCGACCCTGATCGAGCTGGAAAGCTTCGACGAACTGCAACGCGAGATCTTCGGTCCGGTGCTGCACGTGGTGCGCTACAAGCGTAAAGAGATCGATCAACTGATCGGCCAGATCAACGCTTCCGGTTATGGCCTGACGCTGGGCGTGCACACGCGCATCGACGAGACCATCGCCAAGGTGATCGACAACGTCAACGCCGGTAACGTCTACGTCAACCGCAACATCGTCGGTGCCGTGGTCGGCGTGCAGCCGTTCGGCGGCGAAGGCCTGTCGGGTACTGGTCCGAAAGCCGGTGGCCCGCTGTACCTGTACCGCCTGCTGTCGACGCGTCCTGCCGACGCGATCGAACAATCCTTCGCTCGCGGTGATGCGGTCGTCGCCCCGGACGTGCGTCTGCGCGATGCCATGAGCAAGCCGCTGAACGCTCTGAAAGCCTGGGCCGAAAGCAACCAGTACGCCGACCTGAGCACCCTGTGCGTGCAGTACGCCGCCCAGTCGCAAAGCGGTATCACCCGCGTGCTGGCCGGCCCGACCGGCGAGAAGAACAGCTACGCGATCCTGCCGCGTGAGCACGTGCTCTGTCTGGCAGAAGTCGAAGGTGATCTGCTGACCCAACTGGCGGCGGTACTGGCGGTAGGTGGTTCGGCGGTATGGCCGGAGTCCGACATCAGCAAGGCCTTGTTCGCACGCCTGCCGAAGGATGTTCAGGCGCGGATCAAGCTGGTTTCCGACTGGAACAAGGACGAGGTGGTGTTTGATGCAGTTCTGCATCATGGCCATTCCGACCAGTTGCGCGGCGTTTGCCAGCAAATTGCCAAGCGGGCCGGTGCGATTGTGGGCGTTCAGGGCTTGTCCCAGGGCGAGACCAACATTGCCCTGGAGCGTCTGGTGATCGAGCGTGCGTTGAGTGTTAACACCGCTGCGGCGGGTGGTAACGCGAGCTTGATGACCATCGGTTAACACCCGATAAACCGGGCACCTGCATGGGTGTCCGGCATAGCAACAGTCCCTGTGGGAGCGAGCTTGCTCGCGAAAGCGGTTTGCCAGTCAACATGAACGTTGAATGTGCCGGCCTCTTCGCGAGCAAGCTCGCTCCCACAGTGTTTTGTGGTGTTTGTTAAGTCGGCGCGCGGCTCCAACATCACGCTTATCAATCATCCTGTTCAGTCTTTATCAGCACGCCTAGACTCGGCCCAAACCCCAATCTCAGGTAGGCCGCCATGTCCGAGACGCTGCTCAGTTCCCGCAATCTGGCTTTCGAGCTGTATGAAGTCCTCGATGCCGAGGGCCTGACCCGGCGTGAGCGGTTTGCCGAGCACAACCGCGAGACCTTCGACGCCGCCATCGGCACCGCGCGCAGCATCGCCGAGAAATTTTTCGCACCGCACAACCGCAAGGGCGACGAAAACGAGCCGCGCTACGAGAACGGCCAGGCGATTCTGATTCCGGAAGTCAAACCGGCGGTGGATGCCTTCCTCGAAGCCGGTTTCCTCAACGCCGCACGCAGCTTCGACGCCGGCGGCATGCAGTTACCTACGCTGCTTTCCCAAGCCTGCTTCGCGCATTTCCAGTCGGCCAACGCCGCGTCGACGTCGTATCCGTTCCTGACCATGGGCGCGGCCAATCTGATCGAAAGCTTCGGCACCGACGAGCAGAAACAGCGCTTTCTGCAACCGATGATCGACGGCCGCTTCTTCGGCACCATGGCGCTGACCGAACCCCACGCAGGCTCATCGCTGTCGGATATTCGTACCCGCGCCGAGCCGGCGTCCGACGGCACTTATCGCCTGAAGGGCAACAAGATCTTCATTTCCGGCGGCGATCACCCGCTGTCGGAGAACATCGTGCACATGGTGCTGGCGAAATTGCCGGACGCGCCGCCGGGGGTGAAAGGCATATCGCTGTTCATCGTGCCGAAGTTTCTGGTCAACGATGACGGCAGCCTCGGTCAGCGTAATGACGTGCTGCTGGCCGGGCTGTTTCACAAGATGGGTTGGCGCGGCACTACTTCGACCGCGCTGAACTTCGGCGATAACGGTGAGTGTGTCGGTTATCTGGTGGGCAAAGCGCATCACGGTTTGAGCTATATGTTCCAGATGATGAACGAAGCGCGGATTGGCGTCGGCATGGGCGCAGTGATGCTCGGTTACGCCGGTTACCTGTACTCGCTGGAGTACGCCCGCGAGCGCCCGCAAGGCCGGGTGCCGGACAGCAAGGACCCGACCACCGCGCCAGTGGCGATCATTCAGCATGCGGATGTCAGACGCATGCTGCTGACACAGAAATCCTACGTCGAAGGCGCCTTTGACCTCGGTCTGTACGCGGCGCGGCTGTTCGATGACACCACCACACTGGAAAGCGAAGCCGAGCGCAAACAGGCCCATGAGCTGCTGGACCTGCTGACGCCAATCGTCAAATCCTGGCCGTCGGAGTTCTGCCTCAAGGCCAACGAACTGGCGATCCAGATCCTTGGCGGCCACGGCTACACCCGTGAATACCCGGTGGAGCAGTATTACCGCGACAACCGCTTGAACCCGATTCACGAAGGCACCCACGGCATTCAGTCGCTGGACTTGCTCGGGCGCAAACTGGCGCAGAACGGTGGCGCGGGGCTCAAACAATTGATCCGGTTGATCGCCGACACTTCCGAGCGCGCCACCGCGTACGAATCGTTAACCGCATTGCGTGAGCCGCTGGAGAAACTGGTCGCGCGCCTGCAAGGGGTGACCATCGGTTTGCTGACTGATCTGGCGCAAGGCAAGGTCAACAGCAGCCTGGCCAATTCGGCGCTGTACCTGAAGGTGTTCGGGCATACGGTGATCGGCTGGCGCTGGCTGGAGCAGGCGATTCGCGCCGAGGAAGGCCTGGCCAAGGGCAATGCAACGGATGCCGACTTCTATAAGGGCAAGTTGCAGGCGGCGCGGTATTTCCTGACGTGGGAAGTGCCGGGTTGCCACCATGAACTGACGTTGCTGGAGGCGCGGGATGAGACGTGTCTGGCGATGCAGGATGCGTGGTTCTGAAAGCCAACCCTCACCCCAGCCCTCTCCCGGAGGGAGATAGGGCCGACCGAGGTGTCTGGCGCTATACGTCGACCTGAAAAGTCCAGTCGATTATGGATTCATCGCAACATTTCCAGGTCGGCGTATTTCTCAAGCATCCCAAATTCAGTCCCCTATCCCGGAGGTAGATAGGGCCGACCGAGGTGTCTGGCGCTATACATCGACCTGAAAAATCCAGTCGATTATGGATTCGGTGTAGCCCTTTCAGGTCGGCGTACTTCTCAAGCATCCCGCATTCAGTCCCCTCTCCCGGAGGAAGAGGGGTCGAACGAGGTGTCTGGCGCTATACATCGACCTGAAAAATCCAGTCGATTATGGATTCATCACAGCATTTTCAGGTCGGTGTCTTTCTCAAGCATCCCAAATTCGTCCCCTCTCCCGGAGGGAGAGGGGGCCGACCGAGGTGTCTGGCGCTATACATCGACCTGAAAAATCCAGTCGATTATGGATTCGGTGTAGCCCTTTCAGGTCGGCGTATTTCTCAAGTATCCCGCATTCAGTCCCCTCTCCCCCCGGGAGAGGGCTAGGGTGAGGGGCTTTTCAAGCTCAGCACTCAACTCAGCTTGAACCCACCCATCTGCCGCGCCAGATCATCCGCCAGTTTCTGCAGCATCTGACAATCCTCGCGACAGGCCCGAACCTCCCCCGCCGTGGCCCGCGCCAGATCAGAAATCCCCTGCACATTGCGGTTGATCTCCTCCGTCACCGCCGACTGCTCTTCCGTCGCCGTCGCCACTTGATGGTTCATGTCGCTGATGCGCTCAACCTGCCCGGTAATCGCGGTCAACGACGCGCCGGTACGCTGGCTCGACTCAACCCCGGTGCCGGTTGCAGCTTGCCCGGTGCGCATCGACGACACGGCATTTTCCGCGCCTTGCTTGAGGCTGCCGATCATCTGCTGAATCTCGTCCGTGGACGCTTGAGTGCGTCGCGCCAAGGTGCGCACTTCATCAGCGACAACCGCAAAGCCACGGCCCATATCCCCGGCCCGCGCCGCTTCGATGGCGGCATTGAGTGCCAGCAGGTTGGTCTGCTCGGACACCCCGCGAATCACCGCCAGCACCGAGTCGATAGACGCCACTTGCTGCGCCAGCTCCCCTACCGCACCGGCGGCCACGCCAATCTCATCGGACATGCTTTCGATATGGCGGATCGAGCCGCCGACTACTTCCCGCGCCTGCAGGGCTTCATCCCGTGCGGTTTGCGAGGCCAGCGCGGCGTTGCCGGCGTTCTGCGCGATCTCCTGCACGGTCAGGCCCATTTCATGAACGGCGGTGGCGACCATGTCGGTCATCTCCTGCTGACGACCAGAGCGCTCGGCGGTGTTATCCACAACCTTGGCCACTTGGCCGACAGCCGTGCGCAAACGCTCACTGGTGGCCAACACTTCGCCAATCATTGCGCGCTGGCTGTCGAGGAATCGGTTGAAGCCCCGAGCCAGATCGCCCAACTCGTCGGCGCGACTGGAATCTAACCGGTGGGTCAAATCTCCACCACCGCTACCGATTGCTACCAGCGCGGCTGTTACTTGGCGAATCGGTCGCACCAAACCTTGCGCCAACCACACCACCAAAGCGAGGCATACCAGTGCCACCGCCAGACCGATGCCGCCGCTCATCCACATGGCTTTGCGCGCCTCGGCATAGATCTGCGATTGCGGCACTTCGGCCACCAGGGTCCAGCCCAGATCACGCAGAGGCAGGCTGAAGGCGAGGAAGTCTTCGCCGTCTCTTTGGAAGCCGCTGCTCACGGCAGCTTTTTGCCCCATGACGGCTTGTGCCGCCGAAGCACCGATCTGCTCCGAGAGGGTGCGCTTGCCACTGAACTGCGCTTCAGGATGCACCTGGATCAAACCGTCGGAACGCACGAGATAGACCTTGCCGCGCTCACCAAAGCTGAAATTGTGGATCAGCTCCGACAGCTCTTTCATGCTCAAACCAAGCCCGGCCACGCCGACCACTTTGCCGGCCTGCTCGACCTTCAAGTCGATGAACAGCGCCAATTCTCCGGTGGCGCCATCGTTGTCGATATTCAGGGTGCGCGGCTGATGGCTGTCGAGGAAGGAATAGAACCAGGCATCGGCCGGTTTGGCGCGACTGAGGGTGCGGTCCAGGCCTTTTTCGGTGATGTAGTGATTGGATTCGGTGCCGATGATCAGCGCGGTGAAAGCCTTGTGTTCGGCGCGGATGCCTTCCAGATACTGCGCGAAGGCCGCCGTTTTGCCGCTGTCTTCACCCGAGGCCAGCCAGTCGCGGACCATCGTGTTGCTGGCGATGTCTTTGGCGGCGGTCAGCGGCTGGACGAGGATGCGCTCAATATCGTTGCGCGTCGCTTCGATGCTCGACGGCAGCGCTTGTTCGACCAGATAGCTCTGGGCGAGGCGGTTGACCACCAGGGTATAAATGCCAACCACGATCAGGATACTGACCAGCAGGGCGGTGCCCATGCTGAGAATCAGCTGCCATTGAATACTGCGTCGCCACAACTGCATGGAGCACCCCCAAAGAATAAGTGGCCGAAACAATGCAACAGCCGTGCCGATTGTATACAACCATATCGACAATCTATTCTTTGGTTGTGCGCAACTCCATCAGCCCTGATTGATGGTCTTGGCGATGGTTTCGACCGTGGCGCTGACTTGCTCTTGGTAACGGTCGAGTTCTTCCTGGTGCTGCTTCTTCATTTCGATCTGCTGCGAGCACAGATTCATCGCCGCCAGCACCAGCAAGCGGTCACCGATCAGCGTCGGGTATTTGCGCTTGGTGTCGTCCAGCGCAGCCTTGAGCATCATGGCCGCGTCCAGCAGGGTCTGTTCTTCCCCGGCCGGTGCCTTGATCGAGTAGTCCTCCCCGAGAATGGAGATGACCTTTACCCCTGCTGTGCCGTAATTCATGCGCTGACAGGACCTGCGTTGACGCGATCAACCAGGGCCTGGATGCGCGCTGCGGTGGCGCCGTGTTTCTCTTCCTGCTCCATCAGGTTCAGTTGCAGGCTTTCGTTTTCATCCTTGGCCTGAGCCAGTTCCGCAGACAGGGTCTGGTTGGTTTCCAGCAGAGTCTGGTTCTGTTGCACCAGGTCGCTGACGAGCTGTTCCAATTGGCTGAGGGATGCTTCCAACATTTTGATCTTCCAGGCGTTTTTCAAAGGGCGCGTACGATAAAGAAAAGTCATCACGGATGCCAGGGTTAAACCGGCGCAAGGCCTTGATTTTCCTGGCGGCCGACCGTTCTCGCGAGTTTAAAAGACTGTGATCTGCCGATCTGGTTCCTGCACTTCGTCGCTCAACCCCCTATGCGACAAATACGCGCAGCGCCTCAAGACTTTAGTCGTATGACCGATAAGTCATCCATACAGCCGTCTCAGCCCGCATGGATGCGGCCCTCCTCTGGTATCCGCCCCATGTCCCTTCGCAATATGAATATCGCCCCACGGGCGTTCACCGGCTTCGCCCTGATCGGCGGCCTGATGCTGATTCTGGGTGTGTTCGCCTTGAACCAGATGAGCAAAATACGCGCAGCGGGCCAAGAAATTGCCACTGCCAGCGTGCCGTCCATCAAGGCCCTCGACGAGTTCACTCAACTGACCCTGCGCCTGCGGGTGCTGTCCTACCGGTTGCTGATCAACCGCGAACCGGACGTGCAGCAAAAAACCATCGAGCTGTTCGAGTTGCGCAACAAGCAGATCGCCGACGCCCAGCGCGCCTACGAACCGTTGATCAATGGCCCGCAAGAGCGTGCGGCCTACGATCAGTACGTGCAGCTTCTGGCCCAGTACCGCCAACTCGAAGAGCGGATGAAAAGCCTGTCGCGCAACAATCAGGTCGATGAACTGCGGCAGATGCTCAACGCGGATTTGCTGAGTAACTCGGAAGCGGTGAACACCGCACTGGCGCGCCTGCTGGAGATCAACACCCAGCAAATCGCCGAAACTGATCAAGGCGCAGCCGATCAGTACGCGATATCGTTCAACCTGGTCGTGACCCTGTTGCTGATCGCCACCGGCCTGACCTTCCTGTTCGCCTGGTTGCTGACCGTCAGCATCACCAAGCCGATTGCCAAGGCACTCGACGCAGCGGAAACCATCGCCGAAGGCAACCTGACCCAGCCGATCCACGTTGACGGCAACGACGAAGCCGGCCGCTTGCTGGCGGCGATGGCCAAGATGCAATCGAAGCTGCGCGACACCCTGCAGCGGATTTCCGGCTCGGCCACGCAACTGGCGTCCGCTGCCGAAGAGCTGAACAGCGTCACCGACGAAAGCGCCCGTGGCCTGACCCAGCAGAACAACGAAATCGAACAGGCCGCCACGGCGGTCAACGAAATGACCAGCGCCGTTGAAGAAGTCGCACGCAACGCGGTCAGCACGTCGGAAGCGTCGAAAAACGCCACCACGTCCGCCGGCGACGGTCGCGACCTGGTGCAGGAAACCGTCAGCGCCATCGAACGCATGAGCGCCGATGTGCAGAGCACGGCGACCCTGATCGGTGATCTGGCCAACGAATCCCGTGACATCGGCAAGGTCCTGGACGTTATTCGTGGCTTGGCCGACCAGACCAACCTGTTGGCACTGAACGCTGCCATTGAAGCGGCACGCGCCGGTGAAGCCGGCCGTGGTTTTGCGGTAGTCGCCGATGAGGTGCGTGCTCTGGCCCATCGCACCCAACAGTCGACCAGCGAAATCGAGCGGATGATCGGCAGCATTCAGAGCGGCACCGAACACGCGGTGGACTCGATGCGCAACAGCACCGAACGCGCCGAGTCGACACTGAACATCGCCCGGGGCGCCGGGATGTCGCTGGACACCATCAACACCGCAATCGTCGAGATCAACGAGCGCAACCTGGTGATCGCCAGCGCCGCCGAAGAGCAGGCACAAGTGGCCCGCGAGGTGGATCGCAACCTGGTGAACATCCGCGACCTGTCGGTGCAATCGGCCACCGGCGCGAATCAGACCAGTGCGGCGAGCAACGAGCTGTCGCGTCTGGCGCTGGATTTGAACAACATGGTTGGGCGGTTCAGCCTCTGATTCACTCGATCAAAAGCAAAAGCACCCTCACCCCAGCCCTCTCCCAGAGGGAGAGGGAGCAGATCTGTGTGCTTTTCAAACCTGAGTTCGACTCAGAATTTTCAGGTCGATGGACCTCGCCCAGACACTTCGATCAGTCCCCTCTCCCCCCGGGAGAGGGCTAGGGTGAGGGCAGCCATCGCCAGCCGAACCCAAACCTCGAATCCCCCAGCGTAAAAAGCTTTTTGACAGCATCACATTTCAACAGGTTAGAATCGCTGGCACGCAGACTGCATGGTCAGTTTGTGCCCGTCTTTACGCTTCTGGAGTACTGCCTTTGAATGCGACGACCATCAACAGCCTGTTCTTGATCGGCGCGTTGCTGGTAGGTGCAAGCATTCTTGTCAGTTCCCTGTCTTCGCGTCTCGGCATTCCGATTCTGGTCATCATTCTTGCGGTCGGCATGGCCGCCGGGGTCGATGGCGGCGGGATCATTTTCGATAACTACCCGACCGCCTATCTGGTCGGCAACCTCGCCCTGGCAGTGATCCTGCTCGACGGTGGTTTGCGCACCCGGGTTTCAAGTTTCCGTGTGGCCTTGTGGCCGGCGCTGTCGCTGGCCACGGTCGGGGTATTGATCACCACCGGGCTGACCGGCATGGCGGCGGCGTGGCTGTTCGACCTCAATCTGATTCAAGGCCTGCTGATCGGCGCCATCGTCGGCTCCACGGACGCCGCAGCGGTGTTCTCGCTGCTCGGCGGCAAGGGACTCAACGAACGGGTGACCGCGAGCCTGGAAATCGAGTCCGGCAGCAACGACCCGATGGCGGTGTTCCTCACCGTGACCCTGATCGACATGCTCGCCAGCGGCCAGACCGGCCTGCACTGGAGCCTGTTGACCCACCTGATCCGCGAGTTCGGCATCGGTGGCGTGATCGGCCTCGGTGGCGGCTGGCTGATGTTGCAACTGGTCAACCGGATCAACCTCGCCACCGGCCTGTACCCGATTCTGGTGATCGCTGGCGGTCTGGTGGTGTTCGCACTGACCAACGCCCTGCATGGCAGCGGCTTCCTCGCTGTTTATCTGTGTGGCCTGGTGATCGGCAACCGCCCGGTGCGCAGCCGTCACGGCATTCTGCACATGCTCGACGGCATGGCGTGGCTGGCGCAGATCGGCATGTTCCTCGTGCTGGGGCTGCTGGTCACGCCGCATGATTTACTGCCGATCGCCCTGCCGGCGCTGGGTCTGGCGCTGTGGATGATTCTGTTCGCCCGGCCGCTGTCGGTGGTCGTCGGCCTGCTGCCGTTCAAGGCGTTCCACGGCCGCGAGAAAGCCTTTATTTCCTGGGTCGGCCTGCGCGGCGCGGTGCCGATCATTCTCGCGGTGTTCCCGTTGATGGCCGGGCTGCCGAACGCGCAGTTGTACTTCAACCTCGCGTTTTTCATCGTGCTGGTGTCGCTGCTGGTGCAGGGCACGAGCCTGCCGTGGGTGGCCAAGCTGTTGAAGGTGACGGTACCGCCGGAGCCGGCGCCGATCTCGCGTTCCGCACTGGAGGTGCACATCACCAGCGAGTGGGAGCTGTTCGTTTACAAGCTCGGCGCCGAGAAATGGTGCATCGGTTCGCCCCTGCGTGAACTGAAAATGCCCGAAGGCACACGTATCGCCGCCCTGTTTCGTGGCCAGCAACTGCTCCATCCGTCGGGTAGCACGGTGCTGGAAGTCGATGATTTGTTGTGTGTTATCGGCCATGAACACAACTTGCCGGCCCTCGGCAAACTGTTCAGCCAGGCACCGCAACGCGGTCTGGACCTGCGCTTCTTCGGCGACTTTGTACTCGAAGGAGACGCCCAGCTTAAAGCGGTTGCAGCGCTTTACGGGTTGCCGGCCGACGGCATCGATCCGGACATGACCCTCGGTGCGTTCATTGCCCACAAGGTTGGTGGTGCACCAATCGTCGGCGACCAGGTGGAGTGGAACAACACTCACTGGACGGTCGCGGTCATGGACGGGAACAAGATCGGCAAAGTGGGCGTCAGATTCCCCGAAGGAAGTCGCCCGGGTCCCGGTCTCTTCCTCTAAACTGCGTCCACTCTCACTTGCTTGACCGGTCTCTATGCCTACCCTGCGCTCTTTCTTTTTCGCGGCCCTGCTGGGCCTGAGTCTTTCCGTCGGGCCGCTGTATGCCGCCGAACCGCCGTCCAGCGAAGCCGTGCAGGCCAACCTGGACAAGCTCGCCGACAGCAAACTGCCGGACGCCGATAAAAAGACCCTGCAAACCGTCCTGCAGAACACGCTCAATCAGCTGAACAACCAGCATGACTATGAACAGAAGCTGATCGACCTCAAACAGCAACTGGCAAGCGCGCCGAAGCAGACCGTCGAGAACACCCGCGAATTGACGCGCCTCAAGGCCTCCGCCGTGGTGCCGGTGGCGCAGCGTTTTCCCAAGGAATCGATCCAGCAGCTGGAACAGATCCTCACCGATCGTTCGACCCAGCAGAGCGATCTGCAAAAAGCCCTGGCCGACGCCAACAGCCTGATCATCACCGCGCAGACCCGCCCGGAGCGCGCCCAGGCGGAAATTTCCGCCAGCCAGACGCGCATCCAGCAGATCAACAACATCCTCAAGTCCGGCAAGGACGCGGGCAAAACCGTCAGCGCCGAGCAACGCGATCAGTTGAACGCCGAACTGGCCGCCCTCAACGCGCTGATCCCGCTGCGTCGTCAGGAACTGGCCGGCAACAGCCAGTTGCAGGATCTGGGCAACAGCCAGCATGACCTGCTCTCGGAGAAATCCGACCGCCTCGACCGCGAGATTCAGGAACTGCAAACCCTGATCAACCAGAAGCGTCTGGCGCAGTCCCAGGAGACCGTTACCCAGCAGTCGATCGAAGCGCAGAAAGCCGGCGGCAGCAGCCTGCTCGCCAGCGAAAGCACGGCCAACCTCAAGCTCTCCGACTACCTGCTGAAAAGCACCGACCGTCTCAACGAAGTCACCCAGCAGAACCTGCAAACCAAACAGCAACTCGACAGCCTGACCCAGAGCGACTCGGCCCTGGATGAACAGATCAACGTGCTCAAGGGCAGTCTGCTGCTGTCGAAGATTCTCTATAAACAGAAGCAGGCCCTGCCGCGCCTCAAGGTCGATCGTGACCTGGCCGACCAGATCGCCGACATTCGCCTGTATCAGTTCGAAGTCAGCCAGCAGCGTGAACTGCTGAGCAACCCGGCGACCTACGTCGACAACCTGCTCTCCACCCAGCCGCCGGAGCAAGTCACCCCGCAACTGCGCAAGAGCCTGCTGGACCTGGCCAACACCCGCGCCGACCTGCTGGAACGGCTGAACCGCGAACTGAGCGCGGTGCTCAACGAATCAATCACCCTGCAACTCAACCAGAAGCAACTGCTGAGCACCGCCCAAAGCCTGCGCGCAACCCTCGATGAGCAGATGTTCTGGATTCCCAGCAACAAGCCGCTGGACGTGGAATGGATGCGCGGCGTGCCGGAGCGGCTCAAACGCCAGATCGACACCCTGCCGCTGGCCTCGAGCCTGAGCGAGCTGACCGACGGCCTGACCCAGCGTCCGCTGCTGTTCCTGCCGCTGGCATTGCTGATCGGCGCGCTGCTGTGGCGGCGCAAGGCGCTGTATGCGCGGTTGAACAAGGTTCACCAGGACATCGGTCACTTCAAGCGTGACAGCCAGTGGCACACTCCGCAGGCGATCCTGATCAATATTCTGCTGGCGATGCCGGTCGCCCTTGGCCTGGCCCTGTGCGGACTGGCCCTGCAGATCGACGCCCGCGGACAAAACGCCAACATGGGCGCGGCGCTGCTGCAAATGGGTCAGGCATGGCTGGTGTTCTACACCGCCTACCGGATTCTCTCGCCAGGTGGCGTGGCAGAGTTGCACTTCCGCTGGGAAAAGCCCCAGGTCGAATTCCTCCAGGGCTGGATCCGTCGCCTCGGACTGGTGGTCATGGCGCTGGTGACCGTAGTCGCCGTGGCCGAACTGCAACCGGCCGCACTGGCTGACGACGTCCTCGGCATGCCGGTGGTGCTGACCTGCTACGCCCTGATGGCCTGGCTGCTCAGCCGTCTGCTGATCAGCAGTCCGGCCCACGAAAATACTTCGTTGTTCCGCAAGGCCGTGGGCGTGATGTTCACCTTGCTGCCGATCGCCCTGTTCGTCGCGGTGTGCTTCGGCTACTACTACACCGCGCTGAAACTCAGCGACCGCTTGATCAACACCCTGTACCTGCTGATGTTCTGGCTGGTGATCGAAGCCACCTTCGTCCGGGGTCTGGCGGTTGCCGCCCGACGTCTGGCCTACCAGCGCGCCCTGGCCAAACGTCAGGCGGCAAAAGAGGCCGGCGACGGCGAAGCCGTGATCGAAGAACCGACACTGGACATCGAGAAGGTCAACGAACAGTCCCTGCGCCTGATCCGTCTGGCCCTGCTCGGCGGCTTCATCGCGGCGCTGTACTGGGTCTGGTCGGACCTGATTTCGGTGTTCTCGTACCTCGACAACATCACCCTCTACGAATACACCAGCGGCACCGGCGCCAACATGAGCATGGTGCCGATCAGCATCGGCGACATGCTCGGCGCACTGATCATCATCGGCATCACCTTCGCCCTCGCGCGCAACCTGCCGGGCCTGCTGGAAGTGTTCGTGCTGTCGAAACTCAATCTGGCCCAGGGCAGTGCCTACGCGACCACGACGTTGCTGTCGTATGTGATCGCTGGCGTCGGTTTCGTCTCGACCCTGTCGACCCTCGGCGTGAGCTGGGACAAGTTGCAATGGCTGGTGGCGGCGTTGTCGGTCGGCCTCGGTTTCGGCATGCAGGAGATCTTCGCCAACTTTATCTCCGGCATCATGATCCTGTTCGAACGCCCGGTGCGGATCGGTGACACCATCACCATCGGCAACCTGTCGGGCACGGTCAGCAAGATCCGCATCCGCGCCACGACCATCACCGACTTCGACCGCAAGGACATCATTGTCCCGAACAAGACGTTCATCACCGGGCAACTGATCAACTGGTCGCTGACCGACACCATCACCCGCGTCACCCTGAAACTGGGCGTCGACTACGGCTCCGACCTGGATCTGGTCAAGGAACTGCTGCTCAAGGCTGCCCGGGAAAACCCGCGTGTGCTCAAGGAGCCCGAGCCGCACGTGTACTTCCTCAACTTCGGCGAAAGCACTCTCGATCACGAGTTGCGCATGCACGTGCGTGACCTGGGCGACCGCAACCCGGTGCTTGATGAGGTCAACCGCTTCATCAACCGCGAGTTCAAGAAGCAGCACATCAACATCTCGTTCCGCCAGATGGAGGTTTATCTGAAGAACCTTCACGGTCAGGAATACAAGATGGTGCCGATCGAGCCAGAAACGAAAACCATCGTGCCCATCGCCGACGATCAGAAACCGTTGCAAGAGCCGCCGCCGGCCAAACTCGACTAACCGGCCTATTCCCAGCAGAATGCTCGGACATTCTGCTGGAGCCGGCCCTTGAAAGCCCTCGACGAACTGACCTTCGACAATCGCTTCGCCCGCCTGGGCGACGCGTTCTCCGCCCACGTGCTGCCCGAGCCGATCGACAATCCGCGTCTGGTCGTCGCCAGCCCGGCGGCCCTCGCCTTGCTGGATCTCGACCCGGCGAGCGCCGAAACCGAGGAATTCGCCGAACTGTTTGGCGGCCACAAGTTGTGGGCCGATGCCGAGCCGCGGGCGATGGTCTATTCCGGGCATCAGTTCGGCGGCTACACACCGCAACTGGGTGACGGTCGTGGCTTGTTGCTCGGCGAGGTCTACAACAGCGCTGGTGAGCACTGGGACTTGCACCTGAAGGGCGCCGGACAGACGCCGTTTTCACGCATGGGTGACGGTCGCGCCGTTCTGCGTTCATCAATCCGCGAGTTCCTCGCCTCCGAAGCGCTGCACGCGCTGAACATCCCGTCTTCGCGGGCCGCCTGCGTGATCGGTTCCGACACCCCGGTGTGGCGCGAGAAGCAGGAACGTGCGGCGATGGTCCTGCGTCTGGCACCGAGCCATGTGCGCTTCGGCCACTTCGAATATTTCTACTACACCAAGCGTCCCGAGCAGCAGAAGCAACTCGGCGAGCACGTGTTGGCGATGCACTTCCCCGAGTGCCTGGAACAACCGGAGCCGTATCTGGCGATGTTCCGCGAGATCGTCGAGCGCAATGCCGCACTGATCGCCAAGTGGCAGGCCTACGGCTTCTGCCACGGCGTGATGAACACCGACAACATGTCGATCCTCGGCATTACCTTCGACTTCGGCCCGTTCGCGTTCCTCGATGATTTCGACGCCCACTTCATCTGCAACCATTCCGATGATCAGGGCCGCTACTCGTTCAGCAATCAGGTGCCGGTCGGCCAATGGAACCTCAGCGCGCTGGCCCAGGCGTTGACGCCGTTCATCAGCGTCGAAGCCCTGCGCGAAACCCTCGGCCTGTACTTGCCCTTGTTCCAGGCGCATTACCTTGACCTGATGCGCCGCCGCCTCGGCTTTACCACAGCGGAAGAGGACGACCAACAGTTGCTGGAGAACCTGCTGCAACTGATGCAGAACAGCGGCGTCGATTACACGCTGTTCTTCCGCCGTCTCGGTGAAGAACCCGCCGAACAGGCCGTCGCCCGTTTGCGCGACGATTTCGTCGACATCAAGGGCTTTGACGCCTGGGGCGAACGCTACGTCGCCCGGGTCGCCCGCGACGGTGACACCGATCAGGCCCAGCGCCGCACGCGAATGCATGCGGTCAATCCGCTGTACATCCTGCGCAATTATCTGGCGCAAAAAGCTATTGCTGCGGCGGAGCAAGGCGATTACTCAGAAGTGCGCCGGCTGCATGCGGTGCTGAGCAAACCGTTTGAACAGCAGCCGGGGATGGAGGGTTATGCCGAGCGGCCGCCGGAGTGGGGCAAGCATCTGGAGATCAGTTGTTCGTCTTGAGGCGGTCTAGATAAACACGTCTACAGGCACCTTGAAGTGGTCCGCCAACCAGCGGACCTGCCGCAGGTTCAACTTGCACTTGCCGTTCAGAATTTCTGAAACGACAGATTGAGTACCAACACCCGGCAGGTCGCTCTGGGTCAGTCCATGTTCGCGCATCATGTAGCCGAGGACCTCTTCGCCACTTGCCTCGGCCATGGGGTGATGTGTGCGATCCCATTCCGCAATCCAGTCACTGATGATCTCCACCAGACTCGTGAGTGGATGCGACTCGTCATCGCCGGTTATTTCGAAGATCTCGTCGACTGCATATCGCAAGTTGCGATAATGCAGGACGGACCAATGGCCACGCCGGTACGTCTTAGCCCAGGTCTTACGTTGAAAGCCGCATGATTGAAAATGTGAACAAACGCCTCCAACTAGGTGTTATCAGCTCACTTGCGGAATGCCCTCATGACCAACCCAATCCTCATCCCCTGCCCCTCCTGCAACGGCCTCAACCGCATCCCGGCCGAGCGCCTCGCGGACCAGCCAAAATGCGGGCGCTGCAAATCCGCCGTACTGCTGAGCAAGCCGTTCGAACTCAAGCAAGGCGACTACGCCAGCCAGATCAAGGGTGATCTGCCGCTGCTGGTGGACGTGTGGGCGGACTGGTGCGGGCCGTGCAAGTCGTTTGCACCGGTGTTCGAGCAGGCGGCGGCGCAGTTGGCGGGCAAGTGCCGGTTGGCCAAGCTGGACAGTGAGGCTAATCAGCAACTGTCGGCGCAGTTGGGGATTCGTTCGATTCCGAGCCTGATTCTGTTCAGGAACGGCCGGGAAGTAGCGCGGCAGAGCGGCGCGTTTCCATTGCCGCAGTTGATGGCGTGGCTGCATAGCCAAGGCATCTGACACACCGTAAACCAAATTGTAGGAGTGAGCCTGCTCGCGATGGGGTTCTGTCAGTCCACTCAAGTGTTGGCTGAAAGGACCCCATCGCGAGCAGGCTCACTCCTACAGGGGATCTGCGTAGCCCAAGAGATCAGTGGTCTTCGAGCAAGTTGTGCAGCTCAACGAACTGCTGCGTCAGTTTGTGTTTCGGGTCGAGGTGAATCAGCGGCATGCTGGCCTGGTGCGATTCGCGCATGCGTACCGAACTGCTCAGATACACCGGCAACACCGGCAAACCTTCGGCAATCAACTCATCGAGAATCTGTTGCGGCAGGCTCGCCCGGGCCTGGAATTGGTTGACGACGATGCCTTCGACCTCCAGGCCTTCATTGTGGTCGTCTTTCAGCTCTTCGATTTCCGCGATCAGCCCGTACAGCGCCTGACGCGAGAAGCTGTCGCAATCGAAGGGGATCAGCACGCGATCCGCAGCAATCAGCGCCGATACCGCGTAGAAGTTCAGCGCCGGTGGCGTATCAAGGTAGATCCGGTCGTAATCCTCGGACAATTCATCCAGCAACTTACGCAGCTTGTTGATCTTGTGCTTCGCCTCAAGCTTGGGCTGCAGGTCGGCCAGTTCAGCGGTGGCGGTGATGATATGCAGATTATCGAACGGGGTTTCGTAGATATCGGCCTGATTCTTTTTCGAAAACGGCCCCGATGACAGCGTCTGCTTGAAAAAATCGGCAATGCCCATCGGGATGTCGTCGCCGGTGAGCCCTGTCAGATATTGAGTGGAGTTGGCCTGGGCATCGAGATCCACCAACAGCGTGCGATAACCCTCGCTGGCGCTGACCGCCGCCAGATTGCAGGCAATGCTGGATTTGCCCACGCCACCTTTCTGATTGAACACCACGCGCCGCATGACAAAACCTCCGTGTATCAAAGAATGACCGAGTGTAGATGCCTGCGCCCTCGCTTCGCTACCTTCACCGACACGGACTACAGCGCCTGGTGACAATATCCGCGTGCAGACGGGGCAAAAGCGGCCTTTGATCGCCGAGATGCCTGACAGACAAGAGGCTGATCAACTGGAAAATGGACCCCTTGACGCCGCTTAGCACGTCCTTGAGCAAGGCTCTCATCCGCCACGGCTCCAACTGCATGGGAGCGGGCTTGCTCGCCAAGCGGCCAGCCGCCATTACCCAATTGAAGGCTCAACCTTGCGCGTGAGCAGGTCGACAAACGCCTTGGCCATCGGCGATTTCTGGTCCTTGCGCTGCACCAGCCACACCGCCGACACCGCCTCCGGATCCAGCAGCGGTCGATAGACCACGCCTTCAATGCGCATCCGCTGATAGGACGCCGGCAACACCGAAACCCCCAGCCCCGCTGCAACCAGACCGATGATGGTCATCGCCTCTCCGGCCTCCTGGGCGAAGTGCGGGCTGAATCCGGCATCACGCGCCAGACTCAGCAGTTGCGCATACAGCCCGCTGCCGTAGCTGCGCGGAAAGAACACGAACGGCTCCAGCGCCAGCGCCGAAAGGAAAAGCCCTTCCTCGCTGCCCTGCGCCAGCGGATGTTTGGAACCAAGCACCGCCACCAGCGGCTCACGCATCAGCTCCACCACGCTCAGCGAATCCGGCAGGCCCAGCGGACGCATGATGCCGACCTCGATCGACTCATCCACCAGCCCTTCGGCGACTTGCGTGCTGCTCATCTCACGAAGGTTAAGGTGCACCGCCGGAAAACGCTGGCGAAAGGCAAAGATCGCCTGGGGAATCGTCGAGTTGAACGGCGCCGATGAGGTAAAGCCGATCTTCAATTCGCCCAGCTCCCCCAATTGCGCACGTCTTGCGACATCCGCCGCTTTGTCGACCTGCGCCAGCACCAGCCGCGCTTCCTCCAGAAACAATCTGCCGGCTTCGCTCAGTTCGACCCGACGATTGGTCCGCTCGAACAACCGCGCACCGACCTCTTGCTCCAGCGCCTGAATCTGCTGGCTCAGCGGTGGCTGGGAAATACCCAGCACCTGTGCCGCGCGGCCGAAATGCAGCTCTTCGGCAACGGCGATGAAGTAGCGCAGGTGACGCAATTCCATGAACACCTCATTAGGTCGTTAAAGCTATCAAACAGGTCGAACAATATATTGGATAGAAACATTAGCCAGCTATATGATTTTTTCATTGCCTGCCTGGCCGTGCACCCCGAGGTCTGATGTGAAAACTGCTGTCGCGCCCCTTGCCCACGAAATCCCGCCTGCTGCGGCGGACGATGTCGTCGCCGAACTGCAAGAGATCTACATCGAAAAAGGCACGCCGATGTTCATGCGCACGGTACTGGCGCTGTTCAGCGGCGGGTTCGCGACCTTTGCCCTGCTCTACTGCGTGCAGCCGATGATGCCGCTGCTGTCCCACGAGTACGGAATCAACGCGGCGCAAAGCAGCCTGATTCTCTCGGTGGCGACCGGCATGCTCGCCATCGGCCTGCTGATCACCGGACCGATCTCTGATCGGGTCGGGCGCAAACCGGTGATGGTGACTGCGCTGTTCGCAGCGGCGCTGTGCACCATGGCCAGTGCAATGATGCCGAGTTGGGAAGGTGTGCTGATCATGCGCGCGCTGATCGGGCTGTCGCTCAGCGGACTGGCAGCGGTGGCGATGACTTATTTGAGTGAAGAGATCCATCCGCAACACATAGGCCTGGCGATGGGTTTGTACATCGGCGGCAACGCGATTGGCGGGATGAGCGGGCGGTTGATCACCGGGGTGTTGATCGACTTCGTCAGCTGGCACACGGCGATGCTGGTGATCGGCGGTCTGGCGATGATCGCGGCGGCGGTGTTCTGGAAGATCCTCCCCGAGTCGCGCAACTTCCGCTCGCGCTCGCTGCACCCGCGCAGTTTGCTCGACGGCTTCACCATGCATTTTCGCGATGCCGGTCTGCCGCTGCTGTTTCTTGAAGCATTCGTGCTGATGGGCGCGTTCGTCACGCTGTTCAACTACATTGGCTATCGCTTGCTGGCCGCGCCGTACAACCTAGATCAGGTGTTCGTTGGATTGTTGTCGGTGGTGTATCTGTCAGGGATCTACAGCTCGGCGAAGATTGGTTCGCTGGCGGACAAACTGG
Organism: Pseudomonas sp. LF-5; assembly: GCF_037626295.1. Classification (NCBI taxonomy): domain Bacteria; kingdom Pseudomonadati; phylum Pseudomonadota; class Gammaproteobacteria; order Pseudomonadales; family Pseudomonadaceae; genus Pseudomonas; species Pseudomonas sp. LF-5. Next base: position 322,387 of record NZ_JARKMT010000006.1, read on the forward strand.
GGCGACGCAAGGTGCTGTGGGCGACCATTGCGCTGATGTTTGCCGGCCTTGCGTTGACGATGTTTACGCCGCTGTTGCTGGTGATTGTCGGCATGTTGATTTTCACTTTTGGCTTCTTTGGAGCGCACTCGGTGGCCAGCAGCTGGATCGGCCGACGCGCGACCAAGGCCAAGGGGCAGGCGTCGTCGTTGTATCTGTTCAGTTATTACGCGGGGTCGAGTATTGCCGGCACGGCAGGCGGGGTGTTCTGGCATTTGGGTGGCTGGAACGGGATTGGTCTGTTTATAGGCTCACTGTTGCTGATCGCGCTACTGGTGGCGTTGAAGCTGGCGAAGTTGCCGCCGCTCGGCGGTGTAAAAGCCTGACACAAAACCCAATGTGGGAGCGAGCTTGCTCGCGAAGGCGTTGTGTCAGTTGATGCAAAAGTTGCTGATCCACCGCTTTCGCGAGCAAGCTCGCTCCCACATTTCATCTGTGTCCGACGTTGAATCGTGGAAACAAAAACGCCCGGCATTGGCCGGGCGTTTTTTATGGTGTGGCGATCACTCGTGATACTGCGCCGACAGCTCGTGCACCGCGCGCAGGAAGGCACCGGCGTGCTCCGGATCAACCTCAGGCGTGATGCCATGACCAAGGTTGAACACGTGGCCGCTGCCCTTGCCATAGCTGGCCAAGATGCGCCCGACTTCGGTGCGGATCGCTTCCGGTTTGGCGTACAGCACGGTCGGGTCCATGTTGCCTTGCAGCGCGACCTTGTCACCGACGCGGGCGCGGGCGTTGCCGATGTCGCAGGTCCAGTCCAGGCCCAGGGCGTCGGCACCGGCCTCGGCAATACTTTCCAGCCACAGGCCGCCGTTCTTGGTGAAGAGGATCACCGGCACCTTGCGACCGTCGTGTTCACGGATCAGGCCGCTGACGATTTTCTTCATGTAGGCCAGCGAAAACTCTTGATACGCCGCCGCCGACAGATTACCGCCCCAGGTGTCGAAGATCTGCACCGCTTGCGCGCCGGCCATGATCTGGCCGTTGAGGTACGAGGTCACCGACTGCGCCAGCTTATCCAGCAGCAGGTGCATGGCTTGCGGGTTGTCGTAGAGCATCGCTTTGGTCTTGCGGAAGTCTTTCGACGAGCCGCCTTCAACCATGTACGTCGCCAGGGTCCACGGGCTGCCGGAGAAACCGATCAGCGGCACGCGCCCGTTCAGCTCACGACGGATGGTGCTGACCGCGTCCATCACGTAGCCGAGGTCCTTGTGCGGATCAGGGATCGGTAGCGCTTCGATGTCCGCCAGGGTGCTGACGACTTTCTTGAAACGCGGCCCTTCACCAGTCTCGAAGTACAGGCCCTGGCCCATCGCATCGGGAATGGTGAGGATGTCGGAAAACAGGATCGCCGCGTCCAGTTGCGGATAGCGGTCGAGCGGTTGCAGGGTGACTTCGCAGGCGAATTCCGGATTCATGCACAGGCTCATGAAGTCACCGGCGTGGGCACGGCTGGCGCGGTATTCCGGCAGGTAGCGGCCGGCCTGGCGCATCATCCACACCGGGGTGACGTCAACGGGTTGCTTGAGCAGGGCGCGGAGGAAACGGTCGTTCTTCAGGGCAGTCATGTCGGCATCCGGAAAAAAAGTGCGGGCATTTTCTCAGAGCGCGACGCAAAAGGCACGGATGCAGGTCAGCCTTTTGTCTATCGGGTCAATTTATCGTTAAAAATTCAGGTCTTCGCAACACTACAAAACACTGTGGGAGCTGGCTTGCCAGCGATGCAGGCACCTCGGTTTGTCAGGTAAACCGAGGTGATGCTATCGCTGGCAAGCCAGCTCCCACAGGTATTGCATTTGCAGTCAGCCGGACGGGGTTTAGACGCCCAGGTAATCGAGGATCCCTTCGGCGGCATTGCGGCCTTCGAAGATTGCCGTCACCACCAGGTCGGAACCGCGCACCATGTCGCCACCGGCAAAGATTTTCGGATTGCTGGTCTGGTGCTTGTACTGACCTTGCTCAGGCGCCACAACGCGGCCCTGGCTGTCGGTCTGGATCTCGAACTGCTCGAACCACGGCGCCGGGCTAGGGCGGAAGCCGAAAGCGATAACCACGGCGTCCGCCGGGATGATCTCTTCGGAACCCGGGATCGGCTCGGGGCTGCGGCGGCCACGGGCGTCCGGTTCGCCGAGACGGGTCTCGACCACCTTCACGCCTTCGACCTTGTCTTCGCCAACGATGGCGATCGGCTGGCGGTTGTAGAGGAACTTCACGCCTTCTTCCTTGGCGTTCTTCACCTCTTTGCGCGAGCCGGGCATGTTCGCTTCGTCACGACGATAGGCGCAGGTCACCGACTTGGCACCCTGACGGATCGACGTGCGGTTGCAGTCCATCGCCGTGTCACCACCGCCGAGAACCACGACCTTCTTGCCTTTCATGTCGACGAAATCTTCCGGCGACTTTTCAAAGCCCAGGTTGCGGTTGACGTTGGCGATCAGGAAGTCCAGTGCGTCATAGACGCCCGGCAGGTCCTCACCGGCAAAACCGCCCTTCATGTAGGTGTAGGTGCCCATGCCCATGAATACCGCATCGTATTCGGCGAGCAGTTGTTCCATGGTCACGTCTTTACCGACTTCGGTGTTCAGGCGGAACTCGATGCCCATGCCAGTGAAGACTTCGCGACGATTGCTCAGCACGGTCTTCTCCAGCTTGAACTCGGGGATGCCGAAGGTCAGCAGACCGCCGATTTCCGGGTTCTTGTCGAACACCACCGGGGTCACGCCGCCACGCACCAGCACGTCGGCACAACCGAGGCCCGCCGGGCCGGCACCGATGATCGCGACACGCTTGCCGGTCGGTTTGACCTTGGACATGTCCGGACGCCAGCCCATGGCGAACGCGGTGTCGGTGATGTACTTCTCGACCGAACCGATGGTCACCGCGCCGAAGCCGTCGTTGAGGGTGCAGGCACCCTCGCACAGACGATCCTGCGGGCACACCCGGCCGCAGACTTCCGGCAGGGTGTTGGTCTGGTGCGACAGCTCGGCAGCCTGCAGGATGTTGCCCTCGGCGACCAGCTTCAGCCAGTTGGGAATGAAGTTGTGCACCGGGCACTTCCATTCGCAATACGGGTTGCCGCAACCCAGGCAGCGGTGGGCCTGATCGGCCGACTGCTGGGGTTTGAACGGTTCGTAGATTTCGACGAACTCTTTCTTGCGTTGACGCAACAGTTTCTTCTTCGGATCTTTGCGCCCGACATCGATGAACTGGAAGTCGTTATTCAGACGTTCAGCCATTGTTAAAACCTCATCAAACTCTTCAGGCGCATATCACTGCGGGTTGGCACGAGTGCTGGAAAGCAACGATTTCAGATTGGCAGCCTTCGGCTTGACCAGCCAGAAACGGCGCAAGTAGTCATCGAGGTTTTCGGCGAGTTCACGACCCCACTCGCTGTCGGTTTCGGTGACGTACTCGTTCAGCACGTTTTGCAGGTGGCTGCGATAGGCTTCCATCGCCTCGCCGCTGATCCGCTGGATTTCCACCAGTTCGTGGTTGACCCGGTCAACGAAGGTGTTGTCCTGGTCGAGCACGTAGGCGAAACCACCGGTCATGCCAGAGCCGAAGTTGTAACCGGTCTTGCCCAGAACGCAGACAAAACCACCGGTCATGTACTCGCAGCAGTGATCGCCAGTGCCTTCCACAACCGTGTGGGCACCGGAGTTACGCACGGCAAAACGCTCGCCTGCGGTGCCGGCGGCGAACAGCTTGCCGCCCGTGGCGCCGTACAGGCAGGTGTTGCCGATGATGGCGCTTTCCTGAGTCTTATAAACGCTGCCCTTCGGCGGCACGATGGTCAGCTTGCCACCGGTCATGCCTTTGCCGACGTAGTCGTTGGCATCGCCTTCGAGGTACATGTTCAGACCGCCGGCGTTCCACACGCCGAAGCTCTGCCCGGCAGTGCCCTTGAAGCGGAAGGTGATTGGCGCTTTCGCCATGCCCTGGTTGCCGTGCTTGCGGGCGATTTCGCCGGAGATCCGTGCGCCGATCGAACGGTCGCAGTTGCAGATATCCAGGTCGAACTCGGCACCACTGAGGTCGTTGATTGCCGACGAGGCCATCTCGACCATTTTCTCGGCCAGCAGGCCCTGGTCGAACGGCGGGTTGCGTTCAACGCCGCAGAACTGCGGTTTGTCCGCCGGGATGTGATCGCTGCCCAGCAGCGGGGTCAGATCCAGGTGATGTTGCTTGGCGGTCTGGCCTTCGAGGATTTCCAGCAGATCGGTACGACCGATCAGTTCTTCGAGGGAGCGTACGCCGAGCTTGGCCAGCCACTCACGGGTTTCTTCGGCGACGTAGGTGAAGAAATTCACCACCATGTCGACGGTACCGATGTAGTGATCCTTGCGCAGCTTTTCGTTCTGCGTCGCGACGCCGGTGGCGCAGTTGTTCAGGTGGCAGATGCGCAGGTATTTGCAGCCCAGGGCGATCATCGGCGCAGTACCGAAGCCGAAGCTTTCGGCGCCGAGGATGGCAGCCTTGATCACGTCGAGGCCGGTTTTCAGGCCGCCGTCGGTCTGCACCCGGACTTTGCCGCGCAGGTCGTTGCCGCGCAGAGTCTGGTGGGTTTCAGCCAGACCGAGTTCCCACGGAGCGCCAGCGTATTTGATCGAGGTCAGCGGCGAAGCGCCGGTGCCACCGTCGTAGCCGGAGATAGTGATCAGGTCCGCGTAGGCCTTGGCCACACCGGCGGCGATGGTGCCGACGCCCGCTTCAGCCACGAGTTTCACCGAAACCAGTGCCTTCGGGTTGACCTGTTTCAGGTCAAAGATCAGCTGCGACAAGTCTTCGATCGAATAGATGTCGTGGTGCGGCGGTGGCGAAATCAGGGTCACGCCCGGCACTGCGTAACGCAGCTTGGCGATCAGCCCGTTCACTTTGCCGCCCGGCAGTTGCCCGCCCTCGCCCGGTTTGGCGCCTTGGGCGACCTTGATCTGCAGCACTTCAGCGTTGACCAGGTATTCCGGGGTCACGCCGAAACGGCCCGTCGCGACCTGCTTGATTTTCGAGCTCTTGATTGTGCCGTAGCGCGCCGGATCTTCGCCGCCTTCGCCGGAGTTGGAACGCGCGCCGAGGCGGTTCATGGCCTCGGCCAGCGCTTCGTGCGCTTCCGGCGACAGAGCGCCCAGCGAGATACCGGCGGAGTCAAAGCGCTTGAGCACCGATTCCAGCGGTTCGATTTCACTGATGTCCAGCGGTGTGTCGAGGGTCTTGACCTTGAACAGGTCACGGATCATCGACACCGGACGGTTGTCCACCAGCGAGGTGTATTCCTTGAACTTGGCGTAGTCGCCCTGCTGCACAGCGGCTTGCAGGGTGTTGACCACATCCGGGTTGTAGGCGTGATATTCACCACCGTGAACGAACTTCAGCAGACCGCCCTGCTGGATCGGCTTGCGCGGACTCCAGGCTTCGGTGGCCAGTGCTTTCTGTTCGGCTTCGATGTCGACGAAACGCGCACCCTTGATGCGGCTCGGCACGCCACGGAAGCTCAGCTCGCAGACTTCTTCGGACAGGCCGATGGCCTCGAACAGCTGCGCACCACGGTACGAAGCGATGGTCGAGATGCCCATCTTCGACAGGATCTTCAGCAGGCCTTTGGTGATGCCTTTACGGTAGTTCTTGAACACCTCGTAGAGGTCGCCCAGCACTTCACCGGTACGGATCAGGTCACCCAGCACTTCGTAGGCGAGGAACGGATACACCGCCGAGGCGCCGAAGCCGATCAGCACCGCAAAGTGATGCGGGTCACGGGCGGTGGCGGTTTCAACGAGGATGTTGGAATCGCAGCGCAGGCCTTTTTCGGTCAGGCGGTGGTGCACCGCGCCGGTGGCCAGCGAGGCGTGGATCGGCAGCTTGCCCGGCGCGATATGACGGTCGCTCAGAACGATCTGGGTACGACCGGCACGCACGGCTTCTTCGGCCTGATCGGCGACGTTGCGGATCGCCGCTTCGAGGCCGACGCTTTCCTCGTAGTTGAGGTCGATGATCTGCCGCTCGAAACCCGGACGGTCGAGGTTCATCAGCGAGCGCCACTTGGCCGGCGAGATCACTGGCGAGCTGAGGATCACGCGCGAGGCGTGTTCCGGCGATTCCTGGAAAATGTTGCGCTCGGCACCGAGGCAGATTTCCAGCGACATCACAATCGCTTCCCGCAGCGGGTCGATCGGCGGGTTGGTGACCTGCGCGAACTGCTGGCGGAAGTAGTCGTACGGCGTGCGCACACGTTGCGACAGCACGGCCATCGGCGTGTCGTCGCCCATCGAGCCCACGGCTTCGTAGCCTTGTTCGCCGAGCGGACGCAGGACCTGATCGCGCTCCTCGAACGTGACCTGATACATCTTCATGTATTGCTTGAGCTGATCGACGTCGTAGAACGCCGAACCGTGGTCGTTGTCTTCCATGGTTGCCTGAATACGCAGGGCATTCTTGCGCAGCCATTGCTTGTACGGATGACGGGACTTCAGACGGTTGTCGATCGCATCGGTGTCGAGGATCTGCCCGGTTTCGGTGTCCACGGCGAAGATCTGGCCAGGGCCGACACGACCTTTGGCAATCACGTCTTCCGGCTTGTAGTCCCACACGCCGATTTCCGAGGCGAGGGTGATGAAACCGTTCTGGGTGGTGACCCAGCGCGCCGGACGCAGACCGTTACGGTCGAGCAGGCACACCGCGTAGCGACCGTCGGTCATGACCACGCCGGCCGGGCCGTCCCACGGCTCCATGTGCATCGAGTTGTACTCGTAGAACGCACGCAGGTCCGGGTCCATGGTTTCAACGTTCTGCCACGCCGGCGGAATGATCATCCGCACGCCACGGAACAGGTCGATGCCACCGGTGACCATCAGTTCGAGCATGTTGTCCATGCTCGAGGAGTCGGAACCGACACGGTTGACCAGCGGGCCGAGCTCTTCCAGATCCATCAGATCGTTGGTGAACTTGGTCCGACGGGCCTGGGCCCAGTTGCGGTTACCGGTAATGGTGTTGATCTCGCCGTTGTGGGCGAGGAAGCGGAATGGCTGAGCCAGCGGCCATTTCGGCAGGGTGTTGGTGGAGAAGCGCTGGTGGAACACGCAGATTGCGGTTTGCAGGCGCTCGTCACTCAGGTCTGGATAAAACGCGGCCAGGTCGGCCGGCATCATCAGGCCTTTATAGATGATGGTCTTGTGCGAAAAACTGCAGATGTAGTGGTCGGTGTCGGCGGCGTTGGCCACCGACGAACGACGACGGGCACTGAACAGTTTGACCGCCATGTCCTGATCGCTCAGGCCTTCGCCGCCGATGTACACCTGCTCGATCTGTGGCAGACGCTCAAGGGCCAGGCGGCCGAGGACGCTGGTGTCGATTGGCACTTTGCGCCAGCCGATCAGTTGCAGGCCTTCAGCGAGGATCTCGCGATTCATGTTCTCGCGAGCGGCTTCGGCCTTGACCGGATCCTGGTTGAAGAAAACCATGCCCACCGCGTATTGCTTGGGCAACTCGACACTGAAGGCTTCCTGGGCAATGGCTCGCAGGAACGCATCAGGTTTTTGAATCAGCAGACCGCAACCGTCACCGGTCTTGCCGTCGGCATTAATCCCACCGCGGTGGGTCATGCAGGTCAGGGCCTCGATGGCCGTTTGCAAAAGGGTATGACTGGGTTCGCCCTGCATATGGGCTATCAGGCCGAAACCGCAGTTATCCTTGAATTCATCTGGTTGGTACAGACCTGCTTTCATAGACACTTTCTCACCAGGCTGCCTCTTTTCGAGGCAAATTTCTTTTCAATTCAACCACTTGCATCCTGCGCCGAACGTACGCCGGCTTAGCGGGGGCAAAAGGGTGGTCATTGTACACAGCGACACAGAGGCTCACAAATTTGACGACGAAATGTCGCAAATTCATGTCGCATTTGTGAAAGGTTTAAAGCGATCTGCTGTGCTAGTCAAAACTTTTTTAATTTTGACCGCAACGACTCAAAGACTACTGTGACGCAGACACCACAAGGCACGCGACCTGGAAGGAAGCGCGCACTCGTAGAAATTTTGAGGTGCTTGGAGAGGCGGCCTGGGTAAGGCCGCCGAATCTTCAGCGAGTTGTTGCCAGTTCCTGTTGGACGCTGGCGACAGTGCGAGGCCAAGGTTTACCAGCCTGAACCTTCGCTGGCAAGGCCTTGATGGCAGAAACGGCTGCATCACGATTGGCGAAGTTGCCGTAGGTGATCACGTAGAGAGGCTTGCCGTTGAGAACTTTCTTGAAATAACGGTACTCCCCGCCCTGCTCCTTGACGAAGTTTTGCGCGGCCGCTTCAGAGCTGGTGCCGAGGATCTGCACCACGTAGTTGCTGGTCGGCTGACCGGCGTACCAACTGCCACCGGCTGCTTTGGCCACGGTAACCGGCTTCTCGGCCGGTTTGGCGGCCGCTACAGGCTTGGCCGGCGCAGGAGCCGGTTTCGCCGCTGGCGCTGCCGGAGCAGGCTTCGCGGTGGCGACCTGAGTCGGCGCCGGAGCAGGCTTGGCCGCCGGGACAGGCACCGGCGTTGGCGCAGGACCTGCCGGAACGCCCGCAGGCGGTGCGGAAGTGGTGACGGTCGGCGGCGTTGCGCTGGAGCCTTCGACCGGCACGCCGTCGTCACCTTCAGTGATGCCACCCGCGGCTTCAGCCAACGGACCACGCATCACCGGTTGCGAGTTGCCGACCAGCGGCAACGGCATCGGCTGCGTATTGCCGGCGAACTCGACGTTCGGCGCGCCGCCATTGGCACCCTGCCCCAATGGCAACTGTGCCTGTTCATTGGCAGGAGCGCCGGTGGTTGGCGCCTTGTTGCGACCCGGCATCAGCCAGGCAGCGGCGACCGCGACCACAACGACGGCGGAAATCGCCAATACGTGTTTCTTCGGCATGTTGAACCCCATACTTGGACGCTTGACCGCAGAGCGGCTGGCAATCATGACTTCGATCAGAGCATCGCGAGCGACCTGGTTGATGTTGCCCGGCCAACCCTCGGCACTTTCGTGAATATCAGAGATCTGAACTGCGGTGAAAAGTTCGACACCCCGGCCGGCACCTTCCAGCCGTTGGTCGAGATACTCGCGAGTCTCTTCTTCGGTGTACGGCTGCAACTCGATGACGTGGAAACGCTCTTCTTCAAGTTGCAAGGCCTCGAGTTGCGCGATCAGCGACGACTCGCCGAACAGGAACACGTGCGGGCGACCTTCCGGAGCCCCGGCACCCAGCGCCATCAGGGCTTCAAGGGCGGATTCGTCGAGCTGCTCGGCGTCATCCACCAGCAAGTAGACTTCCTGGCCGGTCAGTGCGAGCTGAACCACTTGCGCCAGAATCGCGCCGACGTCGGCTTGTGCCACGTCCAGCGCCTGAGCCACCTGACGCAACAGGCCAGCGGCATCACCGGCGCCACGGGCGGAAACGACCACGCTTTGCACCGATTGCTTGTTGGTGCTGGCGACCAGCGCCTGGCGCAGCAATGTCTTGCCGCTGCCTTGCGGCCCCGTGACCACCAGCAGCAACTGGCTGTAACGGGCCAGATGATGCAGCTGCCCGAGCACCGGCTTGCGCTGGGCCGGGAAGAATTTGAAGCCCGGCACCCGTGGCGCGAACGGGTCGTGACTTAACTGGAAATGGCCGAGAAACGCCTCGTCGGCATGCAAACTAGTCATCGGAATCTTATTAACCTTTAAGCTGAGCCAGGGCGCGGTAGTCCGCTCCCAGCGTGGCCTGTAAAACCTCTTTCGGATAATCGGCGGTCACTACCGCTTCGCCCATCCGGCGCAGCAGCACCAGGCGCAGACGACCGTCGATCACTTTTTTGTCGATTGCCATGTGTTCGAGAAAATCGGCTTCGGTCATTTCTTCCGGCGGAATCACCGGCAGACCGGCCCGCTGGAACAGACGGATGCCGCGATCACGCTCCTGCTCGCTGATCCAGCCCAGGCGCGCCGACATCTCCAGCGCCATCACGGTGCCAGCCGCGACCGCTTCCCCATGCAACCAGACACCATAGCCCATGTGGGTCTCGATGGCGTGGCCGAAGGTATGACCGAGGTTGAGCGTGGCGCGCACGCCGGTTTCCTTCTCATCGGCGCCGACCACCGCAGCCTTGGCTGCGCACGAGCGCTCGATCGCATAAGTCAGGGCTTTCTGGTCCAGCGCGCGGAGGGCGTCGACGTTGTCTTCGAGCCAGGTCAGGAACGGCTCGTCGCAGATCAGGCCGTACTTGATGACTTCCGCCAGCCCGGCCGACAGCTCACGCGCCGGCAGGGTTTTCAGGGACGCGGTATCGATCAGCACCACGTTCGGCTGATAGAACGCGCCGACCATGTTCTTGCCCAGCGGATGGTTGATCCCGGTCTTGCCGCCCACCGACGAATCGACCTGGGACAGCAAAGTGGTCGGGATCTGGATGAAATCGACACCGCGCTGGTAACAGGCCGCAGCGAAACCGGCCATGTCACCGATAACACCGCCGCCGAGGGCAATCACTGTGGTGCGGCGGTCATGACGAGCGGTCAGCAGACCGTCGAAGATCAGTTGCAGGGTTTCCCAGTTCTTGAAGGCTTCGCCGTCGGGCAACACCACCGAAATCACCGAGAACTGCGCCAGGCTGCGGGTCAGACGTTCGAGATAGAGCGGGGCAACGGTTTCGTTGGAGATGATTGCCACTTGCCGCCCGTGGATATGCGGAGCCAGCAGCTCGGGCTGATCCAACAAACCTTCGCCAATATGAATCGGGTAGCTGCGCTCGCCTAGATCGACCTTGAGTGTCTGCATGTGTCCCCACAGTGAAGATGGAAGCAGGCGTCCTGCCCTGAATTATTGGTTGTCTGCGGCCTATAGCGGGTATGACGCCGCTCGCACGCCATCCGCCACAACCTCGGCGGGCTGTGACAGGACGCCGAGGATAGCGCATTTCGGGCGATGCTTTAACGGGGTGGAAGCTGCGCGAGGCGATCAAGAATGTCGAGCACCACCATGCGTGGTGGCCGTTCGTCGGTTTCCACCACCAGATCGGCGATTTCCCGATAAAGCGGATCACGGATCGCGAGGAGGTCACGCAGGGTTTTCGCCGGATCGGCGGTGCGCAGCAACGGCCGATTGCGATCACGCGAGGTGCGGCCCACTTGCTGTTCGACGGAGGCATGCAGATACACCACTCGCCCACCCTCATGCAGGGCCTTGCGATTGGCATCACGCATCACCGCGCCGCCGCCGGTGGCCAGCACCACGCCGTCGAACGCGCACAGCTCGGCGATCATCGCCTGCTCACGGTCACGAAAGCCGGGCTCGCCTTCCTTGTCGAAGATCCACGGGATATTGGCGCCCGTGCGCAGTTCAATTTCCTTGTCGGAATCTTTGAACGGCAGGCGCAGCTCTTTGGCCAGCAACCGGCCGATGGTGCTTTTGCCAGCGCCCATCGGTCCTACAAGAATCAAATTTCGCACAGAATCAACGACTCACAGCAATCGCCTGGTTATTCATGATACGCGGAGTGAGAAATACCAGCAGCTCGGATTTTTTCTCCGAAACCACATCACGCCGGAAAAGGCGGCCAAGATACGGCACATCGCCAAGAAATGGCACCTTATCTACAACCTTGCTTTGAGTATTTGAGAAAACGCCCCCAATCACGATGGTTTCGCCGTCATTCACCAGTACTTTGGCGTTGACCTCGTTTTTCTTGATCGGCGGTACATCCTGCACTTTGTTCAGGTAGTCCGGTTCGTCCTTGGTGACCTTCACTTCCATGATGATGCGGTTGTCGGGCGTGATCTGCGGCGTCACCTCCAGCGACAGCGAAGCCTCCTTGAACGACACCGACGTCGCCCCGCTGGAGCTGGCTTCCTGGTATGGAATCTCGGTGCCCTTGAGGATCTTCGCGGTTTCTTTGTCGGAGGTGACCACCTTCGGCTGGGAGACAATTTCGCCGTTGCCGGTTTTTTCCATCGCTGTCAGCTCAAGATCGAGCAATACATTGTCGGTGATGAATGCGATGCCGATCCCGGACGTGTTGCCGACCGTGCCCATGTCGACGAACGGCGAGTTGGTGCTGGTGCTGCCCGGCGTGCCAATGGTGGTGGAGTTGCCGTTACTGACCCCGGACGTGTTCCAGTTGCCCTTGTTCTGGATCGAACCGCCCCAGCGCACGCCCAGGCTCTTGTCGTAATCGACGTTGGCCTCGACGATCCGCGCCTCGATCATCACCTGGCGTACCGGGATATCCAGCTGCGCCACAATCCGCCGCAGTTCGTCGAGGCGATCCTGGGTCTGGTAGGCAATGATGTTGTTGGTACGCTCATCGACCGTGATCGAGCCACGCTCATCGACTTTCGCTTCGGCGCTGGTCACCGACTGGAACAGTTTGGCGATGTCGGCCGCCTTGGCGTAATTCACTTGCAGCAGTTCGCGGCGCAACGGCGCCAGTTCGGCGATCTGCTTCTGCGACTCCAGTTCCTGGCGCTCACGGGCGGCGATTTCATCGGCGGGTGCCACCAGCAGCACATTGCCGATCTTGCGTTTATCCAGCCCCTTGGTTTTCAGCACCAGATCCAGCGCCTGATCCCACGGCACGTTCTGCAGGCGCAAGGTGATACCGCCCTGCACTGTGTCGCTGGCGACCAGATTGAGGTTGGTGAAGTCGGCGATCAATTGCAGTACCGAGCGCACGTCGATGTCCTGGAAGTTCAACGAGAGCTTTTCGCCGACGTAGCTGTTGCGGTCGGCATTACGCTTTTGCAGATCGTCGACCGTCATCGGGCGGACGCTGACGGTCAGTTTGTTGTCGGTCTGGAAAGTCGAATACTCGTAAGTGCCGCCGGGTTCGACAGTGACCACCGTGCGATCACCGCTCACCCCGGCATTGACGAACTGCACCGGCGTGGCGAAATCCTTGACGTCGAGCCGTACTCGCAGTTTCTCCGGCAACTGAGTACGGGCGAAGCTGAGGATGATCTTGCCGTCATGCTCCTGGATATCCGGGGCAATGGTCGGGTCGGACAGGTCGATGACCACATTGCCCTCGCCCGCCGTACCGCGCTGGAAATCGACACCGCGAATCGCTCGGCTTTTCGCCACGAAAGCCTTGGCCGGAGCAGCAGCGACGGTCGTCGCACGGGGTACGGCGGCTGCGGGACGGGGGGCCGCAACCGGCGCGCCCTGGCCGACCACCACGTACAGAGTATTGCCCTCCACTCGCGTGTTATAGGGCGCCAACTGCGTGAGGCTGACGATCAGCCGCGTCCGGTCCTTGGCCTCGACCACCGTGGCAGTGCGCGCATTGCCACTGCCCAGATCGAAATTTTTGCTCGCCAACTGACTGGCGACACCGGGCAAATCCACAGCGATGCGCGCCGGCGACTCGGTGGTGTAGCCCTTGGGCTGCGGTGGCGGGCCGTCGAACGACAACTTCAGTTCGACGCGGTCGCCCGGCAATGCCGCCACGTCCAGCGCCTTCAGGTTAGCAGCGAGTACCATCGGCGACATCAGCGCTATCCATAGCGAAAAACCGAGGGTGGAGAAAATCCTGTTCATTGTTCGACTTCCACTATGAGTGCTCTTTCAAAGGAATGGTGCGTGGTCGTTCCAGCCAGGCGCCCTGACCGTCGGGAACGATTTCGACCACATCGACCTGGGTCGCGCTGATGGCCACGATGCGGCCGTCGTTGCGCCCCAGGTAATCGCCGACCTTCAACCGATGCACACCGCCCGCCCCGCGCAACAGCGCAAAAGAGCCAGAGGCATTGGCAATGGTGCCGACCATCTCGAACTGCTCGATGTTGAAACCTTCGAGGTATTGCTTGACCCGATTGGGGTCGGGTTTGACGTTGCGCGAACCCTGCTTCTGTCCCGCCAGGTCAACCCGCACCTGACGGGAAAACGGACTGCGCAGATTGGCAGCGCTGTAGGTGAATGTGGGGTAAGACCGGAATGTCGGCGTTGGTTCAATCTTGCCCGGCGGACGCAGGCGCACTTCATTCATGTAGGCGTCGAGGTCGCTGAAGTCACTGCTGCCCCCGCAACCGCTCAAGGCCAGCAGCGCCACCGGCAAGACCAGATTACGAATCGGGGTCATTTCTGCAGCCCCTTGTCGTTATAGCGGTAGGTCTTGGCGAGGATGCTCATGCGCAGTTTCGGCCCGCCTTCGGGGCTGGCCGGCGCCAGTTCGAAATCATGCAAGGTGACAATCCGCGGCAGGCCGGCCACGCCGCTGACGAAGGTCGCCAGGTCGTGATAGGCGCCCGTCACGGTGATCTGGATCGGCAACTCGATGTAGAACGGTTGCGTCACCTCCGGCAGCAGTTTGATCTCTTCGAATTCCAGCCCGCTGCCCAGCCCGGTACGGGTGATGTCCTCCAGCAAACCGGGGACTTCAGTGTCACTGGGCAATTGCCGCAACAGCACGCCGAAGGAGTTCTCCATCTCCTTCATTTGCTGGGTGTACAACTCCAGGTTTGCCGACAGGCGCGCCTTGCTGGCGAACTGGTCTTTGAGCGTGGTCTCCTCCTCGCGCCTGGCTTCGAGTTGGCTCTGCATGTCGCTGATGAAAAAGTTATAACCAAGCGCCAGTACCAGCACCATCAACAGCACCCCGGTGATGGCTTTCACGGCCCCAGGCCAGGAACCGATGTTGCTCGTGTCCAAGTCGTTGAAGTCGATATTGTGCAGGCTGTCCAGCCATTCGGACGGCTTCATTGGTCGTCCTCCAGACTTTTCGGCTGGGTCTGACGAACAGTCAGTTCAAAGGTATTGGACTGTTCTACCTGATCGGCGGAGGTGGCTTTGACTTCATTCAGGCTCGGTGCGTCGAACCAGTCGGACGCATCCAGATTGCGCATCAGCTCGGACACCCGGTTGTTCGACTCCGCCGCGCCGCTGATGGAGAGGGTCTTGCCGACCCTTTTCACCTTGGTGAAATACACGCCGTCGGGCAGTGTGCGCGCCAACTGATCGAAGATCCGCCCGCTGACCTGCCGGTTGCCCTGCAGATCCTGGATGATGCGCATGCGCTCGACCAGTTGCTGGCGATGGGCCTTGAGTTCACTGATCTGTTTGATCCGTTCGTCGACGACGGCGATCTGTTTGCCGATGTAGTCGTTGCGCGCGATTTGCCGGTCGATTGCCGCGCTGATGACCTGATCGGCGATAAACACGGCACCGATCGAGCCGACCACCACGCCGGTCAGTGCCAGCAGGAAGCGTTTGCGCCGCTCTTCGCGGCGCTCCTCGCGCCAGGGTAGAAGGTTGATCCGCGCCATCAGTCGAAACTCCGCAGCGCGAGCCCGCAGGCAATCATCAGAGCCGGCGCATCGCTGGCCAGGGCCCCGGCGTTGACCTTGCTGCTCAGGGCCATGTCGAAAAACGGGTTGGCGACCTGGGTCGGGGTGTTCAGGCGCTGCTCGATCAAACGATCCAGACCCGGCACCGACGCCGTGCCGCCGGCCAATAAAATGTGATCGACCGCGTTGTACTGGCCGGAAGCGAAAAAGAACTGCAACGAGCGCGACACCTGCTGTACCAGTGCCTCGCGAAACGGCTGCAAGACCTCGCCGACATAATCGTCGGGCAGTCCGCCCTGCTTTTTCGCCAACCCGGCCTGTTCGACCGTCAGCCCGTAACGCCGCTGGATTTCCTCGGTCAGTTGCCGTCCGCCGAACAATTGCTCGCGGGTGTAGATTATCTTGCCGTTGTGCAGGACGCTGAGGGTGGTCATGGTCGCGCCGATGTCGACCACCGCCACGGTCAGACGCTCCTGGGACACCGCCAGTTGCGTGGCAAGCAGGCCGAACGAGCGCTCCAGCGCGTAGGCCTCGACATCCACCACGCGCGCCGTCAGCCCGGCGAGGGCCAGCGCCGCCTCGCGAACTTCGACGTTTTCCTTGCGACAGGCGGCGAGCAGCACGCTGACGCGCTCGGGATTGCGCGGGGACACGCCCTGGACTTCGAAGTCGATGGCCACCTCGTCCAGCGGGTAGGGAATGTATTGATCGGCCTCGATCTTGAGCTGGTTTTCCAGTTCGTCGTCGGACAGTCCGGCATCCATTTCGATGATCTTGGTGATCACCGCTGAACCGGCCACGGCCACGGCCACGCTCTTGAGCCCGGTGCGCGCCTTGACCAGCACCCGGCTCAGGGCGTGCCCGACGCCTTCGAGTTCGGCGATGTTTTTCTCGACTACGGCATTCGCTGGCAACGGCTCCACCGCGTACGCTTCGACCCGGTAGCGATCACCCTGACGGCTCAGTTCCAGCAACTTGACCGAAGTGGAGCTGATGTCGATCCCCAGTAACGTATTGGCCTTTTTATTGAAGAGTCCCAGCACTACCAATTCCCTATGACTTTCCGTGAGTTACGGACTCTGTAATACGCTTTGCGTTCCTTCACCCCGTCTTGACAGAAGCGCAAATGACGCCCCCAGCAGAAAAGTGCTTATAATGCCCAGCGTTTTTTTCTGCTTTTTACTGCCAGCGCGGTCCGTTCCGTGTGTAGCCGGAACCCCGTCGCCAAATTCATTCTTTGCCCTGGATGTCCAAACGCCTTGATTCGTCTGCTGAAATTTTTCGGTTGGTCCATCGTCGCCGTTTTCTGCGGACTGCTTTTAGGTCTCAGCGGCGCGTTTCTTTACCTTAGTCCGGGTTTGCCGTCTGTGGAGGCGCTGAGAAGCATTCAGTTGCAGATTCCACTGCGGGTTTACAGCAGCGACAACAAGTTGATCGCAGAATTTGGCGAAATGCGCCGGACTCCGATCCGTTTCGCCGACATTCCCCCCAATTTCATTAATGCGTTACTAAGTGCTGAAGACGACAATTTCGCCAACCACTATGGCGTCGACCCGAGCAGCCTGATGCGCGCCGCGACCCAACTGGTCAAAAGCGGACACATTCAGTCCGGCGGCAGCACCATCACCATGCAGGTGGCAAAGAACTTCTTCCTGACCAGCGAGCGCAGCTTCTCGCGCAAAACCACCGAAATCCTGCTGGCCCTGCAAATCGAACGGCAGTTGACCAAGGACGAGATCCTTGAGCTGTACGTGAACAAAATCTATCTGGGCAACCGCGCCTACGGCATCGAGGCCGCAGCGCAGGTGTATTACGGCAAGTCGATCCGCGACGTCAGCCTGGCGCAGATGGCGATGATCGCCGGCCTGCCGAAAGCCCCGTCGCGCTTCAACCCGCTGGCCAACCCGGCGCGCAGTAAGGAACGTCGCGACTGGATCCTCGGGCGCATGTACAAGCTCGGCAAGATTTCCGAGGCTGACTACACCGCCGCGATCAACGAACCGCTGAACGCCAGCTATCACGTGCCGACCCCGGAAGTGAATGCACCGTATATCGCTGAAATGGCCCGTGCCGAGATGGTCGGCCGTTATGGCAGCGACGCTTACACCGAAGGTTTCCGCGTCACCACCACGGTGCCAAGCAATCTGCAGGAAATGGCCAACACCGCGCTGCACGAAGGTTTGATGACCTACGACCAGCGTCACGGCTACCGTGGCCCCGAATCGCGTCTGCCGGGCAAGACCCGCGAAGCCTGGGCCAGCGAGCTGACCAAGCAGCGCACCATCAGCAGCCTCGAACCGGCCATCGTCACCCAGGTCGAGAAAAATGGCCTGCAAGTGCTGACCCGTACCGGCGAAGAACACGTCGCCTGGGACACCATGAAGTGGGCGCGGCCGTTCCTCAATACCAACAGCATGGGCGCCGCCCCGCGCCAGCCGTCGGATGTGGCACAGATCGGTGATCTGGTTCGCGTACAGCGCCAGAAGGACAATTCGCTGAAGTTCAGCCAGATCCCGCAGGCGCAAGGCGCCCTGGTGTCGCTGGACCCGCAGAACGGCGCGATCCGCTCGCTGGTCGGCGGCTTTGCATTCGAACAGAGCAACTACAACCGCGCCCTGCAGGCCAAGCGTCAGCCGGGTTCGAGCTTCAAGCCGTTCGTCTACAGTGCCGCGCTGGACAGTGGCTACACCGCTGCCACGCTGGTCAACGACGCTCCGATCGTGTTCGTCGACGAGTACCTGGACAAGGTCTGGCGGCCAAAGAACGACACCAACACCTTCCTCGGCCCGATCCGCCTGCGCGAAGCGCTGTACAAGTCACGTAACCTGGTGTCGATCCGCCTGCTGCAGGCGATGGGCGTGGGCAAGACCATCGACTACATCACCCGCTTCGGTTTCAACAAGCAGGACCTGCCGCCGAACCTCTCGCTGGCGCTGGGTACCGCGACGCTGACGCCGATGGAAATCGCGACCGGCTGGAGCACTTTCGCCAACGGCGGCTTCAAGATCACCCCGTACATCATCGACAAGATTGAAAGTCGCAACGGCGACACGCTGTTCGCCGCCAATCCGCCGACCGTGCCGCAGGGTGTGTCGGCCACAGATGGCTTTGCCGCGCCGGCGTCTCAGCCGATCACCGTCAATGCGGCACCGGCGCCGGGTGAAGTCCCGAGCGCGGCCGCAGCACCACAAGCGCCGGCAGTGGCTGAGCGGATCGTCGATGGTCGCACCACGTACATTCTCAACAGCATGCTGCAGGACGTGATCAAGCTCGGCACCGGTCGCCGCGCGCTGGCCATGGGTCGCAGCGATATCGCCGGCAAAACCGGTACCACCAACGAATCGAAAGATGCCTGGTTCTCCGGTTACAATGCCGATTACGTGACCACGGTGTGGACCGGTTTCGACCAGCCGGAAAGCCTCGGTCGCCGCGAGTTCGGCGGCACCGTGGCGCTGCCGATCTGGATGAACTACATGTCGGCTGCGCTCAAGGACAAGCCGCCACACGTGCAGCCCGAGCCGGAAGGCATCCTCAGCCTGCGGGTGGATCCGGTCAGCGGTCGTGCGGCGACACCGAGCACGCCGGGCGCTTACTTCGAGCTGTTCAAGTCGGAAGACACGCCGCCCTCGGTGAATGAACTGGGCAACGGCACCGTACCGGGCAGCCCGCTGCCGGCGGATGAACAGGCGCCGATCGATTTGTTCTGATCCACCGTCACTAAAAAGCCCCGCCTTCGTGAGAAGCGCGGGGCTTTTTATTACCTGAAGATCAAAGGCCCCTCACCCTAGCCCTCTCCCGGAGGGAGAGGGGACTGACCGAGTTGCCTGGGGCCATACACCGACCTGAAAGTGTGGTGTCGATTATGGATTCGGCACAGCACTTTCAGGTCGGCGCAACTCCCGAGCATCCGCCAATCATTCCTCTCTCCCTCCCGGAGGGAGAGGGGACTGACCGAGTTGTCTGGGGTCATACACCGACCTGAAAGTGTGGTGTCGATTATGGATTCAGCACAGCACTTTCAGGTCGGCGCTACTCCCGAGCATCCCCCAATCAGTCCCCTCTCCCTCCCGGAGGAAGAGGGGACTGACCGAGTTGTCTGGGGTCATACACCGACCTGAAAGTGTGGTGCCGATTATGGATTCAGCACAGCGCTTTCAGGTCGGCGCTACTCCCGAGCATCCGCCAATCATTCCTCTCTCCCTCCCGGAGGAAGAGGGGACTGACCGAGTTGTCTGGGGTCATGCACCGACCTGAAAGTGTGGTGTCGACTATGGATTCGGCACAGCGCTTTCAGGTCGGCGCTACTCCCGAGCATCCGCCAATCATTCCTCTCTCCCTCCCGGAGGAAGAGGGGACTGACCGAGTTGCCTGGGGCCATACACCGACCTGAAAGTGTGGTGTCGATTATGGATTCGGCACAGCACTTTCAGGTCGGCGCAACTCTGGAGCATCCCCCAATCAGTCCCCTCTCCCTCTGGGAGTGTATGTACCGGAGACATGGTGGACACATGTTCGGAGACATGGTGGACGGTTTTAGATCTTCTTACCTGCCGTAACGATCTGCAAGTTCAAGTCGATTCGGGCGATGCGATGTCTACTCCAGTAGACATCGTGGATGCCGTCCTCCGTCGTTTCCCGGATAGCTACTGACTTCCCGTAAAAAGCTTTCCCGACT
>NZ_JARKMT010000007.1:0-268379 GCF_037626295.1 Pseudomonas sp. LF-5
AAAACCAGGCAAGCCGCATCCCGTTTGAAATCTGTCGAAAAATATCGTCTAGTCAAATGCCACCTCTTCGCTGGGCGTAGATTACCGCCCTTTAAGGGTGTCCAGAATCATTAAGCCAGATCACACCCCAGCCCTCTCCCAATGGGAGAGGGGGCCGACCGAGTCGGTCATGCACTATCCATCGACCTGACGCGTTGGGTCGACTATGGATTCGGCAAAGCAATTTCACCTCGGCGTATCTCTTCGACATCCCTCGGTCAGTCCCCTCTCCCTCTGGGAGAAGGCGCCGACCGAGTCGGTCATGCACTGTCCATCGACCTGACGCGCTGGGTCGACTTTGGATTCGGCAAAGCAATTTCACCTCGGCGTATCTCTTCGACATCCCTCGATCAGTCCCCTCTCCCTTTGGGAGAGGGCGCCGACCGAGTCGGTCATGCACTGTCCATCGACCTGACGCGTTGGGTCGATTTTGGATTCGGCAAAGCAATTTCACCTCGGCGTATCACTTCGACATCCCCCGGTCAGTCCCCTCTCCCTCTGGGAGAGGGCGCCGACCGAGTCGGTCATGCACTGTCCATCGACCTGACGCGCTGGGTCGACTTTGGATTCGGCAAAGCAATTTCACCTCGGCGTATCTCTTCGACATCCCCCGGTCAGTCCCCTCTCCCTCTGGGAGAGGGTTAGGGTGAGGGGCCTTCGTGCACCACCACAATGCACGTTGACCCGCGATTGCGCACAGCCCTCAGTAAAAAACCGCCCCTGGAATCACCGCAAAACTTGAATTTTAGAATCACGAAAGCCCCGGATTCCGGGGCTTTCGGGTTTCTGAAAACTGCTTTAGTTTGAAAAAATGAAAACCTGGCACGCGCCCTGCAATAACCCTCACAGGTGATTCGATTCACCACCCGTTTCGGGGACCTTGGTACAGGCAGGCCGGGGAATCCCCTCTTTACACCGGGCGCACACCGCAACGCGATGCGCCCACCCTTTTGGGATCCTTGGTACAGGCAGGCCGGGGGTTCCCTCTTTACATCGGACCGACGCTTTCAGCGAAGTCCACCCGTTTTGGGAACCCTGGTACAGGCAGGCCGGGGATTCCCGCTTTTATTGCTCCCGGAGATGGATCTCCAGCCGCCAGCGGTCATCGACCTGACTGCCGGCCCAGTCACCCTGCAGCGGCCGTGCCGCCAGCACCGTCAGCAACAAACCACCATCACTCACACGCGTACGCCAGTTGACGTCCTTGCCGTTGAGCTTGAGCTGGCCCTTCTGCGCCTTGCCCTCAGCCTGGAACAGCAACGCCACCGCGCCGTCGACGATCTCGCCGTGCAGTTTGGGTTCGTTGTTGAACCACACCACCAGGCCGCCGTCCGTCACCTCGACCTGCTGCAACACGCTCGGATCCGGCGTGGTCAGGCGGCCGATCATCAGCCCGACCATCAGCCCGAAAATCGCCAGCGAACCGATCACCCGCGGGAATAGTTTCGAACGCGGGTCCGCTTGCGGCGTAGAATGCGCGTCATCTTTACCTTCGGAGCCGTGCATGTTTCACGTCATCCTTTTCCAACCAGAAATTCCGCCGAATACCGGCAACGTTATCAGGCTGTGCGCCAACAGCGGCTGCCACCTGCATTTGATCGAACCCTTGGGTTTCGAGATGGACGACAAGCGCCTGCGCCGCGCCGGTCTCGACTACCACGAATATGCCACCCTGCAGCGCCACGCCGATCTGGCCAGTTGCCTGGAAAGCCTGGGCAACCCGCGCTTGTTCGCGTTTACCACCAAGGGCTCGCGACCGTTTCATGATGCCGCGTTTGTCCCGGGCGATGCATTCATCTTCGGCCCGGAAAGCCGTGGCCTGCCGCCTGAGGTGCTGGACGCCCTGCCGGCAGAACAACGCCTGCGCCTGCCGATGCGCGAAGGCTGCCGCAGCCTGAACCTGTCCAACACCGTGGCGGTGGCCGTGTACGAAGCGTGGCGGCAGAACGACTTCAAATAAAACACCCAAAACAACTGTGGGAGCGAGCCTGCTCGCGATTACGGCCTGTCAGCGACATTGATGTCTCTGACAAACCGCTTTCGCGAGCAGGCTCGCTCCCACAGGGGTACAGCTGAACCGCTTATTGTACGGTTGGCGTCTCGCCGCTTTCCTGCATGCGCTGCAGCTCTTGCGCGTACAGGGCGTCGAAGTTCACCGGGGCCAGCATCAGGGCCGGGAACGAACCACGGGTCACCAGGCTGTCCAGGGTTTCGCGCGCGTACGGGAACAGGATGTTCGGGCAGAACGCACCCAGGGTGTGGCTCATCGAAGCCGCGTCCAGGTTTTTGATCAGGAAGATACCGGCCTGTTGCACTTCAGCGATGAACGCCACTTCGTCACCGTTTTTCACGGTCACAGACAGGGTCAGCACGACTTCGTAGAAATCACCTTCCAGTTCTTTCTGGCGAGTGTTCAGATCCAGACCGACGCTCGGGTCCCACTGCTGGCGGAAGATCGCCGGGCTTTTCGGGGCTTCGAACGACAGGTCGCGTACATAGATGCGCTGCAAGGAGAATTGCGGTGCGGTTTCTTCTTCGCTGGCTGCAGTGTTCTGTTGGTCAGTCATCTCAGATCCTTTCTGATCTTGGGTCTTTTAGGGATTGCTGTACGTGGGTGCAGCCGTTCAAGCCTTGAGCAGCGCGTCGAGCTTGCCGGCGCGCTCCAGGGCATACAAATCATCACAACCGCCGATGTGCTTGTCGCCGATCCAGATCTGCGGCACGGATGTGCGTCCGGCCTTCTGGGTCATGGCAGCACGAATCTGCGGCTTGCCATCGACCTTGATCTCTTCGAAGGCCACACCTTTGTTCGCGAGCAATTGCTTGGCTCGCATGCAATAAGGGCAGTAATCGCTGGAATAGACGATGACTTCGCTCATATCACTTCACCAGCGGCAGGTTGTCGCCTTTCCAGCTGGAGATCCCGCCGGACAGCTTGGCGGCGGTGAAGCCGGATTTCATCAGTTCGCGGGCATGGGTGCCGGCAGTCTGGCCCAGGGCATCAACCAGAATGATGGTCTTGGCCTTGTGTTTTTCCAGCTCGCCGATGCGCGCAACCAGTTTGTCCTGAGGGATGTTCACCGCGCCAACGATGTGGCCGGCAGCAAAATCCTTGGTTGGACGGATGTCCACCACCACGCCCGCATCTTTATTGACCAGCGCGGTCAGCTCACCGGTGCTCAGGCTTTTACCGCCGCCCTGCATCGTGTGCGCCAGCAGCAGAGCCAGCAGTACGACGAAGATACCGACAAGAATGTAGTGGTTAGTGGCAAATTCAATCAGGTGAGCAACCATCGAAGGAGGTTCCAGGGCGTTAAAATGTCGGCCAGTATACACAGCCCCCAAGGTGGGCCAAACCCCGTCCGGCGGTGACGTGGTCGGAACTAAGCATTAAACTCGCCACTCCCTTTTCCATCGCCCTCTTCTTTATTAGCCACGAGTGGATTCCATGACTACCACGCCTAAACCTTTGGTCCTGATGATTCTCGACGGCTTCGGTCACAGTGACAGCCACGAATCCAATGCCGTGTACGCGGCGAAGAAGCCGGTCCTTGATCGCCTCTGGGCCAGCGTGCCGAACGGCTTGATCTCGGGCAGCGGCATGGACGTCGGCCTGCCGGACGGCCAGATGGGCAACTCCGAAGTCGGCCACATGAACCTCGGCGCCGGCCGCGTGGTGTATCAGGACTTCACCCGCGTGACCAAAGCGATCCGCGACGGCGAGTTCTTCGACAACCCGACCCTCTGCGCCGCTGTGGATAACGCCGTGGCCGCCGGCAAAGCCGTGCACTTCATGGGCCTGCTGTCCGACGGCGGCGTACACAGCCACCAGGATCACCTGATCGCCATGGCCGAACTGGCCTTCAAGCGCGGCGCCGAAAAAATCTACCTGCACGCCTTCCTCGATGGCCGCGACACGCCGCCGAAAAGCGCCACGTCGTCGATCGAACTGCTCGACGCGACCTTCCAGGCGCTCGGCAAGGGCCGCATCGCCAGCATCGTCGGTCGCTACTACGCGATGGACCGTGACAACCGTTGGGACCGCGTATCTCAGGCCTACAACCTGATCGTCGACGGCAACGCCGAATTCAACGCCGCCACCGCCCAGGAAGGCCTCGACGCCGCCTACGCCCGTGGCGAGAGCGACGAATTCGTCAAAGCCACCACCATCGGCGAGCCGGTCAAGGTCGAAGACGGCGACGCCGTGGTGTTCATGAACTTCCGCGCCGACCGCGCCCGCGAGCTGACCCGCGTATTCGTCGAAGACGATTTCAAGGAGTTCGAGCGCGCGCGCCAGCCGAAACTGGCCGGTTTCGTCATGCTGACCCAATACGCCGCCAGCATCCCTGCGCCGTCGGCCTTCGCCCCCGGCAGCCTGGAAAACGTGCTCGGCGATTATCTGGCAAAGAACGGCAAGACCCAGCTGCGCATCGCTGAAACCGAGAAATATGCGCACGTGACCTTCTTCTTCTCCGGCGGTCGTGAAGAACCGTTTCCGGGCGAAGAGCGGATTCTGATCCCGTCGCCGAAAGTCGCCACCTACGACCTGCAGCCGGAAATGAGCGCGCCGGAAGTCACCGACCGCATCGTCGAGGCGATCGAGAACCAGCGTTACGACGTGATCGTGGTCAACTACGCCAACGGCGACATGGTCGGCCACAGCGGTGTGTTCGAAGCGGCGGTGAAGGCCGTTGAATGCCTCGACACCTGCGTCGGCCGTATCGTCGATGCGCTGGAAAAGGTGGGCGGCGAAGCGCTGATCACCGCTGACCACGGTAACGTCGAGCAGATGTCCGACGCCTCCACCGGCCAGGCGCACACCGCCCACACCACCGAGCCAGTGCCATTCATTTATGTCGGCAAGCGTGACCTCAAGGTCCGCGAAGGCGGCGTCCTGGCGGACGTGGCACCGACCATGCTGATGCTGCTGGGCCTGGAAAAGCCGGCGGAAATGACCGGCACCTCGATTCTGGTCTGACCCGAATCGCCAAAACACCGCAAAACCCTGTGGGAGCTGGCTTGCCAGCGATAGCAATCTGACAGCCAACATCTATGTTGAATGTGCAGACGCCATCGCTGGCGAGCCAGCTCCCACAGTGGTTTATGGGGTTTTCGAAATGGAATTACGCCTGTCTGGCGCTCCAGTTATCACACAGCCCCAATTGGGCGTTTTTTTTGCAGCGTCGGGCGGGCATACTAGGCCGTCCCTTACCCTGGTGCCGCCCGCCCCTATGCTTCGCGTCCTGATCGCCCTTGCTCTGACATGCCTGCTCCAACCGGCCTTCGCTGACGAGCGCGCGCAAACCCAACAGCAGTTGGACGCCACGCGTCAGGACATTGCCGAGTTGAAAAAACTGCTGGGCAAGCTGCAGGAAGAAAAATCCGGCGTGCAGAAAGAGCTCAAGGGCACCGAAACCGAGATGGGCAAGCTCGAGAAGCAGGTCGATGCCCTGCAAAAAGAGCTGAAGAAAAGCGAATCCGAGCTGCAGCGGCTCGATGCGGAGAAAAAAAAACTCCAGAGCGCGCGCACTGAACAACAGCGACTGATTGCCATCCAGGCCCGCGCGGCCTACCAGAACGGTCGTCAGGAATACCTCAAGCTGCTGCTCAACCAGCAGAATCCCGAGAAATTCGCCCGTACCCTCACCTATTACGATTACCTGAGCCAGGCCCGTCTGGAGCAGTTGAAAAGCTTCAACGAAACCCTGCGCCAGTTGGCCAATGTCGAAAAAGACATCGCTCTGCAGCAGGCGCAATTGCTGGTGCAGAAAAGCAGCCTCGACACCCAGCGCGACGAGCTGGAAAAGGTCCGCAAGGAACGCCAGCAAGTCCTCGCCAAGCTCAATGACGACGTGAAAGCCCGCGACCAGAAACTGGCCGCCCGCGAGCAGGATCAGGCAGACCTGTCTAAAGTCCTTAAAACCATTGAAGAAACCCTGGCCCGTCAGGCCCGTGAGGCAGAAGAAGCGCGGCAGAAAGCGCTGATCGCCCAGCAGGAAGCGGAAAAAAAGCGTTTGCGTGAGGCGCAGGCTGAAAACAGCGACGCCCCACGAAAACCCGCCAGATCCACCCCCGGCGCGCTGGTTTCCAGCAGCGGCGAGACCTTCGGTGGCCCTTTTGCTGCAACCCGGGGAAAACTTCCGTGGCCGGTTGATGGTCGACTGCTGGCACGCTTCGGCGAAAGCCGTGGCGACGATGCCCGTACCAAGTGGGACGGCGTAATGATCAGCGCTTCCGCCGGCAGTCAGGTGCACGCCGTACACGGCGGTCGCGTGGTATTCGCCGACTGGTTGCGCGGTGCCGGGCTGCTGGTGATCCTCGATCACGGCAACGGTTTTCTGAGTCTTTACGGTCACAACCAGACGCTGCTCAAGTCGGCAGGTGACGTGGTAAAAGCCGGTGAATCCATCTCCACTGTCGGTAACAGTGGTGGCCAGGACACGCCTGCGCTGTATTTCGCAATTCGTCAGCAGGGTCACCCGAGTGATCCGGCGCAATGGTGTCGTGCGCAAGGATAAGCGCACCGCCTAATTAAGGAGTTCGTTCGACATGCTGCATTTGTCCCGTCTTACCTCGCTGGCCCTGACGATCGCTCTGGTGATCGGCGCGCCTCTGGCGTTCGCTGCTCAGCCAGCCCCGGCCGTCGCTCCGGCAGGCACTGCCGCGACCGCCAAGGCACCGTTGCCGCTGGAAGAGTTGCGCACCTTTGCCGAGGTCATGGACCGGATCAAGGCCGCCTACGTCGAGCCGGTAGACGACAAGACCCTGCTGGAAAACGCGATCAAGGGCATGCTCAGCAACCTCGATCCGCACTCCGCCTACCTGGGCCCTGAAGACTTCACCGAGTTGCAGGAAAGCACCAGCGGCGAATTCGGCGGGCTGGGCATCGAAGTCGGCTCCGAAGACGGCTTCATCAAGGTCGTCTCGCCGATCGACGACACGCCTGCATCGAAGGCCGGCATTCAGGCCGGTGACTTCATCGTCAAGATCAACGGCCAGCCGACTCGCGGCCAGACCATGACCGAAGCCGTCGACAAGATGCGCGGCAAGATCGGCCAGAAGATCACCCTGACCCTGGTCCGCGACGGCGGCACGCCGTTTGACGTGACCCTGGCCCGCGCCGTGATTCAGGTCAAGAGCGTCAAGTCGCAGCTGCTGGAATCGGGCTACGGCTACATCCGCATCACTCAGTTCCAGGTCAAGACCGGCGAAGAGGTCTCCAAGGCCCTGGCGAAGATGCGCAAGGACAACGGCAAGAAGCTCAAAGGCATCATTCTCGACCTGCGTAACAACCCGGGCGGTGTACTGCAGGCGGCGGTGGAAGTGGTCGACCACTTCATCACCAAAGGCCTGATCGTCTACACCAAGGGCCGGATCGCCAACTCCGAACTGCGCTTCTCCGCCACCGGCAAGGACGAAAGCGAAGCCGTGCCGATGGTCGTGCTGATCAACGGTGGCAGCGCCTCGGCCTCGGAAATCGTCGCCGGCGCCCTGCAGGATCAGAAACGCGCCGTGGTCATGGGCACCACCAGTTTCGGCAAGGGTTCGGTGCAAACCGTGCTGCCGCTGAACAACGACCGCGCGCTGAAGATCACCACGGCGTTGTACTTCACGCCGAATGGCCGTTCGATCCAGGCTCAGGGCATCGTCCCGGACATCGAAGTGCGCAAGGCCAAGATCACCAACGAAGCGGACGGCGACTACTTCAAGGAAGCCGACCTGCAAGGTCACCTGGGCAACGGCAACGGCGGCGCGGACAAGCCGACCGGTTCCGGCGCCAAGCCTAAGGCAATGCCGCAGGATGACGATTACCAGTTGGCCCAGGCCCTGAGCCTGCTCAAAGGCCTGAGCATTACATCCGGCCGTTGAGGATGTCTTGGCGTTTCCTTTTCGTCCTGCTGTGCTGTCTGGCGGGCGCTGCTCATGCAGAGCCCGCCAGCCCCACGCCACACAAAGCCTACCTGACGCTGATCATCGACGACCTGGGGCAGAACCTGCCCCGGGATCGCCGCGTGCTGGCCCTGCCCGGCCCGGTGACCACGGCGATCATGCCCGACACGCCTCACGCCACCGAATTCGCCCGCGAGGCCCATCGCGCCGGCAAGATCGTCATCCTGCACATGCCGATGGATCCGGCCACCGGCCCGTACGCCTGGCACCCGGAATTGCCGATTGAAGAGCTTGAGAAGCGCCTCGACGCAGCGTTCAAAAAGGTGCCGTACACGGCGGGCATCAACAATCACATGGGTAGCCGCATGACTGCTCAGCCCGTGGCGATGGCCTGGCTGATGGGCGAGTTGCAGCGGCGGCACAAGTTCTTCGTCGACAGCCGCACCAGCGCGCAGACCGTCGCCGCGCAGCAAGCGCAGAAGATCAATCTGGCGAGCGTCTCGCGGGATGTGTTCCTGGATGACGAGCGCACCGAAGCGGCGATTTTCACCCAGTTGCAAACAGCGATCAGTCTCGCCCGTAAACAGGGCTCGGCGGTGATGATCGGCCACCCTTACCCGCAAACGCTGGCGGTGCTGGAGCGCGAGTTGCCCAAGCTGAAGGCCCAGGGCATCGACTGGATCGACATCAGGCAAATGATCAGCGTGCGCAGCAATCGCGCCATGAGCGGACATGGCAAAGACGGCATTTATCGGTAATACCGGGTAACGCTCTATACATAGTTACCGCCAGCAATCCTGCTGGCTTCCGGATAGTGAGACCTGCAACAGGTCGTGGCTCCCCCGAGCCGCTTTCAACTATCAGGATTGACTATGACTCTCGAAGAAAACGCTGCCTCGCCACCCAGGCCAATGCAGCCCATCACGCACGACAACCTGCTGATCAACTTCACAACCGAGTTTCATCGGGTCTGGAGTATCAATAGTGCAAAGGCAAAACCTGGAACTTTCTGGCGCCCCACACCCGCTCCGGATGCATTGCCGGGTTACTTTCCACTGGGCGATCTGTTCATTCCCGGCAGTTTCAACATTAACGGCGAAATGGTCTCGGCTGTCGTCTGCGAGAAGGACTTGAAAGGGGCGAAAAACAGTAAAGGCAACGCGCTGGCCAAGCCTGCCGATTTCGAACTGGTCTGGAATGAGTCCCCGTCACCCAGTGTTACGCGCACATCCATATGGCGCCCGATCCCCCCAGCAGGCTACGTCGCCCTGGGCCTGGTGTGCGCCAGTGACCACCGTAAGCCATCACCCAATACCGTCCGCTGCGTGAGGGCCGATCTGGTTGTAGAGGCAACTGTTGGGGATCTGCTGTGGAATGACAAAGGCACGAGCGCAAAACTCAGTTTCAGCGCCTGGACCATACAGCCACCCACTGCCGAGCCGGGCGAAATCTGTTTTGCTCCCGGCACCTTTGTGGGCGTAGAGACCTACAACAAACCCACAGCGCCCGGCACTGCTTATGCGTTACGGATGCAGATCCCGATGCAAATCACCGCAGCACCCCAAGCTCCGATGCTCACCGGGTATGCGCACCCTCCGAGTAGCGAAGCCGTCAAAGTCACTCAGGTTGCCCGCCTGCCCTGGTTTGCGGTCAGAGACCACGCCGATCCCGCCGAGCAGTTTTTCAGCTCGCCCTATTACGAGCTGAAAAGAACAGACGAATATGTGTTGATTGGTCATGACCACAACACCTCGGACAACACCC
The DNA here is from genome assembly GCF_037626295.1 of Pseudomonas sp. LF-5. Lineage (NCBI taxonomy): Bacteria > Pseudomonadati > Pseudomonadota > Gammaproteobacteria > Pseudomonadales > Pseudomonadaceae > Pseudomonas > Pseudomonas sp. LF-5. The sequence continues at coordinate 9,694 of NZ_JARKMT010000007.1, forward strand.
GTGCGGCCAAATGGATCACCCACCGAACACAAAACCCGATAGGGCTACGCGTGTTCAGCGGCTTGACGTCGATTGAAATCGACAAGGCCTGGCCATCCGTGGCGTTGAGCGATAGACGGGTGACGAAACTTTCGGCCCGCCTGCCGGAACACTTCACTCATACCGAAAATTCTGCGAGCAGCTGGATGGAGTCACGTCCTCAGGTCGTCATCGCCATGGTTGCGAAGCAGACTGCCGTCGCGGTCTACCAGATGGAAAGTCATTACAAACTCATACGGGAGGACGGCACTCAGGTGGCCGTCGAATTCCGCTATACCGACGACTCCAGCTTTCATCTGACGCAATTTCCGCCGGAACAAATCGAGATTGCCAACGCGTGCCGGCAACTGACCATGAGCACACCGCCAGGCTCCGAGGACAGTGGTGGTGCGGTCGACATCATTGCACCGTCATCGCTGGAACTATCGACTGCTACAGATAGCGCCCCATGATCTCGTCGACAATCCCATCCTTGCGCATTTGATCCAGCGCAGCCTGCAACTTGGCAACGACTGTATCTGACACATCCTTGTTCAGTGCCAGATACAGTTCTGCGCTGTTGAAGCGCAGCACAGTCTTGAGGCCGGTAACACCGTCCTGCCGCGCCAGATACCGTCCGGCAGGATCGCCTGTGGCCCACAAATCAATCTGCCCGCCGACCAGTTTTTTCGCATTGTCCTGATCACGCAGCACCACGATCGGCTTCAGCCCCTGCTTGGCCAGTGTCTCGGCAATGGCATCCCCCTTGTAGGCGCCGATCTTGTATTGGCGCGCATCCTCGAGGGTTTCGAGAGTGATCTTGCTGTCAGCCTTGGCCAACATGATCCAGTCGTCAGGGCCGATCGGGCCGACCCATTTGAAGAGTTTTTCCCGGTCCGGCAGACGCGCCATCACGAAGGCACCGTAACCGGGGTTTTCCAGGGCGAGTTTGTAGACGCGCTCCCAAGGAAAACGCAGAGTCAGGCTGTAAGTGATCCCGGCACGCTGGAACATTTCACGGACGATATCGGTGGCGATGCCATTGATGTTCTCGCCCTGGGCGAAATTTTTGCCGTTCTTCGCCATGTTATAGGGCGGGAAGTTTTCGGTGAGCAGCACCAGATCGGTGTCGGGACTGTTTTCGGCCCGGGCATTGTTGATCAACAACAAAGAGGCACTGGCGAGAACAAGGAGCAGGCGTTTGATCATGTCGGGCTACCGGAATCCATGGCGTGCCCAAGAGTGCCTTGGGTGCGCCATGGTGTCCACTGGCCCGTACGGTTTAGCGCATTACGATGCCGCGTTTGGCCATATACGCTTTTGCTTCCTGCACGGTGTATTCGCCGAAGTGGAAAATACTCGCCGCCAGCACTGCGCTGGCGTGGCCTTCAATGATGCCGTCAGCCAGATGCTGCAGGTTGCCGACGCCGCCGGAAGCGATGACCGGAATGCCCAGCGCATCGCTGATGGCGCGGGTCACGCCGAGGTCGAAGCCGTTTTTCATGCCGTCCTGATCCATGCTGGTCAGCAGGATCTCGCCGGCGCCGAGGCCTTCCATTTTCTTCGCCCACTCGACCGCGTCGAGGCCGGTCGGCTTGCGTCCGCCGTGGGTGAAGATTTCCCAGCGCGGGGTTTCGCCCGGGCCTGAGACTTTCTTCGCGTCGATGGCGACGACGATGCACTGCGAGCCGAAATGCTGCGCGGCTTCGCCGACAAACTCAGGGTTGAACACCGCTGCGGTGTTGATCGAGACCTTGTCCGCACCGGCATTGAGCAGGTTGCGAATGTCCTGCACGGTGCGCACGCCGCCGCCCACGGTCAGCGGGATGAACACCTGGCTGGCCATGCGCTCGACGGTATGCAGCGTAGTGTCGCGGCCATCGACGCTGGCGGTGATGTCGAGGAAGGTAATCTCGTCGGCACCCTGCTCGTCATAGCGCCGGGCGATTTCCACCGGGTCACCGGCGTCACGGATGTTCTCGAACTTCACACCTTTGACGACCCGGCCGTTGTCCACGTCCAGGCAAGGGATGATGCGTTTGGCCAGCGCCATGGTCAGTCCTCAGCCTTTGTACGAATCGCAGAAAGCTTGCGCTTCGGCGACGTCGAGGGTGCCTTCGTAGATCGCCCGGCCAGTGATGGCGCCGATGATGCCCGGCGCCTTGGCGTCGAGCAGCGACTTGATGTCACCCAGATTGTGGATACCGCCGGAAGCGATCACCGGGATCTTCGTGGCAGCGGCCAGCGCAGCGGTAAACGGCACGTTGCAACCCTGCATCATGCCGTCTTTGGCGATGTCGGTATAAACGATCGAGGAGACGCCGTCGGCTTCAAACTGCTTGGCCAGATCAATGACCTGCACGGTGCTGATTTCAGCCCAGCCATCGGTGGCGACAAAACCGTCTTTGGCATCCAGACCGACGATGATCTTGCCCGGGAACGCGCGGCAGGCCTCAGCGACGAAGGCCGGATCTTTAACGGCTTTGGTGCCGATGATCACGTAGCTCACGCCCGCCTTGACGTAGTGCTCGATGGTTTCCAGCGAACGGATGCCGCCGCCGATCTGGATCGGCAAAGTCGGATAGCGCTTGGCGATCGCAGTGACCACTTCGCCGTTGACTGGCTGGCCTTCGAACGCGCCATTCAGATCGACCAGATGCAGACGGCGGCAACCGCCCTCCACCCACTTGGCAGCCATGCTCACCGGGTCATCGGAGAACACTGTGGAATCTTCCATGCGGCCCTGGCGCAGACGTACGCAGGCACCGTCTTTAAGATCGATAGCGGGAATAATCAGCATCTGGCAAACCTTCAAATTTGAATGTTCAGCTTGGCTCGGAAATCAGTTTTTCTCGAGCGCCCACAGGTCGCTTTCGATGCTTTCAAACCGCTCTTTGAGGTGGGTCTGCACATCGAAAATCGCCCTGTTGTAATAGTGCGGAGCAATTTCGCGGGTAAACAGCTCAAGAATTTCCGCCGCTTCGAACGAACCCAGGTCCAGTTCGAATCGGTCTTCCATGAACCGCTGGATCTTGCGATTGACCTCGTTCTCCTGCTCGGGAGTGAGGGTCAGGATCGGCGGTTTGGACTTCTTGGCAGCCATTTACCAGCGACCGTCCCACGCGGCGAAGTTCTGCAGCAGTTGCAGGCCATGGGTATGGCTCTTCTCCGGGTGGAACTGCACGGCGAAACGCGAGCCATCGGCCAGTGCTGCGGCGAAATCGAGCCCGTAATGACCGCTGCCCACCACCTGCCGCGCGTTGGCGGCGGCGATGTAGTAGCTGTGCACGAAGTAGAAACGCGCCATGTCCGGAATATCGTGCCACAGCGGGTGACTGACCTTCTGCTTCACCTCGTTCCAGCCCATATGCGGGACTTTCAGGTGCTCGCCGTCTTCATGCAGGTCTTTGCCGAAGAACTTCACCGCCCCCGGGAACAGGCCGATGCAGTCAACGCCGTCGTTCTCTTCGCTGGTGTCGAGCAAGGCCTGCATGCCGACGCAGATGCCGAGGAACGGACGATCCTGGCTGACTTCACGCACCAGCGAGTCGAAACCGAGGCGACGAATTTCCGCCATGCAGTCGCGAATCGCGCCAACACCGGGGAAGACCACGCGGTCGGCTTCGCGGATCACGTCGGCATCGCTGGTGATCAGCACCTTGCCGGCACCGACGTGCTCGAGGGCCTTGGCCACCGAGTGCAGGTTGCCCATGCCGTAGTCGATAACTGCAACCGTCTGCATTACAGGACGCCTTTGGTCGATGGCATTTGCCCGGCCATGCGCTCGTCCAGCTCGACGGCCATGCGCAGGGCGCGGCCGAAAGCCTTGAACACGGTTTCGATCTGGTGGTGGGTGTTGGTGCCACGCAGGTTGTCGATGTGCAGGCTGACCAGTGCGTGGTTGACGAAGCCCTGGAAGAATTCCTGGAACAGGTCAACGTCGAAGCCGCCCACGGTGGCGCGGGTGTACGGCACGTGCATCTGCAGGCCCGGGCGGCCGGAGAAGTCGATCACCACACGCGACAGCGCTTCATCGAGCGGCACATAGGCGTGGCCGTAGCGACGGATGCCTTTCTTGTCGCCGATGGCTTTGGCGAAGGCCTGGCCGAGGGTGATACCGACGTCTTCCACGGTATGGTGGTCGTCGATATGCAGATCGCCCTTGCATTCAATATCCAGGTCGATCAACCCGTGACGGGCGATCTGATCCAGCATGTGCTCAAGAAAAGGAACACCGATATCGAATCGGGCCTTTCCGGTGCCATCAAGGTTGATCGAGGCTTTGATCTGGGTTTCCAGAGTGTCGCGCTCGACAGACGCCTTACGTTCGGCCATCACCAGCTCCGCAAAATCATTGGGCGAAAAAGGCAGCCATTATAGGCACGCGGGGCCGAAACAGAAACACGAGACGCAATATCGCTGACGGACAGAAGTCCCGGCTGTCGCGGGTAGACATGTCCATACAAGCCATTACAGGCACCCCAAAAACAACTGTAGGAGTGAGCCTGCTCGCGATCAGGACCTGGCAATCAACATTTCTGTGACTGTCAGACCGCTATCGCGAGCAGGGCTCACTCCTACAGGGGTACTGCGTTTTTACTTAGTGAAACAGTACCGCCGTTTTCTGCAGGGTCACCCACACACCCCACGCCAACGGAATCCCCACCACCAGCCATGCTGCGACGGCCAACGGCTTGCTGCCCGGCGCGGCTTTCCACTCCAGAACCGTAGTCGCGTCAGCACCTTTGTCGTGGCCCAGCGCCTGTTCGGCAGCCAGTTCAGCGTCGGTCATGAAGTACTTGTCAGCCACCGGACGAACCAGCAGGTTGCACAGGAAGCCCAGCACCAGCAGGCCGGCGAGGATGTACAGGGTGATGTCGTAGGCAGCCGCGCGGTCAACGCCGATGCTCAACTGGTACTCACGCAGGTAGTTCACCAACACCGGACCGAGCACACCGGCTGCCGCCCAGGCGGTCAGCAGACGACCGTGGATCGCACCCACCATCTGCGTACCGAACAGGTCGGCCAGATACGCCGGCACCGTGGCGAAACCACCGCCGTACATCGACAGAATGATGCAGAACGCCGCCACGAACAGCGCGACGTTGCCCAGGTGACCGAGGTTCGGGATCAATGCGTACAGGGCAAAACCCAGGGCGAAGAACACGAAGTAGGTGTTTTTGCGACCCAGGTAGTCGGAGAACGACGCCCAGAAGAACCGGCCACCGATGTTGAACAGGCTCAGCAGACCGGTGAAACCGGCAGCAATTGCGGCAATCGAAGCCAGTTGCCCGGCATCCAGTTGGCCGAACGGCACGTCAACCCCCAGCAGGCGGCCACCAAACACTTCCTGCAACAGCGGCGAGGCCATGCCCAGAATGCCGATCCCGGCGGACACGTTCAGGCACAGCACCAGCCACACCAGACGGAATTGCGGGGTTTTCCACGCCACATTCACGTGCACGTGACGGTGGGTGATCATCGCGTTCGACGCTTTCTTCGCCGGCGCGGTCCAGCCTTCAGGCTTCCAGCCGGTTGGCGGCACGCGGTAGGCCAGGGCGCCACCGATCATGAACACAAAGTAGATCGCAGCCATGGCCACGAAGCTCTGCCAGACGCCGACACCGGCCGGCGAAGCGAAGTGGCTCATCAGCGCAGTCGCCAGCGGTGCACCGACCATCGCGCCGCCACCGAAACCCATGATTGCCATGCCGGTGGCCATGCCGCGCTTGTCCGGGAACCACTTGATCAGGGTCGAGACCGGCGAGATGTAGCCCAGGCCCAGACCGATACCGCCGATCACGCCGGAGCCGATCCACATCAGCCAGATCTGGTGGGTATAGATACCCAGCGCCGAAATCAGCAGACCGCCGCACCAGCACAGTGCCGATACCACACCGGCCTTGCGTGGGCCGGCGTGTTCCAGCCAGCCGCCCCAGATGGCTGCCGAGCAGCCGAGGAAGATGAAGAACAGGGTGTAGATCCAGCCGAGCATCGAGATCGGCCAGTCACATTGCGACGAAAACACTTGTGCGATGAAGCTCATGTCCGGTGCGCAAGCCACTGGAGCGGTGACGCCCAGCGCCTTGGACAGCGGCAGCCAGAACACCGAGAAACCGTAGGCCATGCCGATGCACAGGTGGATGGCCAGAGCGGCCGGTGGTACCAGCCAGCGGTTGAAACCGGGCTTGGCGATGATGCGTTCCTTGGACAGGAACGCAGGCTGGTCGGCGCGAAGGCCGTCCGCCGTGATGCTCGTGCTCATTGTGTATCCCCCAATTATTAGTATGGTTCGCCAGCCACTGCTCACCCCCGGCCTTTATGCACGCAGGCATGACCGTTTTTTTGGGTGAAGCTCCTTGAAGGCGCGACGTTAAGTCGCAGAAGGACGGACGAACGGGCGAAGGTTACCATTTGCACGTGACAGAAAAACCAAACTGATATCACCTTTTTTCATGTCACCTGATCTCCTTACCTGCAGGCACTGCACAACGCTGCGATCGTTTGATCATTCTTGAAATCACCAACGGCAACAGATCGCGGCCTGCTGCGGCTCCTGCATAGCGCTTCACAAACGGAAAAATCATGCCTGTCATCGTTCAAACGCTTGAAGACGCCAGTTATCAGGATCAGCAGGATTTGCAGAAAATCTATCGCGATGCGCCGCAATGGCTGTTCGCACCGTTCACCGGCGCGGCCGATCTGATCGAAAACGCCCTCGCTGACGGCTGTTTGATTGCCGGACGTTTCAATGATCGCCTGCTCGGTGCCGGGCACCTGACAAGGCACCACGGCGTTTGGCATCTGTCCCATTTATGTGTGCGGAAAATTACCCGGCGTCGCGGAGTTGCCGAGCGGCTGGTGAACCAAGCGCAAAAAATGGCGTCGCAAGCGGGGGCGGAACTGCGCCTGCTGGCACCCGCCGGACACCTTGAAGCGCAGGCGCTGGCGGCCAAATTGCACGTGCCACTGGAAGTAATAGCGAGATGACGGCGCCCCGAACCGGGTGGATGCAGCGCTATACTCCCCGGCTAAATTACGAATTCGACTAACTACAAGGACTCGCCCATGAAAGCGTTCGGCAAAATCCTGGGTCTGGTACTTCTCGGGTTGTTGCTGATCATTGTGGCGGCAGGCTTTGCCCTGACCCACCTCTTCGATCCCAACGACTATAAAGACGAGATTCGCCAGATAGCCCGTGACAAGGCCCACATCGAGCTGACGCTCAATGGCGATATCGGCTGGAGCCTGTTCCCGTGGCTCGGCCTGGAACTGCACGAAGCCAGCGTCGCCACGCTGATCAATCCTGCCGAACCGTATGCCGATCTGCAGATGCTTGGCCTGTCCGTGCGCGTACTGCCCCTGTTGCGCCGTGAAGTGCAGATGAGCGATGTGCGGGTCGAAGGCCTGAACCTGCGCCTGAAACGCGACAAGAACGGCCACGGCAACTGGGAAGACATCGGCAAATTGCCGACGCCCGCCGCACCTGCCGGCAGCCCTGCTCCCGCCAGCGCACCGACTGCCGAAGCCCCCGCGCAGCCGGAAAAACCACCGCAGCCGATCCGCCTCGACATCGACAGCCTGACCGTCAACAACGCCCGCGTTGAATACAACGACGAGCAGACCGGCAAGCAATTCAGCGCCGAGAGCATCCAGCTGAGCACCGGCGCGGTACATGATTCGACCAACATTCCGCTCAAAGCCACAGCGTTCCTCAGCACCAATCAGCCTGTGCTGCGGGTGCGCACCGAGCTCAATGGTGAACTGCGCATCGAGCGCGCCCTGCAACGCTACAAGTTCGAGGACATGAAACTGTCCGGCGAACTGACCGGCGATCCGCTGCAAGGCAAGACCATGACCTTCTCCGCTCAAGGCCAGGTGCTGCTGGATAAAGCGGCGAACGTCGCCGAATGGACCGGGATCAAGATCTCCGCCAACCAGTTGCGTGCACTGGGCGAACTGAAGGCCAATGACCTCGACAAGACGCCGCAGATCACCGGCGGCCTGTCGATCGCCCAGTTCGATCTGGCGAAGTTCGTCGACAGCATCGGTCAGAAACTGCCGGCGATGGCCGAAGGCAGCCTGAGCAAGGTCGAACTGGTCAGCCGCGTGGCGGCCACTCCGACCAGCGTCGCCCTCGACAACATCAACCTCAAACTCGACGACAGCAGCTTCAGCGGTCGCATTGCCGTCGAGGACTTCGCCAGGCAGTCGCTACGCGCGACCCTCAAAGCCGACACCTTTAACGTCGACCGTTACCTGCCGCCGAAATCGGACCAGGCGAAAAACGCCACGCAAGTGCGTCAGGCCGAAGTCGCCAGCACCGAAGCCGATGCCATGGCCGGTGCCGGTTCCACGCCGCTGCCGGAAAAACCGAGCAAGAGCGCCTGGAGCACCGAGCGCCTGCTGCCGGTCGAGCGTCTGGCCAAACTGGATGTGGATGCCGATCTGACGTTCGGCCAACTTACCCTCGACAAACTGCCGATCCAGAACGCCGCACTCAAGGCCAGCGGCCAGGGCGGTCTGTTGACCCTGAGCAACCTCAGCGGTGAGTTGTATAACGGCGGTTTCGAGGCCAGCGGCACCCTCGATGTGCGCCCGAGTGCACCGGTGTTGAACCTGACGACCAAAATCAACCGTGTGCCCGTCGAGAAAATCCTCGAAAGCCAGGGCAAGAACCCGCCCGTCAAAGGTCTGGTGACCCTCACCAGCAATCTCACCGGCAGCGGCAACAGCCAGCAGGCACTGATCGAAACCCTGAACGGCAACGCCAGTTTCGTGATCAACAACGGCGTGCTGCTCAACGCCAACCTTGAACAGCAACTGTGCAAAGGCATCGCCACGCTCAACCGCAAAACCCTCAGCGGCGAGCCACGGGGCAAGGACACGCCGTTCCAGGAGCTCAAGGGCAACCTGACGTTCCGCAACGGCATCGCCAGCAACCCGGACCTGAAGGTGCGCATCCCGGGCATGACGGTTAACGGTGACGGCGATATCGACCTGCGCGTACTCGGCATGGACTACCGCGTCGGCATCATCGTCGAAGGCGACACCAGTGCCATGCCGGACCCGGCCTGCCAGGTCGGCGAGAAATTCGTCGGCATCGAATGGCCGCTGCGCTGCCGTGGTCCGCTGGAACTGGGCGCCAAGGCCTGCCGCGTGGACAACGAACGCCTGGGCCAGGTCGCGACAAAAGTGGCCGGCGACAAGCTCAGCGAGAAGCTCGACGAGAAACTGGGCGACAAAGTCAGCCCGGAACTGAAAAACGCATTGAAGGGGCTGTTCAAGCGATGAGAGCGGAGCAGTTTTCCACGGCGGTGCTGGACTGGTTCGACCGCCACGGCCGCCACGATTTGCCTTGGCAGCAAGGCATCAACCCATATCGGGTGTGGGTGTCGGAGATCATGTTGCAGCAGACTCAGGTCAGCACCGTGCTCAATTACTTCGACCGCTTCATGGCCGCGCTGCCGACGGTTCAAGCGCTGGCTGAAGCGCCCGAAGACGAAGTGCTGCACCTGTGGACCGGGCTGGGTTATTACACCCGCGCGCGCAATTTGCAGAAGACCGCGAAGATCGTTGTCAGCCAGTACGGTGGCGAGTTTCCCCGTGACGTCGAAAAGCTCACGGAGCTGCCGGGCATCGGCCTGTCCACCGCAGGCGCCATCGCCAGCATCAGCATGGGCCTGCGCGCGCCGATCCTCGACGGCAACGTCAAACGCGTTTTGGCGCGGTTTACCGCGCAAGAGGGTTACCCCGGCGAGCCGAAGGTTGCCAAACAGTTGTGGGCCACTGCCGAGCGCTTTACGCCGCACGACCGGGTCAACGCCTATACGCAGGCGATGATGGATCTGGGTGCGACGCTGTGCACCCGCAGCAAACCGAGCTGCCTGCTGTGTCCGCTGGAACGCGGCTGCGAAGCGCACATGCTCGGCCTCGAAACCCGCTATCCGATTCCCAAGCCGCGCAAGGCCATCCCGCAGAAGCGCACGCTGATGCCGATGCTCGCCAACGGCGACGGCGCGATTCTGCTTTACCGGCGCCCGTCCAGCGGTCTGTGGGGCGGTTTGTGGAGCCTGCCGGAACTCGATGATCTCGACGACCTGCAACATCTCGCCGATCAGCACGCGCTGACCATGGGCGAGCAGCAGGCGCTGCCGAGCCTTGTCCACACATTCAGCCATTTCCAGCTGGCCATCGAACCCTGGCTGGTCCAGGTGCAGGAGGCCAGCCACCACGTGGCCGAGGCCGACTGGCTCTGGTATAACCTCGCCACCCCGCCGCGCCTGGGCCTTGCCGCCCCGGTCAAAACCTTGCTCGAGCGCGCGGCCGCCGTATTGAACGCAGGAGAGTCGTCATGACCCGCACCATCATGTGCCGCAAGTACAAAGAAGAATTGCCCGCCCTGGAGCGCGCTCCGTTCCCGGGCGCCAAAGGCCAGGACATTTTTGATCACGTCTCGGCCAAGGCCTGGGCAGACTGGCAAAAACACCAGACCCTGCTGATCAACGAAAAACGCCTGAACATGATGAACGCCGAAGATCGCAAATATCTTCAGGGCGAAATGGACAAGTACTTCTCAGGTGAGGAATACGCCAAGGCTGAAGGCTACGTTCCGCCTGCTGAGTAACCCCGCAAAATCGGGGGTCGGATCGTAAGCGACGGAATTAATTTAAGAAATTTTAAAAAAGTCGTTGACGTAAATCCGAAAAACCCTTTTAATGCGCCCCGTTGCCCAGATAGCTCAGTCGGTAGAGCAGGGGATTGAAAATCCCCGTGTCGGCGGTTCGATTCCGTCTCTGGGCACCAAATACCGAAAACCCTGAATCGCAAGATTCAGGGTTTTTTTATGCCTGCGATTCAGCCACACCCCCCTCTTCGCCCCGTCAGCCCTCCGCTCTCGATACACCTCCCCTCCAGGCTGTACTGAAAAATACCCAAAATCTGTATCTCTCCCTGCATAGACCATTTCGCCACTATGGCGCCAAGCCTTGGCGAGCCAATGACTGGCTCTACTGTGCGCCCCGCAACACTCTGGGCTCGTGCGGCCCTCAGAGCGCAAAACCTGATTTTTTGAATAGATCGGCGTCCACCGAAAGGTCACTTCCTGTCCAGATAAAAAATCTAAAAACACTCAACAGGCGAACGGCAATTACTGCTTTTCAAACATTCCAGGATGAATGCCGGGCCCCTGCGCGCCCGGCGAAAGAGCGAAACGGACGACGTATGATCAAGCAACTTATCAACGAAGAGAGTTACGTACAGATTGGCGATCTTTGCAGCGCAACGATCCAGCTGAAAATCGAAGGACTGAATCCTGCCGGCTCGATCAAGCTGAAAACCGCGCACGCACTGATTACCGACCTGGAAGTCAGGGGCCTGATTACCCATAAAACCCGTCTGGTCGAGTCGTCTTCAGGGAATCTGGGGGTCGCGCTGGCGATGGTTTGCGCGGCCAAGGGTTACAAGTTTGTCTGCGTGATCGACCCGAACATTTCCGCGCCGAACCGGAAACTGATCCATGCCCTCGGCGCCGAGATGATCATGGTCGATCAGCGCGACGAAAACGGCGGTTTCCTGAATTCGCGCATTCGCCTGATCGAGCAACTGGTGGCCGACAACGCCGACTACATCTGGCTCAATCAGTACAAGAATCCGACCAACCCCCTCGCCCACTATCAAGCGACGGCCCGGTCGATCGCGCGCAGGTTTCCACAAGTGGATTACCTGTTCGTCGGCGCCGGTACCACCGGCACGCTGATGGGCTGCAAAAACTACTTCGCCGAACACCACCCGCACACCAAGGTCATCGCCGTCGATACCGTCGGCTCGGTCACCTTCGGCCTGCCGGGTGGCCCGCGTCATATCCCGGGGCTCGGCACCAGCCGTCGCCCGGAGATTTTCGAACCGGCCGGCATCCACGACTTCCTGTCCATCCCTGAAGAACAGACGATCAAGGTCTGCCGCTGGCTGGCGCAGCGCTACGGCCTGCTCTTCGGCGGCTCCACCGGCACCGTCCTCGCCGGCGTGCAGCAGTGGGCGCCGCACATCCGCCCCGACGACGTCGTCGTGGCGATCTCACCCGACATGGGCGAGCGATACCTCGAAACCATCTACTCCGACGACTGGGTGACCCAGCGTCTCGGCGCTGCGGCGCTGCAACCTCTCTTCCCAGAACCCGCTCTGGCACTTTCGGCGTAAAACACAATGACGACTCAAACCTCGATTCAACCCTTCCATGTGGTGCCCGGCGCTGCGGTCAAGAACATCCTCAACGGCCTGCGCCAGGACGCTATCGAGCTGGTGGCGCAAACCTACCTGACCCATGAGCGTGGCGAGACGGTCAACCCCGACAGTTACTTCCTGCGCTTCCCAGAGCAGCCGGCGAACCGGATCATTGCCTTGCCGGCGGCGATCGTCGACAGCGAGGGTGATCAATCGGTCTCCGGGATCAAATGGATTGCCAGCTACCCCGACAACATCAAATCGGGGATTCCCCGCGCCTCTGCGGTGCTGATCCTCAACGATCCGGACACCGGCTATCCCTACGCCCTTCTTGAAGGCGCACTGATCAGCGCCGTGCGTACAGCAGCGTCGGCGGTGCTCGGCGCCTGGTGGCTCAATGGCCAGAACAAGCGTGCGCCAAGACTGTCGATCGTGGGTGGCGGGGTGATTGCGCGCAACATCCTCGAAACATTCATCAGCGACGACTGGTCGTTCGACCGTGTCGAAATTCACGACCTCAATACTGAATCGGCCGAAGCGCTGGCAGCGTTCGCTGAGCAGCTCGCGGTGCCGCAAGTGCAGATCGTGCCGCTGGCCGACGCCCTGAGCGCCGACATCGTGGTGTTCGCGACCAGTGCCGGTGAGCCTTACGTCAAAGGCAACGGCACATTCCGTCCGGGGCAGATCGTGCTGAATATCTCGCTGCGGGATATCGGTGCGGAAATCATCGAAGAAAGTTACAACTACTTCGATGACGTGACCCACTGCCTGAAAGCCAATACCTCGCCGCATCTGGCCGAGCAGAAGTACGGCCATCGCGACTTCGTCACCGGCACCGTGGCGCAGTTGATTCGCGGCGACCTGCAGGTAAGCCGGGACAAACCGCTGATCTATTCGCCGTTCGGCATGGGCATTCTCGACCTGGCGATCGGCCGTATGGTCCACGACATCGCGGTCAAGGAAGGTCAGGCCGTTGCCATCCCGTCGTTTTTCGGGGAGGAGCGCAGATGGTGAAGGCGCCCCTGCACATCGGCCTGGTGGGTTGCGGCTCGCGCGGCCTGTCGATCTTCGAACGGCTGCTGAGCCTCAGCGAAACGCGCCCCGAGCAACCGGTGGTGCTCAATATCTTTGAGCCCAACGTGCACGGTTGCGGCGCGCACTGGCCCGATCAACCGGACTACCTGCTGCTCAACACCGTCGCCGGGCAACTGGGCGTGTTTCCCGATGCGGCAGCCTTCGGTGATCTGCCGCAGGCGCAAGCACGCTCGGGGCCGGACTTCCTGCAATGGTGCCGCGAGCAGAACCTCAAGGTCGATGCCGACAGCGGGCTGTTGGCGAGTGAAGGCCGCGAGGTCCAGGCCCAGGACTTTCTGCCACGGCATCTGCTCGGCGCTTATCTGGCCGATGCCTTTACGCGCATTCTGGCGACCGCGCCGCAATGGGTCAGCGTGCGCCTGCATCACCAGGCCGTGACCGCCGTCGACTCGGTCGATGGCAAGCGCTACCGCCTGAAAACGCCAGCGGGGGCCGAAATCACGGTGGACCGACTGATCCTGACTGTCGGCCACACCGGTCGGGTGCAGGCCGCCGATCGCCAGCGCATCGGCAATATCTATCCGTTGCCAGGCAGCCTCGACCGCATCGAACCGGGCGAAAGCATTCTGCTCGAGGGCCTCGGGCTGGGCGCCATGGACACGCTGGCTGCCCTGACCGCCGGACGCGGCGGGCAATACACTCGCCGCGCCGACGCCAGCCACGTCTACCACCCTTCAGGCCAGGAGCCGGTGATTTACGTGCAGTCACGCGACGGCCTGCCCTTCCGCACGCGGCCCAATGGCCTGACCGACTGCCCACGCCATCAAGCCGTGCTCCTGACCCCGGCGCGCATCGACGCGCTGCGGGCCGACGCCAAGGACGGGCGACTGGACTTCGAGCAGGACATTCTGCCGCTCATGCTGGTGGAAATGCGCGCCGCCGCTGTCGCCGTGTTGCACGCTCAATCTGACGCCGAGCGGCATCGCGAAGTGCTGAGCCGCCTCAGGACGGTGAGCACGGCCGGGACCGCCGGTGTCGTCGCTTGCGAAGCGTTGCTGCGCGAATACGAAGCCGCCAGTGGCTCGATAGATCCACTGGCGCTGATCTGCCATGCGCTGCCCGCCAGTGTGACCGCGCACAACTATCACTCGTGGATCTATCACGCGCTCGAGGCCGACTTGCACGAGTCGCGAGTGGGACGCGGCGAATCGGCGATCAAGGCCGCCATCGAAGTCTGGCGCGATCTGCGTGACCGCTTGCGCCAAGCCGTCGATTTCGACGGCCTGACCGAGGCCTCGCATCGTCAGTTCTATGGCCGTTGGCACAAGGCGATCAACCGCCTCGTCGCCGGCCCGCAGAAGGAGCGCCACGCCGACCTGCTTGCCCTGTGCGATGCCGGTCTGCTGACCTTCCTCATGCCCGGCACCGCGCCAGCGACCGAGCATTACCGCCGCGTCGCCGGCTATGTGCAGGGCAGCGGCGTGATCAACAGCGACTGTGCACCGGTGCGCGATCTCGCGCGCCTGGGGCTGATCCGTCCACGCACCGAAGAGGCAGGCATCGACGGCATCGACGTCGACGCCGCTTGCCACCCCAAATCAATCCGCGGCGAAGCGGTTCGCAACCTCTGGGTACTCGGGCCACTCGCCGAGGGCTCCTGCTACTACAACCATTACGTCACTTCGGCGGGTGCGCCTTCGCGTCTGTTCATGGACGCCCATCGAGCGGCCGCGGCAATTCTTGAAGCAGGAACTCCAGCATGAAACTTTACTACCAGACGCATTCACCCTACGCCCGCAAAGTGCTGGTGCTTGCCCACGAACTGGGGATGGCTTCAAGCCTTGAGGTCATCCACCACGAGACCAGCCCGACCTCGCCGAACGCGACCATCTACAAGGCCAACCCGTTGGGCAAGGTGCCAGTGCTGATGCTGCCGGACGACACGGCGCTGTTTGACTCCATCGTCATTTGCGAATACCTCGACGACCTGAGCGACGGGCCGAAACTCATCCCGCCGCGCGGCCCCGAGCGCTACAAGGCGCTGCGTCTGCAGGCCCTGGCGCAAGGCATGTGCGATGTCGGCATCAAGCTGCGCTGGGAAGTCGAGCGCCGTCCGCAGGCCTTGCGTTACCCGGCCTATGCCGACGGCCAGGCCTACAAGCTCAAGGAGGCCTATCGCTTCATCGAGGAGCACATCGACCTCAATGGCCCGATTACCCTCGGCCACATCGCCCTGGCGACCGCCCTCGACTGGATCGCCTTTCGCGAGCTGTCGGACTTTAGCGCGCACCCGCGCCTGAACGAGTGGTATCAGACTTTTTGTGAGCGGGCGTCGATGCGGGCGACCGAGTACAGCGGGCAGACTCACGATTAAGTTAAGGAAAACTGTGTATGACTTCGCTCTTGTTGCAAATGTCGCCCATCGGCCTGGTAATCGCGCTGATTCTGGTGATCCGCCGGCCACCGGTGCAGGCCGCGCTGGCAGGCGCTGCGCTGGTGTTCGTGTTGTGGGGGCTGGGCGCTGCCGGGCCGTTTTCCTCGGCCATCACCTCGGCGATCTTTCAGGACACCGCCATTCTGTTTCTCAGCACCGCGTGCGTGATCGTGCCGGGGCTGGCGTTCGTCATTCTGGTCGAGCGCGGCGGTGCACCCCAGGCCATCGGCGCCTGGGTCAAGGAACTGGGCTGGACACCACCGGCGCAGGTCATTTTCATCGTCCTCGGCCTGGCACCGCTGCTTGAAGCCATGACCGGTTTCGGCGTTTCGCTGATCGCCACCGTGCCGTTACTGATGGGCCTGTTCAGCCGCCAGGCGGGGATGAAAATCGCCCTGGCCGGGATGGTCATCATGCCGTGGGGCACCCTCGGCCTGGCGACGGTGATCGGTGGACTGCTGGCGCACTTGCCCGCGGAAACGCTCGGCAGCCACTCGGCCCTGATCAGTGCGCCGGTGTTCCTCTGCCTCGCCGCCATCGCCCTGTGGCAGGCCGGCATCCGCAGCGTGGCACCGTGGCTCGGGTTGCTGCTGGTGACGGCGCTGTTCATCGCCGTGCTGTACTCGATCAACCTGTGGGTCGGCCCGGAAGTCTCCGGCGTGCTGGCAGGGCTGACGGTCGCCTGCGTCGGCCTCGGCATCTCGTTCTCGCAGCGTGGCAAACTGGTGCGCTGGCCAAGTGCGGCCTGGCCGTATCTGGCCCTGCTCGGCGTCATCGTCGCGTCCCGTGCGGTGTTCGTGCTGTCCGGTTGGGATGCGCTGTGGATCATCAAGGGCGAGCATGTGTCGTGGAAACCCTTGGCATCGCCAGGACTGGCGCTGCTGATCGTCACCTTGTTGATGGCCAGCAAACAAAGCGCTGCTAACGGTTTCCCGTGGCGTGCTCTGTTCAACCGGGCGAAGTTTCCGGTGACGACGATTTTCCTGTTCCTGCTGCTTTCCCAGGTGATGGTCAACGCCGGGTTTCTGGTCGAGGCGCAGCGCACCCTGCAATCGCTGTCGGGGATTTCCCTGGCACCGACCATTGCCTTGCTCGCGGGGATTGCCGGCTACGTCACCGGCTCCAACGTCGGTGGCAACACCCTCGTGATGCCGTCCATCGCGGCATTGACCAGTGAACACGGAGCGTGGCTCGCGGCGATGGTCAACAGCGCCGCCGGCCATGGTGCGCTGGGCTCGCTTTCGATTCTGTCGCTGATCACCGGGCTGGCAGGCGCCAACCGCCAGGAGGAACACAGCCTGATCCGCTTCGCCTTCGGACTGGTTGTGCTGAACATCGTCATTGTTGCTGCAACGGGGGTCGTTTTACTTTACTTTCTGTGAAGTGTTTCCAGAAATGACCAAGAGAACTTATGGACAGGTTTGATTTACCGGACAAGCGCTGGCGAATAGTCAAGGACTGGATCATTCGCCAGATCGACAGTGGTGACTGGGCAGCCGAATCGAAACTGCCGTCAATCCGCACCCTGGCGCGGATGTTTGAAACCAGTATCACCACCGTTCAACGCGCGCTGGCCGATCTGGAGGCCGATGCCTATGTGACAACGGTTGCGCGTGTCGGCTATTTCGTCTCGGCGTCCGGGCAGGCCAAACCGGCTGCCGGTTTCGATTTCTCCAGCGTCACCGTCAACGTCAACCATGCAGTCGTCGCGATGCTGTCCCAGGCGGCCTCGCGCACCACCGCATCGTTGAGCTCCGCGGTCCTGCACAGCGACCTCACGCCTCATGTACTGCTGAACAAGTGCCTCTCCGTACTGGCCGCCAAGGCTGACAACTCGCTGACCGGGCTGGTTGCACCTCCCGGCCTGCCTGCATTACGTCGACGCATCGCCGGACTGATGCTGACCCGTGGCGTCGTCTGCGGGCCGGACGATGTGCTCGTGACTTCCGGCGACACCATTGCCCTGGAACTGGCACTCGAAGCCGTCGCATCGCGAGGCGCGACGGTCGCCATCGAAACCCCGACCTATTACGGCATTCTGCAAACCATCGAGCGTCTGGGCATGCGCGCCTTGCCGATTCGCACCCACGGCCAGTCGGGCATCGATGTCGATCACCTCGAAGAAGCACTGAAACAGAAAAAGGTGTCGGTGATCTTTCTCAACCCGACCCTGCAAAATCCACGCGGTTTCATCATGCCCGACGAGACCCGTGCCCGATTGTCACAAGTCGCTCGCAAAGCCGATGTGCCGATTATCGAAGACGATATCTTTTTCGATCTGGTGCCCGAAGCTGAGCGCCCGCGCGCGATCAAGAGCTACGACAGCAGCGGCCAGACGATTTACTGCTCGTCCTTTTCGAAGACCATCGCCCCGGGTTATCGCGTCGGCTGGTGTGTGGCGGGCAAGTATCGGGAGGCCATCCTCGCGCAAATGTTTTCGCGCAACCTGGCGGTGTCCAGCCTTGCGCAAAATGTCCTCAATGAATTTATCGGCCGCGGCTACATGGAAGAACATTGCGCGCGGCTGCGGTCGCAACTGTCCTCGCTGGCCAACCATGTCGAAGGGCTGGTGCGCAGCGACTTTCCTGCGGGAACCGTCTACGTGCCGCCGCGTGGCGGGTTCATTCACTGGATCAAGCTGCCCGGGCACACCGACATGGCGGCACTGGAGCGGCTGGCCAGCGAGCGCGGTTGTCACGTTGCCGGCAGCGGGATCTTTTTCGCCGACGGGCATCCTTCCACAGGGCTGCGCATTTGCCTGGGCACCACGCTGTCGCCGGGGGTGATGCAGATTCTCGCGGTGATCGCCGAATGCGCGCATCTTGCCGGCGAGCAGCCGAGCGGGCGTCTGCCACTGGCTCAGGCACGCGAGGACACTGTGCTCTCCTGAGCCTGAGCGGCGGCACGTGTGATCTCGTCAATCTCAGTGCCTTTCGATCAAACGCGATCCGCGCTACCTTGGCCGCCCCTTACGGAAGAGGGTCATCTGCTGATGAACCAGAAACGACGCCGCGTAGTCCTGCCTCACCCGCCACCCTATCGCGAAAGCCACCTGTCGAAGTGCCTGACGATCCTGTTCAGCGTGTTTCTGACAGGTCTCGGCGGGCTGCTGGCTTATCTGGTTATCGAGGGGCTGGTGCAAGGCTCCATCACCCTGATCAACCGCGGCGGGCCGGCCATGACCTACACCCTCGCGACCCAACCGCGCCTGTATTGGTTTCACATGGTCTGGCAGGGACTCTTCGCCCTGCTGCTTCTGGCCGCAGGGCCGGGATGGTACTGGATCACACGGCTATCCCGGCCTGCAGCCCCGGCAAAGCGCAAGGTCAAAACGCACTAGCTGTTGTCGCTCCAGTGGAACACCAGATTGCGCGCAGCAGCGCCGCCGACATCGGTGACATCGCGCCGGGTCTCGCCCTTACGCGTGGCCACCACGGTGTATTTGCCGGGTGGCAATTGCACATACACCAGCGGGCCGGTCTGACTGAGGGTCAGTACGGTTTGCCCCGGCGCCTTTTGAATCGTGACATCGACGTCGGCGGTGTACTCGTCCTGCGCACCGACCGCAAAGGTCATGTGCAGGTTGTAGCCTTGGGTCTGCTGTATGGCCTTCGCCTCATCTTCACCGATGCCGCCGGCCAGATAATGGATACCGCTCTGTTGTTGCTGCTGAACCTGCACACCCGCGCTGTCGATGGGCTCGAGACTGGCGGCCTGCAACATCACCGGAAACAAAAGTGCAGCCAGCGCGGCGATGGGCAGCATGAATGAAAGAACGCGTTTCATGATGACGACTCCCGGGTTCCCGTAGAACCCAACCGTTACGCCTTTTAGATTTTGTGTATTCGTGGCTGTTTTAGATTGATTGGCACTTGGCGCATGTACGAAAAGGACTACAGATCACTGCCATTCAACGAGGCTTTCAACTGCAACGTCCTGCAACAGCCGTCCCGTCTTCCTTCCGAGATCACCGTGTTGCCCGACATACCTGCGCGGCGACGCTTGGCATCCTTTTGCGTCTGTTTTCAACAATGCGGAAGATCCGATGAGCCAGCTGAAACCTGTTGACACGCAAGACCCGAAAATCGATTCGTTGCTGGGGGAGTTGGGCGAACTGATTCGCCAGGCGCGGCAAAAAGTGCTGCGTGCCGTCGACACGATTCAAGTCCAGACCTGCTGGCAGATTGGCCGGCATATTGTCGAATTCGAACAGCAAGGCGCGCAGCGGGCAGGCTATGGCAAGCAGTTGCTGGCCCTGTTGGCGAAGGATCTGACGGCGCAGTTCGGGAAGGGCTTTGATGATCGAAATCTGCGCTATATGCGCAGCTTTTATCAGTTGTTTCCAATTTGGAACACAGTGCGTTCCGAATTGAGCTGGAGCCACTATCGGCGGCTGTTACGGGTTGCAAACGAAAAAGCGCGCCATTGGTACATGGAAGAATGCGCCAACCTCAACTGGTCCAGCCGCGCCCTCGATCGCCAGATCCTCACGCTCTACTACGAGCGGCTTCTCATGAGTCCAGACAAGGCCGATGTGATTGAAGAAGCCAGCACCCACATCGCAGCAATGAAATGCACACCACGGGAATTCATTCGTGATCCGGTCATGCTCGAGTTTCTCGGTCTGCCCTCGGCGGGCAAGGTCAGGGAAAGTGGTCTTGAACAAGCCCTGATCGACCACCTGCAAGGCTTTCTTCTGGAGCTGGGCAAAGGCTTTTCCTTTGTCGCTCGCCAGCAACGCATCAGTACCGATGGCGTCGATCTGTATATCGACCTGGTGTTCTACAACTACCTGCTCAAATGCTTTGTGATCATCGACCTCAAACGCGGCAAGCTCAGCGCCCGCGATGTCGGACAGATGGACATGTATGTGCGCATGTACGACGAGCTCAAGCGCAGCGAGGGTGACAAACCGACCGTCGGGATTATTCTGTGTGCCGAAAGCAGCGACTCCGTGGCGCGCTATTCAATGCTCAAGGGCAATGAGCAACTGTTCGCCAGCAGTTACAAGACGATACTGCCGAGTGAGGAAGAGTTACGCGCCGAACTCAATCGCGAACAGGCTTTGATCGAAGAACGCATGCTCACTCAATCCACTGAATAGAATTGTTCCCGCACGCTGTGCGGACTATCGTTGGCAACTTACCCGCCAAGGTCGAGCGTCATGAGCTGTCAGGACACGCCCGCGAGGCAACACAGTCAGTCAACGTCGCCGACTTCGACGGCAGTGCAAGGTGAGCCCTTCAAGGAACCCGCCGCCGACGGCTTTGTACTTGGCGGTTTCACATGGCGTCAGGCGCTGCCTGATATCCAGCGCCCGGCGGTCATCATCAACGCGGCCACTTCGGTGCGCTGTCGCCACTACTCACGCTTCGCAGCCTATTTGTTCGGCAATGGGTTCGACGTGATCATCTACGACTACCGCGGCATCGGCGAATCACGGCCCGACTCGCTAAAAGGGCTGCAGGCGTCGTGGACCGATTGGGGCGCACTGGATTTCGAAGCGATGCTCATGCGTGCGCAACGGGAATTCCCCGGGCAGCCAATCGACGTGGTCGGCCACAGTTTTGGCGGTTGCGCGGCGGGGCTGGGCGAATCCGGGCAGGTCATTCGTCGGTTGGTGACGGTCGGCGCGCAGTTCGCTTACTGGCGTGACTATGCGCCCGAGCAGCGTTGGCGGATGTTCGGCAAATGGCATCTGTTAATGCCGCTGATGACGCGGATCTGTGGTTACTTTCCCGGCAAACGCCTCGGCTGGCTGGAAGACACGCCCGCCGGTGTCGTGCGCGACTGGAGCACGCCCACCGCACGATATGAGCGGCGTCCAAGCGGCCGGGCGCTGATGAAGAAAGCCGGCAGCCTGCCCTTCGCCAACGTTCGCGCCCAGACCCTGGCAATCAGCATCAGCGATGATCCTTACGGCACCATTGCAGCCATCGAACGCCTGCTCGCCTGCTTCAGCAACGCACCGAAAACCCACCTGCGCATCGAGCCGCAGGACATCGGCGAACAACAAGTCGGACATTTCGCCTTTTTTCGCAGCGCATACCAAGCCACACTATGGCCCATCGCTCTGACCTGGCTGCACACCGGCGCACTGGCCCCCGACACACCCGGGCGGACTGTGCCGCGCAGCTGAGCCCTTTCAACGCACGACGGAACACACCATGGCCTCCGCCAACAAACAGCAAAAACGCGCCGCCCGGGCCAAGACCAAGGCCAAGCAGAACCGCACCAAACGCGCCGAAGCGCCGGTGGAACTGGACCCGAACGACGATCGCATCGACTTCGAATCGGTGGACCTGACCGAGCTGTTCAAGAAAATGATCGACGCCGAGAAGATCAGCCAGCAAGCCCTGTGCACCGCGTTCCTCGAAGACCCGTTGCTGGAGCTGGTCTTTGAGCAGGAAGGCGAAGAAGGCGCGATGGACTTCATCCTCGCCGCGCTGATCGAGTACCGCCAGTGGTCGCAAGAAACCGATGAAGCCGGCGCGCTGGCGTGGATCGAATCCCCGGCCTTCCAGGCCGACTATGTGGCGGCGTCCGACGCGATCGCCGCGCAAACCCAACAGAAGAACTGAGTTCCCATGGCATCCCTGAACAAGCAACAGAAACGCGCCAAACGCGCCAAGGCCAAAGCCAAGCACATCCGCATGGTCGGGCGTAAGCCACTGGAGCAGGACGACGATCTCGGCCACCTCGCCGAGCCGATCCCGGATTACACCCTGGCAATGTTCAGCAAAATGCGCGACGCCGAAGCCGTCAGCCGCAACGAGATGCTGCTGACGCTGCTGCGTGAACTGGCGTTCATCATCGTTGACCATCCAGAACTGCTGGACATGGAAAACGCTGAAAACGAAGGCATGGCCGCCACCCACCTGGCCGCCGACATGCTGATCGACTACCGCATGTGGGCCGACGGCATGGACATCGAAACCGCCCAGGCCTGGCTGAGCGAGCCGCAGTTCATCACCGATTTCGGGGTTGCGCTGGATACTTATGGCAAGTCGGTGGACACGCAGGAAGACAAGAGCGAATAAACCCCGCTGCCAAACAAAAACGGCCGCTCGTCATCACTGACAGCGGCCGTTTTGCATTACGCGCTACGGATCAGTTGAGCACCACCGCACCACGTTTTTCCAGCTTGCGACGGCGGGCCACCAGCAGGCCGGCAGCCACCACCAACAGGCTCAGCAGGCCGGTCGCGAGGATTTCCACGCGGTGCGCTTCCTGGAACAGCATGATGGTCAGGGCCGCGACGATAAAGATGATCACCGCGTAGGTCAGGCCCGGGAACAGCCACATGCTGAAGACGATTTTCTCGCCACGGGCCATGCGCTGTTTGCGCATACGCAGTTGCGAGAACGCGATCACCAGGTACACCAGCAGCGCAATGGCGCCGGAACTGGCCAGCAGGAACTCGAACACCGCAGCCGGTGCAACATAGTTGGCGAAGGTGCACAGGAACGCTGCGCCAGTAGACAGCATGACCGCCCAGTAAGGCGTACCGCTTTTATTGGTGCGGGTCGACATGGCCGGGGCGTCGCCACGCTTGCCGAGGGAGAACAGCATCCGCGACGAGGTGTACAGCGCCGAGTTCAGGCAACTGGTTACAGCTACCAGCACCACGATGTCGACGATCATTTTGGCGTTCGGGATGCCCATACGCTCAAGCACAGTCTGGTAGGAGCCCAGGTTAGCCAGCGTAGGATCGTTCCACGGCACCAGGGCCACGACGATGAAGATCGACACGAGGTAGAACAGACCGATCCGCCAGATCACCGAGTTGGTGGCCTTGGAGATCTGCTTGCCCGGGTTCTTCGACTCCGCGGCCGCGATGGTCACGATTTCGGTACCCATGAACGAGAACATGGTAGTCAGGATCGCGCCCAGTACCGCGCCCATGCCGTTGGGCAGGAAGCCGCCGGAATCGAACAGATGCGAAACACCGCTGACCTGGCTGTTCGGCAAGTAGCCGAAGATCGCCGCCAGACCGAGGATGATGAAGCCGATGATTGCCAGCACTTTGATCAGTGCGAACCAGAATTCGAACTCGCCGTAATTCTTTACGCTGAACAGGTTGGTGACGGTCAACAACAGGGTGATGACCAGCGCGAACGCCCAGATGCCGACATCAGGGAACCACGCGTGCAGGATGGTTGCGGCGGCGTTGGCTTCCAGTGGAATCACCAAGACCCAGAACCACCAGTACAGCCAGCCGATGGTGAAACCGGCCCAGTGCCCGATGGCACGGTCGGCGTACGTCGAGAAGGAGCCAGTGTCCGGCGAGGCAACGGCCATTTCGCCGAGCATGCGCATCACTAAAACCACCAGGGTGCCGGCGGCGGCGTAGGCCAGCAGCACGGCAGGGCCGGCGGCAGCGATGGCGTGGCCGGAGCCAACGAACAGACCGGCGCCGATTACACCGGCGATCGACAACATGGTCACATGACGCGGTTTGAGCCCCTGTTCGAGGCTATTGGAGCTTGGGGTACTGCTCATCGAAACTACCTTTGCAAGGAAAGCGATTGCGTCCGGCCCGTCTGGCATTTTCTTTCTCGTAAAAAGAAACCAACGGGGCGTTCCTTATTCTGCACGCAAGTTTTGCGCCAAAATGTTTCAAAATCTTCTGTGCTGCGGCTTTGCGCGCGACCGGACAGTCATCGCAAGTCCTTGGATTTAATGGCAATCCGCCAGAGCGTTACCCTGCGACTCACTTTTCAAACGAAACAGCGCACCAGAAACACACTGAAAAAGTGTGGGATGCACAATAAAAGGGCAATTGAGGAACGTTCGGCCGGATAGCGCTTCCAACACCCCGCCAAAGCTGGCAACATCGCGCCTTTTTTTACGCGACGCCCAAAGGTTTGCACGATCAAACACCCGTTCGGTTGTTGATGGGGCGACAGTCTGCTGTGCCGATGCGACAACCTGCCACACGCCATCCGCTTACCGCTCGTAGCGCTGTTGGCTGCCATTGAAACGCTATGCTAGCTTGGCCGCCTCGCCAGGAAGGCCCGCCAACAGCAGGAGCGCAACATATATGAGGAACGCACATGGCTGAGGCCACGCCCGCGCTTGAAATCCGCAACTTGCACAAACGCTACGGACAGCTTGAGGTGCTCAAAGGCATCTCGCTGACCGCCCGCGACGGCGATGTGATCTCGATCCTCGGTTCCTCCGGTTCCGGCAAGTCCACGTTCCTGCGTTGCATCAACCTGTTGGAAAACCCGCACCAGGGCCAGATTCTGGTGGCGGGTGAAGAACTCAAGCTCAAGCCCGCCAAAAATGGCGAACTGGTTGCCGCTGATGGCAAGCAGATCAATCGCCTGCGTTCCGAGATTGGTTTTGTGTTTCAAAACTTTAATCTGTGGCCGCACATGAGCGTGCTCGACAACATCATCGAAGCCCCGCGCCGCGTACTCGGCCAGAGCAAGGCCGAAGCGATCGAAGTCGCCGAAGCACTGCTGGCCAAGGTCGGCATCGCCGACAAGCGCCACGCGTATCCGTCGCAGCTGTCCGGTGGTCAGCAGCAACGCGCGGCCATCGCCCGCACCCTGGCGATGCAGCCGAAGGTGATTCTGTTCGACGAGCCCACCTCCGCCCTTGACCCGGAAATGGTTCAGGAAGTACTTAGTGTCATCCGCGCACTGGCCGAAGAAGGCCGCACCATGCTGCTCGTGACCCACGAAATGGGTTTCGCCCGTCAGGTCTCCAGCGAAGTGGTGTTCCTTCATCAGGGCCTTATAGAAGAGCAAGGATCGCCTCAGCAGGTGTTCGAAAACCCGCTTTCGGCGCGCTGCAAACAATTCATGTCCAGCAACCGCTAACGGAGCAACATGCATGCAGAATTTTAAAAAGGTCTTCCTGGCCGCCGCCGTCACCCTCGCGTTCAGCGCCGGTGCCATGGCCGAGACCATGAAGATGGGCATCGAAGCGGCTTACCCGCCGTTCAACAACAAAGACGCCAGCGGCAACGTGGTCGGCTTCGACAAAGACATCGGCGACGCCCTGTGCGCGAAGATGAAAGTCGAGTGCACCGTAGTCACTTCCGACTGGGACGGCATCATCCCGGCTCTGAACGCGAAGAAGTTCGACTTCCTGATCTCCTCGCTGTCGATCACCGACGAGCGCAAGGGCGCGGTGGATTTCACCGACCCGTACTACTCGAACAAGCTGCAGTTCA
Organism: Pseudomonas sp. LF-5; assembly: GCF_037626295.1. Classification (NCBI taxonomy): domain Bacteria; kingdom Pseudomonadati; phylum Pseudomonadota; class Gammaproteobacteria; order Pseudomonadales; family Pseudomonadaceae; genus Pseudomonas; species Pseudomonas sp. LF-5. The sequence goes on from NZ_JARKMT010000007.1 coordinate 35,589, forward strand.
TTGCACCGAAAAACGTCGACTTCAAAACCGACAAGGACTCGCTGAAGGGCAAGTCCATCGGTACCCAGCGCGCCACGCTGGCCGGCACCTGGCTGGAAGACAACTACGGCAGCGATCTCAACGTCAAACTCTATGACACCCAGGAAAACGCCTACCTCGACCTGACCTCCGGTCGTGTCGACGCGATCCTCGCCGACAAGTACGCCAACTACGACTGGCTGAAAACCGATGCTGGCAAAGCCTACGAGTTCAAGGGCGACCCGGTCGTGGAAAGCGACAAGATCGGCATCGCTGTACGTAAAGGCGATCCGCTGCGTGAGAAGCTGAACGCCGCCCTGAAGGAAATCGTCGCCGACGGTACCTACAAGAAGATCAACGACAAGTACTTCCCGTTCAGCATCTACTGATCTGACCTGCGGGACCGGCGCCGTGATTCGACGGCGCCGACTCCCGGCCTTGCCTGCCGCGATTTGAAAAGAAATCCATGATTATCGACCTCTACGGATTCGGCCCGGCCCTCGCCGCCGGTGCGCTGATGACCGTCAAACTGGCGCTGACGGCCCTGTGCCTGGGACTGGTACTCGGTCTGCTCGGCGCCTTGGCCAAGACATCCCCGTACAAGCCGCTGCAGTGGCTTGGCGGCACGTATTCGACCCTGGTGCGTGGCGTCCCGGAATTGCTTTGGGTGCTGCTGATCTACCTCGGCACCGTCAAGACGATGAACGCCATTGGCGAATACTTTGGCAATCCAGACCTGGCGCTAAGCCCCTTTGTGGCGGGCGTAACCGCACTCGGACTGTGCTTTGGCGCCTATGCCACGGAGGTATTTCGTGGCGCCATCCTGGCCATTCCGAAAGGACACCGTGAGGCCGGTCAGGCCCTGGGCCTGTCGAAATGGCGGATCTTCACCCGGTTGATCATGCCGCAGATGTGGCGCATCGCCCTGCCCGGCCTGGGCAATCTGTTCATGATCCTGATGAAAGACACCGCTCTGGTGTCGGTCATCGGCCTGGAAGAAATCATGCGCAATGCGCAGAACGCCGTGACCTTCGCCAAGCATCCATTCACCTTCTATCTGGTCGCAGCCGTCATGTATCTGGGCCTGACCATACTGGCGATGGCCACCATGCACTTCATGGAAAAACGCGCCGCCCGTGGCTTCGTGAGGACGACGTAATGGAATGGGAAGTCATCTATAAGTGGCTGCCGAAGTTCTTTCAGGGCGCCGTCCTGACACTCGAACTGGTGGGCATCGCCGTTATTCTCGGGTTGTTGCTGGCGATCCCCCTGGGCATCGCGCGCTCCTCGAAGTTCTGGTTTGTTCGCGCATTTCCTTACGCTTACATCTTTTTCTTTCGTGGCACTCCGTTGCTCGTACAACTGTTTCTGGTCTACTACGGCCTGGCTCAGTTCGACGCCGTACGCGACAGTTTCATGTGGCCGTATTTGCGAGAACCCTTCTGGTGCGCTGTCGCCACGATGACCCTGCATACTGCCGCCTATATCGCCGAAATCCTGCGTGGCGCCATTCAAGCGATCCCGCCGGGCGAGATCGAAGCCGCGCGTGCACTGGGCATGTCCAAGGCCAAGGCATTGTTCTATATCGTCCTGCCGCGCGCCGCGCGCATCGGCCTGCCGGCCTACAGCAACGAAGTCATCCTGATGTTGAAGGCCAGTTCTCTGGCGAGCACGGTGACCTTGCTCGAACTCACCGGCATTACCCGCACGATCATTGCCCGCAACTACCTCCACGTGGATATGTTCTTCACCGCAGGCGTCATTTACCTGCTGATGTCGTTTGTTCTCGTTCAGGCATTCAAACAGCTGGAGCGATGGTTGCGCGTCGATGCCTGCCAAGGGCGTTGATTCCTCTTGTGTGCTGACGGGCGAGGAGTTACTCGCCCGCTTCACCGCGCTGGATGCTTTTTTGATTGAGCATCAGGTGCTGTGGAAACCTCGTCCGTTCACTCATCTGCAGCTTCCATGGGAAGCGTCCTACCCTAAGTTGGCCTTGTGGCTACGAGGACGGTCGCTGGACGATGCAGAAAACGCACACAACCAACCTGCTGATCTTGCCGAAGCGCCGGAGCCATTTGCTTCATTGGCAGCGATATCGGCTGAGCTGAGCGCTGTCGGTCAGTTGCCGGGGCATGCGCTGGAAGCTGCGGTACATCGCTTGAATGTCGATGTACCGGGGCGCAAGTGGCAGCAGATTGAAGCGTTTGCCAGTCGTCTGTCTTTTTCCTCGCAACCGACGCACTGGCTCGATTGGTGTTCCGGCAAGGGGCATTTGGGCCGACGGTTATTGAGTGATGGCCAACAGTTGACCTGCATTGAATACGATCCGGCATTGGTCGCCAGTGGTCAGGCGTTGAGTCAGCGCCATCATTTACACGTGCTGCATGTCGAGCAGGATGTGTTGGCAGCGAATGTTTCAGGTGTATTGAGCGCTGCCCACACACCCGCCGCCCTCCACGCCTGCGGCGATCTGCATGTGCGCTTGATGCAACTGGCCAGTGCTGCCGGCTGCCAGCAAATGGCGATCGCGCCTTGCTGTTACAACCGCATCAGTCGCAGCGAGTATCAGGCATTGTCCTCCGTCGGTTTGCGATCCGCCCTACAGCTCTCGCTGGAAGATCTGGCTCTACCCATGAGCGAAACTGTCACCGCCGGTGCACGGGTCCGACGTCAGCGTGACACCTCCATGGCCCGGCGCTTGGCTTTCGATTTGCTGCAACGGCAAGTACGTGGAATTGACGAATACCTGCCCACCCCGTCCCTGCCCAGCGCCTGGTTGGACAAAACCTTCGCCGATTACTGCCGCGATCTGGCAGCGCTGAAAGAGTTATCCACAATCGGCTCGCCAGATTGGTCGACACTCGAAGCCGCCAGCTGGCAGCGGTTGGCCGAAGTTCGCAACCTTGAATTGCTTCGCGGATTGTTCCGACGACCACTGGAGCTTTGGCTGAATCTGGATCGGGCACTTTTCCTCCTCGAACAGGGATACGTCGTACGCCTCGGCACCTTTTGCGACACCTCACTCACACCGCGTAACTTACTGCTGCTCGCCGAACGCGCTTAAAACGTTACAGCCTGTGGATAACTCTGTTGATGGATTTGCCGTGGATCCAATATCTGCGCCTGTTTCGTCGCCTTAACGACACTGGTCATTTTTTGTTCACATAAATAAAAAACCTGTAAAACAGGGATTTGCGAACAAAATGAGAACGCGTCCACAAAATCCCCGCCACACCACGCTACGCTGCTTCCCGTTGTGCATAAGCCTCAGATCGAAATGACATAACCGCCGAATCACGGACCGTTTCAGCGGGAAATTGCGCCTGCCCTTCACCCTTGTTATACAGGCTCACACCGTGCAGGCAGCACACAGACGAACAAGAACAATCCGACCAGCAGGGAGTGACCGTGACTTTCATTTCATACGCACAGAACTTCGAGGATATTCGCCTGTGGCGTGCGTTCAAGTTCTTTGAAAACGGCTTCTATATCGATGTCGGCGCCAATGATCCGGTTCACGACTCGGTGACCAAAGCCTTCTATGACCGCGGCTGGAGCGGCGTCAACATCGAGCCGATGCAAAACTACCACGATGCCCTGTGCCAACAGCGCCCGCGCGACACAACCCTGCAATGCATTGCCAGTGATACGCCCGGCGAAGTGACGTTCTACGCCATCCCTGACACCGGCCTGTCCACCGCCGACCCGCTGGTCGCTCAGGAGCGCAAGGATGCCGGCCTCGAAGTACAGAGCCTGACGGTAAAAGCCCGCACCCTGACATCAATCTGCGAAGAACACGCCGCCGACCGGGACATCCACTTCCTGAAAATCGACGTCGAAGGCCACGAAGAAACCGTGCTGCGCGGCATGGACTTCAGCCGCTTCCGCCCGTGGATCCTCATCATCGAAACCCCGTTCGAACGCGACCACACCTGGGAACACCTGGTCACTGATGCCGGCTATCAATCGTTCCTGTTCGATGGCCTCAACACGTGGTTCCTCGCCGAAGAACACCTGAACCTCAAGCCCGCCTTCGACCTCCCACCCTGCAACCTCGACAACTTCCAGCTGTGCTTCGGCCACCTCTTCGCCCACCCCGTCAGCCCCGGCGAAGCCGACGCCCGCAAACAAATCAACGCCGCCATACAACGCGCCGAGCGCGCCGAAGCCCAGCTTCTCGCCATGCAGAACAGCCGCACCTGGCGCGCCCTGCACACGCTACGCAACGTCCTGCGCCGGGCCTGATCCGACCCGGCGCAAAAATAGTCTGAATTCAGGGGTTTACAGAACCAACCCAATCGCTATAATCGTCGCCCACACGCCGGTATAGCTCAGTTGGTAGAGCAACTGACTTGTAATCAGTAGGTCCCGGGTTCGACTCCTGGTGCCGGCACCATACAAAACAAAGCCCCTGCAGAAATGCAGGGGCTTTGTTGTTTCTGGAACGTCCACATTACGTCCACATTGCCTCTAACGGCTGTGTACTACCAAATTGTCGTTAATCTGGATGGCTCGTCCACGGATGAAGTGCTTCTGCCGGTGCAGGGCGCGGCACCGCGGTGACACGTCCAGCCTTTCCGGCCTTCATCTGACTTATAGATTCCAGCAAGTCCTTCTGGAGTTGCTGCAGTTCATTGAGCATCTCTGCCTTTTTTCCTTCAGTTGCTCAAGGTCGGCTGCGATCGGCCTGTCGATCAAACGTGTAGCGCCTCGTGCTTCAAACCTGACTGATCTCAAACACAAACGAAATCCTGCGCTGGCTCGCACTCCACACATAACGCAGATGCTTGCCCTGTTTCGGAATCGACACCGCCGGCGGCCGGAACGCGGCGACACATTCGTGGCCCGGCAGACGGACGCTGTTGTAGAGCAGGCCCCAGGATTCAGAGTCGCGCAGTTGTCGGGCAAACGCCTGGGATGGGCCGTAGGCGTCTGGATCGGGTTGATGCAAATCGGGAAAGTCGTGACGCACATCGTGCAGTGGCTTGACCACTCGATTGACGTAAGTACGCAGGGTCAACTCAAGATCCGCTTCGTGGGTGGCCGCGAGAAACCGTTCCTGGTGATAGCAGGTTTCGGCAATAGCGGCGGCCTGGCTGCTGGCGGCGTAGTAGACGCCGAAGGTGCCGTCGGTGAAACGGCTGCTTTTGCCGATGTGGGTAAACGCCGCCATCACCGGGGTTGAACCGGGACCGGAGAGTCGGTCTTCGGGGCGCACGCGGGCGAGGACGCCGGCCTGTTCGATCAGGCGATCGTTGGTCAGCGCTTCCAGCGCGTAGGCGATTTCCAGGTCTTCGGGATCGAGCACGTCTTCGAACAGCGCAATCGGCGGGAAGCTGCTGTTCACGATCCGATAGGCCTTGGGCCATTGCGGCTCGGCCAGCGGTGGGGCCTTCAACCGCGTACCCCGTCGAGGTAGCGGCGCACGTCGGCGATGTCGACCACCCTGCCCGCCAGCATGTAATCCAGCGCCGTTCGGCCATTGAATGGCGCAGCCGTATTTGGGCTGCTGACCCAGGTGTAGGCGCGCTCGCGGCTGTTGCTGAAGATGATGCTCAAGGCCTTGTGAATCCCCATCAGATAGGAGATGCGCTCCAGCGTGTCATGTGGCAGGCGAATGTTCGGCGGCAGGTGTTTGTACTTGTAGAACGTGGTGTTGCCGACGCCGCCCAGCAACGTGCGCTGTTGCTCGGCGTTGCAGCCCCAGCGCTCCATCAGGTTGAAAAAGAACTTCAACGCAACACGCCCGGCTTCGGGGACGTCGAGTTGTTCACGCGGGGTTAGGGCTGGGGATGAGGTAGGCATCTTCGTCCTTCTTAGCTGGTCCGCAAACTGAGCTTAGTACACATCTGAACATTTCCAATAAATTTATTCGTATACGAACAAAAACCCTCAAACCTCCGGTTGACACTTCAATGTTCCGTGGCAGAGAATCTTGCTCAAGAGCGCGAAACCGACTGCCTTCAGGTGGCGATAGTCGGCGTTAGGAACCCCGTTGATGACCTGAAAATCAGCGCTCGGGTGAGACCTCTTCTCCCCTGCTTGAGGGAGCACAATATCAAGCACATTCACGTGAAGGGCAGCCTGAGAAGGCTGCCTTTTTTTGTTTGAGCTATCGGTAACGTCGATATAACAGATCACCATGCCGATGCTTGTTAAGGCCTTTCTTTTCACAGTTCATAAAATTCCAGAGTACGTTGCCGTGCTCAACATGAATCACCACCAGCATCTGATATCTCGCGTTGTAAGCACCGATGAAGGAAAGTCTGAACGAGGCATCATCGTAGGAAACCCGCCATATCTCTAACGGCTTCGTCAGGGTATCTCGGGCAAATTCGGTGAATCGTTCACGGGCATTCGAGCGCTTTTCCACCGTGTGACGCAAATGTTCACGCTTCACTAAAATCGGCGCATAAGGTGTTTCGATCAGAACAGCGTCATGACCGGGATCAAGTCCGAAGCCGTTGGCAACTTGCTCCCACGCTGCATTGAGGCTCGACGCACCTGGAAGCTCTCTGACCGCAGAAGTCAGAAGCCTGGGGTCAATATCGCGAATATCCGGTAACCCCAGATCTTTCCAGTTTTGTTGGTCGGGTAACGCCCTGCTCCCCTGCAAACTCATGGCATCGACTCGCTAGCTTCGCGGATGCCGGCATTGCCTGGATATCCATGGCCTCGGACTAAACGTCCCGAAAATAACTGCCCGATATTTCAGCTACTTGTGGTTTGGAGGTAAATCAGCCCGTTCGCTCTGTTCTATAGGAGGCTTCCGACAACGGTGAAAAATAGTGGCGTTTCGGCGTGGGAAACAACTCGAAATGCTGTAGTCCGGAGGCATAAACATCTGCCCGACTCTTCCAAGTAGGGCACTTTTCTTGACCCCAATCACCCCCATGTCACCAAAAATCCCGATCCTGTGTCAGCTTCCAGCCATCGGCAGGGACATCAATTCGCTACTAAATCCGCGACAACTATGCTCAGGTACAGGAATATAGCCGGCATATGGCGCCGGATCGGCAGTCTCGTAAACAACAATACCCAGCCCACTTCAGAGGGCATTACCCATGGATAGCAGAACCTTACGCAACCTCATGCGCATCGTGCAGACCGGCTCCTTGTCGGCCGCAGCCGAGCATTCGTGCCTGACTGTGCAGGCGTTGGCCGCGCAGTTGAACAAGGTCGAAGAGCAGTTCGGTTTCCGCTTGTTTCGACGTTCCAACAAAGGTCTGACGCTGACGCCGCAAGGCACCGAGCTCACGCCGTATATGGACAGAGTGCTGATCGCCACGCGACAGATGGAAGAAAAAGTCGAGGCACTCAAGGTGCCAGGCCAGCGCCCCTTGAAGGTCGCGTTGAACAACACGTTATCGGCTGACTTCAACCGGCGCATGATCGGACGCCTGATCGAAGTATTTCCCGATTACCAGATGGAATTCAGCTACGCCGAGTCGATGGAAAACCTCAGCAAGCTGAAGAATGAGGACTTCGATCTGGCGGTGTTGATCGGCCCGCAGCGCCCGGGGTTGCCGAGCATCGTCCTGCCGGATGTGCAGGTGCAGGTGGTCGGTGCGCATTGCGGCCAGGAAAACGATCCACTGACGTTACTGGGCAACAAGTTTCAGGTACGTCCCGCGGAGGATTGTCCGTATTCCCACAGTTTTTTGCGTTTTCTCGACGCCGGCCTGGGCAATCACGAGAACGGCCAGCGAATGGTCTATTCGTGCAGCGAAACCCTGACGTTGTCGCTGATCACGCAGATGGATGCGGTCGGCATGGTCTCGCGCGAGGCCGCGCAAAAGAACGGCCTGACGATTTTCCCCGGGTTCGAGGATTTCCTCGAAGTGCGCCTGGCGGTGAACAATCCGGAGTTGTCGAGCCAGGCACTCAACGATGTCGTCGATCTGCCGCTACATGAACGAGCCGAGCGCAATGTACGCAGCCGTCCCAACCGCCACACTGAGAAAGAGGTTTTTGCTGAAATACGCACATAACAGCGTCGGAATCGCGGCATAAAATTCCGGGCGATCGAGCTGTATGTGCTGATCCTTGATCAACAGGGGTGTCAGGCTGATCGCAGCGACGATCGCCACCGGCAAGTATTCCAGCGCCCGCGCCACGAAGGGTGGCCAGTGCTCGGTGTTGACTTGCAGCGGCAAGGCGCGCGGCAGAAAGGTCACGGCCATCATCAGCGCGACCACCAGAATCAGGAACGTTTGGTCAGGCATACACCCACTCCGCAGCCCACAAACGTGGCGATAAACACATTGAACGGCGAACTGCCGACCAGGCTCAGCGCGCCCATGCAGACGACGGCAGCCGCGGCGGCGATGAGTTTGTTGCGGGTGTTGCACAGCGACACCAGCACGTAGAGCATCATCGCGGTCAGTGCGTAGTCGAGCTGGTATTTGATCAGGTGCGACGCATATTGCGCACACACCGCACCCAACAGCCCACCCAACACCCACGAGGTGTGGCAGAACAGGTTGAAGCCGATCAGGTAACGGATGTTGACCGGCGCGCCAGTGCCGAGTTTGACGCTGTGAAACGCAAAAGACTCGTCAGTGAGGCCACCGGCGTAAGCCCAGCGCTCCATGCGGCTCAAACCGAGGGCGCGCAGGGCCTTGGCCATGTACACCGACATCAGCATGTGTCGCGCGTTGATCAGGAAGGTGGTCAGCACGATGGTGGTCAGCGAGGCGCCGCTGGAGATCAGTGCCAGCGCCGCGAATTGCGAAGCACCGGCGTAGACGAACAAGCACATCGCCACCGGTAGCCACATCGGCAGGCCAGCGTTGACGGCCATCAGTCCGAACACGAACGACACCGTGAAGTATCCGGCAACCACGGGGCTGGCTTCGGCAAACGTGCGCGACGGCTGAGGGGTGACCATCAGCGGCGCACTGCCGGACGTTTCATTCATAGATCCCTCTCAAATGTCCGTTCGCCGTGAGGTTCGCAAAAACCCTGGGCAGCCCAGAATCGCTTGCCCGCGAGGTTAGCATCATCGACGAACAGGAACATCCGCAGCACACCGACCCGCTTCATGTCGGAAGACGCCGCTTCAACCAGACGCTGACCGACACCCTGACTGCGGTAGCGCGGGCTGACGGCCAGATGGTTGATTGTGCCGCGACTGCCGAGCATGCCGCCCAACACCGCCCCGACGATTTCGCCGGCGACGTCGAAGGCCAGATAGGCCGTGGTGGTTTTCTGGATCAACACGCCGCGCAGGCACTTGGCGTCCTGCCATTCGCAAAAGGACACTTCGTCGAACTGGCGGAAGAAGCGCTCCATGCGCTGCGCATCCTTGGCCGTGGCGCGTCGCAGCACCACCGGCGTCGAGCATTCGACGCCGTCGATTGGGGTGATCTGATTAGCGAACAATGTCGAAAGCGGTCCCGGGCCGCGAGAAGGAGATCGCCAGAATCTGCCGGTACGCCATGGCATGGGTGTGGGTGTTGCGGGCCGGCGTGACGTAGTGGCGCATGTCGCGATCGAGGAAGTAGGTGGTGTCGAGAATTTCCTTGTAGGTCGTCGACGCCAATTGATTCTCATGGATGTCGTACAAACGACTTTCCGCGCCCTCGACATTGTTGCGACCCCAGAAGTGCACACCGCTGAACGGATAACCGTCGCAGTGAATCCCTTCCGGCGTAATCTCAAGTTGCTTGCCGGGTTTGATTTCGATGCGGATCTGATGAATCTGGCATTGCCAGATTTCATCGTGCAGCTCTTCCGGCAGCACACTTTTGTACACTTCGAAATCAGTGTCGATCAGGCTGCGCATCACCGGCGAAGTAATCACTTCATCGGAGAAGTCCTGGAAGTGGCGAACCACGCCGCCAACGTAGGCGTTGTTTTCTTTGGACTGCACGTAGGCGCGATGCTCGAGTTGCTTCAGCTCGCGGGTTTTCGGGTTGTACTCAAAGTCGCTGTAACGACGGTAACGCATGCCGGCTTCGGCCTGACCGTAGTAACTGTCAGGCTCCATGTTTTCCCAACTTTTGGTCAGTCTGACGAAGTCGGCGAAATGACCGTAGAGATTGAAGTCACCACCCTGGACGTTGACATATTTGTCGCGCCGTAGCGATTCGCCCACTTCTCTGTTCAAAACGATCATTACCAAAATCTCCGCTGCATTGAGCGGCCTAATCTATTAGGTGGAGATTTTGCGTCCATGAGAAAGAATTTCAGGCATTTAAAGCGCTGATTGAAACGGCGTTTGAAGCGACTTAAAAACAACTTTTACATGACAAAAACACGGGTTTTTCCTGCTTTTCAGCGAAAAACCGCTCAAAAAAAACCCCGAGCCAGTCGGGGTTTTTCTCATGTGTGTTACACCGTAGCGAACATCAGAAGATGTTGATCGGGTAGTCCACGAACACACGCACTTCGTTGCCGCCAACGTTGTATTCGCTGGATTTCTGCGACACACGCAGGATCGAGCTGCGCAACTTCACGCTCAGGTCTTTGGCCGGACCGCTTTGCACGACGTACTTGAACTGGTTGAAGATTTCGCGCTCGGTGCCGCCTTCGCTGGTGGAAGTGGTGATGTTGTCGCCACGCACGTAAGCGAAGTTGTAGCTCAGACCCGGTACGCCGAATGCGCCGAAGTCCAGGCCGTAGCCCAGTTGCCAGCTGCGTTCGTCTTCAGCGTTGAAGTCGGACCAGTAGGAGTTGGCCAGGTAGATGGTGTTGCCACCGTCACCAACACGGTTTTGATCTTTCTGGTAGCCGCCGTAGGCGTAGCCCAGGTTGCTGTCGCCGGTGGAGCGCTGGTGCGCCACGGTGAACGAGTGCGGACCGGTGGCGAAGGTGGCTGCCAGGCTCCAGATCTTGTTGTCCTGACCGGTGACGATGCTTTTGCCAGGCACGGTGTTTTCGCGCACGTAGGAGCTGTCCAGCTTGGTGCGATAGCCGTTGAAGTCCAGGGTCAGCGACTGATCCTTGTCGATCGGGAACACGTAGTTGGCGTTCACGTATTGCTTCTTCAGCACGTCTTCGACGTCGGACGCGTACAGCGCCGCCTTGAACTGCTCGGTGAACTGGTAGCTACCGCCCAACACGTTGATCGACTTCAGGCCACCGCTGTCACGGCCTTCATCGCTCTTGCGCGATTCGGCGGTGAAACGACCGGCGTTCAGTTCCAGGCCTTTGATCTCTTTGGAAGTGATCAGGGTCCCGGTGTAGCTTTCCGGCAGCAGACGCGAATTGTCGTAGTTCAGCACCGGCAGGGCCGGCATCTGGTCACCGTAGGTCAGCACGGTATTGGAGAAACGGAACTTCACCGCAGCGCCGCCCTTGGCCAGATCGTCAGCCGGGTTGCCGCTGTTGTCTTGCTTGAAGAAGTCGATGCCACCGGCGCCGCTGCGGCCCTTGCCACCGTCCAGACGCAGTGCGTACAGACCGAACGCGTCAACACCCACACCAACGGTGCCTTGGGTGAAACCGGACGAGAACGTGCCGATGGCCGCTTGACCCCATTCGGCCTTGTCTTTGTTACCGTCTTTGTAATCACGATTGATGTAGGCATTGCGCAGCAGCACTTTCAGGCTGCTGTCTTCAACAAAACCCTTGGACTCGGCCTGGTCGTTAGCCATGGCCTGTGTAGCACTCAACATCCCCAGTGCGATCAGACTGATCCGCTTGTTCAACATTTTGTTTTCCTTATTACGGGTTGAAACGCGCTGTGTCGAACGGCTGAAACGGCGCTTTTGCACTCTTGTATTCACCCCGAAACAAAAAGACCCGCCCACAACAAAGTCATGGCGGGCCTGCTCCTTATTTTGAGTCATGGCGGTTGGCCACAGGCGTTGGGGCCGAATCGTAGCCGCGCCCTGAACAGTGTGTCAATTTCAAGAATCGTCTTTAAATAGGCAGAAAACGTCTAAAAAACGTAAATTTTGCGCTGAGTCCTTGCACGGAAACGCCGCCAGCCAGTGAATCAATACTCGATCAGGCGCAACCGTCGAGGCCGCAGGACAACGAGGACTCGCCCGTGCCATCGACCGCGACCGCCTGCCCCAACCATTCGGCAAACGCCTGCGGCTTGCCCAACCAGGGACTGATGTCGAGCAACGTGAATTGGCCGTCCTGTTCCAGGGCAAACGTTGGAAAGCCCTGCCCGCCCACCTGAGCGAGCAACTGGCGCGTGGCTTTTATATGGGCTTCGGTGGCCACGGACTTTAATGCTGCGCGGAAGTCTTCGGCGTCGTAACCCAGCTCGACCGCCAACGCCGAAAGCACCGACGCATCGGCAATCCGCCGCCCCTCTACATAGTGTGCTGTCTGCAAGCGGCCAAGCATCTGCAGACCGCGCCCGTCGATGGCCTCGGACGCCAGCACGGCAGCGATCGGCGGGGTCGAATCGAAGACGGCCGAGTGATCGCGCAGCAAGCCTTCGAAATATGCCTCGCCGAAAGGCTGCCCGGTGTATTCGGCGATGCGCCGGTCATGGGGCATCACGTAATTGCGCAACTGCGGCGAAACGTTCTGGCGGTTGGCGCCGCTCATCATGCCGCCCGCGTGGGCAATCACTGGCAGCACCTGCTGCGCCGCTTGCACCAGAGGCTTGGCGCCGTAGCACCAGCCGCATAAGGGGTCGTAAATGTAGTGAAGAATCATCGGTAAGCTCCGCTAAATCAAAAAAAGTCGATGCCGGCAGATTAATTCCCGGGACGTTGCGGAAAAACGCCGGAACAGCTTTCAGTCTGTTTCGCCAATCGGTCGAATCGGCCGAGCGTTCCGCGTGTATCGACGCAGACACAAATAGAAACAATCAGACAAGGGAACTTATAAAGAATAATTAACGAGAGCAAATGCAAAGCATTACCATTCGCGCACTCGAATTCTTCCACCCTTCCGGATGCGCTTTTCAATGCCTGCCCCGTTCCGTCTTACGCCCGTCACGCTTGGGCTTTCTGCCTTTCTGTCCAGCGGTTTCGCCTGTGCGGCAACCGAATTACCCGCCACCGCGATCAGCGCCGAAGCACTGGCCGATGACCCGCGCGTGAAGATCAGCAGCACTGCGACTCGCACCTCGACCCCGCTGCGCTACGTGCCGCAGGCCATTGACTCGATCAAGACGTCGAACGTCGCCAACTACGGCACCAATGACATCGGCGACGCCTTGAGCGGCATGCCCAACGTCAGCAGCAGCGCCGATACGCGCTTCGACAGCCTGCGCATTCGCGGTTTCGACGCCAGCAACGACTTCTACCTGGACGGCATCCGCGACGACAGCCAGTACAAACGCGATTTGCATAACATCGAGCGCGTCGAAGTGCTCAAGGGCCCGGCCGCGGTGCTGTATGGCCGCGGCAGTCAGGGCGGGATCGTCAACCGCGTCAGCAAGATGCCGGAATTCGGCCGCCGCTCGACCCTCGAGGCCCAGCTCGGCAGTGAAGACCTGCGCAGCCTGTACGCCGATCTCAGCACCGATCCCAGCGAAAACCTCAGCCTGCGCCTGAACATGGGCAACATGGATGAAAACAGTTTCCGCGATGGCGTCAGTGGCAACCGCCAACTGTTCGCGCCGTCGATGAGCTGGCAACTGACGCCCGACCTGAACTGGCTGGTGCAGTACGAATACAGCCGCTACAACCGCACCCCGGATCGCGGTATCCCCGGCATCAACGGCCGCCCGGCCGATGTCGGTCGCGACACGACTTACGGCAACGGCCACGACTTCATCGACGACAAGTCCCAATCGCTGCGCTCAAAACTCACCTACGCAATCAACGACGACTGGCAACTGCGCCAGACCCTCGGCGTGTTCAAGCTCGACAGCGATTTCGACAACACCTACCTCACCGGTTTCGACAAGAAAACCAACAAGGTCACGCGCCAGCACTGGCAGCAGGACCTGACCACCCGCAATGTCTATAACAACGTCGAACTGGAAGGTGGATTCGATACGTTCGGGCTCGAGCATCGCCTGCTGACCGGGATCGAGATCGGCAGCCAGCGTCGCGATCCGACGCTGTATAACGCAGCTACGTCCGGCCCCGGCAGTTCCGCAGTGCCGGCACTCGACCTGAACAACCCCGACCGCAATCTGCGCCACACCGGGCGCATGCAGGTGTCCAGCGACAGCCACACCGAGGTCGAAAGCCGCGCGGTGTACGTGCAGGATCAACTGCGCCTCAACGATCAATGGCAACTGCTCGCCGGCTTGCGCTACGACACTTTCGATATCGAATCGACCAACAAGCTGCGCAACATTTCCGAAGACCGTGACAGCCACAGCACCAGCCCGCGCGTGGGCCTGGTCTGGACGCCATTGCAGAATCACTCCTTCTACGCGTCCTGGTCCAAGACCTTCTCGCCGGTGGGCGGTGGTCTGATCGGCATCACCCCGGGCGCGGCCGGCAACAGCAATGACCTGAGCCCGGAGTTGACCAGACAGAAAGAGATCGGCGTGAAGAGTGACTGGCTCGATGATCGCCTCAGTACCACGCTGGCAATCTATGACCTGGAGCTCTACAACCGCCGCACGACGGATCCGAACGATCCGACCCTGACCATCATGACCGGCGTTCAGCGTTCACGGGGTATCGAGTTGACCGCCACCGGCAACATCGTCGGCCACTGGTACATGCGCGGCGGCGTCGGTATGCAGGACGCGAAGATCGAGAAGGACAACAACGGTCTTGAAGGCAAGCGCATCAACAACGTTGCCAAACACAACGCCAGCCTGTTCCTGACCTGGAAGCCGGAAATGGGCTGGTACGGTGAAACCGGTCTGACCCTGGTCGGCCAGCGCTACGCCGACAATGCCAACACCACGGTGCTGCCGGGTTACGGCCGCTGGGATGCCTTGGCCGGTTATCGCTTCAAGGATTGGGATGTACGTGCGGCGTTGAACAACATCACCGATCGCGAGTATTACGATTCGGCGACCAGCCAGTATCAGATCCAGCCTGGTGCACCGCGCAGCGTCGTGATGACCGGCACGTATTCCTTCTGATTCAACGCAACACCTGCAGGCGCGAGCAGGCTCACTCCTACAATATTTTTGTATCGTGCATAAAAAAGCGCTGCCATCCCGGCAGCGCTTTTACCAATCCCTGTTGTTTTTCTTATCCTTCCAGTACAGCCCACAACGCATCCAGCTCGGCCTCGCTGAACAGACCAGCGGGGTAACGCTCGATCATCATCCGGCGCGGATCAGGTTCCCTGATCTGACGCGTTCCATTGGATTTCAACCAGTGCGCGACAATCTGGAGCGATTCGCTGTTTACGGCCATGGGATGCAAAGTCCGCTCGCTGACTACGTTCACTTCGGCGTTCATTTCAGCGCTCTCTCCCCGTTCGTGAGCGGCTACGTTATCCAAGGTTTATGACAGAACTGTTGAAGTTCTCCCCCCTCCCTAGTGTCCTTTGTCGGATACAAGAGCTATGCCAAGGTTTCTGATCTGTCGACAAGCGGATACAAAAAAGCCCGCAGTCCAATCGGGCTGCGGGCTTGTGCAAGTGCATAGCGAGCTAATCGTTTTCCGGCTGATTTGCTAATCAACTCAAGCTGTTACGACTCAACTCACTCTTTGTGCGGCGCGGGTTGCTGTTGGGTAAGGCAGTGGATATTGCCGCCCCCCAGTAACAGTTCGCGGCCCGGCACCATCACCACTTCGTGCTGCGGAAACAGGTTCTGCAGAATTTCCCGGGCCGGGGCGTCCATCGGGTCGTCGAAACTCGGCGCGATGATGCCGCCGTTGACGATCAGGAAGTTCACGTAGGAACCGGCCAGACGCACGGACGGGTTACGCTCCTGCGTACCGTCCACCGGATCGACCCCGGCGCATTCTTCTTCGGTCGCATACAGCGGGCCCGGAATCGGCATTTTGTGCACCGTGAACGAGCGACCCTTGGCATCGGTGCTGTTTTGCAGCACGTTCATCGCCGCCTGGCAGCGCGGGTAGTTCGGATCCTGCGGATCGTCGGTCCACGCCAGCAATACTTCGCCCGGACGCACATAGCAGCAGAAGTTATCCACATGGCCGTCGGTTTCATCATTGAACAGACCGTCCGGCAGCCAGATGATCTTATCCACAGCCAGGTTGGCGCTCAGCACCGCTTCGATTTCTTCGCGGCCCAGATGCGGATTGCGATTGCGGTTGAGCAGGCATTCTTCGGTGGTGATCAGCGTGCCTTCGCCGTCGACGTGAATCGAACCGCCTTCGAGCACAAAACCTTCAGTGCGGTAACGCGGGCTGCGTTCGATCTCGAGGATCTTGCCGCCGACCTGCGAATCACGGTTCCACGGCGAGTACAGGCCACCGTCGAAACCGCCCCAGGCATTGAAGTCCCAGTTCACACCGCGCACTTCACCGCTGTTGTTGATGACGAAGGTCGGGCCGCTGTCGCGCACCCAGGCGTCATCGCTGGACATCTCGACCACGCGGATGTTCGGCACGTCGAGGCGTGCGCGGGCGTTTTCATACTGGCCGGCGGACACGGCAACGGTCACCGGTTCGAAACGGGCAATGGCTTTGGCCACGGCTGCGTGTGCGGCTTGCGCCGGCTTGCCGCCCAGACGCCAGTTGTCCGGGCGCTCGGGCCAGATCATCCAGGTTTGCGTTTGCGGCGCCCACTCGGCCGGCATGTAGAAGCCATCGGCGCGCGGGGTACTTTTCAAGGTGGTCATCGGGATCAGGACTCCAGGGAACCGTCGAGGGTTTTCAACGCGCCGTACAGATTCGGCCGGCGGTCACGGAACGAACCCCACGCGCTACGAATATGTTCGAGCTCGTCGAGGTTGAAAGTGTGCACAAGAATACCTTCTTCGGTTTTATTCAGCTCCTGCACTTTTTCGCCGAACTGGTTGGCGATGAACGAAGAGCCATAGAACGTGATGTCGTAGCCGTCCTGTTCTTCGTTGCCGATGCGGTTACTGGCGATCAACGGCATCAGGTTGGCACCGGCATGCCCCTGCTGCACACGCTGCCAGTGATCACGGGACGAAATGGTTTTGTCGTGCGGTTCACTACCAATAGCCGTTGGATAGAAGAGGATTTCCGCACCTTGCAGCGCCATGCTGCGCGCAGCCTCGGGAAACCACTGATCCCAGCAGATGCCCACGCCGATCTTCGCGTAGCGGGTGTTCCACACCTTGAAACCGGTGTCGCCCGGGTTGAAGTAATACTTCTCGTGGTAACCCGGGCCGTCCGGAATGTGGCTTTTGCGATAAATCCCGAGGTTGCTGCCGTCGGCATCGAGGATCGCGATGCTGTTGAAACGCGCACGGCCGGCACGCTCGTAGAAGCTGATCGGCAATACCACTTGCAGCTCTTTGGCGACCTTCTGGAAATGCTTGATCGCAACGTTCTCTTCTACGGTCGTGGCCAGTTGCAGATAGTCCGGATTCGGCTTCTGGCAGAAGTACGGCGCCTCGAACAGCTCCTGGATCAGGATGATCTGCGCGCCTTTGGCGGCGGCTTCGCGCACCAGTTTTTCGGCGGTTTCGAGGTTGGCTTCCAGATCCCACGAACAGGCCATCTGCGTGGCGGCGACGGTAACGATACGGCTCATGAATCCTCTCCGGGCAAGTGCTTTGACGGTCGAGAATTCGACCGAAAGAAAAAACGCGCGCACCGGAATGAGATCGCCATGCCGGAGCAATGGCGACTTTATAACCGATAAATATCGACTTTAAAAGCCAACAGAATGCTGCTAATCGACATTGCCGCAATTAAAGTCGATATAAATCGAATTGAAGCCTGAGATAAATGTGGGAGCGGGCTTGCCCGCGAAAGCACTGGATCAGTCACCAAACAGGCCGACTGACACACCGCGTTCGCGAGCAATCCCGCTCCCACAGGGAGGATCTGCAGCGCTTACAAGCCTTCGGCGAGGACCCGATCAAGCATGTCGACGAAGAAATCCACGCTCTGACGTGAAGTCACCATCGGCGGTTTGATCTTGAGGACGTTGAGGTAGTCGCCGGTCGGTTGCATGAAAATCCCCAGTTCACGCAGGCGATCACACAGCCGCGCGGTTTCCTCGGTTGCCGGTTCCAGCGTCTCGCGGTGACGGACCAACTCCAGCCCCAGATAAAACCCGGAACCATGCACCGCGCCCACCAGCGGATGTTTATCGATCAACGCTTCGAGCCGTGCCTTGAAATGGCCACCGACCGTCCGGGCGTTTTCCCAGAGTTTTTCTTCTTCCATTACATCGAGCACTGCCATGCCGATCTGGCAACTCACCGGGCTGCCACCGGCCGAGGAGAAGAAATAACCTTCCGCTTCCAGCGCTTCAGCGATGTCCCGACGCGTGATCACCGCGCCCAGGGGCTGGCCGTTACCCATGCCCTTGGCCATGCAGATGATGTCCGGCACGACGCCCTGTTCTTCGAAGCCCCAGAAGAAATGGCCCATGCGCCCGTAACCGACCTGCACTTCATCGGCGATGCACACACCACCACGGGCTCGCACCAGTGCATAGACCTGTTTCAGATAACCCGGTGGCAGCGAGATACCGCCGGCATTGCCGTACACCGGCTCGCAGATGAACCCGGCCAATTGGCGTTGTTGCCCGGCAATTTTCTCAAGCTGATGTTCGACGCTGCGCACGTAGTCAGGGGCTGAATCGAGGCCGCGGAATTCACCGCGATAGACGTTCGGCGCGGTCACCGGATGAACCCAGTCCGGACGACTTTCCAGGGCCTTCGGGTTGTCGGCAATCGAGGTCGACACGGCATCGGCACCGACCGTCCAGCCGTGGTAACCCTCCAGCACGCTGAGTATGTCGCGCCCACCGCTGTAGGCCCACGCCAGACGAATCGCGAGGTCATTGGCCTCGCTGCCGCTGTTGACCAGAAACACCCGATCCATGCCCTCCGGTGCCAGTTTCAGCAAGCGCTCGGAAAACTCGGCGACCGCCGCGTAGTTGAACCGGGAGTTGGTATTGAGCAGCGACCATTGCCGGCTCGCCACCGCCGCCATGCGCGGATGGCCATGCCCCAGCACCGCGACATTATTGAGCATGTCGAGGTAAGAGCGGCCCTGCATGTCGATCAGGTGATTGCGCCAGCCGCGCTCGATGCGCGGCGGGTCGACGTAATAGTGTTTTTGCGTGCGGGCGAAACTGGCGTCACGCCGCGCCAGCAGGGTTTTCGCATCCAGCTCCGGCTCGGCATCACAGGCCAGCCCGAGCAACGCGGCCGGCGACGGACACAATGCCTGCCACGCCGCCGCCCGGGCCGGCGTGCAGAACAGCGGTGCCGCCAGCTGCGCACCGCGACACAACTGCACGAGCAACGGGCCACTGACCGCGCCCAGCACCTGCCCCTTGACCAGCGCTGCGCCGCTTTGCAGCGAGGGCGTAACACCCCACAAGCGCACGCTGAGCTGCGGGCCGTCCAGCTGCAGTGCTCCCCCGGCCGTTTGATGCAGCACACCGGCAAACGGCGATTCCACCGCAGTGCCGTTCGGTACACGCAACTCGACATGCAACGGGAAAGTGTCCGGTTCGTCGGCACTGTCAGGGCGGGTGCGCGACAAACGGTATTGCCCGTAACGGCTTGCCGCCAGGCCATGGGCCGTCGCCGCTTCCGTCAGCAAACGCTGGTCAATACCGTCCTGTTCCCAGTTACCCGCTTCGAAATGCGGGCTCAGCACCCCCAGATCGATCAGCGCGAATTCCCGCCCGACCAGGCCCGGCAACAACGGCGCAAAACCTTCACTGTCGATAACCGGCAAGGCCTGGCCGACGGCGCTGAGGATCGCCGCCTCCATCAGCGCCAGCGGTACCGAGGTGGCGACGTGGAAGATTTCCCACTCATGGACAAGGTTGTCGCGGCTGTAATGGTTGCCGGGGTCGATGCTGACCTGCTGTTCGCCACTGAGCACCAGCACCGCCGCGCGGGCCACGATCAAGGGCCACAACGCCTGAAGTTCTTCGTGTTGCAGCGGATTGACCGCGTGATAGGCCTGAACCGCCGGCAAGATGACAAAAGGATCGCCACCGGCGTGATGCAATAGCGCGGCGCAGGTCACCGACAGATCGGTGACGCGCCAGGTGCGCACCAGATCGCCGAAGTCGATCACTCCCTGCAATTGCCAGTGCCGCTGCGCATCGCGCTGCCAGACGGCGTTGTCGTCGGTGATGTCCATGTGGATCGCCTGCACCGGCAGCTTGTCCTGCAACGGCTGCAGTCGGCGTTCGGCCTGTTCGGCGGCGTCGGCGATCAGGGCACGCTGCGATTCGTCCTTGATCACCGGCAACAAATGACTGATCAACGCACTGGCGTGGCGGGCGTCCCATTGCAGCGTACGCGCCAGCCCCGGATGGTCGAACCCGGCCAGCGCCAGATCCATCTCGCCGCAGAGCCGGCCAAACCCGGCCACCACGTCCTGCCCCAAATGATCGAGATGGGTCAGCGGCTGGCCTTCGATGTAGTCCAGCAGGCGCACATGGACCGCTTCGCCACCGGCTTCCAGCGTCAGCAGATCCTGACCGTCATTGGCTGCAATCACCCGTGGCACATTCACTGCAGAATGCGCCGCGAGGTAGTTGAGGCCGGCATGCTGCGCCTGCAACTCCACGAGGGCGTAATCGCCCCGGCAGATTTTCAGGACGAAGCGCCCGCGCGCGCTGTCCACACGAAAATTAAGATCCTGCTGGCTACCGAGGGGGTGCAGCGTACCGCTGAGCCCGTAATGGTCTGCCAGCCATTGTCGGGCCTGCTCCTGAGAAACCTGCGGGCTGGGCAGACTGGCGCGATGGATCAACGTGGCGAGCGGCATGAAACGACCCCTGAAATTTTATTAGACGCCTATATCGCCATTGCTTCGGCAGATGCGCAACCCCCGCCTTTGCGGCGAGACACAAGTACTTGCGCGGGAACACTCGCGCCCTTTGGCACTTTGCGCAAGAATGGCGCCCATTCACCCCTTTCACTGGAAAACTTCATGAATGTAATCACCACCGAACTGCCCGGTGTTCTGATCATCGAACCCAAGGTATTTGGTGACGAGCGCGGCTTTTTTTACGAGAGCTTCAATGCCAGGGCTTTCCAGGAACTGACCGGGCTGACCCGGCACTTCGTTCAGGACAACCATTCGCGCTCGGAGAAAGGCGTCCTGCGGGGCCTGCATTACCAACTGGAAAACACTCAGGGCAAACTGGTGCGGGTCACGGCCGGTGAGGTACTGGATGTTGCCGTGGACATCCGTCGCAGCTCACCGCACTTCGGCCAGTGGGTGGCGGTTCGTCTGTCTGCCGCCAACCACCGTCAGATGTGGGTGCCGGAAGGTTTTGCGCATGGCTTCGTGGTCCTGAGCGAGTTCGCCGAATTCCTCTACAAGACCACCGACTTCTACACGCCTGCGGCCGAACGAAGCATTCGCTGGGACGACCCGGACCTGGCCATCGACTGGCAACTCGACGAAGCGCCGAAACTGTCGGCCAAGGATCAGGCAGCGGTGTTCTTCAAGGACGCTGACGTCTTTTCCTGAGCGTGGGCATAATGCGCCTGTCATTACAGGCGCATCCGGCACATGAAACCATCTCTCCCCCGCAGACCCCGCTGGCGCAGCCTCGCCCTGCTGGCCCTGTGCCTGGCGCCGCTGCTGTGGCCGCTGGAGCATCTGGCCGAGCGTTACTACCGCAGCGAACTCGCCGGACAAAACCGCCAGACCCTCGACCTCTACGTCGCCAACCTGCTGGGCACCCTGCACCGCTATGAAGTGCTGCCGCAGATTCTCGGCGACCTGCCGGCCCTGCGCGCCGTACTCGGAGCGCCGGACGACGGCGTCACCCAGGGCAATGCCAATCGCCTGCTGAAAAACATCGCCGCCCAGACCGGCGCCGAAGTCATGTACCTGATGGACACCAGCGGCCAGACACTGGCGGCGTCGAACTGGGACAAGCACGACAGTTTCGTCGGGCGCAATTTCTCGTTTCGTCCGTATTTCAGCGAAGCCATGGCCGGGCGTCTCGGGCGTTTCTTCGGCCTCGGCACGACCTCGGCCAAACGTGGTTACTTCTTCGCCGCCGCCGTGCGCAACGGCGAAAAGATCATCGGCGTACTGGTGATCAAGGTCGACCTCGACCACACCGAAAGCCTCTGGGGCAAAACCCCGGAACAACTGCTGGTAACCGACCATAACGGGGTGGTCATCCTGACCTCGCGTCCTGAATGGCGCTTTCGCTCCACGCGTGTCCTGAGCGATACCGAGCGCTCGGCCATCACGGCCATTCAGCCGTACCCGACCCGCGAGCCGCGTCCGCTGAATCTCAGCCCTGACGCGTGGCTGACGCAAACCCATGACATCGCCGAAACCGGCTGGAGCGTGAGCATTCTCGCCCCGCGCACGCTGATCGACCGCCCGGTGCGCACGGTGGTCGCCATCGGGGGGGCGACGCTGTTGGTGGTGATGCTGTTGCTCGGTTTGATGATGCAACGCCGCCGGCATTATCTGGAACGCATCGCCTTCGAAGCCAAGGCCCGCCGCGAACTGGAAGGCCGGGTCGCCGAGCGCACCAGCGATCTGGAAGGCCTCAACCGCCGCCTGAAGCAGGAAGTGCTCGAGCGCGAGCAGGCGCAACAGGAATTGGTGCGTGCGCAGGACGATCTGGTCCAGGCCGGCAAACTGTCGGCGCTGGGCACGATGTCGGCGAGTATCAGCCACGAACTCAATCAACCGCTGGCGGCGATCCGCAGCTACGCCGAGAACGCCGAAGTGCTGCTCGATCATCAGCGCACCGACGATGCTCGCGGCAATCTCAAACTGATCAGCGAACTGACCGGACGCATGGCCTCGATCATCGCCCACCTGCGCGCCTTCGCCCGCCGCGACCGGCATGCCCCGGAAAGCGTGGCGCTGCAACCGGCACTGGACGATGCGCTGGCGCTACTCGCCAAACGCCGCCGAAGCATGGAAGTCGAACTGATCCGCGACCTGCCCGCCGCCACCCTGTGGGTCGAAGCCGGGGAAACCCGCCTGCGCCAGGTGCTCGGCAACCTGCTGGCCAACGCCCTCGATGCGCTGACCGAAAAAGGCCCGCCGCGCAAACTGTGGCTGAGTGCCGAATCCACCGCCGACGGCGTCAATCTGTACATTCGCGACAACGGCCCGGGGTTCTGCATGGAAGCCCTCGGTCGCGCCAGCGAGCCCTTCTACACCACCAAGACCCGCACCCAGGGCCTTGGGCTGGGGCTGGCGATCTGTGAAACCCTGATGCGCGCCTTCGGTGGTGAACTGTCGTTCGCCAACCACAAGCAAGGTGGCGCCTTGATTACCCTGCGACTGCGCGCCGGCGCACCCGGGGTCAGCCTGCAACCGTCCGAGGATCGAAGTGCATGACCATCGACAATCGCATTCAGGTGGTGTTGATCGACGACGATCCGCACTTGCGTCAGGCCCTTGGCCAGACTCTGGATCTGGCCGGCCTGAAAATCCTGCCACTGGCCGAAGCCAAAGGCCTGGCCGGGCAGCTTGAGCGCGACTGGCCTGGCGTGGTGGTCAGCGACATTCGCATGCCCGGCATGGACGGCCTGGAACTGTTGAGCCAGCTGCACGCTCAGGACCCTGAGTTACCCGTGCTGTTGATCACCGGCCACGGCGACGTGCCGTTGGCGGTGCAGGCGATGCGCGCCGGTGCCTATGATTTCCTGGAAAAACCGTTCGCCAGCGATGCGCTGCTCGACAGCGTGCGCCGCGCCCTGGCCCTGCGCCGCCTGGTGCTGGACAACCGCAGCCTGCGCCTGGCCCTCAGCGACCGCAATGAACTGAGCGCCCGACTGGTCGGCCACTCGGCCCCCATGTTGCGCCTGCGCGAACAGATCGGCGCACTGGCCGCAACCAAGGCCGACGTGCTGATTCTCGGCGAAACCGGCGCCGGCAAAGAAGTCGTCGCCCGTGCGTTGCACGACCTGTCGAGCCGGCGCAACGGCCCGTTCGTGGCGATCAATGCCGGGGCACTGGCCGAGTCGGTGGTCGAGAGCGAACTGTTCGGCCACGAACCCGGTGCGTTCACTGGCGCGCAGAAACGCCGGATCGGCAAATTCGAATTCGCCAACGGCGGCACGCTGTTCCTCGATGAAATCGAAAGCATGAGCATGGATGTGCAGGTGAAGTTACTGCGCATGCTGCAAGAGCGCGTGGTCGAACGCCTGGGCGGCAATCAGTTGATCCCGCTGGACATCCGCGTCATCGCCGCGACCAAGGAAGACCTGCGCCAGGCCGCTGATCAGGGGCGATTCCGCGCCGACTTGTATTACCGCCTCAACGTCGCACCGCTGCGCATTCCGCCATTGCGCGAACGCGGTGAAGACGCGCTGGTGCTGTTCCAGCATTACGCCGATGAAGCCAGCGCCCGCCACGGTCTGCCACCCCACGAACTGCAGCCGGCACAACGTGCCTTGCTGCTGCGGCACACCTGGCCGGGCAACGTCCGTGAATTGCAGAACGCTGCCGAACGTTTCGCCCTCGGCCTGGAGCTGGCGCTGGACAACGGTGGCACCGATGGCGGTGGCAGCGCCGTGGAGGTCATCAGCGGTGGCCTGAGCGAGCAAGTGGAAAACTTCGAGAAGTCGTTGATCGCCGCTGAGCTGGCCCGCGCTCACAGTTCGGTGCGCAGCCTCGCCGAAGCCCTGGGCATTCCGCGCAAGACCCTGCACGACAAACTGCGCAAGCACGGGTTGAATTTCGCCGACAGTAATGCCCACGGAGACGAAGCCGAATGAACCGCGACAGCCGCTATCTGGAATCGGTGCTGCATCACGACATTCCGCTGACCCGCGAGATGGGCCTCAAGGTCCTTGACTGGCGCGAGCAACAGTTGAGTCTGCACTTGCCGCTGGAGCCGAACGTCAATCACAAGAGCACCATGTTCGGCGGCAGCCTCTACTGCGGCGCGGTGCTGGCGGGCTGGGGCTGGCTGCATTTGCGCCTGAAGGAGGAAGGCATCGAAGACGGGCACATCGTGATTCAGGAAGGCCAGATCAGTTATCCACTGCCGGTCACCGGTGATGCCACGGCGATTTGCCCGGCACCGGAAGCACTGGTCTGGAAGAGGTTTCTGGCGATGTATCAGCGTTATGGGCGCGCACGGTTGACGCTCAATACGCGGATCGTCAACGCGGGAAGTGATGAGGATGCTGTGACATTTACCGGGCAGTACGTTTTGCACCGTTAAAGATCAAAATCCCCTCACCCTGGCCCTCTCCCGGAGGGAGAGGGGACTGACCGAGAGGTCTTGCGTCAGACATCGACCTGAAAGATCGGCAGCGATTATGGATTCAGTAAAGCTGGCTCAAGCCGGTGAATCTCTCCAGCATCCCCCAATCGGCCCCCTCTCCCTCCGGGAGAGGGCTGGGATGAGGTGTCTTGCGTCAGACATCAAGCTGAAAGATCGGCAGCGATTATGGATTCAGTAAAGCTGGTTCAAGTCGGTGAATCTCTCCAGCATCCCCCAATCGGCCCCCTCTCCCTCCGGGAGAGGGCTGGGATGAGGTGTCTTGCGTCAGACATCAAGCTGAAAGATCGGCAGCGATTATGGATTCAGTAAAACTGGCTCAAGCCGGTGAACCTCTCCAACATCCCCCAATCGGCCCCCTCTCCCTCCGGGAGAGGGCTGGGATGAGGTGTCTTGCGTCAGACATCAAGCTGAAAGATCGGCAGCGATTATGGATTCAGTAAAGCTGGTTCAAGCCAGTGAATCTCTCCAGCATCCCCCAATCGGCCACCTCTCCCTCCGGGAGAGGGCTGGGGTGAGGTGTCTTGCGTCAGACATCGACCTGAAAGATCGGCAGCGATTATGGATTCAGTAAAGCCGGTTCAAGTCGGTGAATCTCTCCAACATCCCCCAATCGGCCCCCTCTCCCTCCGGGAGAGGGCTGGGGTGAGGGGAATCGAGAGTCCGCCCACTTACCCCCGAGCCAGCTCCAGCAATCTGGAACGCCACGCCGCTTTCGCCGGCAGCGCCAGAAAGAATTCATTGAGCAGCGATTCCCGCGCGGGATAACAGAACGCTTCGCCCTGCAGATCCAGCACCTCGCCGCCGGCACCCTCAAGCACGCCCTGTGCCGCTGCGGTGTCCCATTGCGACGTCGGCGCCAGGCGCGGGTAGCAATCCGCCGCGCCTTCGGCCAGCAGGCAAAACTTCAACGAACTGCCGATATTCGCCAGTTGCAGCTCGCCCAGGCTCGCACTCAACCCGGCCAGCAACCGCTCTTGCTCAGGGCTCGAATGCCGACGACTGGCGACCACCGTAAAGGCCTCACCCGGCCCTGGTACGTCGCGCACCTGAATCGACACCGGCGTCCCGTCCTTGTCGCAACGCCAGGCACCCAGCCCGGCGCCGCCGACGTAGAAGCGACCATTGGTCGGCATCGACACCACGCCAAACACCACGCGACCGTTTTCGATCAGCGCGATGTTGACGGTGAATTCTTCGCTGCCGCTGATGAACTCCTTGGTCCCATCCAGCGGATCGACCAGCCACCAGCGCTGCCATCCGGCACGCACGGCTTGCGGAATATCGGCGTCCTCTTCGGACAACACCGGAATGTCCGGATCGAGCGCCGTCAGCCCGGCGACGATCAGATGATGCGCCGCCAGATCCGCAGCGGTCACCGGCGAATCATCGGACTTGGCACTGACTTCAACGCCGACGCGCCAGAACGGCAAAATCGCCTCGCCGGCCTGCAAGGCGAGTTCGACCACCGGCGCCATCAATGGATGGGGAAAATTCATCGACACCTCACTCATGACGTAAAGTACCCGCGCTGCGTCAGCAGATCACGAGTCAGATAAAGCGCGGCCAGTGCGCGGCCTTCGGAGAATTGCGGGTTTTGCGCCAGCGCCGACAGTTCACGCAGGTTGATCTTGTCGACGCGCATCGGCTCGGGCTCATCACCCTCCAGACGCTCTTCGTACAGATCGGTGGCAAGCACCACCTGGATTTTCTGGCTCATGTAACCGGGCGACAATGACAGCTCGGTCAGGTGCTCCAGTTGGCGTGCGCCGAAACCGGCCTCTTCCTTGAGCTCACGCTCGGCCGCCGCCAGCACATCCTCACCCGGTTCGATCAAGCCTTTGGGCAGCGACAATTCGTATTCGTCAGTGCCGCCGCAATATTCTTCGACCAGCACCGCGTGTTCGGCATCGAGCATCGCCACAATCATCACCGCGCCGTAGCCCGCACCTTTGCCGACCAAACGCTCGTAGGTACGCTCCACACCATTGGAGAAACGCAGCTTCAGTTCTTCGACACAAAACAGGCGACTGGTGGCGACGATCTCGCGGGCAAGTACGGTGGGTTTCTGGCGCATGCAAAGCTCCTTGGCGTGAACGCGCTACTATAACGCGGCTTTCCCGATTGTTTATGTCGGATATCTTTCTACCGCTCGAGACGTTGCCATGCCTTCTTTACCGTGGTCTGACATTGATACCGTTCTGCTGGACATGGACGGTACGTTGCTGGATCTGCACTTCGACAATCATTTCTGGCTGGAACACCTGCCCCAGCGTTACGCCGACCTGCACGGGGTGAGCCGGACGATGGCCGAGATGGAATTGCAGCCGCTGTTCGAACGCCACGCCGGCCAGTTGCAATGGTATTGCCTGGATTTCTGGAGTGCCGAGCTGAAACTATCGGTGCGTGAACTGAAGTTGGAAACCGCGCATTTGATCGCGTTGCGCCCGGATGCCGACACCTTTCTGCATGCGATCAAAAACGCTGGCAAGCGGGTGATCATGATCACCAACGCCCACCGTGATTCGCTGTCGCTGAAACTGGAACGGATCGAGCTGGCGCCGTATTTCGAACGGCTGATCAGCTCCCACGACTACGGTTTCCCCAAGGAAAATCCGCAGTTCTGGGATGCCTTGCAGGCAGATATCGACTTTGATCCGGCACGCAGCCTGTTTATCGACGATACGTTGCCGATTCTGCGCAGTGCGCGGCGTTTTGGCGTGGCGCATCTGCTGGCGGTCAAGGAGCCGGACAGCCGCAAAGGGCCGAAGGACACCGCCGAGTTTGCGGCGGTCGAGGATTACCGCGACCTGATCTCAGGCTTGTAAATCCATTGTGCCGAGGAAGCTTGCTCCCTCTGGGGGCCGTTGCGCGGCCCAACGGGAGCAAGCGTCCTCGCCACAAAGGTTTGGCTTTACTTCGGAATACGAAGCTTCTGCCCTGGATAAATCTTGTTCACATCCTTGAGCATCGGTTTGTTGGCTTCGAAGATTTTCTGGTATTGGTTGGCGTTGCCGTAAACCCGCAACGAGATTGCACTGAGCGTGTCCCCGGCCTTCACTTCGACAAACTCGGCGGCCACGACCACCGGCCCGGTCACGGTGATCTTGTCCTCCACACTGCCGATACCGGCAATGTTACCCACGGCCAGCAAAATCTTTTCCTTTTCCTCCTGGCTCGCCACTTCACCGGTGACCGTGACCTTGTCACCGTCGACGGTGGCCTGCACATTCGGATTGCCCAGCCCGACCTTGCTGATGTGTTCCTTCAACTGCTCGCTGGCATTGGCATTACCCGGGGTCAGCAGATCAATCAGCTTCTCGCCGGCTTCTTTCACAAAGCTCAACAGACTCATAGCGCACACTCCTTGATTGGGGATCCAGACGTTCAAGCCTAGACCACATCAGCCACACCCGGTTCCAGGCCGACCAATGACCCTGGCCCCGCGCAAGCGCTAGAATCGCCACCCCTGCCAACACTCACCGGAGCGAAGATGGACATCAAACAGCTGAAATTCCTCATCGCCCTCGACGAAACCCGCCACTTCGGCCAGGCCGCCGCCCGCTGCCACATCACGCAACCGACGTTGTCGATGCGTCTACGCAGCCTTGAAGAAGAGCTCGACCTGCCGCTGGTCAATCGCGGTCAGCGCTTTGAGGGTTTTACCGCGCCGGGCGAGCGCGTGCTGGCGTGGGCGCGTTCCGTGATGGCCGCTTACGACGGACTGCAGGCGGAAGCGGCGGCGTGTCGCGGCAACCTCATCGGCACGTTGCGGCTGGGTGTCGTGCCGCTGTCGAGTTTTGATCCGCTGCCACTGATGCAACGTTTGCATGCGGCGCACCCGAACCTGCGTTTCGAAATGTCGGCGCTGAGTTCCGAGCAGATCCTCGAACACCTGGCGAACAACCGCATCGACCTCGGTGTGTCCTACCTCGATCGCCTGGATCATGAACGTTTCGAATCACTGGCTTTCAGCGAGACCCGCATGGGGCTGCTGTATGACCAGCGCAGTTTTTCCTTCGGCGAGGCAGCGTTGAGCTGGGAAGCGCTGATCGAACTGCCGCTGGGCATGCTGACCAGCGGGATGCATTTTCGTCAGTCCATCGACCACAATTTCCACAGCCGTGGCCTGACCCCGCAGCCACTGTTACAAACCGATGCCGTCCATCAATTGTTACAGGCTGTGCACGGCGGCTTTTGCTGCGCGATCATGCCGCTGGACGGTGGCCTGGAAAAACTCACCGATCACCTGCGCCTGCAACCGATCGAAAACGCCCAGACCCTCGCCCCAATGGGCCTGATCATGCGCCGTGGCGCCCCGCGTTCAGCGCTGGCCGAGGCCTGTTTCGCGCTGTATCAGAAATCACCGGCAAGCACTTGATCGACGACATCTATCAATAGATCGACAGTAGCGATTAGACGCGACAAGTTGCCGCGCCTAGTCTTAACGTTGATCAATCCGTTGGTGATGCCATGAACGCCAAGCGCCCAGCCTGCGCGGCGCCTGCTCTCGAAACGCCCGCGCCCGCCGCCAGCCAGACGTACAGTTACAGCGATCTACCCCTTGTGGAATCGGCCAGCACCGCGCTGGCCGAGGAAGTCGCGTTGGCGATCGCCTACAACGGCATCAGCCAGGCGGTGATGCTGGTGACACCGACGGATCTGGAAGACTTCATCGTCGGCTTCAGCCTCGGCAGCGGCATCATCGAGGACGCCAGCGATATCTATGACCTGCAACTGAGCGGCGCCGGCTCGGCGCAATATGCGCAAGTGACCATTGCCAACCGCGCCTTCTGGAACCTCAAGCAACAGCGTCGGCAACTGGCCGGTACCAGCGGTTGCGGGCTCTGCGGCGTTGAAGCGGTCGAGCAGGCCTTGCCCGACCTGAAGGTCCTGCCCGGTGCACCGCTGCCACCCATTGAATGGCTCGACGGCTTGCGTCAGCGCATCAGTGCGTTTCAACCGTTGGGCCAGCACTGCGGCGCCGTGCACGCGGCGGTGTTCATGAATGCCAGCGGCGAATTGCTGCTCGGCCGTGAAGACATCGGCCGGCACAACGCCCTCGACAAATTGATCGGCGGCTTGATCCGCCAGAAGTTATCCACAGACGGCGGCCTGGCGATCGTCACCAGCCGTTGCAGCCTCGAATTGATCCAGAAAGTTTTGCGCGCCGGCATCCAGACCCTGGTCAGCCTGTCCGCACCCACGGGCCTCGCCGTGCAATGGGCCCGTCGACATAACCTCAATCTCATCCACCTGCCGCAGAAAAGTGCGCCGCGGGTGTATAGCCCCGCGATGGAGAATCAAGCGTGAGCCAACATCATCAAGCCGACCAGAAACCTGTCCCGCGCTACAAACCTTATAAAGGTGCCGCCGGCGGCTGGGGTGCCCTGATCAGTGTGGCCCAGGCCTGGTTGACCAGCGACAACGCGCTGAAAAACCTGCGCATGATGCTCAAAACCAACCAGAACGGCGGTTTCGACTGCCCGGGCTGCGCCTGGGGCGATTCGCCGGAAAGCGGCATGGTCAAGTTCTGCGAGAACGGCGCCAAAGCGGTGAACTGGGAAGCGACCAAGCGTCGCGTGGATGCGAAGTTCTTCGCCAAACACAGCGTGACCTCGCTGCTGGAACAGAGTGACTACTGGCTGGAGTATCAGGGTCGCCTGACCGAACCGATGGTCTACGACGCCGAGACCGATCGCTACAAGCCGATCAGCTGGGACGACGCCTACGCGCTGATTGCCAAACACCTGCAAGGCTTGCCGAGCCCGGATCTGGCCGAGTTCTACACCTCCGGTCGCGCCAGCAACGAAGCGGCGTATCTGTACCAGCTGTTCGTGCGCGCCTACGGCACCAACAACTTCCCCGACTGTTCGAACATGTGCCACGAGGCCAGCGGTGTGGCACTGGCGCAAAGCGTTGGCGTCGGTAAAGGCACCGTGACCTTCGACGACTTCGAACACGCCGACGCGATTTTCGTCTGGGGCCAGAACCCCGGCACCAACCACCCGCGTATGCTCGAACCGCTGCGTGAAGCGGTGAAACGGGGCGCACAGGTGGTCTGCATCAATCCGCTGAAAGAGCGCGGTCTGGAGCGTTTCCAGCACCCGCAGCATCCGCTCGAAATGCTCACCAACGGCGACAAGCCGACCAACACCGCGTATTTCCGTCCGGCGCTGGGCGGTGACATGGCGGTCCTGCGCGGCATGGCCAAATTCCTCCTGCAGTGGGAACGCGACGCACAGAAAACCGGCGCGCCGGCGGTGTTCGACCATGACTTCCTCAACGCCCACAGTGCCAACGTGCTGGAGTATCTCGGGGTCGTCGATGACACGCCGTGGGAACAGATCGTCGCGCAATCCGGCCTGACCCTGGTCGAGATCGAGCAAGCCGCACGCATGTATGCCAAAGGCAAGAACGTGATCATGTGCTGGGCAATGGGTATCACCCAGCATCGCCATTCGGTGCCGACCATCCAGGAAATCGCCAACCTGATGCTGCTGCGCGGCAACATCGGCAAACCGGGTGCCGGCCTGTGCCCGGTGCGTGGCCACAGCAACGTGCAGGGCGACCGCACGATGGGTATCAATGAACGGCCACCGGTGGCGTTCCTCGATTCACTGGAGCGGCGTTTCCAGTTCAAGGTGCCGCGCCACAACGGGCACAACGTGGTCGAGGCGATCCATGCGATGGCCGAAGGCCGCGCGAAAGTCTTCATCGGTCTGGGCGGCAACTTTGCCCAGGCGACGCCGGACAACCCGCGCACGTTCCAGGCGCTGAGCAATTGCGACCTGACCGTGCAGATCAGCACCAAACTCAATCGCAGCCACCTGGCCCACGGCAAGGACGCGCTGATCCTGCCGTGCCTCGGTCGTACCGACATCGACATCCAGACCGAAGGGCCGCAAGCGGTCACCGTGGAAGACTCATTCAGCATGGTCCACGCCTCCAATGGCCAGTTGCAGCCGCTGTCGAACCAGATGCGTTCGGAGCCGGCGATCATTGCCGGCATTGCCGCCGCCACACTGGGCAGCAAACCGGTGGACTGGCACTGGCTGGCGGCCGACTACGGGCGTATCCGCGAGCTGATCGCCGACACCATCCCGAACTTCAAAGACTTCAATGAGAAGATCAAGAACCCGGGGGGGTTCTACCTTGGCAACAGCGCCGGCGCGCGCAAGTGGAACACACCGTCGGGCCGCGCCAACTTCCGCGCGAACCTGCTGCCGAAAGACCTTGTCCACGAACGCACTCGTGCCACCGGGCAACTGCCGGACCTGATCCTGCAGTCGATGCGCTCTCACGACCAGTACAACACCACGATTTATGGTCTCGACGACCGTTATCGCGGGGTCAAAGGCCAGCGTGATGTGCTGTTCGTCAACGAGGCCGACATCATTCGCCTGGGCTTCCGTCCGGGGCAGAAAGCCGACATCGTCTCGCTGTGGGACGACGGTCGCGAGCGCCGGGTGAAGGGCTTCACCTTACTGGCGTTTGATATTCCTGCGGGTCAGGCGGCGGCTTACTATCCGGAAGTGAATCCGCTGGTGCCGCTGGAAAGCACCGGGGATGGCAGCCATACACCGACGTCGAAATTCATTGCGATCCGGCTGGAAGCGGCGAGTGAGAGCGGGTTGATCATGGCCAAGTCCGCTTGATGCGGGGTCAGCACCATTGCTATCGCGAGCAGGCTCACTCCTACAGTTGAACGTGTTCTATCTCTAGGAACTCGGTCACCGCAGGAGTGAGCCTGCTCGCGATAGTGGTCGTCGATTCAATGCAATTCTTTGTACTGTGCACTTTTCAAACGCCCACAAAAAAGGCCGCTTTTTCACAAAAGCGGCCTGTCCGAAGTAGCTAAAGACCGGCAAAAATCGCTTAAGTTCCGCATACAAAACAGTAACTTGCATAATTGTATACAAGTCGTGTTATTCGTCGGATTTCGATTGTCAGCCTTGTTACACAGCCTCAGGATCGGCGCCGTCATCCCTTTGAGGCTCCTCTATGAAGTTCTCCTCGATTCTCTTGTTGTCCCTTGGCCTGGTCAGTGGCTTCGCTTCTGCCGGAGGCACCACCGAAGCAGGTGTGGGCGGCGCATTGGGCGGGGTTCTTGGCTCGGTCGTCGGTCAGTCTTTAGGCGGCAGCACAGGTTCAACCATTGGCGCAGCCTTGGGCGGCGCGGGTGGCAGTGCGGTCGGCGCCGACAAACGCAGCCGTGGCGAAGCCGCCATTGGCGGTGCGTTGGGCGCGGCCGGCGGTAACGTGGTCGGCCGCAGCATGGGCGGCACCACCGGCAGCCTGATCGGCGCCGCAGCAGGTGGCGGCGCCGGTGGCGCGCTGGGCAACTACATGGGCAACAAGAGCGATGACGACGATCGTCGTTACGACCGTCGCCATGATGATCGTCGCTACTATCGTGACGACCACCGTGGTCGCGGCCATGCCTACGGCCACCGCAAGCATCACAAGTACTATCGCCACCGTTAAGGCGAATGCTTGAACAAAAATCGCAGCCCGAGGGCTGCGATTTTTTTTTGCCGTTTACACCACCAGGTATTCCAGTGCCTGCCGCAGTTCAGCGGGAATCGGCACAGGCTGGTTGCTCGAACGGTCGACGAACACATGCACGAAGCGCCCGGCCGCGCAGGCCTCGATTTCGCCGACCTTGAACACCGCCAGCTCGTATTGCACCGAACTGTTGCCCAGCTTGCCGACTCGCAGACCGACTTCGATCAGATCGGGAAACGCGATCGAGGCAAAGTAATCACACGCCGAACTGACCACAAACCCCACCACCTCGCCATCATGAATATCCAGGCCACCGACCTGAATCAGGTAGGTATTCACGGCTGTGTCGAAGAAGCTGTAGTAGGTCACGTTGTTGACGTGACCGTAAGCGTCGTTGTCGTGCCAGCGTGTGGTGATGGGCTGGAAGTGTGGGTAGTCGGTGCGTTGAGGGGTGGACATGGTTGGGCTGACTCTCCTGTTTTTTCAGTGAGGCCGCTTGCCCTCACCCTAGCCCTCTCCCAGAGGGAGAGGGGACTGACCGAGGTGTTTTCTCGAAATACACCGACCTGAACTGTCGAGTCGAACTCGAATGCTGAAACCCACGCAGATCGGCTCCCTTCACCCTCGCACCCCTTGGGGGAGAGGGCTGGGGTGAGGGGGACCGATTTTCGCCGTAACACTAAGCTTGAGCAAACCCCTTGCCCTGCGCGGCCAACTCGCCAATCAACCGCGCCGGTTTCCACTGATCGCCCTGACGCGTCTCCAGCGCCAGCAAGCGCTGATGAATGTCCGCCAGCCCCTGCTGATCCGCCCAGGCCATCGGGCCGCCCTTGTCTGCCGGGAAGCCGTAGCCGTTCAGGTACACCAAATCAATGTCGTGTGCCGATTGGGCGATGCCTTCCTGCAAAATCTTTGCACCCTCGTTGACCAATGCCAGAAGACTGCGCTCCAGGATCTCCTCCGGGCCGATCTCGCGGCGCTGGAAGCCCAACCCTTCGCTGACCTGCAACACCAACGCATCGACCTCAGGATCATGCTCGGCCTGACGACTGCCCGGCTCGTAGTGGTAGTAACCGTTGCCGGACTTCTGTCCAAACCGGCCCAGCTCGCACAAGCGGTTATCCACCTGAACCTCTGGCGCATCCTGGCCTTCGCCGGCCAACTCGCGGGCACGCCACTCCAGATCGATGCCGACCACGTCGTACATGCGGAACGGCCCCATGGCAAAACCGAAACCCTGCAACGCCGCATCCACCTGCTGTGGATAAGCGCCTTCGAGGAGCATCTTGCGTGCCTCCAGCACATACGGATGCAGCATGCGATTGCCGATAAAGCCGTGGCAGTTGCCCGACACCACACTGACCTTGCCCATGCGCTTGCCCAGGGCCAGTGCGGCCTCCAGGACCGTCGGCGAAGTCTGCGCACCTCGCACGATCTCCAGCAATTTCATGATGTGTGCCGGACTGAAAAAGTGCAGGCCCAGCACCTGAGCCGGGCGTCGGGTTACCTCGGCAATCGCGTCGATATCCAGCGCCGAGGTATTGCTCGCCAACAATGCTTTGGGTTTCAACAAGCCATCGAGTTCGCGAAAGATCTTCTGCTTGAGCTCAAGGTTCTCGTACACCGCTTCAATCACCAGATCGACATTACGGATCGCCGCGTAATCCGCCGCTGCACTGACCCGGGCGAGGCGTGCATCGGCTTCAGCCTGATCAATC
Source organism: Pseudomonas sp. LF-5 (assembly GCF_037626295.1). Lineage (NCBI taxonomy): Bacteria > Pseudomonadati > Pseudomonadota > Gammaproteobacteria > Pseudomonadales > Pseudomonadaceae > Pseudomonas > Pseudomonas sp. LF-5. Next base: position 71,036 of record NZ_JARKMT010000007.1, read on the forward strand.
CGCCCCTGCCGCACGTTGTGTGCGTAAGTGTCGGCTACTGCGGCCAGTGCCTGCTCAAGCATCTGTGGATTGTTATCCACCCATTGCACTGCAACGCCGGCATTAGCCAGGCACATGACAATGCCGCGCCCCATAGTGCCCGCGCCGATCACGGCAGCCTGCTGAATATCGAAGGATGTCTGGCTCATGTTGTTCTCTTGTTGGCGATCCGAAGACAGCCTTCACCATAGTCAGCCAATCAAGCTTTTTGAAGTTTATTACCGTGATGATCGACATTCAGCGGATGGATAAACCCCACTCGCGCCAGCGCCTACACAACGATCAGAGGTGTTCCTCAACCCAGCGGCGCACGTCGGCGTAGGGATATTCCTCGAGCGCCGCATACCCGGAGATCGTCCGCGCCTTGAGCCTGGTAAACAGCGGCACACTGATCCCGCACAGAAACCGTGTCAGCCGCTCCGCCGTCGGAACACTGCCTGCATGCTGTTCATGCTTGTGGATAAAATCACCGCACAGCGCCGGGAAACTTTTATCCACAAGCGACGGCAACTGCGGTGGTGCCGGCAGACGCGCGATGTGGCCATGACACACTGAGCAATGCCCGCACCGCTCGGGCGCCTGGTGATCACCGAAGTACTCGGCCAGGCGATGCCCCAGGCAACGCTCGGTCGAGAACAGTTCAAGCATCGCGTGTATCCGCGCCACTTCGGCTTGTTCGTGGCGAGTGAAGTAAGCATGCAGCTCACCGCTCAAAACAGCGCTGTCGAAGTCACTCTGCAGCACGCTGTAGACCTCGGTCATCTGCTTGCTTTCAAGTTCGATCCAGCCCTTTTCCTGAAAGTAATCCAGGGCCTTCACCACCCGACTGCGCTCAGCGGAATACTGCGTGTACATTGCCTCGAAATTCACGGTCGCCCAGGTACGTGCACGGTTTGAGGTGTGGATGATCGCCGCGACAAAGTCCCTGCGCTCGCCCTCGAAGCGCTCGAGCAATGCCTCAGGCTCCAGCAGGTATTTGAAACGGTACTCGGCGTAATAGGCGTAGCGCGGAGCGATCAACCCGCGCAGCTCCAGCTGCACCAGCAAAGTCTTGAGCGGCAACGCGCGGATGTTGCTCTGATCCGCCAGCGGTCCGAGCAGAAATTCCCATTGCCCCTCAGGCACCGATGCGTGCAATTCATCGAGCACATACCGAATACCGTCACGCTCCGGCGTGTCGCCGTAAACGAAGTTTTCCAGCACGTTGAGGCTGTCGCGATTGGCCAGCACCAGACAATCCGAGGGCTGCCCGTCGCGCCCTGCCCGACCGATTTCCTGGCTGTAGTTTTCGATGGATTTGGGCAAGTCGAAATGCACCACCTGGCGGATGTCGCTCTTGTCGATGCCCATGCCGAACGCAATGGTCGCGACAATGCAATTGGACTGCCCGGCCATGAAGCGTTTCTGGATGGCTTCACGCTGATCATTGGGCAACCCGGCGTGATAGGCCTCGGCCTGTATGCCATTTCGTACAAGGTGTTCGGCGACGTGCTCGGCGGTTTTCTGCAGGGTGACGTAAACGATGCCCGGCTGCCCCTGCCGCTCGGTCATCCATTCCACCAGGCGCCGGCGCTTGTCCTGAGCGCGCACCGGTTCCACCAGCAGGTTGAGATTGGGCCGATAGAAACCGGTGGTCACCACGTCCTCGGCGGCAATGGCGAATCTGGCCTGCATGTCGGCGATGACTTTCGGCGTAGCGGTGGCCGTCAGCAGCAGGGCTTGGGGAATGTTGAACTGGCGCTGATAGTCCGGCAGCTTGAGGTAGTCGGGACGGAAATTGTGGCCCCATTCCGAGATGCAGTGCGCCTCGTCCACCACCAGCAACGAGATCGGCACCTGCTGCAGGAAGTTGCGAAATCGCTCGTTTTTCAGGCGCTCGACCGAGACCATCAGAATCTTCAGCTCACCGGAGCGAGCACGAGCCATGACGTCATTGGCGTCGTCGCGGCTCTGTGCCGAATCGATGCTGCCTGCCGGGATGCCGTGGCGTTGCAGGAACGCCAGTTGATCCTGCATCAGCGCCAGCAACGGTGAAACCACCAGCGTCAGATGCGGCAGCAGCACTGCCGACACTTGATAACACAGGGATTTGCCCGAGCCGGTGGGGAAAATCGCCGCCGCCGAGCGCCCGGCCAATACAGCGCTGATGGCCTGCTCCTGACCGGGTCGAAACTGTGGATAACCGAAAACCTGTTCCAGGGTGTTGTGCATTCGCTGTCACTCCTTTGACCGCTGCCATGCCAACAGCCTAGCGGGCGATCGCAGCGAGTCGAGAAAAGGTCGGGGGGCAAACCAATACGGAATGATACAGCCCCGGACGCCCGGTCACAGACTGAAACAAACGGCCCGATTTGTTTATCGCGGTGTTTTCCGGCACCGCGCTAACGTGCCCGCTTCACTCTCCACATAACGCCAGGACGGCGATATGTACGCAACCTCACAAAGGAATGACCATGTCGAACACACTGAAATTGCCCCTCGCCCTCTTCATCGCGTCGCTGTTGCTGAGCGGATGCATGCCGTTTCCCGGTGACACTCCGGAACTCGCCATTTTCGTGGCAAAGGATGGCGCGTCCCTGGGCTGATTGAGTCAGGGCCGCAACACCGCCACACGCAACTGCTCGTTCAGGATCTGCTCATGCACACGCTGACTGTTGCTCACCCACAGTGTATGGGCAGGGCTGATATCGCCGGTGAACGCTGCCGCCAGTTGCCGCAAGTCCGCGACGCTGCGCACCCTTGGACAAAACACTTGCTCGTCGCAATCGAGGCTGGCAGTGCGATAGGTACTCAGCAAGCGATCCCACAAGCCGTCGCGCACCCGTCTGATCGATTTGAGCTGCACCTGCGCCACACCCAGCCGCTGCTTGAGCCCTGACTCGTCCAGAGCCTCGCTGGCCAGCAACGCCTTGCCGAACATCAGCACTTCGGCACGCGAGGCTGTGTCGACATTCGCCTGACTGGTGAGGGCATCCGGCCAACCGGTTCGATCCAGCTGACTCGACACTGGAGAATTGCCCAACTCAGCGGCAATCACCAAGTGAAAACCACTGACCCACAGCCATACGATCGAGGCCACTCGTAGCCACTGCATACCTAATTCCCTTTAAGCGCGTATCGGACGTTTGGAAATGTCCTACAGATTCTGGCGCGCACCTTACAGCGCTTTTTGGCGAAGTGCCTGAGAAAACCGTAGGAAAATTCTCGCCTAAGGGTTTTGCATTGAGAACCCCATGAAAATGCGTAGGGCAAATGCCCAAACCTCGGAAAAACCCCTACGAAACCTGTCCATTTTGGCCGTCTTGTTTCGCTCTAGGGCGCCCTTCTATAGTGGTCACAGAGGCTGAAGCTACCGATCGGCCGACCTGAGCGAGCCTGTTCAAATATCAGGCGAAGCAACGGTGAAAAGCCTGTCAACGCTTCATCCGGTTCCTGCAAAACACAACGCTATGTCGCCTTTCGCACCAGGGTTGCTCATACCTATAGTCGTGACGGTCGCTGCCAAATCAGCGGCTCGGGCCTGGTCACTCGAATGGAACGTGCATAAGCGTCCGCTGTATGTCGCCGGTATTCAATTGCCTGCAGTTTTATGGCGGCTTTGTTTGGGACACCTTCATTTGAGGATCAAGAACATTGAAAACATGGAATCAATTCACGACCGATCGCTTCCGTCCGCTCGAATCCAACCTCACCGACACCAAGCCTCTGGTCATCGACACAGCCGCCAATCCACAAGACATCCTCGAATGCGCCGTGCAGCGCCTGCGTGCTTCAAGCGACCTGCTACGCACCCTCTACTGCCTCAACTTCAAACAGGCCGATGTCGAAGACATCCCGCACATCACCCACGCTCTATATCTGCTGACGCAGGATGGCTGTGACCTGCTGCAGGTTGCGCAACAGCAAATGCTCAACTGGAAGGCTCCGGCCTGATAACAGTCATTAGTCAGGCTCCCCCCTGAAGCAGCAACTGATCTCGACGAGTTGTTCGAATCAAAGGGAAATTCGCCGCCAACGACCGCCCCTGTACAGAAGAGGCAGAATCGAAGTAACACGAGGAATGGCTGCGGCCTCCGACTACAGCATCGTCCACGCGATCAAAGACCGATGCGTAGAAATGCTGCGAATAATCCAGGCCCGGCAGCAATGGGCCGTGAAAGCTGGGGGTACTGAGAATGCCCCGCCACTCAAGTGGCTTTATTCTGGCTGTTCAGCTCGAATTCTGCGGGAATAATGGCAGTCCACCTGTGAGCACTTTCCACTCGCCCACAAAAAAGCCGCCCCAAGAGGCGGCTTTCTCATCGCTGCAAACCGATCTTACAACTTAGGACCGGCAGCCTTGATCGCGTCGCTCACTTCGAACTTCTTGAAGTTCTCGATGAACAGACCGGCCAGTGCTTTGGCAGCCTCGTCGTACGCAGCCTTGTCAGCCCAGGTGTTGCGTGGGTTGAGCAGGTTGGTTTCAACGCCCGGTACGGCCAGTGGCACGTCGAGGTTGATGGTGTCCAGGTGCTCGGTGGCTGCACCGATCAGTGCGCCGCTCTGGATCGCGGCGATCACTGCGCGGGTGGTCGGGATGTTGAAGCGTTTGCCGACGCCGTAGCCACCGCCGGTCCAGCCGGTGTTGACCAGGTAGACCTTGGAGCCGAAGCCGCGGATACGTTTGATCAGCAGCTCGGCGTATTCGCCAGCCGGACGCGGGAAGAACGGCGCGCCGAAGCAGGTGGAGAAGGTCGACTTGATGCCGCTGCCCGAACCCATTTCAGTCGAGCCCACCAGAGCGGTGTAGCCGGACAGGAAGTGGTAGGCCGCTTGTTCTTCGTTGAGGATCGACACTGGCGGCAGGACGCCGGTCAGGTCGCAGGTCAGGAAGATCACAGCGTTTGGCTCGCCGCCCAGGTTCTTCTCGGAACGCTTGGCAACGTGCTCCAGCGGGTAGGCCGCGCGGCTGTTCTGGGTCAGGCTGACATCGGCGTAGTCGGCGTGCTTGGCGTCGTCGATAACAACGTTTTCCAGCACAGCGCCGTGCTTGATGGCTTTCCAGATGACCGGCTCGTTCTTCTCGGACAGGTCGATGCACTTGGCATAGCAGCCGCCTTCGATGTTGAAGACAACGCCTTCGCCCCAACCGTGTTCGTCGTCACCGATCAGGTAACGGCTTTCGTCGGCCGACAGGGTGGTTTTACCGGTGCCCGACAGACCGAAGAACAGGGTCACGTCGCCTTCTTCGCCGATGTTGGCAGCGCAGTGCATTGGCAGCACGTCAGCGGCCGGCAGCAGGAAGTTCTGCACGGAGAACATGGCTTTCTTCATCTCACCGGCGTAACGCATGCCGGCGATCAGCACTTTCTTCTGTGCGAAGTTGAGGATCACGCAACCGTCGGAGTTGGTGCCGTCACGCTCAGGCACGCACTCGAAGTTGGCCACGTTGAGCACTTGCCACTCTTCACGACCGGCCGGGTTGTACTGCGCCGGGTTGATGAACAGGCAACGACCGAACAGGTTCTGCCAGGCAGTCTGAGTGGTCATTTTCACGGCCAGGTAGTGATCTTCGGCCGCGCCTACATGCACGTGGGAAACGAAATGCTCTTGCGCGTTGTTGAATGCTTCTACGCGAGCCCACAGCGCGTCGAACTTGTCGGCCGGGAACTTGCGGTTGATCGGGCCCCAGGCGATAGCGGCCTGGGTGGAAGGCTCTTCAACGATGAAACGGTCAACCGGCGAACGACCGGTGCGGTGACCAGTGCGAACAACCAGAGCGCCGGTATCGGCAAGCTCGCCCTCACCGCGGTTCAGGGCTTCTTTAACCAGATCATCAACACTCAGATCGGTGTACACGGCGTTATTGGCTTGCGTCATGAGGTTCCCCGTCGGCCAGTGGCCGAGTGTGCTCCAAACGTTTTGTAGTAGAAAGTCGTGCACTACTACCGCGAAAAAAGTGGGCCGGATTATGCCAGAAAAGCCCAAAAAGAGTAGGGTCCTCCCGTCGTAACGGCGAAATTCCGTCGTTACGCAGTGAATTTACCTGCGCTGAACCGTTTTAGTGCCGGGTATCTGACGGCGTGTCGACGCCTGCGCCAGCGAACAATTGAGCGATATCGGCTGCGTCGAACAGGTACTGCTGATTGCAGAACTGGCAATCGATCTCGATATTGCCGCCGTTCTCTTGAACCAACTGCTGCGCATCCTCAAGACCCAGACTGACCAGCGCGTTGCCCGAACGCTCGCGTGAGCAGGTGCAACGGAAGCGCAGTTTCTGCACATCGAACAGGCGCACCTGCTCTTCATGGTAGAGGCGATGCAACACGGTTTCGTTGTCCAGGCTCAACAATTCATCGGCGGTCAGCGTGCTCGCCAGTGCGGTGATGTGCTGCCAGCTGGCGGCGCGCTCTTCTTCGTCTTTCAGACGGTCGGCCGGCAGCTGTTGCAGCAGCATCCCGCGCGCACGACGGCCGTCGGCGAACAGCTTGAAGCGCGTGCCGACCTGTTGCGACATGACGAAATAATTGGTGAAGCACTCAGACAGGTTGTCGCCGTCAAGGTCGACGATGCCTTGGTAACGCTGGCCGATCGTCGGGTCGACGGTCAGGGTCAGGTCGCCGCCCGGCATCAGGTCGGCAAGGGTGGCGTCCGGCGCGATCTGCTCGGCGTTGTAACGCGCCAAGCCACGGATCTCGCGCTCGCTGGAGCATTCGATCATCAGCAGCGGAATCGGCCCTTCGGAACGCGCCTGCAAAATCAGCAAGCCGTCGAATTTCAGGGTGCCCACCAGCAACGAGGCGGCCGCCATCAATTCGCCAAGCAGCTGCGCCACCGGCTCCGGGTACGGGTGCTTGGCGAGGACTTCGGCGTAGCTGCGTTCCAGCGCAACCAGTTCGCCGCGCGTGTCGCTGTCATCGAAGATGAAGCGTTGGGTGTAATCGGTATCCGGTAGGTCGGTCATAGGTCTGGGTATCTGAATGTGATGACAAAATGGTTACAAAACGTGAAAATTTCGTTTCTTGGCACTTTTTTTGGTGCCGATGCTTAGCCATGGGAGGCATTTTATGAACAATCCGGGTTTGTTCCAATCAAGGTGGAACCTCGGCCGGCTGGTTCTGTGTAACGTGGTGCCATTGGCACTACTGGCTTTCTGGTTATGGCCTACGGGCCAGATGCTGTGTGTGATTTTCGACGAGTGGCTGTTCCGCTCGCTCAATGCACCGCTGGCCAGCAACCCGATATGGCTCCACATCTGGGCAATTGCAAGCCTGCGCCCGTTTGACATCGTCGTCGGGATCATTCTGCTGACGTTGTTGATCAAGGGTGACTGGGTATTCAAGGCGATTGATGTGCGTCGCGCGTTCTTTGGTTTTTTCTCGATCCTGCTGCTGATGGTGCTCATCCGCGCGCTGTTTTCCAAGTTTGCCGACCACATGGACTGGCAGCACAGCAGCCCGTCGATGGTGCTTGAAGGCGCAGTGCACATCAGCGACTACTTCCCGCATATGGAAAAAACCTGGGAGCTGAAGGACCGTTCGAGCCAGAGCTTTCCCGGTGACCATGCTTCGGTACTGTTGATCTGGGCCCTGTTCATGGGCGTGTTCAGTCGTACGGTTGGCCAGTTCCTGACCATCTGGGGCCTGGCGCTGTTGTTCATGCTGCCACGCCTGGTAGCGGGCGCGCATTGGGGCCAGGACGATTACATCGGCGGTTTACTGCTGGCGGTGTGGGCATTGGGCTGGGGTTATTACACGCCGTTTGCCTGGCACGCGTCGAATTTCTGGCTGAAGGTGACAGCGCCGATCTTCGCGCTGCTGGGCAAGTTGCCGATGGTTTCGCGGATGAGTGTGGTATCCGCAGCAAACTGACAGTTTTGCGCACTGCCTTGGGCGAGGGAGGAAGCTTGCTCCCTCGCCACAATCATGCGTCGTTACTGTTCCCACGAAATTTAAACAGGTCCCGCCGCTGCTTCTTGCTCGGCTTGCCGTCGGTGCTCACACCCAGAGAACCGGCCTTGCGCATCGCCGCCGCGGCTTCGCGCTTGGCACTACTCGCCTCGGTCTCTGCGTACAGCGTCTGCGCTTCCGGCGCGCCACGACGCACGATCGACAACGCTTCGACCCGAACCGTGCGCACTTCGAACCCGGTGCGGATCTCGAACTCATCGCCGATTCGCGGCTCCTTGCCCGGTTTGCACCGCTCGCCCCGACAATGCACCTTGCCACTCTCGATCGCCGCTTTGGCCAAGGCACGGGTTTTGTAAAACCGCGCGGCCCACAGCCATTTATCGAGACGAACCTTGTCGTCCTCTTCCTGTTTTTGCGCCATATGAATTCCTCGTTCAGCCAGTAGTCGGAACTGTACTACCGATTCTGTCGGGCGCAAGAACCCAGCCCTCCAGATAAACTGAGATCCTGGCCGGTTGACCGGCATGGAGTGATCAAGTGACCAGACTCCCGTCTTCGTTGACCTCGCCCAAAGCGGGTTGCCAGGGTTGCCGGCACAGCGAGCCGCTGGGCTTCGATTTTGCCTTTGCCTATCAGCCCATCGTGGACCTGCGCGAACAGACGGTCTTCGCCCACGAGGCGCTGGTCCGAGGGACGGCCGGTGAAGGCGCGTTGACGGTGTTAGATCAAGTTACAGAAGACAACCGTTACCGTTTCGATCAGCTCTGCCGGACCCGCGCCATCGAAGGTGCGGCCAGTCTTAATATGCAGACACACTTGTCGATCAACTTCATGCCCAACGCCGTCTATCGTCCAGAGTCATGCATACGCAGCACGCTGGAAGCGGCAAAGAAACACAATTTCCCGATCGACCGGCTGATTTTCGAAACCCTGGAAAGCGAGCACGTAGATAACTATCGCCATTTGACCAATATTCTGCGTGAATACCGCGAATTCGGCTTCAAGACGGCCATCGACGATTTCGGTGCCGGTTTTTCGGGGCTGAATCTGCTGGCTGATTTTCAACCGGATCTGATCAAACTCGACATGGCGCTGATTCGCGATGTCGATCAAGACCGTGTCCGTCAGGCTATCGTTCGGGGGATTGTCACAATCTGTGCGGAGTTGGACGTTACAGTCATTGCCGAAGGCATAGAGCGCGCCGGCGAGCGGGACTTCCTGGCGGATTGCGGAATATTTCTGATGCAGGGGTTCTGGTTCGCCAAGCCTGCATTCAAAGCGTTGGCCCAGGTATCACCTGAGGCGTGGACGCGTTAATTGTTGGTTTTTTCCATTGAAGACATTTGACCATTTGACCGTTGTCGGTCTGCGCGAGTGGGTGGCGCTCCCGGATCTGGGAGTTGCGGGCCTGCGCGCAAAAATCGACACCGGTGCCAGCACCTCCAGCCTGCACGCCACAGACATCGAACCGTTCGAACGCGACGGCGAGAAGTGGGTGCGCTTCACCGCGCACCTCGGCACGGTGGTGCAGTTGCGTCACCGGCGTTGCGAAGCACCGCTGGTCACGCGCAAAACCATTAAAAGCTCCAATGGCCATGCCCAGGTGCGCTACGTGATCAGCACCACCCTGGCCTTGGGCGATCGGGTCTGGCCGGTCGAGTTCACCCTCGCCTGCCGCAAGTCCATGCGCTATCGCCTGTTGCTCGGTTCCAAAGCCCTGATCGATGGCCAGCTGGTGGTCAATCCGGGCATCAAATATGTACAAGACAAGCCGGTGTTCCCGGTATCTACCTCCTCCACAGGTGTTGCATGAAGATCGCTGTGCTGTCGCGGAACCCGCGTCTGTATTCCACCCGCCGTCTGGTCGAAGCCGGAACCGAGCGCGGGCATGAAATGGTCGTGATCGACACCTTGCGCGCCTATATGAACATCGCCAGTCACAAGCCGCAGATCCACTATCGCGGCAAACCGCTGGAAGGCTTCGATGCGGTGATTCCGCGGATCGGGGCGTCGGTGACGTTTTATGGTTGTGCGGTGTTGCGCCAGTTCGAAATGATGGGCGTGTTCCCGCTGAACGAGTCGGTGGCCATCGCCCGTTCGCGGGACAAACTGCGCTCGCTGCAACTGCTGTCACGGCGAGGCATCGGCTTGCCGGTCACCGGGTTTGCTCACTCGCCGGATGACATTCCCGACCTGATCGACATGGTCAACGGCGCGCCACTGGTGATCAAGGTGCTGGAAGGCACCCAGGGCATCGGCGTGGTGCTGTGCGAAACCGCGACGGCGGCGGAGTCGGTGATCGAAGCATTCATGGGCCTGAAGCAGAACATCATGGTCCAGGAATACATCAAGGAAGCCGGCGGTGCGGACATCCGCTGCTTCGTGGTCGGCGACAAGGTGATCGCGGCCATGAAGCGTCAGGCCAAGCCGGGGGAATTCCGCTCCAACCTGCATCGCGGCGGCAGCGCCAGCCTGATCAAGATCACTCCGGAAGAACGCATGACCGCCTTGCGTGCAGCCAAGGTCATGGGCCTGGCGGTGGCGGGTGTGGATATTCTGCGTTCCAATCACGGGCCGCTGGTGATGGAGGTGAACTCCTCGCCTGGACTGGAAGGGATCGAGACCACCACGGGCAAGAACGTGGCGGGGATCATCATCGAGCACCTTGAGAAGAACGGCGGGCCGAACATGACCCGCACCAAAGGCAAGGGCTGAAAAGCAGCTTCGAGCGGCAAGTTTCAAGCGACAAGTAAAAAAACACTTTTGCTTGCCGCTTGAAACTCGCCGCTGCTCCTATACCGCATCCCGAGGAAGCATCAACCCCAACGGCAAGCGTACTCGCGCTTCCAGTCCTCCCCCGGAGCGATTGCGCAGCTCGACATTGCCGCCATGCATCGAAGCAATCCGCTTCACAATCGCCAGGCCCAGCCCGGTGCCTTTGCCGCCACGGGCGCGGTCGCCACGGGTGAACGGGTTAAAGATGGCTTCAAGCTCCGCAGGGTCGATGCCCGCGCCACGATCCATCACGCTCAGGACCACGTACGGCGCGCTGGTGTCGCCGGACACATACGCCGCCACCTCAACACTGCCGCCCGCATGGTTCAAGGCGTTGCCGATCAGATTGTTCAGCAGGCGCTTCATCGAAACCCGCCGCAGCGGGAATGGCTGGATCGGCTCCAGACGCAAACGCACCTTCTCTTCATTCTGGTTGTAAGGTGCTGCCACCTCACGCACCAGATCGCTGAGATCCACCTCCTCCACTGACTCATCGCGGCCATCACGAATGAACGCAAGGAACTGGTCGAGAATCGCGTCCATGTCTTCGATGTCGCGCACCATGTCGTCGGTCAGGTCGTTATGATCCCCCATCAACTCCAGCGACAGGCGCAGGCGCGTCAGCGGCGTGCGCAAGTCGTGAGAGACACCGGCCAGCATCAGTTCACGCTCACGTCCCGCCTGTTCGACGTCTTCGGCCATCTGGTTGAAGGCGCGATACACCTCAGTCATTTCACTCGGCGTGTCGCTGATCGGCAGACGCACGCTGCGACCCTGGCCCAGTTGCCGGGCGGCGTACACCAGGCGCTTCAACGGCTGATTGAGCTGGCTGACGAAAATCCACGCCGAGGCGGTCGACAACAAACCGATGGCAAGGAACCAGCCGAGCACGTTCCAGATTTTCTGACCACGCAGCGGGTGTGGATACAACGGCACTTTCAGCCAGCCATCACCGAGGCTCGGCGCACGCACCCACAGCGCTGGCGGCGAGTGCATGCGTAAACGCACTTCGGTGTCGGCACCGAGCTCAGCCTGCATCTGGCGCTGGTAGATCTCGCTGTACGGCCAGTGCTGTTCGCCTTCCGGCACACCGGCACCGACCACCCGGATCAAGGTCGCGGCATCGGCGATTTTTGCGCGGTTTTCCTCGTCAGCCGCCCAATAGGCGCGCAGCGTCAGGGCGACGCCGTGGCTGTATTGGCGATCCACCAGCACGTCCTCGTTCATCAGCAGATAAACCAGGGTCAGCGCCTTGGAAAACAGCACGACGATGAGCACCAGCCAAAGGGTGCGGGAGAAGAAACTTTGGGGGAACCAGACAGGGGTTTTCATCAATAACCGCTACACACTTGCAGGAGCGAGCAATGCTCGCATATTGCGGATTGCGAGTCTGCGGGAATGGCCGTTCGACCCGCCCCCGGCAGACCCGCTCCTACAAATCACCGATCACTTGGTGGCGGCACCATCCGGCACAAACACGTAACCCACGCCCCAGACCGTCTGGATGTAGCGAGGCTTGGACGGATCGGGTTCGATCATCCGGCGCAGACGGGAGATCTGCACGTCGATGGAACGCTCCAGCGCATCCCACTCGCGGCCACGGGCCAGGTTCATCAGTTTGTCGCGGGTCAGTGGCTGACGTGCGTTCATCACCAGCGCCTTGAGTACTGCAAACTCACCGGTGGTGAGCATGTGCACTTCATCGCCGCGTTTCAGTTCGCGGGTAGCCAGCGACAACACGTAATCACCGAAGGTGACATTTTCATCTTCGCTGCCCGGTGCGCCCGGGACCGGTGCGGCCTGGCGGCGCAACACCGCTTTGACGCGCGCCATCAGCTCGTCCGGGTTGAACGGCTTGGCCAGGTAATCGTCGGCGCCCAGTTCCAGGCCCTTGATACGGCTCATCTCATCGCCTTTGGCGGTGAGCATGATGATCGGAATCTGGTTGTTCGCGGCCCGCAGACGGCGGCACGCGGTCAGGCCGTCTTCGCCCGGCAGCATCAGGTCGAGGACCACCAGATTGAAGACTTCACGCGACAGCAGACGATCCATCTGCTCGGTGTTCGGTACGGTACGGGCGCGGTAGCCCTTGCTGACGAAAAAACGTTCCAGCAGGCTGCTCAGACCCGGATCGTCGTCAACAATAAGAATTTTTTCGCCTTCAGCATTATTTACAGTGCTGCTCATTGGATGCTCCTTTTAGCTCGGCGCGCATTATGGCGTAGCTGCCGTTATACGCACCGTGTGCATTGTTAGCAGATTTTTCCTTCACTGCCAGAAAACCGGGGTTTATGCCTACAGACTGCTACACCCCCGAATGACAGAACGCTGGTTATAATGCGCGGCGTTTTGTGCCAGGCAACGTCTGAATCGTTACCGCAGGTGGCCGCGATTTTTTCCGGACCGGCGCAGTAATTGTTCGATTTCACGGGTCAATGGGGAGCCTTTTGACCCAGGCAGCGGCAATTTTCTAGCCGCTCAACCAGACTCCGGGCCTTTATTTCCGTGCCTGCGAGCCTGCTTTCACACTATGTCAGGTGGTTTTATGGACAGCATCAACAGCCGCATCGCCGAGGAACTCGGCGTACGCCCGCAACAGGTCGAAGCGGCCGTCGCGCTACTCGATGAAGGCTCTACCGTTCCCTTCATCGCCCGTTACCGGAAAGAAGTCACCGGCAGCCTCGATGACACCCAGCTGCGTCATCTGGAAGAGCGACTGCGCTACCTGCGAGAACTCGACGAACGGCGCATCAGCATCCTCGCCAGCATCGAGGAGCAAGGCAAACTCACCCCGGCCCTCGAACGCGATATCAAACTCGCCGACACCAAGACCCGCCTCGAAGACTTGTACCTGCCGTACAAGCAAAAGCGCCGCACCAAGGGCCAGATCGCCCTGGAAGCCGGCCTCGGCGAGCTGGCCGACGGCCTGTTCAACGACCCGAATCTGTCCCCGGAAGCCGAAGCCGCACGTTTTGTCGATGCCGAAAAAGGCGTGGCCGATGTGAAGGCAGCGCTCGAAGGCGCCAAGTACATCCTGATGGAGCGCTTCGCCGAAGACGCCAGCCTGCTGGAAAAACTGCGCAACTACCTCAAGCAGGAAGCGACTATCAGCGCTCGCGTGATTGCCGGCAAGGAAGAAGAAGGCGCCAAGTTCCGCGACTACTTCGAGCACGACGAACCGCTGAAAAGCATGCCGTCGCACCGTGCACTGGCGATTTTCCGTGGCCGCAACGAAGGCATTCTCAGCTCCGCGCTGAAAGTCGGCGACGAACTGCCGGGCACCATGCACCCGTGCGAGGGCATGATCGGCCAGCAATTCGGTATCCAGAACCAGAACCGCCCGGCCGACAAATGGCTCGGTGAAGTGGTGCGCTGGACCTGGAAGGTCAAGCTCTACACCCACCTGGAAACCGACCTGCTGGGCGAACTGCGCGACGGCGCCGAAACCGAGGCGATCAACGTCTTCGCCCACAACCTGCACGACCTGCTGCTGGCCGCGCCGGCCGGCCCGCGCGCCACGCTGGGCCTCGACCCGGGCCTGCGTACCGGTTGCAAGGTCGCCGTGGTCGACTCCACCGGCAAGCTGCTCGACCACGCCACGGTTTACCCGCACGTGCCGCACAACAAGTGGGATCAGACCATCGCCATTCTGGCCGCGCTGTGCGCCAAGCACTCGGTGGACCTGATCGCCATCGGCAACGGCACCGCCAGCCGCGAAACCGACAAACTGGCGATCGAGCTGATCAAAAAATATCCAGCCATGAAGATGACCAAGGTCATGGTCTCCGAGGCCGGCGCATCGGTGTACTCGGCGTCGGAACTGGCGGCCAAGGAATTCCCGGATCTCGACGTGTCGATCCGTGGTGCAGTATCCATCGCCCGCCGTCTCCAGGATCCACTGGCAGAGCTGGTGAAGATCGACCCGAAATCCATCGGTGTCGGCCAATACCAGCACGACGTCTCGCAACTGAAACTGGCGCGCGGGCTGGATGCGGTGGTCGAGGACTGTGTGAACGCCGTTGGTGTCGACGTGAACACCGCCTCGGTGGCACTGTTGGCGCGGATCTCCGGCCTCAACGCGACCCTGGCGCAGAACATCGTTGCCCACCGTGACGAACACGGCGCATTCAAAACCCGCGCTGCACTGAAGAAAGTCGCACGTCTGGGCGAAAAAACCTTCGAACAGGCGGCCGGCTTCCTGCGCGTGATGAACGGTGACAACCCGCTGGATTCCTCGGCGGTTCACCCGGAAGCCTATCCGCTGGTGCAACGCATTGCCGCTGAAACCGACCGCGACATTCGCTCGCTGATTGGCGATGCCGCGTTCCTCAAGCGTCTGGATCCGAAGAAATTCACCGACGAAACCTTCGGTCTGCCAACCGTCACCGA
Source organism: Pseudomonas sp. LF-5 (assembly GCF_037626295.1). Classification (NCBI taxonomy): domain Bacteria; kingdom Pseudomonadati; phylum Pseudomonadota; class Gammaproteobacteria; order Pseudomonadales; family Pseudomonadaceae; genus Pseudomonas; species Pseudomonas sp. LF-5. Next base: position 86,128 of record NZ_JARKMT010000007.1, read on the forward strand.
CATCCTGCAAGAACTGGAAAAACCGGGTCGCGACCCGCGTCCGGAATTCAAGACTGCCGAGTTCCAGGAAGGCGTCGAAGACCTGAAAGACCTGCAACTGGGGATGATCCTCGAGGGCGTCGTGACCAACGTGACCGCGTTCGGCGCATTCGTCGACATCGGCGTGCATCAGGACGGTCTGGTGCACATCTCGGCTCTGTCGGAGAAATTCATCAAGGACCCACGCGAAGCGGTGAAGGCCGGTGACGTGGTGAAAGTGAAGGTCATGGAAGTCGACATCCCGCGCAAACGCGTCGGCCTGTCGATGCGCATGAGCGACACCCCGGGCGAGAAGATCGACGGTGCCCGTGGTTCGCGTCCGGGCTCGGCGCCGCGCCAGTCTTCGGGCAACGCGCCACGCAAGGAATCCGCTCCTGCCACGCCGGTGAACAATGCGATGGCCTCGCTGTTCGCCAACGCCAAGCAGTTGAAGAAACGCTGATGGAGATTCCGTCCGGGCTCGTCGAGAGCGCGTTTTTCAAGCTGTTGGGCTGCCGCCTGCACAGCCTGGAAACCGGGGTGGTGCAAGTCGCCCTGGTGCTGGAACCGGAACTGCGCAACCGCGGCGGCAAGTTGCACGGTGGCGCGCTGTTCAGTCTGGTCGACATCGCCATGGGGCTGGCCTGTTCCAGCACCCACGGCTTCGATCAGCAGAGCGCGACCATCGAGTGCAAGATCAACTACATCCGCGCCGTATCCGACGGCGAGGTGCTGTGCACGGCCCGGGTGATCCACCCGGGTCGCCGCACATTGGTGGTCGAAGCCGACGTGATGCAGGCCGACAAACTGGTCGCAAAAGCGCAAGGCACGTTCGCTGTCCTGTAGCTACTGGTCATCAATTTGAGTTAATTTCGGCGCTGTGTCTGCGGCGTCGAACTTTTCCGCACGCGCAATAGCCAGATTCAAGGAGTGAAGTTGGCGATCGGCACGGGCCTTTACGGCTCAAAAACCAGGCGAAAACGCCAGTTTCAACTTCACCCTTGTAGACCGTCCTGCCCACCCCCATATTGGGGCGACTGACGCGTGAAGGAATCCAAATTGAGCGAACTTCTCAACCGCCGCCTGGCTCTGCTCGGCGAGCGCGCCAACCTCTCTCTGCTCGAACAGTGCCTTCACGGTATCGAACGTGAATGCCTGCGCGTGACCAGCGAAGGTCGACTGGCGCAAACGCCGCACCCGGAAGCCTTGGGTTCCGCGCTGACCAATGAACAGATCACCACCGACTACTCCGAGTCGCTGCTGGAATTCATCACGCCCGCCCTGCCCGACCCGGCAGACACCCTGGCGAGCCTGGACAAGATTCATCGCTTTGCCTACAGCAAGCTCGGCAACGAGTACCTGTGGAGTCCGTCGATGCCGTGCCCGTTGCCGGCCGAGGAAGACATCCCGATCGCCTATTACGGCACCTCCAACATCGGGCAGCTCAAGTACGTCTATCGCAAGGGCCTGGCCCTGCGCTACGGCAAGACCATGCAGTGCATTGCCGGGATCCACTACAATTTTTCCCTGCCGGAAAAGCTCTGGCCGCTGCTGCGCGAAGCCGAAGGTTTCGTCGGCACCGACCGCGATTTCCAGTCATCGTCCTACATCGCGCTGATCCGCAACTTCCGTCGCTACAGCTGGCTGCTGATGTACCTGTTCGGTGCCTCGCCGGCGCTGGATGCAGGTTTCCTGCGCGGTCGTTCGCACCAGTTGGAACAACTGGACCCGGACACCCTGTACCTGCCGTACGCCACCAGCCTGCGCATGAGCGACCTCGGTTACCAGAGCAACGCCCAGGCCGGCCTGACGCCGTGCTACAACGATCTGTCGAGCTACACCGACAGCCTGCGCAAGGCCGTGGCCACGCCGTACCCGCCGTACGTTGAAGTCGGCACGCACAAGGATGGCGAGTGGGTGCAGCTCAACACCAACATCCTGCAGATCGAAAACGAGTACTACTCCAACATCCGCCCGAAACGCGTGACCTACACCGGCGAACGGCCGATCCAGGCGCTGATGGCCCGTGGCATCCAGTACGTCGAAGTGCGTTGCCTGGACATCAACCCGTTCCTGCCGATGGGCATCGACGTCACCGAGTCGCGCTTCCTCGACGCGTTCCTGCTGTATTGCGCACTGAACGACAGCCCGTTGCTGACCAACACCTCGTGCGGCAATGCCACTTCGAACTTCCTCAGCGTGGTCAAGGAAGGTCGCCGACCGGGCCTGCAATTGCAGCGCGACGGACAGCCGGTCGAGCTGAAGACCTGGGCCGCCGAGTTGCTGGAACAGATCGCGCCGCTGGCCGCCCTGCTCGATCAGAGCCACGGCGGCGATGCGCACAGCAAGGCACTGGATGCGCAACTGGCCAAGGTCAGCGACCCGTCCTTGACCCCGTCGGCGCAGGTGCTGGCGGCGATGGCCGAGCACAAGGAAAGCTTCGCGCAGTTCTCCCTGCGTCAGAGCCAGGCCCATGCCGAGTTCTTCCGCAGCGAGCCGTTGGCGGCGGAAGATCAAGCGAAGTTTGAGGAGCTCGCGCGTTCGTCGCTGGCGGCGCAGGCTGAGCTGGAGCAGAACGAGGTGGGGGATTTCGACGTGTTCGTCGGTTCGTATCAGGCGAGCATTCTGGCGATCAGCAATTAAAAGCCCCTCACCCTAGCCCTCTCCCAGAGGGAGAGGGGACTGACCGGGTTGTTGATGCGAAATACGCCGACCTACGATACCGAGTCGAACTCAGGTCCTGAACATCCCCCAATCTGCTCCCTTTCCCCTCGCCCCCTTGGGGGAGAGGGCTGGGGTGAGGGGGCAAAGATCTAATGCCGAACGAATAACTCCGAAACGCCCACAAACTCCCTCGCTCTTAGATTTTTCCGCTCATAAGCTCATTCTAAAAAGTTATTTATTTTTAGATTCTTAGATCATTTAGTCTCCTTTCACGCCGAACCTCGGTAGCCTGATATGGAGCACTCCCCATGAAACTGAATTTCCCGCTGCGCCTGCTGGCCGTGGCCTCTCTGGCTGCCGCGAGCTTTCTGGCGCAGGCTGCCGACCTCACCGTCGCTTACCAGACCACCGTTGACCCGGCAAAAGTTGCCCAGGCCGACGGTGCTTACGAAAAGGCCACCAAGGCCGACATCAGCTGGCGCAAGTTCGACAACGGCGCCGACATCATCGCCGCCATCGCCTCCGGTGACGTGCAGATCGGTTACCTCGGTTCCAGCCCGCTGACTGCAGCGATCACCCGCAAGGTCCCGGTGGAAACCTTCCTCATCGCCACCCAGATCGGCGCCGCCGAAGCGCTGGTCGCCCGCGACGGTTCCGGCATCAAGAGCCCGCAGGATCTGGTCGGCAAGAAAATCGCCGTGCCGTTCGTGTCCACCGGTCACTACAGCCTGCTCGCGGCGCTCAAGCACTGGAACATCGACCCGTCGAAAGTCACCGTACTCAACCTCGCGCCACCAGCGATCATTGCTGCGTGGAAACGCGGTGACATTGACGCCACTTACGTTTGGGACCCGGCACTCGGCGTCGCCAAGGAAAACGGCAAGGTGCTGATCACCTCCGGCGAACTGGCCAAGTTCGGCGCGCCAACCTTCGATGCGTGGATCGTGCGCAAAGACTTCGCCGAGAAGCACCCGGAAATCGTCAGCGCATTCGCCAAGGTTACCCTCGACGCCTACGCCGACTATCGCAAGGATCCGCAAGCCTGGCTCGCCAACCAGAGCAATGTCGACAAACTGGTGAAGCTCTCCGGCGCCAAGGCCAGCGACATTCCGCTGCTGCTGCAAGGCAACGTCTACCCGCTGGCGGCTGATCAGGTGATCACCCTCGGCGCGCCGACCACCAAGGCCATCACCGACACCGCCGCGTTCCTCAAGGAGCAAGGCAAGGTTGAAGCCGTGCTGCCGGACTACGCGCCGTACGTCAGCGCCAAATACATCACCCACTGATCGGGAGTTAACTGCGATGGCCTTGCTACAGCTGGAGCGCATCAGCGCACAGTATCCCGGCAGCCCGGACCCGGTGCTGGCGGACATTTCCCTGACCCTCGGGCCTCAGCAGTTGCTGGTCGCCCTCGGCCCGTCCGGCAGTGGCAAGACTTCGCTGTTGAACCTGATTGCCGGTTTCGTCGAGCCCAGCGCCGGGCGCATCACCCTCGACGGCGTGCCGGTCAAAGGCCCGAGCGCCGAACGCGGCGTGGTGTTCCAGGACGACGCCCTGCTGCCCTGGCAGGACGTGTTGGCCAACGTCGCTTTTGGTCTGGAACTGGCCGGCGTCGCCAGAGACAAACGCGAAAAGATTGCCCGTGAAATGCTGACGCTGGTCGATCTCACAGGGTTTGATAGCCGCCGTATCTGGCAACTCTCCGGTGGGCAGAAACAGCGCGTTGGCCTGGCCCGCGCCCTCGCTGCTGACCCGCGTGTGTTGCTGATGGACGAACCCTTCGGTGCCCTCGACGCCTTCACCCGCGAACAGATGCAGGAGCTGTTGCTGCAAGTCTGGCAGCGCACCGCCAAACCGGTATTCCTGATTACCCACGACATCGAAGAAGCGGTGTTCCTCGCCACTGACCTGATTCTGCTCGCGCCGAATCCGGGGCAGATCGTCGAACGTCTGCACCTGGATTTCGGCCAGCGTTACGCCGCTGGTGAGTCCGCCCGAGCGATCAAATCCGACCCGCGTTTTATCGAAACCCGCGAGCACGTGCTGAGCAAAGTGTTCTCGCAACGCAGCGCCGTTCAGCGGCAGGAGCGCGCATGAGCAGTTACGACGTTTCCGCTGCGGCGGTGAAACCCCCTTCGGTGGCGATTCCCGTGCGGCGCAGCCTCAGCACGCGCTGGATCAGCCTGCTGACCTTGTTCGCCTTGCTGGTGCTCTGGTGGGCGGTGACCGCCAGCGGTTTGATCGAACCGCTGTTCCTCCCACCACCGTCCGCCGTGCTGCAAAAAGGCTGGCTGCTGGCGACCACCGGCTACATGGATTCAACCCTGTGGCAGCACTTGGGCGCGAGCCTGAGCCGCATTGGCCTGGGCCTCGGTTTTGCGATTCTGACCGCAGTGCCGGTGGGCATTGCCATCGGCGCCAACCGTATCGCCCGTGGTGTGCTCGATCCGCTGATCGAGTTCTACCGACCGATTCCGCCACTGGCTTATCTGCCGCTGATCGTGATTTGGTGCGGCATTGGCGAGTTGTCGAAAGTGCTGCTGATCTACCTGGCGATTTTCGCCCCGATTGCCATCGCGACTGCGACCGGCGTGCGCACTGTCGATCCGGCGAAACTGCGTGCCGCGCAGTCGCTCGGCGCCACTCGCGCACAACTGATTCGCCACGTGATTTTGCCCAGCGCCCTGCCGGACATTCTTACCGGTGTGCGCATCGGTCTGGGCGTCGGCTGGTCGACACTGGTCGCCGCCGAATTGATCGCCGCCACCAGTGGTTTGGGCTTCATGGTGCAGTCTGCTGCGCAATTCCTGGTCACCGATGTGGTGGTGCTGGGGATTCTGGTGATCGCCCTGATCGCGTTCGCCATGGAACTGAGCCTGCGCGCCCTGCAACGTAAACTGGTGCCGTGGCACGGCCAGGCGCACTGAAGTCGCCCTTTTAAATCCTTGCAGGAGGGATCCTGCTCGCGATTGCGGAGTGTCAGGCTATGGCTGTTGTGAATGACAAACCGCTTTCGCGAGCAGGCCCGCTCCTACAAAAAAGCTCTATCCCCCGAATTCGAAGAGTAAGACCATGAGCAGCCTGACCATCACCCCCTTAAGCTCGGCCCTCGGCGCACAGATCAGCGGCGTCGATGTCAGCCAGCCGTTGAACCTGGAACAGCGCGACGCCATCGAGCAGGCGCTGCTCCAGTATCAAGTGCTGTTCTTCCGCAACCAGCCGATCGAGCCGCCGCAACAGGCACGCTTCGCCGCGTACTTCGGTGATCTGCACATTCATCCGATCTACCCGAACGTGCCGGAGCAGCCGGAAGTGCTGATCCTCGACACCGCCGTCACCGACGTGCGCGACAACGCGATCTGGCACACCGACGTAACCTTCCTGCCGACCCCGGCGATGGGCGCGGTACTCAGCGCCAAGCTGTTGCCGGCGTTTGGCGGCGACACTTTGTGGGCCAGCGGAATTGCCGCGTACGAAGCACTCTCGGCGCCGATGAAAAGCCTGCTAGAAGGGCTGACCGCCACTCACGACTTCACCCGTTCGTTTCCGCTGGAGCGCTACGGCAACACGCCGCAAGCGCTGGCGCAGTGGGAAGAGGCGCGCCGCAAGAACCCGCCGCTGTCGCACCCGGTGATCCGCACCCATCCGGTGAGTGGACGCCGTTCGTTGTTCGTCAACGAAGGCTTCACCTCGAAGATCAACGAGCTGTCGGAAACCGAGAGCGAGGCGATTCTGAAGTACCTGTTCGCCCACGCGACGCGGCCGGAATTCACCATTCGCTGGCGTTGGCAGAAGGACGACATTGCGTTCTGGGACAACCGCGTGACGCAGCATTACGCGGTAGACGATTACCGCCCGGCGCGGCGGGTGATGCAGCGGGCGACGGTGTTGGGGGATGTGCCGTTTTTTCGCTGAGCCGTTTTAACAGCCAAAAGCCCCTCACCCTCACCATGACCCTCTCCCGGAGGGAGAGGGTCAGGGTGAGGGGCTTTAGAGGTACGCCGACCTGATATTGCTTTGCTGAATCCACAGTCGAAGCAGTTTTTCAGGTCGATGTATGGCTACAGACACCTCGGTCGGCGCCCTCTCTCTCTGCGAGAGCGCTGATGTGAGGGTGACTCACTCCGCCGTCGAAGGCTTCTCCCAAAGATTGATCCCGCCCTCCTGGGCAAACCGGTCAATCTCCGCCAGCTCTTCAGCACTGAAGCTCAGGTTCTTCAACGCCCCGACGTTCTCGATGATCTGCTCTGGCCGGCTCGCACCGATCAGTGCCGAGGTCACCCGCGGATCACGCAGGGTCCACGCCAGCGCCAGTTGCGCCAGGCTCTGACCGCGACGCTTGGCAATCTCGTTCAGTGCGCGCACGTGCGCGATGTTCGCCTCGGACAAGTGCGAGGCCTGCAGCGAACCACCACCCGGCCGATTGACCCGCGCATCTTCCGGCACGCCGTTGAGGTACTTGTCGGTCAGCAGACCTTGGGCCAGCGGGGTGAAAGCGATCACGCCGGTACCCAGTTCGTCGGTGGTGTCGAGCAGATCCTTTTCGACCCAGCGATTAAGCAGGTTGTACGCCGGCTGATGAATCAGCAGCGGTACTTTCCACTCTTTGAGCAGCGCGGCGATCTCGCGGGTTTTCACCCCCGAGTACGACGAGATGCCGATGTACAACGCCTTGCCCTGCTGCACGGCAGTGGCGAGGGCGCTGGCGGTTTCTTCCAGCGGGGTGTCCGGGTCGAAACGGTGCGAATAGAAGATATCCACATAATCCAGGCCCAGGCGCTGCAGGCTCTGATCGAGGCTGGCCAGCACGTATTTGCGCGAACCGCCGCCCTGACCATATGGCCCTGGCCACATGTCCCAACCGGCCTTGCTGGAGATGATCAGCTCGTCGCGATACTGCTTGAAATCTTCACGCAGCAGGCGCCCGAAATTGATCTCGGCGCTACCGTACGGCGGGCCGTAGTTGTTGGCGAGGTCGAAGTGGTTGATCCCCAGGTCGAACGCGGTGCGCAGCAAGGCGCGCTGGGTGTCGATCGGCGTGCTGTCGCCAAAGTTGTGCCACAGGCCCAGCGACAACGCCGGCAGCACCAGACCGCTGCGCCCGACGCGGCGGTAAGGGATGGAGTCATAGCGGTTTTCGGCAGCGGTGTAAGTCATCGAATCCTCTCTTGTCTGTCTTGAATGGGTGTCGACTTCTTCGCGAGCAAGCTCGCTCCCACAGGTAAATGCATTCCAGATGTGGGAGCGAGCTTGCTCGCGAAGGGTGCTACACAAATCTATTGCCGGGTCGGGCAAGGCCCAGGTTCTGGCGCAAGGTCCGGCCCTCATACTCGGTTCTGAACAGGCCACGCCGCTGCAGTTCCGGAACCACGCCATGGGCAAAGTCTTCCAGCCCGCCCGGCAGGTGCGGCACCAGCACATTGAAGCCATCCGCCGCGCCCTGCTCGAACCATTCCTGCAAGCGGTCGGCAATCTGCGCCGGCGTGCCCACCAGGCTGTAATGCCCGCGCCCGCCAGCAATTTTGCGACCGAGTTCGGCGAGGCTCAGGTTCTCCCGACCTGCCAGTTCAGTGAGCAATTTCTGCCGGCTCTGCTGACCGCTTTCCGTCAGTGGCAATTCCGGCAGCGGGCCGTCCAACGGGTACTTCGACAAATCGAAGTTGCCCAGCATACGCCCAAGCAAGGCGACGCCAACCTCCGGTTCGACCAATTGCTGAAACGTTTCACACTTTTCCTGCGCTTCGGCTTCCGTTTGCCCGACGACGACAAAGACCCCCGGCATGATTTTCAGCGAATCGGCACTGCGCCCGTACTTCGCCAAACGGCCTTTGAGGTCGGCGTAAAACGCTTGCGCGCCGGCCAGCGAGGTCTGCGCGGTGAATACCACCTCAGCAGTCTGTGCCGCCAGTTCACGCCCGGTCTCGGAAGAGCCGGCCTGCACGATCACCGGTTGCCCCTGTGGCGAACGCGCCACGTTCAGCGGGCCTTTGACCCGAAAGTGCTCGCCGACGTGCTCCAGCACATGCAGCTTCGCAGGGTCGTAATACTCACCGCTGGCCTTGTCGCGGTGAAAGGCGTCGTCCTCCCAACTGTCCCAAAGCCCGGTGACCACTTGATGAAATTCCCGCGCGCGGCTGTAGCGCTCGGCGTGGCCGATGTGTGCGTCACGCCCGAAGTTCAGCGCTTCGGCGGCGTTGTCCGAGGTCACCAGATTCCACCCCGCACGTCCGCCGGACAGGTGATCGAGCGAAGCGAATTTACGCGCCACGTGGTACGGCTCGTTGTAGCTGGTGGTCGCTGTGGCGATCAGGCCGATGTGTTCGGTCACCGCACTGAGGGCCGAGAGCAGTGTCAGCGGTTCAAAGTGATCGGAGCGGGCCATGCGACTGGCGATGTTTTGAGTCGGCGCGGCAACGCTGTCGGCAACGAACAACGTGTCGAATCTGGCCGCCTCGGCAATCTGCGCCAGACGCTTGTAGTGAGCGAAATCCAGACCGGCATTGGCCGGCACCTGCGGGTGACGCCACGCGGCGACGTGGTGCCCGGTGGCCATGAGAAACGCGCCGAGTTTCAACTGTCTGCTCATCTCAGAAATCCTTGCGCAGTTGCACGCCGAAGTAGCGCTCGTCATCCCGTGGCACAGCGCGATAGATGTAGCTGCCGCCGCTGGCCAGCAGCGGTGAGTAGGACTTGTCGGCGAGGTTCTTGCCCAGCAGCGCCACGCGCCAGCCATTGCTGTAATCGGCCAACGCGACGCTGGCGTTCCAGAGGCCGTAGGCGCCCTGTTTGGTGTCGGCGTTCTGGCTGATGTCGTACTGCACCTCGCTCTGCCAGCTATAGTCGGTGCCGAGTTCGATATCCAGACCGTTTTCCAGTGGAATGGTGTAATCGGCGCGCACGTAACTTTTCCAGTCGGGGCTGAATGGCAGCGGCTTGCCATTGACGTTGCAAGTTGCCGCCGCACCGGCCGGGCAGCTGAACTGGTCGATGCGCGCGCGGGTGTAGGCCAGTGCCCCGGAGAACTTCAATTGCTGGGTTGCCTGTAAGGCGTAATCGAGCTCGACGCCTTCGGTGCTGACACTGCCGGCGTTGATCAGACGCGTCACCACTTGCCCGGCAACGGTGTCGAAAAAGTTCGCCTGGTAGTTGTCGTAGTCGCTGTGGAACACGGCGAGGTTGGTGGTCAGGCGGTTGTTCCAGCTCGTGGCTTTGATACCCGCCTCCCAGGTGTTCGAGGTTTCCGGTTTCAGTGCCTCGGTGTCACGCGGCTGCATGTTGAAGAACACGTTGTACGCCGGGCCTTTGTAGCCGCGCGAGTAGGTCAGGTAGGTGGTGACGGCATCGCTGAGGTCGTACTGCACGCCAAGCCGACCGGACCAGCCGTCCTCGTCCACCGAACCTGAACTGCGGGTGGCCGGTTGAATGCCGCTGACCGTGTTCGCCGAGGTGGAGACGCGGCGGTGAGCGTATTCCAGCTCATCGTGGGTGTAGCGCAGGCCGGCGATGCCACGGAAGTCGGAAGTGAAGTTCAGCGTGGTTTCGCCGAATGCGGCGTAGCTGTCGCTGGTGGTGCTGTAGTCGGCAACGCCTCGGTCGGTGCGCGTGGTGGTGGTCAGTGTGCGCTGATAGGTCTCGTCATCCTTGCCATGCATGTAGAACAGGCCGCCGACGTATTCGAGGAATTCGCCCTTCGGCGAGGCCAGGCGCAACTCCTGCGAGTACTGATCGAAGGCCAGGTCGCCCTTGTCGGCGGTGCCGGGAAACGCTGCGGTGATCGTGCTCAGCCGATCGCCGTCCTGATACTGGGTGTTGTCCCAGCCGCGCCACGCGGTGATCGACGTCAGGGTGTAATCGCCCAGTTGCCAGTCGAGCTGGCCGGACAGGCCTTTGTTGGTGTCCTCGACGTGGCTGCGGGTATCGGTGCTGATGTCACGGTTATGATTGCTGGCCTCGACCGGGCGCAGTGCATTGGCGAACGCCGGGGTCAGCGACTTGCTGACCACGCCGTTGGGGCCGTCGTCGTGGGCCTGCATGTAGTCGGCGATCAGGGTGAAGGTGACGTCATCGTTCGGGGTGAACTCGAGTTTGCCGCGCACCCCGCGATGGTTGTAGCCGTTGACCTCCTGCCCGTTGTGCTTGTTGTCGACGTTGCCGTCGTAAGTCCCGAACAAGGTGCTGATCGAGCCTTTGAGCGTGTCCGGAATCAGGCTGCCGCCAATGCCGAAACGGGTGCGGCTTTCGTTGCCGCTGTAGTAGGACTGGTCGATGTAGCCGTGGGTCTCGCTGGTCGGCGCCTTGCTGGTGATGTTGAGCACGCCGGCCGAGGCATTCTTGCCGAACAGCGTGCCCTGCGGGCCGCGTAGCACTTCGACGCGTTCCAGATCCAGCAGATCAAGGGTCGATTGACCAGGACGCGCATAGACCACGCCGTCGATCACCGTGGCCACCGTTGGCTCGACGCCGGGCGAGGTGGAAATCGTGCCCACCCCGCGCACGAACAGCGAGGTGTCCTTGTTCGACGCGCCGGTACGGAAATTCAGCGACGGCACTTGCTGGACGATGCTCGCCACACCGTTGCGGTTATCGCGCTCCAGCTGTTCGCCGTCGATCACCGAGACCGCTACCGGGACCTTTTGCAGCGATTCTTCGCGGCGAGTGGCGGTGACCGTCACCGACTTGAGGGTTGGCTCTTGATCGCTGTCTGCAGCCAGCGCATCGGCCAGCGGCAACGCCGCCAACCCGGTGAAAATCCAGCCTGCAGCGCGAACAGATTGCGCCAGTGTGTGTGTCGCCCCAGGAATGTTGTGCATGGTTGCCCGCTCGAAATTAGCCCTGAACCGCTGCCGTTCTGCGACGACAGCGCCTGAATCGGTGTCTTGGGCATTCGCTCGAGCGAGTAGCAGACAGCGCGCCTTGTTAGCGCTACCATCGCCAGTATTGGCAAGCCACACATAGAGCGTCCAATACTGAAAAATTACTTTTATATGCGTTTTGGTTTTTAAGAAGGATCGAGCCTTGAACCAGGAAAAGCCCCGCAAACGCCGTGGCGCCGGACGCGTGACCCTCAATGCAGTGGCACGTGAGGCCGGTGTGTCGGCGATCACCGTGTCGCGCTATTTCAATCAACCGGAATCGGTCTCGCCCGAGCGCCGCGAACGGATTGCGGCGGTGGTTGCCGAGTTGGGTTATGTGCCGAACCTGGTGGCCGGCGGATTGGCTTCAGCGCGGGGGAAAATCGTCGGCATGGTGATCCCGAACATCTCCGGGCCGATCTTTGCCAACACCATTCAGGGCTTCAGCGACACCCTCAGCCGCCATGGTTATCAGTTGTTGCTGGCGTCGAGTTACTTCAGCACCGAACAGGAAGAAAACGCAGTGCGCGCGTTTCTCGGCTGGTCGCCGGCGGCGTTGGTGCTGACCAGTCACTTCCATAGTGCGGGCACTGAAAAGATGATCGCCGAGGCGGACATTCCGGTGATCGAAACCTGGGATTACCAGCCGGATCGCGAACCGATGCAGATCGGCTTTTCGCATTTTGAAGTCGGAGTGACCGCAGCTCGTTATCTGCACGACAAAGGCTATCGCCGCATTGCCTTCGTGCAGAACAGCGCCCCCGGTGACCTCAGCGCACTGGAACGCCGCGACGGTTACGCCGCCACCGTGCGCGAGTCCGGCCTGGAACCCTGGGTATTCGCCCCCGACGCCGACCGCGCGCCGTTCGAGGCCGGCAAACAGGCAATGGAGGCACTGATGAACGCCGCTCCCCGCCCCGACGCCATCATTTTCGCCAACGACAACCTCGCCGCCGGCGGCCTGCTCGCCGGGCAACGCGCCGGCCTCAAGATCCCCGAAGACTGCGCTGTACTCGGCTTCGGTGATTACCCGTTCGCCGAGATGCTGTTGCCGAGCCTGAGCACGATCAAACCGCCGGCACTGGAAATCGGCGTGCTGGCGGCAACGCGGGTATTGGAAAGCCTGGGGGTGTTGCCGAGTGATGATGTGCAGCGCCTGAATTTATTGCAGTGCAAGGTGATCGAGCGCGAGAGCACCTGATGAAGTTGGCGGGGGCTGGATTGGCTATGCTCTAAAGGGCACCGAGGTGGCCCTGTCGCGAGCAGGCTCACTCCTACAAGGAATGCGGTTGGCCACAGGATTTGTGCGCAGCCGCGTTCACTGCAGGAGTGAGCCTGCTCGCGATAGAGGTCCATCAGGCGAAATCCATCTACCAGGCAGAACCCGCCATGCACACCGCCATCATCATTTTCTTCGGCCTGGTCCTGCTCGCCCTGATGCTCTACATCGGCGAGCGTGTTGGCTTCAGTCGGCAGACCATGGCCTACGGCTTCGCCGCGCTGTGGCTGGCGTTGACGGTGATCAATGGCGCAGTGGGGGTGGTGCATGCCGGGCAGTCGCCGGGGTCGGAAATAGCGATTGGCAGTGCGGTGTTCGGGGTGCCGATGGCGGCGATGGTGTTGTTCATGGTGCTGAGCGCCGGGTCGTAAACGTCCCGGCGCTCGGCTCACGATCAACGCACCAGATGCAGGAACTGCATGTGGCGTTCGTACTGGTCGAGGATGTCGTTGATGATCTGCTCCTTGGTGTAACCCACCAGATCATAGTCCTGACTGCCCTCGCTCAGGTGCACTTCAGCGCGGTAGTAGCGGCGGTTGTTGAGTTGCTTGGACCCCATGCCACCGCGCGCAAACGACGGCGTGAAATAGCCGCGCATCTGCACTTGATAGATGAACGGATGCAACTCGCCATGGCCGATTTCCAGGCTGACGTTGTCATGCGCCGGATCTGGCTGAGTGACCACGTTCAGGCCTTTTTCGACAAACACCGCCGTCACCTCCTCAATCGCCGGGCGCACCGTGGTGTCCATGAAACGGTACACCTCGTCGCGTGACGGGAAGTGCACAGCCTGGCTCAGGCGCTGACGCCAGCCACCCTTGCCACGCCGCGAACCGGACACCGGGGCCAGCGAATGCAGTTGCGCGATCTGTTTCTGCGACTCCAGATAGAACGCCTTGTGCAGGCCCCACATCATCAGCAGCAGGATCAACGAGAACGGCAACGAGGTCAGCACCACCGCCGACTTCAGCGCATCAATGCTGCCGGAGAACAGCAGCGCACTGGTGATCAGCGCTGTCATCGCGCCCCAGAACACCCGCAGCCATTTCGGCCCGTCTTCATCGGGGTTACCGCCCTTGGCCGACAGGGTCGAGAGCACCACAGTGCCGGAGTCGGCCGAAGTGACGAAGAACACAAAGCTGATGAACACCGTCACGGCGATGACGGTCTTGCTCCACGGGTAGGTTTCCAGCAGCAGGTACAGGGTCATCGACGGGTTGTCGATGGCCGACATGCCCAGCGCACTCATGCCGTGATTAAGCACCTGATCCAGCGCGCTGTTGCCGAAGATCGACATCCACGCCAGGGTGAAACCGAGCGGAATCAGCAGCACGCCGAAGACGAATTCACGGATGGTCCGGCCACGGGAAATCCGCGCGATGAACAGGCCCACGAACGGCGACCACGCGATCCACCAGGCCCAGTAGAACACGGTCCAGCCGCCGAGCCAGTCGCTTGGTTTGTCGTAGGCGTAGAGGTCGAAACTCTTCATCGGCAAGGCGCCGAGGTAATCGCCGAGGTTCTGGATCAGGGTGTTGAGCAGGTGCTGGGTAGGGCCGGCGAACAACACGAACAGCAGCAGCGCACAGGCCAGCAGCATGTTGATGTCGGACATGACCCGCACGCCTTTATCGACACCGGAAACGGCAACGATGATCGCCGCGCCCATCATCAGTGTGATCAGGCCGACCTGAATCCACTGGGTATGGGCGATGCCGAACAGGTAGTCCAGTCCGGAGTTGAGGTGCAGCACACCAAAACCCATGTCGGCACCCAGGCCGAACACCGTGGCGATGATGCCGAAGCCATCCACCGCATAGCCGATGGGGCCGTTGATGCGTTTGCCGATCAGCGGGTACAACGCCGAGCGCAGCGCCAGCGGCAGGTTATGCCGGTAGGCAAAGTAAGCCAGGGCCATGCCGACGAAGGCAAACACGCCCCAGCCATGCAGGCCCCAGTGCAGAAACAGAATCTGCATCGCCTGCCGCGCCGCTTCGGCGGTGCCGGCCTCGCCTTGTGGCGGTTGCAGCATGTGGGTCAGCGGTTCGGAGACGCAAAAGAAAAACAGCGTGATGCTGATCCCGGCAGCGAACAGCATGCCGGCCCAGGACAGGTAACTGAATTCGGGCTCGTCGTGGTCGGCACCGAGTTTGATCTTGCCGTAGCCGGATAACGCGGTGACCACCACGAAGACCAGATACAGCGTCATCGCGAGCATGTAATACCAGCCGACCGTATTGGCCGCCCAGTTTTGTGCCGCCAGCAACCAGGCTCCAGCCTGCTCCGGCATGGCAATGACA
This sequence comes from Pseudomonas sp. LF-5, assembly GCF_037626295.1. NCBI lineage: Bacteria > Pseudomonadati > Pseudomonadota > Gammaproteobacteria > Pseudomonadales > Pseudomonadaceae > Pseudomonas > Pseudomonas sp. LF-5. Next base: position 101,241 of record NZ_JARKMT010000007.1, read on the forward strand.
ACGAGACCAAACAGCAGAATGACCGTCGCGGCGAAGTAGAACACCGGCGGATTCATGCGTACCAGACCGCTGGCGGGGGTGGACGATGCACTCATGAACGGTGCACCTCGAGGGGTTGAAACGTGGCTGAAATGATCGGACTCAGCAAAGGCAAGCCTCCTGTTGTGAGCGGGCAGCGAACCACCGGTTTAACTTGAATGAACGTTCAAGTTAAACATGGATAGGGCGCTAAGGACTAATCGCACGGCCAAGCGGTAGTTTTCCTACGCTAGCTCAAGGAGAGGTATGACGCTGGTTTGAGGGGATTCGTTCACTGGAGAATTGGCTGAATGCCATTATCCCGGTTCGGTCTGAAAACCATTCGCGAGCAAGCTCGCTCCCACATTCGAATTGCATTCCATTGTGGGAGCGAGCTTGCTCGCGAAGAGCTCAGCAACCGCGAAGCAAATTCCAGAAGCCTACTTCTGCGTCCCGTCATCATGCTGCAGATTGGCCTGGGTCAGATTGCACCCCGCCGGCACACTGCGGGTCAGCCAGACGTTGCCGCCGATGGTCGAGCCCTTGCCAATGGTGATCCGCCCGAGAATCGTCGCCCCGGCGTAAATCACCACGTCGTCCTCGACAATCGGATGGCGTGGATGGCCCTTCTGCAACTGCCCGTCTTCATCTGCCGGGAAGCGCTTGGCGCCCAGGGTCACCGCCTGATAGATCCGCACGCGTTCGCCAATGATCGCGGTCTCGCCGATCACCACACCCGTGCCGTGGTCGATGAAGAAACTGCGGCCAATCTGCGCGCCCGGGTGAATGTCGATACCCGTCGCTGAATGCGCGATTTCCGCACTGATCCGCGCCAGCAGCGGCAGCCCGGCGCGATACAAATGGTGCGCCAGACGATGGTGGATCACCGCCAGAATTCCCGGATAGCACAGCAGCACTTCATCGACGCTGCGCGCCGCCGGGTCGCCGTGATAGGCCGCCAATACGTCGGTGTCGAGCAACGCGCGCAGGTCCGGCAAGGCCAGGGCGAAGTCCTGAATAATGCGGATCGCCTGCTGCTCCACGTCGCGGTCATCCTGCGCGCTGTGCCGGGCGACGTAGCGCAACTCCAGCCGGGCTTGCGCCAACAGCGCATTCAGCGCCGTGTCGAGGGTGTGACCGACGTAGAAGTCTTCACTCTCCTCACGCAAATCCACCGGCCCCAGGCGCATCGGGAACAATGCGCCACACAGCGCCTCGAGAATCTCCGCCATCGCCGCGCGAGACGGCAACTCGCGGCCACCCTGCTCGCCGGAGGCCCGGCCATTTTGTGCACGCCACTGATCCCGCGCACTGCGCAGTTGGCTGACGATGGTCTGCAGTTGCCAATGGCTGGAACGCTCGCTCACGGTAAAGACTCCTCACGGGCGGCCGGACGGTCTGGCCGCGTTAACGGCGACTACTTTACGGCAAGGCCACGATAACGAATTAAGAACCGATAGTGCTGGCCTAAGCACGTTTGGCTATAAGCGATTGGCGGTTGCCCCGGTAAAACCGCGTGCCTATAGTCCTTCCATCTTCCTCCGCCAGTACGGAACCATGTCCACACAACCGATCAAACACCAGCTGGAACGCTTCAACCGCCTCGACCTGCTCGGTCAACCGACCCCACTGGAAAAACTCGAACGCCTGTCCGCCTGGCTCGGGCGCGACGTGTACATCAAGCGCGATGATTTGACGCCGCTGGCCATGGGCGGCAACAAGCTGCGCAAACTCGAATACCTCGCCGCCGATGCCCTCGCCCAAGGCGCCGACACGCTGATCACCGCGGGCGCCCTGCAATCGAACCACGTGCGCCAGACTGCGGCGCTGGCGGCGAAACTCGGCCTCGGTTGCGTGGCCCTGCTGGAAAATCCGCTGGGCACCGACGACGGCAACTACACCGGCAACGGCAATCGCCTGCTGCTGGATCTGTTCGACACCAAGGTCGAGTTGGTCGACAACCTCGACAACGCCGACGAACAACTGGCCGCCCTCGCGGTGCGCCTGCGCAGCAACGGCAAGAAACCATATCTGGTGCCAATCGGCGGCTCCAATGCCCTCGGTGCGCTGGGCTACGTGCGTGCCGGCCTGGAACTGGCCGAACAGATCAAGGACACCGGCCTCGATTTCGCCGCCGTGGTGCTGGCCTCGGGCAGCGCCGGAACTCATAGCGGGCTGGCGCTGGCATTGAGCGAAGCCTTGCCGCAACTGCCGGTAATCGGCGTGACCGTTTCGCGCAGCGAAGAAGATCAACGCCCGAAAGTGCAGGGGCTGGCCGAGCGCACGGCGGACCTGTTAGGCGTGAAATTGCCAGAGAACTTCAAGGTCGAGTTGTGGGACGAATACTTCGGCCCGCGTTATGGCGAGCCAAACGCCGGGACCTTGTCGGCGGTGAAGCTGCTGGCAAGCCAGGAAGGCCTGCTGCTCGACCCGGTATACACCGGCAAAGCCATGGCCGGTTTACTGGACGGCATCGGCCGCCAGCGTTTCAACGATGGCCCGATCATATTCCTGCACACCGGCGGCGCCCCGGCATTGTTTGCCTATAAGGATTTTCTGTAACGGAAAGATCAAAAGATCGCAGCCACAGCAGCTCCAAAAGGAATAAGCCCCCCACCGAAGCCTGCCCCCCCACAAGGACCGAACCACCCAATAGGCCGAGTGTCAGCTCGCCTGCTCTTGATCTTGATCTTCAGGCCCCTTCGGCAGGCTGAGTGGAGGGATTCATCCGGGGGGCAGGCGCGCAGCGCCGTGCGGCGAAGCCGCATACATCGAGAGGAGGTGCAGCGAAGCAAACCGGAGGCGATGCCCCCGGATGGATCCCGGAGCGAAGGAACCCCGAGCCTTAGCGAGCGGGCCGAACGCTGGGGCAAGCCTTTTTTTGCTTACTTTTTTGAGGCGTTTGTCAAAAAAGTGAGTCGCCGTAAGGGCGAAACCGCCAGCCGCCCCCCCAAAAAAAACGGATATACACCCAAACCCCAAAAACATGGTCGGCCCAGAGGCCGCCAAGCCCCAAAACCAATATTCGATTAAGGAATAACAATTTATATATTAAGTATTTTCAAGTCTAAACAAACCATCATATAGTCTCGCCGCAGGCGAATTTCGCCAGAGACGCATAAGCTGCTTTAGGGCACGATACCGCAGTCGCTCGAATCACAAATTCGCCAACTTTCCTTAAGCGTCTTCCATAAGAAAACACAGGGGCTTGTCATGAATTTTTCCGCACTACGTCGCAATCTGCTGGTAGGTTCGCTGGGCCTTGCACTGAGCGCCGGCCTGATCAGCCAGGCAACAGCCGGTGAACAGCTGCAGCAGATCAAGGACAAAGGCGTTATCAACGTCGGCCTGGAAGGCACTTACCCACCGTTCAGCTTCGTCGACGAGAACGGCAAGCTCTCCGGTTTCGAAGTCGAACTCTCCGAGGCACTGGCGCAGAAGCTGGGCGTCAAAGCCAAGATTCAACCGACCAAGTGGGACGGCATCCTTGCCGCACTGGAGTCCAAGCGCCTGGACGTAGTGGTCAACCAAGTGACCATCTCCGACGAGCGCAAGAAGAAGTATGACTTCTCCGAGCCGTACACCGTTTCCGGGATTCAGGCATTGGTCCTGAAGGACAAGGAAGCTGCACTGAACATCAAGACCGCCGCCGACCTGAAAGGCAAAAAAGTCGGCGTCGGCCTGGGCACCAACTATGAACAGTGGGTCCGCGCCAACGTGCCGGGCGCTGATGTGCGCACCTATGACGATGATCCGACCAAGTTCGCCGACCTGAACAACGGTCGCACCGACGCCATCCTGATCGACCGTCTGGCCGCACTGGAATACGCCAAGAAAGCCCCGAAAACCGTCGCCGCAGGTGAAGCCTTCTCCCGTCAGGAGTCCGGCATTGCCCTGCGCAAAGGCGAGCCGGAACTGCTGGCAGCGGTGAACAAGGCCCTCGACGATCTGCGTGCCGACGGCACCCTGAAGAAACTGTCCGAGAAATACTTCAACGCTGACGTCACGAAATAATGGAAGAAGCTTTCCAACTCGCACTGGATTCCGCGCCCTTCCTGCTCAAGGGCGCGTACTACACAGTCATCCTCAGCCTGGGCGGCATGTTCTTCGGCTTGCTGCTGGGCTTTGGCCTGGCGTTGATGCGCCTGTCGCGCTTCAAACTGGTGAGCTGGATTGCCCGCATCTACGTGTCGTTCTTTCGTGGCACGCCGTTGCTGGTGCAATTGTTCGTGATCTATTACGGCTTGCCGCAAATGGGTCTGGAACTGGATCCGCTGCCGGCGGCCCTGATCGGCTTCTCGCTGAACATGGCCGCTTACGCCTGTGAAATCCTGCGCGCCGCGATCGGTTCGATCGAACGCGGCCAATGGGAAGCGGCTGCGAGCATCGGCATGACCCGTGCACAGACCCTGCGCCGGGCCATCCTGCCGCAAGCGATGCGCACGGCCTTGCCGCCGCTGGGCAACAGCTTTATCTCACTGGTCAAGGACACGGCACTGGCCGCCACCATTCAGGTGCCGGAGCTGTTCCGTCAGGCGCAGCTGATTACCGCCCGGACGTTCGAAGTCTTCACCATGTATCTTGCCGCCGCGCTGATCTACTGGATTCTGGCCACGGTGCTGTCGCACCTGCAGAACAAGCTGGAAGAGCGGGCCAATCGGCACGACCAGGAGTCCTGACCTCATGATTGTCGTAGAGAAACTGACAAAGCAGTTCAAGGGTCAAGAGGTGCTCAAGGGCATCGATCTTGAGGTCAAGGAAGGCGAAGTCGTGGCCATCATCGGCCCCAGCGGTTCGGGGAAAACCACGTTTCTGCGCTGCCTGAACTTCCTTGAGGAACCCACCAGCGGCCGGATCAAGGTCGGCGCTATCGAAGTCGATACCAGCCGCCCGCTGAGCCAGCAGCAAAGCCTGGTGCGCACCCTGCGCCAGCACGTGGGCTTCGTGTTCCAGAACTTCAACTTGTTCCCCCATCGCACCGCTCTGGAAAACGTCATCGAAGGGCCGATCGTGGTCAAGAAGATGCCGCGCGAGCAAGCCATTGCCCTGGGCATGAAGCTGCTGGCCAAAGTCGGTCTCTCCGGTAAGGAAGACGCTTACCCGCGTCGCCTGTCCGGCGGCCAGCAACAGCGCGTGGCAATTGCCCGGGCGCTGGCGATGGAGCCGGAAGTGATCCTGTTCGACGAGCCGACCTCGGCCCTCGATCCGGAACTGGTCGGTGAAGTACTGGCGACCATCCGCGGCCTTGCCGAGGAAAAACGCACCATGGTGATTGTCACCCATGAAATGGGCTTCGCCCGTGATGTGGCCAACCGTGTGGTGTTTTTCGACAAGGGTGTGATCGTCGAACAGGGTGAAGCCAAAGCGCTGTTTGCCAACCCGAAAGAACAACGCACCCAACAGTTCCTCAGCAAGTTCCTCAATCACGCCTGATAACTTTCAACGCATGATTCTTAAACTTCCACGGATGGAAGTTACCTTTACCCCGCCCCCAACAACTTCAAAAACCTTATAAATCCCGCCTGCCATACGCGGCCTGCTTATATGTTCTGCAAACATTATTGTTCGCGTTCACGCCACTCTTCGCCGAAGGACAACGTTCGAATAAACCTGCGGCAAAACCGGCAGAAACTCCTTGGTTCTGTGGCCCTATTCACTATCGAACCTAGGCATAGGGATTCGTCAGCGTAGGAAATTTCTGAATAATCGGTAATTCACGAATTAACTAACTCACTCTATTGACACCCCCTCCAGCACGTTCTTATCTAGTCACCAATCAGCCTCACTTAGTTAAATAACCCCGTATTCAAACTGAACAAAAGCGCACCGCTTTATTGCCAGTTGATTCACGCTTTTTTGTTCTTTCAGAAACGGACTTCGCTGCAGGATTTCAAGGAGAGAAAACGATGACCCGCACTTCGCATACCCCCGAACTGGCAGCCCCGATTCTGGCGCCAGCGCAAAAAACCGGCATCAATCTGGCTGCAGCGGCCCACCTGCTGGTCAATGTGTCGCCCTACCCCGACATGGATTGCGGCGATCTGATCGAGTTGTTCTGGAACAAATGCTATGTCGCCTCGAAGGTGCTGACCGGCGAAGACGTCGGTGCCGTGGTCAGCCTGCGGGTGCCGGAGAGTTTCATTGCCAATGGCATCGCACGCATTCACTACCGGGTAATGCAGGTCGGCCAGGGGCCGGCGTTGTCGGCGCCGACCCGGGTGCAGGTCAAGCTCGACTGCCCGGGCGGCGAGCCTTCGACGCTGTGCGGCGACGAAAACCAGCAACTGGCACCGGTGACGATCCCCGACACCATTCGCCGCCAAGGCGTGAACCCGAATCAGATCAAACGCGGTGTGCCGCTGACCATCGAGCCTTACCTGAACATGGCCGAGGACGATGCCATCACCTTGCGCTGGGGGGATGTGCGCATGGATCTGGCACCGATTACCACAGCGGATGTCGGGCTGCCGATTCAGGTCTGGGTGCCGCCGGCGGTGATCGTTGAAGCCGGGGAAGATCTGCGGCTGGATGTGACGTATTGCATCCTTGACCGGGTCGGCAACAACTCACGCTGGGCGCCGCCACGGACGTTAAAGATCGGCTGCGTGAATCCTTATCTGAAGGTGCCTCTCAACCCGGAACTCAAGGTCGCCGAATCGCGCACAGACTGAACACAGCCCTTGTGGCGAGGGCGCTTGCTCCCGCTCGGCTGCGCAGCAGGCGCAAAACCGACACGACGGTTTAGCTGAAGGGAACAGCTGTGCAGGTTTCAGGGGCGCTTCGCAGCCCAGCGCGAGCAAGCTCCCCTGCCACAGAATCGCTCAGCCTCGAAAACCCGTTAACCAATCCGACCATCACCCCTTCTATGCATATTCCTAAAAGTTAGTTTATTTAATATTTATACACGCTTAGGGTATATGAACCGGACCACCGGACATTCTTTCGTTCGCCGCACTTTTGCGGCGTTTTTCATGAGATGTGAGGTAGGTAGTATGGTCCGGAACACAATCACCCCAGTGCAGATCGCCAGGGCATTGCGTGCAGCCAAGGAGCGGCACTGATGTCCAGTCTGGCAGACGCAAACGTCCAGTCGGATCTGGACATCGCCCCGTTGTTGTTGCCCGCGCAGGTCTTGCGCAACGACGCCCAAGCCATCAAGGCCGCCCATGAGCTGGCGCAAGTCGCCCGTGTGCAGGCCGCCAGGCGCGACCGCCAGCGCAAGCTGCCGTGGTCGGAAATCGAACAGTTCACCCGCAGCGGCCTGGGCAGCATCGCCATCCCGCGTGAGTACGGTGGCCCGCAAGTTTCGTTCGTTACCCTGGCCGAAGTGTTCGCGATCATTTCCGCCGCCGATCCGGCGCTGGGACAGATTCCGCAGAACCAGTTCGGCATCCTCAACCTGGTGCTCGGCAGCGCCACTGAGGCGCAGAAAAAGCAGCTGTTCCAGAGCGTTCTGGAAGGCTGGCGCATCGGCAATGCTGGCCCCGAGCGCGGTACGAAAAACACCCTGGAATTGAAGGCGCGCATCACCGCCGATGGCGATGACTACGTGATCAACGGCCAGAAGTTCTATTCCACTGGCGCGCTGTTCGCGCACTGGGTCGCCGTCAAGGCACTCAACGATGACGGCAAGCAAGTGCTGGCCTTCGTCCGTCGTGGCACGCCGGGATTGCGCATCGTTGATGACTGGTCGGGCTTCGGTCAGCGCACCACCGCCAGCGGCACGATCCTGCTGAACAACGTGCGTGTCGAGTCGAGCCTGGTGGTCGACAACTGGAAGATCAACGAAACCCCGAATACTCAAGGCGCCGTCTCGCAGCTCATTCAGGCGGCCATCGACGCCGGCATCGCCCGTGGTGCCATCGACGACGCCATCGAGTTTGTCAAAACCCGTGCCCGGCCGTGGATCGACGCCAAGGTCGAGCGCGCCAGCGATGACCTCTACGTGATCGCCGACATCGGCAAACTGAAAATCGAACTGCACGCCGCCGAAGCGCTGCTGCGCAAGGCCGGGCAGGTACTCGATCAGGTGCACGCTGCGCCACTGACCGCCGAGTCCGCCGCCCGCGCCTCGATTGCCGTGGCCGAAGCCAAAGTGCTGACCACCGAGATCTCGCTGCTGGCCAGTGAAAAACTTTTCGAACTGGCCGGCAGCCGCGCGACCCTCGCCGAATTCAACCTCGACCGCCACTGGCGCAACGCCCGGGTGCACACCCTGCATGACCCGGTGCGCTGGAAGTATCACGCGGTCGGCGCCTATCGCCTGAACGGTACTTTGCCGGCTCGTCACTCCTGGATTTAACGACCGCACACTTTTGACCAGATCTCTGGAGAAACACATGACTTATTCTCACTCCGTCGCGGTCATCACCAGCGATGAGCAAGCCCTGATCGTCGCCAGCGACCTGGCCGAAGATTTCAAACGCGACAGCGCCGTGCGCGACCGTGAACGGCGTCTGCCGCTGCCGGAACTCGACGTGTTTTCCCGCTCCGGCCTCTGGGGCATCAGCGTGCCCAAGGAATACGGCGGCGCCGGCGTATCCAACGTGACCCTGGCCAAAGTCATCGCCCTGATCGCTCAGGCTGACGGCTCGCTCGGGCAGATTCCGCAGAATCATTTCTACGCACTCGAAGTGCTGCGGGTGAACGGCAGTCACGCGCAGAAACAACGGCTGTACGCCGAAGTGCTCGCCGGCCAGCGCTTCGGTAACGCACTGGCGGAACTGGGCACCAAAACCGCCCACGACCGCGTCACCAGCCTCAAGCGCGACGGTGACGGCTATCGCATCAATGGCCGCAAGTTCTACTCGACCGGGGCGATTTACGCCCAGCGTATTCCGACTTCCGTGGTCGATGAAAACGGCGTGCAACAACTGGCATTCGTCCCGCGTGACAGCCAGGGCCTGACCGTGATCGACGACTGGAGCGGCTTCGGCCAGCGCACCACCGGCAGCGGTTCGGTGGTGTTCGAAGACGTCTACGTCGCCGCCGAAGACGTGATCCCGTTCCAGAGTGCCTTCGAGCGTCCGACCACGGTCGGCCCGCTGGCGCAGATCCTTCACGCCGCCATCGACACCGGCATCGCCCGTGCCGCGTATGAGGACGCGCTGCACTTCGTGCGCAGCAAAACTCGTCCGTGGATCGACTCCGGCAACGACAAGGCTACCGAAGACCCGCTGACCCTCAAGAGTTTCGGCCACTTGAGTATTCGCCTGCACGCCACCGAAGCCTTGCTCGAACGCTCCGGCGAATTCCTCGACATCGCGCAGGCCGAGACCACCGCCGAGACCGTCGCGGCGGCGTCGATCGCCGTTGCAGAAGCACGCGCCATCAGCACCGAGATCTCCCTGGCCGCCGGCAGCACCCTGTTCGAACTGGCCGGCAGTCAGGCCACCCTGATCGAGCACGGCCTCGACCGTCACTGGCGCAACGCTCGGGTGCACACCCTGCACGACCCGGTGCGCTGGAAGTATCACGCGGTGGGTAATTACTACCTCAACGATGAAAAGCCGCCGCTGCGGGGCACTATCTGATGAGCAAGAAAAAGATCCTGCTCAACGCGTTCAACATGAACTGCATCGGCCACATCAACCACGGTTTGTGGACGCATCCGCGCGACACCTCGACCCGGTTCAACAGCATTGAATACTGGACCGAACTGGCGCAGTTGCTGGAACGCGGGCTGTTCGACGGGTTGTTCATCGCCGACATCGTCGGGGTGTACGACGTCTATCAGAACTCGGTGGACGTCACGCTCAAAGAGTCGATCCAGCTACCGGTCAACGATCCGCTGCTGCTGGTCTCGGCCATGGCTGCTGTCACCAAAAACCTCGGTTTCGGCCTGACCGCCAACCTCACCTACGAACCGCCGTACCTGTTCGCCCGGCGCATGTCGACGCTCGATCATTTGAGCCGTGGTCGCGTGGGTTGGAACATCGTCACCGGTTACCTCGACAGCGCCGCCAAGGCCATGGGCCTGCGCGAGCAAGTCGAGCATGACCGGCGCTACGACCAGGCCGACGAGTACCTGGAGGTGCTCTACAAACTCTGGGAAGGCAGTTGGGAAAACGGCGCGGTGCTCAATGACCGTGCGCAGCGGATCTACGCCAACCCGGAAAAAGTGCACAAGGTCGAGCACAAGGGCGAGTTCTATCAGGTCGAGGGTTATCACCTCTGCGAGCCATCGCCGCAGCGCACACCGGTGCTGTTCCAGGCTGGAAGTTCCGATCGCGGCTTGCTGTTCGCCGGGCGTCACGCCGAGTGCGTGTTCATCAGCGGCCAGAACAAGCCGTCGACCAAGGTGCAAGTCGACAAGGTTCGCGCCAGCGCGGTCGAGGCCGGGCGCAATCCCGAGGACATCAAGGTGTTCATGGGCCTCAACGTGATCGTCGGCGCCACCGAAGAAGCCGCTTGGGCCAAGCACGCCGAGTACCTGAGTTATGCCAGTGCCGAGGCTGGCGTGGCGCACTTTTCAGCGTCTACCGGCATCGACTTTTCCCAGTACGAAATCGACGAACCGATCCAGTACGTGAAAAGCAACGCCATCCAGTCCGCGACCAAGAACCTGCAGAACAACGACTGGACCCGGCGCAAATTGCTCGACCAGCACGCCCTCGGTGGCCGCTACATCACCGTGGTCGGCTCGCCCGAGCAAGTGGCGGATGAACTGGAGTCGTGGATCGCCGAAACCGGCCTCGACGGCTTCAACCTGACCCGCATCGTCACCCCGGAAAGCTATGTCGATTTCATCGAGCTGGTGATTCCGGAGTTGCAGCGGCGTGGGTCGTACAAGACTGCGTATGACAGCGGCAGCCTGCGCGAGAAGTTGTTTCACGGCGAGGCGCAACTCCCCGAGCAACACACCGCTGCTGCGTACCGGCATTAAAAGCTTCGCGAGCAAGCTCGCTCCCCCATTTGGAATGCATTTCCCTGTGGGAGCGAGCTTGCTCGCGAAGAGGCCCGACCCAACACCACATAATCAATGCACTGACTGGAAAACCATCATGACCAAGAAACGCCTGACCCACCCAGTCAAAGCACTGGCCCTGGCCTTCGGCCTGTTCAGTTCGGCGGTGTTCGCTGCCGACGCTCCACTGAAAATCGGCACCACCGCCGCCTTCGCCATCCCGCTGGAAGCCGCCGTCGAAGAGGCTTCCAGGCAAGGCCTGAAAGTCGAGCTGGTGGAGTTCACCGACTGGATCGCGCCGAACGTCAGCCTCGCCGCGGGCGACATCGACGTGAACTACTTCCAGCACATCCCGTTCCTCGAAAACGCCAAGGCCGCTTCCGGTTTTGACCTGGTGCCGTTCGCCCCGGGGATCATCAACAACGTTGGCCTTTACTCGAAGAAATACAAAAGCTTCGACGAGTTGCCCGAGGGCGCCAGCGTCGCCATCGCCAACGACCCGATCAACAGCGGGCGCGGCCTGCAACTGCTGGCCAAGGCCGGTTCGATCAGCCTGAAACCGGGCGTCGGCTACAAGGCCACCGAAGACGACATCGTCGCCAACCCGAAGAAAATCAAAATCCTCCAGGTCGAAGCCGTGCAACTGGTGCGTGCCTATGACGACGCCGATCTGGTCCAGGGCTACCCTGCCTACATCCGTCTGGCGAAGACCTTCGATGCCGGCTCCGCGCTGCTGTTCGACGGCCTCGACCACAAGGAATACGTGATCCAGTTCGTGATCCAGCCGAAGAGCAAAGATGATCCGCGCCTGATCAAGTTCGTCGATATCTACCAGCACTCGCCAGCCGTGCGCGCCGCGCTGGATAAGGCTCACGGCAAGTTGTACCAGGCCGGTTGGGAAAGCTGAGCATGACGGCCGCGATCCAACGGCGACTGGAAACTCCAGAGCCCAAACATGCTGAAAGAACCGAACTGCACCCCGAGTTGAACCACGCCCACGTACGCTTCATCGGCCTGGGTAAAACCTACGACGGCCGGCAAGGCCCGGTCGCTGCGCTGCAGGGCATTGATCTGGCGATTCAGCGCGGTGAAGTGTTTGGCATCATCGGCCGCAGCGGCGCCGGCAAGTCATCGTTGATCCGCACGATCAATCGTCTGGAGCAGCCGACGTCGGGGCGGGTACTGATCGACCAGGTCGATATCGGCGAGTTCGATGAGGATCGCCTGGTCAACCTGCGCCGACGCATCGGCATGATCTTCCAGCACTTCAACCTGATGTCGGCCAAGACCGTCTGGCAGAACGTCGAACTGCCGCTGAAAGTCGCTGGCGTGCCAAAAGCACAGCGCGAGCAGAAAGTCCGCGAATTGCTTGAACTGGTCGGCCTGCAAGCCAAGCACAAGAGCTACCCGGCGCAGCTGTCCGGCGGACAGAAACAGCGCGTCGGCATCGCCCGGGCGTTGGTGCATGACCCGGATATTCTGCTCTGCGACGAAGCCACTTCCGCGCTCGATCCGGAGACCACCCAGTCGATCCTCGGCCTGCTGCGCGAGATCAACCAGCGCCTGGGCCTGACCATCGTATTGATCACCCACGAAATGGCAGTGATCCGCGAAATCTGCGACCGCGTGGTGGTGCTGGAGCACGGGCGCGTCGTCGAACAAGGCCCGGTCTGGGAAGTGTTCGGCAATCCGCAGCACGAGGTCAGCCAGACCTTGCTCGCGCCGCTGCAACACGCCTTGCCGGAAGAACTGCAAAGCCGTCTGCATGCCTCGCCACCCTCTGGCGACGCGGCAGTGGTGCTGCGCCTGCAATTGACCGGCGCTGCCCGCGACGAGCCGGATCTGGCGGCGTTGTTCGCCGCGCTCGGTGGTCGGGTGAAGTTGTTGCAGGGCGGCGTGGAGCGGATTCAGGGCCATGCGCTGGGGCAATTGCTGCTGGCCGTCAGCAGTTCCGCGGCGAGCGCCGAGCAATTGCGCGAACGTGCCGGGCAATGGGCGCAACGGGTGGAGGTGCTGGGTTATGTGGTTTGATCGCTTGCTGCAGGGTTTTATCGACACTTTCCTGATGGTCGGTGTGTCGTCGCTGATCGCGCTGCTGGTGGGGATTCCCATGGCGGTGATTCTGGTCACCAGCGACAAGGGCGGGATTTACGAAGCACCGGTGTTGAATCGCGCACTCGGGGCGTTTGTGAACCTGTTTCGCTCGATTCCGTTTCTGATTCTGATGGTCGCACTGATTCCATTCACCCGGCTGATCGTCGGCACCACCTACGGTGTGTGGGCGGCCGTGGTGCCGCTGACCATTGCCGCGACGCCGTTCTTTGCGCGGATTGCCGAGGTGAGTCTGCGCGAGGTTGATCATGGTTTGATCGAAGCGGCGCAGGCGATGGGATGCCGGCGCTGGCATATCGTCTGGCATGTGCTGTTGCCCGAAGCGCTGCCGGGGATTGTCGGCGGTTTCACCATTACCCTGGTAACGATGATCAACTCGTCAGCCATGGCCGGGGCGATTGGTGCCGGCGGCTTGGGGGACATCGCCTATCGCTACGGCTATCAGCGCTTTGACAGCCAGATCATGTTGACGGTGATTGTGTTGCTGGTGGCATTGGTGGCGGTGATTCAGTTGGGTGGAGACCGCTTGGCGCGGGGATTGAACAAGCGCTGAGTCTGGCCGGGCTCATGCAGCGACTTCACAAACGCTATCGCGAGCAGGCTCACGCCTACAGGGGAATGCATTTCAAATGCAGGAGTGAGCCTGCTCGCGATGGGCTGCGCAGCCGCCCCGCTTCATGGCGTATATTCGGCGAATCCCAACTGCCCGCGTATCCCGACCATGAAGCAGACCCCCAGCGATCTCGAACAGATCACCGCCACCACCCTCGGCCATTACAACTCGGTGGCCGAAGACTTCCGCGAAGGCACCCGCGATCACGACGTCAGCCAGAACATCAATGCGTTGCTGCGGCATATTCAAGGCACGGCGCCGTTCACGGTTCTGGACTTTGGCTGTGGCCCCGGACGGGATTTGCAGACGTTCACGCGCATGGGGCACATCGCCGTCGGGCTGGATGGTTCGCAAGAATTTGCGCGAATGGCCCGCGAGGACAGTGGCTGTGAAGTGTTGCAGCAGGACTTTCTGAAGCTCGATCTGCCGGCTGAGCGCTTCGACGGGATCTTTGCCAATGCGGTGCTTTTTCATGTGCCGTTGCAGGAATTGCCACGGGTATTGAAGCAATTGCACAGCACGTTGAAACCGGGTGGCGTGTTGTTCAGCTCCAATCCGCGCGGGGATAACCAGGAGGGCTGGAACGGGCCGCGGTATGGCTCGTATCACGATCTTGAGGCGTGGCAAGGGTTGCTGACGGCGGCGGGGTTTGTCGAGCTTGAGCATTACTACCGCCCGGCGGGATTACCGCGTGAGCAGCAGCCTTGGTTAGCAAGCGTTTGGCGTAAGGCTTGAGTTGAGTCAGCCCCCCTCACCCTGACCCTCTCCCTTTGGGAGAGGGTCAGGGTGAGGGCCGCTGTTGACTCAATCCTTCTTCGGTTCGCGAATCTTGTACCAGGCCACATACAGCGCCGGCAGGAACAGCAGCGTCAGCAGCGTCGCCACCACAATCCCGCCGATCATCGCGTACGCCATCGGCCCCCAGAACACTTCCCGGGCAATCGGGATCATGCCCATGCTCGCCGCCGCTGCAGTCAGCAGGATCGGCCGGCGCCGGTGCTCGGTCGCTTCCACCACCGCATCCCACGGCGCAGAGCCGTTTCGCTCGAACTCGTCGATCTGCGTTACCAGGATCACCGAGTTACGGATGATGATGCCGATCAGCGCCAGAATCCCCAGGATCGCCACGAAGCCCATCGGCGTGCCCGTCGGCACCAGCGCCAGCACCACGCCGATCAGCCCCAGCGGCGCGACACTCGCCACCAGGAACATCTTCTGTACGCTGTGCAACTGGATCATCAGGAATGTCGCCATCAGGAACAGCATCAATGGCAGCACCTTGGCAATCGGCCCCTGAGCCTTGCCGCTCTCCTCGACCGTACCGCCGGTGGCGACTTTGTAACCGACCGGCAGTTTCTCCGCGAAGGCATCAATCGACGGCTTGAGGAGTTTCACCAGGTCGGTCGGCTGGATCTCGTCGCGCACCGATGCCTTGATGGTGATGGTCGGCAAGCGGTCACGGCGCCATACCAACGGCTGTTCCAGCTCATAACGCACGGTGGCGAACGCGAGTAGCGGAATCGACGTGCCGTTCGGTGTGACGATCTGCAAATTCTGCAGGGTTTCCGGCGTGCCGCGCTCGGAGCTCACCGCACGGCCGACCACGTTGATCAAGTAAATATCGTCGTTGACCTGGGTCAGCGGCGCGCCACTGACAATGCTGTTCATCAGGTTCGCCACGTCTTCGGACGACAGCCCGAGCTGGCGTGCCTTGTCCTGGGCGATGTCGATGCGCAGGACTTTGCCCGGCTCGTTCCAGTCGTAAATGATCTCGCCGATGTGCGGGTTCTTGTCCAGTTCGGTGGCCAGGTCGATGGCGTGCCTGCGCACCTGATCAATGTCCTTGCCGCTGATCCGGTACTGGATCGGCCGCCCCACCGGCGGGCCCATTTCCAGCGCCTGCACGTAACTGCCGATGCCGACGAAATCCTTGTGCAGGCGTTCGCGCAGGCGCTGACTCAGCGCTTCGCGGGCCTCGAAGTCTTTGCTGACGATGACCAGTTGCGCGTAGTACGGGTTCTGCAATTGCTGGTCGAGGGGCAGGTAGAAACGGATTGCACCCTGACCGATGTAGGTGCTCCAGCGCACGATGTCCGGGTCGCCCTTGAGCGTGGCTTCGAGTTTGTCGACGGCGTTGCGGGTTTCGTCGATGGAGGCGTTTTGTGGCAAGTTCAGGTCGACCAGAATTTCCGGGCGATCCGAGGACGGGAAAAACTGGTTCTGCACGAAGCGCATGCAGAACACGGCCAGCACAAACAGCAGCACGGTAATGCCGATCGCCCACCAGCGATTGCGCATGCACCACAGCAAACCGCCATTGAAGGCCCGACCGACGCGACCCGGCTCGGCTTCATGGGGTTTCACATTGGTGCTGAGAATGTGCACGCCGATCACCGGGGCAAAGAACACCGCCACCACCCACGACACGATCATCGCCACGGCAATCACGGCGAACAGGGTGAAGGTGTACTCACCCGCAGAACTGGCGTTGAGGCCGATGGGCACGAAACCGGCCACCGTCACCAGCGTACCGGTGAGCATCGGAAACGCCGTGGAGGTGTAGGCGAACGTGGCCGCCTGCTCCTTGCTTTCGCCCATTTCCAGGCGCGTGACCATCATTTCCACCGTGATCATCGCATCGTCCACCAACAGGCCGAGGGCAATGATCAACGCGCCGAGGGAAATCCGTTGCATGGTGATGCCGCTGTATTCCATGAACACAAACACCATTGCCAGCACCAGCGGGATCGAACAGGCCACCACCAAGCCGGCGCGCACGCCGAGGCTGATGAAGCTCACCACCAGTACGATGATCACCGCCTCAAACAGCGCGCTGGTGAAGCCACCGACGGCCTCTTCCACCACCACCGCCTGATCGGACACGGTGTGCACGCCGACGCCGACCGGCAGATCGGCCGTCAGCTCGTCGATGCGCTGGTGCAGGGCCTTGCCGAACTCCTGAACGTTGCCGCCCTTCTGCATGGCAATCGCCAGACCGATCGCCGGTTTGCCGTCAAAGCGAAATTCAGGCGTGGCCGGATCGACGTAACCCCGGCTGATGTCGGCGATGTCGGCCAGGCGATAGAAACGGTCGTTGAGCTTGAGATTGACCTCGGCCAGATCTTTCTCCGAAGCGAACTGGCCCGAGGTGCGCACGGATATGCGCTCCGGCCCGGCCTCGATGACACCGGCTGGGGTCACGGCGTTCTGCGATTGCAGGCTCTGCACCACCTGACGCTGATCGATGCCTAACGCTGCGAGTTTTCGGGTGGAGAAATTCAGGTAAATCACTTCGTCCTGCTGGCCGATCATTTCAATCTTGCCCAGCCCCGGCACATTGCGGATCTCGGCCCGCGCCTGTTCCACGTAGTCGCGTAACTGGCGCATGGTCAGGCCGTCGGCGGTGAACGCATACACCGAACCGAACACATCACCGAATTCGTCGTTGAACCCCGGCCCTTGAATGCCCTTGGGAAACTGCCCGCGAATGTCATCTATTTTCTTGCGCACCTGGTACCAGATTTCCGGGATGTCCTTGGCGCTGGTGGTGTCGCGCAAGTACACGTACACCGTCGATTCGCCGGGGCGCGTGTAGCTTTTCACGTAGTCGAGGGAGTCGAGTTCTTCGAGTTTTTTCTCGATGCGGTCGGTGACCTGCTTGAGGGTTTCCTCCTGGGTCGCACCCGGCCATTTGGTCTGGATCACCATGGTCTTGATGGTGAACGACGGGTCTTCCTCGCGCCCCAGATTGAAGTACGAGAACACCCCCATCAACAACGCGACGAACATCAGATACCAGACGAAAGACTGATGCTTGAGGGCCCATTCGGAGAGGTTGAAAGAGCCTTTCATTGACTGTCCTCGTCAAGTTTCACGGATTGTCCGGGTTTGAGACTGTTGACGCCGGCGCTGACCACGCGCTCACCGTTCTTCACGCCGCCCGCGAGCACCACGCTGCCGTCGGTGCGGCTGATCACGCTGACGTCGCGCGGGCTGACGGTTTTGCTTTGGGTGTCGATGACCCAGATACGGGATTTGCCATCGACTTCCTGCAGCGCGGTGGCGGGCAATTCGATGCGCGGTTTGATCGCCGAACTGAGGGTCACGCTGATCGCCGTACCGAGACGGAAACCGTCCGGGGTGTCGGCCAGGGTCAGCCGTGCGCGACGGGTGCGGGTAGCGCTTTGTGCCTGCGGCTCGATCTCGCGAAGGGTCGCCGTGGTGTTGATGCTCGGGTCGAGTTGCCCGGCCACCAGAAACACCACATCGGAAGGGATCTCATCGACCAAGGTGTCCGGCAGGTCGATCACCGCTTCCTTGATATCCGGTTGCGCCAGGGTCACCACTTGCTGCCCCGCCGTCACCACTTGCCCGGCCTCGGCGTTCCACGCGGTGACCACCGCTTTGTGGTCTGAACGCAGTTCGGTGTAGCCGAGCTGATCCTTGCTTTGATTGACCGCCGCGCGCGCCTGATCCAGTGAGGCCTGGGTGGTTTTCAGGTCGGTGGTGGCAATGTCCAGCTGCGCCTGCGCGCCCACGCCGCGATCAAACAGCGCCTGCTGCCGGCGGGCGTTGGCCTGGGCGTTGATCAGTTGTGCCTGGACCTTGGCCAGATCGCCCTGGGCCGAACGCAACTGGTTCTGCTGATCGGACGGGTCGAGAGTGGCGAGCAGCGTGCCCTTTTGCACCTCGGCACCGACATCGACGTTACGGCTGGCGATACGTCCACCCACGCGAAAGCCAGTGTTGCTCTCGTAACGCGCCTGAATGCTGCCGGCGAAACGGCCGAGGGTTTCCTCGTTCAGCGCCTGCACCTTGATCGACAGCACCGGCCGCACCGGCTCCGGTGGCGGCTCGTGTTTCGAACAGGCGGCCAGCAATACGCCGATGGATAACAGCCCCAGTCGCTTCATGGCTGTGCTCCCGGCTGCAGACTTTTGTAGGTGTTTTCGGCAATCTCGACTTTCATCCCCGGATGCAACAACTGGCCACCGGCGACAATGACTTTTTCCCCACCCTTGAGGCCATCGCTGATGACGACCTTGCCGATCAGGTAGCGGCCAACTGTCACGCTGTGCAACTGCGCCTCACCTTTTTCGTCGACCATCCACACCGCCGGATCGCTGATGTTTTTGGTCAGCGCCGACCACGGCAATTCCACCGCCGACTTGCCGCTGCCCTTGGCGGTGGCGCTGACCACCGAGCCCAGTTGCATGCCCTGTGGCAGGCTGTCGAGGGTGACTTTGACTTGCACCGTGCCGGACTGCGCCGACACCGCCGGGGTGATTTCACGCACCGTGCCGGTGGTCTTGATCGCGGGGTTGTCGAGCAGGCTGACGACAATCGAACGGTCCGCCGGGCGCTCGGCCAGCAGCGATTCGTAGACATTGAATACCGCATCGCGGGCGCCGTCGCGGGCCAGCGAGAAAATCGGCGCGGTGGCCTGCACCACTTGCCCGACTTCAGCCTGACGTTCGGTGATCACTCCCGGTGCATCGGCGATCAGCGCGGTATAACTCAACTGATCTTTGGCGTTAGCCAATTGCGCCTGCGCCGCGCTCAATGCGCTCTGGCTGCTGCGCAACGCCGCCTGGGCGGAATCGTATTCGCTCTGGCTGGTGTAACCCTTGGGCAGAAGTTTTTGCTGGCGCACGAACGCCGCCGCGCTCTGCTTGACCCGCGCCTGCTCGGCGATGACCTGGGCTTGTGCGGAATCGACGTTGGTCTGCAGGTCCTTGGGATCGAGTTTGGCCAACACCTGTTTGGCGCTGACCCGGTCGCCCACATCCACCATGCGCTGGATGATCTTGCCGCCGACCCGGAACGACAGTTCGGTCTGCACCCGGGCCTGAACGTCGCCGGTGAGGGTCACGGCTGGCGCGTAGTCAGCGGGTTTCACTTCTTGCACAAAGACCCGCGGCAGGTACTGCGCCGGGGCTTCTTCTTTGCCGCAAGCGGTCAGCAACGTAAGCAGGCTCAGCACGACAACTGTTTTCAATCCGGGACTCGCCATGCAGACTCCTTCCTGTGTACGAACGTGCAAGTGACGATACGACTGTGAGCTTAGAACAGGGTTCAACGTTCGCTCGCGGGAACAACGCATTTTCAAAATGATTTTTGCGGCGAGATGGCTTGCTCCCGCTCGACTGCACAACAGTCGCAAAACCGCTCGAATCGGGAGTTGGGCCAGCTTCGCAGCCCGGCGGGCTCAAGCTCCCTCGCCACAGGGCTGCAGGCACGGCACACTAACGGTTCCGGCAAAGGAAACGCCCATGCTCAAAACCCTGGCGGTGGCCAATTACCGCTCGATCAATAAATTGGTGATTCCGCTGGGCCGGCTGAACCTGATCACCGGCCCCAACGGCAGTGGCAAGTCCAACCTGTACCGCGCGCTGCGCCTGCTGGCGGAGACCGCTCAGGGCGGCGTGGTCAATGCGCTGGCGCGTGAAGGCGGGCTGGAGTCGACGTTCTGGGCCGGACCGGAAACCCTCACCCGGCGCATGCACAACGGCGATGTGGCGATTGAGGGCAGTGTGCGCCAGTCGCCGATGCGCCTGCGCATGGGATTTGCCGGGGAGGAGTTCAGTTATTCGATCGCCTTGGGTCTGCCCGCCCCGACCCGCTCGTTCTTTTCCCTCGACCCAGAGATCAAGCGCGAATGCATCTGGGCCGGGCCACTGTATCGCCCCGCCAGTCTGCTGGTGGACCGCAATGGTCCGATGATCCGCGCTCGCGAGGGTCGAGGCTGGGACGTGCTGGCGCAGCACACGCCGAACTTCGACAGCCTGTTCGATCAGGTCGGCAGCCTGCGTAGCTCGCCAGAAGTGTTCCAGATGCGCGAGTTCATCCGCCGCTGGCGCTTCTACGATCACTTTCGCAGCGATGCCGACGCCCCGGTGCGCCAACCGCAACTGGGCACCCGCACGCCAGTGCTGCATCACGATGGCCGTGACCTGGCGGCAGCCTTGCAGACCATCATCGAAATCGGCGATCCGGAAGCATTGCACGCAGCAATCAGCGATGCGTTCCCCGGCGCCCGCCTGAATGTCACCCCCGCCGGCGGTGGACGCTTTGCCATCGAGCTTTATCAGGAAGGCTTGCTGCGGCCACTGTCGGCGGCAGAGCTGTCGGACGGAACATTGCGTTATCTGCTGCTGATCGCCGCGTTGCTGACGCCACGACCACCGTCGTTGATGGTGCTGAACGAACCGGAAACCAGCCTGCATCCGGACCTGTTGCCGGCGCTGGCGCGATTGATCATCCGTGCATCGCAGCAGTGTCAGGTGTGGGTCGTGTCCCATGCGCGACGGTTGATTTCGGCGCTGCAGGAAGACCCGGAGTGCAATTGCATTGTGCTGGAGAAAACCCTGGGGCAGACCGGGATTGTCGGGCAGCGAGTGCTGGATGAACCGGCGTGGAACTGGCCGGATTAAAAGCCCCTCACCCTAACCCTCTCCCGGAGGGAGAGGGGACTGATTGGGGGATGCTGGTGAATTACGCCGACCTGAAAATGCTTCTGTGAATCCATAATCGACTCGGTTTGTCAGGTCGATGCCTAATGCAGGACACCTCGGTCGGCTCCCTCTCCCGGAGGGAGAGGGGACTGATTGGGGGATGCTGGTGAATTACGCCGACCTGAAAATGCTTCTGTGAATCCATAATCGACCCGGTTTGTCAGGTCGATGTCTAAGCAGGACACCTCGGTCGGCTCCCTCTCCCTCCGGGAGAGGGCTGGGGTGAGGGGCAGGCCTCACCACGACTCAACAGACAATCACCCCTGCCACTTGCCACCCTCGACAATCACGCTCTCAGGCTTGGTGTCATCGCTCAGTTCCTTACGCACATATTGGTCGTACAGTTTGAGCAGATACTTCTCCTCGCCCAGCTTGGTCAGCTCGCTATTCACCCAGTCACGCAGCTCGATATTGCCCTTCTTCACCGCCGGCGCAATCGGTGCTTCTGCACCGAGTTTTTCGTCCAGCACGCGGTAGCCCGGGTTCTGCTTGGCCCAGCTGAACAGCACCAGATTGTCCTGCGCATACGCATCGCCACGGCCATTGGCCAGGGCTTGCAGCGACTCGGTGTTTTTCTCGAACTTGAGCAGTTTCCAGTCCGGATGATTTTTGGTCAGCCAGATGTCCGCCGTGGTGCCGGTGGTCACGATGGTGGTGCGGGTGGCCAGGTCATCGAGGCTTTTCACCGAACTGCTTTGCGGCACCAGCGCCTGCACCGCGACCTTGAGGTTCGGGTTAGTGAATTCCACCGCGTCCTTGCGCTCCGGGGTCACGGTCATGTTGGCGAGGATCAGGTCGACCTTGTCGCTTTGCAGGAACGGAATGCGGCTCGCCGGCTCCACGGCAACGAACTCGACCTTGTTCTCGTCACCGAGCAGATCCTTGGCGAAACGCCGACCGATGTCGGTGTCGAAGCCGACGTAGCGCCCGGCCTCATCGACAAAACCGAACGGTGGCTTGTCGGTGAAGACGCCGACGATCAGTTTGTCGCGGGCCTTGATCTTGTCCAGATAACCGGCCGGCGCGGTGCTTTCGCTGGCGACTTTCGGCTTCGGCGGTTCTTCGGTTTTGCTGCAACCGGCAAGTAAGGCGAGGCTCAGCAGGGGCAGTAAAAAAGCGGCAGTTTTCATAACGGTTCCAGTTCCTTTGTCGGATTCGTTTTTGGCAGTGTTGCAACGAAGGAGAACTTCTCCAGAAACTGCTGCGCGCGTGCGGTTTGCGGGTTCGTAAAGAAAATCTCGGGCGGGTTCTGTTCAAGGATGCGCCCGGCATCCATGAACACGATGCGGTCGGCCACCGCGCGGGCGAAGGCCATTTCGTGGGTGACGATCAGCAGGGTCATGCCCTCGCGGGCCAGGCCCTGAATCACTTGCAGCACTTCCTTGACCATTTCCGGGTCAAGGGCCGCGGTGACTTCATCGAAGAGCATGACCCGCGGGTTCATGCACAACGAACGGACGATGGCGATGCGTTGCTGCTGGCCGCCGGAGAGCTGGCGTGGAAACGCATCGCGCTTGTCCGCCAGGCCCACCCGTTCGAGCAGGGCTTCGGCCTGCTGCTGCGCTTCGCGGCGCTGACGTTTCTGCACCTTGAGCGGGCCGAGCAGCAAATTGTCGAGCACGCTCATGTGCGGGAACAGGTGATAACTCTGGAACACCATGCCGATCTGCTGACGGATTTCACGCCAGTCAGTGGCCTTGTCCAGCAGCTCGCGGCCGACAAATTTCAGGCTGCCGCTGTGGGCCTGTTCCAGACCATTGAGACAACGCAGCAAGGTGCTTTTGCCGCAGCCGCTGAGGCCGAGGATGACGATCACTTCGCCGCTGCGCACTTGCAGGTCGATGCCGTTGAGCACCTGCTGCTCGCCGTAGAATTTGTTGAAGCCGTGAAACTCGATCAATGCGCTCATGCTTGCGTCCAGCGCCGCTCCAGCACGCGCGAGGCGGCCGACAGCGGGTAGCAGATGAAAAAGAAAAACAGGAACAGCGCACCGTAGATCAACACCGATTCGTAGGTGCGCTCGATGATCTGCTGGCCGACCTTGATGACGTCGACCACGCCGATCAGCACCGCCAGCGAACTGGTCTTGATGATCCGCGTGTAGACGTTGATGGTCGGCGGCGTCATGCGTTTCAGCGCTTGCGGCAACAGCACGTAGCCGTAGAGCTGCGCAGCGTTCAGGCCGATCGACAGCCCTGCTTCACGCTGCCCGCGCGGTAACGAATGCAACGCCCCACGCGCCACCTCGCCGACCTCGCTGGCGCCCCACAGCGACAGCACCAGCACCGCACACCAGAAACTGGGCAGGCTCAGGCCGAAGAAAATCGGCAGGCCGAAAAACAGCAGGTACAACCAGACCAGCACCGGGATCGCCCGGAACAGCTCCAGATACACTCGCAGGATTGCGTTCAGCCACGTCACGTTGAGCGTGCGCAACACGCCGTAGAGCACACCGCCGACGGTGCTGATAGCAATGCTCAGGAACGAGATCGACAAGGTTTGCCCGGCGCCTTTTGCCAGTTGTGGCAACGACACCCAGAGCAGTTCAAGACCCGAACTGGCCATGCTGGAGCCTCCTTTCCAGACGGCTGAGCAGCAGCGACAGCGGCAAGAACAGCAGCACGCAAATCAGCGTCAACACGGCGAGCATTTCGTAGGTTTTGTAGTAGAGCGCGATGTAGCTCTTGGTGGTGTAGAGGATTTCCGGCACGGCCACCGCCGAGACCACGGTGGTTTCCTTGAGCAGGAAAATGAAATTGGCGAACAGCGACGGCAGGCTGAGGATCCCCGCTTGCGGCAGGATCACGTAGCGCAGCAACTGGCCGTGGGACAGGCCGATGGAGCGCCCCGATTCCAGCTGCGCCTGCGGTACGGCATCGACGCCGGCACGCAGCACTTCGGTGAGGTAGGCGCCACCGAGAAACGTCATGGTGATGATCGCGGCAGTGAAACCGGACACCTTGATGCCGATGGCCGGCAAGGCGAAGTAGACGAAGAACAGCTGAATCAGCAGCGGCGTGTTGCGCGCCAGTTCCACGTACAGGCCGACGGCGCGCTGCAGGTAAGGCGTGCGGAACACCAGAATCGTCGCATTGAGCAACGCCACCAGCAGCGAGGTGCCGATGGCGATGAAACCGACCTGCAGCGTCACGCCCACGGCTTTGAGAAACGCCGGCAGCGTGCTGAGGATGAACGCGTAATCGAGAGTCATGAAACGTCCTGGACGCCGCTTGATAAGCGACGGTAGTGCAGTCCATGGGCAGCGGGTGGCTGTCCGGCAGGAGGTGACTTTATAGGTATAAAAAAAAGAATTTAAATACCGTTAAAGCATATTGATATCACCCAAAAAACTATCTTGTGGGTTTGCCGGGAAGGAATAAGAAGGCTATTTTCCTTTGCGCTGTAGGAAGGATCTTTTTTGCACGAAAGCCCTCCAAGGACGAACAGCTTTTGGCCAGACTCCCCGGCCAAACCCTTACAAGGAAGACAACATGGACGTAAAAGTGCCGCAGCGACTGGATCCGCAGGACATTGTGAAATTGCTCGTGGCGTTGAGGCGGGCGTTGAAGGCCCAAGTGGCCTGAGATCAAGAGCACCCTCACCCCAACCCTCTCCCAGAGGGAGAGGGCGCTGACCGAGGTGTCTGGCGTCATACATCGACCTGAAAGACCGAGTCGATTATGGATTCGGCAGAGATCTTTCACGTCGGCGAACCTCTACAACATCCCCCAATCAGTCCCCTCTCCCTCCGAGAGAGGGAGCCTACCGAGGTGTCTTGCGTCAAACATCGACCTGAAAAATCGAGTCGATTATGGATTCAGCAGAGATCTTTCACGTCGGCGTACCTCTACAACATCCCCCAATCAGTCCCCTCTCCCTCCGAGAGAGGAAGCCTACCGAGGTGTCTTGCGTCATACATCGACCTGAAAAATCGAGTCGATTATGGATTCAGCAGAGATCTTTCACGCCGGCGTACCTCTACAACATCCCCCAATCAGTCCCCTCTCCCTCCGAGAGAGGAAGCCTACCGAGGAGTCTTGCGTCAAACATCGACCTGAAAAATCGAGTCGATTATGGATTCAGCAGAGATCTTTCACGTCGGCGTACCTCTACAACATCCCCGAATCAGTCCCCTCTCCCTCCGGGAGAGGGTTAGGGTGAGGGGCTTTTCAACGCACACACAAAAACGCCGATGACTATCGCTAGCCATCGGCGTTTTCACACCTTGAAGGGGTTCACTCAAGCGTCAGATCAGAACGCCGGCAATACCGCGCCGTTGTACTTCTTCTCGATAAACGCTTTGACTTCCGGGCTGGTCAGGGCAGCGGCCAGTTTCTTGATGGCGTCGCTGTTCTTGTTGTCCTCACGGGCCACCAGGAAGTTCACGTAAGGCGAATCGGCGCCCTCGATCACCAACGCATCCTTGGTCGGATTCAGCTTGGCTTCCAGCGCGTAGTTGGTGTTGATCATGTCCAGATCAACTTCCTTCAGCACACGTGGCAGCAGGGCCGATTCCAGTTCCTTGAACTTGAAGTTGTGCGGGTTCTTGGCGATGTCTTTCGGGGTCGCCAGGGCGTTTTTCGGATCTTTCAGCTCGATCAGGCCAGCCTTTTGCAGCAGGATCAGGGCGCGACCGCTGTTGCTGCCTTCGTTAGGGATCGCGATGGTCGCGCCGTCAGGCAGTTCAGCCAAGGTCTTGTACTTGCTCGAGTAGCCACCGAACGGTTCAACGTGCACGCCTTGCACAGTGACCAGGTACTTGGACTTGTCATCCTTGTATTTGCCAGCGTTGAAGCTGTCCAGGTACGGCTTGGTCTGGAAGTAGTTGGCGTCCAGGCGCTTTTCGCCCACTTGCACGTTCGGCTGCACGTAGTCGGTGAAGACTTTGATTTCCAGATCCACGCCTTCTTTGGCCAGGGTCGGCTTGATCAGCTCGAGGATTTCGGCGTGCGGCACCGGGGTCGCCGCGACCACCAGTTTCTCGCCAGCGTTGGCCAGGGAAGCAGTCAGAGCAGCCGCCAGTGCGGTAAACAACAGAACCTTTTTCATGCAGTGTCCTTATCGAAAATCACGGTCGCAGAGGGCGACGGCTATTTAATACGTGTGCCAGTGAAGTGCTATCTCTGGCGTGAAGCGGACAATACCGGGATTTTTTATTCCCGGACAATAACGTTTATTCACTTTGATATTCCATTTTGCTCATACAGGACAAAACGGTCACAAGCGCTGACTCAAACCAATCAGCAAATCTTTCAACGCCTTACGCTCGTCAACGCTGCCGCCGATGTTGATCTGCGTGACCAGTCGTTCGATCTGCAGGTGCGGGCCAGAAGCGTCGGGCAGGTTCAGGTGTTCCGGGAGAATTTCCTCCCCAGTGCTGACCAACAGCGCAAAGTGAATGACGTTTTCCAGCTCGCGGGTGTTGCCCGGCCAGCTGTGGCGCTCCAGCAGATGTTGCGCCGCTTCGCTGATCAACGGCACCGGCAGGTCGAGACGCTGGCTGTAGATGCCGAGAAAATATTCGGCCAATGACAGGATGTCGCCGATTCGCTCGCGCAGCGCCGGCAGTTCCAGTTGCCCTTCGCTGAGGTAGTGATAGAGCCGTTCGTGGAATTTCCCCGCGTCCACCGCTTGCGCCAGATCGATGCTGGTCGCCGCCACCAGGCGCACGTCCACCGGACTCGGCTGATGGGCGCCGACGCGGGTGACTTCGTGGTTTTCCAGAGCGGCGAGCAATTTGATCTGGATCGGCAGCGGCAGGTCGCCGATTTCATCCAGGTACAAGGTGCCGCCATTGGCCGAACCGAACCAGCCGGCACGGCTGCTGGCCGAACCGGCGTAACTGCCGGCGGCATAGCCGAACAGCTCGGCATCGGCGTAGGTCGGGCTGATCGCGCCGCAATTGACCGAAACGAACAGACCGCTGCGATCACTGGCGCGGTGGATGTGGCGGGCGAGCAGTTCTTTACCCGTACCGGTCTCACCGCGAATCAGCACCGAGATCGAACGCGGGGCCAGTTGCTCCAGCTCTTCACGCAACTGACGCGAGCGCGGATCGACAAACACCAACGCCTTGGCGCGGATGCTCAGGGGACTTTTTTCCGCATCGGGAAAGGTCAGCAACGGCTGACCGAACGTTTCAAAACTCATGGCAGACTCCCGCCCACAACCGCCGGGAGACGGGGGCGATCAAAAAGAAAATGTACGACTCAGGCGCGACGCCGCGCGTGATGTTCCAGGCGGTTTTGCAGGCGATAGAGGTAGGCGAAACCCTGCTCCCAGCGCTGATGCCCGGACTTGACGTTGATATGCCCGGCCCCGGAAAGAATCCCCGCTTCGGCGCCCCAGTTACGCGCCAGCTCCAGCGCACGCGGAGCGCTGACAGCGGCGTCGTTGTCGGAGGCGACCACCTGGCTCGGAAACGGCAATAAATCCGTCGGGATCGGCGCGAAATTACGCAGCGCCGGCGCACAGGTCGGGCGCTCGACATCCGCCGGCGCAACGAGCAAGGCACCGCGGACCTGACGCAGGTACTGCACAGGCGCAGTGGCCGCCCAATGCGCAACGGTGACGCAGCCCAGGCTATGAGCGATGAGGATCACCGGGGTGCTGTCGGCGGCAATGGCTTCGGCCAGTGCGGCAACCCAATCTTCCCGGCGCGGCGTCAGCCAATCGGCCTGCTCGACCCGCGCGCTGTTCGGCAGGCTGTTCTGCCAGTGGGTTTGCCAATGATCTTCTGGCGATCCTTGCCAGCCCGGCACAATCAGGTAGCGGATTGATTCGTTGCGCATGGGGAGCTCTCCTGCGGCGTGTCTGTTCCTGATCGAGTATAAGGAGGGGATTTATATTCGTTAAGGAATAAGAAGCTATTTATTAAGACCTGAAATGAATATGCGATGTGTGCATGGCTTGAAATCTTTTCCCCCTCACCCCAACCCTCTCCCCAAGGGGGCGAGGGGGAAGGGAGCCGATCTTCATGCCGTTCAAATCTTGAGTTCGGCTCGAAATATCAGGTCGGCGTACCTCGAACAAAAACCTCGGTCAGTCCCCTCTCCCTCTGGGAGAGGGGTGCCAGGAATAAAAAAAGGGCCGCACCCTGCCAAGGAGACGGCCCCGGAAAAACGTTGAATCTGTTACCGCGCGGTGATCACCGACAATTTGGTAATTCCCGCCCGCTCGATCGAAGCCATGGCTCGCGCCACTTCGCCGTAGTTCACCCCGTCGTCGGCCTGCAGTTGCACGCGCACTTGCGGGTCTTTCGCCTTGGCCGACTTGAGGTTGAATTCCAGCACGTCCGGCTGAATCTCATCCTTGTTGATAAACAGCTTGCCGGCGCCGTCGATGCTCACCACCAGCGGGTCTTTCTGCTCGACCGGCGCCACCGCCTCGGTCTTCGGCAAGTTGATCGGAATCGCGTTGGTCAGCAGTGGCGCGGTCACGATGAACACCACCAGCAGCACCAGCATTACGTCCACCAGCGGCGTCACGTTGATCTCGCTGAGCACCTCGTCACTGTCTTGCGTGGAGAAGGCCATATCAGGACGCCTCCTTCACTTTTGCCGCACTGCCCGGGGCTGCAACCTTGTGCGCGGTCGGGTGAATCAGGACGCGGAACGCACTCTTCTGCGCCAGGCTGTAGAAGTCGTGGGCGAAGTCATCCAGATCCGCGGCGGTCAGTTTCAGACGCCGCAAAAAGTAGTTGTAAACCAGCACCGCCGGCACCGCGACGGCGATTCCCACCCCGGTGGCGACCAGTGCCGCGCCAATCGGGCCGGCCACGGTTTCCAGGCTGGCGGAACCGGCGGCGCTGATACCTTTCAACGCTTCCATGATTCCCCACACCGTGCCGAACAAACCAATGAACGGCGAGGTGCTGCCGATACTCGCGAGCACCGCCAGACCGGTTTCCAGCGAACGGCGCTCACGGACGATCTGCTGACGCAAGGCACGTTCGAGTCGATCCTGATGGTTGATCGCCTGGCTCAGGTCATTGGCCTGCGGCGCCTCGCCCACCTGAATCGCCGCGTAACCCGCCTGGGCTACCCGGGCGGCAGCGCCGGGTTGGGTCTCGCTCAACTCGGCGGCAGCATCCAGACTCGACGCCGCCCAGAAGCGCTTATGAAACTTGCGATCCTGCGCCTTCAGACGACCGAACTGCACAGCCTTGAGCAGCGCCAGCCCCCAGGTCGCGACGGAAAAAACCACCAGCAGCCAGATCACCGCGCTTTCGATGGATTCCAGTGGAGATGCCAGTAACGTCATGATGTGTTCCCTCGTGTAAACATTTCGCGCGAATTTGGTTTCGGTTTAGTGAATCTTGAAGTCGATGGGCACGCTGACCCAGCCGTCCTGGGCGACATCACCCTGCTTGGCCGGGACGAAACTCCAACGTTTCACCGCGTTCAACGCGGCGTCGTCGAGTGGTTGCCGGCCACTGCTTTTCTGAATCTGGATCTCACCCGGTTTGCCGCTGGCCAACACATGCACGCGCAGCAATACAGTGCCCTCCCAACCGCGACGCTGAGCCAGCGACGGATATTCCGGCGCCGGGTTCTTCAGGTACGCGGCGTTCGCTGATGCCGGCGTTACCGGGGCCGGTGCGGGTGGAGCCAGTGGTGCAGGCGCTGCCACCGGTGCTGCCGGTTGTGGTGGCGCGGGCGGTTGCGCGACGGCTTTGGGCGCGGGCTTCGGCGCGGGTTTCACCACCGGCCTGGGTTTGGGGACCGGTTTCGGTGGCGGCGGTTTAACGGCCAGCTCGTCCTCCACCGGCGGCGGTGGCTCGACTACCGGCGCCGGTGGCGGCGGCTCGACCACTGGCGGCGCGGGAGGCGCCGGGCGCGAAAACTCGATGGTCATCGGCGGAATTTCCGGCGGCACAATCGGCAATGCCGGTGTCGGATGCTGATTGATCCAGTAGATCACCGCGCCATGCGCCAGCAGCGCCAGCACACCGAGCAGAAGCTTTTCGCGCCGGCTCGGGATGCCCTTGGGCGCACGCTGCAAACGCAACTGCCCCAACGGCACGCGATGGGGCCGGCCGAGATCGACCAGTTCACCACTCGGCGTCTGACGCCACAGCAATTCCTGTGCGCTCGCGGCGGTCTGGACATTGCCCATTGATTCACTCCCTGCGGTCTTTTTGCGTGCTCTACAAAAATGGCCGACCCACCGTTTATTGAACCCCCACGGTGCATCGCTGGGTGAATCATTGGGCCTGGTGCTTATCTCCGAAAGTAATCTTTAATATTATGGATAGGCTTTTATGGAATATAGAAACTGATCAATTTCGCCAAAGCCCCGCGCCATAAGGGCTGCAGCGATGCAGCAAAAACCGCATGCCTTTCAGGCATTAAAAGTATTCCTGCAACGCATCAAATTCAGTTGACGCGGTTTCACGGGACAACTCATAAAAAATAGAGCGTTGATTATTAATATTCCCCAAAACAAAAAAGGCCGATGCACTTTCGTGCACCGGCCTTTCAATCAAATCAACCATTATTGCTTGATAAACTCTCCTGCCAGCCCCACAACGTCGCCATCAAAGTTGTTACGTGAACCCACCGCACGAACTTTAGAGTAGTTGTGATCCGGTGAGAACAGTGTCCACGACTGATAGCCTGTACCGTCATTCAGTGCGGTGAACGTGATGATCGTCGGCTGCCCGGTGCTGTTCTGAAAATGATAATGCCCGTAAGCGATGTCGTAATTCACGCCATTCTGGCTGAACTTGCCGCTGAAGGTACCGTTGGAGTCGTTGCCATCGGTAATCGTCAGTTTGGCGCCAGCGTTAGCGTTTACATAACTGCCATTAATGCTCGACATAACGAGATTTCCTTTATCGTTGGATAAGTGTCTTCCGATGAGAGCAAGTTTCCTCCTGGAAACTCACGACAGTCAGAATGGTTCGACATTCGTATATTGTCCAAGCCACTGACTAATGAATTTGCAATAAGCCCCCCTCATTAAGCTCATAACTTATCGCCATTCCGTCGAGCATTAATTCCATTTCTACTAACGGCTCGCGCTGGCTTGTTGCACGCCAATGGCAGGGGCAATCACTGCGGTCTCGGAACGTGGCGTTCCAAGCGGCACCCAGTCATAACTCACAGGCAGCGCCCGATACACCCAGTTGCTGATCGCATCGCTGCCCGGCGCCTTGCCCAGGTACGGGCTGACGTATTCCCAGACGTTTTCACCGCTCGCCGTGACCTGGAAAAACCGCCCGTTCATGCCTTCGTCGATCAGCGTATTGCCGTTGGGCAGACGTCGCGCACTGCTGATGAACGAACTGTAGAACGCCCATCCCGGCTGCTTCGAATTGGCCGCACTGTACTGCCAGACGATTTCGTTTTTCTGCGGATCGATTTCCAGCACCCGCGAGCCGGAAATCAGCCCGAGGGGGACGTTCGGATATCCCGCCGAACCCTGATTGTCGAATACCAGCAGGTTGCCGGCACCAGGCAGCCCGGCCGGGATGATGTGCGCGTCATGCTGGCCGACAAACTGGTCCACCGGGCGCGGCAGTTTTTGCGCGGTTTTTGGGTTGATCAGCGGCAAGTTCGGGCCGAGGCGCCAGACCACTTTGCCGGTCTTTTTGTCGATGATTGCAATGAAGTTGGCGTTGCGCGAATCGAGCAGCAGATTGTCCGGATTGAAGCGCTTGTCACCGGCATCGAACCACTTGTTTGGCCCGACCACACTGAGGTTGTTGATATGCAGGTAATCCGGGTTGTCGCTGGCGCGCACCTGTTTCAATTGCTCGGGGGTAAAGCCGAATTCGTTGAGGTGCTCCGAGGCCAGCCACTGCCATTTCACCTCACCGCCGGGGCTGACTTCATAGATCGCATCATCAATCACCTCGGGCGCTTTGAAGCCTTTGATCGTGTGCACCTTGTTCGCCAGCACCACCGTGTTGCCGTTGCTCAAACGGCGCTGATCATGGTGCTGTTGCGCCGCGCCACCGGGCGCCTTGTCGCCCCACTGCCAGACCACTGTGCCGTTCCAGTCGAGCTCGCCAACACTCTGGTTGCCCAGCCCGTTACCGGCCGAACCGAGTTTGCCCGGCTCCTTCGCACTCAGTTGCAGCAGCACATGCCCGCGCTCACCGCCAACCAGTTTCGGGTCGATGATGGCCGACGGAAAACCTTCCTGGGGCCAGGTTTTCACCTCATTGCCATTCATGTCGATCAGGTGCGTCTGCTTGTCGGCGCCACTGAAGATCACGTACTGATTGAACGCCTTGTCCGGGTCGTACCGGGTCACTCCGGTCGGGTACACGCTGGGCGCGGCGAACGCGCCGGCACTGAAGACCGCGCCTGACAGCAATACCGGTAAAGCGGTTTTGATGCGCAACATTGTGCAGCTCCTTGAATGACGGATCAGAAGTCGTAGCGACCGGTAACCCCAAGGGTGCGCGGTGTGCCGAGCAAGCCTTCATAGCCGCCGTTGCCGCCGGTCCACAGGGTGGTGTAATAGGTCTTGTCGAAGGCGTTTTTCAGCCACAGCGAAACGTCCCACTGGCCCTGGTTGAAGTCGCCGCGCAGACCGGTGGAAAAGTTGACCACCGCGTAGCTCGGGATCTGCCCGTAGTCGGAATCCTCGACCGTGCCCACCGCCTTGGAGCGGAACGCGTAGCTGGCAGTGACGTAGGGTTCGAAACCGTTAGCCAGGTTCCACTTATATTCGCCGTTGGCGTTGCCGATCCATTTCGACGCGCCGACCACTTGATGCCCGGTAAGGTCGCAGGAGGCCGGAGCGCCCGGTGCGAGACTGACTTCCGGCGGGCACGGCGCATCTTTGTAGGAGAGATAGCTGACGTCGTTGTACGAGCCGTTGATGTTCAGGGTCAGGCCGCGCAGCGGGATCACGGTGCTTTCGAATTCGACGCCGCGCGACCGGACCGAGCCGGCGTTGGTCAGGTATTGCACGCGGTTGTCGGCGTCATAGGCGTTGGTCTGGTAAGCGTTGACCTGGGTCCAGAATACGTTGGCGTTGAGCTGCAAACGGTGATCCCACAGTGTGCTCTTGAACCCGAGTTCGGCGTTGTTCGCGCGTTCGGTGCCAATCAGCAACGACTCGGCCCCGGCCGTTGGCGCCGAGCCCACCGCCAGGTTGACCCCGCCGGATTTCTCGCCGTGGGAGAGCGTGGCATAGCCCAGCACGTCGTCGGTGATGCGGTAACTGAGGTTGAGCAGACCGGACGGGCTGGAACCGTACTGGTTTAAATCGCCGGAATCGTAGGCCCCGGCTCGCCCGCGACGCGCCGTGGCCGCCGCGCCGGTCACAGCAGCCCCGCCGAGCGGTGCATCACGGGTGACCCAGGCGGATTTCTCTTCGTAAGTGCCGCGTACCCCGGCGGTGAAATCCAGGCGCTCGGTCAGATGCCAGGTGCCTTGGGCAAACAGCGCAAAACTGTCGGTCTTGATATGGCCGTTGCCGATGCTGGTGACATTGGCCAGCGCCCCGCGCGGCGTGCCATTCCAGATGTCGGCCTGGGGGCCGTAATAAGCGAAGGATTTGTTGTCCAGGTCCGAGCCAAAGTAATAAGCACCGACCACGTAATCGAAGAACTCGCCCTTGGGCGAGGCCAGACGAAATTCCTGCGAATACTGTTTGTCTTCCACCGAAACCCCGGCGTTGTAACTCGCCGGAACGTTGAGGCCATCGTCGTTACGCGGGGTGAAATTCCAGAAGCGATAGGCGCTGATCGAGGTCAGCGTGAAGTCGCTCGGCAAGGTCCAGTTGGCTTCAACCGAGGTGCCGCCCTGATGCACGGTGACGTGCTGATCGTTGTCCAGATTCACCTTGCGGTGCGCACCGTTGACCAGCGTCGCGCCCGCCGCATTGGCCCGCGCCTGATAGAGATTGACGCCGTTGATGGTCGGCCCGGTGTTGTACAACACGCGGGTGCCGGCGCTGGAATCCTCTTCGTTGTAGTCACCGATCCAGCGCAGGTTGAAATCGTCATTGGGCTTGAACAGCAACTGTGCACGGAAGCCGTCGCGCGAGCCGCCATTCAGATCATGGCCGTCGTATTCGTTCTTGATATCGCCGTCGCTGCGCGTGCGGTAGGCCGAAAAGCGTCCGGCCAGTTGATCGTTGAGCGGCCCGGAAATCGTGCCCTTGGTCTGGAAATAACCGTCCTCGCCCACCGAGGTTTCGATGCTGCGCTCCGGCGTGAACGTCGGGGCGCGGGTGCTGATATTGATCACCCCGGCGGTGGTGTTTTTACCGAACAGCGTGCCCTGCGGTCCGCGCAGGACTTCCAGCTGTTCGATGTCCATCAAATCGAACACCGCCATCCCCGGACGCCCCAGATAAACGTTGTCGATGTACAGCCCGACGCTGCCTTCCAGGCCGTCACTGGCCGGGTTGTTGCCCAGGCCCCGAATCGACACGCTGGACTGACGTGCGTGCATGTAGGCGACGTTGACGCTGGGCACCAGTTGCTGCAAATCCTGAATCCGGTAGACCCGCTGTGTCTCCAGATTCTGGCCGCTGACCACGCTCATCGGCGTCGGCACATCCTGCGAGCTTTCTTCGCGGCGGCGAGTGGTGACGGTCACGGTTTCCAGCTGCGAACTGTTGACGACCGGCTTGTCGGCCGGAGCCGGTGACGGGGTTTGCGTCTCGGCGGCGTAACCATGAGTCCAGCTCGCACTCCCTGCCAGCAGCAGGGCCAGAGGCAGGCGTTTGAGCCGTCGTGGTGTTAAGGGTGACGCAAGGTTCAACGGACTCATGGCGCGGCTCCTGGTCAAAAAACACACAGACATCTTCAGCGCTGCATATTCTTTTAAGTTATTTATTTATGGATTTACAAATATTTACTGCATAAGAGATTGCCTTTATAAGGAGTCGACCTAATGCATATCCAATGCATTTCCCGGATATTTTTTATGTGAAAAATGCATATCGACTTGCGCCAGCTCCGCCACTTCATCGCCCTCGCCGAACAACGCAGCTTTGTCGCTGGCGCGCAGGCGGTGAACCTGTCGCAGTCGGCGTTCAGCCGCAGCATTCAGGCGCTGGAACACAGCGTTGGCTGCCAGTTGGTTGATCGCGGGCGCAAGGATCTGCCACCAACCAAACAGGGCCAGGTGCTGCTCGAACATGCGCGGCGACTGGTCAGCGGCGCGCAGCAGATGGCCAACGAGATCAGTCAGTTCAATGGGCTGGAGGCGGGGGAATTGCGCTTCGGTTGCGGGCCGGCGCCGGCAGCCGGATTGATCCCGCGCGCGATCGGCGCATTCATCGGGCGCTACCCGAAGGCGCGAGTACAGTTTCAAGTCGATGACTGGCAGAGCCTGAGCAAACGCCTGCTCAGCGAGGAGTTCGAATTCTTCGTCGCCGACACCCGGCACTTCGAGGCCGACCCGGATTACCTCACCTACCGATTGCGTCCGCGCAAATGGCATTTCTGTTGTCGTGCGGGGCATCCGCTGGCCGCTTTGGAACGGGTCACGGCCGAGCAACTGATGAGTTATCCACTGGCAGTGAGCATCCGCCCGCCAAACCTGCGCAAGGTCATCGTCGACCTAAGCGGTCGCCCGGATTTCACGCCGAATGTGGAGTGTGAAAACAGTGCGAGCCTGCTGAGTGTGGTGCTGCGTTCGGAGGCGATCGGGATTGTCGGCGCGTACTCTGATGCGCTGCATCAGGCCAAGGGTGAACTGGTGTGTTTGCGTATTGAAGGCTTGGCCGATGATCTTGAAGAGTTGTACACCCGCTACGGGATTGTCAGCCGCGCGGGGTATCGGTTGTCGCCGCTGGCGGAGGCGATGATTGAGCAGATCAAGGCGGTTGATGCGGTGGATGAGGAGGTGTGTTCGCTGGATCGACTCGCTGTCTGATCCACCGCTATCGCTGGCAAGCCAGCTCCCACACGTTCCGGGTGTTCACATCATCTGTATCTGGCGCAAATCCTGTGGGAGCTGGCTTGCCAGCGATAGCGTCGCCACTCGCACCGATGCATTCCCTGCATAAAACCCATTCCCCAAATGCACTTGCCGAACACCCCCACCGAAAGCGACAACCCTTGCCTGTCTCTCTGACCGGTGAACCCCATGTCCAACCCGCAAAACCCCGTGCGCAATGTGCTGTACATCATGTGCGATCAACTGCGCCGCGATTACCTGTCCTGCTACGGCCACCCGCATCTGCACACGCCGAACATTGATCGACTGGCCGCCGCCGGCGTGCGTTTCGGCCGCGCCTACACCCAAGGCACGATCTGCGGGCCGTCGAGAATGTCGGCCTACACCGGGCGTTACGTCAGCAGCCATCAAGTGGCGTGGAACGCGGTGCCGCTGCCGCTGGAGGAACTGACCATCGGCGACTACCTGCGCCCCCACGGCATCCGTACCGCGCTGGTCGGCAAGACCCACGCCACGGCCAATGTCGATGCCTTGCAGCGTCTGGCGATCAACCCCGACAGCGCGCAGGCCGAGGCGCTCAACGAGGTCGGCTTCGAACCGTACTTTCGCCACGACGGGATCTTCCCCGACGACCCGCTGTTCGACGACAAACGCGAATCCGCGCCTTACACCCATTACCTGCGCGAGCAGGGTTTCGACGGGCGCAACCCCTGGCACGACTGGGCCAATGCCGCCGAAGGCGAGCACGGCGAAATCCTCAGCGGCTGGAAAATGCGTCATGCGAATTTGCCAGCACGAATTCCCGAGCAACACTCAGAGACTGTCTACACTACAAATCGAGCGATCGACTTCATCACCGAACAAGGTGAGAAATCGTGGTGTTTACACCTCTCCTACATCAAACCGCACTGGCCCTATATCGTACCGTCGCCATACCACGCCTTGTACAGTACGAAATCGGTTCTCGACGCGGTCCGCGCGACGCCCTCCGAAGCCAGCAAACACCCCGTATACACGGCGTTCCGTCAGCATGAGGAAAGCCTCAACTTCTCTCGCGATTCAGTACGATTGACTGTAATCCCCACCTACATGGGCCTGATCAAGCAAGTGGATGATCAGCTCGGGCGGCTGTTTGATTTCCTGCAGAGCAATGGACGTTGGGATGACACCTTGATCGTGTTCACCAGCGATCACGGCGACTTTCTCGGCGATCACTGGCTGGGCGAGAAGGAGTTTTTGCTGGAACAAGCGGTGGGCGTGCCACTGATCGTGCGTGACCCGCGCGCGGCGGCAGATGCCACGCGGGGAACGGTGGAGGAGCGACTGGCGGAAACCATCGACGCATTGCCGACGTTTTTGCAGGCACTGGGCTTGCCGGGGGCCGAGCATCGGCTCGAAGGACGCTCGCTGATCCCGTTGTTGCACGGTGAAAATCCTGAGTGGCGCCGCTATGCCATCAGCGAATACGACTACGCCTTCCAGGCGCCGGCGCGCGAGCGTCTCGGCCAGCCGATCGACCGCTGCCGCATGACCATGGTGCGCAGCGAGCGCTGGAAATACCTGGCGTACGACGGCTTCCGGCCACAGTTGTTTGATCTGCTGAACGATCCGCAGGAGCTGCGTGATTTGGGTGAAGATCCGGCATTCGCGGCGGTGCGCGAGGAGCATGCGGGGTATTTGTTTGAGTGGGTGCGGGGGTTGAAGCGGCGGACGACCATCAGTCATCAGGAGATTGATTCGCGCGGGCAGCGGTTTCGCTATGGCGAGCCGGAGACAGAGAAGGTTGTTCAGATTGGGGTTTGGTAGTTTTAAGAGCCCCTCACCCTAACCCTCTCCCAGAGGGAGAGGGGACTGACCGAGTCGTTTTTTAGCTCTACGCCAACCTGAAATATCAAGGTTGAACTCAGGCTCGAAAAGCCCACAATCGGCGCCCTCTCCTTCTGGGAGAGGGCTGGGCGGGCGGCGTTCCGATGAGGGGTTTTTGATCTTCAATCACGACCCTTGATGGTCTGGCTACGCTGCCCAGAAGCCCCAATCGGCACCTCACCTTTCAACGTCACCCGCCGCACCACCCGATCCTGAGTCCCGTAATCATCAATCGCATAATGCTGCGTCGAGCGGTTATCCCAGATCGCCACATCGCCGGCCTTCCAGCGCCAGCGCACGGTGTTTTCCTGACGGATCACATGGCTCTGCAACAGGCCGAACAGATGCGCCGAATCCGCCTGCGAGTAACCCTTGATGCGCTTGACGAAATGCCCCAGCAGCAAGCTCTTCTCGCCGCTGATCGGGTGCACACGCACCACCGGGTGCTCGGTCTCGTAGACCGTCGAGGTGAAAACCTTGCGATAGCGCTCGAGCTTCTCCGCCGAGACGTCAGGCTTGGCCCCGGCGTAGTCGTATTCGTTGCTGTGCACGGCGACCAGTTTGTCCGCCAGCTCACGCAGCTCGGTGGGCAGTTCGTTGTACGCGGTCGCGGTATTGGCCCACAGGGTGTCGCCACCGAAGGCCGGGGCCACCACCGAACGCAGGATCGAGGCTTTCGGATAGGCGTCGATGAACGTTACGTCGGTGTGCCAGGAGTTGGCGCGCTGGCCTTCGGCACCGTCCAGTTCCAGCAGGTAACGCGTGCCCTCACGCACTGGCACGGTCGGGTGCGCCACGGGTTCGCCGAGCAGATGGGCGAAGGCTTCCTGGCGCTGATCGTCGAGTTGGGTCTGCTCGCGGAAGAACACGACCTTGTACTGGATCAGCGCCTGCTGAATGGCTTCGATCGTGGCAGCGTCCAGTTCACCGGACAGGTGCACGCCGCGAATTTCGGCGCCGATACGACCGGCCACCGGATGGATTTCCAGCGCGTGGACAGCGGGTTTTACAGCGAGTGCGGCATTGCTCATGGGTAGACCCTCATCGACTGCTTGCGGTTGGGCGGCAGCGAAACATCGCTCTATCTATATTCCATTTACATCTAATAGATATTCACATGCTTCGTTGACGGAATAAGAGCTTGCATTTAAAACCTCAAGCAACCCTCGTCGCAAATGCCTTCGAGCTATTTTTAGGATGCCGGAAAAGCATATGGATCTTCGCCAGTTGCGCTACTTCATCGCCCTCAACGAACACCGCAGTTTTGTCCGTGCGGCGGATGCGATGGGCATCACCCAACCAGCGTTCAGCCGCAGCATTCAAGGGCTGGAGCAGGAGTTCGGCTGCGTGCTGGTGGATCGCGGCAACAAGGATCTGCGCCCCACGCCCGAGGGTCAGGTGGTGCTGCAACACGCCCTGAGCCTGGTGCAAGGTGCAGCGCTGCTCAGCGCCGAAGTGACGCAGATGACCAAGCTTGATGCCGGTGAAGTGCACTTCGGTTGCGGCCCGGCGCCGGCGGTGAAACTGGTGCCGGATGCGGTGGCGCAATTCATCAACGCGCACCCGAAAGTGCGCACCTGTTTTCAGGTGGACAACTGGGAAAAACTCAGCCGTGCGCTGAGCCGCGAGGAGATCGAATTCTTTATCGCCGACATCCGTCATTTCGAAGCCGATCCGAACTTCCAGACCCAGGCCCTGACGCCCAAGCGCGGGGTGTTTTTCTGCCGGCCGGGGCACCCGTTGCTGGCCAAGGAAAGCCTGTCGACCAACGACATGTTCGACTACCCGCTGGCGACCACACTGATCCCGCCGGGGATCCGCAAACTGCTGGCGAACCTCAGCGGCCGGATCGATTTTTCCCCGACCATCGAGACCGAGCATTTTCCGGCACTGGTGAAAGTGGTGCTGCAATCGAATGCGATTGGCGTGGGCACGGAAGAGGCGTTCGTCGAGGACATCGCCAAGGGTTCGCTGGTGTTATTGCAGTGGCGCAATCTGCCGCAAAACCTGGAGAGCATGAATGCGCGCTGCGGGATTGTCAGTCGCACCGGGTTCCGGTTGTCGCCGGCAGCAAGAGCGATGATCGAAACGTTGGTGGCGGTGGATAAACAGCAGATCAGCGTCGCGGTTTGAGGGTCATTCCCACGCTCTGCGCGGGAATGACCGCATGACTCAGAGCTTCGCGGCCGCCAGCTCAGGCGCCACCCACTCGTTCACCTTGAACGGCTTGCGAATCAGCTTCTGCTGCGCCGCCAGATCCACCTTGCCCTGCAGGTTTTCGAGGAACAGCGGATCCAGTGACGACGGGAACACTTCGCTCAGATTCTGATCCTTCAGATCCTGGGTCAGGATCACCGGCGGATAGCTCGCGAGCCCCGAAACCAGTTGCACGTAAGCGTCCTTGTTGCTGTCCTGAGTCAGCCACTCCACTGCCTGCTGCTGCGCCTTGAGCAGCTTCGCCACGGTTTCCGGATGTCCGTCGACAAACTTGCCGGTGCCCACCAGCACCGACTGCACACTGCCGGCGCCACCGAGGTCCTTGGTGTTCAATGGCAGCTCAGCCAGGCCTTTAGCCTGCAATGCGGTCAGCCCGGAGCTGCCCCACGACGCATCGATCTGCTTCGCCGCCAGCGCCGCAACCGCTGCGTTGAAATCGAGGTTGATCACCTTCACGTCCTTCTCGCTCAGGCCCACGCTGGCCAGCGCCGCATCGAACGACAACTGGGTCGCAGTGCCCCGGAAGATCGCCACGCGCTTGCCTTTGAGATCCTGCAGCGTCTTGATCCCCGAACCCGGCACCACGCCCAGGTATTGCTTCACACCCCGGGCGCTGGCGCTGAGCAGGCGCGTATCCAGTCCGTTGGATTTGCCGATGATGGCCGCCAGGTCTCCGAGATAGGCCAGGTCCACTTGGCCATTGGCGAACGCCTCGTTGATCACAGGTCCGGCGCCCTTGAAGAAGCTCCACTGAATCTTGATGCCCTGATCGGCGAAGGCCTTTTCGAAGATCTGCTGATCGCGCAGCACGTCCACGATGCCCCCGCCGCTGTGCTGGGTGCCGGCGCTCAGATCAGGCACGGCAATCCTGATTTCCTTGAGCTCGTCGGCCTGGGCAGCGAACGCCAGCAGACCCGCCAGTGCCGGCGCGGCAAACAGACTGATGACACGTTTGAAGGGAAGGTTCATGGGTGCGGCTCCTGATCACGACGGCATTGAGGAGCCGAAAGTAGGCGCAATCCGCATCAGCGCTTAAATACTTAAAAAGCACATTTTTATAATTTTTCACGCTAAGCCAGCAAAGTCGGGACATGCAGAGCGGTATGCATGGAGAGCATCGAAAATATTCTTCGAATGCATTGGATGCGTGCAGGGCTGGAGGCCTTAAATGGCGCTGCTTATCTCCAAAATGATTATTTTCTAACCTACTTATAACTATTGGTTTTTAGCTAATTCCGCTGACTCGATCCAACCCGACAACGGAGGTCACCATGGCCCGTGAATCCCTGCTCAGCCTGCCACTGGCCGCACCGCCGTTGAAAAGCCGGCGTACCTGGCCAAGCCTGAGCCACCGCGTTTTACCCTGGATATTACCGCTCGGACTGTTCGCCCTGTGGTGGCTGGCGGCGCGCAATCAATGGATGAGCGAACAGATTCTGCCGGCGCCATCGCTGGTGTGGAACAGCGCGATCGAGTTGTCCCAGGGCGAGTTATGGAGCCATTTGTGGATCAGTCTGCAACGGTTGTTCTGGGGCCTGCTGGCGGGCGTTACCGCCGGCGCGGTACTCGGTGCGGCGCTGGGTTTCAGCCGTCGTCTCGAACGCCTGATCTTCCCGACATTCGCCGGCCTGGCACAGGTGCCGACACTGGCGTGGATTCCGCTGTTCATGGTGTTTTTCGGCATCGGCGAAGTACTGAAACTGGTGGTGCTGATCAAGGCCATCGTGGTCCCCGTGACCCTGCACACACTGGTGGGCGTGCGTGATGCGCAACCGAAACTGCGCGAAGCCGCTGCCGTCTTGCGCCTGCCGCCGTACCTGCTGATCCGGCGCCTGGTGCTGCCCGCTGCACTGCCGGCGTTCATGGCCGGTGTGCGTCTGGCCCTGGCCGCTGGCTGGACTTCCTTGCTGGCAGTGGAGTTGCTGGCCTCCAGCGAAGGCATCGGCTATCTGATGGTCTGGGCGCGGCAACTGTTCATGCTCGACATCGTGTTCGTGTGCATTGTGGTCATCGGGGTGCTCGGGGTTGCGATGGATCGCGGTATCGGCTGGCTCGACCGCAAACTGGTGCACTGGCCGCACCCGGCTACCGCCGAAATCCGCCGTGGCCCGCGCTATGAAGGCTGGCAGCGGCTGCAACCGTGGCTGTTGCCGCTGGGCCTGATCGGCTTGTGGCAAGTGGCGAGCGATCAGCAGTGGGTCGATGCGAACATTCTGGTCAGCCCGCTGGCGGTGCTGGAAACGACCAGAAACGGTCTGTTCGACGGCACGCTGATCAGCGGCATGGCCTTGAGTCTCGGCCGCACCGTGGGCGGTTTGTTGTTGGGTGGCGGACTGGGTTTCGCCCTCGGCCTGCTGTTGGGCCTGTCGCGCACCAGCGAACGGCTGCTCGGACCGACCCTCGCCGCCATTCGCCAGATCGCGATTTTCGCCTGGGTGCCGCTGCTCACCGCGTGGTTCGGCCTCGGTGAACTGGCGAAGTGGGTGTTCGTTGCCCTCGCCGCGTTTTTCCCACTGTTCATCGCCACCCACCGCAGCGTCGCCAACCTCTCGCCACAACTCAACGAAGCCGCGCAAGTGCTGCGCCTGAGCCTCGGCCAGCGCCTGCGCCGCCTGGTATTGCCGGGGGCAGCACCGGGGATATTCGCCGGGCTCAGGCTGAGCCTGATCTACGCCTGGCTCGGCACCATCGGCGCCGAATATTTCATGCCGTCGAACGGTGGCATCGGCAGCCAGATGATCGGCGCGCAACAGTTGCTGCGCATGGACCTGATCATGGCCGGGATGCTGCTGGTCGGCCTCACCGGCGCCCTGCTCAACCTCATCGGCCAACGCCTGGAAATTCGCGCCACTCGCTGGAGACACGCATGAACGCACCGATTGTCAGCTTCACCCACGTAGGCAAATCCTTCGACGTCGACGGTTTCGAACTGGAGGCGATTCGTGAATTCAACCTGGACATCGCCGAGGGCGAGTTTGTCGCCATCGTCGGTTCCAGCGGCTGCGGCAAATCCACCTTGCTGCGCCTGCTGGTCGGCCTCGACACGCAATTTCGCGGGCAGATTACGGTGGATGGCAAAGC
Source organism: Pseudomonas sp. LF-5 (assembly GCF_037626295.1). NCBI lineage: Bacteria > Pseudomonadati > Pseudomonadota > Gammaproteobacteria > Pseudomonadales > Pseudomonadaceae > Pseudomonas > Pseudomonas sp. LF-5. Next base: position 144,441 of record NZ_JARKMT010000007.1, read on the forward strand.
CGTCAGCGGCATCGGCGGCGAACGCGGCATCGTCTTTCAGGAGCACCGTTTGTTTCCGTGGCTGACGGTGGCCGACAACATCGCACTCGGCCTGGTCAACGAGCCCTTGAGCGCCGCCGAAAAGCAGCAGCGCATCAACGATTTCATCGAGCTGGTCGGCCTGCGCGACTTTACTCGCGCCTATCCGCACCAGCTCTCCGGCGGCATGGCCCAGCGCGTGGCGATTGCTCGCGGGTTGGTTGCCAGCCCACGGATTCTGCTGCTCGACGAGCCTTTCGGCGCCCTCGATGCACTGACTCGCCAACAGATGCAGGACGAGCTGCTGGCGATTCGTGACCGGGCGAAAATCACCACGATTCTGGTCACCCACGACGTCGAGGAAGCGATCTTTCTCGCCGACCGCGTGGTGGTGATGGAACCGCGTCCGGGTCGGATCAAGCAAGTGGTCGACATTGCCCTGCCGCATCCGCGCCAGCGCAGCAGTTTCGACTTCCATCAGTTGCGTGAAGAGCTGCTGCACGAACTGACCAGTGACGACCATTACCAACCGAGCCTGCCGGTGCAGATCCGCGATCTGCCGCTGTCGTTCATTGCCTGCTGAGAGGAGCTTTTCGATGCCGCAACGCCCCAACTTTCTGGTGATCCTGGCCGATGATCTCGGCTTCTCCGACCTCGGCGCCTTCGGTGGCGAAATCGCCACGCCGAACCTCGATGCCCTGGCCAGCAACGGCCTGCGTCTGACCGACTTCCACACCGCACCGACCTGCTCGCCAACCCGTTCGATGCTGTTGACCGGCACCGACCACCACATCGCCGGCATCGGCACCATGGCCGAGACCCTGACCCCGGAGCTGATCGGCAAACCGGGTTACGAGGGCTACTTGAATGACCGCGTCGTCGCCCTGCCCGAGTTGCTGCGCGAGGCCGGTTACCAGACATTGATGAGCGGTAAATGGCACCTGGGCCTGAAGGCTGAGCAAGCACCGCAGGCGCGGGGTTTCGAGCGGTCGTTCTCGCTGTTACCGGGAGCGGCCAACCACTATGGTTTCGAGCCGACTTACGACGAGCACACCCCGGGCCTGCTGAAGTCGACCCCGGCGCTGTACATCGAGGACGACACCTTCCTCGACGAATTGCCCAAGGATTTCTATTCGTCCGATGCCTTCGGCGACAAGCTGCTGCAGTACCTCAAGGAGCGCGATCAGAGCCGGCCGTTCTTCGCTTATCTACCGTTTTCCGCACCGCACTGGCCGTTGCAGGCGCCGGCTGACATCGTCGAAAAATACCGTGGGCGTTACGACGCCGGTCCCGAGGTGCTGCGTCTGGAACGCCTAGAAAAACTCAAGGCACTGGGCCTGATCGAACCCGACGTTGAACCACACCCGCTGATCCAGCTGAGCGCGCAGTGGGATGCACTGAGCGATGAGCAACGACAGATTTCCGCACGGGCGATGGAGGTCTATGCGGCAATGGTCGAGCGCATGGACTGGAACATCGGCCGGGTGGTCGATTACCTGCGCCAGCAGGGGCAACTCGACAATACCTTCATCCTGTTCATGTCCGACAACGGTGCCGAAGGGGCGCTGCTGGAAGCCTTCCCCAAGTTCGGCCCGGAGTTGATGACCTATCTGAACCAGCACTACGACAACAGCCTCGACAATATTGGCCGGGGCAATTCCTACGTCTGGTACGGACCGAACTGGGCGCAGGTGGCGACGGCGCCGTCGCGACTGTTCAAGGCCTTTACCACCGAGGGCGGGATTCGTGTGCCGGCGCTGCTGCACTACCCGCAACTGCCGATCAAAGGGCAGATCAGCCATGGCTTTGGCACGGTGATGGACATCACCCCGACCATTCTCGATCTGGCTGGCGTACGTCATCCGGGCAAGCAATGGCACGGCAAACCGGTGGCGCCGTTGCGGGGTAAATCGTGGCTGGGCTTTTTGTCCGGCGAGACGGCGCAGGTGCATGACGAACACACCGTCACCGGTTGGGAGTTGTTCGGGCGGCGGGCGATTCGCCAGGGGTCGTGGAAAGCAGTGTGGATCCCCGGTCCGGTGGGGCCGGCCACCTGGCAGTTGTATGATCTGGCCAGTGATCCGGGGGAGATTCATGATCTGGCGTTGAGTCAGCCGGACAAGCTCAGCGCGTTGATCGGGCATTGGCAGCAGTATGTGGAGGAGACCGGGGTGATCTTGAGTGCTTCGCCGTTTCAGCCGGATTGAGGGGAAGATCAAAAACCCCTCATCGGAACGCCGCCCGCCCAGCCCTCTCCCAGAGGGAGAGGGCGCTGACCGAGGTGTCTTACGTTAAATATCAACCTGTGAAAATGAGTCGATTATGGATTCACCGAAGCACTTTCACGTCGGCGTAACTCTTCGATATCCCCCAATCGGTCCCCTCTCCCTCTGGGAGAGGGTTAGGGTGAGGGCAGCTTGTCAGGCCTCCACCGCCTCCCCAGACACCGCGATTTCATCCCGACGAACAAACCGGTTCGCCCGCCCGAACGTGCCGAAATCATTGAACCGCACCCCCATCTCGCGCATCACTTTGTGCGCCACCGGCACGGTCATCTGGCGAATGTAGAACGGCTCTTTCACCACAAAATGGTGGATCCCGTGACTGCTGCCGAAGTTGAAGCAGAACGCCTGCAACGGCCACAACCACCACGGGTTCAGCACCTGGCATTGCTGCAGCACATTGCCCGGCTCGACATCACCGTAGTAATGCATGTTCGAACTGATGAAGTGCAGGCAAAACGTGCGCAGCACGTTCGGGCCGATGATCACCACGGCCGCGATGTCGATCACCTGCATCACCGACAGCGTAGTCGCCGACCACTCGATCGGCGCCCCCATGAGGTAGGCGACGCCATTCGCCGCGTGGAAGCCGAGAAACACGTACCACGCGCCCCAATGCACCAGCGCCAGCGGCGCGTAGACCTTCAACGAGCGTTTGATGATGCTGATTTTGTGCGCCCGGGTTTTCGCCCGCAGCATACGAATGAACGCCGACATTACGTTGTCGCCGACCATCAGCAGCCGCGCGAAACCCCACGGTTCGCCGTTGGTGATCGCGCGTTCTTCCATGTCGGTTTCGGTGCCGGACACCTTGTGATGGTTGAGGTGCAGATGACGGCGAATCCACGGGTTGATGGTGCTCGGCCGCGCCAGCCACACCAGGCCCATCATCAGGTTGTGCGGCACGCGCTGCTTGCGAAAGTACATGCTGTGGATCAGGTCGTGTTCCAGTTCATGGGTCAAGGACGCAAAAAACGCGTTGAGCAGCAGGCACACCCACCACGCCATGTGACCCGTGATGTACAGCGCCGCCGAGCCGATCATCCCCGCCAGAGCAAAGGCCAGAATGCCAGCGCCGAGGGCGTCCTGATGCCGGAGAATCGGGTAGCGCTCACGCAGTTCGACGCCTTTGGCCAGCACCACTTCGCGAATATGCGCTGATCGCTGGGCAGCATTGTGTCGCTGGGGACTTGCAGAAGTACGGTCCATGCTTCCATCCTCTGGTTATTGATGTTCGCATCCTGCCCTGCGCGGTTGCAGAACACGCTAGCCGAGAACGCCAACCTGTTGACCGGAAGCGCCAATCAGCATGAAGGAACCGACCTCCCTTGCCAGTTGGACCCGTGCCTTGCGCAAGCAACTCGATGCGCTGGGCCTGGACAGCATTGCCCTGTGCCAGCAGGCCGGCCTCGATCCGCAGCTGATGGACGACCCGAATGCGCGCTATCCACTGTCCGGCACCACGCGCCTGTGGGAGCTGGCGGTGCAGGCCAGCGGCGATCCGGCGATCGGTCTGCGGGTGTCGCGCTTCGTCAGCCCGACCACCTTTCATGCGCTCGGTTATGCGCTGGTGGCCAGCGGCAGCCTGCGCGAGGTGTTCGAGCGCATCGTGCGTTATCACCCGGTGGTCAGCGATGCGCTGGAGCTGGAACTGAGCCGCGGCGACGAGCGTTATCTGTTCCGTCTGAAAATTCCGTCAGGCAATCCGGCGCCGGCCTTCGAAGCCATTGATGCGTTTGCCGCGATTTACGTGCGCACCTGCCGCAATCGCCTGGGCCGCGACTACGCACCGCTTGCGGTGTATCTGCGCCGTCCGGAACCGGTCGACGCGCACCGGTGGCACAAGGTGTTCCGCGCCCCGGTGCACTTCTCCTGCGCCGAGGATCGCCTGGAGTTCGCCCTCGCCGACTTCGACAGCCACCTCGACGATGCCAACCCGGAACTGGCCGAACACAACGAAGCGGTACTCGAGCGCACCCTGGCCCAGCTCAAGCCGCTGACCTGGGAGCGCAAGGTGCGCGACGCCATCGAAGAACAACTGCCCGAAGGCGAACCCGGCGCCGAACGCATCGCCCAGGCCTTGCACCTGAGCCTGCGCAGCCTGCAACGGCATCTGGCGGATGAAGGCTGTCGCTTCGACACGCTGCTTAACGAGAGCCGCGAGAATCTCGCGCTGCTGCACCTGCGCGATCCACAGTGTTCGTTGAGTGAAGTGAGTTATCTGTTGGGGTTTGCCGACACCAGCAGTTTCAGCCGGGCGTTCAAGCGCTGGACGGGGATGACGCCGGGGCAGTTTCGTGATCAGTTGCGCTGATTGATCCGAAATGTGGGGTGAATCGACTGGCCTCTTCGCGAGCAAGCTCGCTCCCACAGTGATCAAGGTGTGACACAGCTTTTTGTACACCCCAAACCCTGTGGGAGCGAGCTTGCTCGCGAAGAGGCCTGTCAGATCAACTCAAAGCCCAACTCAAACACTGTGCCACTCGCATCACTGCTCACCCGCACCCGCCCGCCATGCAACTGCATGATCGACTGCACGATCGCCAGCCCCAGCCCACCCGAATCCCCCGGCTCCGCCCGTGACGGATCGACGCGATAAAAGCGATCGAACAATTTGCCCAGATGCTGCGGTGCAATGGCCGGGCCGTGGTTATGCACCTGCAACCAGCACACGCCCGGCTCATCGCAGCGCCGCAGGCTGATCAGCGTGCCTGCATCGGCGTGGCGCACCGCGTTGGCCAGCAGATTACCGAGGGCGCGCTGCAGCAATTGCTGGTCGGCCAACAGTTCGCCGTGCAGCTGGTTTTCCAGGCGCAACTCGCGGTCATCCGCCAAGGCTTCGAAGTAATCGCACAGTTCGCCGCCGAGGCTATGCAGATCCAGCGTCTGCAAGTCGAGCGCCCGCTCCGCCTGCTCGGCGCGAGCGAGGAACATCAGATTTTCGGCCATGCGCTTGAGGCGTTCGAATTCTTCCATGTTCGACGCCAGCAACTCCTGATACTCCGCCGTGCTGCGCGGGTGATTCAGCGCTTGCCCGTTGCTCGCCAGCAAGGTGTGCAGTGGCGTGCGGATTTCGTGCGCGAGGTCGGCGGAAAACTGCGACAGCCGCTGCACGCTGTCGTCCAGCCGCGCGAGCATGCCGTTGAGCGCCTGCACCGGTTCGAGCAGCTCGGCCGGCGTACCGCTCGCCGACAACCGTTGATCGAGGCTGCGCAGGTCGATTCCGCGCACCGCTTCGCTCAATTGGCGCAACGGTTGCAGGCCACGGCGCAACAACACCAGGCCCAACGCGAACGCCAGCAATGCGCCGAGCCCGACCGCCAGATACAGACGCATGCGATAACGGCCGAGCATCTGCTCGCGCTCACTGAGCACCTTGCCGGCGATCACCGTCAGCGGTTCGCCGTTCGGCCCTCGGGCTTCACCGGACAACAGCGCCAGTTCGGCACCGTCCGGTGCCTGCCAGGTCAGCACGTCGCGGCGCTGCGGCGTCTGCTCGCGAGGGATCGCCTTGAGCGGCGGCAATGCGCGCTGCCGAGGGTTGATGCCGATCACGCTCGATCCGTCGGCGCGCCGCACCAGCAACAGGCTGTCGAGGTTACCGAGCATGTTTTGATAGAGCCGCGGCCGCGCCTGCAAGGCGTCGAGGCTGTCGCTGTCCGCGAGCAACGCGCGCACCTGCTCGAGTCGACCGAGCAAGGCCAGGTCATCGCGGTAAGCGATCTCCGACGCCAGCGAGCGGTAGAGAAACACGCCAATCGCACTGAGCACCAACGCGCAGACCACAGCGAACGCCAGCGCCAGCCGCCAGGCGATCGACCTAGCGCGCATCGTCGGGCGCTTCCAGCTGATAGCCGACGCCGCGCACGGTGTGGATCAGTTTCGGCATGTACGGGTCATCGACCTTGGCCCGCAAGCGACGCACCGCGACTTCGACCATGTTGGTGTCGCTGTCGAAATTCAGGTTCCACACCTGCGAGGCGATCAGCGTGCGCGACAGCACCTCGCCCTGACGGCTGGCGAGCAGTTGCAGCAGGGCAAATTCCTTGTTGGTCAGGGCAATGCGCTGGCCGCCGCGACTGACCCGGCGGCGCAGCACATCAATTTCGAGGTCGGCGATGCTGTAGGACTCGGCCTCGCGCATCGGCCCGCGTCGCAGCAACGTGCGCACCCGCGCGAGCAATTCGGCGAACGCGAAGGGCTTGAGCAAGTAATCGTCGGCGCCCAGTTCAAGGCCGCGCACGCGGTCTTCGATGGCATCCTTGGCGGTGAGGAACAACACCGGCGTGGCGCCGCGCTGGCGGATCAGTTGCAGCAGTTGCCAGCCATTGAGGCCCGGCAGCATCACGTCGAGGATGATCAGGTCGTACTCCTGTTGCTCGATGAAGTAGCGCCCGTCGAGGCCATTGAGTGCCACGTCCACAGCAAAACCCGATTCACCCAGGCCTTTGGCCAGGAAATTCGCGGTTTTGGCTTCATCTTCTACGACCAGCAAACGCATGGCACACCTCGATTGATCAGGCATACAGGCTAGGCGCCTTCGGCGCGATTGCCCATTACAAACTTGTAATCCGACTGACGGGGTTCTGACGAAGACCGGCGGCTAAGGTGAGGTCCTTCGCTTTCGGAGCCTGCTCATGACCTTCAAATACCTTGCCGCGAGCCTCGCCATCGGCCTGAGCGCCAGCGCCTTCGCTGGCCCTGACCTGCCGCGTCACGCCGACCTTGATCTGAAAACCGCACGCCTGCTGGCCGATACGGCAATGAGTAACTGCACAGGCACGGTGTCGGTGCTCGACCGTGGCGGCAACCTGCTGGTGACCTTGCGCGGCGATGGCATCGGCCCGCACAACACCGCCGCCAGCCAGCGTAAGGCGTACACCGCGCTGTCGACGAAAACCCCGACCCGGCTGTTCGCCGAGCGCGCCCGCAGCAACCCGGACACCGCCAACCTCAACACCCTCGACGAGTTGCTGTTGCTCGGCGGCGGCATCCCGTTATTTGCCGGCAGTGAACTGGTCGGCGCCATGGGCGTGGCCGGCTCCGGTGGTGGCGAGCAAGACGAAAGCTGTGCCATCAAGGCCGCCGAACAGGCCGGCCTGACCCTCACCCGTTCCCAATAAGGAGTCTGACCATGACCACCCTGCGCATGACCTTCGCCGCACTCGGCCTGAGCGCCGTTTCCAGCCTGGCGCTGGCCGCCGGCAATCCACTGAGCGTGCACGTGCTTAATCTGGAAAACGGCCTGCCGTCCCCCGGCATCAACGTGACCCTGGAAAAACACGTCGGCCGGAACTGGCAGCCGCTGGCTCAGGGCACCACCAACGAACAGGGGCGCATCGCCGAACTGTTCCCGGCCAAACAGCCTTTCGAGGCGGGCGAGTACCGGGTGGTGTTCAAGACTGGCGAGTATTTCGAAAAGGCCAAACGCGAGACGTTTTTCCCGGAGATTCCGGTGATTTTCCAGGTTAAGCAGACTGACCAGCACTACCACATCCCGTTGCTGCTCAGCCCGTATGGTTTCTCGACCTATCGCGGTTCGTAAGCCACGCACGTTGCCCCTGTAGGAGTGAGTCTGCTCGCGATAACGGTCAATCAGTTCATGATGTGTTGGCTGACACACCGCTATCGCGAGCAGGCTCACTCCTACAATGGATCGCTGCCAGATTTTAGAGTGTGGCCAGTGCCCGCAATCGCGCGGCATCGAGGATCTCGATCTCGCCGTAACCCAGTCCGATAATCCCCTGAGCCTGCAAATCCTTAAGGATCTGGTTGGTGGTCTGCCGTGACAGCGACAGCATCGACGCCAGTTGTTCCTGGGGCAGTTGCAGCATCCGCCGGGGCGGGTCGAGTTCGCCGTAGCCTTCGGCGATCAGCAGCAGACGATGGGCCAGACGCGCCGGGGCCGGCAGCAGGCTCAGCTGTTCGAGGTTAATGAAGGTCAGGCGCAATTTCTGGCTCATCAGCAGCGCCAGATGCCGCCAGTACAGCGGGTGCTCGTCGAGAATTTTCAGCAAAGTGGTCTGGGGAATGTTCACCAGGGTGCACGGCCCGACGGCGTAAGCATCATGGGTGCGCGGCTGACCGTCGAACAGGCAGATTTCGCCGAACCAGTGCGGCGCTTCCACCAGGCTCAGCAACGCCTCCTTGCCCTGCTCGCTGACCGCGCCGATGCGGATCGCGCCGTCGAGCACCGCGTACAACCCGCACGGCGCATCGCCGCGCTGGAACAGGCGCTGCCCCGCCGTCAGCCGCCGCTCCCGGGCTGCCGCCAGCAGACTATCCTGAAAGGATGCCGGCAGATGACTGAACCATTGCCCGGTCATCAACTGTGAACGCTTATCCATGATCACTCCCAATTGTCGCCTGCCTGACAGAGCGAACGCCGAACCCGGGGCATGCTGCGCTCACCCTACAGGAGGAACAACAATGAAAAGCCTCGTCGATCATCTGAGTCAATACGCCGCGTACCACCGTGACCCACGCAACATCGCCAGCCACTTTATCGGCATTCCGCTGATTGTGGTGGCGGGGGCGGTGCTGTTGTCGCGACCAGAGTGGTCACTGGGCGGCTTGTGGCTATCGCCGGCGGTGCTGCTGGCACTGGCTTCGGCGTGGTTCTACCTGCGCCTGGAACTGAAGCTTGGCGCTCTGATGACGCTGTTGATGGGCCTGTCGGTCTGGGCCGGGCACGCGCTGGCGCAGCAGAGCACCATGGTCTGGCTCAGCAGCGGGCTGGCGATGTTTGTGATCGGCTGGGTGATCCAGTTTGTCGGCCATCACTATGAAGGGCGCAAACCGGCGTTTGTCGATGACGTCAGCGGGCTGATTGTCGGGCCGTTGTTTGTCGTCGCCGAACTGGCGTTCATGCTCGGCATGCGCCATGAACTGAAAGAGCAGATCGAAGCGCGGGCGGGGGTGGTGCGAGTCAATCCGAATCGTGCGGCTGTGTAGATCCCTTTCGCGAGCAAGCTCGCTCCCACAGTGGACGGGTGCTGAACACAAACTTCATGTCCGACCGAGTTCCCTGTGGGAGCGAGCTTGCTCGCGAAGCTTTTGATCTTAGAGGTTAGCGACTTTCTGCCAGACCTTCGGTTTGAAGAACAGGGTTTCACCCTTGGCCAGGCCGATCAGGCTGTCATGGTCTTTCACCACTTCGGCCTCGATCAGATCCGTCTGCCCTTCCACCTTCAACGTCACCCGCGTGGTCGCGCCTAACGGGCGGATATCGCGCACTTCAGCGGCATGGTGATCTTCCAGCTCATGTTTGGACAACGACACTTCGTGCGGGCGGAACAGCACGTGGTTGTCGTCGCTGAGCAGCAAGCGGTTCGAATCGCCGAGGAAGTGATAAACGAAGTCGCTGGCCGGGTTTTCGTAAACGTCACCCGGTGAGCCGATCTGCTCGATCACGCCCTTGTTCATCACCACGATACGGTCGGCGACTTCCATCGCTTCTTCCTGATCGTGGGTCACGAAAACGGAAGTGAGGTTGATGTCTTCGTGCAAACGCGCGAGCCAGCGGCGCAGCTCTTTGCGCACCTTGGCGTCGAGGGCGCCAAACGGTTCATCCAGCAACAACACTTTCGGCTCCACCGCCAAGGCGCGGGCCAGGGCGATACGTTGACGCTGACCACCGGACAGTTGCTCCGGGTAGCGATCCGCCAACCAGTCGAGTTGCACCATGTTCAGCAGTTCGTGGACCTTGGTCGCGATCTGGCTTTCGCTCGGGCGCTGGTTTTTCGGTTTCATGCGCAGGCCGAACGCGACGTTGTCGAACACCGTCATGTGGCGGAACAGCGCGTAGTGCTGGAACACGAAACCGACGTTGCGATCACGCACGTCGTGGCCAGAGACGTCTTCACCGTGGAAAACGATGTTGCCATTATCCGGGGTTTCCAGGCCGGCGATGATCCGCAGCAGCGTGGTCTTGCCGCAGCCGGACGGACCGAGCAATGCCACCAGCTCACCGCTGTGAATGTCCAGGCTGATGTTGTCCAGCGCCTTGAACGCATTGAAATTCTTGCTGACGTTACGCACTTCGATCGACATGAATTATTCCTCCGCGGCGCTGGCGCGCAGGCGGTTGATACGGTTTTCGCTCCACTGCTTGAGCAGCAGGATGAAGAGCGCCAGGATCAGCAACAGGCTCGCCACGGCGAACGCGGCCACGTGGTTGTATTCGTTGTAGAGGATCTCGACGTGCAGCGGCAAGGTGTTGGTCACCCCGCGAATGTGCCCGGAGACCACCGACACCGCACCGAACTCACCCATGGCCCGTGCGGTACACAGGACCACGCCATAGATCAGGCCCCATTTGATGTTGGGCACGGTGACATGCCAGAACATTTGCCAGCCGTTGGCGCCGAGCAGCCGCGCAGCCTCCTCTTCCTGAGTGCCTTGTTCCTGCATCAGCGGGATCAGCTCACGGGCCACGAACGGCACGGTGACGAAGATCGTCGCCAGCACGATGCCCGGCAGGGCGAACACGATCTGGATGTCGTGATCCTGCAGCCACGGCCCGAACAGGCCCTGGGCGCCGAACATCAGCACATAGACCAGACCGGCGATCACCGGCGATACCGAGAACGGCAGGTCGATCAGCGTTACCAGCATGCTCTTGCCACGGAACGAGTATTTGCTCACGCACCACGCGGCACTGACGCCGAACACCAGGTTCAGCGGCACCGAAATCAGCACGGCGATCACCGTGAGTTTCAGCGCCGACAAGGCGTCCGGTTCAAAGATCGCAGTGAAGAACGCGCCAAGGCCGTTCTTCAAACCTTGCGACACCACGATGAACAGCGGCAACACCAGAAACAGGAAAAAGATCAGCCAGCCTAGACCGATCAGGATTCTGCGCGAAGTGGCACTGCCACGGCGCGCAGCGTTGGCCGAGGACGCGGCCGCAATAGACGATTGGGACATGGTTCGCGCCTCCTTATGGGGTTTCGATACGCCGCTGCAGCAAGTTGATCAGCAGCAACAGGACGAAGGAAACCACCAGCATCAGCACGCCGATGGAAGTGGCGCCGGTGTAATCGTATTGGTCGAGCTTGACCATGATCAGCAGTGGCAGGATCTCGGTTTTCATCGGCATGTTACCGGCAATGAAAATCACCGAACCGTACTCGCCGACACCACGAGCGAAGGCCAGGGCAAAACCGGTCAGCCAGGCGGGCAACAGCGCTGGCAGGAGGATATGACGGAACACTTGCAGCGGTTTCGCGCCGAGGCAGGCAGCAGCTTCTTCGACTTCACGGGGAATATCGGCGAGCACCGGCTGCACCGTGCGCACCACGAACGGCAGGGTCACGAAGGTCAGCGCGAGGGTGATGCCCAACGGCGTGTAGGCGATCTTGAAACCGAGGTCGGCGGCGAACTGCCCGACCAGTCCGGTCGGGGTGTACAACGCGGTCAGGGCGATACCGGCCACGGCCGTCGGCAGGGCGAACGGCAGGTCGATCATCGCGTCGATCACCTTGCGCCCCGGGAAGGTGTAGCGCACCAGCACCCAGGCCAGCAGCGTACCGATGATGCCGTTGATGATCGCCGCACACAGGGCGGTGCCGAAGCTCAGCTTCAGAGCGGCCAGCACGCGCGGGGCGGAGATGATCGTCCAGAACTGATCCCAGGTGAGTTGGGCGGCGTGGACGAACATCGCCGCCAGCGGGATGAGCACAATCAGGCTGAGGTACACCAAGGTGTAACCCAGCGTCAGCCCGAAGCCGGGTATGACGGGGGAGATACGACGCGACATAAAAGTCCTTGGTTAAAAACGCATCAATGTGGGAGCGGGCTCTGTGGCGAGGGGATTTATCCCCGATGGGCAGCGTAGCTGCCCCAAAACCATCGCATGCGGTGTGTCTGGTTTCCCGCATTTGCCGATTTCGGGGCTACTGCGTAGCCCGACGGGGATGAATCCCCTCGCCACAAAAGCCCGCTCCCACATGGTTTCGTGCCTGAGCATCAGGCTCATTGTGGGTCAGATTACTGCGCCTGATAGATCTGGTCGAACACGCCACCGTCATTGAAGAATTTCGGTTGCGCGGTTTTCCAGCCGCCGAAGTCCTTGTCGATGGTCACCAGTTCCAGTTTCGGGAACTGCTGGGCGTACTTCGCCGCCACGTCCTTGTCACGCGGACGGTAGAAGTTTTTCGCGGCGATCTCCTGACCGGCCGGGCTGTACAGGTGTTTCAAATAGGCTTCGGCGATCTGCTCGTTGCCTTTCTTCTCGGCGTTCTTGTCGACCACCGCCACCGGCGGTTCGGCGAGAATCGACAGCGACGGCACGACGATGTCGAACTTGTCCGCGCCGCCGTCTTCTTTCAGCGCCAGGAACGCTTCGTTTTCCCAGGCCAGCAACACGTCACCCTGACCGTTGTTGACAAAAGTGATGGTCGAACCGCGAGCACCGGTATCGAGTACGGGCACGTGCTTGAACAGGGTCTGTACGTACTCTTTGGCTTTTTCTTCACTGCCGCCGTTGGCTTTCAGGCCGTAGGCCCACGCGGCGAGGAAGTTCCAGCGCGCACCGCCGGAGGTTTTCGGGTTCGGGGTGATCACCGAGACGTCGTTCTTGATCAGGTCGCCCCAGTCCTTGATGCCTTTCGGGTTGCCCTTGCGCACCAGGAACACGATGGTCGAGGTGTACGGGGTGCTGGCGTCCGGCAGACGCTTCTGCCAGTCGGCCGGCAGGGTCTTGCCGAGCTTGGCGATTTCGTCGATGTCGCCGGCCAGGGCCAGGGTCACAACGTCGGCGCGCAGACCGTCGATCACCGCACGGCCCTGCTTGCCCGAACCGCCGTGGGATTGCTGGATTTTCACGGTGTCGCCGGCATGGTCCTTCTGCCAGAACTTGATGAATTCAGCGTTGTAGTCCTGATACAGCTCGCGCGTCGGGTCATACGACACGTTGAGCAGTTCGTAATCCTTGGCAACGGCGGAACCGGCAAACACAGCGCTGGCCAGGGCGGCCAAAGCGTAACGGCGAATCGACGACATGGTGAAAGCTCCTGGAATTCTCGGTGGTGGCTTTTTCTTATGTATTTCGGAAAGCGTGGTGCCGGTTCAAAAGATCGCAGCCTTCGGCAGCGTCTGCGCACAATCCCCTGCAGGCGCTGCCGCAGGCTGCGATCCTTGGCTCTTCAAATCAGCCCGGTTGTTTACCGGGTTGCTGCAAGCGGAATTTCTCTTTGCGCTCGATCTGCACGACCTGGGCGTTGTGCACAGTGATCTCCACCGCGCCGAACCGCAGATCGCGCAGGGCGCTCTGGATTTCACGCAAGATGGTGGTTTCGTCCTGACCGTCAACGCTGCGAAGGGATGCGCTCATGGTGCTGCTCCTTTGAATGGGATATGCCTGGCAGTGGGCGGCACTGCGTTCGGCGTGGGAGCAATATAAGAGAGGCGCAGATATTCTTAAAAAGACTATTTAAGAATGTTTATATAACTGAAAAACATTATCTGACGGGACAAGGGTTTGCGCGCTTTCCCGGTACTCAAGAACACCGCAACCCCTGTGGCGAGGGCGCTTGCTCGCGCCGGGCTGCGCAGCAGACCCAAAAAACCGAGCGCTTCGTACTCGAGCGGGAGCAAGCTCCCCCGCCACAAGATCGGATTCAACCGATAACAGGCGTGCGCGCCCAATCAATCTCCGCCGCCGGCACCGGCCGCCCAAACCAGTAGCCCTGGCCCAGGTCGCACTCCTGCGCCAGCAGAAACGCCGCCTGCTCGACCTGTTCGATGCCCTCGGCATGCACTTGCATCCCCATGCTGCGAGCCAGCGCGATGATCACCCGGGCAATCGCCGCATCGTCCTCGTCCCACGGCAGACCGGCGACGAAACCCTGATCAATCTTCAACTTCTGCACCGGCAAACGTTTGAGCCGCAACAGCGACGAATAGCCAGTGCCGAAGTCATCAATGGCCAGGCGAATGCCCAGCTCACGCAAACGGTGCATCTGTTCCAGCGCGACTTCCGGGTCGTCCATCACCGCACTTTCGGTGACTTCCAGCTCCAGACAAGCCGGATTCAGCCCGGTGTCGTGCAGCACTTGCGCCACCTGTTGATACAACTCGCGACGGGCAAACAGCCGCGACGACACATTCACCGCGACAAACGACAACACCACGCCCGCCTGCTGCCACGCGCACATCTGCCGGCACGCCTGCTGCATCACCCAGTCGTCGATTTCGGCGATCAAGCCGGTGCGTTCGGCAATCGGAATGAACTCCGCCGGCGACACCAGGCCACGCTGCGGATGCTGCCAGCGCACCAGCGCTTCGACGCCGATCAGGCGACCGGTTTTCAGGTCATGCACCGGCTGGTAGTAAACCCGCAACTCCTGCTGCTCCAGGGCGCGGCGCAACTCGAACGCGATTTCGACCCGTTGCTGGGCGTGGGCGGTGAGTTCTTCGGTATACAGGGCATAACCGTTGCGGCCGCTGCTCTTGGCCTTGAACAACGCAGCATCGGCGTTGCGCAACAATTGGTCGGCGCTCAACGCATCGCTGGGAAACAGGCTGATGCCGATGCTGATGTTGATAAATAACTCATGGCTTTCAAGGCGAAACGGCTCCTTGAGCGCGTCGAGAATACGTTGGGCCAATGCCGCCGCCTGCCCCGGTTGTGGACAACTTTCCACCAGCACGGCGAATTCGTCGCCCCCCAGTCGCGCCAGGGTGATGCCGGGGCCGAACAGCGCCTGCAAGCGCGCCGACACCGCTTTGAGCAAGCGATCGCCGACGTTATGGCCGAGGCTGTCATTGATCATCTTGAAATGGTCCAGATCGAGCATCAGCAACGCGCAACCGCGCTTGTGCGCCTGCGCCGACGCCAGCGCCTGCTCGGCACGGTCGCTGAACAGCAGACGGTTGGGCAGATCCGTGAGCGGATCGTGGTGCGCGAGGTGTTTGAGTTCGTGCTCGGAATCCTTGATCGCACTGATGTCGGAAAACACCGCGACGTAATGGCTGAGCCGGCTCTGGTCATCATGAATGACGCGGATGGTTTGCCACTGTGGATAAATCTCGCCGCTTTTTCGACGGTTCCAGATCTCGCCACTCCACTCGCCTTTGGCCTCCAGCGTGGCGAACATCGCCTGATAGAAGCCCGGCGGATGATGACCGGACTTGAACAGACTGGGCTGCTGACCGATGACTTCTTCGCGCTGATATCCGGTGATCTCGATGAACGCCCGGTTGACGTGCACGATCAGGCCCTGGCGATCAGTGACCAACACGCCTTCGCGCGTGCAGTCGAATACGGCCGCCGCCTGCCGCAGGCGCTCGCGATCGGCATGGCGTTCACGCAAACGCGCACCGATACCGAGAAACTCGCACAAACGCGCCCTCGCCAGAAAAATCAGCCCGGCACTGACTGCCGCAAAGACGTAACCGTTGATCAGTTGCCAATGGGCAAGATCGACGGCGTTATCGAAGAAACTGTTTAATAAATGATCAGTGCCCAGCAGCCAGAGGACGGCAAGCACGAGATAGAGCAGCGCTGCACGCAAAGCATCGCGATAAATGGCAGGCATTCGGCTATCCATGTCCCTACAAAAAAGGTTGGAATTATAGGTCAAGAAACATCCAGCGACTCTTATCTAAAAGGGCGACTGGTTTTATCTGTGTGCTTGGTGATAATGCAACGGCTGTTTTTATCTTTATCGAGGGCCCTATAGCCTATGTGGTACGAAGGTTTTCTTGGCTTGTCCGCCTGGTCACTGGTCGCAGTCACCCTGCTGATGACCCACGTGACGATTGTTGCCGTCACGGTCTATCTGCACCGATATTCGGCCCATCGCTCGCTTGAGCTGCATGCCGGCCTGAAACACTTTTTCCGCTTCTGGCTGTGGCTGACCACGGCGCAGAACACCCGCGAGTGGACGGCCATCCACCGTAAACACCACGCCAAATGCGAAACCGAAGACGACCCGCACAGTCCGGTCGTCAAGGGGCTGTCCACCGTACTGCGCAAAGGCGCCGAACTGTATCGCGCCGAAGCCGAGAATCCGGAGACCCTGCGCATCTACGGCAAGAACTGCCCCGAAGACTGGATCGAACGCAACCTCTACAGCCGCTACCCGCTGTTGGGCGTGGCGATCATGGGCGTCATCGACCTGCTGCTGTTCGGCACCATCGGCATCACCATCTGGGCGATCCAGATGATGTGGATCCCGGTATGGGCCGCCGGTGTGGTCAATGGCCTGGGCCATGCCATCGGCTACCGCAACTTCGAATGCCGCGACGCGGCGACCAATCTGGTGCCGTGGGGCATCCTGATCGGCGGCGAAGAGCTGCACAATAACCATCACACCTACCCTAACTCGGCCAAGCTGTCGGTGAAGAAGTGGGAGTTCGACCTCGGCTGGGCGTGGATCAAGGTCTTCTGCTTCCTGCGTCTGGCCAAGGTCCAGCGTGTGGCACCGATCGCCCACCGCGTCGAAGGCAAGGGCAATCTGGACATGGACACCGCCATGGCGATCCTCAACAACCGCTTCCAGATCATGGCCCAGTACCGCAAGTTGGTGATCGGTCCGCTGGTCAAGCAGGAGCTGGCCAAGGTCGATCATTCGGTACGCCACCAGTTCCACCGCGCCAAACGCTTGCTGTCGCGGGAAACCAGTCTGCTGGAAGAGCGTCATCACTTGCGCATCCAGAACATGCTCGAGCACAGCCAGGCGCTGAAGGTAATTTACGAAAAACGTCTGGCCCTGCAGCAGATCTGGGTCAAGACCAGCGCAAATGGCCACGACATGCTCGCCGCCATCAAGGACTGGATTCACGAGGCCGAGGCCAGCGGCATTCAGTCCCTGCGCGAATTTGCCGACCAGTTGAAAACCTACTCGTTGCGCCCTGCAGCGGTCTGATTTTGGTGAATGATCCCCTGTGGCGAGGGGATTCATCTCCGATCGGTAGCGAAACGAGCGAAAACCTGACGACGCGTTCTCATCGATGAAACGCGTCGCCACGACCGCCCGGCGGGAGCAACCTCCCTCGCCACAAATGCGCGGAACTTAGCACCAAAAGCCCTATCTCAAAGACACTTCGCCACCCCGGCGGGCTGTACTGTGGCCGCTGTCGAAATGCGGCACGCCCTTTGAGATCTGTGCCGATGGTCAACAACAACCAAAAAGACTCATCCTTCCCGCAATGGCCCGAGGCCGCGCAAACCCTGATGGCGTTGATGCACGCCCAAGGCGAAGTCGCCCGGCTGAGCGAGCGCGAACAGCTGTTCAGCTCGCTGCTGGTAAGCGTCAACGCCGTGCTCTGGGCCTTCAACTGGGAAACCCGACAGGTGCTGTACGTCAGTCCCGCCTATGAACGGATTTTCGGCCGCTCGGCCGGTTTGCTGCTGGCCGACTACAACCAGTGGCGCGACAGCATCTATCCCGACGATCTGGAATACGCCGAACGCAGCCTCGCCGAAGTCCTGCACAAAGGCGCCGTGGAAGATCGCGAGTACCGGATCATCGCGGCCGACGGCTCGGTGCGCTGGCTCAGCGACAAATGCTTTATCAACCGTCAGGACGAACCCGGGCAACCGGTGATCATCGTCGGCATCGCCGAGGACATCACCGACAAGAAGCAGATGGAAACCGAGCTGCAACGCCTGGCCACCACCGACGTGCTGACCCAAAGCAGCAACCGCCGCCATTTCTTCGAATGCGCCAACCGCGAATTCAGCGCGGCACGCCTGCAAGGCTCGCAGATGGGGTTTCTGTTGCTGGATATAGATGACTTCAAAGTGATCAACGATACCTACGGCCACCCTGAAGGCGACAACGTATTGCAACGCATTGCCGAGTGCGGGCGAGGGTCGTTACGTCGAGGCGATCTGTTCGGACGGATTGGTGGAGAAGAGTTTGCGGCAGTATTTCCGGGCTGTGCGCCGGACATGGCCATGCAAGTGGCCCAGCGCCTGCAACAGGAAATTCAGCGCTTGAGCTTCAGCCATGACGGTCAGAGCTTCGGCATCACCGTCAGTCAGGGCCTGACCAGTCTCACGGAGAACGACGACAGCCTCGACAGCCTCTTCGCCCGGGCGGATGCGGCGATGTACGAAGCCAAGCGCCAGGGCAAGAACCGCATCATCTCTGCATAGCCGCTGTTTGAATTCACCAAAAAACCTGTGGAAGCGGGCTGGCCAGCGCACCCAGACAAAGATGTTGTCTGCGCCGACGCCATCGCCGGCCAGCCCGCGCCCACAGTGATTGGTAGTAAGTCAGGTTATTTACGCATCCGCATCAACTCCGGCAGCCCGATCTTCAGCAACCGCGCGGTACGACTCTTGGCCAGTTCCTCGACGCCCTCATGCTCGGTCAGGCGGGCCATCTGCGCGGCCATGTTCATCACCAGCGCCTCACGGGAGTAAACCCCGCCACCGAGCTGGTAGGCCGACGCAATCAACTCACGCAGCTCCAGCGGCAAGCGCCAGCGGGTGCGCAACGCCGAACCGTAAGCCGCGCCAAACGCCTCGAGCGCGTCGCCCACCTCCGTCCACTCATCCAGTTCGCCGCCGGCCTGCTTCCACTCCTGCAAACAACGCAACAACGCCAGATCGCCGAGGCGATGCAACATGCCTGCGCAATAGCAGCGCTCCTGATCCAGGTCGAGCAGGCGCGCCAGCGTGCGAGCGTATTCAGCCGTGTGCAGCGACAGCCCCCAATAACGCTCGGCGTAATCGGCCAGACACGGATCACTGAGTCTGGCGCTGCGCTTGAGCGCCAGGCCGAGAATCAGGTTCATGCTCTGCCCGGTACCCAGCCTATGCAGCGCTTGCGCCAGGGTCTGCACGGGCGCGCCATAGTGCTGCGCCGCGCTGTTGGCCGCCGCAATCAACACTGCGGTGATCTGCGGATCGGTTTTGATCTCTTCTTCCAGCAACTTCAGATCGAGGCCGTTCGGGTTCAGGCTGCGTTTGACTGCCACCTGCACATCCGTCATCAATGGCGCGCCATCGGCCTGCTCGCGGCGGCGCTCGAGGAACACCGACAAGGTCATGCCCGGCGCCAGGACGGGCACTTCACAGAACACTTCTTCCCCGGCATTGAGCAGCAAGCCCTGCAGACGCTCGGTCAGGCTTTCCATGTTCAGGGGTTTGGTCAGGTAGGCCGTGGGGGCCAGCGGCAACGCTTCGCGCACACTGGCGCTGTCGTTGCGGCTGCTCATCAGAATGAACGGCAACGGCGGATTGCGTTTGCGCTGGCGCACGCTGCGCAACACGTTCAAACCGTCGACACCGGGCAACTCCCAGTCGACGATCGCCAGGTCGTACGGCACCTCGCTGAGCAATGAAATGGCTTGCTGGCCGTCGGCACACAGGTCCAGCCGTGCATCACAACGGACGTTGAGCAGCACTTGTTTAAGCAGGTCCCGGGACCACGGATCGGCCTCGGCAATCAGCACTCGGGGTACGGCGGGTAAATCAACGGCAGTCATGCGCGCTCTCCCTTGCAATGCCTGAACCTTAGCCAATGCTGGCCATTCGATACAGCGCAAAAGCGATAGATCTGTTTCAGGGGCGTAAAAAACCCGCCGAAGCGGGTTTTTTGTCGAGCTGATCACACAGTGCCAGGGCTTACAGCTCCGAGAAGCACTCTTCGATGATCGCCAGACCTTTGTCCAGTTGCTCGTCCGGCGAAGTCAGCGGTACCAGGACGCGCAGAACGTTGCCGTAGGTGCCGCAGGACAGCAGGATCAGGCCCTTGTCACGCGCCTTGGCCACGACAGCCGCAACAGCAGTCGGGTTTGGCTTGTGGCTGTCGCCGTTTTCGAACAGCTCGACCGCGATCATCGCGCCCAGGGCACGCACTTCGCCGATCACCGGGTATTTGGCCTGGATGGCCTTCAGGCCGGTAACCAGACGCTCGCCGACTGCCTTGCAGCGGTCCAGCAGGTGCTCTTCTTCGAACACTTCCATCACGGCCAGGGCCGCGGCGCAAGCGATCGGGCTACCGGCGTAGGTGCCGCCCAGACCGCCTGGGGCGATGGCGTCCATGTATTCGGCCTTGCCGCAGACACCGGCCAGCGGGAAACCGCCGGCGATGGATTTGGCGAAAGTGGTCAGGTCGGCCGCAACGCCCATCTGTTCCATGGCGAAGAAAGTGCCGGTACGGCCAGCGCCCGTCTGTACTTCGTCAGCGATCAGCAGGATGCCGTGCTGGTCGCACAGCGCGCGCAGACGCTTCATGAATTCTTTCGGCGCGACGTAGAAACCACCTTCACCCTGCACAGGCTCGATGATGATCGCGGCGATGTCTTTCGGCTCGGCGTCGTTCTTGAAGATGCGTTCGATGGAAGCGATCGAGTCGTCGATGCTCACGCCATGCAGTTCGTTCGGGTACAGCGCGCGGAAGATGCCGCCTGGCATCAGGCCCATGCCGGCCGAGTAAGGCACGACTTTACCGGTCAGGCCCAGGGTCATCATGGTGCGACCGTGGTAGGCGCCGGTGAAGGCGATCACGCCGGCACGGCCAGTGGCGGCGCGGGCGATTTTCACGGCGTTTTCCACCGCTTCGGAACCGGTGGTCACCAGCAGGGTTTTCTTGGCGAAATCACCTGGCACCTTGGCGTTGATCTTTTCGCACAGCTCAACGTACGGCTCGTAGGCCAGTACCTGGAAGCAGGTGTGAGTCAGCTTGTTCAGCTGTTCGGTCACGGCAGCGATGATTTTCGGGTGCACGTGGCCGGTATTCAGTACAGCGATACCGCCGGCGAAGTCGATAAACTCACGACCTTCAACGTCAGTCACGGTCGCGTTCTTCGCCGACTCAGCGAAGATCGGGTGAATCTGGCCAACACCACGTGGAACAGCTGCGGTACGGCGGGCCATCAGTTCAGCGTTAGTCTTGCTCATTACAGTCCTCATTCGCCGCTCATCGGGCGGCGTGGTTCAAGGATTAAGCGGGAGAAATCGACGGTGGCAGCATGCGATGATCGACTGCCACGGCGTTCCTGGCCGCAGAGAAAATTCCGGTTTGAAACGACGCAAAGGGACAGCGCTCTCGTGCCCTTTGCGTTTGCAGCGATCCCTTTCTCGGCTTAGATGCCCAGGCAGAGGTATTTGATTTCCAGGTAATCTTCGATGCCGTACTTGGAGCCTTCACGGCCCAGGCCCGAGGCCTTGATGCCGCCGAATGGCGCGACTTCGTTGGAGATCAGCCCGGTGTTGACGCCGACCATGCCGTATTCCAGCGCTTCAGCCACACGGAATACACGGCCCAGGTCGCGAGCGTAAAAGTAGGAAGCCAGACCGAACTCGGTGTCGTTGGACATCGCGATCACTTCGGCTTCGTCTTTGAAGCGGAACAGCGGCGCCAACGGGCCGAAGGTTTCTTCCTTGGCCACGGCAGCGTCTTTCGGCACGTTGGTCAGGATGGTCGGCTCGAAGAAGTTGCCTTGCATCGGCTTGCCACCGGCCAGAACGGTGGCGCCTTTGGCCACGGCGTCAGCAATGTGCTCTTGCACCTTGGCCACGGCTTTTTCGTCGATCAGCGGGCCAGTGGTGGTGCCTTCTTCCAGACCGTTGCCGATCTTCAGCTTGGCGACTGCGACTTTCAGCTTCTCGGCGAACGCGTCATACACCGAATCCTGAATGTACAGACGGTTGGCGCAGACGCAGGTCTGGCCGTTGTTGCGGTACTTGGAAATGATCGCGCCTTCGACGGCCTTATCCAGGTCCGCGTCGTCGAACACGATGAACGGCGCGTTACCGCCCAGTTCCAGCGAGACTTTCTTGATGTCCTTGGCGCATTCCGACATCAGCTGGCGACCGATTTCAGTCGAGCCGGTGAAGGACAGTTTGCGCACGATCGGGTTGCTGGTCAGCTCGCTGCCGATATCGCCGGCGCTGCCGGAGACCACGCTGAACACGCCTTTTGGAATGCCGGCACGCTGGGCCAGTTCAGCCAGAGCGAACGCGGAGAACGGGGTTTGCGACGCCGGCTTGAGCACCATGGTGCAACCGGCGGCCAGTGCCGGGCCGGCCTTACGGGTGATCATCGCGGCCGGGAAGTTCCACGGGGTAATGGCGGCGGTGACGCCGATCGGTTGCTTGATCACGATCAGGCGCTTGTCCGGCTGGTGGCCCGGAATCACGTCACCATAGATGCGCTTGGCTTCTTCGGCGAACCACTCGATGAACGAAGCGGCGTAAACGATTTCGCCCTTGGCTTCGGCCAGCGGCTTGCCCTGCTCGAGGGTCATCAGGCGCGCGAGGTCGTCCTGGTTCTCGATCATCAGTTCGAACCAGCGACGCAGCTTGCCTGCACGCTCCTTGGCGGTCAGTGCACGCCAGGCCGGCAGCGCTTTGTCAGCGGCTTCGATCGCGCGGCGGGTTTCAGCTGCGCCCATCTTCGGCACGGTGCCGAGGATTTCGCCGGTGGCCGGGTTGTTGACCTTGATCGTCTGACCGTTGTCCGCATCGACCCAAGCGCCATCAATGAAGGCTTGCTGGCGGAACAACAGGGTGTCTTTAAGCTGCATGTCGGCTTTCCTTAACAGCACCGCGGCCTGCGCGGAGCAAAATTATGATTGTAGAAAGGCGCCTCGCAAGGCTGCCGTCAGGGAAATCAGAGACCGGGCGTGGCGCATCAACGGTGCTCGATTCGAACCACCTGCGCTGCAACACCCTGTCCAAAGAGCGTTTGAAATCTCAAACGGATCGTAGGATCAAAGGGGTTAAAGGACAATAGGTCGTTCGAAAAAAAGAACAAAAACGCCGCTTTTGTTGGATTTTTCAGATCAACGCGTCAAAACCCCCGCCGCAGCAAAACCATAGAACAGTCCTGCCAAAGCGCCAAGCGAGCCTTTTGCAGGACGTTACAGCTTTAAGGAATGCAGCGATTTCAACGGACACGCGCCCTGACAAAACCCGCAAAATCCCGGCATGGACGCCCCGAGCCGACCTAGGTATGATGTCGCCCGCTGCACCAGTAGCTCAGCTGGATAGAGTACTGCCCTCCGAAGGCAGGGGTCGTGGGTTCGAATCCCGCCTGGTGCGCCATTGATTCAAACGAGAAAGCCCCGGACTGTGATGGTCCGGGGCTTTTTTGTGGCTGAGATTCAGCGGGTATTAATTCTCTTGATAACTGCGCTCAATCAGCACTTTGGCCATTTCCAGATCGGCCTGAGTACGCAGACTCAACTCAAGATCACCAGTACCCCAGTGACCGATATTGCGCACATCGCGACTGAATCCCTCAACAAGCTCAACCGAATCGGGATCGAGTTTGAGATAAAGCTGCAAACGCTTGGATTGCACTACCAAGCTGGCGAAGTTTTTCAATCGGCGGTAGGCGACGTAGAGCTTCAAGTGCTTTTCTTGTACGTCATCACCGAAAGAGTGCAGATAGCTGTTGGTCTGCTCGAAGAGCTCAGAGACCTCTTTCGTCGCCTGACTGAGTTGTTCCTGCCAGGTTTTGTCCTTGGCCGCAGGTGCAAATTTACTCGTATCAGCTTCTACCGACTTGCTGGTTGCTGAGGCATTACCAGTACTCACCGCATTGACCAACTCAAGCAGCAACAGATCGTCAGCAAACAACTTGTAGCGAATCAGTTCGATGTTGCGCTGAATCAGCTGCACGGCGTGCTGATCGTAGCGGGTAAAATCCGCCGCGATACACAGCAACCGCGTGCCACCCCACTCGATCTGTTCGGCAGCGTCCTTGCCTAATGTCTCCATCACGAGCCAGCGAAACTCTGCTTGGTGATCGAGTAACCAGTCGAGATAAAACAAGCCCTGATTGATCACATTTTCATTGCTGTGCCGTTTGTATTCGACGATGACCGGACAGCCATTCTCATCCAGACCCAAGGAGTCGATACGTCCCTTGTGAGTCTTGCCAGTAGCGTATTCAGAAGCGAGAAAACGTACGCCAAGAAAGGTTTCCATATGCGTTTCGAGCAGGGTTTGCAGTTGCTTTTCCACCGCGACTGCTCTGCCCGGAAGCTCACATGCACCGTTGGCCAAACCCAAACGAAAGAGCTGAATATCGCTCATTCAAATTCCTTTTCAGCGATCAGCTTTGAGGGTGAAAAACGAAATCTGCAAAAGTCTCCCTGAGAATCGCAAATCCATAGAAACCCTACTGCAAAAAATAACATTTGACGACAAAGTGTTTCGGAGCGATATTGCCTCGCCACCAATCAAGTAGCCGCGCTACTGACAAAAATTGGGGTGCGGCAGGCTGCAACCTGCCGCGAATGCATTAACTGACCGGTTAGGAGAGCCAAAGCCGTGCGACTGTATCAAATCACCTATGGCGGGGGTAAGCCGCAAGAGTGCCCACCTCTGTTCGAGCGGATCAAAGGTTATGGCACCTGGTGCCAGGCGATGGATTCCACATGGATTATCGTCACCCAGGAAACCGCAGTTCAGATCCGGGACAATCTTCGTGATGTGATGGATAGAGAGGACGGCCTGCTGGTTACTCGCCTGCACGGAGAAGCAGCCTGGAAAGGGCTGCCAACCGAAGTGACGCAGTGGCTGAAAACCTGAGCGTCATATCGCACCGTTTAAGACTGTGCGCCAAGGACGGCGATTCTACTTTGAGAGCATTATGCCAACCCGATTATGCACATTGAGTGACGTGGCGAATGTCCGATCTGGCTACACCTTCCGAGGGGCGCTGGAAAACAACCCGGACGGCGACATCAAAGTCCTGCAAATAAAAGATCTGCGCCAGCGTGCTGTGATCGACGCCAACGCACTGATCTCGGTCAGTTGGGAGGGAAGTAAAAACCCTCCATTGCTGGAAGACGGTGATATCGCCGTGGTCGCTCGGGGCGATAGCAATACCGCCGCGCTATATAAAGAAGGGCAACGGATAGTGGCGACCAGCCAATTTTTCATCGTCACCCGCAAAACGGCAGAAATCTCACCGGAATATCTGTGCTGGATGATCAACCTCCCACAAAGCCAACGAAGCCTCGAACGAAATGGCAGCAGCATTCAGGCCATCAGCAAAGCATCGCTGATGAGCATGCCGATCCCGTTACCGTCGCCGGAAACCCAGGCAAAGCTGACCAATTTGCAACGCCTCTGGGATGAAGAAGATCAATTGATCGCCCAGCTTCATACGAATCGTGAACAAATGCTCCAAGGCATTTATCAGCAACTTATTAAGGAATGACCATGAGCGGCAAAGTAAAACAGGACGACATCAACAAGGCGCTATGGGCGGCTTGCGATATCTTCCGCGGCACGATCAGCGCCGACACCTACAAAGACTTCATCCTGACCATGCTCTTCCTGAAGTACATCAGCGATGTCTGGCAGGATCATTACGACACTTACAAAAAGCAGTACGGCGATGAGCCTGAGCTGATCGAAGAGATGCTCAAGAACGAGCGCTTCGTGTTGCCGCGTGACGCCAGCTACTACGCGCTGTACGACAAGCGTCATGAACCAGGCAACGGCGAGCGAATCGACCAGGCCCTGCACGCTATCGAAGAAGCCAACGGCACCAAGCTCAAGGACGCTGGCAAAAGCGTGTTCCAAGACATCTCCTTCAACACTGATCGTCTCGGAGAGGAGAAGCAGAAGAACACCATTCTGCGCGACCTACTTCAGGAGTTCGCCAAGCCTGAACTCAATCTCAAACCGTCTCGCGTCGGCAGTCTCGATGTGATCGGTAATGCTTACGAATACCTGATCAAGAATTTCGCAACCAACGGCGGACAAAAAGCGGGTGAGTTCTACACCCCGCCAGAGGTTTCCGAGTTGATTGCCGAACTGCTTGATCCGCAACCGGGTGATACCATTTGCGATCCGGCCTGCGGTTCTGCCTCGCTTCTCATGAAGTGCGGACGAAAAGTACGCGAACACCACAACAGCAAGAACTACGCCCTCTATGGACAAGAAGCCATTGGTTCCACCTGGTCCATGGCCAAGATGAACATGTTTTTGCATGGCGAAGACAACCACAAGATCGAGTGGGGCGACACGCTGCGTAACCCAAAATTGCTCGACCCAAATGGGCAGTTGCTTAAATTCGATATCGTTACTGCCAACCCACCATTCTCTTTGGATAAGTGGGGACATGACACCGCAGAGCACGATAAATTCGCTCGATTCGATCGTGGTATTCCACCGAAGACCAAGGGCGACTATGCATTCATCTTGCATATGATCGAAACACTAAAGCCTAAAACCGGACGCATGGCAGTTATCGTTCCTCATGGGGTGCTATTCCGAGGATCAACCGAAGGCAAAATCCGCCAAAAATTAATTGATGAAAATCTGCTTGACGCAGTTATTGGACTTCCGGAAAAACTATTTTATGGAACAGGCATCCCAGCCGCAATTCTGATTTTCAACAAGGGCAAAGTTGACGAAACTGTATTGTTTATCGATGCAAGCCTAGAGTTTAAATCCGGAAAAAACCAAAACCTCTTGGACAAAGAGCACATCAGCAATATTTTAACAACTTATCGCCACCGCATTAATTCAGAAAAGTATAGTTACCGTGCAAATTTAAAAGAGATCCAAGCCAACGACTACAACCTTAATATCCCTCGATACGTTGATACTTTCGAGAAAGATGCTGAGATAGATTTGGTCGCGGTGCATGAAGAACGGAAAAAAATTTCAACAAAACTTGCCGAACTTGAAATAACAATGGAAAAATACTTGAAGGAGCTTGGGTATGGTGCCTGAAGGCTGGATTAAAGCTCCTCTAAAATCCCTTGTTGAAATAAAACATGGATTTGCGTTCAAAAGCGAAAATTTTTCAGATCGGGGTCATCACATACTTATGACACCAGGTCATTTCCATGAGAAAGGAGGGTTTCGACCTCAAGGATCCAAAACCAAACATTATGTAGGAGAAATACCGAAAGGTTACATCCTTAGTAAGGGGGATGTAGTTGTAGCGATGACAGAGCAGGCAGCGGGCCTTCTAGGCAGCGCAGCTTTCGTCCCCGATGATGGAAAATATTTGCATAATCAAAGACTTGGACTAGTAAAAGCCGTCGACGAGTCTGTCACAGACATAAATTTCATCTATTGGCTTTATAACTCAAAAGAAGTCAGAAAGCAGATATCAGAGCAAGCTTCCGGAACTAAGGTAAAGCATACCTCGCCCGAGAGATTGGTGAGTGTAGTCGCTCTGCTTCCACCTATACTTGAGCAGAAAAAAATCTGCGAAATATTATCCGTATGGGACAAGGCAATCACTACAACCGAAGAGCTCCTGAGAAACAGCAAGGATCAAAAACAAGCATTAACGCAAAAGCTTCTTACGGGAGCAATTCGACACCCTGAATTCAATAGCGACTGGAAAACATTAAAGATTAGCGAGCTATTTTCTCGAGTTACGACCAAAAACAATAAAACAAGCACCAATGTATTAACAATTTCTGCGCAGCTCGGCCTAATACGCCAACAGGATTTTTTTAATAAGACAGTAGCTTCGGAGATACTCGACAACTACTACCTTCTAAAAAAAGGCCAATTTGCATATAACAAAAGCTACTCTCATGGCTACCCAATGGGTGCTATAAAACGCCTAAACAATCATGACGACGGCGTAGTGACCACACTTTATATATGTTTTGAACTACGAAACAAAAATATCTGCTGCCCGGAATTCTTTGAGCACTTTTTCGAAGCAGGGCTATTGAATCAGGGGTTGACCAAAGTAGCTAACGAGGGTGGACGTGCTCACGGCCTTTTAAATGTAAAGTCTTCAGATTTCTTTGGATTAGAGATAACCATACCTTGCCTAGAAGAGCAGAAAAACATTACTAAAGTTCTTTCTGCAGCTGACCAAAAAATCAACATGCTTTATCAGAAGTTAACTTGCTTAGAGCTAGAGAAGGAAGCCCTGATGCAAAAACTCCTCTCCGGCAAACTCCGAGTCAAGGTCGAGGCCGCATAAATGACTATCAATGACCTGATCCTCTACAGCACTGAAGACGGTTTGGCGCAGTTCACGCTGCGTGAAATGAACGGTCAGGTCTGGCTCACTCAACTCGAGCTTGCCGAGCTGTATCAGTCCAGCAAGCAGAACATAAGCAAGCACATTCAGGCGGTTTTGGCCGATGGCGAGCTGGCCGAACCGGCAGTTGTCAACTCTAAGTTGACAACTGCCGCTGACGGCAAGGAATACCTGACGCAGCTCTACGCTCTGCCTATGATCATCGCTATTGGCTACCGAGTCCGTTCAAGTCGCGGCTCGCAATTTCGCCAATGGGCCACGCGAACCCTGAGCGAGTACATGCTAAAAGGCTTCGTGATGGACGACGCCCGTCTGAAGGAGCCCCGCTGGGACTACTTCGATGAACTGCTGGAACGCATCCGCGACATACGGTCGTCGGAGAAGCGTTTCTATCAGAAGGTTCGTGATCTGTTCTGCCTGGCCGAGGACTATCGCGCCAATGAGCAAGACACTGCACGGTTGTTCGCCGAAGTGCAGAACAAACTGTTTTTTGCCGTGACCGGACATACCGCAGCCGAACTGATCGTACGCCGCGCCGATGCCAGCGTGCCTAACATGAACTTGCTCAGTTTCAAGGGTGACCGCGTACGCAAAGCGGATGTGGTGGTCGCCAAGAATTACCTGAACGGCGAAGAACTGGATCAGCTCAATCGCTTGGTCAGCATGTTCCTGGACTTCGCTGAACTGCGTGCCAAGCAGCGCCAACACCTGAAACTGGAAAACTGGCGACAGTACATCGACAGCTTTATGGCGTTCAACGAGCAGCCGCTGTTACGTACAGCGGGCACAGTTAGCCACGAACACATGAAACAAGTCGTGCATGAGCGCTACGAAGATTTCGATCAGAAGCGCCGAAAAATAGAAGCCATAGCAGTCGACACTCAGGAACTTCAAGAACTGGAAGACCTGGAAAAACGCTTGCGTAGCAGCAAGAAGCCCCAATGAAGTCAGTGCCACACAAGGAATTTGCCCGATGATTAGCGGCCCGAAATTTCAGGAAGAATACAGCGCGAAATTGCCTGCGCTGACCCTGCTCAGCAACCTGGGCTGGGACTTTCTGTCGCCAGAACAGGCGCTGGCCGCTCGATCCGGCAAAACCGATGAAGTGGTACTGCGTGACCGTCTTCGCGAACAACTGAGTAAACGTCGATTCACGTTTGCGGGTAACGAATACCCGTTGTCGACCAAGTCCATTGATAACCTCGTCAGTGAGGTCTGCAGTCCAGCGCTCAATGAAGGACTGCAAGCGGCCAATGAAAAGCTCTACAACCACTTGCTGTATGGCATTTCGGTGACAGAGTTCGTTGACGGTAAACGGGCGAATCCGACCATTGCGCTGATTGACTGGCAGGATCTGTCCAACAACAGTTTTGTCTTCACCGAAGAGTTCCGCGTGCTGCGCAGCGGTGGAGTGGATACTCGGCGGCCGGATATCGTTTGCTTTGTTAACGGTATCCCGTTGGTGGTGATTGAAGCCAAGCGCCCGGATGGTCACGCCAAAAAAGGCCCGACCATTGATGCCGGGATATCACAAAGCCTGCGCAACCAGCGCCACGATGAAATTCCACGACTGTTTGCCTACAGCCAACTGCTGCTCTCAATCAATGGCAGTGACGGCCGCTATGCAACGTGCGGAACCGATCAGAAGTTTTGGGCAGCCTGGCGCGATGAAGATCTCGGCACAGCCAAACAGCACGCCATCAAGAATCAGCCGCTGAGCGCTGAACAGAAAAACGCACTGTTTTCCCATCGCAATCCCGATGACCTTACTTGGTATGAAGGCTTACTGGCGGGTGGAGAGCTGGCAGTGACGGGACAGGATCAATTGTTGATTGGTCTGCTCTCCCCTACCCGCTTGTTGGAGATGACGCGTTACTTCACGTTGTTCGACCAAAAGGCCGGCAAGATCGTCGCGCGCTATCAACAGGTTTTCGGTATCAAGCGATTGATTGAACGCGTGCGCCTTAAGCGCAAGGACGGCGGCCGTGAGGGTGGGGTGATCTGGCACACCACGGGTTCAGGCAAGTCCTTCACCATGGTGTTCCTGAGCAAGGCGTTGATACTTCACGACGACCTTAAACAGTGCCGAATCGTGGTGGTGACCGACCGTATCGACCTGGAAAACCAGTTGAGCAAAACCTTCGCCTCAAGTGGTGAGCTCTCCGGCAAAAGAGACTGGGTGTCTGCCATGGCGACCTCAGGCACTCGCCTCGCCGAACAGATCGGTCGCGGTCATGAGCGCATCATTTTTTCGCTGATCCAGAAATTCAATAGCGCCACCAAACTGCCGGAGTGCATCAATACCAGCTCCGACATTATTGTGTTGATCGACGAAGGTCACCGCAGCCAGGGCGGTGAGAACAACATCCGCATGAAACAAGCGCTGCCGAATGCAGCGTTCGTGGCGTTCACCGGCACGCCCCTGTTGAAAAAAGACAAAACCACCAACAAGTTCGGCCCCATTGTTCATGCCTACACCATGCAGCGAGCGGTGGAAGACAAAGCGGTAACGCCACTTCTCTATGAAGAGCGTAAACCTGATCTGGATGTAAACGACCGAGCGATAGACAGCTGGTTTGCACGTATTACCGAAGGTCTGACGGAAGAACAGAAGACAGATCTGAAGCGCAAATTTGCCAAAAAACAGCGCATCTACTCCGCTGAAGACCGTATTCGGCTGATTGCTTTGGACATCGCCAACCACTTTGTAAAAAACGTCGACAACGGTCTCAAAGGGCAACTCGCCTGTGAAAGCAAGGCTGAGGCCGTCAAGTACAAGAAGTATCTGGACGAGGCCGGTTTATTCGAAAGCGCTCTCGTGATGAGCCCGCCGGACAGCCGTGAGGGCAATCTGGAGGTCGACGAGTCCAACATTCCGGAAGTGACCCAATGGTGGAACAAGAACGTTGGTAGCACTAACGAGCAGACCTATACCAAGCAGGTAATCGAACGCTTCGAAAAGGATGACTCGCTCAAACTATTGATCGTTGTAGACAAACTGCTGACAGGATTCGATGAACCAAAGAACAGCGTTTTGTACATCGACAAGCCGCTTAAAGAGCACAACCTGATTCAAGCCATTGCCCGCGTAAACCGGTTGCACCCACTGAAGAAGTTCGGCTTGCTGATTGACTATCGCGGCATCCTCACCGAACTCGACACCACGATTCAGAAGTATCAGGACTTGGCATCCCGCACCCAGGGTGGCTATGACATCAATGACATTGCCGGTCTCTACGATCCGATGAGCAGTGAGTACAAACGCCTGCCCTCTCTCTACAAAAATCTATGGGCAATCTTTGCCAACGTTAAAAACAAAGGTGATATCGAGCAACTGCGTCATGTGCTGGTGCCGAGGATGCAAGAGCTTGATGGTGAGTTCGTGGATATCAACCTCAAGGTTCGCGAGGATTTCTACGACGCACTGACCGAGTTCGCGTCTTGCTTGAAGGTAGCGCTGCAATCGGCTTCGTTTTTCGAAGACAGCAGCTTCAGCGAGGCGGATCGAACGCACTACAAGGAAACCCTTCAGCAGCTATCCAGCTTGAGAATGCTGGCCAAGCAAGACGCGGGCGAAACCATCAGCTACGACGAATACGCCGAACGGGTGCGTAAGCTGCTGGATAAACATGTGGTCGGTGTAGAGGTGCGAGAGCCCAAAGGCACATATGAAGTCGGCAGAATGGGGCAGAAGCAGCCTGAGGACTGGCCTGAGGAAAAAACCCGAAACGAGACTGACATCATCAAGACTCGGGTGAGCAAGATGATTGAGCAGGATCTTAAAGACGATCCCTATGCTCAAGAGGCCTTTTCCAAACTACTGCGACAGGCTATCGAGGAAGCAGAGAAGCTCTTCGATCACCCACTCAAGCAGTACATGTTGTTTCACGAGTTCGAACAACAGGTGCAGTCGCGCAAACTGGATGAGCTACCGGATGCGTTTTCGGGTAACAAGCATGCGCAGGCCTACTACGGCGTGTTCAAGAAGACTCTGCCTGATACGTTTGCGGCACTGGATGCACAAGCTCAAGACATGTGGGTCAAGCTAGCCTTCAGCCTTGAGGAAATGGTCACCGCGTCCGTCGCCGAACATTCGATTAATCCACAAAACATTGAAGCGGATATTCGCAAGAAACTGCTGCCGCTGATGTTCAAGGAGTGCAAGGCAATCGGTGCCGGAATGGATCAAGCAAAAGTCATCGTTGAAACGGTGGTTCAGATCACTCGCGTAGGACTGGGAGCTGCATGAGCGTTCCCATCCTTCTGCCGGAAGCT
This sequence comes from Pseudomonas sp. LF-5, assembly GCF_037626295.1. NCBI lineage: Bacteria > Pseudomonadati > Pseudomonadota > Gammaproteobacteria > Pseudomonadales > Pseudomonadaceae > Pseudomonas > Pseudomonas sp. LF-5. The sequence goes on from NZ_JARKMT010000007.1 coordinate 176,962, forward strand.
CATGGACGCGCTGCAAAACACTGGCTTAGCTTTCACTACGCCGACGAACTCATTGTCGTGGAGCGCGCACCCAAAGCACGACAAGTGCCGCGTCTGTTGATCAAGGTCGACCCAGACTGTCGAGTATCCGTGCAGGCACCTGCCAGCGCAAACGATGAGGAAGTGCTGCAAGCGTTGAAGAAACGCGGGCGTTGGATCTACCAACAATTGCGGCAATTCCGAGCCAATTCGGCTCACGTGACCCCACGCCAATACATCAGCGGAGAAAGCCATTACTACTTGGGCAAACAACACGTGCTCAAAGTGATAGAGGCCCCTGCTGCTGTGCCGCAAGTACGCTTGCTGAGGGGAAAGCTGGAAATCTCTGTCAGACAGAAGAAGGCCGAGACTGTGCGTGAGCATCTCAGAGCCTGGTACAGGGTCAGGGCTCGTGACGTGTTCAGTCGGCGCCTACAAGCTGTACTTGAGCAAACGCTATGGGTCGTGGACGAGCCGCCCTTACGTATTCAGACGATGCAGACTCAGTGGGGCAGTTGCTCACCCAATGGTCGGATCACCTTGAATCCTCACCTGGTTAAAACGCCGCGTGAGTGCATTGACTACGTGATTCTCCACGAGCTTTGCCATATCGCAGAACACAATCACAGCGAGCGGTTTTATCGACTGATGAGGCAGGTCATGCCGCATTGGGAAAAGGTCAAAGCTCGGCTGGATGGGATGGCCGCGCTTGTACTTAGCGACTTAGCAACAGTTGAACAAAAATAACCGTATGCATTCATGACCTAAAGCCACGCCTGCGGCTATCACTGATGCTCAGGCTCTCAAGCGATGCTCAACAGGGCAACTATGAAGTAAAACTTGACGCTTCGATCAGCTAACTTGAGTGGGGTCGAGAGCTTTCTTGGGTAGTTTTCTTGGGTAGTTTTTTTCTTGGGTAGTCCAAGAAAAATCGACTGATATTCGTCCAGCATCAACATCCAACCACTTTAGCACTCGTTCATTTGAAGGTGATGGCGCTCCACGAACAACCATCACTCTGTCGTCCAATCAAACTCATCGTAATCCTCATCCTCGGCGTCTTCCTCCTCAACCTCCTCCTCAAAGACGTCCTCTTCCTCAAGTACATCCTCTTCCTGCTGGTTCAGCAGAAACTCCTTGCGAGCTTCGGTAATCGCGCGCCGCATCTCCTCACCCTTCTGTGGGCAGTTGAGGAGTTGGGCGATGCGGTCGATTTTTGGTGCCACGGTGTTCTCCAGCGCTTCAGCTATGGCCCGATAGTGCGCGTTTTTGCGGGTCGATGCCAAATGGCTGAGAGAACACGCGGTCAGTTCTTGCGGATTTGTTCGAGGCGGATGTCGAGATCCACGTCGGGATAACGTTTGTGCAGGTTGTTGAACAGGCTGTCGGCGGCTTGGGATTGACCGGATTCGCGCAGGCGCAGGACTTCGCGCAGTTGTGTATCGAGGCCGTTGGCCGGGGCGGCGGCGCGTTTGCTGACTTTGGCTTCGTCGGTGCTGATCGCGTCGCTTTGCATCGGCGCCGCCATTTCCATCATCGGCGCCGGTGCCGGCATGCCGCCAGCAGGGGCTGCCAGCGACTGCGCTTCAGGGGCTTGTTTGCGCGCCAATGGTGCGGCGGGCTTGGCGGCTGGGGCGAAGTCGAACCGGGGCTGCGGCTCGGGCGCACGTTGCACCAGTGACAGCATCAGTGCCACACCGACCAGGCTGGCGAAGGCGACCTGCCAACGCGGCTTCTGGCAGGCTTGCAGCCAGCGTTGCCACAGGCTTGTTTTCGGTACCGGGGCGTTGTGGCGGGCAGCCGAGAGAATCGACGAATCGAGGTGCGCCGGTGGTTCGGCGTCGTGTTGCTCGCGATAGTGCTTGAGCAGTTGCTCTTCGGGTGTCTGGCGGGCGTCAGTCATGTCAGTACCTCCTCGGCCAGCAGCCGACGCAGTTTTTGCTGGGCGTAGCGCAAGCGGCTTTTGACGGTTTCCAGCGGTGTGTCGGTGAGGCTGGCGATTTGCGCCAGGTCGAGGTCGCCGTGGGCACGCAGCAGGAACACTTCGCGCTGGTCGGCGGGCAAGGCTTGCAGGGCGCTTTCCAGGCGCTGGCTGTCGCGGCTGAGGTTCAGCAATTGTTCGGGATCGTTGGTCTCGTCGCCAACCGCATGCAGCTGTTCGTCGTAGCTGTCGTGCAGCGGCTGGTGAGCGCCGTGTTTGCGCCAGTGATCGATCAAGCGATTGCGGGCAATCTGGAACAGCCACGTACGAAAGGTCGCCCGGCCTTGTGGCTGACTGGCGCTGCGGATCAGGCTCAGCCAGGTCTCCTGAAAGACTTCGTCAGCCAGTTCCGGTTTACCGCTCAAGCCGAGCAGAAACCGATACAAACCCTGGCGATGGCGGGCGTACAGGATTTCGAACGCCGCGCCGTCGCCCTCGCGGTAACGCGCCAGCAACGCGTCATCGCTGCTGGCGCTTGAACGGTCTGGCGCAGCAAACAGCTGACTGATGAAGCCTTTCAGACGACTCACTATTCAATCCGTCGCTCAGTGGCCAGCGTATTGGATGCGGTCGAGGTGCGCAGGCTTTGCGCCAGTTCGACCAGTTGCACAAACTCGCTACGCAGGCCGAAGCGGTCGTCACCCCGTGCGCCACGGGCCAGGGCTTCGGTGTCTTTGAGGCTGAAATCGCCGGTGTAGCGGCCGTCCTTGAGTTGCTGGGAAAACGCCGCAACCGCAGCAGCAAATCGCAGGTCCTCACTGGCCGGTGCGACCTGATTGGCAATCGGCCGCTCGATCAGCAGACTTTTCCCACCTTGGGGCGGTTGATAACGCACACGCAGCATCGCCAATTCCCCATTCTTCTCGGAAACCGCTGGCGCCGATTTAGCGTAACGCAACGGCTCGAGCCAGCCCTTCTCACCCGCCGGGACAATTTCATACAGCGCCGTCACGGTGTGTCCTGCGCCGATCTCGCCGGCATCGACCTTGTCATTGCTGAAGTCCTCACGCTTCAACGCGCGGTTTTCGTAGCCGAGCAGGCGATATTCACTGACCTGCGCAGGGTTGAACTCCACCTGCAATTTGACGTTTTGCGCCACCACGGCGAGGGTCGAACTCAACTGATCCACCAACACCTTGCGCGCCTCGCGCAGGTTGTCGATGTAGGCGTAGTTACCGTCACCGGCGTCGGCCAGTTGTTCCATCAAGTGTTCATTGTAGTTATCCACACCAAAACCCAGGGTGGTCAGGGAAATCCCGGTTTTGCGTTTATCCACAGCCATTTGCTTGAGGCTGTCGAAGTCGCTGATGCCGACATTGAAGTCACCGTCGGTGGCCAACAGGATGCGATTGATGCCCTTGGGGATAAACGCCTGCTGCGCCATTTGATAGGCCAGTTCAATGCCCGACGCGCCAGCGGTGGAGCCGCCTGCGGTCAATTGCTCGATGGCTGTACGAATTTTCGCTTTCTCGCGTCCGGAAGTCGGCTCCAGCACCACTCTGGATTCGCCGGCATACACCACCAGTGACACCCGGTCCTGCTCGCGCAACTGATCGACCAACAACTTCAGCGTGCTTTTGACCAGCGGCAGGCCTTCGCGGCGATCCATCGAGCCGGACACGTCCACCAGAAACACCAGATTGGCCGGGGCCAGTTCCGCCACGGCATGGTCAGAGGCCTTGATGCCGATGCGCAGCAAACGCGTGTGCGGGTTCCACGGCGAGGCCGCCAGTTCGGTGGTCACACCGAAAGGCGAGCCATCGCTGGGCAACGCGTAGTCATAAGGGAAGTAATTGACCATTTCCTCCAGTCGCACCGCACCCTCCGGTGGCAGTCGGCCTTGATTGAGCAAACGGCGGACATTGGCGTACGCACCCGTGTCGACATCAGCGCTGAAGGTTGAAACCGGGGTTTCGGCGACACTGTGGATCGGGTTGTCGGCCAGCGCCTGATACTGCTCGCGCGACTCATCGCGATAGCCCTGTGGATAACTGTCTGCGCCGGGCATCGCGGCGAAACTGGCGATCGGCGCCGGCCGGGCCATACGCTTGGCCATCGCCCCACCCGCCATCGCGGCTTCCTGCTGAACCAGCACTTCAGGCTGTGCCGCCGGTGGTACCGCAGCGGAATCGGGTGTGGGCGAAGCACCGCAACCGGCGAGCGCCAGCAGCACACCGACCGCAACAGGACGCAAAAGAGAATGAGACATGGGGGCTGACCTCGGGATGAAAGTGATCATTCATCCCCTGAGACGGGCAGCCCGTTCAGTTCGGGTTAAACGCCGCAAAAAAATCTTCAGCGGTGATAACGCCGCACCGCACTGCTGTTGCGCAGCACATGGCCTTTGATTTTTTCCATCAGCTCGGCGCGGGTCAGACCGGCCGGTAGTGCATCCGGCGCCAGATCCAGGGCGTAGATCTGGATGATGTAGTGGTGCGCACTGTCGCCCACTGGCGGGCACGGCCCCATGTAATGGGTGTTGCCCTTGCTGTTGGTGCCGCCAACGCCTTCCAGCGCGGATTTGGCACCGACGCCTGCCGCAATCTGGTGCGTGGTGGACTTGATGCCGTAATGAATCCAGTGATCGACGCCCAGGCCTTTCTGGCCATCCGGATCGTGCATGACGATCGCATAGCTCTGGGTACCGGCAGGGCCGGCGTTCCAACTCAGGGCTGGCGACTGGTTCTTGCCGCCGCAACCGGGCGCATCGCTGGCCGCCGCCGAGGTGAACAGCCGGTTATCGGAAACACCCGGGATGTTCAGGGTAAAGCGCTCCTGGGCCTGCGCCGTAAACTGCACGCAAAGGGTGACGGCGAGGGCCGCCAGCCATGGGTTGAGAGAGGTCAATCGGGTCATTCCGGGAGCACCTTGTGCAGTTGGGCCGTCGTCGGCCTGCAAACTATAGCTGTACCGTTCGTGCCGTGGCAGTAGCAAATGGCTGAACCTCGCACTGATGCGCAAACTCGTAAGAGAAATGCCTGCGAGGAAGCCGAACATGTCCCTGCACCGTGTCGCCCGTATCGCCGATGTCCCTGAAGACCGTGGCCTGCCCGTCGAAATCGGCGACTGCAAGATCGTCCTGCTGCGCGCCAGCGGCCAGCTCCGCGCCTTTCAGGGCGAATGCCCGCATGCCGGGGCGCCGCTGGCTGACGGTGCGTTGTGTCACGGACGCCTGATCTGCCCATGGCACAAGGCCGCTTTTCGCGCCGAGGACGGCGCGCTGTGCGAGCCGCCGGCGCTCGACAGCCTCAAACGTTATCCGCTGGAGGTGCGCGGCGACGAGGTGTGGGTCGATGACCAGCCGCTGGCAGATCCACACACGCCCCCGGCCGATGACCCGCGCCTGTTCGTGGTTGTCGGCGCAGGGGCCGCCGGCACAGCCTGTGCGGCGGCGCTGCGGGAGAAAGGCTTTGGTGGCCGGATCATCCTGATCGACCGCGAACCGGACGCCGGTTACGACCGTACGGTGCTGAGCAAGTTTGTCCTCGCCGGGGAAACGCCGGCAGCAGAAACCCCGGCGTTGCGCGATGAAGTTTTCTATAAAGAGCAGCGCATCGAACGCCTGCACAGCGAAATCACCGCACTGGACGCCCAGGCCAAAACCCTGCAGCTCAACGATGGCCAGACCCTGAACTATGACGCCGCCGTACTGGCCACGGGTGGCGAACCCAACCCGCTGAAGTTACCCGGCGCTGAACTGCCCCACGTGTTCGTCCTGCGCTCAAAAGCCCAGGCCGAACAGATCATGCGCACTGCCAGAGCGGATCAGCGCGTCGTCATCATCGGCGACAGTTTCATCGCTCTCGAATGCGCCTCGGCCTTGCGCCAGCACGGCCTCGACGTCACGGTACTCGCGCGCCACGCCATCCCTTTCGCGGCCCAGTTCGGCGAGGCCGTAGGCCTGGCCATCCGCGCACTGCACGAACAGAACGGGGTGAAATTCATCACCGAGCACACCGCCACCGAGATCATCGGCGATGGCAAGGTCGAAGCCGTATTGCTGGACAATGGCCTGCGTCTTTCGGCAGATCTGGTGCTGGCCGGGGTCGGCGTGCACCCGGCCACCGAGGCGTTCGCGTCATTGCCGAAAGAAAAAGATCAGTCATTGCGCGTTGATGGCGGCATGCGCGTCACCGAAGGGCTGTGGGCCATCGGCGACATCGCCACGTTTCCGCTGAACGGCCAGTTGCAACGCATCGAACACTGGCGCCTGGCCCAGCAACACGCACGCATCGCCGCTGCCAATATGCTCGGCGGTGAAGAGCATTACCTCGACGTGCCGTTTTTCTGGACCTGGCATTTCGGCAAGAATTACGACTACCTTGGCCACGCCGAACAGTGGGATGAGGTCGAGTTCATGGGCGAACCCGAACAGCCACCCTTTATCGGCCTGTTCGCAAAGAATGGCGTGGTGGTGGCGGCCGTGGCCTGCGAAAAAGAGCGGGCGATGGCGTTACTGGCGGAGCGGATGAAGCAGCCGCTGCCCATTGCGGAGGCCTGGACCCTGATCCGCGATTAACCTCGTCAACGCTCCCTGCGTGGGACGATCACCCCCTTCGGCAGCGCCTGCAGGGGTATTTCCAGCTCAGGTCAGGCGGCTCACCGGTTCGCGATTATCGTCATCTTCAGCATGCAGGAAGATCACCCGCGGGTGCTCCAGCGGTGCCAGCGGCGGTGGCAAATCCTGCTGCTGAACCGGCCAGAAATGCGTCACCACATGGCTGATGTCCCCTTCCTGATCGTTATGGATGGTCATGACCCCAGGGGTACGCAGCTTCTGCAAGCGGTCATCGCACAGACGAAAACTCTTGGTCAGCCCTTCATCATCGACCACCGGCGCGGGCAAGCGGCGCTGGGCGAAGCTTCTGCTCTTGCGCTGCTGATAACGCGCCCAACCGATCAGAATCACCGCGTTGACCAGCGCCACCCACAGATAAATCTGCAAAGTGCCCAGCGCTTCGAACGCCGAATTGTCGATGCGTGGCCCGCCCGCATGAGTTTCGATCAGCGGCCACAGTCCGCGTATCAGCAAGAACAGCAGCCCCACCCACGCCACCACAGTAAGAATCACATCGACCACGACCAGAAAAGGCCGCTGGCGGGTCCGGATGATTTTCATTTGATGACCTCCTCTTCGTCGTCCCCGATCGGTTTGATGCCGCGGTCAGGGCTGACCCAACGCGCCCGTTTCTGATGCTGGCCGAACAACACTTTGGGGAAGCTGACCAGCGTCGTCAGCAGGCTGACCAGCCAGAATGCAATCGGATACCAGACCACCCAGAACATGGTCTTGCCCAACCCCGGCTCGTAGCGCCGGTCGATGATGATGCTGACCGCGAACTGCACCAGACAGACGAACGCCAGCAACAGCCCGGTAAACGCCGGCGGCATCAGGTGATGCACGGCAATCGACTCTGGCATGACCACAAACTTGCCGACGCCCCAGAAAATCACCGACAACAGGAAAGTAAACGCCCAACCGGTCGACAGGCAGTATTCGAACAGCAGCGGCCACAGATAACGGTGACGGTACTGCCAGATGCCGCGGATGTTCTTGAACAGCACTTCGGCACCACCCTGGGCCCAGCGCAGGCGCTGCTTCCACAGACCGCCGAGGGTTTCCGGCATGAGAATCCAGCACAGCGCGCGCGGCTCGTAGAAGATGCTCCAGTGATCGAGTTGCAGCTTCCAGCTGATGTCGATGTCTTCGGTGATCATGTCCGGGCTCCAGTAGCCCACCCGATTCAGCGCCGTACGGCGGAATGCGACAATCACCCCCGACACGGTAAAGATCCGTCCGAACACCCGTTGCGTACGTTTGATCAAGCCGATGATCGAGGAGAACTCGCCGACCTGAACCCGCCCGACCAGCGTCGAGCGCGTACGAATTCGCGGGTTGCCGGTCACCGCGCCAAGGCGTGCGTTATCCAGCATCGGCGCGACCAGATAGGCCGCCGTATTCGGCGCCAGCAACGCATCACCGTCGATGCACACCAGATATTCACTGCGCGCGGCAATCGCGCCCATGCGCAGGGCGACCGCCTTGCCCTGGTTTTCCGCCAGATGCAGCACGCGCAGGCGTGGGTCTTCCTTGGCCAGGCGGTCTAGGACTTCGGCGGTGTTGTCCTTGGAGCCGTCGTTGATCGCGATGACTTCGATGTTCGGGTAATGCTGGGCCAGCGCCGCGTGGATCGTATCGGCGGCGTTGTCACCTTCGTTGTAGCAAGGGATCAGGATCGAGATCAGCGGTTCGCCCGCCAGGGGCGGTGGCAGGGTGTCGTCCTTCCACGGCCAGTGGCGTTCCCAGTGCAGCCAGAAATACAGGCCGCCGGCAATCCACAACCCGGACATGAACAACGGGTAGAAAAACACGAAGTCCATCAGGAACTGCCCGGTGACCAGGAAGATCAGTCCCAGCGGCACGCCGAGGACGAGCGCCAGAACAAGCAGGGCTAACAGTCTATCCAGCATGTCATGGGTTCCATTTGTTGGAGAGTGCAGGCCTTACGGTTTTCAGGTCCGGCAGGTTGTCGAGGAAGTTGTCCGGGTAGTAACCGAAACTGGTCGCGCCCTGACGCTTGAGGCGGCCCATCCAGTCGGCGAGGTGCGCACCGTCGATGTCGGCCTGATCTTTTTTCGTCCAGTCGCGGGCCTGCAACTCGAACACCGTGCGGTTCAGGGCACCGGGGCGCTTGCTGACGGTTTGCACCAGGGTTTCCAGCCACGGGCCGGACTCGGCCTGGGTCTGTTTTTCCATCAATGGCATGGCCATCGGCGCGGTCCAGTCGTAGGTCTGCAAGAAGTCGTCGAGGTTCTGCGCGTACCAGGCTTCGCTGTCGGGATTGAGCATCGGCTCGGCGAAAATATTGCGCGCGGTCAGCACCTGCGGGCCCCGAATGGCGCGGACTTTGGCGGTCAGCTCGTTGGTGAAGTCGATCAGGTAGCGGCTCTTGAACCGCGTCCAGCGCTGCATTGCCGCCGGATCATCGCGCAGGGCGGCAATCGAACCTGGCAAACCGTGGGCGACGTAGGCTTTCAACGCCTCGGGGCCGGCATCCTCGAAGTCCGACAGAATCGCGTCGTCGTGATAAAGGATGCCGTTGACCGACGTCAGCCGTGCCACGTCTTCATAGATTTCGCCGATGATCCGTCGCACTTCCGGATCGAACGGCGACAAGCGTTGGTACTGATCCGGATCCACCGAGGTGATGCCGGTTTTCGGGTCCCACCGGGTCACGCGCGGCAGTTTCGAGTCGAGACCAAAACTCAGCACCGGCATCCACGCAAAGACCTTCACGTTAGCGCGGGTACGTAGTTGCCAGGCGACGCGGTTAAAAATATCCGCACGTACCGGCAAGTGACGGTTGGGGAAGTACAGCGAGTGCACCAGACCATCGCCCTTCGGGTCGGCAAAGGCTTGCAGGAACACCGTGTTGGCGCCCATGTCGGCCATGCGCTGCACCAGTTTGCCGAGGTTGATGTCCTGTTGTGCCGGGTCCGGGTCGTAGACGTTGTCCAGATCGACGTGCACCACACGCATGACGAAATCCGACTGCACGTCGACGATGCTATTGGAGAACACCTCGCCATCGGGATCGGAGGAAACCAGGAAGCGCGGGCTGCTCATCAGGTTGTCGAGGGCATCGAGACCGTCGTCGAGGGTCAGGGCCATTTCGTAGCCCTGGTCGCCGATCACCGCCAGCGAAGTACCGTCCGCCGCGCCGTAAGGCCAGACCCAGATGCGCGGCTTGTAGCCCGTGACCTTGCGAATCTTTTCCGAAATGGTCGCGACGTCGTTGCGGATCCGTGCACGGAAATCCTCTTCGGACTCGTAGCGTTTGGTCACCGGATCGTAGCGTCGGGTGGCCGCTGCCGGCTGCATGTTGCCCTGCGGGTTGGCGAGGATGCCTTTGTGACTGGCGTCGGTGTGGGCGGCGATTTCCACCAGACCGGATTGCGAGATTTCGCGGATCTGATCCCAGGTCAGGAAATCGGAACGCGCGCGCGGGGCGCCAGCGAAGTCCACCGGTTGATTGAGCGGCGTGTCGATCCAGACGCCGACCGGGGCCAGCAAGGCGTGCCAGTTGTAGGCGCGCAGCACCGGCAGCACGCGGGTATAAAAGCTCGAATAACCGTCGTCGAAACTGAGCAGGATCGCTTTCGCCGGCAGCTCCGGGCCGCCCTTGCGCGCGGCCATGATCTGGTCGACCGTCACCGGTTTGTAGCCATTCTCGCGCAACCAGGCGAGCTGCTCGATCATGCGCTCGGTGCGCACCGCCACCACCGCCTGATCAGGGTCGCGGTCTTCGACGTCGTGATAAGCAATGCCGAGCACGTGATTTTTCGGCCACGGTTTTTCACTGGCCGCCAGCGGGCGTTCGGCCGGTGGTGCGAAGGCCGGGGCTTGCTGGGCGCAGGCGCTGACCAGCAGCACTCCCAGCAGAAGGATGAAACGCGAAATCAAAGGCATCTTCAAACTCTTCTAGAAGCGGAAAGTGAGGTCGACGAGCAGACGCAGATCAGTTTCCCGATCACCGTCGTAGGGCCGGTTGATCACACTGAACAAGCCGCCCACCTCGAACACGTCGTTCCAGGCATAACGCTGGCCGTAACCGAGCAGCGCCATGCCGCCGGTGCCGTGATCACGCTGGCTGTACGTGCCCGCACCGGCCTGGAACTGCTGGCTCCAGGAGGTTTCGTAGCGGTGGTAGAGCACGTGATTGACGTTGACCAGCGGCATCACGCTGAAGTCGGATTTCGGGTTGAAGTACGGCACATCCTCGGAATTGGAGTTGTGGCTGGTGCCGACTTCCAGGCCGGCGTCGACCTGCACGTTCGGTGCGCTGTAGACGCCCTCGCGCCCGGTGAGCAAGGCCTCGACGCGGTTGTTGCCGTCGCTGAAGTGCGACGGACTCACCGACAGGCGCCACTCGCGGCTTTCGTTGGCGCGCCAGCGAATGAAACCGCTGCCACCGTTGGCCTTGATATCGCTGTTGAGCGCGCGCAGCGGTGTCTCGGCCGACAGGTATTCGAGGCTGCCGCCGTATTGCCAGTGGTCATTGATGTCGCGGGCGATCGCCAGTCGTGCGCCCTGCTTGTCACCAAAACCGTAGGAATGGTTGGAGACTTCCGCTTCGAGGGTCATGTCGCGGGTACGCCGCTCCAGGCCCACACGCTGGAAACGGTGGTTGCCGGTGCCTTCAGCAAAATCGCCAGTGGCGTAGCCGACGCCGGCGAACACCCGCCAGTCTTCGTCGATCGGCGGGCTGTACAGGGTGCTCTGAATGCCAAAATCGCGGCTGCCACTGACGGCTCCTGCGTCGCCACTGCCGCCACCGTTGGCCTTGCCGCCGTAGGCTTCGACGCGCAGTTCGGACATGTCATGCACTTCGCGCTCACGCGCTGCACGCTGGACCTGACGGTTATCAGGGAATCGCGCGACCACGTCATCGGTCAGCGCATCCATCTGCCGCCATTCCTGCAGCGTCATCGCCGTGCGCGCCTGCGCGACTTCCAGGCCCATGTTGCGCGGCACCATGCTCTCGGTTTCCTTGAGCTGGATTTCCGCACGGCGTGGCCATTGCCGCGCCAGATACAGGTCGGCCTGGGCCAGACGCAGGCCGACATTGCCGGGGGCCTGATCGACCAGCGTCTGCAGGCGTTCTTCGCTGTGGGGCAAGTCGGAACCATAGGTGCCGGCCTGCGCGGCCAACTGCTGGGCGTCCATCCATTCATGGTTGGGGTTGCCGATCGGCAAGCCCTTGAGTTCGATGCGCGGACGCTGGGTCTTGGCCAAGTCTTCGGCGACCTTGCGGGCCTCTTCGGCGCGGTCGCTTTCCAGCAACGAGTAATACAGCGCGGTGGAATCTTCGAGGCGATCACCGACATCCGCGTCGGGTGCCGACAGCACTTGGCGATAGAGGTCGGTGGCGATTTCCGGCTCACGCTGGTCCAGATACGCCGCCGCCACCCAGCGCAGGGCATAGGTCGGAATGTTCACGCCTTCGGCGTGCAGCTTTTGATATTCAGCGATGACGTCGGCGGTGCGCGCCCGGGCCTTGAGCGCGCCCATGCGGTCGATGCGCCAGCGGATCACGTCATCGTGTGCAGTCGCGTCGGGCGTCCAGGTAGCGAGGAGTTTGTCGTAGTCGGCCAGCGCCCGGTCGGCGATGACGTAGTGCTCTTTCTCACTGCGGGTGGCGAGCTCGGCGAGGCGCACGCGTTCGGCGGCCAGATCGCCTTCGAGGCGACGCAGGATGACCGGATCGATCAGCCCAGGGCGTTGATTGGCCAGGCGCAACGCCGGCTCCGGCAGACGCGCCTTTTGCAGGGCGACCACGTATTCTCGGGCAACTTCCGGCTTGCTGCCGGCGCGGATGAAGGCCTGATCGTATTCGAACAAAGCGTCGTAGGGTTTGTTGTCACGGGTCAGGGCGTACCCCAGTGCCAGACGACGCGCAGGGTCATCGGGTCTGGCCGCCACCAGCGCTTTGGCGCGGGTCACCGCTTCGTCGGGTTTGCCGGCGTCGGCCTGAGTCAAGGCCAGACCGAGTTGCAGATCAGCGTTATCCGGCTCCAGCGCCAGGGCCTTGTTATAGACCTGAGTGGCTTGATCCCAGCGCTTGAGGTTGCGGTAGGCGCGCGCCGTGGCGGTCAGCGCCTGAACCGGCAGGACGCGGTCGCGGCCCTGGGTCTCATAAACCTGCACCACTTCGGCATCGAGACCGGCCCAGCTGGCGATTTGCAGGTGATCGCTGACCTGCCCGGTCGTCGACTGGCCGGGAGGCACCTGACGCAATACCGTCAGTGCAGGCGTGTACTGCCCGGCACGGGCGTCGCGCACCATTTGATCGTAGGGTGTGTCGGCAAACGCCAGTGCCGGCCAGAGCAATTGGCTGCACAGCGCGACACGAAACAATGGGCGTAAACCACGATGTAATACGGGAACATCAATACGCGGCATTCGTCAGCATCCTTACATGGCTAGCCGGGTCGCAATGCCCTCCTTGCCCATTCGTAACGATGGCCGCGATCAACCATCCACGGCCAAGCTTAGTCAGGCAGTCTTGCACGCAAGCGTAGACCAGGATCCGCAACGCAATAATTGTTCAGAATCGTGCCGGCGATTCCATCGTGGCACCGAAACCCCGAACGCCAGACAGCAAAACGCCCGGCGTCTGCGCAATGCAGAGGCCGGGCGTTTTCATTTAGCGCGCAGTATTACTGCACTTGCGTGACGCCGGCGAATTTGCTCATCAGGAAGCCGACGAACTGCTCAACGGTCATTTTCTGGCCGTTGAACTCCACTTGATTGGCGGCGTAATGCAGCTTGGTCACGACGTTGGTGCCATCCAGGGTCGCCAACTGCGAACCGACGGCCATGCCGGCAAACATGTCGGCCGCCTCTTTGGACTGATCGACAATCGCTTTGGCGTCGGTCTGGCCATCCAGTTGCGCCTGCACGCTGAGCAGGTCGATCAGCATCGGCTTGGACACCTGGATATTCAGGTCCAGCAGGGCAATCAGTTGCTTGCCCAGCTGATCCGGCGGCAGGTCCATCGACTGCGGCTTGGTCAGGTCGACCACGAGATTGGCGCGGCTCTCACCGTTGGCGGTTTTCAGCGACAGGTTTTCCAGCGCCACTTGCGGCCCGGCGGCCAGCAGTTTCTGCAGGTCGGCTTTGACTTGCGCATTTTCCGCTTCGGTCAGATTCAGCTCGGGAGCCGGCAAGCCGGCTTCGGCAGCTTCGGCGGCGGCTTTTTCATACGGCTGCAGTTTGGTCTGGTAGATCTGCATCAGCGACATGGTCGACGGGATATCGAGGTTTTTCAGGCTCATGGCCATGGCGGCCGAGCCGATTTTCTTGTCGTTGAGGCTGATTTCGCCAATTTTGTAATCGGCGCGGCCCGAGGCATTGCTGCCGCTTTCTTCGGTGAGGTTCTTCATTTCGAAGTTCTTCACGCCGAGCACCGACTGTTGGGTGCCGAAGGTGGTCTTGCTGTTGGTCAGCTCCAGGGTGTTTTCGCCGGTGTAGTAGCCATAGCTGCTCTTGGCGAGGTTGCTGGCCAGGGTCAGACCGTTGAGCTCGACCTGCACGGGCGCCTGATCTTCGGCGACGGTGACCAGTTTCAGGTTGTCCATATAGCCGTCCGCCTTGACCTTCTGTGCCTGGGCACTGGCGGAGATGTTCAGGGTCAGGCCGGAGAACTTCAGGCTGGACTGTTCATCCAGCGCGGTTTCCAGCGGCAGCAGGTCGACGGTGCTGGTGGTGGATTCGTCGTAGCCGATGTTGGTCACGCCTTTGAGCGGTGCAGCGCCCTTGGCGGCGGCGAACCATTTTTCAGTGGCGGCGTTCTTTTCCAGCTCATAGTTGCTGGTGGCCATGACCGGCAGCCATTTCAGCGACACCAGGCGCGAGAACGGCAGCGGGCCGTGCTCGATGTGGTCGACAAACAGCAGCTCGACTGGTTTGTCACCGAACATCTCGCCTTCGCCCTTGAGGCGGTAGTGCGCGGTGCTGGTGAAGGTGTGACGCTCCAGCGACACCAGCTCCAGCGACGCGGTGCCATTGGAGCCGGCCATCGCGGTCTGCAGCTCTTTGTTGGCGTTGGTGACGGCGTTGTTCAGCACGCCTTCGATCTTGGTCCCGGTATACCAGGCCCCGCCGGCGCTGATGGCGCCGATCGCAACAACAATCCCGAGTAGCACGCCTGCTGATTTATTCATGAATGACCTGATCGATTTCCGTGGCTGTGAGTGTGGTTGTCTTCCCTGAACCCGTGATCGGGTCGCGGCTCGACTGCGCTGAATTCAGCGGTGGAGATTAGCACCGGGCACGCGAGGAGGCCCAATGTTTAAAGGTTAAAGAGTGTCTATAGGCGGAATGGACAGCTGACAGGCCGGGAGAGTTTCGCTGTTGGCACAGACGCTATCGCTGGCAAGCCAGCTCCCACAGGATTGGTGGGTGTCCACAAAATTCGAGAACACCACAAAAACTGTGGGAGCTGGCTTGCCAGCGATGAGGGCGGAGGATTCACAGAGAATCAGGAATACTGAACCTCGATTTCATCGAGTTGATGATCAAAGCTCTTCAGCCGTGCGGTCCAGGTGTACACCAGCACTTCAAAATCCCGGTCAATCACCGCCCCGCCCGGCCCGTCGGCGCGGGGGTCGCAGAAGTCCAGTTGATAGCGCTCACGGGCCATGGCCGTGGCGACATCGGACAATTCCCGGGCGTTGTTCAACCAATGCCAGCCCTCGCCATCAATTTGCTTGTCGAGTTCCAGGCACTGCTTCTTCAGCGCTTCGAGGCTTTTTTCCAGCGGCGTGCCGGTGAGTTCGCCCATGACTTCGGCGAAGGTGCGACCCGGCTGCCAGTAGCTGCCCCAGAAATACCGGTCGAACACGGTTTCGACCCGACGCAGGGCGACTTTGGTGTCCCAGATCAGCACCAGGGTCCTGCCCTGTTCAAGCTGTCGTTTCTTGACCCGCTGCACCTGCACCGACGCCCACGCCACCACGACGATCGCCATGACCGCGATCAGCGCGGTCGCGCTGTCGAGGAACACCATCGCCTTGTCGATCTGGTGGGCCAGCATGATGCCGTAGAAATAGGTGGCCGAGAGCAGCACCAGCGCTGCGATGGCGCACCAGAAGCCGAGAGCGTAAGGGTTTTTCATTATTGGTTTCCCCTAGACCAGCGCTAGCAATGTGCGCTGAAGGGGCGCCTTGCTCGGGGCGCCCTTCCAACACTTCAAAGCATAGCAACGGCCTCAGGGTTTGCTGGCGGTTGTCGCTTGCGTTCGTCCGCTTTCCCAACCGCCGCCCAGGGCGAGGAACAAATCGATCTGGCTCATCGCGACCTGGGTGTTGGCCGCGGCCAGTTGCGCGGTGACGTCGGTGTAAGTACGGGTCGCTTGCAGGTCGGCGAGGAACGACTCGCGCCCGGCCTGGAAGAAGCGGTGGGTCTGGTCGGCGGCCAGCTTCGCCGACTGCTCGGCATCGGCCAGCGCATCGCGCCGTTGCAGCAACGCGCTGTACTGGGCCAGACCGGTCTGGGTCTCGCGGATGGCGTTGAGCACCACGCCGTCGAAATGCGCCAGCGCGCCTTGGGTCGAGGCTTCGGCTTCACGAATGCGCGCGCGGGCGCCGTTGGTCGGTACTTTCCAGCTCAACGACGGGCCGAAGCCCCAACGGTTGGTCGACGGATCGCCGAGGTCGGAAACAATGCCGACGGTGCCGATGGTCGCGCCGATGCTGATGTCCGGGTACAACTCGCCCGTGGCGATGCCGATCCCGGCGGTCGCGGCGGCGAGACGACGTTCGGCCTGACGTACATCGGGACGGCGCTTGAGCAGCGCCGCACCGTCGCCGACCGGCACCCGTTGGGCGATTTTTGGCAATTCGGCGCAGGTGGCGGTGCCGGCCGGCAATTGCTCGACCGGTTTGGCCAGCAGCATCGACAAGCGGAACAAACCGGCCTGACGCGCCGCTTCATAGCGCGGCATGTCGGCGCGCAAGGATTTGAATTGGGTTTGCGAACGGGTGACCTGGGTTTCATCGCCACGCCCGGCATCGCGCAGGCGCTGAATCAGCGTGGTGCTCTGCGATTGCAGGTCGAGGGAATGCTGGGCGATTTCCCGCTCTTCATTGGCGGCGCAGACTTGCGTGTAGGCGCGAACCACGTCCGCCACCAGGGTGATGCGCGCGGTGTCGGCCGCCGCTTGCGTGGCATCAGCGTTGGCTTGCGCCGCTTCGATGCCGCGTTGCAGCGTGCCCCACAGGTCGAACTGGTAAGAAGCACTGATGCCGATGTCAGCGACGTTGGCCACCGGCACTTTTTCTGGCAACAGGAACGCCTGACCGGATTCCTGCAAGCGCTGCGCGCCCATCTTCACACCGCCGCTCCAGCCACCGGCCGCTTTGGCTTCATCGACCTGCGCACGGGCCCGCGACAGGTTGGCCGCAGCCACGCGCAAATCGGTATTGGAAGCCATGGCCTGCTGCACCAGTTGGTCCAGACGCGGGTCTCGATACAAACGCCACCAGTCCGCCGGCACCGGTGCTGAAACCACCGGTTTGCCCTCCACGGCCAATTCGCCCTGAAAATCCTTGCGCTGCACCGCCGCGTCAGCGGGCAGGTGATAGTCCGGCCCGACCATCTGACAGGCCGAGAGCATCACGCCCAACCCGGCGATCATCAGGGCCCTGTTCATTGCGCAGGCTCCTGCTTTTGCTCGTCGATGATCGACACGGTCGCGGTGCGGCCGGCGATCATGCGGAAGTCTTCCGGCACATCATCAAAGGCGATACGCACCGGAATCCGCTGCGCCAGGCGCACCCAGCTGAACGCCGGGTTGACGTTGGGCAGCAGGTTGCTGCCGCTGGTGCGGTCACGGTCTTCGATACCGGCGACGATGCTTTCGACATGCCCGCGCAGCTTCGCTTTGTCGCCAATCACACGGATGTCGACAGACTGGCCGACATGGATGCCGTCGAGTTTGGTTTCTTCAAAATATCCGTCGATGTGGAACGAGTTGCTGTCGACCACCGACAGCACTGGCCGCCCGGCCGTGACGAACTCTTGCGGACGCGGTGCACGGTCGTTGACGTAGCCGTCCACCGGACTGCGGATCACCGAACGGTCGAGGTTGAGCTGGGCGCTGTCCACCGCCACCAGCGCTTCAGCCAGCGCCGATTGCGCACGGGCGACCTTCGACAGGCTTTCTTCCAGCTGTTCGGCCGGCACCAGATTGCCCAGGCCACGGTTACGCTTGGCCTCACGCTGGGCCTGGGCGAGGGTTTCTTCGCGATCGGCAACCGTTGCTTTAGCTTGACGCAGGGCCAGTTTGAAGCGGTCCTGGTCGATGCTGAACAGCACTTGGCCGCGTTTGATCAACTGGTTGTCCTTGACCTCGACCTGCTGGATCAGCCCGGACACGTCCGGGGCAATCTGGATGATGTCGGCGCGGATATGGCCGTCGCGGGTCCACGGCGCAAACATGTAATACATCACCATGCGCCAGACGAGGACGACAGCGAAAGTCACGATCAGCAGGGTCAGGACCACGCGACCGATAGTCAGAAACGGTTTTTTCATGTCATCAGGTATCGACTGAGTGAGTCCACGCCATACAACAGCACGGCGTAGAGAGCCACGTTGAACAATGCCCGGTGCCAGACCAGACGGTAAAAGTGCAGGCGTGTGAGCACGCCGTGCACCAGCAAAAACAACACATAGGTGATGCCCATCAGCACCAGCAGGGTCGGCAGGAAAATGCCGCTGATATCCAGATCACCGATCATAGGGGCGCTCCATCGGGCAGCGGTTCTTCGGCATCGCCGGTGCTGACAAATTCCACACCGGGCAACAGCGCCAGGCGCAAACCGCTCAAGGCATGCAACAGGTTTAACCGGGTTTCCTCGTCGCCGTGCCCTTTGAGCGCACGGCGCGCGCGGTCCATCGTCATCAATAAAGGACTCGGCGCCGGCAAGCGCTCGCCGGCCTTCAGACAGGCGCGGAAATACTCGCCAACCTCAGCCACCACTTGTTGCAGCAGGACCTGCGGCGCGCCGCTGACGCGTGGGGTGTAGGCCAGCAGATCGAGCAGGTTCAGGCCCACGCGCACTTCCCGCATGGCAATGCCGGTGTCCTGACCGGTCATGGCCAGGCGTGGCAAGTGCTGCATCAAGCGGTCGAGCAGTTGCACGCCCAAGTGCCGGTGTTCAGCGAGGTTGGCCGGCTCAGTCATGTGCACGATGTCCTTCCAGCTGAAGCGGGTCAGGCGTTTGGCAGCCAGTTCGACGCCGAACGGGCGGGCGATCAGCGTCCAGATAAACGCGAACAGCAAACCGATGGGGCCGGCCAGGTTGGCGTTCACAAAGGCAAAGAAGTCCGCGTCGTACGCGCCCTGAATGCTGATGAACGACGAGGTGTTGACCAGCGTCAGAAGCATGCCGAGGTAGAACCGCGGCTGTACCGTCAGGGTGCCGACACAGATGAACGGAACCGCAAACGCCAGCACCAGCATCGGAAAGTCGTGCAGGTTCGGCAGAATCAGAAACAGATAGAGGCTGGCAAACAATACCGACATCCCGGTCCAGAAAAAGAACCGGTAGATCTGCGGCGCCGGGTCGTCCATCGAGGCAAAGAAACTGCACGCCACCGCCGCCAGAATCACCGCACTGCCGCCATCCGGCCAGCCGAGCAGAATCCACAGTACCGAGGCGACGATGATCGCCAGAATGGTCGAGGCCACCGAATACAGCATCATCCCGCGATCGAGAAACGGCGTCAGACGCCCGAGGCGCCAGTGCCGGTAAACCGCGCGCCAGCTGTCCTGCCGTTCGCAGAGAATCGCGTCCTGCAGGCTGCGGCAGTCCTGCCACAGATCGATGAATTCACCGAGGCGATAAATCGCGTTGGAAAACAGCAATTGCTGGCGGTCTTCCAGCGCCTCGCAGCTTGGCTGCAAGGCCTGAAGCTGATCCTTGAGCGCCTGCCAACGCGCCAGGTCGGCGTCGTTATGGCCGAGCCATTGCTGGGTCGCAGTCAGCAGCGGGGCAAACTTTTCCACCAGTTCCGGCGTGCGTCGTTCGAGGGCGTAGAGCGAGTCTTCGAGGGCGTCGATCACCGGCAACAGGTGGATCATCCGCCCGCGCAGCTCCTTGGTGTTGCGCACGGTTTGCGGCCTCGCGCCTTCGTGGGGCAACTGGCCGATCATCAATTCGAGGCTGTTGAAATTGGCGACCATGGCCATGCGCAAGGCCGTGATCTGCTCAGGCTGCACGTCGCGGCCGAGAAATTTCAGGCTGTACGTCGTGGCATCGGCGAACCACTTGCCGACGGCGTCGTTGAACACCGGCGCCAGACGGCGCGGCCAGAACATCGCGCCGATCACCGCAGCCACGGCGATGCCGAGGAAAATCTCTTCGGTGCGCGCTTCTGCCACGTCCCACACCGCCAGCGGGTTATCCACCGTCGGCAAGGCAATCAGCGGCAAGGTGTAACCGGCGAGCATCAGCGCGTAGTTATTGGCGGTACGCAGGTGCAGCGACAGGAACAGCAAAATCCCCGTCCACAAGGCAATGACCACCACCAGCACATACGGGCTCTGCACGAACATCGGCACGAACAGCACTGCCGCTGCGGCCCCGAGAAAGGTGCCGATGGCGCGATACAGTGCCTTGGAGCTGGTTGGCCCGAGAAACGGACTGGAAACGATATACACCGTGGCCATCGCCCAATACGGACGTGGCATTTGCATGAGCAAGGCGATGTACAGCGCGATCATCGACGCTGCAAAGGTACGGACCCCGTAAAACCAATCACGGGCCGGCGGAATGCCAGAGAAAAAACCGTTCAAGACTTGATCACCACAGGCGGATGGGCCACCTCAAAAGCGCGCAGTACCCGAAGCGCAGCCTCCAGATCACTCTGGTCGATGCCTTCGAGTACCTCGTGACGCAGGCGCACCAGTTCGGCTTCCACCGCTTGCACCAGCTCGCGGCCGGTATCGGTCAGGCTCAGACATTTGGCCCGACGATCCTGGACATCTTCGGTGCGGCAGACGTAACCGGAATGGCACAACTGATCGAGCAGACGCACCAGCGACGGACTCTCCATCCCGGCCGCCTGCGCCACTTGCACCTGACGCACGCCCTCACCCAGCCGGCCGATCATCAAGAGCGGCACGGCGCAGGCTTCGGAGATGCCGTAGTTGACCAGCGTGGTCTGGCAGATTTTCCGCCAGTGTCTGGCGGCCACCACCATGGCACTGCTGATGTTCATCTGGAGAGCGTCGAGGGAATTCGGCACGGGGCAATGCACACTGTTAGTTTGCTAACTATCAATATCGCATTGGCAGGGAATTTCAGTCAAGTTTTGAAACAAATGTTCCTTGAAGCGTTTCTGCACAGCTCCTACGTATCGCGTCCCTTGCGCAACATCACATCCAGCTGATCTACCACTTCCGCCCAATCGGCATCATCGAGAATCTCGCCACGCAAAAAATCGGCCTGGCTCTTGCTCCAGAAAAACGCGTCCGCCAGGTGCAATTCCGGCTTGAGTGGTGAATGGGTGGCGATGAATTGCTCGATGCTGGTGGGGTCGCTGCGCAGTCCCAGTTGGTCGAACAGGCACGGCAGGCTGTGGATGGGCTGTTCCATGGAGGACTCCTTGAGAAAACAGGTGTGTGGAAGAGCAATCGCGGACAAGCCCGCTCCCACCGTGTTTTCGGGTGAACACACTATTGGTGAACAACCCAATACCTGTGGGAGCCTGGCTTGCCCGCGATAGCGCCAGCCCGAGCGCCGCCAACATTAATGGCTCAACTCTCGTACCTCGGCATGCGGCACCATCTTCAAAAACTCGGGCATGCTCATGTGCAGCAGATAGTTGTGGTTGCCGGCCTCCAGGTAGATGTCTTTCTGCCGGGTCAGCAGCGGGTCGATGACCATGTCCAGGCCATAGGAATCACCCAGCGGTGGCACCGCACCGCGTTCGCAGTCGTCGAAGATGTGCGCCAGATTGCTTTCGCGGGTCAGTTGCCATTCACCGCTGGTGCGCAC
Source organism: Pseudomonas sp. LF-5 (assembly GCF_037626295.1). NCBI lineage: Bacteria > Pseudomonadati > Pseudomonadota > Gammaproteobacteria > Pseudomonadales > Pseudomonadaceae > Pseudomonas > Pseudomonas sp. LF-5. The sequence goes on from NZ_JARKMT010000007.1 coordinate 198,530, forward strand.
CTTGCTCAAGTCCAGATGCCGGCTGGCCGGCAGCACGGCCATCAAATAGTGCCCGTGATGGTCATCGAGGATGACCGACTTCGCCACTCGCTCGGCAGGCACCCCGCTAACCCGCGCGGTCTCCAGGCTACTGGACGAATGCCGGTGGGCGACGATGTCGTATTCGCAATGCGCCCGGGTCAGGCTGCTTTGCACCTTTCTTGCCATACGCATGATGCACCTCGGTGTCGCGCTGAACGGTTATTGCCGTGTTTTGAGTCTAGTCCGGCGGGCCGCTGGCAGCGGGAAATCCGCTCACTGGACAGCTGCGCACGTTGATCAACATTCGTCCCGCCCCAGCCTCAACTAGACTGAAAGAACCAGCCCATGACGCTCGCGGAGGGTCACGTGAACAGCCGATGTTGTACGTTTGCCGTATTACTGCTGCTGAGCGGCTCAGCCCTCGCCGCCGATACGCCGTTGCCGGCCATGAGCCCGGTCGGCCTGTGGCTGATCACCCTCGGCATTGTCTTTCTGATCGCCGAAGCCGCGCTGCCCAACTACGGAGTGATCGGCCTGGGCGGGATCATCATGTTCGTGATCGGCGCGCTGATTCTGGGCAACGCCGAATTGCCAGTGCCGACGATCATCGGTCTCGGCCTGCTCAGTGCCCTGTTGCTGAGCGCATTGATCGTCCGCGCCATGAAAACCCGGCCACGTCATGCCGTCAGTGGCGATGCCGGGCTGGTCGGCAGCGTGACGGCGGTGACCACCGTGCAAGCGGAAAACGTCCACAACGGCTGGGTGCAACTGCAGGGCGAACACTGGCAAGTGCGCAGCGCGACACCCCTGCACACCGGGCAATCGGTGCGCGTGGTCGGGCGTAGAGGCTTATTGCTGAAAGTTGCCGCGACTGACGCGGTGCGTCACGGAGAGTGATCATGGGTCTGCAAATCGGTTTTGTCGCGCTGCTGCTGTTGGTGATCGCCCTGGCCGGATCGACGTTCCGCATCCTGCGTGAATACGAACGCGGTGTGGTGTTCCAGCTCGGGCGCTTCTGGCAGGTCAAAGGGCCGGGGCTGATCCTGCTGATTCCGGTGGTGCAGCAAATGGTCCGGGTTGATCTGCGCACCGTTGTTCTCGATGTGCCGCCGCAGGACGTGATCACCCGCGATAACGTCTCGGTGAAGGTCAACGCGGTGTTGTATTTCCGCGTGCTCGACCCGCAGAAGGCGATCATTCAGGTCGAGGACTTTCTCTCCGCCACCAGCCAACTGGCCCAGACCACCCTGCGCGCAGTGCTCGGTAAACACGAACTCGATGAACTGCTGGCCGAGCGCGAACAGTTGAACATCGACATCCAGCAAGTGCTCGACGCGCAGACCGACGCGTGGGGCATCAAGGTCGCCAACGTCGAGATCAAGCATGTCGATCTCAACGAGTCGATGGTCCGCGCCATCGCCAAACAGGCCGAAGCCGAACGGGAACGGCGGGCCAAGGTGATCCACGCCGAAGGTGAGTTACAGGCGTCGGAAAAACTCATGCAGGCCGCCGAAATGCTCGGGCGCCAGCCTGGCGCCATGCAATTGCGCTACATGCAGACCTTGAGTTCGATTGCCGGCGACAAGAGCTCGACGATTGTCTTCCCGTTGCCGATCGAGTTGCTCAAGGGCATGGCGGATCTGTCGGGCAAATCATGAACAGCAACAGATCGCAGCTTTCGGCAGCGCCTGCAGAGCAGGCATTTCCCGGCAGGCTGCGATCCTTTAAACGCCGCGCATTTTCTCCAAAGCCGCATAGGGTGCACACGCGCAAGCCTGCAACCGCGCCCGCAACAGCGGCGACGCTTCACGCCGTTTGGCCTCGCCATCGGCCACAAAGGCCTGCGCGGGCTGCTTCGCGTGCTGCGCGGCGGCCAGCCATACCTGTTGGCGCTGTTCGGCCGTCAGCTTGAAAAACCGCGCCAAGCGCCCCGCCATCGCATCGGGCAGTTCGCTGTAGTTGACCAGCGCACCCGCCGAGTCACGGCAGTGCACCACACCGGCCTCGAGCAATCGTCCCAGGCGCCGGGCGATGAAGTCCTCGCGTCCCACGAACGGCAAACCGTCTTCGAGCACGCAATCCCCCAGCATGCCCGGCACCATGTGCATCCCGGGACGACGCAGGTGCGAAACAGCAATTTCCACAGGATCGCGATACAGAAACAGCCACGGCGTGTCGGGAAAACAGGCCTGCAACAGCGGCCATTCGCCGATACTCCAGGCATCGAGCTTGATCACCAGCCGTTGCTCGATACCACGACGCCGCTGTCCATAGGCCGAAAGCAATCCGCAGATGGCCGCGCGCCGTTCGCCGGCCGGCAGGTCGCTGCGCAACAGCGCATCCAGCGGTGGCGGTTCGGACACCACGATGTGATCGTCGAGCCGCGCGAGCATCTGGCTGATCAGCGTCGAACCACAGCGAGAGGCATGCAGAATGAACGCGCTCGGTGCCAGGCCCGGGCTTTGCGCCTGCCAATCGCTGAGCGCCGCCAACGGCGTCTGCCGGCGAAAGGCCTGATTGAACGGTAGCCGCAACGCATCCTCCACCGCCTCGCGGAAAAACGGCTGATGCAACGGCGTATCCGCGAACCAGCACCAGTCCACCTGCCATTGCCCGGCGACCGGCCAGACGCGGATCGGCAACCAGCCGTCGAAGCTCAGCCGTGCCATTGTTCGTTCCACTGCCGGCGACCATTGCGCATTGCCGCGCGCAGCTCTTCACGGGTCAAGGCCAGACCTTGGGCAGCAGCCAGTTGCAGGGTGCGCTCGATGAACGTTTCCGGGTCGCCGATGGCCTGCAATGTCGCCGCCAGCTGCGCATCACCGTCGAGCACACGCTGCAATGGTTGCAGCGGCGAATCCGCTGTCTGTGCTGCCGGGGTATCGCGCAAGCCTTCGGCAATCTTTTCCAGTACCCAGGCCGTCGGGCGGCAATCGAGCACCAGATGAATCCTCGCCGAGGCGTCGCGGTTGTCCACGCGATGGGCTCGGGCAAGATCGAGAAACCAGCATTCCCCCACCGTCATCGGTACACGCCGGTCTTCCAGCCAGAAGTCCACAGCGGGTGGGCTGAGCAGCGGAATGTGCAGCCGCAGATCCGCTTGCGGGCCGTCGAGATCGTAGTCGCGGTGTTCGTGAATGCGCCCGCCAGGGCCCAGCCGTAACAGGCGCGCACTGACAATTTCCAGCGACAACGCATGCAGCCCGCGTTGCCAGCGCTCATCCCGCAACCAGGGCGCACGAGGCACCGGCGCAGCCTGCCCGGGGGACAATTCGGTCAGCGCATCGGCTGACGAAATCAGCGCCACGCCGCTCCAGTCGCCGGTGAAATAGTCGCTGTTGAAATGCCCGCGCCAGGCCTGCTCATCAATCGCCGCCAGCGCTTGCAACAACAACGGCAAATCCACCGTCACCGGCAGGCGCGAACATGCCGGCCGGCTCACGAGCCCACCCGGCGCTTACCGGGCCGGCGCCGCAGCATGCGCCACCGGCACCGAAATATCACCGGCCGCCCAGGCCGATTCTCGATTGGCCAGAGCGGTGGCGATCGACTGCACTTCGGTCGATTGCACCTGATCCGGCAGTGGATCGAGGCCGGCACTGGCGAAGATCTGTCCGTACGCATTGCGCAGATCGGCGTAGGACAGGTCGCGGCGCAGGTCTGCTTGCAGGTTGTTCAGCTCGCCCTGAATCAGTTCCAGTTCACCAATGCCCGCCGCCTGATGACGATTGCGCAACTGGCCGACGATTTGCCCGTCGATGTCCGACAGTTGCTGGCTCGTCTTGAACTGGCGCAAGGCCTCTTGATAGTTGGCGTTGGCCACGTAGAGCTGCGCCAGCACCGCAATCGACATGGCCTGACGCCGCGCGGTGGCCACTTCCTCGCCAGCCTTGGCGACATCAATGGCCGCCGGAGCGGAGATCACGTTGAACAGGTTCCAGGTGACTTTCACGCCATAGTCGGCCCAGCCCTGTTCGACCAGGAACGAGTTGCTGTCGTAATGCCCGCCGGCGGAAAACTCCAGGCCCGGCAACAGACGCAGCATGGCCTTGCGGGTTTCAGCGGCGCTGATGCGGGTCTGGTAATCCTGCTCACGCAGTTCCGGACGGCTGGTCAGCGCCTCCTGTTCCAGTTTCGCCAGATCGACCTTGAGTTCGGGAATCTGATAACCGTCATCGGTGGCCAAGGTCAGGTTGGTACCCAGCGGCAGGTTGATCAGGGTCGCCAGTTCGGTTTTCGCCAAAGACAGGGCACGGCGCTGCTCTTCCAGTTGCCGGGTGGCTTCGATCAGCGAACGTTGGTAGCTGAGCGATTGCACCGGGTCGCCAATGCGCTGGTCGCTCATGCTCTGACTGTTGCGCCGGGCGGTGTCGACACGGGCCATCAGGCTGTCGATCTGTTTGAGCAGGCGCTCGGCGGCCATCGCTCGCCAATAGGCCGAACGCACATCCTGAACGATGGTGTTGATCACTTTGCGGCGCCGTTCCTGGACGATCAGGCGCTGATCGCCCTGCTGCTTGGCGCTGATGTAGCTGACGCCGAAGTCGAGGACATTCCAGACCATGGTCAGGTCGGCGACCTCGCGGTCGCGATCCTGCGAGGTCGACGGTTCCAGCGACTGGGTGCCGGTGCGTACGCTCTGGCTGCTGGAGGCGTTGACGTTGTTGCGCCCGACGTAGCCGGCGTCCAGCGCCATGCGCGGCAGCATGTCGAAACTGGCGAGGTCGAGCTGCCGCTTGGCCAGCGCTTCCTCCATGATCTTCAAGCGGCCTTCGAGGTTATATTTCACCGCGCGGGCCATGGCCTGATGCAGGGTCAACGGACCGCGCAGCGGTTCCTGATCCTTGTACATGCCTTGCAGGTCGCTTTTGGCACGCTGTTCACTGACGCTGCGCTCAATCGGTTCACTGGTCACTGCACATCCGCTGATCGCCAGCGCCAGCAGGCTGGCGCCGAACAACTTCTGACTTCTCTTCATCCCTGGATCGCCCCTAGGTCCCGCACAGTGTTGAGTAATGGTTGGTTCAGGCCGATATTTCGCTGATGCCGACCTGTTGCAGTGCTGCCGCCAGGTTGTCGACCCGGTGCTGTTCGTTGTCTTTGAGTTGTTGCAGTTGCTGGCCCAGCGTCGGCGCACCAAACACGCCGCGCAGGCCTTGAGAAACGTCGCCAGCCTTGAGTGACTGGCTGCCAAACGCATTCAACGAATCGCGGCCGGCGGCACTGTCTTGATTGAACAGGCTCGATAACGTGCTGGTACCGAATACGCCACCATCACCGCCGCCAAAGCCGAGGAAGCCGTGACCGGATCCATCACCGCCGTTGTCACTGCTGCTGAACACTTGCGCAATGAAGCTCGGGCTGAGGGCACCTTGATTGATGAAAATATCGCCCAGCGGGCGGATGCCGTTGCCAATCACCCGTTGTTCGAACAGCGGCGCAAAGGTCAGCGGTGAGCCGATATCGCCGGTGGGGGCGGTGAAAATGATCGGTTGCAGCGGGATGTTCGGCGGCGGTGGCGACACCACCGGATCGCTGCTGCGAATCAGTGGATCGGGAATCACCACGCTGGTTGGTGTCGTGGGTGGAACGACCGGCGGCACGGTATTGATCACGTAATTGTTCGAGCTGCTGACATCGCTGCCACTGTTGCCGGAGGCATCGCTGACACCCGCGCTGTTGACGCTGATCGCATTGCTGGCACTGTTGACGTTGGCATTCGGTGTCAGCGTCGCGGTCCAGGTCTTGCCGCCGTCGCTGCTGCTCAGGTTGGACAAGGTGCCGTTACCGACGTTGATGTCTGCCAGATCGAAGCCGCTCACCGCCTCGTTGAAGGTGATGGTCACCGCCGATGTCTGGCCGATGCCCAGGTTCGGGTTGGCAATCACCACCGTCGCCGTTGGCCGTTCGCTGTCGAGACCATAGTTGTTCGACACCGCCACCGTGCTGCCGACGTTACCGGCCAGGTCAGTGACGTTGCTGGTGTCCAGCGCGATGAAGTTGCTCGGATCGGTGACATTCGCGGTCGGGGTGAACGTCGCGGTCCAGGTCTTGCCACCATCGCTGCTGCTCAGGTTACTCAGATCACCGTTGGTCACGCTCAGGTCGGACAGGTCGAAATTGCTCACCGCCTCGCTGAAGGTGAAGGTCACCGTGGTGGTCTGACCGATCCCCAGATGCGGGTTGGCGACCACGATGTCCACCGTTGGCCGGGTCGCGTCGAGCGCGTAGTTGTTGGAAATGGCGATGCTCGCACCAAGGTTGCCGGCCAGATCCTGCACGCCGGCAGTGTCGACGATGATCAGGTTGGTCGCATCGTTGACGTTGGCGGTTGGTGTCAGCGTGGCGGTCCAGGTGATGCCGCCGTCGCTGCTGATCAGGTTCGACAAGGAGCCATTGGCGACGCTGATGTCCGACAGATCGAAACCGCTCACGGCTTCGCTGAAGGTGATGGTCACCGTGGTGGTTTCGCCAATGCCCAGGCGATTGTCGGCGACCACGATAGTGGCGGTCGGCAACGCGGTGTCGATGGCAAAGTTGTTGGAGTCGGTGGTGCCGACGCCACTGTTGCCAGAGGCGTTGGTGACCCCGCTGTTGTCGAGGGTAATCAGGTTGCTGGTGTCGGTGATGTTGGCGGTTGGCGTCAGCGTGGCGGTCCAGGTGATGCCGCCATCGCTGGAGCTGACGTTGCTCAGGGTGCCATTGGCGATGGTCAGGTCCGCATTGCTGAAACCGCTGACCGCCTCGCTGAAGGTGATCGTCACGATCGAGGTTTCCCCGGCCTTGAGCGAGCTGTCCGCAACGACGATGGTCGCGGTCGGCACTTCGGTTTGCACCGCGTAGTTGGCCGAGTTGGTGGTGCCGGTGCCAGTATTGCCGGCCAGATCGCTGATGCCGGTGTTGTTCAGAACAATCAGGTTGGTGGTATCGCTGATGCCGATGGTCGGAGTGAACGTCGCCGTCCAGGTGATGCCGCCGTCGCTGGACGAGACGTTGCTCAACGTGCCGTTGGCGACGCTCAGGTCGGCATTGTCGAAACCGGTGACCGCTTCGCTGAAGGTGATGGTCACGGTCGCTGTTTCACCAGGACGCAGATCGTTGTCGCTCATGACAACCGTGGCGGTCGGACGCTGACTGTCGACCGCGTAGTTGTTCGAATCGGTGGTACCGCTGCCAGTGTTACCGGCCCCGTCGACCACTCCAGTGTTGTCCAGGGTGATCAGGTTGCTGGTGTCGGTGACGCCGGCCGATGGGGTAAACGTCGCGGTGTAGGTGATGTTGTCCGAAGTGCTCAGCGCGGAAAGTGTGCCGTTCTCGACGGTCAGGTCTGCCAGGGTGAAGCCAGTCACCGCCTCGCTGAAGGTAATAGTGACCGTGGTGGTCTGACCAACGCCCAGCGCCGTGTCGGCCACCACAACGGTCGCGGTCGGGCGCTGGGTGTCGATGGCGTAATTGTTCGAATCAGTGGTCCCCACTCCCACGTTGCCGGACCCATTCTGCACCCCGGTATTGTCCAGGGTGATCAGGTTGGTCGCGTCGGTAATGTTGGCGGTCGGCGTGAAGGTTGCCGTCCAGGTGATACCACCATCACTGCTGCTCACGGCGCTCAGCGTGCCGTTGGCGATGGTCAGATCGGCGTTACTGAAACCGGTCACGGCTTCGGAGAAGGTGATGGTCACCGTGGTGGTTTCGCCGATGCTCAGGCTGTTGTCGGCAACCACGATAGTGGCGGTCGGAACCATGGTGTCGATCACGAAATTGCCGGAGTTGGTGACGCCGGTGCCGGCGTTACCGGCCAGGTCAGCGATGCCGGTGTTGTTCAGGCTGATCAGGTTGCTGGTGTCGTTGATCCCGAGAGTGGGCGTGTATGTCGCCGTCCAGGTGATGCCGCCGTCGCTGCTGCTCACGGCGGTCAACGTGCCGTTGGGTATGTTCAGATCGGCGTTGGTGAAGCCCGTCACCGCCTCGGAGAAGGTAAAGGTCACCAACGAGGTTTCACCGGCGCTGAGGCTCGTGTCGGCGACCACGATGGTCGCTGTCGGACGTTGGGTGTCGATGCTGTAATTGTTCGAATCCGTAGTGCCGCTGCCAGCGTTGCCGGCCAGGTCAGCGATGCCGGTGTTGTCCAGCGTCACCAGATTGGTGGTGTCGCTGATGCTGGCGCCCGGAGTGAACGTTGCGGTCCAGGTAATACCTCCGTCACTGCTGCTGACTGCGCTCAAGGTGCCGTTGGCGATGGTCAGGTCGGCGTTGGTAAAACCGCTGACCGCTTCACTGAAGGTGATGGTCACCAGCGATGTGTCGCCGATTTTCAAGGCCGTGTCTGTGAACACAATGGTGGCCGTTGGGCGCTGGTTGTCGATGGCGTAGTTATTGGAGTCGGTGGTGCCGCTGCCCTGGTTGCCGTTGACGTCACTGACCCCACTGTTGTCGAGGGTGATCAGGTTGGTGGCATCGGTAATGTTGGCGGTCGGCGTGAAGGTTGCCGTCCAGGTGATGCCACCATCACTGCTGCTCACGGCGCTCAGCGTGCCGTTGGCGATGGTCAGGTCGGCATTAGTGAAGCCGGTCACGGCTTCGGAGAAGGTGATGGTCACCAACGACGTTTCGCCGATTCTCAAGGCGTTGTCGGCAACCACAATCGTCGCCGTCGGGCGCTGCGTGTCGATGGCGTAATTGTTCGAGTCGGTGGTGCCGCTGCCGGTATTGCCGGACAAATCGGAGAGGCCGGTATTGGCCAGGGTGATCAGGTTGGTGGTATCGCTGATGTTGTTGGTTGGCGTGAGGGTGGCCGTCCAGGTGACCCCGCCGTCACTGCTGCTCAAACCGCTCACGCTGCCATTGGCCACGGACAGGTCGGCGGTGGTGAAACCGGTCACGGCCTCGCTGAACGTGATGGTCACCAGCGAGGTTTCCCCTGCCTTGAGCGCGGTGTCCGCAACGACAAGGGTGGCCGTCGGGCGCACGGTGTCGATGGCGTAGTTGTTGGAATCGGTTGTACCGCTGCCGGCGTTACCGGCCAGGTCAGCGATCCCGGTGTTATCCAGCGTCACCACGTTAGTGGTGTCGGTGACACTGCCACTGGGCGTAAACGTCGCCGTCCAGGTAATGCCTCCATCGCTGCTGCTCACGGCGGACAACGTGCCGTTGGCGATGGTCAGGTCGGCGTTGGTGAAACCGCTGACCGCTTCACTGAAAGTGATGGTCACCAGCGACGTTTCACCGATTTTCAGGGCCGTGTCAGCGACAACGATAGTGGCCGTCGGGCGCTGGGTATCGATCACATAATTGCTGGAATTGGTGGTACCGACACCCACGGTACCGTCAGAGACCGCCGCCACACCGGTGTTGTCCAGAGTGATGACGTTGGTGGTGTCGGTAATCCCGTTGGTCGGCGTAAAAGTCGCGGTCCAGGTGATCCCGCCATCGCTGCTGCTCACGGCCGTCAACGTGCCGTTGGCGATGGTCAGGTCGGCATTGGTGAAGCCAGTGACCGCCATGTTGAAGGTGATGGTCACCAGCGAGGTTTCGCCAATTTTCAGCGCACTGTCCGCCAGGACGATGGTCGCGGTCGGTGGTTCGACGTAATTGGTATTGAGCGTGCCGCCGATACTGTAAACCGTCGCAGTGGCACTCGGCGAGCTACCCGTCGCGCCGCCGTTTGACGGGCCTCCGACACCACTGGCCGCAGCGTTGCCGGTGATCGCCGCGAAGTTGGCAGCGGTGATCAGTACCGTGCCGCCGTTGTTCCAGATGGCCCCGACACCACGGCCACCGTCACCGCCGTTGGCAATGTTGCCGCCGCTGCCACCACCGCCGCCGCCACCGCCCGCCGCGAGGTTATTGCTGATGACCGATGTGCCGATGACTTTCAAGGTGCCGGTCGAGGCGTTGTAGATACCGCCGGCCGCATTGCCACCGACGCCGCCAACCGAGTTCCAGCCCGAACCACCGCCGCCGCCACCAATGGACAACGTGCCGTTGGTCGCTGAGCCGCCGTTGCCGCCCTGACTGTAACCGGCGGCGCCATTGCCGCCGAGGCCGCCAGTGCTGGTACCGCCGCGCCCGCCCATATCGTTCGAGGTGTAGCCGCCGCCATAACCACCGGTATTCGCTGTGCCGACCCCACCGGCATAGGTTGAGATGCCCGGGCCTGTCGAACCACCATGGCCACCGTTACCGCCGCCGATCCCGCCACCACCGCCACCGCCGCCGCCGGAATAACCTCCGGCCACCCCACCGCCGCCGCCACCACCGGAAGCGGCGTTGGCAGTCACCGTGACGTTATTGAGCGTAAGAATGCCGGCGTTGAAAATCCCGCCGCCCATGGCGCCTGCCGCCGCCGCGCCACCGTTGCCGCCATTGCCGGCCACCAGCCCCTTGGTGATCACCAGTCCGTCCAGCGTCACGGTGGCGCCGGAAGTGATTTCCACCACGCGGGTCTTGTATTGCCCGTCGAGGGTCACGTCGGCCACGCCGTCGTTGTTCAGATCGCCATCGACGGTGATGTTCTTGTTGATCAATAACTCGGAGTTGAGTTGCACGGTCATGCCGGCGTTGAACGTGACGATGTCGCCGTTTTGCGCAGACGCCAGAGTCGTACGCAACGAGCCGACGCCCGAGTCGAGGTTGTTAGTCGCGGTCCAGGTGGCAAGGCCCCATTGATATTCACTCATCGCCTTGGTCGACAAGACGTTGGCGCTCTCGATGCTGCCGGTGGCAATTTCCAGATCCCAGTCGCCGCCGACACCGGTGCGGTTATTCGAAGCGGCTACATCACGGCCGGTCAACTGCGCCAGCGAGTCGACGAAACTCAAGCCGCGATCGCCCTCGGCGGTGTAGCAGCCGTAGATCAGGATGTCGCCGCCAGCGCTCATGTCCTTGCCGATTTCGCCGAGGATGGCGCTGCGTTGCGCGACGTTGTCCGCAGACAGATAACTGTTGCCCAACCACAGATCGCCAGCGTTGCCGTGGGCAATGATCTGCACTGAACTGACGCCATGATGTTGATCGAGGTAATCGGCGATCTGTTGCAAACCATCCTTGGTGGCGTCGAGTTTCACCACCTGGGTGCCAGGGGCAACGCCCTGAACCAGGCTGTCGGCATCTTTCACACGCGAATCGACGAACACCACGCTCTGGCCCGGCACCGCCACCGGGCTGGCGGCCGGTGTGGCATCGGCCTGACCATGGGTGTCCTTGCTGGCGACCGGGTGATCGGCGGTCGGCGCCTTGGCGGCATCCGCCGCAGGGTGGCTGTCAGCCTGTGCAGCCGTATCGGCCACGGTGGCAGCCACTGCGCCGTCGAACAGCATGCGCGGTTCCAGCGACATGATCATCGGCGATGCCAGCGAACGCTGACCCTCGGTTGTCCGTGACTTGACCTTCGCACTGCCAAAAAGAGACCACCACATGTTGCTCACCCGAACTCGAACGAATGTACGTGACGCATCAATAAAAAACGCCGCGATCAGTTGATCGCAGCGTCGGACTTCATACGAATGACATTGGCGGCGCTGGCTGAGCCATCGAGCCAAAAGGACAAATCGGCGTATTGCTTGAACAGGTCCGGCGGCAGGATCGTGCGCCGAGACTGCAAGGCGACCTTCGGCTTGACCTTGTGCAGGCCGGCCAGGCCCAGGCCCTGATCGAATTCTGGTGCGTCGTAGGCCAGGTGCTCGAAATCGTGCTCGAACCAGGGTTCGTCGATGAAGTCGTAAACCAGCCGCAGCACCCGCTCAGGCGCCTGAGTCAGCAAATCGTAATCAACGATCAGCAGCGAATCGGCGTGCTCGCCGTAATAGGCTTCCTTGAGCGCTGCCCAGGCAAAACCCACCAGCCGGTTACGCTGAGCCAGGGTTTCGCAGCGGCTGTAGACCGTGTTGCGCTCGACGGCGTCGCCGAACAGTTTGGTGTTTTCATAAGGATTGGCGCGGTACAGCCGCTCAAGGCTGTCCATCACCCACGCGACGTTGCGCACACAAGCGATGACTTTGGCTTTGGGAAACAGGTCATTGAGTGCCGGCAGCCGCGAGCTCCACTGCCGATTGGTGTCGAACACCACCGGTTTATCGACTTTGTCGGCGTAGTAGGAGTCGAACAGACCGCGCAGCAAACGGCGGCGCATGGGGATGTCGATCACTGCGCCGAACTCGCTGCCGGCGCCGCATTGCTCAAGCACGCTGGAAAACAGGGCGCCAACCGGGCTGGTCATTCCGGCGTGAAAGCGCGGGTTCTGCAAAAGGATCGCAGAAAGCAGGGTCGAGCCCGAGCGCGGCAAGCCGGAAATAAAGTGGAACTGCTGCAATCCATTCACCGTAGTCGGAAGTCCTTTTGTCCGACAGAGCGTAGTCCAACAGTAACCTTGCGACTAGTAGTGTTTTGATATCAGGTCAGAGCAAAAAGGACTAACCAGTTAACTTTTTATCGCGATTTCAAAGGTGAAACGATTGAGTCGTGACCGCGCTTAATCACTTGGCGATTTGAACGTGATCAACCGCGCTTGCGCGCCGCCGGCATGGACCTCACCCGCGATGCGCCAAGTGGCAGGCAACGGCAAAAATTCCTGCGGATCATCCAGCGTGCCAATAAGCCATACCCGGCCGTTAACGGGCAGTTCGGCAAGGCTGTCCAGATAGACATCGGCGGCCACCAGCGTGCCGAACCCGTAGTCATTGGGCCGCGTCGAACGGCCATCCGCTGCCGGTGGCGTGTACAGGCGAACCCGTGCGCCGCTGCGATCGCAGTAGACGTAGCTCAAGTACCAGAGCATGTCGCTGGTGACGATCCGGTCGCCTGCCTGGAAATGCTGGTTGACGTAGTTCACCACGCGGTCGAACTGGTCATTGCGGTCCACCGTGGCGTTTGTGTTCACCCCGACCATTTCGACCCCGATCAGTGCCACCAGCACTGCCAGCGCCAACAGCCGCATGCGACTGTACAAGCGGTCGATGGCCATCCCGGCCAGCATCGGCAAACCCATTGCGTACGCGGTCAGGTAGCGCTCGATGAACACCGGGGTGATAAACGACACCGCGAACACCAGCAGCAAGGGCAGGCCGGTGTACAACGCCAGCAGGACACTGCCACGGGACACGCTGCGATCACGCATCACGGCCACCGCAACCAACAGCAGCAACGCCAGCGGCAAGGCGCTGAAGATCAACAGCGAGCGAGCATCGCCATCATCCTGGGTCAGCCACGCCCAGATCATCGAAGGCAGCGATGCCAGGGTGACCGGGTCTTCCCAGCCGACATCGCCGCCGGTCTTGAGCTGCTCCATATGTTGCAGCAGGTCGAACACGTTGGGCAGCCAGGGCAGGTACAACACAACGATGGCCAGATTGGCCAGCCACCAGTCGGCGCGCTGAATGTGGCGAAAACGGTAGCCGCGCTGCAGGCGGATCACCCCCAGATAAATCCAGTGGCACAGCGCCGCGAACACGGCGAAGTAGTGAGTGTAGAACGCCGCCGTCATCAACAGCGCATACACCACCAGATAGCGATGCCGTTGCGGCCGCCTGATCCAGTAGATCAGCGCCAGCATGGCCGCGATCAGCAACAACCCGAGCAGTGAGTACATGCGCACTTCCTGGCTGTAGCGCACTGCCGTCGGCAACAGCGCCAGCAACACCCCGGCGAAGATCGCGGCGCGGCGCGTGGCCAGTTGATCCACCAGACGGATGCCCAGCCCCACTGCAGCAATGCCCGCCAGTGCGCTGAGACAGCGGATCGCGAAGATGCCGTCACCGAACAGCTCAATCCAGCCGTGCAGCAACATGAAGTACAGCGGCGGATGCACATCGCGCCCGGCGTGGTGCCAGATTTCGCCTAACGAGTAACGCGCCAGCAACAGGCTGGACCCTTCATCGCCCCAGATCGCCGCAGCGCTCAGATCGTAAAAACGCACGGCCGCCGCCAGCAGCAGGATGGGCAACAGCCAGTGTTCTCTGGCCCAGCGAAGCAGGCGCAAACGGCCAAACCATGAGCCCGGGGTTGCGTGTGGATCCTGCGTGTCACCCACCGGCGTTACTCTGTTGAGCGCCATTGCTGCCTCTCGCTGTACTGCGTCACCACGGATATGGGTGCCAAATCCTGCCCGTCACTTTAGGTCAGGCGCAGGAGAGCCGTCGATGCCGGCCGGCGTTTTCACGACATCCGGCAACCTTGCCAATCCCGGTCTACGCTCTGGCGTGGCGTGACCTGGCCACGAAGTGCCAAGGCAATTGCAGCAGCCTGAATTCACTTGCGGCCCGCCGACCACCAATCAGAAGGATGAGGACTTTATGGACGTTTACATGGGCACGGTTATGACGTTTGCCTTCAACTTTGCGCCCACCGGCTGGGCCTTGTGCAACGGTCAGATCATCGCAATCCAACAGAATCAGGCACTGTTCGCATTGCTGGGCACCACCTACGGAGGCAACGGCACCACCAACTTCGGCCTGCCCAACCTGCAAAGCCGCATGCCGGTCTGCCAAGGTTCCGGCGGGGGGCTGACAACACGGATCATGGGAGAAACCTCCGGCACCGAACAAGTCATCCCGACCCTCAGCAACCTGCCCGCTCATACCCACACCCTGGCCGGCCTCACCGCCACCACCACGGTGCAACTGGCCAACCCGGCCAGCAATCCGCTCGGCACCCCCAGCGCGACCAATGCCTATATCGGTGCATCGGGCACCGGGCCGGGTCTGGCGAATATCTTTTCCGATGCCCAGGGCGCCTCAGCCGTTCCTCTCAAAGGCGCCGCGACCACTATCACTGGCACCATCTCGCCGGCCGGTAACGGCTTGCCGCTGCCCATCATGAACCCGTATCTGGTGCTCAATTTCAGCATTGCGCTGAACGGCATCTTTCCTTCGCGTAACTGATCGACCGCCGGGGGATCACCTCCCCCGGTTTCCTACCTTGCCGGAGCACAACCATGCTGCAATCGGTTCAAAGCCAACATTTCCAGGCCTTGCAGGGGCGCATCGGCACCCTGCACCTGCCCGACGGCAGCACCCTGCAAGTCCATATCGGGCAACTTGAGGAAAACCCCTCGGCAAAAATGCGCTACAGCGAACGCATGCCGTTCAGCGTCGAACTGAACAGCGTGGAGCCAACCGAATTCGTCGATGGCCTGTGCGCGCTGGAGCTGCCGGAACTGGGGCGGGTACAGGGCATATTTGTCTCGCGGGTTCCGCCGATGGGGCGGGATCCGCAGTTGGCGTATTTCCACATCACCTTCAACTGAAAATCCTGGATTTCCGCGTGCCGGTTTAATGTGTAACTGCAATTTGGGAAGCGTCTGACATCAATTCTTCGGCGGCCTTGTTAGCGTTGCACGAAACTGGCTCCGGAACGTTCGTTGCGCGCAAGACCAAGGAAGGTCTGCGCGCAATCGTTGCATCGACGTCCGAGAGCCTGTGCCCCGTCACAGGACAAGGAATAAAGGATGTCGACCGCCCATGCCCGCTTCAGCCTCTCGCTCAACGACGTTAAACACGACCTGCAAGTCCTCTCCTTCAGCGGCCACGAATCGATCAGCCAGCCCTACACCTTCGAGGTCGAGCTGGTCAGCGAACGAGCAAATCTGCGCCTTGAAAGCCTCATGCACCAGCAGGCGTTCCTGGCGTTCGACCTCGAAGGCCATGGCATCCACGGCGTGATCAATCGCGTCGCCCGTGGCGACAGCGGCAAACGCCTGACGCGCTACAGCCTGACACTGGTTCCGCGCCTGGCGTATCTGCAGCATCGTTGCAATCAGCGAATATTCCAGCAGATGACCGTGCCACAGATCATCACCCGGATTCTCGCGGACAACGGTATTCAACGTGACCTGCACCGGTTTCATCTCGGTGCCGACTATCCGCCGCGCGAATACTGCGTGCAGACGGAGTCGGATCTGCACTTCATCCAGCGTCTGTGTCAGGAAGAAGGCATTCACTACCACTTCGAGCACAGCCGGGAGAAACACTTGCTGGTGCTGGGCGACGACCAGACGGTCTTCCCCCGTCTGGACCGCCCGACGCCCTACCGCCAGGACAACGGCATGGTTGCCGAAACGCCGGCAATCCAACAATGGCAGGTACGGGTGGAAACCCGCCCGACGGCGACCGTGCGCCGCGATCATGATTTTCGCAAGACGCGCTTTCTGCTGGAGGCGACCCATCGGCCCGACAGCAACACGGCGCGGCCGGCGCTTGAGGATTATCGCTATCCGGGGCGCTTCCGCGACGGCGCACGGGGCAAGCAACTGACCCACCGCGCCCTCGAAAGTCATCGCGCCGACTACTTACAGGGCTGTGGCCACAGCGATCAGCCCAGCCTGGTGTCCGGCCATTTCCTGTCGATCACCGAGCATGCCTGCGAGGAAAACAATGGACTGTGGCTGCTGACCGCAGTCAACCACCGCGGAAAACAATCAGCGGTGCTGGAAGAAACGCTGGGCGAGGCCAGCGCCGGCGCTGCCGACGGCTTCGTTGAAGGCTACCGCAACGACTTTGTCGCCACGCCATGGGACGTGATCTACCGCCCGCCGCAATCATTCGTGAAGCCACGAATCTTCGGTAGCCAGACCGCTGTGGTCAGCGGTCCCGTCAACGAAGAGATTCATTGCGATGCGTATGGTCGGGTCAAGGTCCAGTTCTACTGGGATCGCGAAGGCAACCACGACGACCACAGCAGTTGCTGGCTGCGGCTGGCCTCTAACTGGGCCGGCAACGCCCATGGCAGCGTGATGCTGCCGCGGGTCGGCATGGAAGTGTTGGTCAGCTTTCTTGAGGGCGACCCGGACCACCCGGTCGTCAGCGGCTGCCTGATCAACAGCGCCAACCCCGCCCCCTATGAATTGCCGGAACACAAGACCCGCAGTGTGTTTCGCTCACGCAGTTCACCGGACAACGGCGGCTTCAACGAATTGCACGTGGAAGATCGTGCCGGCCGCGAACTGATTTACCTGCGCGCCCAGCGCGACCTCGAGCACAAGGTGGAAAACGACAGCCGTCTGGACGTCGGCAACGAGCGCCACGAGACCATCAAGGGCAACAGCATCAGCGTGTTGCAGGCCGAAGAACAGCGCACCGTGCACGGCGACCGCAAAACCCGGCTCCACGCCAGCGACCACTTGCACGTCAGCGGTGACAGCCACAGCCGGGTCGATCAGTTGCAGGCGATTGAGGCCGGTCGGCAAATCCACCTCAACGCCGGCGATCATCTGGTACTCAACGCCGGCAAAAGTATCAGCATCACCGTCGGCGGCGAGCACCTGGTGATCGGTCACGGCGGCATTTTCAGCAGCAGTGCCATCCAGGTCGGCGGCAGCCCCAAAGCGGTTGCGCCGGCGCGGGCCGCGATGCCCGATGGCGTCGACGACCTGGCGGCGCCAGCGCCATTGCCCGCCGTGCTGGCGTCCACGCAACGCGCGCTGATGAACGCCAGCCATGCCATGGGCGCGACCTTCTGCCCGCTGTGTGAAGCCTGCCGCGAGGGCATCTGCCAGCCACGGGAGAACGCCGCATGAGCGAAGCCTTTGCGCGCCAGTGGATGACCCGCCAATTCGCTTCAGGGCATGGCCTGTATCTGCTGCTCGACTCACAACCACAGCAACGGGAAATCCGTCAGTGGTTACTGCAAACCAGCGACTTCGAGCACTACCGCATCCTCTACAAGGACACGCCCGTCGCCGAACTGGCGGATAACGGGCCGTTTGTTTTCGCCCTTGAACGGTATGACGACAAACGCATCGCGCCGCTGCTCGCCCGTCCGGAGGACAACTGGGGATGGTTGTTCAGCCTGCCTCAAGCCTGCTTGTCCGCTTGGGTCGAACACTGGCAGCAACGACTGATCATCGGCGCCCGCCCGCATCAGGCGCTGTACCGCTTTCACGACAACCGCGTGCTGAGCCGGACACTGGCGCATCTGCCCTCCGAAGCCATACCGGCCTACCTCGGCCCGACGCTCAGCGTGTGTTACTGGCAGGGCACGCAATGGGAGAGCAGCGACAACCCGACGCCCGGCCGCTACCCAGTGCCGGAGTCCCCGCCGTGGCTGCAAGCACCCGCACCTGCGGAGCAAACCCGCGAGATTCGCCAGCTCAACGCTCACCGTTTCCTGCTGGCCGAACACGAACAGGCCTACGCCGACCTCGCGCGAACACAACCCCCGGAAATCTGGCTGCGTGAACGTCTCGAGCAGGCAGATGAGTGGGGTTGGCAGACACCGCAGCAGCTGGCGTTTCTGCTGATCCACAGCGTGCGAATGCCTGCTCGTGGGGTCGATGCGCAGTGGCAAGTGCGTCCGGGGGAAACACCGCTGGAGCATTTCGAACGGGTGAGCCATTGGGTGAAAACGATGGGTGGAGGCGCAGCGCAGTGAAACGATTTTTTCGACAAGCCGGGTGGGTGGCCTGCATGGGGATGTTGTTCGGTTGTGTGGCGAGTCCGCCCGACAGCTTCACCTTCACGGCAGATCTGCCGCCGGGATTCGCCTATGAAGCCATCGCCAAATACGTGCCCGCCAAAGGAGAAACCTGCACCGTCCCGGACGGACGAAATACTGCGGTTGGCTACAACCTGAAGTGGCGTGAGCACTACGAGCCGGTTTCAGAAATTGCGCTCCACCGGACGGTCAAAGGTTGTCCGTTGGTGATCTGGAAGATTGATATTGAGATTAGGGCTGCATATGGCAAAAGCCGAAGAGACGCCAGTGGTGACAGTGCCGTTATTGCTCTTCGCGATAACTTGGAGGCGAAGTACAAGGGTGTTTTTGACCGATCTGGCGAAAGCACTTTCTTTGGCCAATGCCAATGGCTGTTTCGCACCATTGGCAAGCCACGCATCCTGCGAAAACTCCTCGACTGCAAAAAAACCGATGAGCTTGGCGCGCTCGCACGAGGTCGCCCGTTTGCCGCCTACACCCTCGACCAACTGCCGGGCAAAACCGTGCGGATGAAGATCGATTTGGCGGCGGAAGAGAGGCCTGGTTGGGGAGACACCTGGGTCAAGTTACCCAACGGCTGGAAGCGCTGCATGGGCGAAAACTTTGAAGACCAACATGCTTACTGCAACGGTAATTACACCGATTTCAGCACCTTCCAAATGGTTGATGGCCGTATCTGCACCATCTATCCCGGCTGCACGGAATAAGGAGTGTTCCACATGACGTCACTGGAAAACGAACTGCAATCACCATTGAACGACCGGATGCTGAATTGCCCCACTCAAGGGAACTGGAGCAGTTTTCAGTTGATTGATGAATTCGGAATGGCAGAAGCCTATGCAGGGCTGGCCTACGATGCAGTCGATTCCGAGGGGCAGACTTACAGCGGATACCTGGACGCCGAGGGTTTTGGCCGGGTGACCAATTATTGTGCCGGCCCCATCGCACTTTCATTCGATCGCACTTACGAAGGATCTGATGAACCCTATAAAAGTTTGATCACCAGACCCCACTACCCCCTGAAAATCACCGAACTCCAGGTTCGCGCCGAACAAACCCGTTACCGCAATCCGGACGCCACCCGTAACCGCGAACAACCCGTTCCGGACAGCGACGAATACATCCAGGTAGAGGTGCGCCATCTGGTCCGGCATGTCGCTCATCTGCCGCCCGAGGTCTATCGCCACTACCCCGCCAACAGCGGCCTGTCAGCGATCATGGGCAAGCATGCACAGGTCGGCGTCGCCCTGGCCTCGCGCAAACACTCGGTGCTGGAAGTGCGTGCATTGCGGGCCTTGCGCCCGATGCTGTCGACGGCGCCGGAGTTCTGCGCACTCAACCTTTACCAACTAGCATTGATGGCCACCCTGAGTTACTGCCCTTTTGGCCAGAAACCCGCCACCGCGCCGATCAAGGGACCCTGGGTGACCTTCCCCACACAACCCAGCGTGGGCAACTGGTTCGCCGATGCCCTGGCCAAGTCCGACGAGTTGTGGCGCGTCGACGCCGCGCAAAGCACAGCCTATTACCCCCTGTATGAAGACGTGGCGTACTCCAAAAGGCTGGAAATCGTGCCGTTCGATCCGACGCTGTATGAGGTCAATGATCCGGCTCTGGGTACGGAACAGGAGCACCCCGAGAAAGTCCACTTCCTGGACGACAGGCTGCTCGGGAAAGAAGCGACCGACACCCAGGCGTTCATTACTCACAATGACGAACTGATCCTGATCGCCGTGCGTGGCACCCTTGAAATTATTCCTGACGGATTACGGGATGCTGACGCTCTGCAAGTGCCATTTGAGGAAGGAGACGGACAGGTTCATCGGGGGTTCTATGATGCTGCAAAAAAAGCAGAAGCTTTTGTAGCGAGCTATCTGGACAAATTCTATGCAGGCCAAAAACTAATAATCTGCGGGCACAGTTTGGGCGGAGCGATCACTTTGCTCCTTTCAGAAATGCTTCGGCGCAACCCGGAAGACTACAACATCCAGCTCTACACCTACGGCGCCCCCCGCGCCGGCGACACCGTCTTCATCAAAGCCGCCGCCCCGCTGGTGCATTACCGCATGGTCAACCACAACGACCCGGTGCCCAGCGTGCCGGGCAGCTGGATGAACACCAAGACCGGGGTCTACGGGGCGGGCGCGGCGCTGATGTTTACCAATGTGCCGGTCGGTCTGTCGGTATTCGTCGCGGGCATTACCAACTGGACGGGGGAAGCCTATGCCCACCACGGCACCCTGCATCACGCCATGCCGGTGGAGTTCGGGCGTCAGCAGGTGTCTTCGATCCTGTGGGAGCCGGGCTGCGACACCATCACCCAGCACGCCGCGTGCACCGTCGCGCTGCAGCAGAAAAACGGCCTGCCGGATCGTCCGGGCTTGTTGCGGCAGATCTTCAACGCCGGGCATCACTCGATGGTCGGCGGCTATGTCCCGGCGTGCTGGGCAGCCTTGCGCCGCTGGCAGCAGGCCCATGAAGCGAATCGCACGCGGGTCACCGACCGCGAGTTCGAATGGGTGGACGAGGCGCTGCTGCGCATTACCCGGCAATTACGCGCCGCCCGCAAGGATCTGCTGGCCCGGCCAGCGGCCTACGTGCGCACTCAGGAGCGCACGATCGAGGCGATCAGCCACGAAGTCAGCCGCATCGAGACCACCCATGCGCGCCTGAGCGCTCTGCGGTATAAACGGGTCAGGGCCACGGACGTCTATGGCCTGTTCGCCGCACAGCCGGAGCTGCTCGCCGAAAGCGTGCAACGCTGGCGCGCGCACCCGGAAAACCTCAAGGAAGAACAACTGGCGCAGGCACCGGACAACGCCAGCAACGACGCGCTGCTGACCTCACTTTACGGGCATACGATTGGCGCGCCGCATACACTCGATATCGACTCGATCATCTAACGCAACCTCACCTTCAACTGACTGCACATCCCCCTGTAGGAGCGAGCCTGCTCGCGAAAGCGTCCTGTCAGCCAACAACGATGCTGGATGAATCGTCGTCTTCGCGAGCAGGCTCGTTCCCACAGGGTTTGTGCAGGCCTAGCCCTGCGGATACCAGACCAGCCGCTCCGCCGCAGGATTGCTTTGCTCCACCGCGAAACCCAGGGCCAGGTAATGCCGGCGCGCATGCGGGTTGCTGGTCCAGACCACCGTCGCCACCGGGCAGCGGATCTGTTGCGCAGCTTTCTGCACGCCTTGCAGCACAGCGCGGCCAAAACCCTGGCCGCGGGCCTGCGGGACGAAGGCCAGGTACAGCACGCGAATCTCGTTGGGGCCGAAATCGGTGCTGAGGGCACCGATCGCCGTGCCGAGTTTTTCCACCACGTAGTGCATGGCGTTGGGGTAGTTGTCGCCCATGCCCTGTTCCTGCACCTGGAACTGCTGGGCGACCACTTGCTGCACCTGTTCCGGCTCGCCGTCGATCCACTGCAGATCCGGCCGCGCGGTTTGATACAGGCTTTGTAGAAACGGCCCGTCGGTTGGTCGCGAAGGTCGCACCACCAGTCCTTCTGCCGCCACTGCTGCGTTGTCCGCCATCGTGCTCTCCGTTAGAAACCGCTTTCCCTGACCCCCAGCGCCGCCATCCGGCGCCACGCCACACCGAGCAACGACTCACCGTTGCCCTGCACCACCACCACGCCGCGCAATGGCTGCACCGGCGTCGCTGGCGCATCGACAGCGCTCAGGCGCACGCCGTACTGCGCCTGCACCGGTTCTGCGCGTTGCTGTTGATCGCGACGCACGGCGATCGGCCCGTGGTGATCGGAGGTCAGCGCCTCCTGATCGACATAGGCCACGCCGTTGCTGTCGATTTCGTTGAGTTGCACGGCGAGCGCCGGGTGCATTGGATCGTCTGCAATGAAGCGCCCGCTGGCTCCCGGTTTGACTCGCCACAATTCGGATTCGGCCAGATAACCGCGCAACCGTGTGCCGTCTTCAACCACTCGCGCCAGCGCATCATGGGTCGACAGCCAGCGCCCGGGCGTCAGGTTCGGCAGCAGATCACGCACACGACCGGCATGCGGGGCACGCAACAGCAGACGTTCACGCTGTGCGCTCAGACCGCGATATTGCGCCACCGCTTCGGCCAGTTTCTGCTCGATGATACTGGCGTCGGCGGCGGTTTCGCTGCGGCCGGCCTGACGGCGCATGAGCAATTGCTGGATCTGGATTTCCCGGCGGACGATGACCAGTTTCGAGTCAAGATCCGGGGATTCGAGCTCGATCAGCACGTCGCCCTGGGCGACCGTTTGCCCATCTGCAACCTTTACCGATTTCACCCGCGCCGACGCCGGTGCGTGCAGGGCACTGGCGCGCCCAGCCTCGAGCATCGTCGGCAATTCCACCGAACTGCGCCACGGCACAATCAGCACCAGCAACAGCCCGAGCACCGCGAGACTGCTGAGCAGCACCCGTGGACCGTGTGCCTGTTCGCGGCGGCTCCACCACTGGCGCCACTCACTCATGATCGGCAAGAAGATGAACCACACCAGTTCCACCAGCATCAGGAAGATCCCCAACACCTTGAAGAACAGGTGATAGACCGCCAGCGCGATCCCGAAAAACAACGCCGCACGCCACAGCCACGAGCCATACCCCCAGATCAGCAAACGCCGTTGCATCTTCGGCGACCATGGCTCCGGCGCCGGCGCGCCATAACCGAACAAAAATTCGCGCAAACGCCAGCGACATAAGGCAAAGGCCCGGCCCTGAAGGTTGTCGACTTCCCACAGGTCACTGAGCAGAAAATAGCCATCAAAGCGCATGAACGGATTGAGATTGACCACCAGCGTGGTGATCCACGTGGCGCTGGCGAGCATGAACGCCGCCGTGCGTCCCGGGCCGTCGGGCAACAGCGACCAGGCCAGCAGCGCGATACACGCCAGCAGCAGTTCCGCGAGCACCCCGCCAGCGCCGATCAGCAAGCGCGCGCGACGGTCATTGACCCGCCAGGCATCACTGACATCGGTGTAAAACATCGGCAGCAGCACCATGAACGCCACGCCCATGCTCTGCACCCGACACCCGGCGCGCTTGGCCATGAACGCATGGCCGAATTCGTGGCACAGCTTGGCGAAGAACAAGGCCACGCCAAACGCCAATGCACCGCCGAGGCTGAACAGGTGCGGGAAGGTGCCGACAAAACGCTGCCAGTCCCGCGACACCAGAAACACCCCAAGGCCGAGGGTCGCCGGCAAACCGTAGCGCAACAAACGCGGACCGAAGCGCTCCAGCCACGGCCAGGCACGGTTGAGAAACGCATCGGGGCGCCACAGCGGAATGCGGAAGAACAGGTATTGATGCAGCAGGACTTGCCACAGGCTCTGCTTCTGCGCCAGAGCCTTGAGCCGGTAGCTGGCGCGCTGCTGATCATCCATGGCGCTGATCAAGTCGTGCCCACGGAGAAACCCCAGCAACTGCTCAAGCTCATCGCCGTCCAGCGGCAGGCCCGGCTCGCGATTGGCGGCGCGCAAGACTTGCTCGGCGTCGCCCAGCGACCAGTGCCGCAACAGACGCATCGCCGCCGTACCGAGCTTGAAATAGCGACCGCGCACCGGATCGGCGAGGGTCCAGCGCGGTGAACCGTCCAGGGCCGGCGCCGCGGGCGACAGTTGCAGATCGGCACGCAGGCTCGGCAGGTTCATTTACAGGCCCACGCTCTGGCGCAATCCGGCCAGGGGTCGGCGCAACAGATACAGGGCCAGCGGCGCACGATCGCCAAAGATTTTTGCCGTGCCGCGCAGGCCGATGCGCGGTGGCGCGTCAGCGAAACTGGCGTCGAGCCGATACGCCAGTTGCCCGCCCGCTGTCGGCTGCGCCTCGTAGGCCGAGCGCTCCAGCGTGGCGAGATGGCGCTTGAGCGGATCGCTGTCGAGAAACAGTGAGACTTCAGCACCCGGCGCCAGCGCAATCGCATCACCCACTGCCAGTTCGATACGCAGTTCAGCCTGATTCGGGTCGGCGATTTCCATCAGCCGTTCACCGGTCTGCACCGGCTTGCCGGTCAGGCGCTCGGCATCGGCGAACACCGCAATCCCGTCGCGTTCGGCACGCACTTCGCTGCGCGCCAGTAACTCGCGGGCGTAATCGCGCTCGGCACGTTTTTGCTCGGCACGGGCGGCGAGCAAATCGACCTTGGCGCTGGACTCGGCATCGGCAAACGAACGTTGTGAATTGGATTTCAACTCCGCTTCGGCCACGCCCAAGGCGCGCTCGGCGACATCGGCCTGGGCCTTGAGCGTGGTGCTTTCAAAACGCAGCAGCACGTCGCCGGTTTTCACCGCCTGATTGGGTTTGACCAGAAACTCGGCAATCACCCCATCCAGCGGCGCCGCCACCACACGGCCGCCCAGCGGCACCACTTCGGCCGGGGCCAGCACCGATTGACGCACCGGGATCAGCAAACCGAGCAGCAGCACCGCGAGCAGCGCCACCTGACGCTTGCGCGTCCAGCGCAGGCGCCACGGCTTGCGCGGTTGCAACGCCAGCCAGGCATGACTGTAGGTGTCGCCGAGTTGCGACAGCAGGACTTGTTCGGAAGGATTCCACGGCACATCGCGGGCCAGCCACAACCCGCCGAACACTTGTCCGTCGCGATCAATCAGCGGCAACCAGAACACTTGCGCGGCGGACAGGCTGCGCCAGTCAGCCTGAATGCTGTCGTTGAGCAGTTCAGGAGCAATCACCCGCGCCTGCTTCAGAACATCCTGTTTGAACAACTGCGCCACGGCCTGCTCGACAAATGCCACGAACGGCGCATTCGGCTCGACGGCGCTGACGCCGGTCACGGCCTGCACTTTGCCGGCGATCAACAGTGCCGCATGACGGAAGCCGAACAGCAACTGACCGTCATTGACCAGGCTGTAGGCCAGTTGCGAGGTATCGTGAGCGGCGCGGGTCTGGCGTTCGAGGTCGAGAAAGCGGGCGAACACCTGTTCGGCGCCGCCGCTCACCGGGGCGTTCACTTCAGCTCCGGGAAACGTGCGGTGCCGCTCATGCCGGCCAACAAGCCTTTCGCTTCCGGCAGTGTTGCTACCAGCAACAGTGTTTGACTGCCTTCGTCGATACGCGCGCCAAGGCGTTTGACCGTGGCAGCGATCGGCTGCCCGGTTTCATCGGGCACGAAACTGAAGGTCTGGCCGGGCTTGAGCTTCGCCATCCAGCGCGACGGCACCAGCAAATGAATTTCGAGGGTGCGGTTATCCACCACATCGAGCAGCGGCGCGCCGGCCGACACGCTCTCAAAGCGCTGCACCTTGCGCTCGACCACCTGCCCGTCGAACGGCGCGATCACGCTGCAGCGTTTGACCTGCACCTGATACACCTGGGATTGCGCCTGGGTCTCGCTGACCTTGGCCTCGGCCCGCGCCACTTCGAAACGCCCGACGGAATTGAGTGCGGCCAGTTGCCTGTTATGCGCCAGTTCTTCACCGGCACCACGGCTGGCCGCCTGCGCCGCATTGAGTTGCGCCTGATAGGCCGAGCAATCGAAACGTGCCAGCGTGTCGCCCTTTTTGAACGACTCACCCTCGCTGAACGGCAACTCGACAATCCGCCCGGACAATTCGCTGGCCAGCACGGCCTGATCCCGTGCGCGCAACACACCGCGCGCCTCACTGCCGGAAGCCTGCGCAGGCGCTCCGTTATCCAGCAGCGGATCGTCTGCACCGGGCGTTTGCGCCTGAACTGCACACGCCACCAAGGTCAATCCCACAACCCAACCACGAAAACGCCGCATAACCGCTACTCCCTGTCGGATGTGCGGAGTCTACGACAGCAGAGGTTAGCGTCAAGCAAAAGGCCAGCATTGCTCTGAAATGTGATGCTGCAAAAGAGCAGACCGGTTCGAATTTGTTTAAACGCCGCAGGCTCGCGCTATTGTCCTGCGAAACGTACAGACGCTTTCGCTCGCGCAGAAAAGAAAGGGACGGTAGACAAAAGCTCTCCAAGAATAAGGTGCGGCGTATTCTCCATCAGTTCCCGCTTCGCGTCCCCACCCCTGAAAAACCTGCGATCAAGCCGGATTATTGGTAGCGACTGCTGCCGGATACACCGACTCCCATCCCCCACCCAGCGCCTTGTACAACCCGACCATGGCCAGCGAAACGCCGGTCGAACTCTCGACCCACTGCTCCTGCGTCGCCAGCAACGCGCTCTGGACGGTGAGGACATTGACGAAATCGACCACGCCTTCGACGTATTGCTGTTGCGCGGTGCGCAGGGCGATCTGGTTCTGGCGTACGGCTTCGGCGAGGCTGTCGCGGCGGCGTTGGCTGGCGTTGTAAGCCGTGAGTTGATCGTCGATTTCATGCCAGGCACGCAGCACGGTTTGCTGGTAGGCGATGGCCGCTTCCTGTTGTTGGGCTTCGCGCAGTTGCAGCATGCCGCGCAGGCGCCCGCCGTCGAACAGCGGCAGGCTGAACTGCGGGCCGATGCCGAACGCGCGTGAGCCCCAGGAGCCGAAATCACTCAGCTGCATGGCTTGCGAGCCGACGTTGCCGGACAGGGTGATACGCGGATAGAAATCGCCCTTGGCCACGCCGATGTTGGCGGTGGCCGCGTGCAGGCGCGCTTCGGCCTGGCGGATGTCCGGGCGACGCTCGGCAAGCTGTGAAGGCAGGCCGATGGCGACTTGCTGCGGCGACTGCGGCACGGCGGCGTCTGTGGATAACGCCTTGGCCAAGGCTTGTGGCGGTTCGCCGATCAACAGGCTGATCGCATTGATCAGTTGCGACTGGCGCTGTTCAAGCGCGGGCAGACGCGACTCGATGGCCGCGACTTGCGCGGCGGCTTCGGCGACGTCCAGATCGGTCGCCACACCATCGTTCAGGCGCAGTTGCGAGAGTTTCAGGCTGTGCCGGGCGACATCGAGGTTCTGCTCGGTGACCGCGCGAGTGTTCTGCACGCCGCGCAGCTGGATGTAGTTCTGCGCGGTGTCGGCAAGGACCGCCAGCAACACACCGCGACGGTCGTTTTCGGCGACTTCGAGACTGGCGTCGGCGGCTTCGGTTTCGCGGCGCACGCGGCCCCAGACATCCAGTTCCCAGGCGGCGGAGAAACCGGCGTCCCACAGGTTGAAAGCGGAATCGCCGTTGTGCCCGGACGGATCACTCAAGCCTGCGCCGCTGTTGCGTTTGCGTGCGTAACTGCCGGTGGCGGCGGAGTTCGGATAGCGATCCGCAGTGATCACCTGGCGGGCAGCGCGGCTTTGTTGCAAGCGACTGCTGGCCAGTTGCAGGTCGAGGTTGCTCTTCATCGCCCGCTGCGTGAGGGCCGAGAGCTGCGCATCATGGAAAACGTCCCACCAGCGTTCGGTCAGCGCTTCACTGACTGCCTGGCTGGGGGCGGATCTGGCGGGTTTGGCCCAGTCGGCGATTTGTGTGGCTTCGGGCTTGTGGAAGTCCGGGCCGACGGTGCACGCGCTGAGGCTTACTGTGAGCAAGACACTCAAGCCGAGCTGCTGGCAAGCCTGCTCCCACGGAGATCTCTGTTTGAAGCGAGGATCCTGGACAGCCTGCACAATCCCTGTGGGAGCTGGCTTGCCAGCGATGGCGCCAGCCGATTCAACAAAATTCATCGCTGAGTCACCTCGCGCTCCGCCGGCGCCGAACTGCGTGTATCAATGCTCGCCTCCACCGACATCCCCACCCGCAAGCGCTCGGCCAATGGCTGGCCCGGTTCCAGCAGGATTTTCACTGGAATCCGCTGCACGACCTTGGTGAAGTTACCCGTGGCGTTGTCCGGTTTAACCGCCGCAAAGGTCACGCCGGTGGCCGGCGCGATGCTCTCGACGCGTCCATTCAGCGCTTCGCCGCCAAGACTGTCGACGCGCACCTGCACGTCCTGCCCGGGCTGCACGTCGGTCAGTTGGGTTTCCTGAAAGTTGGCGACCACATACGCCTGCTTCAACGGCACCACTGCCAGCAACTTGCTGCCCGGCGTCACATAGGCGCCAACGCGCACCGCGCGCTCCCCGACCATGCCGTCCTGCGGGGCGGTGATGCGCGTGTAGGAGAGTTCGAAACTGGCAATTTCCAGCGCTGCCTGCGCATGTTTCAAACTGCCTTCGGCGGCATCGCGCTGCGCCGTCAGAATCTCCACCTGCTTGCGCTCGGCGGCCAGTTTCGCGCTGGCGGTATCGAGCCGTGCGCTCGCCTGATCAATACGCGTACGCGCCTGTTGCGCGTTCTGCACCGTGCCGGCGCCGACACCGGCCAGGTGGTTGTAGCGATTGAGTTCCTGCTGCGCGAAAGCCATTTGCGCCTTGGCCGAGACCACCGAGGCCTGGGCCTGGGCGATCACCGAGGTCTGCCGTTCCAGCGTCGCCCTGGCGTTTTGCAATTGGGCGCGGGCGACCAGGGTCTGCGCGTCGGCGGCCTCGGCGGCGGCGCGCAAATCACGGTCATCGATCAACGCCAGCAACTGCCCGGCCTTGACCTGCTGGTTGTCTTCCACCAGCACGTCCTTGATGAACCCGGCCACGCGCGGCACCACCAGGGTGTAGTCGGCAGAGACGAACGCATCATTGGTGTTCTGCTGAGTACGTTTGCCGAACAGGCCTGGCATCGCCAGATACATCAGCACGCCGACCGCCAGTGCGGCAGCCACGGCCACCGCGAGTTTCTGTTTTGCTTGAGTCGTCATAAAAACCTTCTGTTTCAGTACAGCCGTCAGGTCGGTGCGCGCGGTGGGAAGATCCGCGTCGGCAGCCAGAAAATCAGCAGGATCAGCGCCACTGCGACGCCCGCCATGCACACATAGAGGTCGGACGAAGTCAGCACCACGGCCTGTTCGTGCAGGCGATGGGCGAGCCCCGGATCGCTGCGATCAGCCAGAGGCGAATTGCCAAGGTTGTCGATCAACATGGTCGAGTGGAAATGCAGGCGCGCCGTGGTCAGCGCTTCGATCACACCGGTGGCGACCACCGCCGCCAGGCCCTTCACCGTGTTGAACCACGCGGAGGCGAACGGCCCGTCCTGCGGCTGGATGCTGCCGGTGGACAACATCAACAGCGGCAGCACCGACATCGGCTGACCGAAGATCTGCAGCCATTGCAGGAGGTAGAAATTGTCGCGAATCCACTCCGAGGTCAGCAGCGAGCCGCCCAGGCAGGACAGCGTCAACAGGCTCAAGCCGATGCCAAGCACCCAGCGACAATCGACCCAGCGCAGGTTGCACAGCGCCGCCACCAGCGGCAGCGCGAGCAACTGCGGCAAAGCGGCGATCAGCATGATCGGCGCGGTCTGCACCGGGCGATAACCTTGTACCTGCGCCAGATAGCTCGACGGAATCAACACCACGGCCTGCAACACCACCAGCACCCCGGCGAGGGTCATCAGTGCGAACGACAGGTTGCGGATGCCGAGCATCTGCAGCTTGAAAAACGGAATCGGCTGCGACCACTCGTTGATCAGAAACGCCACCAGCAACAGCGAGCCGGCGCCGAGCAAACCGCAGATCAGGTCCGACTCGAACCAGTCCAGCCGGTTGCCCTGGAGCAAGCCGATCACCAGCATGCAGATCGCCGGAAAACCTAGCAGCAGGCCCTTCCAGTTGAACGTCTTAAGGCGCTCCAGGCGCAGCGGGTCCTGCGGAATGCCCCAAGCGATCATGGCCATGGCAATCAGGCACGGCACGATGATTTGCCAGAACGTCCATTGCCAGCCGACGTATTCACTCCATAAGCCGGCCAGCGGCGTGCCGAGGCCCGGGCCGAATGTCGCCGTGAGCGCGTAGCCGGCCAGGCCATACAGTTTGAAATTGGCCGGCAAAAAGCGCAGGGCCACGGTCATCAGCATCGGCGGCAACGCGCCACCGGCCAGCCCTTGCAAGGTGCGCATCAACAACAGGCTTTCGTAGTCGGGGGCGAACGGGCACAGCAAGCCGAGCAACGTGAACAGACTGATCGCGCCGAGGGTGAAACGGCGCAGCGAAAAGGTCACCGAGCACCACGGTGCAAACGCCATCGCCGCCACCGAGGTCGCGGCGTAGCAGGCGACCAGCCAGGTGCCTTCGTCGTAGCCGATGTTCAGCGCGCCCCGGATATCAGCGAGCGCGACTTTGGTCACCATCTCGTTAAGACCCGAGACCAGCACCGCCAGCAGCACACCGACCAGACCGGTGATGATCCGCGCGCCGAACAGCGGGGGCGTGGCCGCCGTCGCCGGACTGGCCGCAGCGATGGGCGCCGGAGCCGTCAGGGAAGTCATGAATGCACACTCCGGAGGGAAAAATACCGGAGCATCTTAGTCGGGCTTACTACTGACGAAAATTGACTTATTGGCAGGATATAAGTGCGTCAGACACAACTATTTCGCTGTAGGCGTGAGCCTGCTCGCGATGGCGCCGTTTCGGTCGATATTTTCGCCGACTGATACACCGCTGTCGCGAGCAGGCTCACGCCTACAGGGTTTGTGTGGTTTTCGGAATCAGGGCTGGGCGGCCAGCCAGGTTTCGTCGCAACAGGCCTTGAGCGTCTCGCGCAGCCAGCGGTGCGCCGGGTCCTTGTCGAAGCGCGGGTGCCAGGCCTGGGTCAGCATCAGCGTCGGCAACGGGATTGGCAGGTCGAATGAGCGCAGCTTCAGACCCAGTCGGCGCACACTCAGCAGCGCTTCCTTGGGCACCGGCAGGATCAGGTCGGAATCAGGCAAGGCAAACATCGCCGCATGGAAGCTCGGCGCGATCACCGCCACCCGCCGCTCCAGCCCCAAGGCGTTCAGCGCGGTATCAATCGGGCCACGGGCAATGCCACGACGCGACATGCTGATGTGGGAGAAACCGGCATACCGCTCGGCGGTGATTTCGCCGTCGAGCAAAGGATGGTCCTCACGCACCAGACCGACAAAATGCGTGGAGAACAGGTTTTGCACTTTGACTTCCGGGGTCACCGGCCGGGTATTGCTGACACTCAGGTCGATCCGCCCTTCGCGCAACGCTTCATCGTCGCCGTCGCCTTCCGGGACAAAGCGTAATTCGCAATGCGGGGCCTGCTGGTCGAGGGTGTCGAACAGTTTTCCACCGTACACACCGACGAAAAAGTCGTTGGCGCGGATGCTGAAGCGGCGGCGCAGAGTGCCCAGTTCGACGGCGTCTGCCGAGCGGAACAACAGCGCGGCGTGTTCGACCACATCGCGCACCTGCTCGCGTAATTCCAGGGCTTTGGGTGTGGGCACCAGGCCACGGCCGGCGCGCACCAGGATCGGATCGCCGATGGCTTCGCGGATGCGCGTCAGCGTGCGGCTCATGGCCGCCGGGCTGAGGTTCATCCGCCGCGCAGCACCGACCACGCTGCCCTCGTCGAGCAAGGCGTCGAGGGCGACCAGCAGGTTCATGTCCGGTAATTGCATACAGAGCACTCGTGGCTGATCAGGATTGATCTGCGCGCAATGCTAGCAAACATCTTTTAAGTAAGGAGGCGCCCGACAGGACGCCATCGCTGGCAAGCCAGCTCCCACATTGATTCAGGGAGCTCACAAAGTCTACGGCCACCGCAAAACCTGTGGGAGCTGGCTTGCCAGCGATGGGGCCAGCCGCAACGCCACAGAATTACCGCTGCATCCCCCACCGCTTAACGGTCACCCGCTCCAGCGTATCGAAAACCAGATTCTCAACGAGCAACCCGATCAAAATCACCACCGCCAACCCGGCAAACACCTTGTCGGTATACAGCTCATTGCGATTCTGAAAGATGTACCAACCCAGCCCGCCCTTGCCACTGGTCGCACCAAACACCAGTTCTGCCGCGATCAATGTGCGCCAGGCAAACGCCCAGCCAATTTTCAGCCCGGCAAGAATCGACGGCAGCGCCGCCGGGATCAGGATGAACAGCACCAGCCGCAAACCCTTCAAACCGTAATTGCGCCCGGCCATGCGCAGAGTTTCCGAAACGCCGAGAAACCCGGCATAGGTGTTCAGTGCCAGCGCCCACAGCACCGAATGCACCAGCACGAAGATCAGGCTGTTCTGCCCCAGGCCAAACCACAGCAGCGCCAATGGCAATAAGGCAATCGCGGGCAACGGATTGAACATCGAGGTCATCGTGCTCAGCAGATCACGGCCCAACTGCGTCGATACCGCCAATGTGGTCAGGGCAAATGCCAGCACGATGCCGATCAGATAACCCTTGAGCAACACCACCAGCGATATCCACACCTTGGCCAGCAACTCGCCACTGAGCAGGCCGTCGAACAGCGCATGGCTGGTTTGCAGGAAACTCGGCAGCATCAGGTCATTGTTCTGAATCCGCGCGACCACTTCCCACACGACAGCGAGCACAATCAGGATCAGGCCTTTACGCAGCCAGCCCTGTTGCCACAGCTGCGTGCCGAGGGACAACTCGCGCTCGACCGGCACTTCGGTCAGCGGCTCCAACTTGATTTCGAATTCTTCACGCACGGATGATGAATGGCTCATCGGGTAGTCCTCCTGGCCGCTCAATAAGCGATGCGAATGTCGTTGAAGTCGTGGTCACGCTCGGTTTCCGGCGACTGGCCTTCATCGAACAGCAAGCGATGAATGCGCCGCGCCGATTCCTGAAACGCCACGCCGCCGAGGCTTTGCAGATCGTATTGATGGCTGTGCACTTCAGCGCGCACCCGCCCCGGGTGGGGTGACAGCAGCAGGATGCGATTGCCGACCACCAGTGCCTCTTCGATCGAGTGCGTGACGAACAGCAAGGTGAAGCGCACTTCTTCCCAGAGCAGCAGCAATTCTTCCTGCATCTTGCGCCGGGTCAGTGCATCCAGCGCGGCGAACGGCTCGTCCATCAAGAGGATTTTCGGCTGCATCGCCAGCGCCCGGGCAATCGCCACCCGCGCCTTCATGCCGCCGGACAACGTGTGTGGATAAGCATCGGCGAACGCCGCCAGGCCAACTTTTTCCAAATAGTGCAGCGCGCGTTCTTCGGCTTCTTTCTTCTTCAGAGTGCGCGACGCGAGGAGCGGGAACATCACGTTCTGTTTGACGGTTTTCCACGGTGGCAGCTGATCGAATTCCTGAAACACCACAATCCGGTCTGGGCCCGGTGCGTCGACGCGCTGGCCTTGCAGGCGGATCTCGCCTTCGCACGGTTGAATGAACCCGGCCACCGCTTTGAGCAGGGTCGATTTGCCGCAACCGGACGGGCCGAGCAGCACGTAGCGATCGGCCGGGTCGATTTCAAAACTGACCTGGTGAGTGGCGCGCACCACGCGTTGCGGCGTGCGGTATTCGAGGCTGACATGATCGACCGCCAGCAGCGCTTCGCTGCGAGCGATCGGGTTGCTGGCCGCGTGGCCTTGCAAGGGAGCGTTCATTATTTGATCAATCTCCGGCGAATCAGAAAGGCGCGTCGCCCTGAATGGTCGTGCGATACAGCTTGCGGCGCAGATGCGCAGGGCATCCGGCGGCGAGGTGGATCAGCGAACGGTTGTCCCAGAACACCATGTCGTGGGGCTGCCACTGGTGGCGGTAGATGTTTTGCGGCAGCACGCTGTGGGCATAGAGCTCGGCGAGCAGCTGTTTGCTCTCGTCTTCCGGCAAACCGACGATGCGCGTGGTGAAACCTTCGCTGACAAACAACGCCTTGCGGCCATTTTCCGGGTGGGTACGGACGATCGGGTGCACGACTTCGGCGACCTGGGCCAGTTGCTCCGGGGTCAGCGTCGGACGCCAGTTACCTTCGAATTTGGTCTCGCTGTAGCGCGCCGTGTAGGAGTGCGCGGCCGAGCGACCTGCGACCGCTTTGCGCAGCGCTTCAGGCAGGTGGTCCCAGGCTTTGTGCATGTCGGCGAACAAGGTGTCGCCGCCCTCGGACGGCAGTTCTTGCGCGTGCAGCATCGAGCCAAGGCTCGGCAGCTCTTTATAGGAAAGGTCGGAGTGCCAGAACTTGCCGGCATCGCCGAGGCCGATGTTCTGGCCGTTTTCGACGATGTTGGAAACGATGAGGATTTCCGGGTGATCCGCCAGCAGGAACTGCTTGAGCACGTGGATCTGCAACACGCCGAAACGGCGGCTGAAGTCGATCTGCTGTTGCGGGGTGATGCGCTGGTCGCGGAACACCACAACGTGGTGATCCAGATGCGCGCGGTGAATGCGGGCGAAGTCCTGGTCGTTGACCGGGCGGGTCAGGTCCAGGCCGATGATTTCGGCACCGACGGCACCGCTGAACGGACGAATCTCGAAGGTTTGCGGCGCGGCAGTCGCGGCGCTTGGGGTGGCAGTAGCTGCGGACATCTTTCAATCTCCCACGCACGACGCGCTCACGGGCGCGCTCGTCGATCAGACACTCACGCTGGATTGCGTGTTGGTTCAGGTCGTGCGGCGCGCCGATTGGTCGGCAGGTACGCAGGGGGATGACTTTAAAGCTATAAGAAGTGGAAATTAAATACCGTTAATGAATAACGATATGGCGGATGGTGAGGAATGGACTGGATGGTGAGTGACGATTAGTGTCACTTTTGGGCGTAATGCGGCGATTTATCGGACGCCATCGCTGGCAAGCCAGCTCCCACAGGTTCTGATGTCGATCACATGATCGTGTTCCAACCAAGAACTCTGTGGGAGCTGGCTTGCCAGCGATGAGGCCGGTCAGGCCACTAGAGAATCAACGTTCGTGCAACGCCTCGGCCCGCGCCCGAATGATCGGCTTGAGCAGGTAACTCAACACCGACTTCTTGCCGGTGATGATGTCCACCGACGCGACCATCCCCGGAATGATCAACAGCGGTTTCTCATCGGTACCCAAGTGGCTGCGCTCGGTGCGCACCTTGATGATGTAGTAGGTGGTTTTCTTGTCTTCGTCGGTGATGGTGTCGGCACCGATCTGTTCCAGCTTGGCTTTCAACCCGCCATAGATGGTGTAGTCATAGGCGGTGAACTTGACGATCGCTTCCTGCCCCGGGTGCAGGAAGGCAATGTCCTGCGGACGGATCTTGGCTTCGACCAGCAAGGTGTCATCCAGCGGTACGATTTCGACCATGTCGCTGCCCGGCTGAATCACCCCGCCGATGGTGTTGACCAGCAACTTGTTGACGATGCCGCGCACGGGCGAGGTAACCAGCGTCCGGCTGACCCGATCCTCCAGCGCCTTGCCGGTGGCCTGGGCCTTGTTCAGGTCGGTGCGCGCTTCATTGAGCTGGGTGAGCGCATCGCTGCGGAATTTGCCGCGCGTCTCGTCGATCTTGCGCTGCACTTCCTTGATCGCCGATTCCGCACGCGGGATTGCCAGGGTGGTGGCGTCGAGCTGACCACGGGTTTCCACCTCGGCACGCTTGAGGCGCAAGACTTCTACCGGGGACACCGCGCCCTGCGCCACCAGCGGCTCGGACATGTTGATTTCCTGACGTTGCAAGCCCAGTTGCTGACGATACTGCGCCTGCTTGGAGCTGAACTCGCGCAGCTCTTGCTGACGCTGGATCAACTGCTCCTGCAAACCACCGATCTCGTCGTGCAGTTGCTGGCGGCGGCTGATGTACAGCGACTCTTCGCTTTTCGCCTGGCCCGGCACGGCTTTGAGCACGTCTTCAGGGAAATTCAGCGGGCGGTCATCAACCTCGGCACTCAGACGCTCGACGCGCAGCAGCATCGACAGCCGATCGGCCTCGGTTTCGCCGACGTTGGAGGCAAATCGCGTATCGTCGAGGCGAATCAGCGGTGCACCCGCTTCGACAATCTGGCCTTCCTTAACGAACAGTTCGGAGATGATCCCGCCCTCCAGGTTCTGGATTTTCTGGATCTTCGACGACGGAATCGCCTTGCCGTCGCCCTTGGTCACTTCGTCGATCACGGCGAAGTTGGCCCACAGCAGCAGGAAGATAAAGAAGCCGATGATCGCCCAGATGGTCAGACGCACGACGCGCGGGGCGTCCTCGATCAGCGCTTTGTTGACCTCCGGCAGCGGCTGGCCCTGCAACGAAGCAGAGCCCTTGAAGTAGCGACGGATCGAATCCTTGACACCCGACTTAAGCAACACTGATCTGCCCCTTCTTCAACGCTTCCATCACCGCCGCTTTCGGACCGTCAGCGAGAATCTGCCCACGGTCGACCACCAACAGGCGATCCACCAGCGACAGCAGCGACGCCCGGTGCGTCACCAGCACCACGGTCTTGTTTTCTATCACCGCCGCGAGGCGTTGCTTGAGGCGTTCTTCGCCAGTGTTGTCCATGGCGCTGGTGGGCTCGTCCATCAACAGGATCGGTGGATTGAGCAACAGTGCCCGCGCAAGGGCGACGTTCTGCCGCTGGCCGCCAGACAGGTTCTGTCCGCGCTCGCCGACTTGCAGTTCATAACCTTGCGGGTGCAGACGGGCGAACTCGTGGACACCGGCCAGTTCGGCGGCTTGCAGCACCAGTTCGTCCTCGACATAACGTGCGCCGGACACCAGGTTGTCGCGCAGGGTGCCGGACAGCAGTTGGATGTCCTGCGGCACGTAGCCGATGTTGTAGCGCAGTTCGCTGACGTCGATCTGGCGGATATCCACACCGTCGACCAACAACGCGCCGTCGTCCGGCTGATACAGGCCCACCAGCAGTTTCGCCAGCGAACTCTTGCCCGAGCCGCTGCGGCCGATGATGCCGATCTTCTCGCCGGGACGGATCACCAGGTTGATGTTCTTCAGCGCCGGGTTCTGTTGTTCCGGGTAGGTGAAGTTGAGCTGGCGGCATTCGATCGCGCCCTGCAGGACCTTGCGGCTCAGCGGGCGTTCTTCGAAATTGCGCTCCTGTGGCAACTCCATCATCTGATCGACCGAGGTCATGGTCACCCGCGCCTGCTGGTAACGCGTCAGCAGGCCGGACAGCGAGGCCAGCGGGCTGAGGGCGCGGCCACTGAGCATGTAGCAGGCAATCAGACCACCCATGCTCAGGTTGCCGGCGATGATCTGATACACACCGAAGACAATCATGATCACCCCGGCCAGTTGCTGGATCAGCAGGGTGATGTTCATCGCCAGACCGGAGAGCATTTTCACTCGCAGCTCGAGGCGGCTGAGGGTGCCGATGGTCTGTTCCCACTGGTATTGGCGTTCGCTTTCGGCGTTGTTGACCTTGACCGCGTCGAGGCCGGCGAGGGTTTCGATCAGGCTCGACTGGCGCTCGGCACCGAGGGCCATGGTGCGCTCCATCGTCGCGACCAGCGGCTTCTGCAAGGCATAGCCGATCAGCAGGGCAATCGGGAACGCCAGCACCGGAATCCACACCAGGTGCCCGCCGAGAATGGCGATGACGATGAAGATCAGGATGGTAAACGGCAGGTCGATCAGGCTGGTCAGGGTCAGCGAAGCGAGGAAGTCGCGCAGGCTCTGAAACTCATGGATGTTCTGCGCAAAGCTGCCGACCCGCGCCGGGCGGTATTTCATCGCCATGCCGACAATGCGTTCGAACAGCGTGGCGGAGATGATCAGGTCGGTTTTCTTCCCGGCCAGGTCCAGGCACAGACTGCGCAGGCTCTTGAGGATCAGGTCGAAAATATAGGCCCCGGTGATGCCCAGTGCGAGCACCCACAGGGTCGCTTCGGCCTGGTTCGGCACCACGCGGTCGTAGACGTTCATCACGAACAGCGGCGCGGCCATGGCAATGATGTTGATCAGGAAACTGGCGGCGATCGCATCGGCGTACAGCCAGCGCGAACGCTTGAGGGTATCGCGGAACCACGAGCGTGCACGCGGGATCAGCGTGCCGTGGTTGACGTCGAATTTGTGCTGCGGCTGGGCGAAGAAGACTTTGCCGGTGTAGTCGTCGGCCAGCAGTTCGCGGCTGACCACCGATTCGCCGCCGTCGCTTTCGCTGAGCAGCACCCGGGCTTCGTTCTCGCCTTGCCAGCCGAGCAGGACGGCGCTGCGGCCGTCCTTGAGCAGCAACAGTGCCGGCATGGCGATCGCCGGAATTTCTTCCAGCTTGCGTTGCAGTACCCGGCCCTGGAGCCCTGCGCGAGCGGCTGCGCGGGGCAGCAACTCGACGCTCAGGCGTTGCTTGGGCAGCGGCAGGCCGGTGGTCAGCATCGCCGCGCTGGCGGGTTTCTGGTGCAGCATGCAAAGGGCGAGCAGACCGTCCAGTAACGGATCGTCGTGCAACGCGCGTGGATCATGACTGAGTTGAACTCGACTGACTTCTGATTCCACGCTCGACACTCTTTGACAGTTGAAAAGGGATAACTCAATTCATCCCAGGCAGCTGGACCTTGGGCTTCACGTCGTTCTGCACAACGGATGCCAATGGCGCGACCACTCCCTGGCTTCTGAGCAACTCGCCCATGGTCGCCTTGATTCGATACTGAGTAAATAACTGAATGTTTTTGATTTCAGCCAGACGCCGCGAAGCGGTGAACAACTCGTTTTCGCTGTCGAGCAAGTCAAGCAGAGTGCGCTCGCCGAGGCTGAACTGACGCTGGTAAGCGGTGCGCACCGAGGTGCTGTGGTCGACGTACTGCTGAGCGATCGGCACCTGAGCATTGGCGTTGTTCAAGGCGTTCCAGGCCAGACCGAGTTCTTCGTTCAACTGACGCAGGGCGTTGTTGCGGATGTCCAGCGCCTGGTTCGACAGGTACGACTTGGATTCCAGGTCGGCCTTGTTGCTGCCGCCCGAATAGAGGTTGAAGCGCATGCGCAGCATGGCCTGCCATTCGTTGTTGTGGCCGTTCTGGCCGTCGAGATCGTTGTCGGCGGTGCGACCCAGTTCGGCGTCGAAACGCGGGTAGAAAGTCGACTTGGCGGTTTCGTACTGTTTCTCGGCGGCGGCGATGTCCGACTCGGCCGAACGCAGGATCGGGCTGTTCTCCAGCATCTGTGCGCGGGCTTCATTGAGGTTGGCCGGCATCATCGCCATGAACGGTGCCGGGCGCTCCAGTTGATCGGGCATCTGGCCGACGGCGCTGAGGAAGTTGGTCTCGGAGTCGGCGAGGTTGGTCTGTTCGGTGATCAGGTTGTTGCGCGCCTGGGCCATCCGCGCTTCGGCCTGATCGAGGTCGGCGCCGCTGCCGACGCCACGCTGGGTGCGCAACTGGATCTGGTCATAGATGCGCTGGTGGCTCTTGAGGTTTTCCTCGGCCAGACGCACGAATTCGCGGCGGGTCAGCACGTCCAGATACACCTGGGCAACGGTCAGCGCGGTGCGCTCGGAAGTGCCAAGCAGCGAGTAGGCGCGGGAGTTGACGGTGGCTTGTTGACGCCCGACTTCGCTGGATGTCGCAAAACCGTCGAAGACCATTTGCGAGAGACGTAAACTTGACTCGCTGCGGTTCAGGGTCTCCCAGTGATTGCCACCGCCGTTGGCGCGGGTGGTCACGCTGTCGGTGCCCTCACGACCATAACCGCCGAGCAGATCGACCTTGGGCAGGTATCCACCTTTTGCTGCCTTTAACTGATAATCCGCGGCCAAACGACTGTTGACCCCTGCCTGGATTTCCGGATGGACATCCAGTGCCTGCTGCATGGCTTCTGGTAAGGATTGTGCTTGTACAAACGAGGCGGCGAGAGCGAAGGGTACGGCGAAAAGCAGTGGCGAACGCATGATAGGAATTTCCCAGAACTTCTTGTCTTGAATCACAGCAAAACGTGGCGCTGCGTCGGATGATGGCAACCAGATTGACCGTATGTCGGAAAGTTCAAAACAGGAACTGGATCACACGCTAAAGGACAGGTCGCCGCGGAAATATCAATGTGACATTAGTGGGGCGATTGTTTAGGATGGCACCCATAAGGTCAATAGTTTGGCATAAAGTTAATCGCGAAAGAATATAGCCAAATTATTGACGAAAACATGCGTCAATCTTGATTCGCAAATTTTAAAAGTACGTCCAGACTGAATCGGCGCCCGAGCCATCAGGTGTATGGAAGTCAACTGAACGTGACACCCGGAGAGTCTTCAATGAGCAGTGTTGTTGCCGTCGTCAAAAGCATTGTCGGTCAGGTATTCGTGGTGTCCCCAGAGGGCGTACGCCGCGTACTCGTTGAAGGCGATCGACTGTTTGTCGGCGATCAGATTGACACTGGCCTCTCTGGCGCCGTGTCGCTGGAACTGGC
Source organism: Pseudomonas sp. LF-5 (assembly GCF_037626295.1). Taxonomy (NCBI): domain Bacteria; kingdom Pseudomonadati; phylum Pseudomonadota; class Gammaproteobacteria; order Pseudomonadales; family Pseudomonadaceae; genus Pseudomonas; species Pseudomonas sp. LF-5. Next base: position 238,971 of record NZ_JARKMT010000007.1, read on the forward strand.
TGATGGCCGCACCCTGGACCTGGGCCGCGAAACCCAGTGGAGCGCCAACGCGCCCGACTCCAGCACTGACCTGGCCGAAGCCACCGCGCAGGCCGCACCCTCTGTAGCCGAGTTGCAGCAGGCCATCGCCGCCGGTGCCGACCCGACCACCGCCCTTGAAGCCACCGCTGCCGGCGCCACCGCCGCAGGCACTGGCGGTGCCGCTGGTGGCGGCCACAGTTTCGTGATGCTCGACGCCACCGCTGGCCGCGTCGACCCGACCATCGGCTTCCCGACGGCGGGCATCAATGCCGGCGCACAAGCGGCGCAGAACATCACCGGCGGCCAGACCACCGACACCACCACCAACGCCCTGCGTGAGTCGACCCTGAGCCTCAGCGCCACGCCGACCATCACCGAAGCCGGCGGCGTGCTGGTGTACACCGCGACCCTGACCCAGGCGCCGCTGACCGACCTGACCATTACCCTGTCCAACGGCTCGGTGATCGTGATTCCGGCTGGCTCTACCACCGGCACCGTCAATGTGCCGCTGGCACCGAACGACACCGTTTATAACGACCCGACCCAGATCGACGTGACCGTCACCGGCACCACTGGCGGTAACGGCATCACCGTGACCCCGCCGACCACCCCGGCCACGACCCAGGTCACTGACACCATCGACACCACCACCGTCACGCTGACCGCTGGCAACAGCGTCACCGAAGGCGGCCAGATCACCTACACCGCGACGCTGACCAACCCGGCGCAGACGCCGGTGACTGTCACCCTGTCGAACGGTTCGACCATCACCATCGAAGCCGGCCAGACCACTGGCACCGTCAACGTGCCGACTCCGGCCAACGACGTTTATAACAACGGCAGCACCGTCACCACGACGATCACCGGCGCTACCGGCGGCAACTTCGAAAACCTGGTGCCGAACACGACACCAGCGGTGACCACCATCACCGATTCGATCGACACCACCAACCTGACCCTGACCGCTACCGGTACCGTGGTCGAGGGTGGCCAGATCACCTACACCGCGACCCTGACCAACCCGGCGCAGACGCCGGTAACGGTCACCCTGTCGAACGGTTCGACCATCACCATTGAAGCCGGCCAGACCACCGGCACCGTCAACGTGCCGACCGCACCGAACGACGTCTACAACAATGGCGGCACCGTCAGCACCACCATTACCGGCGCCACCGGCGGCAACTTTGAAAGCCTGGTGCCGAACACCACGCCGGCGACCACCACCGTTACCGACTCGATCGACACCACCAGCGTGAGCCTTACCGCCACTGGTACGGTCGTCGAAGGTGGCCAGATCACTTACACCGCGACGCTGACCAACGCCGCGCAAACCCCGGTGACGATCACCCTGTCGAACGGCTCGACCATCACCATTGACGCCGGCAAGACCACAGGATCGGTCAACGTGCCGACTGCGGCCAACGACGTTTACAACAATGGCAGTACCGTCAGCACCACCATCACCGGTGCTACCGGCGGCAATTTCGAAAACCTGGTGCCGAACACGACGCCAGCGACCACCACCATTACCGATTCGATCGACGACACCAACCTGTCGCTGACAGCCACCGGCACCGTGGCTGAAGGCGGTTCGATTGTTTACACCGCAACCCTGACCAACCCGGCCGGCACACCAGTCACTGTGACCCTGAGCAACGGCTCGGTAATCACCATCGAAGCCGGCAAGACCACCGGCACCGTGACCGTTCCGGCGCCAGCCGATGACGTCTATAAAGACGCCGGCAAAGTCGAAGTCACCATCAAGGACGCCACCGGCGGCAACTTCGAAAACCTGGTGCCGAGCACCACGCCAGCCGTTACCGAAGTGACTGACACCATCGACACCTCGACCGTGAAACTCACGGCTGACACCACTGTGGCTGAAGGTGGCACCGTCACCTACACCGCCACCGTCGGCGCGCCGGTCACCGGCTCGCCTGTCATCGTGACCTTGGCCAACGGTCAGAGCATCACCATCGAAGTCGGCAAAACCAGCGGCACCGTGACCACCACCGCGCCTAACGATGCGTTGGCCGGCAATGCGCCGCTGACCAACTCGATCACCGGTGTTTCCGGTGGTAATTACGAAGATCTGGTCGCCGACAAGACACCGGTTTCGACCACTGTTACCGACGTCGCCGACACCACCAACCTGTCGCTGAGCGCGACCGGTTCCGTGGCCGAGGGTGGTTCGATCGTTTACACCGCGACCCTGACCAATCCGGCCGGCACGCCTGTCACCGTGACCCTGTCGAATGGCTCGGTAATCACCATCGAAGCCGGCAAGACCACTGGCACCGTGACCGTTCCTGCGCCAGCCGATGACGTCTATAAAGACGCCGGCAAAGTCGAAGTGACCATCAAGGATGTATCCGGCGGCAATTTCGAGAATCTGGTGCCAAGCACCACGCCAGCCGTTACCGAAGTCACCGACACCATCGACACCTCGACCGTGAAACTCACGGCTGACACCTCGGTCGCTGAAGGTGGCACCGTCACCTACACCGCCACTGTTGGCGCGCCGGTCACCGGTTCGCCGGTGGTCGTGACGCTGGCCAATGGTCAGAGCATTACCATCGAAGTCGGCAAAACCAGCGGCACCGTGACCACCACTGCACCGAACGATGCGCTGACCGGTCAGGCGCCGATCACCAACGCGATCACGGGCGTGAGCGGCGGCAATTACGAAGACCTCGTGGCCGACAAAACCCCGGTCAGCACCACCGTCACCGACACCACTGACACCACCGACCTGACGCTGAGCGCGACGGGGACCGTGGCCGAGGGCGGTTCGATTGTTTACACCGCGACCCTGACCAACCCGGCTGGCACCCCGGTAACCGTGACTCTGTCGAACGGTTCGGTAATCACCATCGAAGCGGGCAAAACCACTGGCACCGTGACCGTTCCTGCACCAGCTGATGACGTCTACAAGGACGCCGGCAAAGTCGAAGTGACCATCAAGGACGCCACTGGCGGCAACTTCGAGAACCTCGTTCCGAGCACCGTTCCAGCCGTCACCGACGTGACCGATACCGTCGACACCACCACCGTCAAACTGACCGCCACCGAGTCGGCGGCTGAAGGTGGCACCGTCACTTACACCGCCACTGTTGGCGCGCCCGTGACCGGTTCGCCGGTCGTGGTGACCCTGGCCAACGGCCAGAACATCACCATCGAAGTCGGCAAAACCACCGGCACCGTGACCACCACTGCGCCGAACGATGCGCTGACCGGCCACACCCCGCTGACCAACGCGATCACCGACGTTTCCGGCGGCAATTACGAAGACCTCGTTGCCGACAAAACTCCGGTCAGCACCACCGTCACCGACACCACTGACACCACCGACCTGACGCTGAGCGCGACCGGCACCGTGGCTGAAGGCGGTTCGATCGTTTACACCGCAACGCTGACCAACCCGGCCGGCACCCCGGTAACCGTGACTCTGTCGAACGGTTCGGTAATCACCATCGAAGCGGGCAAAACCACCGGCACCGTGACCGTTCCGGCGCCAGCCGATGACGTCTACAAGGACGCCGGCAAGGTCGAAGTCACTATCAAAGACGCCACCGGCGGCAACTTCGAAAACCTGGTGCCGAGCACTGTTCCGGCTGTGACCGAAGTCACCGATACCGTCGACACCACCACCGTCAAACTGACCGCTACCGAGTCGGCGGCTGAAGGTGGCACCGTTACTTACACTGCCACCGTTGGCGCACCCGTCACCGGTTCGCCTGTCGTCGTGACCCTGGCCAACGGCCAGAACATCACCATCGAAGTGGGCAAAACCACCGGCACCGTGACCTTCACCGCGCCGAACGATGCGTTGACCGGCCACACCCCGCTGACCAATGCGATCACTGACGTAAGCGGCGGCAACTACGAGAATCTGGTCGCCGACAAAACCCCGGTTTCGACCACGGTCACTGACACTGTCGACACTACCAACCTGTCGCTCACTGCGACCGGCACCGTGGCTGAAGGCGGTTCGATCGTTTACACCGCGACGCTGACCAACCCGGCTGGCTCGCCGGTGACTGTGACCCTTTCGAACGGCTCGGTCATTACCATCGAAGCGGGCAAAACCACCGGCACCGTGACCGTTCCTGCACCAGCCGATGACGTCTATAAAGACGCCGGCAAAGTGGAAGTGACGATCAAGGACGCCACCGGCGGCAACTTCGAAAACCTGGTGCCGAGCACCACGCCAGCCGTGACCGAGGTGACTGACACCATCGACACCTCGACCGTAAAACTGACCGCCACCGAGTCGGCCGCTGAAGGTGGCACCGTCACCTACACCGCTACTGTTGGCGCGCCAGTCACCGGCTCGCCTGTCGTAGTGACCCTGGCCAACGGCCAGAACATCACCATCGAAGTGGGTAAAACCACCGGCACCGTGACCACTACTGCACCGAACGATGCGCTGACCGGTCAGGCGCCGATCACCAACGCGATCACGGGCGTGAGCGGCGGTAATTACGAAAACCTCGTGGCTGACAAAACCCCGGTCAGCACCACCGTCACAGACACCACTGACACCACCGACCTGACGCTGAGCGCGACCGGCACCGTGGCTGAAGGCGGTTCGATCGTTTACACCGCAACCTTGACCAACGCCGCTGGCTCGCCAGTCACCGTGACTCTGTCGAACGGTTCGGTAATCACCATCGAAGCCGGCAAAACCACTGGCACCGTGACCGTTCCTGCACCAGCCGATGACGTCTACAAGGACGCCGGCAAGGTCGAAGTCACTATCAAAGACGCCACCGGCGGCAACTTCGAAAACCTGGTGCCGAGCACTGTTCCGGCCGTCACCGAAGTGACTGACACCATCGACACCTCGACCGTGAAGCTGACGGCCGACACCACTGTGGCTGAAGGCGGCACCGTCACCTATACCGCTACTGTCGGCGCGCCGGTCACCGGTTCGCCGGTCGTGGTGACCCTGGCCAATGGTCAGAGCATTACCATCGAAGTCGGCAAAACCACCGGCACCGTGACCTTCACCGCGCCGAACGATGCGCTGACCGGTCAGGCGTCGCTGGGTAATTCGATCACGGGTGTAAGCGGCGGTAACTACGAAAACCTGGTGGCCGACAAGACCCCGGTTTCGACCACGGTCACTGACACCGTCGACACCACTGACCTCTCGCTCAGCGCCACCAACTCGGTCGCCGAGGGCGGTTCGATCATCTACACCGCGACGCTGACCAACCCGGCCGGCACCCCGGTGACCGTGACTCTGTCGAACGGGTCGGTAATCACCATCGAAGCGGGCAAAACCACCGGCACCGTGACCGTTCCTGCACCAGCCGATGACGTCTACAAGGACGCCGGCAAGGTCGAAGTCACTATCAAAGACGCCACCGGCGGCGACTTCGAGAATCTGGTACCGAGCACCGTGCCGGCTGTGACCGAAGTCACCGATACCGTCGACACCACCACCGTCAAACTGACCGCTACCGGATCGGCAGCTGAAGGTGGCACCGTTACTTACACTGCCACCGTTGGCGCACCCGTCACCGGCTCGCCTGTCGTAGTGACCCTGGCCAACGGCCAGAACATCACCATCGAAGTGGGTAAAACCACCGGCACCGTGACCTTCACCGCGCCGAACGATGCGTTGACCGGCCACACCCCGCTGACCAATGCGATCACTGACGTAAGCGGCGGCAACTACGAGAATCTGGTCGCCGACAAAACCCCGGTTTCGACCACGGTCACTGACACTGTCGACACTACCAACCTGTCGCTCACTGCGACCGGCACCGTGGCTGAAGGCGGGTCGATCGTTTACACCGCAACCCTGACCAACCCGGCCGGCACCCCGGTGACCGTGACTCTGTCGAACGGTTCGGTAATCACCATCGAAGCCGGCAAAACCACTGGCACCGTGACCGTTCCTGCGCCTGCCGATGACGTCTATAAAGACGCCGGCAAAGTGGAAGTGACGATCAAGGACGCCACCGGCGGCAACTTCGAGAACCTGGTGCCAAGCACCGTTCCTGCAGTGACCGAGGTCACCGACACCATCGACACCTCGACGGTCAAACTGACCGCCACCGAGACTGCCGCTGAAGGTGGCACCGTCACCTACACCGCTACTGTCGGCGCGCCAGTGACCGGTTCGCCGGTGGTCGTGACCCTGGCCAACGGCCAGAACATCACCATCGAAGTCGGCAAAACCACCGGCACTGTGACCACCACCGCGCCGAACGATGCGCTGACCGGCCACACCCCGCTGACCAACGCGATCACCGACGTTTCCGGCGGCAATTACGAAAACCTCGTGGCCGACAAAACCCCGGTCAGCACCACCGTCACCGACACGGTCGACACCACCAACCTGTCGCTGAGCGCCACCGGTTCGGTGAACGAAGGCGGCCAGATCACCTACACCGCGACCCTGACCAATGCTGCTGGCTCGCCGGTCACCGTAACCCTGTCGAATGGTGCCGTGATCACCATCGACGCCGGCAAAACCACCGGCACCGTCACCGTCGACGCACCGAAAGACGACGTCTACAAAGATGCCGGCACGGTTGAAGCAACTATCAAAGGCGCGACTGGCGGCGACTTCGAAAACCTGGTCACCAGCACAGCGCCAGCGGTCACTACCGTCAACGACACTATCGACACCTCCACCGTGTCGCTGACCGCCACGGCGAACGTCGCTGAAGGCGAAACCGTGGTCTACACCGCAACCGTGACCGCGCCAGTGACTGGCTCGCCGGTTGTCGTGACCCTGTCCAACGGCCAGACCATCACCATCGCTGTCGGTGAAACCACCGGCTCGGTGAACTTCGTTGCACCGAACAGCCCTCTGGCCGGCGGCAGCTCGCTGAGCGTGACCATCGACGGCGCCACTGGCGGCAATTTCGAAAAACTGGCGGTCGACGGCAAGTCCGCTGACACCACAGTTTCGGACACCACCGACACCACCAACCTGAACCTGACCGCGACCGATTCGGTGGCTGAAGGCGGGTCGATCGTTTACACCGCGACGCTGACCAACCCGGCCGGCACCCCGGTAACCGTGACTCTGTCGAACGGTTCGGTGATCACCATCGAAGCGGGCAAAACCAGCGGCACCGTGACCGTTCCTGCGCCAGCCGACGACGTTTACAAAGACGCCGGTAAAGTCGAAGTCACGATCAAGGAGGCAACGGGCGGCAACTTCGAGAATCTGGTGCCAAGCACCGTGCCGGCCGTGACCAACGTCACCGATACCATCGACACCACCACCGTCAAACTCACCGCGACCGAGTCGGCGGCTGAGGGCGGCACCGTAACCTACACCGCGACCGTGGGCGCGCCGGTGACCGGTTCGCCAGTTGTCGTGACTTTGGCCAATGGTCAAACCATCACCATCGGTGTCGGCCAGACCACCGGCACCGCGACCACCACCGCACCGAACGATGCGTTGACTGGCCATGCTCCGCTGACTAATGCGATCACTGACGTAACAGGTGGCAACTTCGAGAACCTGGTGGCCGACAAAACCCCGGTTTCGACCAATGTCACCGACACCGTCGACACCACCAACCTGTCTCTGAGCGCGACTGGCTCGGTGGCCGAAGGTGGCTCGATCGTCTACACCGCAACCTTGACCAACGCTGCTGGCTCGCCAGTGACCGTGACCCTGTCGAATGGCGCGGTAATCACCATCGAAGCCGGTAAAACCACCGGCACCGTGACCGTCCCGGCTCCGGCTGACGACGTCTACAAAGACGCCGGCACCGTACAGGCGACCATCAGCACCGCCACCGGTGGCAACTTCGAAAACCTGGTGCCGAGCACTGTTCCGGCCGTAACCAGCGTCACCGACACCATCGACACCTCGACCGTCAAACTGACGGCTGATACGTCGGTAGCTGAAGGCGGCACCGTCACTTACACCGCGACTGTTGGCGCTCCAGTGACCGGTTCGCCAGTTGTCGTGACTTTGGCCAATGGTCAAACCATCACCATCGGTGTCGGCCAGACCACCGGCACCGCAACCACCGCAGCTCCGAACGATGCGTTGACCGGCCACGCGCCGCTGACCAACTCGATCACCAACGTGACTGGCGGCAACTACGAAAATCTGGTCGCCGACAAAACCCCGGTTTCGACCACGGTCACTGACACTGTCGACACTACCAACCTGTCGCTCAGCGCGACCGGCTCGGTGGCTGAAGGCGGTTCGATTGTTTATACCGCTACCCTGACCAACGCTGCTGGCTCGCCAGTGACCGTGACCCTGTCGAACGGCGCGGTAATCACTATCGAAGCCGGCAAAACCACTGGCACCGTGACCGTCCCGGCCCCGGCTGATGACGTTTACAAAGACGCTGGCAAAGTCGAAGCAACCATTTCGACCGCCACCGGTGGCAACTTCGAAAACCTGGTGCCAAGCACTGTTCCGGCCGTCACCGAAGTCACCGATACCATCGACACCTCGACCGTCAAACTGACGGCCGATACCTCCGTGGCTGAAGGCGGCACTGTTACTTACACCGCGACCGTGGGCGCTCCAGTAACCGGCTCGCCTGTCGTGGTGACCCTGGCCAACGGCCAGAACATCACCATCGAAGTCGGTAAAACCACCGGCACCGTGACCACCACTGCACCGAACGATGCACTGACCGGCCAGGCGCCGCTGACCAACTCGATCACCGGCGTGACCGGCGGCAATTACGAGAATCTGGTCGCCGACAAGACCCCGGTATCGACGACGGTCACCGACACCGTCGACACGACCAATCTGTCGCTGAGCGCTACCAATTCGGTCGCTGAAGGCGGTTCGATTGTTTACACCGCAACGTTGACCAACGCCGCTGGCTCGCCAGTCACCGTGACCCTGTCCAACGGCGCCGTGATCACCATCGAAGCGGGCAAAACCACCGGCACCGTGACCGTCCCGGCACTGGCTGATGACGTTTACAAAGACGCCGGCAAAGTCGAAGCAACCATTTCGACCGCCACCGGTGGCAACTTCGAAAACCTGGTGCCAAGCACTGTTCCGGCCGTCACCGAAGTCACCGATACCATCGACACCTCGACCGTCAAACTGACGGCCGATACCTCCGTGGCTGAAGGCGGCACTGTTACTTACACCGCGACCGTGGGCGCTCCAGTAACCGGCTCGCCTGTCGTGGTGACCCTGGCCAACGGCCAGAACATCACCATCGAAGTCGGTAAAACCACCGGCACCGTGACCACCACTGCACCGAACGATGCACTGACCGGCCAGGCGCCGCTGACCAACTCGATCACCGGCGTGACCGGCGGCAATTACGAGAATCTGGTCGCCGACAAAACACCGGTCAGCACCACCGTGACCGACACCGTCGACACCACTAACCTGTCTCTGAGCGCAACTGGCTCGGTGGCTGAAGGCGGTTCGATTGTTTACACCGCAACCCTGACCAACGCTGCTGGCTCGCCAGTCACCGTGACCCTGTCCAACGGCGCCGTGATCACCATCGAAGCGGGCAAAACCACCGGCACCGTGACCGTTCCTGCGCCAGCCGACGACGTTTACAAAGACGCCGGTAAAGTCGAAGCAACCATTTCGACTGCCACCGGTGGCAACTTCGAAAACCTGGTGCCAAGCACTGTTCCAGCCGTCACCGAAGTCACCGACACCATCGACACCTCGACCGTCAAACTGACGGCCGATACCTCCGTGGCTGAAGGCGGCACCGTCACTTACACCGCGACTGTCGGCGCACCGGTAACCGGTTCGCCAGTTGTCGTGACTTTGGCCAACGGTCAGAACATCACCATCGAAGTCGGTAAAACCACCGGCACCGTGACCTTCACCGCTCCGAACGATGCGTTGACCGGCCATGCTCCGCTGACCAACTCGATCACCAACGTCAGCGGCGGTAACTACGAAAACCTCGTGGTCGACAAGACGCCAGTCAGCACAAACGTGACCGACACCGTCGACACCACCAACCTGTCGCTGTCCGCGACTGGCACCGTGGCCGAGGGCGGTTCGATTGTTTACACCGCAACGTTGACCAACGCCGCTGGCTCGCCAGTCACCGTCACCCTGTCCAACGGCGCCGTGATCACCATCGAAGCGGGCAAAACCACCGGCACCGTGACCGTTCCTGCGCCAGCCGACGACGTTTACAAAGACGCCGGTAAAGTCGAAGCAACCATTTCGACTGCCACCGGTGGCAACTTCGAAAACCTGGTGCCAAGCACTGTTCCAGCCGTCACCGAAGTCACCGACACCATCGACACCTCGACCGTCAAACTGACGGCCGATACCTCCGTGGCTGAAGGCGGCACCGTCACTTACACCGCGACTGTCGGCGCACCGGTAACCGGTTCGCCAGTTGTCGTGACTTTGGCCAACGGTCAGAACATCACCATCGAAGTCGGTAAAACCACCGGCACCGTGACCACCACTGCACCGAACGATGCATTGACCGGCCAGGCGCCGCTGACCAACTCGATCACGGGTGTCACTGGCGGCAACTACGAGAATCTGGTGGCCGACAAGACCCCGGTATCGACCACGGTCACTGACACTGTCGACACCACTAACCTGTCGCTCAGCGCTACCAATTCGGTCGCTGAAGGCGGTTCGATTGTTTACACCGCAACCTTGACCAACGCTGCTGGCTCGCCAGTGACCGTGACGCTGTCCAACGGCGCCGTGATCACCATCGAAGCGGGCAAAACCACCGGCACCGTGACCGTCCCGGCACCGGCTGACGACGTCTATAAAGACGCCGGCACCGTGCAAGCGACCATCAGCACCGCCACCGGTGGCAACTTCGAAAACCTGGTGCCGAGCACAACGCCGGCCGTGACCAGCGTTACCGATACCATCGACACAACCACCGTGAAACTGACGGCAACGGCCACAGCGGCTGAAGGCGGCAACGTCGTCTACACCGCCACTGTCGGTGCTCCAGTAACCGGTTCGCCAGTCGTGGTAACCCTGGCCAACGGCCAGACCATCACCATTGGCGTTGGTCAGACCACCGGCACCGCAACCACTACCGCACCAAACGACGTATTGACCGGTCACGCACCGCTGACCAACGCGATCACCGACGTCAGCGGCGGTAACTACGAAAACCTCGTGGCGGACAAGACGCCGGTCAGCACTACGGTGACCGACACTGTCGACACGACCAATCTGTCGCTGTCCGCGACTGGCTCGGTGGCTGAAGGTGGCTCGATCGTCTACACCGCAACCCTGACCAACGCTGCTGGCTCGCCAGTGACCGTGACGCTGTCCAACGGCGCCGTGATCACCATCGAAGCGGGCAAAACCACCGGCACCGTGACCGTCCCGGCACCGGCTGACGACGTCTATAAAGACGCCGGCACCGTGCAAGCGACCATCAGCACCGCCACCGGTGGCAACTTCGAAAACCTGGTGCCGAGCACAACGCCGGCCGTGACCAGCGTTACCGATACCATCGACACAACCACCGTGAAACTGACGGCAACGGCCACGGCGGCAGAGGGCGGCAACGTCGTCTACACCGCAACCGTCGGCGCACCAGTAACCGGTTCGCCAGTCGTGGTAACCCTGGCCAACGGCCAGACCATCACCATTGGCGTTGGTCAGACCACCGGCACCGCGACCACTACCGCACCAAACGACGTATTGACCGGTCATGCACCGCTGACCAATTCGATCACCAACGTGAGCGGTGGTAACTACGAAAATCTCGTCGCCGACAAAACTCCGGTCAGCACGACTGTGACCGACACCGTCGACACCACCAACTTGACGCTGTCCGCGACCAGCACCGTGGCCGAGGGTGGCCAGATCACCTACACCGCGACCCTGACCAACGCCGCTGGCTCGCCAGTGACCGTGACGCTGTCCAACGGCGCCGTGATCACCATCGACGCCGGTAAAACCACTGGCACCGTGACTGTTCCTGCGCCAGCCGACGACGTTTACAAAGACGCCGGCACCGTACAGGCGACAATCAACACCGCCACCGGTGGCAACTTCGAAAACCTGGTCACCAGCACAGCTCCGGCCGTGACCAGCGTCACCGACACCATCGACACCACCACGGTGAAACTGACCGCGACCGGTACAGCGGCTGAAGGCGGCAACGTCGTCTACACCGCCACCGTCGGAGCGCCGGTAACAGGCTCGCCAGTCGTGGTGACCCTGGCCAACGGTCAGACCATCACCATTGGCGTTGGCCAGACCACCGGCACCGCAACCATTACCGCACCGAACGATGCGTTGACCGGCCATGCGCCGCTGACCAATTCGATCACCAACGTGAGCGGCGGTAACTACGAAAACCTCGTGGCCGACAAAACACCGGTCAGCACTACCGTGACCGACACCGTCGACACCACTAACCTGTCGCTGAGCGCGACCCCGGCGGTGAACGAAGGTGGCCAGATCACCTACACCGCAACCCTGAGCAACGCCGCCGGCTCGCCGGTGACCGTGACCCTGAGCAACGGCTCGGTAATCACCATCGACGCTGGCAAAACCTCCGGCACCGTGACCGTTCCGGCTCCGGCTGACGACGTCTACAAAGACGCCGGCACCGTGCAGGCGACCATCACCGGTACCAGCGGCGGCGGCTTTGAAAACCTGGTCACCAGCACGACACCGGCCGTGACCAGCGTCGCCGACACCATCGACACCACCACCGTCAGCATCACTGGCAGCAGCTCGGTGACCGAAGGCCAGGCCGCCAGCTACACGGTCAGCCTGAACCACCCGGCGCAAACCGAAGTGACTCTGAAAATCGTCTACAGCGGCACCGCCGCCGACGGTTCGGACTTCACTGGCGTGTACACCGTGAAGATCCCGGCGGGCGCCAGCAGCGCGCAGTTCAACGTCGCGACCATTGATGACAAGATCACCGAAGGCACCGAAAACTTCGTGGTCAAGATCGACTCGGCCACCGGCGGCAACTTCGAGAACCTGGCCGTCAGCAGCACCAACGGCAGCGTCAGCACCTCGATCATCGACAACGATGCGCCACCGGTCATCGACCTCGACGCCAACAACTCCAGCGGCGCCACCGGTGCCGACTACAAGGTGACGTTCACCGAAAACACCCCGGGCGCCGGCGTGTCGATTGCCGACACTGACCTGACCATCACCGACCCGGACAGCACCATGCTCACTGGCGCGACCATTGTGCTGACCAACCGTCAGGACGGCGATGCGCTGAACCTGGGCAACAGCGTCAATGGCATCACCATCAATGCCAACAGCACCAACGGCACGGTGACCCTGACCCTGTCGGGTAATGCGACGCTCGCCGACTACATGCAGGCGATCAAGAACATCAGCTTCACCAACGGCAGTGAAAACCCGAGCACCGTGCCGCGGATCATTACCGTGACCGTGACCGATGGCGGCAACTACTCCAACACGGCGACCACCACGGTCAACGTGGTGGCGGTCAACGATGCGCCGGTCGCAGCCCCGGTCAACGTCACCGGCACCGAAGACACGCCGCTGATCCTCGGCTGGTCGACCTTCGGTGTGACCGACGTCGACAGCCCGGCCAGCAGCCTCGGCATCAAAATCACCCAACTGCCGGGCGAAGGCAAACTGCAGTATCTGGACGGTTCGACCTGGAAAGACGTCGCCAACAACCAGACCTTCAGCAAGGCTGACATCGACGCCGGCAAACTGCGCTTCATGCCGGATGCCAACGAATCGGGCGTCAATGGTTACGGCGGCACCGGCGTGGGCAACAACCAGGCCGACTACGCGCAGATCAAGTTCCAGCCAACCGACGGCCAACTGCTGGGCAACACCGGCACCGTGAAGATCGACATCACGCCTGTGGCCGATGCCCCGACCGTGAGCGTGGCCGACAACAGCGTGAATTCCACCGGGCTGGTCAAGGAAGTCTGGACCGGCCTGTCGGGTCTGGGCACCAGCGGCGCAGGCGCGGACTCGACCACGTTGAAAACCGTCATCGACGGCGCTGGCACCCCGAACTCCAGCGGCACCGTGACCAACGTGCAGTCGGACGGCAGCGTGACCGCCGGCACCGCGTCGAAAACCTCGGGCCTGATCTACCTGGAAGCCGGCAAGACCTACAGCTTCAGCGGTGTGGCCGACGACAGCCTGCTGATCACCATCGGCGGCAAGAGCGTGGCGTCGGGTACTTGGGGTGCGGGTGGTGCGATCAGCGGTTCTTTCACCCCGACCACCAGCGGTTACTACACCCTGGACATCTACCACCACAACCAGAGCGGCCCTGGCAGCTATGACGTGAACCTGTCGGTCAACGGCAGTACGCCAATCGACCTGAGCAGCGCCGGCGTGCCGATCTACACCGGCGTGCAGGATCTGGTGAACGCCGGTGTGACCGTCTCCGATCTGCACGGCACTAACGGCGAAGGTTATTACGACGGCTACAAGCTCAACACCGGCGCTGAAGGCACCACGGTGAAACTGTCGGCGATCAACACCGCCCTGACCGACACCGACGGCTCGGAAACCCTGAGCGTGAAGATCAGCGGTGCGCCGGTCGGCTCGGTGCTCTCCGACGGTAACGGCCACAGCTTCACCGTCACCGCGAGCAACGGCGAAGCCAATGTCACCGGCTGGAACCTGGGCAGCCTGACCGTAACCCCGCCGACCTACTACAACGGCCAGTTCAACCTGACTGTGACCTCGACCTCCACCGAGATGGTCGGCGGTTCGGCCAGCAGCACCGCGACCATTCCGGTCACCGTGGTGCCGGCGGTCTATAACGCGGCGGTCGCCACCTCCGGTGATGACACCTTCAATGGCACCGATGGCAACGACATCATGGTCGCCGACATCGGCGGTCTGACCGTGGTGCCGGGCACCAACTACAACATCGCGTTCATGGTCGACAGCTCGGGCAGCATGAGCACCTCGTCGATCAACGCTGCCAAGGACTCTCTGACCTCGGTGTTCAACACCCTCAAGCAGAGCCTGGGCGGCACCAACTCGGGGACGGTGAACATCTTCCTGGTGGACTTCGATACCCAGGTCAACAAGTCGGTGTCGGTGAACCTCAACGATCCGAACGCACTGACCAAGCTCAAAGCCGTGCTCGACTCGATGTCGTCCGGCGGCGGCACCAACTACGAAGACGTGTTCAAGACCACGGCCAACTTCTTCCAGAGCGCGGAAGCCGTGGCCAACACCGGGGCGAAGAACCTTACGTACTTCATCACTGATGGCCAGCCGACCTACTACCAGAGCGGCGAGCAGACCAACCCGACGCTGTACGGCAACGTGAAGTTCGACAGTGTGGTAACGACCAGCAACTACAAACTGGGCGATACTTTCAGCACCTACATCGACAACACGCATTACCTGAGCATCAGTGCCAACGGCAGTGTGCAGCTGCAGGTCTACACCAGCCGTTACGGCTGGACCGCGACCAACCTGGGCACCGTTCATGCCCAAGGCGACGGGACCTACGAGTTGTCGAGCCTGGCGGGCACCGGTAACAGCACCACATCGGCTACCACCGATAACTCCAGCAGCAGCTTCACCTTGCTCAGCGGTCTGTCGAACGTCGAAGCCATCGGTATCAACAGTGGTGTCAGCCTCAACGACCTGAAACCGTATGACTCGGATCACTCGCCGCAAACCAACATCGACCCGAAAGACCTGGCCAACTCGATCATCGGCCATACCGAAGCGACGCTGCCGGGCAACGACACCGTCAGCGGTGGCGACGGCAACGACATCCTGTTCGGCGATCTGGTGAGCTTCAACGGCATCGCCGGTGAGGGTTATCAGGCGATGCAGGCGTTCGTAGCGCAGCAGACCGGCGTCGACGTCAGCAAGGTCACCACCAGCAACGTGCACCAGTACATCACCGAGCACTATCAGGCGTTCGATGTGTCTGGCGCGCATGACGGCAACGACACCCTGTTGGGTGGCGCGGGCAATGACATCCTGTTCGGCTCGGGCGGCAACGACCTGCTCGATGGCGGCAAGGGCAATGACATTCTGCTCGGCGGCACCGGCAACGACACGCTGATCGGCGGTCAGGGCAACGACATCCTGATCGGTGGTTCCGGCGCCGACACCTTCGTCTGGAAGGCTGGCGACACTGGCAACGACGTGATCAAGGACTTCAATGCCAATGAAGGCGACCGCATCGACCTGCGCGATCTGCTGCAGGGCGAGACCGGCAGCACCATCGACAACTTCCTGAAGATCACCACGGTCGACGGCGTGTCGTCGCTGCAAGTCAGCTCGGCGGGCAAGTTCAACTCGGCCGATGCCGCCGCCGCGACACCGGACGTGACGATCAAACTGGAAGGCAACAACTGGTCGAGCGCCAACATCCATAACCTGATTGCCGGCAGCGACCCGACCATCAAGGTCGACCACAACAACAGCTGATGCGTGAGCAAAACGGCCGCCCTCAGGGGCGGCCGTCGCGTTTACCTGCACCGTACCGGTGACGATCTCGTCGTCGCACCGCATACTTGCCCGCAGTTGGCTATGCTGCTGACAGCATGACGCTGGTTCATTTCCGAGGGATGCTCAATGTTTTACGTGCAACGCGATGCGCAAGGTCAGTTGATTCGCGTGGAAGCCGCGGCCTACGCCGAGGCCACGGAAACGCTGCCGGCCGACCACCATGAAATCCAGGCGTGGTACGCCAACGAAGCGGTGGAAAACAGCCTCAAACAGCTCAAGCAGAGCGACTTTGAAATGATTCGGGTACTCGACGACCTGATTCAGGTGCTGACCCAGAAAGGCGTGATCCGCGTCACCGACCTGCCGCCGGCAGCCCAGGCCAAACTGATGGACCGGACCCAGGCGCGTGAAGCATTGGGCGGGTTGAGTCAGTTGATCGATGAGGATGAGGGCGGGTTGATCTGATCCCCCCGTAATCAAAAGCCTACCCTCACCCCGAGGGAGAGGTAGCCGACCAAGGTGTCAGGCGTATACATCGACCTGAGAAACGTCGGCGTCTCCCCCAATCAGTCCCCTCTCCCTCTGGGAGAGGGCTAGGCTGAGAGCGGGTTTGCAATGACTCACCGCCAAGGCTTCGGCTCACCCAACAACTGTCCCTGCACCCCATACAAGCCCATCTCGCGAATCACCGACAACTCCCCTTCAGTCTCCACCCGCTCGGCAATCAACGGCAGGTCGATGCTGTGCGCCGCACTCTGGATCGCCTCGATAAACAGGCGCTTGTCGCTCTCCTGATCGATCGCGCGAATGTAACTGCCATCAATCTTCAGGTACGCCAGCCCCAGCCGCGCCAGGTTGCCGATCATGCTGAAGCGCCCGCCGAAACGTTGCAGACTCAGGGAGAAGCCGAGTTCCCGCAGACGTCGGGTCAACTGTTCCAGCACGGCTTGTTCGGGCAACTGTTCTTCACCGATTTCCAGGGTCAGCCGCTCGCCCAGATTGGAATGTGCGCGCAGAATCTCGAACACTTTATTCAAGGCCTGCGGGTCGCCCAGGGTCGCTGAAGACAGGTTCAGTGCCAGCGAGTCTTCATGCGTCTTCATCTGCTCGAGCACGCGCTCAAGCATCAAGCGGTCCAGCCGCGCCGTCCAGCCGAAGCGCTCAAGCCAAGGCAGAAAGCGGCCGGCGGGGATGGTCTGGCCCTGGTCATCGAGCAGGCGCGACAGCACCTTGTAATGCAACACCAGTTGCGTGTCCTGCGCGGCCACCACCGGTTGGAAATACAGTTCGAAGCGCTGCTGACTCAAGGCCTGATCGAGCAAGCGATGCCAGGCGTGGTGATCGTCGCCGACATCCGCCACCAGGCTCTGGTCGATACACGCCCAGTTCTGCTCGCCCTGCCCTTCGGCCTGCGCCAGCGCCTGATCGCCGAGGGTCAGCACCGCTTGCGGTGAATCGCCGTGAGCGAACGGGGCGAGGCCGATAGAGGCCACGGCCGGCACATCGGTGGCGCCAGTGGCGTGCAGGCTGCTCAAGGCACTGTCGAGGTTCTGCGCCAGTTGCAGCGCTTCTTCGCGCACCAGCCCCGGTGCCAGCACGGCGAATTCGCCACCGCGAATGCGAGTGACGAGGTTCTGGGTTTCCGGGTATCTGGCGCACTCGCGGGACAGCTGTTCGCCAACGGCTTTCAACAGTTCATCGGTGCGCTGCCCGCCCAGTCGCTGGTTGAGTCCGGCCAGATCCTTGACCCGCAACAACAGCAGATAACCGGAACTGGCCTGCTCCGGGTTGCTCACCCGGTTATGCAGCTGCATCTCGAAATAACGTCGGTTGGCCAGCCCCGTGAGGTTGTCCTGATACGACTCGGCGCGCAGCTTTTCACTGCGTTCGGCCTGCTCCTGGAACAGCGCTTTAAGCTTCTCGACCATCTGGTTCATCGCCTGCACCACCCGTCGCAGTTCAGGGGTGCGCGGCAGTTCCGGCAGGCTGAGGAATTCGCGGCGGGCGATGGCGTGGGACTGCTGGACCATATAATCCAGCGGTTTCAATTGCCGGCGCAGCAGCAACGCGCCGAGCACCGCACTCACCGCGCCACAGATCAGCAGCCAACCCAGACTGCCCAGCGCGCTCTGCCACAGCTTGGCCACGGCGAACATCGGGTGGCTGACCACCTCGACCCGCGCCGCCTGCTCCCAGCCACGGCTGACCAGCGCATCGCCACCGGCCGGTTCAAGGCCGATCAGTTTGACGAACCAGTCCGGCACATTGGTAACGGCCGGTATGCCACTGCGCTCGACGATGGTCTTGTCGGTCTTCAGATCAACCACGCGGATGCTCGCGTAGTAACCGCTGTCGAAAATCGAGCTGACCAGCAGCTCGACCATCGCCGGGTCGTCGATATTCGGTGTCAGCGACAACGCCAGCGCCGTGGCGGCGTCCTGGGCGTGGGAGCGCAACTGATTGACGTACTGGGTGCGCGAGCTCTCCAGACTGACCATGAAGCTGCCGGTGAAGGCGACCACCAGGAACAGACAGATAGCGATCAACAGCTGTTTGAACAAAGACATCTGAGCGCGTGCTCCTAGTTAGTCGTCTCGACCGGAAAACCTTCGGCCTGCATTTTCTTCAGCACATCCTGCCAGCGCGACAGGCGTTTGGTGTCACCCACCTTCTTGTTGCCCTTGGCGCCCGGCAGGTACAGACCTTCGGCATTGAAAGAGTAGACCGGCAACAGGTCGGTTCGCTGGGACGCCGGCTGGATCGGATCGATCAAGCTGTCGAGCACCAGCGGCATGGCGTCGGGGGTGGCATAGTACGTCAGCACCATGTGCGCGCGATTCTGGCGCAGTGCCTTGACGTAGGTGATGCGCAGCTTGTCACTGGAAACACCGAGATGGCGCAGGCTGAAATACTTGGCGATCGCATAGTCTTCGCAGTCGCCGGCGCCCTTCCATAAGGCTTCGATCGGTGTCTCCCAATAATCGACCTCGTGCCACAGGTCGATGTCTTCTACATAACGCACCTGTTTGTTGAAAAACAGGTTCACCACCTTGAGCTTTTCCATCTCGCTGACCTGTTTCTGCGTGGCCAGCAGGTTTTGCCAGGCGTCGATCCGCTGCTGTCCGGCGCCCAGCGGCCCGTACAGCGCCGTGGCTTTGCGGCTGATCGCGGAAAAATCCCAATCGGCATGCAGGCCGCCCAGCATGACGCCAGCCAGCAGCAGTGCGCAGCCTAGCCAGCGCAGTGTCCGGGGGATTGCGAAACGTACCGCCACAGCAGGTTTCCAGAGAGCAGGGAGGAAAGCGTTTGATGGTGAAGCTTAGCCCGGCAAAAAACAATGGCACCATGAGATCATCGCCGGCACGCTAAACTTCACCAATGACAGGGTTCCTCTATGCGGTTTGACATCCGGTAGAGCAATCACTAGTGTCATTTGGATCCAAATTAAGTCGACAGACAGGGTGCGTAGTCGTGACACAGAAGCCCAAACCACTGCAGAGCATCAAAGTCGATGGGCCGATCCCCGCGCACCTGGCCCGCTCGATCATCGAAGAAACCCTGCGCGCCGCCATCCTCGATGGGCGCCTGCCCTGCGGCACCGCCCTGCGCCAGCAGGATCTGGCCGATCTGTTCGGCGTCAGCCGCATGCCCGTGCGCGAGGCCTTGCGCCAGCTCGAAGCGCAGGAATTGCTGAGTGTCACCGCCCACAAAGGCGCAGTGGTAGCCCCACTGATCCAGGGCGATGCGACTGAAACCTACGAGTTGCGAATCCTCCTCGAAACCGCCGCATTGCGGCAGTCGATTCCGCGACTGAGCGCCGCCGACTGCCAACGCGCGGCCGGTTACATCGAAGAACTCGAAGCCCAGCACGATTACACCGAAATCGGTCGGCTCAACCGGTTGTTCCACATGGCGCTGTATAGCAAGGCCCCAAACCGCCGCCTGTTGCGTCTGGTGGAAGACGGCCTCAACGAAGAAGAGCGTTTCCTGCGTTTCAATCTGGAAGCGATGGGCTTGGGCAAACTGTCCCAGGAAGACCATCGCCAGTTGCTCGAAGCGGCGCAGGATCGCAATGTCGAGCTCTCGGTAAAACTGCTCGAGCAGCATCTCAACCGCGGTGTCGAGGTCATTACCCGCTACCTCGCCAGCCCCGCCGCACAAAACCGCAAAGCCGTGCGCTGAATCCGCAACGCCGGGATCAGGCCCCGTGCCTGCCCGGCGAATAACCCGCTTACAAATCCCCGCCCCGATCTGCTGCGCAGCCGCTGGCAAACCCCTGCCTTCCCTCTACCCTCCGTGCGCCGGTCAGCCTGACTCGGTGGTGAAACGGTAATAGCCGTCGCGCTGATTTACCCTCACTCTTGAACGGCCAACCCCATAAAGAACGGGCGACGCCCCGCATCGTCGGCGCCGTCCCCGCACCAGGAACCTACGGAAGGAGCCTTGTCACGGGAAAAAGGAAGTCCAGGCGCCGGTCCCGGCCAATTTCCGCCCCTTTAAATCAATCAATTCATTTCATTAAGAAAGTTGCTTCGAGTGAGGCATTCACTCTTGTTAATCAATTTTGGCCAATATTGACCGAAAGGAGCAACTACGCCCAAATAAAACTTCAGCCAAAAGTTTTATCGGCACTTCTCATACTTGAAAAACAGCAAACTTAAAATAATTAAAAATACACTTGTTAAATACTTTCCCGGTGTATTAGTTTTTCTTCGCCGAGTTTGAACTTCGGCACTCACCCCGGAGTCTCGCCCCAATTCATAAGGGCGGCTCACCGGGACCAGCGCTAAAACCGTAGATAACGCCTGACGCTTATTCACCGGCAATTGTGGCTTCGCCCGATATCCAGGAAACAACTAACTGCGGCGCTATTGATTGCACAGTTGAAAGAGACGTTGCACTTCATATCAATGATAAAGGACATCATGATGCCCACTAAGAACCAACTCGCCCTGAAGAAAGCCGAACTCAGTATTCACCCGATCTTTTCCGAGATCACTTCACTGTCGGTCTTGCGTCGTTTCATGGAAACCCACGTCTTTGCCGTGTGGGACTTCATGTCACTGACCAAGCGCCTGCAGCAGGAGCTGACTTGCACGCGCTTGCCTTGGCTACCGCCGCGTGACCCTCACGCGGCGCGGCTGATCAACGAAATCGTCCTCGGCGAAGAATCGGACGATCGCCTGGCCGAAGGTCACTACAGCCACTTCGAGTTGTACCTGGATGCGATGCGCGAAATCGGCGCGAGCACGACGGCGGTGGAGCGCTTCGTCGCGCTGCAGCAGGAAGGCGTGAGCTACGACATCGCGCTGCAAAGCGTCGCGGTCGACCCGGCCGCCGCGCAGTTTGTTCGCGACACCCTGCGCACCGCCTTGCATGCACCGGGGCACAGTGTCGCGGCGGCGTTTCTGCATGGTCGCGAAAGCGTTATCCCGACCATGTTCCAGCGCATCCTCGACGACTGGGGCATCGGTATCGAGCAGGCGCCGACCTTTCGCTATTACCTGGAACGGCACATCGAAGTCGACTCCGAGGATCACGGCCCGGCGGCCGAGCAGTTGCTGGAACGTCTGGTCGATGGCGATCCTCAACGTGAGGCCGAGGTCTACGCCAGTGCCATCGCTGCCGTGGAAAGCCGCATCGCCCTGTGGGACGGCCTGCGCCTGAGCATGCGCGAGCCGTTGGCGGAGGTGGCCCAATGAACGCCGCTGACTACCAATCCTTCGCTGACGCCTGGGAGAGTCGCGCGACCATTCGCACCCGTCCGCGCCGTGTGCTGGAAAACGACGAGCGTCTGATCTATCCGCTCAGCCGCCAGCCGCTGGTGCTCAGCGAAACCTTTCTGCGTGAATGCCCGCAGCAGCGCGATTTCGCCCTGGTGCAGACGCTGTACAAATTCATCAACGACGTGGTGATTTTCGAGACCGAAATCGTCGACAAGACCGCGCGCAGTATCGCCAAGAATCGCTTTGCCGTGGGCTTTCCTTTCGCCTGTCGCTACGACGCGATGACCGTGGTGGTCGACGAGGATTACCACGCTCTGGTGGCGATGGATTTCATGCAGCAAACGGTGGCCATGACCGGCATCGAACCGATTCAGCTGCCCGATGAAATCGAGCTGAGCCGGGCGATTCCTGCCGCCGTCGCACTGGCGCCGGAGCACTTGCGCAGCGCCGTGGAGCTGATTTGCGTGGCCATCGCCGAAAACACCGTGACCGGCGATGTCGCCGCGTTCGCCCGCGATGACACGGTCAAGCCGTCGATCAAGGGACTGATGGCCGATCACCTGCTCGACGAGGGTCGTCATTCGAGTTTCTGGGCGCGGATGGTGCGCATCTATTGGCACACCGCCAGCGCGGCGGATCGCGACGTCATCGCGCAGATCCTGCCGGTGTTTATCGGCCATTACCTGACCAATGACATCCAGAAATCCTTCGACCTGCGCCTGATCAATGCGCTGCCAGTCAGCGAGGCCACACGACGCTCGCTCAGGGACGAAATGGCCGGACTGGCATTCCCGATCAATCGCCACCATCCGTTGGTGGGCAACATCGTCAAGTTCTTCCACAACAGCTCGCTGCTCGACACGCCTTGCGTGCAGCACGCCCTGCGCGACTACCTGGTTTGATGAGGAGGCCGACATGAAACGTCTCGACATTTTGCTGATGGGCGCCAGTCAGGCCATGACCGACCTGGCGCTGGAACTCGAACAACACGGTCATACCTTGCAGCGCAGCGGTGCCACGCACTCGAAGGTGGATTTGATCATCGACGATGGCTTTATTGCCGCCGGCGACTTTTGTCGCATCCCGCACCTGCATCTGCGTTTGGGTGTCGGTGCACAGAGCCGGTCAGGTCTGCCGACACTCGACCTGCTGTGCTTTCTCGGCTCGACGCTGATCAGCCGTGTGCCGATTGGCGACGAGCCTTCCGGCAATGGTCAGGCGCTGCGCCAGCGCGTGCTGGCGCAGGTGGTGGACGAAGTCGCGCTGCTGGTCAGCCGTTTCTCCCGTGACGCCGACTATCTGAAGGACGTTGCCTCTGTGAGCGCACCGGATTTCGAACGTCTGGAGAACCTGCTGTTTCTCGACAGCCTGGCGTACGTCCATCGACTCAACGACACGGCCAATCCGGCGTTGCTGGCGCAAGCGCGGATGCCGGTGATCGAGCGTCTGCAACAAAGCCTGATCAAGCATGCCGATCGGCCGGCGCTGCACCTCGCCGAACAGTCGATCAGCTACCGCCAGTTGCACACCCACGCCCAAGCGATCCAGCAGCGATTGCAGCCACTGCTCGCCGCGCATCCGCAACCGTGGATCGTCGGCATCTGCCTGTCGAAAAGTCCGGCGTTGTTCGCCTCGATTCTGGCGACGCTGGGCAGCGGCGCGGTGTACTTGCCGCTGGAGCCGAGACATCCGTTGCAGCGTCAGCAATACATTCTGCAGAACGCCGGCGCCGTGTTGTTGCTGCATGACGGCGAGCATCCGCTCAGCGAAACCATGGCCGGGCTGGATGTCAGCCAGATCGACACGGCGCACGTTGATCAGCACCTGCCGTTGATGCGCCAGCGCCCGGCACTCGACGCACCGTGCATGGCCTTGTACACCTCAGGCACCACCGGGCATCCGAAGGGTGTACTGCTCAGCCAGGCCAACCTCGCCCACTTCACCGCGTGGTACGCCGATTACGTGCAACTGCGGGCCGAAAGCCGGGTGCTGCAGTTCTCCTCGCTGAGTTTCGATTCGTCGCTGATCGACATCTTCCCGACCCTGCTCGAAGGTGCCGAACTGGTAGTACCCGACGACACGCAACGGCGTGATCCGCTGCAACTGGTGGCACTGATCCGGCGCCGCCAACTGACCCACGCCTTCCTGCCGCCGGCCCTGCTGAGCATCCTGCCGCTCGAGCAACTGGAGGGCGTGCAAGTGATGACCGGCGGCGATGTCTGCGAGCCGTTCGTCATCGAGCAACTGACCCGCCAAGGCACCTTGCACAACCTCTACGGCCCCACCGAAGCCACGGTGTTGATCACCGCGCGGCAGCTCAGAACCGGCAACAGCAACCGCACCCTCGGCGCGCCGATCGCCAACAGTCAGGTGCTGATTCTCGATGACGAACTGCAGCCGGTGCCGGAGAACACCGTCGGCGAGTTGTTCATCGTCGGCCCCGGCGTCTGCCTCGGTTATCTAAACAATCCACAGCAGACCGCCGAGCGTTATCTGCAGCTGGATCTACCGGATGGCACTCAACTGCGCGCCTATCGCAGCGGCGATATGGCCAAGTGGGGCGCGCACGGCATCGAACTGTGCGGGCGCCGCGACAATCAGGTGAAGATCCGTGGTTTTCGGGTCGAGCCGGAAGAGATCGAACGTTGCCTGCGCGAGAGCCAGTTGTACCGACAGATCGCGGTGGTGATCGACAGCCAGCGGCGGATTCTGGCGTTCCTCGCCCAGCCGCAATCGGAGGTTGCTCGTGAAGCGCTGAAAGCTCACGCGCAACAATTCCTCCCGGACTACATGCAACCGGTGGCGTGGACGGAACTGCCAGGCATGCCCTTCGCCAGTAACGGCAAGGTTGATCGCAAAGCCTTGCTGGAGCTGCCGGTGAGCGTGCAGGACGGCGGCCCGAAATGCCTGCCGGCAAACGCCGACGAAGCCTTGCTGCTGGAGATCTGGGCAGAGTTGCTGGAGCTGCCCACCGGTGACATTTCCACCGACGAGAGTTTCTTCAACCTTGGTGGCCACTCGATTCTGTTGTCGCGGATGTTGCTGCGTTTGCGTGAAGAGTTTGGCCGCAGCATTTCGATCAATCGCTTCATTGAACTGCCAACGATCAGCAAACTCGCCACACTGGTGCGCGGTACCGATGACAGCGCCGTGCTCAGCGCCCAGGCCATGGCCGACGCCGAGCGACCGCTGGATATCGAGCCGTTGCCGATCAGCCGCATGGGCGATGTGCACAAGGTCATCGTTACCGGCGCCAACAGTTTTGTCGGCGTACATATCGTCGAAGCGCTGCTGGGTTGGGGGGCCAGCGAAGTCGCATGCCTGGTGCGCGACGGCGGCGGGCAAACGGCGGCGCAACGCTTTGCCCATGCCTTGCGCGAGAACCGTCTCGATCATCTGGACCTGAGTCGGGTACGGGTTTACGCGGCCGACATCACCCGACCGCAACTGGGCCTGGCTGAAGCGGATTATCAGCGCCTGGATCGCGAATTCGGCGCGCTCGTGCACAACGCCGCCAACGTCAATCACGTGCTTGATTACGAGTCGCTGGCAGCAGACAACGTCGAGCCGGTTTTCCAGTTGCTGCACCTGTGCGAAGGGCAGAGCAAAAAAGTCTTCAACTTTGTCTCGACGCTCTCGGCGTCCAGCACCGTCGATGACGCGGGTCAGGTCCTGGAGCTGCCCGCCGCGCCGACGCCGCCGATCTACATTCGCAACGGCTACAACCTGTCGAAGTGGGTGGGCGAACGCATCCTTGAACGGGCGCGCGAGCGCGGTGTGCGGATCAATCTGTATCGCCCCGGCAACATCAGCTTCAACAGCTTGAGCGGCGTCTGTCAGCCGCATAAAAACCGTTTGATGCTGATGCTCAAGGGGTCGATCCAGCTCGGTCAGGTACCCGCCTTTGCGCTGAATTTCGACCTGATGCCGGTGGACTTTCTCGCCCGCTTCATCGCCTTTCACGCCAGCCGTTATTGCGCCGAACGCGCGGTGTTCAACCTGCACAACCCCGAGCCACTGAGTTGGGACGCCTACGTCGCTTCGTTCCGCGAAACCGGCAGCGAGTTCTCGCTGGTCAGCGTCGCCGACTGGCAACAGCAACTGAGCCGGGTCGATGCCGACAACGCGCTGTTCGGCGTGCTCGGTTTTTACCTCAACGGTTTCGAGGAAGACATTGGCGACATCTCCCTGATCGGCCACGCCAATGCTGAGGCCGGCGTGCAGCAGATGGGCGCGCACTACCCGGAAAAATCCCCGGCGCTGCTGCGCCGCGGCTGCGATTACCTGAAAGAAATCAACTTCATCTGATCCATCAACAAGGAGCTACACCATGAGCACTCTGCAACCCGACACCCTGATCAAAAACCCCCACGGCTGCCACGTCGTATCGTCGGTGGAAGTGCCGGCAGACGCCAAGCAGGTCTGGGCCGTGGTCGGCGACTTTGGCGGTTTCGAGCGATTTATTCCGGCGCTGTCGCACATCGAAATGACTGGCGAAGGCGTGGCTTCGCTGCGCAAGAAATTCTTCAAGGATGGCAACGTGGTGGTCGAGCAACTCAACTCCCGCGATGAGCAGGCGCGGAGCATGACCTGGACGACGATTTACAACACCCTGGGCGTGGCCAATCTATGGGCGGCGATGAATGTGGAATCGCTGGGGGCGGGAAAAGCACGGGCGACCTGGACGATCATTGCCGAGCCGGCCAGCGGCGGTGAGGAGGCGCTACCGGGGTTCAAGGACTTTGTGCAGGGGTTTGCCGATGATGCAATGGGGAATGTGCTGAAGCTGTTTGTTTAAGGCTTTGCACAGGCGGTGAGTGAACCACCGCTTTCGCTGGCAAGCCAGCCCCCACAGGATTCGAGTCGTTCACACATATTGTGTTCGCCAAAAATCCTGTGGGAGCGGGGTTGCCCGCGATTGAACGATAACGCGGTCTGACGGGTGGTCAGATCTTGAAACTGTCGACCAACTGCTTCAACCGGTTGGCCTGCTGCGACAACGCATCACAATCCTTCAACGTTTCGTTGAGGTTGGCCACGCTCTGCTGGTTCAACAGGTTGATCTGATTGACGTCAACGTTGAGGGTCTCCACCACAGCCGTCTGCTCCTCGGTCGCGGCGGCCACCGACTGGTTCATGCCGTCGATTTCACCGATACGCTGGGTCACGCTGACCAGACGCAAGCCGGCCTGGTTGGCCACCTCAACACTCTGCTCGCTGGATGCCTGACTGGCATTCATGGTGGTCACCGCTTCACGGGAGCCGACCTGCAGCGACGTGATCATCTTGTGGATTTCTTCTGCCGACTCCTGGGTGCGATGGGCAAGGTTGCGCACCTCGTCCGCCACCACCGCAAAACCACGGCCAGCCTCACCGGCCCGCGCGGCTTCGATAGCCGCGTTGAGTGCCAGCAGGTTGGTCTGCTGCGAAATGCCTTTGATCACATCGAGAATGTGGCCGATGTTGTCGGTGCTGGCGTTCAGGGTTTCGATCTGCGTGCACGACAGGCTGATTTTCTGCGACAGCTCGGTCATCGCCTGAATGGTCTGCTCCACCACCTGACGACCGTCATCGGCCTGTTCGCTGGCGCCGCTGGCGTGCTGCGAAGCATCGGCCGCGTTGCGGGCGATTTCCTGGGTGGCGGCGCCCAACTGGTTGATCGCGGCAGCGACGCTGTTGGTGCGCGCACTTTGTTCGTCGGAACCGACAATGGACGCATTGGACGACGCCATTACCCGCTGCGACAGGTCGTGTACGTGACGGGTTGCCGACGACACTTCGGAAATCGACGCGTGAATCCGTTCAACGAACTGGTTGAACGCACTGCCCAGTTCGCCAAATTCGTCTTTGCTCTCAACCACCAGACGACGGGTCAGATCGCCTTCGCCCTGAGCGATGTCCTGCATTGCGCGACCCATGGTGGTCAACGGACGCATCAACACATTGATCAACAGGCTCAACAGCAGCGCAATCGCGGCCACCGCCACAAACATTGCGATCAGTGCCGAGGTACGGAACTGACTGAGGGCTGCGTAGGCTTTATCGTGATCAATCGACAGACCGATGTACCACTGCGCATTCGGCAGGTCGCTGACCGGGGTGAACGACAGGATGCGTTCCTGACCGTTGAGCACCACGTTCTGATTGCCCTTCTCGATGCGCACACCGGCATTGGGGTAGATGTCTTTCAGGTTTTTCATCACCTGATCTTTATCCGGGCTGACGATTACCTGACCGTCGGCGCTGACCAGGAACGCGTGACCGAGGCCACCGAAGTCCACCGAGTTGATGATCTTTACCAGGGTTTCCAGGCTCAAGTCACCACCGACCACACCGAGCAATTCGCCGTTCTTTTTTACCGGCATGGCGATGGTCACCACCAGACCACCGACAGCGGCCATGTACGGCGGCGTCAGCATGGTTTTATCGGCGGCGACGGCTTGCTTGTACCAAGGGCGCTGGCGCGGGTCGTAACCGTCCGGCATCTTCGCGTCAGGGCGTTGGGTGAATACACCATTGGCCTGGCCGACGTAAGTGAACTGGAAGTTGGAGGTGAAGGCCGGCTGATCGACCAGACCGGGGAAGTCAGCGTCCTTGCCCTGGTGGGCGACGTTTTGCGCAAGGTTTTCCAATACCAGAATCCGCCCGCTCATCCAGTTCTGCACGCTGCTGGCAGTCAGGTCACCCGCCTGCTGTACGGAGGACTGGAGGTTCTGGCGAATGGTGTTTCGCTGCAGATAGTCGTTGTAGAGGGTGAACAGAGCGAACGCCAGGACCACGACGCCCGAAGCGGCCAACAGGATTTTATGGCTGAACTTGAGATTCATTTCATGGGACTTCTTATGCCAAAAGTGGGGATGCGTTCCGGATGCAACATTCCATGTACAGAGCAGGCAGCGTTCTTCTTGGCCGCTCTACTTTGGTGCACGCATGTCTCACCAGTCTTTCGGCACGGTTCAGAGAAATCTTAGGGTTGTATGGGAAATGGACGGCATTTAGGTCAGATTCCCGCCGAACGGCGCACTAGAGCGTTTGCCGCACCTTGCGATGAGCGTTGACCGGGCGACAATTGAACATTCTTTGATCGCCTGATCTTGGCAGGCTCTTAAACGACAAAACCCCTGTCTGCGTTAGCAGACAGGGGTTCTGAAATTGAATCTTGACGATGACCTACTCTCACATGGGGAAACCCCACACTACCATCGGCGATGCATCGTTTCACTTCTGAGTTCGGGATGGGATCAGGTGGTTCCAACGCTCTATGGTCGTCAAGAAATT
>NZ_JARKMT010000008.1:0-226981 GCF_037626295.1 Pseudomonas sp. LF-5
AACCAGGCAAGCCGCATCCCGTTTGAAATCTGTCGAAAAATATCGTCTAGTCAAATGCCACCTCTTCGCTGGGCGTAGATTACCGCCCTTTAAGGGTGTCCAGAATCATTAAGCCAGATCACAGCCCCGCTCCTCACCTAAAGAGTGCGATTTCCCCCTCCCTACGCTAACCTGCGGCCATGTTTTACGAGGTCGACTATGCACATTCATATTCTGGGTATCTGCGGGACTTTCATGGGCTCGATGGCTGTGCTGGCCAAAGAGCTGGGCCATCACGTGACCGGCTCCGATGCCAACGTCTATCCGCCGATGAGCACGCAGCTTGAAGCACAAGGCATTCAACTGACGCAAGGCTATGACCCGGCCCAACTCGATCCGGCACCGGATCTGGTGGTGATCGGCAACGCCATGTCCCGCGGCAACCCGGCGGTGGAATATGTGCTGAACAAAGGCCTGCCATACGTATCCGGCCCGCAGTGGCTGGCTGATCACGTGCTGCAAGGTCGCTGGGTCTTGGCGGTGGCCGGTACGCACGGCAAGACCACCACCAGCAGCATGCTCGCCTGGGTCCTGGAACACGCCGGCATGAGCCCGGGGTTCCTCATCGGTGGCGTGCCGCAAAACTTCTCGGTGTCGGCCCGCCTGGGCGGTACGCCGTTCTTCGTGATCGAGGCCGACGAGTACGACAGCGCCTTCTTCGACAAACGTTCGAAATTCGTCCACTACCGCCCGCGCACCGCGATCCTTAATAACCTTGAGTTCGATCACGCGGACATCTTCCCGGATCTTGCGGCGATCGAGCGGCAGTTCCACCATTTGGTGCGAACCATTCCGAGCGAAGGCCTGGTCATCCACCCGACCACCGAACCGGCCTTGCAGCGCGTGATCGAAATGGGTTGCTGGACCCCGGTGCAGACCACCGGTGCCGGCGGTCAGTGGCAGGTCAAACTGCTCAGCGAAGACGGTTCGGCGTTTGAAGTGATGTTTGAAGGTGTGTCGCAAGGCACCGTCGAATGGGAGCTGACCGGTCAGCACAACGTCGCCAATGCCTTGGCCGCGTTGGCGGCGGCACGGCACGTTGGCGTGGTTCCATCAATGGGCATCGCCGGGTTGAGCGCGTTCAAGAACGTCAAACGCCGCATGGAGAAAGTCGCCGAGGTGCGCGGCATCACCATCTATGACGATTTCGCCCACCACCCAACCGCCATCGCCACCACCCTCGACGGTCTGCGCAAGCGCATCGGCGACGCACCGCTGATCGCGATCATCGAGCCGCGCTCCAACTCGATGAAGCTCGGCGCGCACCGTGACGGTCTGCCTGACAGCGTGGTCGATGCCGATCAGGTGATCTGGTACGCCCCGGCCAACCTGGGTTGGGATCTGGCGGGCACCGCCGCACTGTGCACGGTGCCGTCGATTGTCAGCGATTCCCTCGAAGGCATCATCGAACGAGTGAAGAGCCAGGCCCAGCCCGGCACTCACGTGGTGATCATGAGCAACGGCGGCTTCGGCGGCCTGCACGGCAAACTCGCCGAGGCGCTGAAATGAACACTCTTTCCCAGGATGGCGGCCCGGAACGCATCACGCTGGCCATGACCGGCGCCTCTGGCGCGCAGTACGGTTTGCGCCTGCTCGATTGCCTGGTGCGCGAAGATCGCGAGGTGCACTTCCTGATCTCCAAGGCCGCGCAACTGGTGATGGCCACCGAGACCGATGTCACGCTGCCACCCAAGCCGCAGATGATGCAGGCGTTCCTCACCGAATATACCGGCGCGGCTGCCGGGCAGATTCGCGTGTATGGCAAGGAAGACTGGATGTCGCCGGTGGCCTCGGGCTCTGGCGCACCGGCGGCGATGGTGGTGGTGCCGTGTTCCACCGGTACGCTGTCGGCGATTGCCACGGGCGCCTGCAACAACCTGATCGAGCGCGCTGCCGATGTCACATTGAAAGAGCGTCGCCAGTTGATTCTGGTGCCGCGCGAGGCGCCGTATTCGAGCATTCATCTGGAGCACATGCTCAAGCTGTCGAACATGGGCGTAACCATTCTTCCTGCGTCGCCGGGCTTCTACCACCAGCCGCAGACCATCGACGACCTGATCGATTTCGTCGTCGCACGGATTCTCAATCTGTTGGGCATTCCGCAGGACATGCTGCCGCGCTGGGGCGAGCATCATCTGAGCAGCGATGAATAAGCTGCTGGCAATTGTGCTGGCGCTGCAACTGACCGGGTGCGCCACTGTGCGCACGCTGGATGCGGCCAAGCCGGGGGCGCCGGTGGTGTATTCCGGCACGCGCCTGGATTTGTACGCGCTGAATGGCGGGTGTTGTGCGATGGATCGCTTCGGCGCTGAGGCGCCGAGTTATCCGGGGGTGGACCTGCCGGCGAGTGCGTTGCTCGATACGTTGTTGTTGCCGTTGTCGTTGCTCACCGTGATCGGCGTGAGTTTTCAGGCGACTGGCGGATTGTAGGGGAGTGCTGCGCACTTCATCGCCAGCCTGCTGGCGATAGCGATTTCAGGTTACTTGCCCAATTTGCGTAGCTCATCCGACTCGATCACCCGCACCCCATCCTGCTCTTCCAGCGCCAGGCGCCACATCGCCCGGGCCAGCTGGCAGGCTTCGATGCCGCGGTATTTGCCTGGAATCAGTTTGGAAAACGGCGCGGCGAGTTGTTCGCCCAGACGCGGTTCGGCGCGATCACCCAATAACAGCGATGGCCGGCAAATGGTCAGCTGTGGCCAGTCTTGCGCACGCAACGCCTGCTCCATTTCACCTTTGACCCGGTTATAGAACACCGACGATTTCGGATCCGCGCCAATCGCGCTGATCACGATCAGGTGCCGCGCACCCATCTCCCGCGCGCGTTTGGCGAACGCCACGACCATGTCCAGATCTACCGCGCGAAACGCTGCTTCCGAGCCGGCCTGTTTGATGGTGGTGCCGAGGCAGCAATAGGCGATGTCGACGCGGCCACTGAGTTGCGGCAGAAACGCCTGCGGATCGCCCACCGGGTTTTCCAGGTGTGGATGTTCGGCCAAGGGTCGACGGGAAGGGGCGAGCACGCGTGAAATCGTTGGCTCGTTGAGCAAACGGTCGAGTAGATGTTCACCGGTCAAACCGGTGGCTCCGGCAAGCAATACGTGCTGAGGCGTCAAGTACATGGTGTCTCTCCCTTGATACTGTTCAGCTTAGTTGCTCTTTGTAGCTCCGTCGTTCAACGCAGCACTTTGCAATGCTTTTCTTGCTTGCTGTTTGCGCAGCAGTTGCCAGTGTGACAGCACGGCTTTCGGCGCCCAGATCTGTGGCTCCGAGGCTTCGAAATTGTCCGCCAGTTCGCGTTCGGCGACGGTGGCCCTGGCGAGTTTGAAGGCTTGCTCCAGATCGTCGGTCTGGTTCAGCGCCTGGGCGAACAGCGCGTCGCCGAAGTAGGTGAAGTTGGCTTCTTCCGAGCAGCCGAAGGACACCCGGTCGGCGCGCGACGCGGTCATGATCAGCGTGTGTTCGTCCTTGAGGGCGGGAATGAAACCGCCGGAGTAACACGACGAGATCACGATGATCTTGTCGCGGTTTTTCAGCGGTGCCAGCACGGCGCTGAGTTCGTCGGCGGGCAGGTCGGCCAGCTCCATGCGCGGCTGGTCGAGCACCAGTTCATGCTCGGCGGTGCCGTGGCTGGTCAGGTAGATGAACAGCAAGTCTTCCGGGCCGCTGCGTTCGGCCAGTGTCTGCGCGGCGCGGCGCAGGTTCTCACGGGTGGCCATCGGTCGGTCGCCGAGATGGTCGCGGTGGTTGACCAGGCGGATCTGACCGTAGGCGCCGAAACGTGTGTTGAGCATGTTGGCCACGTAGTCTGATTCGCGCAGAAACACGCTTTGCTTGCCATCGCCGCCGAGGGTCAACGTGTACAACTCGACCGCTGGGGTCGAAGCGGGGATGGCGGCCAGCGCGTCATCGAGCAGACGTCCCTGGGCGAGCAAGCCGAGTTCAAGGGTATCGGGCAGCAACTTGCCATCGGCATCGCGCACGCGCTGGCCGTTGATCCAGGTGCCGCTCATCACGGTGCCATCGGTGAGCACCAGGGTGCCACGTCCCGCATAGCTGTCGTTGTCGAAGCCGCCGATGTAGAAACTGCCGTCGGACAGGTTCAAGCGCCCCTGACCGCTGAAGCGCCAGTCGCTGAACGCACCGATGTAGTGGCTGCCGTCGGCACCGATCAGTTCGCCCTTGCCGGTCAGCGCGCCTTCCTTGAACTGGCCGAGCCAGACATCGCCGTCAGCGTTTTCGTAACGACCTTTGCCGTGCAGTTGATTGTTCTTGAAGCCGCCGACATAGATGTCGCCGTCGGCACTGTTGAAGGTGCCATTGCCCTCCAGCTGACCATTGACGAAGTGGCCACTGAACGAATTGCCGCTGGCATCGCCGCGCTGGCCTTCGCCGTTGGGCTTGCCGTGGGCGAACTGGCCTTGATAGGAACTGCCGTCGTCCATTTCCAGGCGGCCGAGCCCCGAATATTGATCGGCCTTGAACTCGCCACGGTAGGTCATGGCGTTTTCTTTCAGCGTACCTTCGCCGTCGCGCCGGCCCTGTTTGAAACCGCCGGTGTAGCTGCTGGCATTGGTGGTCAGGCTGCCCTGGCCATCGAACAATCCCTGCTGGAACTGACCGCGATAAACCTCGCCATTGCTGCCGTGCCATTCGCCCTGGCCATGCCACTGGCCCTTGTCGAACTGCCCGGCGTACCAACTGCCGTTGGGATAGTCGACGCGGCCCTGACCTTGCAGCAAGCCATCGACCAGCTCACCGCGATAGCGCCCGCCGTCCGGCAGACGCGCATCCGGCGGCAACAGCGATTCGCCGTCGCCGCAAGCGGCCAGCAACAGAGTCAAGGCAAGGGGGGCAAGAGTCGCGAGTGAGCGCATAGCGGGATCCGGGCAATTAGGCGACCGAGTATGCCGCAGCTGTGTGACCTAATGCAGCCGGTAAAACAGTGTTGACGCGAAACAGCGTGCGCTGCTTCGCATCCAGAACCATCAGACGAAGCAGAGCGACAGTGGCTCGGCGATATAGGCCGGTTTGTCCGAGCCTTCTATCTCCAGTGTCGCGGTGGCCTTGAGCAGCCACTGGCCGGGTTTTTTCTCGGTCACTTCGCCCAGATCGACCTTCAGGCGGACCTTCGAATTGACTTTCACCGGCTGGATGAAGCGCACGCTGTCCAGACCGTAGTTGACCACCATCTTCACGCCTTGCGGCAGGATCAGGATGTCTTCCATCAATTTGGGGATCAGCGACAACGACAGGAAGCCGTGGGCAATGGTGCTGCCAAATGGCGTTTGCGCGGCTTTGACCGGGTCGACGTGAATGAACTGATAATCACCGGTGGCTTCGGCGAACAGGTTGATGCGTTCCTGATCGATAGTGAGCCATTCGGAACGTCCGAGTTCCTTGCCGACATAATCTTTGAGCTCTGCAACGGGAACATAGGGCATTGAGACTCTCCTTGGGTTCATCGGTTTTATAGTTTTTCAGGTGGGGGATTTGACCGCCCTGCGAACCACTGTAGATCATCATGGCGATTTGCTCCGGTCAACCGACCATGCTTTTGGCGAATGCCGATCCATAGCGCAGGCGTGCTTATAATGCTCGGCGCTTTTTGTCGGAGATGTCAGATGTTGTTACGTGGCCTGACCCTGCTGGTGCTGTTTCAATTGCTCGGCACGGCGCTCAATCACTTGCTGTTGCCGGTGCTGCCGGGGCCGATCATCGGCCTGCTGTTGCTGCTGGTGTTCCTGATCGTTCGCGGGGAAGTCGGCGAGCCGTTGAACCTCGCGGCCGGCAGTCTGTTGCGCTATCTGCCCTTGCTGCTGGTGCCGCCAGCCGTGGGTGTGATGGTGTACGCCTCGGCAATTGCCGCGGATTTCTGGGCGATTGTCGGCGCACTGGTGGTGTCGCTGATTCTGTCGATGGCCTTCGCCGGGGTCTTGATGCAGCGTCTGGTCCGGCGTCATGTACCGCCATCGGAGGAATCCTGATGCTCTTCGACTGGCACGGCGCCTGGGCGTCGGTGATTCACCATCCGCTGTTCGGCATCGGCATCACCCTCGGTGCTTATCAACTGGTGCTGGCGGCGTTCGAGAAAACCCGCTGGATCTTTCTGCAACCGGTGCTGGTCTCCATGCTGTTGGTGATTGGGGTGCTGGTCAGTTGCGGCCTGACTTACGCCGAGTACCGCAAGAGCACTGAGATCCTCAGCATTCTGCTGGGCCCGGCGACAGTGGCGCTGGCGGTGCCGCTGTATCTCAACCTCAAACGCATCCGCCAATTGTTCTGGCCGATTTTTACTACGCTGGTGATAGGTGGTGTGGTCGCGACGGGCATGGGCGTGTTGCTCGGCTGGTGGTTCGGCGCCGAGCACATGATCCTGATGACCATGGCGCCGAAGTCGGTGACCTCGCCGATTGCCATGCTGGTGGCCGAGCAGATCGGTGGCGTCGCGGCGCTGGCGGCGGTGTTCGTGCTGATCACCGGGGTGATCGGCGCGATCTTCGGCCCGGCACTGTTGACCCGCCTTGGCGTACACAGCCCCGAGGCGCGCGGCATGGCGTTGGGCATGACAGCCCACGCCGTCGGCACCTCGGTGGCGTTGCAGGAAAGTGATGAGTGCGGCGCCTTCGCGGCGCTGGCAATGAGTCTGATGGGCGTGGCCACGGCGGTGTTCCTGCCGTTGGCGGTGTCGATGGTGGTCTAAGGAAATGTCTATGAGCCTGCCGCTTTTTCCGCTGAACACAGTGCTGTTTCCCGGTTGCAATCTCGACTTGCAGATCTTCGAGGCGCGCTACCTGGACATGATCGGTCGTTGCATGAAACAGGGCGGCGGCTTCGGCGTGGTGTGCATCCTCGACGGCAGCGAAGTCGGCCTCGCGCCGCAGGGTTTTGCGCTGGTCGGCTGCGAAGCGCTGATCACCGATTTCCAGCAGCAGGACAACGGGCTGTTGGGGATTCGCGTGCAGGGCGGGCGCCGCTTCCATGTGCTGCGCACCGAAGTGCAGCGCGACCAATTGATTCTCGCTGACGTCGAGTGGCTGGACGACGAGCCGGAGCAACCCTTGCAGGAAGAAGACGCCGACCTGGTGGCGCTGCTCAAGGCCCTGGCCGAGCATCCGATGGTCGAGGCGTTGAACATGGGCACCGACGCGCCTGGTCAGCAGTCACTGGCCAATCAGTTGGCCTACCTGTTGCCCTTTGCCGAAGAAGACAAGATCGACCTGCTGCAACTGGATGATCCGCAACAGCGCCTGGATGCCATTCAGGCACTGCTGGATGAGTTGCAAGGTGAGTTATTCGCCTGAGCTGCGCATCAGGCGATCAGTGCGCGGTTTATCACCAGGTCTTGCGGTTTGATGCGATAGCTCAAGTCGCTGTCGATGCCCCAGTAGTCCTTGCTCGCGTTGTAATAGATATGACCGCTTTTTTCGGCGGTGGAGCCGATGTTCAAGACGAACACCTGCGAAGCCAGTTCGTGGCGTTCCCGGTGTTGCCGGATGTCCTCCAGCAGCGCCGCCAGCGTGGCATAGCCCCGGGCTTCGATGACGTAGAGCTGCAACACTTCGAACAGCAGCGACACTTCATAAATGTTCCCGGATGACGTCGCCACACTGATGGACTCCACGGGGGTTTCTTCGTCGATGTCGGGCAATTCGATCAACACGCTGGCGACATGCAGTTCATTGCCACTGAGGCGGATATCGCTGCGGGTGACCGTTTCGGTCATCCGTGTGCTGTAGAACGTCCAGGTCGACGCGTTGGCGGTCCTGGCCTGAGCGCCGGGGGTCGACAGGCTGATGATCGCGTTGCTCGACGGATAGACGTCGTAGATTGAGCTTTGACCCTGTAGGGCGTACTTGCCCTTATGCTGCGTTGAATTGATGTCGACCTTGCCGGGATGCACGGGCAGCAGATGGCGTTCAGTCACCTGTGGACGGTTGAACAGATAGCGGCCATGCCGCGGTTTCAGACACTCCGGTGCTGGCCGTGACTGGTAACCGGGGGCTGCGGAATCTGCGATATAGGAAAGGGCTGGCGGCACGAGGCGATACGATTCGCCATCCTTGAACACCAGCACTACGTCATGCCGGGTTTCGATGCCGGCGGCCATGCGTCCACCACCGACGTCGGTTTTATTGTCGGATCGCTCGCCCACCACATTCGATAGAAAAACAGCTTTTGCTAGCAGTTGCAGCCGGATCGTGAAAGCGCTGTAGGTGAGGTAAGAAAACCCCGATACGCCCTTGTTGCTGTCAACGCTGTAAGTGATGCCGAGGCCAAGCAACTCGGTACTGTTGTAGTCGAGGTGAATGACGCTGGACGTTCTGGCCGTGCCGTGTGGCACGCTGAAGTCTACTCTGCGGTTGTTGCGCGACATGAAGTAATGTTGCGGTTGCGCAGCCTTGGGCTGTAGAACACCGCCGTTGATGATGCAGGGGGCCGGCGGGCGGCTGCCGTTGACGGTCACGATGACTTCCGTCGTGTGGGGTAACAGGTCCTGCAGCAGCGCCGGCAGGACCGGCAATAGCTCGTAACCATCAGACGTGATGAAACGCAGCAGGTTGTTGATCACCTGACGTTGACCATTGAGCGTTCTGTAGACGTTCTCGATGGTCAGGGTGTGCTCCGGCAGCTCGCCGTCTGCGCCCCGTCGTGAAGTGATGACCAGCGAGGTGCCGACAATTCGCCATTGTTGAATGTTCTCTGCTGGCCAGCCGAGTTCGATGTGACTGATCTGTTGACCGTTTTCGACAATCGTCGCCTCGATGGACGTCTCGGCGATGTAGTAGCGATCGGTCCCCGCGCCGCCGTCGACGTTGACCTGCGCACCGCGAATGACCAACTTGTCGTCGCCTGCTCCGGCGGTCACGGTGTCGTAGCCATTGGCAACGATGACATTGGCGCGATCATCGCCTGTCACCTTGCTCGAACCCTGCCGCAGGGTCGAGATGTTCTCGATGTCCTTGATCTGCGCCACGCTGATATCGGCGATTTGCGGGTCGCCACTGCGCAGTGCGACCTCTCCGCTGGGCAAGTGGACGTCATGGCCGACAAAGCGGGTTTCACGCCTGGGCCGTGCCCCTTCGAACGCCAGCAGGTCGGTGCCTGAACTGCCATCAAGGATGCTGGTGCGTGCTGGCCGCACCGCTCTGTCGAACTCGGTCTCGGCGACCTCGAAGAGGAAGGTGTCGTCCTTGTCACCACCGGTCAGGTTTTTGGCGTCGGTGCGATAGGTAAAGTAGTTGGGTTTGTTTTTCACCCCGACCACCCGGTCGTAACCGTCATCCAGGCGCCACAACACGCCTTTCCCGTCGCCGGCCTCACCGCTGACGACGCGCTCGAGGCTGGGTGGCAAACCGTCGCGCGCATCAATGTGGTCATCGCTGGAAACTACCACCGGCTCGTTCTCGATTTTGAACGGTTGTTCGCCGGCGCTCGCGTCCCACTGGTGGCGCCATACGTTGATCGGGCGTAACTGGACATTGAAGCTGCCGTTCACCACGTGTTCGATATAGTTTTTATAGGCTCCCTGCAACAGGGCGGTGGCCGAGGCCTGCTGTTGCTGGCGGTGGTCGCCGGTGGCCTTGGCGATCCTGAACCGGTCCATCACGTCCTGATCCAGCTCTTGATGGGTGAAGGCAAACCAGCCCGAACGCAGACGCTCATGGAAACCCAGCTCGATGTAGTCATCAATGTCATCGACAACCCGCGCGGCGCGGTAGATTTCCGCACCCAGTACCAGTACGGCTGCCGCGGCCAGGCCAAGGGGGCCGGCAACGCTGCCGAAACCGGCGAGCGCCGCCAGGCCCAGGGCGATGCTGATTCCCGCACCGGCCACGCTGAGTCCGCCGCTGACGTAGTGATCCTGCGCTGCCTTGCCTGTCGTGCCCGCCGCCGCGTTAAAAGCCTTGACCGCACCAATGATGTCGAAGGGCAGCGTGATGGCGCTGGCAAACAGGCCCGCGCCGCGACTCAGGGTCTTGCCGATGCTGGTGGCGGGAAACCGGTTGAACACCGTCGCGCCACTTTGGAACATTGCCTCGCCACCCTTGCTCAAGCCCCGCTCGATGATCAGCGAGCCGATTTCACTGCTGATGCCGCCGGCATTGAACGCGGCTTCGCCGAGATCGCCGACCTTGATCGCCTCGGTAATCCCGATCAGGCCGCTGTAGATGCCGTAGGCCTGCAGACCGACGCCGGCACCGCTTTGCAAATAACTTTTGCTGCGGTTGACCCAGCCCGGCATGTGCTCAAGGGAATCGACGCGATGGATGTCGATTTTTTGTGCCGAGCCCAGCAGTTTGTCGAAGCGCGCCATCGGGTTGCCAGGTGCAAGAGGCGTGGAGGCAATGAACAGCGGTGCGGCAGTGGGTGAGCGTTTGCAGGCAATCTCGAAAAACAGGGTGGCGACTTTGCTGCTGTCGGGGTTGTCCGTGGATTTGATGCGCGATTCGACCTGAGCCGGATCGAAACCCAGCGCATCGAGAAAGGTTTTGTCGGCGGCCTCCAGGTGGGCATTGGCGCCACTGATGTGTTCGCCATTCACTGTCGCGCCCATGGCTTGCAGTTCCACGCGGCTGATCGTGAACTCGCCGATGCGCAGCGGCCCCAGGCGTTTGTCGAGCGTCTTGAGTGCAAGAGGCGCAGGGTTCTGCACAGGGCGGGCGGGCGGCGGTGTCAGCGGTGGTGCGCTGGGGACGATTTCAACCTGTCGCGAGACCGGCGCATGGTGGTTGGCCGAAGTACTGATCGGCGTGATGTGAATGACTGCATCGAGGGTGGGTTCCACTGATGCTGTAATAAGTTTCGCCATTATTTAATCCTTTAAAAACAGGCGTGGTCGGACACCGGTGTTGGAATCGGTATTCCGTTGGGAAAAATTGTAGTGTGAATATAAAGGTTGAAAGTTGAGCGGTGCAGTTAGTTGGTTTCTTGATATTTAAATAAGATGTTAGTTCTGCTGTGGTCGTATGTCATAGGGTGGTCGTCATGAAGTCTGCCCTCAGTATCGAGTTGTTTAAATTTCGGGCCAGACGATGTCATCGGCAAATTCATTTTTATTGCCTGAAAGCCGAAGTATTGGATCACCCAAGGCCTCGACCTTGTCGATCAACGCGTCATACTGGTTTTTATTGGACGTGCCGAAGTGGGTCGATTCTTCTATGAAATCCGCACGGTCTCCCG
This sequence comes from Pseudomonas sp. LF-5, assembly GCF_037626295.1. Taxonomy (NCBI): domain Bacteria; kingdom Pseudomonadati; phylum Pseudomonadota; class Gammaproteobacteria; order Pseudomonadales; family Pseudomonadaceae; genus Pseudomonas; species Pseudomonas sp. LF-5. The sequence goes on from NZ_JARKMT010000008.1 coordinate 11,224, forward strand.
CCGCCTGATCAATGTCTTTGACCTTGGCCGCTTTCGTCATTTCCGTGTTCAACAACCAGACCCGCTCTGCTTCGATACCCTTGGTGGTGACAGACACCAGACCTTCGTACTCGTCATCGGGAAACCAGCTGGCAGTGTCCTCAACCTTCGAGTTGAACAGATGATTTTCTTCGTGCGGCACGACCTCCAGACCTCGGGTATCCAGTACGTAAAGAAACATGACCGTCTGTTTTGTCCGGGTCGCAATGTAATCGCGGTCATGATCCCAGGCTACCGGGCTATCGGGATCATCCGACCACTCAGCAGATTCACTGCTGTCGGAATCACTGTCGCTGGCGTCGGATTTCAGTTTGCCCGGGTGTTTGTTCGTCTGGCTGTTGTAGAGCAGGTATTCGGGATCGGGCGCACTGGCGTAACCGATGCCCTCCTTGAGACTGAACGTGGAGCTGATCGGTTTTTCGGTCGAGGCGCCGGGGCTGTGGCGGTAGCGAGGCAGCATGGTGTCGTCTCTGGCGATCTCGAAGGGCGTGCGATCATCGCCTCTGAACATTGCCGGGACATCGGTGCGGTACAGGCAATTGTTCTTGTTGCGCCGATAACCTGCTTTCGCCAGGAGTGCCTCGCGCACGGCATCGGTCATGCTGGTTTCGGGGTCATACCAGGGGTGTCGGGCGCCGCGTTTCAGGTTCAGTTCATTGACCATGTCGCGGGCGAGGGCGTCGAGACGCTGCGGACTGCCAGGGTCTTCAACCAGGCGTTTGTGTGATTCGGCCCACTGCGGGATTTTCAGTTCTGTACGCAAGTCTCGTTGCAGGCGAGACAACTGACTGGGCAACAGGTTGTAAGACTGCAACCACTTCTGGCGTTGATCCGCACTCAAGGTCGGATGCAACTGACTCAGGGCGTTTTGCAGCAGATCGGTGACGGGGTTTTCGGACTTCGTCGGCTTGAACTGTTTTGCTGGCAAACCAGAGGCCTGAGCCATTTCGCTGGCAGTGTCTGCGGGACGTTTCAGGGGGGACTGGCGTTGCTCGGTCAGGCGCCAGGTAGGCTCTTCGGGATTTTTGTAGAGGATCGGGCCGGAAGGTGTTCGTTCGGTGAGCATTTTCAGCCGATAAACCCCGAGGGTTTCATCCAGGCCGGCGTGCGCGGTGTGCACCTCACCGTCATGCTCGACATCGACGAATTTGCGTCCGACCACGTAGCGAAAACCCTCGCCGTCAGCAGCTTGCATGCCGCGCAGGAGAGGTGTGGCGCTCCAGTATCGGTCCACCGGACTGTTGGCCGTTGCCTGGCCGGCGTTCCGGTTGGGGAGCGCAGTCACTTCAACCGTCGGCGGCAGGGCGTGACTCACACTCTGCTCTGGATGACGGGGCCGAAACGGGTTTGTCGTGTCTGGCGTGCCAAAGGGCCTTGATGCAAGAGGGATCGAAGTGCCTGGCGGGTTGTCGGAGCGATGCGCTATTGGTGTTGTTGTCTCTGTACTTTGCGAAGTTGAAGTCGAATGTTTGCGCGGTATTTTAGGACTCATGGAATGCTCATTATTAATAGGTGTTTAAATTTATTAATGGTTAATGCGTTCAGTTGCTGTTCTGTTCAAGTAATTTTTCTTCGGGGTGGAGTCAGTGTCATGCTTTTTAATTTAATGGATTTTTGCACTGGTGAAGTGTTGGTTGTGAAGATGTTTAATTTAAATATGTAACTTGGTTTTTTGTTTAATGCGCAGCAGCCACTCACTTGAGTCAATCAAGAGCAACTGTCAGAACGGAGCGGGGGGGAGTGCGGCGCCACTCCCGGCGTCAATGCGCAGAGAGTGGCGAGAGAGGGGCTATCAGTAGGCGTAACGCAACATCGTATGCGGCAAATGGCGCAGGACGAAGAGGCTGAACAGCAGCACCAGTGCCGGAATGATCAGCCACCAGATTTTGTACGGCATCGCACCGAGGGGAGCCTTGCGCTGGCTCAGCCACAGACTTGCCGCACACACGCAGCTCGCCAGCATCGCGCCAGCGAGAATGTCCGTCGGCCAGTGCGCGCCCAGATAAACCCGTGAAAGGGCAATCGCCAGCGCAGGAATGCAGCCGAGTAGCAGCCAGGTCAGGCGCAGTCGGGGCGGTTGTCCACGTCCGGCAAGGACGGCCAGAGTCAGAAACAATGCAAACGAGCCGGAGGCATGGCCGCTGGGCATGCTGTAGCTGGTGATCGGGTCAGTCAGCACCTCCGGGCGTACACGGGCGAAGAATAGCTTGGTCGCGGTGTTGGCCAGAGCGGTGCAGAGCAACGTGCCGCCGGTGAACAGCGCCTGTCGCCATTGCCGGCACAGCAACAGCAGCACGGTCAGCAGGGTGCTGAACATCAGCATGTTGCGGAATTCGCCGATGAGGGTGAGCGTCACCGCGATTTCATCCAGCATCGGCTGACGATGCTCCTGCACCAGGGTCATCACCCCTTGATCGAGCGCATTCAGATAGGGATAGCCGATGAACAGGCCGATCAGAATCAGCAGGCTCATGCTGCTGATCCAGAGGGTTGCCCGGCGGTGACGGCGCAGACTGCTGTTCACACTGAGGCCAACCATGACCGCGATGCTGGCGGCGACAATGCCCGCTTCCAGCCAGAAGCCTTCGGGCAGCGGCAAGCGGATGGCCGCACCGGTGGCCCAGCCCGGCAGCAGGTAAACCAGGCTCCACCCGGCGGCGGCCAGCAGGCTGACGGCGGCAAAACGCGGGAACGGCATATCGCACATGCCGGCCACCATCGGCAGCATCGGCCGCAACGGACCGATAAAGCGGCCGACCAACAGGCTGGCGATACCGTAGCGCTGGAAATAGGTTTCCGCCCCGGCCATCCATTCCGGGTGGTGGCGCAGCCCCGGCAGGCGTCGGATGTTCTGGTGGAAATGCCGGCCAAGGAAGTACGAGATTGCATCGCCGAGAATCCCGCCGAGAAAACCCAGCAACAGGGTTTCGCTCAACGACAGCGCGCCGCTGCCGGCCAGTACGGCGACAGCAAACAGTAACACCGTGCCAGGGACGATCAGTCCGGCGATCGCCAGGCATTCCACAAGGGCCACGATAAACACCGCTGCGGCCAGCCACTGGGGATTGGCCGCCAGCCAACCGGTCACGCTATCGAGCCATGGGCCCATACAAAAAACTCCATCAAATATTCAATCGGCTCGCTGGGGGAGTGAGCCTGCTCGCGAAGAGGGTGTGTCAGTTGAATCTCTTTTGGCTGACCCTCTGCTTTCGCGAACAGGCTCGCGCCCGCAGGGAATTCCTTTTAGTTCAGACCTGCTTCTGACCCCGACAGCAGGAAATAGTCGCGCCCTTCGACCTGACCCCGGCGCAGCGGGTTCCGTGTGCACCATTGCGCATAGCTGGCGTCGACGAAGCGGTACATCAGGTGTTCGTCGCGGCCATGGGGGATGCCCAGTCGCGTCGTCTGAATGATGTGGGTCGGTGTCGGTCCAGTGTCTTCCACCAGGAGCATTTCATGATCGAAACGCCTGGCGTCCCACACCGGTACCTTCAGGCCAAGAGCCTTGCACAGCAATGTCTGCCCGGCGCAGAGTTTTTGTGACGGGCGCGGACGACCCTGTGCATCCGGATTGTTCAGCAGCATCTGCGCCAGGCTCGACTGCCCGCTGATGTCATCGACCCACGGATACGCCGATTTGATCAGCACGGCATTGCCCGGCCCTTGCGCGCTGAAATTCAGTGAGTCGCCGCCACGGGCGTAATACATATAGATGTGGCCGCCATCCAGAAACAAAGCCTTACGCTTTTCTGTGTAACCGAGGGATGCGTGACTGCCTTTTTCCGCGCAGTAATACGCTTCGGTTTCGATAATCCGCGCACTCAGCCACAGACTGCCGACACGATGACGGATGACTTTGCCGAGCAGATCCTTTGCCAGCACTTGGGCGTCTCGGTCGAAAAAAGCGTCCGGGAGCCCCAGCGGCAGGCTTTCGGCGTGGTTGCGAGCGGTCAGGTTGGACATGGCAGGCAAGGTTTATCCAGGCTGAAGAGGTCGTAATGATAACAATGCGCGGCTTAACTACGGCTTAACGTCGGTGATTCGCCGTTCATTTCGACCATCCGCCCGTCACCGCTGTTAGTCCCGGGACGCGACAGCTATAATCTGCCGCTTTCCTCTTTGCCAAGACCCCAGCAGACCATGACTGAGTCCGTTCTTGACTACATGACCCGATTGGGTCGCGCCGCCCGCGAAGCCTCCCGGGTCATCGGCCGTGCCAGCACTGCGCAGAAAAACCGCGCCTTGCAGGCTGCTGCCAATGCTTTGGACGCCGCTCGTGCCGAGCTGGCTGCAGCCAATGAGCAGGATCTGGCCGCCGGTCGCGCCAATGGTCTGGAGCCGGCATTGCTGGAACGCCTGGAACTGACTCCGGCGCGCATCGACGGCATGATCGTCGGCTTGCGCCAGGTCGCTGCACTGCCGGACCCGGTCGGCGCGATCCGTGACATGAGCTTCCGTCCGTCGGGCATTCAGGTCGGCAAGATGCGCGTGCCGCTGGGCGTGATCGGGATCATCTACGAATCCCGTCCCAACGTGACCATTGATGCCGCGAGCCTGTGCCTGAAGTCGGGCAACGCGACCATCCTGCGCGGTGGTTCTGAGGCGATTCATTCCAATCGGGCGATCGCCGCGTGCATCCAGCGCGGTCTGGCCGAGGCCGAACTGCCGGCAGCGGTGGTGCAAGTGGTCGAAACCACCGACCGTGCCGCGGTCGGCGCAATGATCACCATGCCCGAGTACGTCGACGTGATCGTGCCGCGTGGTGGCCGTGGTCTGATCGAGCGCATCAGCCGCGATGCGCGCGTGCCGGTGATCAAGCACCTGGACGGCATCTGCCACGTTTACGTCAGCCAGCACGCCGACCTGGCGAAAGCCCAGCGCATCGCGTTCAACGCCAAGACCTATCGCTACGGGATTTGCGGGGCGATGGAGACGTTGCTGGTCGATCAAACGGTTGCAAAGGATTTTCTGCCGTCGATGGCGGCGCAGTTCCGCGAAAAAGGCGTCGAACTGCGTGGCTGCGAGCGCACCCGGGCAATCATCGACGCCGTGCCGGCCAGCGAAGACGACTGGAGCACCGAATACCTGGCGCCGATCCTGTCGATCCGCGTGGTCGACGGCCTGGCTCAGGCCATCGAACACATCAACCATTACGGCTCCCATCACACCGATTCGATTGTCAGCGAAAACCTCGCTGACACCCGCCGGTTCGTGGCGGAAGTCGACTCGGCGTCGGTGATGATCAACACCCCGACGTGCTTCGCCGATGGATTTGAATACGGATTGGGTGCCGAGATCGGCATTTCTACTGATAAGCTGCACGCCCGCGGCCCGGTGGGCCTTGAAGGACTGACCTGCGAGAAGTACATCGTGGTCGGTGATGGCCAGTTGCGCGGCCAGGCGACGGTCTGACTTGACCGACCTCGACCTGACAGCGCCGCAAACCGGCAGCGAGTCTCGCCCGCGACGCATCGGCGTCCTCGGCGGCACATTCGACCCGGTGCACATCGGGCATTTGCGCGGCGGGCTGGAAGTCGCCGAAGCGCTGGCGCTTGACGAGTTGCGCTTGACGCCCAGCGCGCGGCCGCCGCATCGCGATACCCCGCAGGTGTCGGCGCAGGATCGGCTGGCGATGGTCGAGTGCGCGGTGGCCGGAGTGCCGCCGCTGGTGGTGGACGCCCGCGAATTGCAGCGGGACAAGCCGTCCTACACTATTGATACCCTGGAGTTGATGCGCGCCGAAATGCCCGCCGAGACCCAGGTTTTTCTGCTTTTGGGCTGGGACGCATTTTGCGGCCTGCCCACTTGGCACCGCTGGGAAGAGTTGCTCCAGCATTGCCATATCCTGGTGCTACAGCGCCCGGACGCCGACAGCGAACCGCCGGATGCCTTGCGCAACCTGCTGGCAGCGCGTTCGGTGAGCGACCCGCTGGCCCTCAAAGGGCCGAGTGGACAGATTGCATTCGTCTGGCAGACACCGCTCGCGGTTTCCGCCACCCAGATCCGTCAACTGCTGGCCAGCGGTAAGTCGGTACGTTTCCTGGTGCCCGACGCGGTCCTGGCCTACATCGATGCGCACGGTCTGTACCGTGCGTCGAACTGAACAAGGCGTGCTTCACGGATACGAATCCACGTGTCGCCAAGCCGCCGAATATATGAGCAAAACGAGTTTTATATGACTGACAAAGACCAAACCAAAGTTAAGCGCAAAGGCACGTTCAAGAGCGCTCCGCTGCCAGAAGCGGTCAACACCAACGAGCCGCTCAAGGGTGACGAGCTGGTCAAGATCGCTGTAGCCGCTCTGGAAGACGTCAAGGCGCAGGACATCCAGGTTATCGATGTTCGCGACAAGCAGAGCATCACCGACTACATGATCATCGCCACCGGTACGTCCAATCGCCAGATCAACGCGATGCTGGACAAGGTCCGTGAAGAAGTCAAAAAGCAGGGCGCCAAGCCGCTGGGCGAAGAAGGCAAGGGCGACAGCGACTGGGTACTGCTCGACCTCGATCTGGTCATCGTGCACATGATGACCGCCTCGGCGCGTCAGTTCTACGACCTGGAGCGCCTGTGGGCCGGTGCCGAGCAAAGCCGTGCGGCAGACGCCAAGCACCACAGCCCGGAAAACACCCACGAGCATTTCACCAAGCTCAACAAAGACCAGTTCTAAGGGATTGCTGTGCGACTGCGACTGATCGCCGTCGGTTCACGCATGCCCAAGTGGGTGGAAGAAGGCTGGCATGAATATGCCAAGCGTCTTCCGTCCGAGCTGGCGCTGGAACTGGTGGAAATTCCGCTCAATACCCGTGGCAAGAATGCCGACGTGGCCCGATTCATCCGTCAGGAAGGCGAAGCCATGCTGGCCAAGGTCGGGCAGAACGAGCGGATTGTCACGCTTGAAGTCCACGGCAAACCCTGGAGCACCGAGCAACTGGCGGTCGAACTCGACCGTTGGCGGCTGGATTCGCGCACGGTCAATTTCATGGTCGGTGGCCCGGAAGGGCTGGCACCGGAAGTCTGTGCCCGCGCGGACCAGCGCTGGTCGTTGTCGCCGCTGACGTTGCCGCACCCGCTGGTGCGGATTCTGATCGGCGAACAGTTGTACCGTGCCTGGACCGTGCTGTCCGGTCACCCTTACCACAAGTAAGCCTGCCCTCATGTCTCAGCCGATCCGCATCAAGGACCACGAAAAGGACGCACGCCTGGTGCGTAGCCGCGTCGTGTTCGGGGCCGTTGCGGTCATGCTGTTGATCTGCGTATTGATTGCGCGGCTGTACTACTTGCAGGTGATTCAGTACGAGTACCACTCGACGCTGTCGGAAAACAACCGTGTCCATGTGCAGCCGATTCCGCCGACCCGTGGCCTGATTTTCGACCGCAACGGTGTGGTGGTGGCGGACAACCGTCCCAGCTTCAGCCTGAGCATGACCCGCGAGCGTTCCGGCGACTGGCAGCAAGTGCTCGACGTGATCGTCGAGGTGCTGCAGCTGACGCCCGATGACCGGGTGATCTTCGAAAAACGCATGCGTCAGGGGCGCCGGCCGTTCGAGCCGGTGCCGATCCTGTTCGAGCTGACTGAAGAGCAGATTGCCCGGATCGCGGTGAATCAGTTCCGCCTGCCGGGTGTGGAAGTGGTCGCGCAACTGGTCCGTCACTATCCGCAGGGTGCGCACTTTGCGCATTCGGTGGGGTACATGGGGCGGATCAACGAGAAAGAGCTGAAGACCCTCGATCCGGTCAACTACAGCGGCACGCACCATATCGGCAAGACCGGCATCGAACGCTTCTACGAGCCGGAATTGCACGGCCAGGTGGGTTACGAAGAGGTCGAGACCAACGCCCGTGGCCGCGTCCTGCGCGTGCTCAAGCGCACCGATCCGATTCCTGGCAAAGACATTGTCCTCAGCCTCGACATCAAATTGCAGGAAGCGGCCGAGGCCGCGCTGGGCGGGCGTCGTGGTGCCGTGGTGGCCCTCGATCCGCGCACCGGCGAAGTGCTGGCGATGGTCAGCCAGCCGAGCTTCGACCCGAACCTGTTCGTCACCGGCATCAGCTTCAAGGCTTACGCCGAGTTGCGCGATTCCATCGACCGGCCGCTGTTCAACCGGGTCTTGCGCGGCCTGTACCCGCCGGGTTCGACGATCAAACCGGCGGTGGCGATTGCCGGTCTCGACTCCGGTGTGGTGACGGCCTCGAGCCGGGTGTTCGATCCGGGCTACTACATGCTGCCCAACTACGACCACAAATACCGCAACTGGAACCGCACCGGGGACGGCTTCGTCGACCTCGATACGGCGATCATGCGGTCCAACGACACCTACTTCTATGACCTGGCGCACAAGCTCGGGATTGATCGGTTGTCGTCCTACATGAACAAGTTCGGCATCGGCCAGAAGGTCTCGCTGGACATGTTCGAAGAATCCCCCGGCCTGATGCCGTCCCGCGAATGGAAGCGTGCGACCCGCAAACAGGCGTGGTTCCCCGGCGAAACCCTGATTCTCGGGATCGGCCAGGGCTATATGCAATCGACCCCGCTGCAACTGGCCCAGGCCACGGCGCTGGTCGCCAACAAAGGTGTGTGGAACCGTCCACACCTGGCCAAATCCCTCGAAGGGGTGAAACCGGTGGACACCAACCCGATGCCGGACATTGTTCTGCGCGACCCGTCGGACTGGACCAAGGTCAATCACGGCATGCAGCAAGTGATGCACGGCGCCCGTGGCACCGCGCGCAAAGCGGCGATCGGCGCGCAATACCGCATCGCCGGCAAATCGGGTACCGCTCAGGTGGTCGCAATCAAGCAGGGCGAGAAGTACGACCGCTCCAAGGTTCAGGAGCGCCACCGCGACCATGCCTTGTTCGTCGGTTTTGCCCCGGCCGATGATCCGCGAATCGTCGTCTCGGTGATGGTCGAGAACGGTGAGTCCGGCTCCGGCGTCGCTGCGCCCGTGGTGCGTCAGGTCATGGACGCCTGGCTGCTCGATCAGGACGGACGCTTGAAGGCCGAATACGCCAGTCCAATCAGTGCGGAGGCTACGGCCCGTGATGAATAATTTTGATCGCATGCTCTCCAGTGAGGATGTGATGCGTCGCCGAGCGACGTTGCTGCAAAGACTGCATATCGACGGCCCGCTGTTGATCCTGTTGCTGATCCTCGCGGCCGGCAGCCTGTTCGTGCTGTATTCGGCCAGCGGCAAGAGCTGGGACCTGCTGGCCAAACAGGCGACATCGTTCGGCATCGGCCTGGTGTCGATGATCGTCATTGCCCAGTTCGAGCCACGGTTCATGGCGCGTTGGGTGCCCCTCGGTTATGTGGTCGGGGTGGTGCTGCTGATGGTGGTGGACATCATGGGCCACAACGCCATGGGGGCGACCCGCTGGATCAACATTCCCGGGGTGATCCGCTTCCAGCCGTCGGAATTCATGAAGATCCTGATGCCGGCGACCATCGCCTGGTACCTGTCCAAGCGCACGTTGCCGCCACAACTCAAGCATGTCGGGATCAGCCTGATGCTGATCGGCGTGCCGTTCGTCCTGATCGTGCGCCAGCCTGACCTTGGTACGTCGCTGCTGATTCTCGCCGGCGGGGCGTTCGTGCTGTTCATGGGCGGGTTGCGCTGGCGCTGGATTCTCAGCGTGCTGGCGGCGGCCGTACCGGTGGCCGTCGCCATGTGGTTTTTCATCATGCACGACTACCAGAAGCAGCGAATCCTGACCTTCCTCGACCCGGAAAGCGATCCACTGGGCACTGGCTGGAACATCATTCAATCGAAAGCCGCCATCGGCTCCGGTGGCGTGTTCGGCAAGGGCTGGTTGCTCGGCACCCAGTCGCACCTGGACTTCCTGCCGGAAAGCCACACCGACTTCATCATTGCCGTACTCGGCGAGGAGTTCGGTCTGGTCGGTATCTGCGTGCTGTTGCTGATCTATTTATTGCTGATCGGCCGGGGGCTGGTGATCACCGCTCAGGCGCAGACACTGTTCGGCAAATTGCTCGCCGGTGCGTTGACCATGACGTTTTTTGTTTACGTTTTCGTCAACATCGGTATGGTCAGTGGCCTGTTGCCGGTCGTGGGGGTGCCGTTGCCGTTCATTAGCTACGGCGGAACTTCGCTGGTGACGCTGCTGTCAGCGTTTGGGGTTTTGATGTCGATCCATACCCATCGCAAGTGGATCGCACAGGTTTGAATAAGGTGAAGAGTTCAATGCAAGTTATGCGTGGCTGGGCGACTCGATGCGCGCCGCTGGTTGGCCTGATGGGCCTGCTGGGCAGCGTGCAGGAAGCGCTGGCCGGCGAATACGAAGGCTCGCCGCAGGTGGCCGAATTCGTGGGTGAAATGACCCGCGACTATGGTTTCGCCGGTGAACAGCTGATGGGGGTGTTCCGCGAGGCAGAGCGCAAGCAGTCGATTCTTGACGCGATCTCCAAGCCCGCCGAGCGGGTCAAGCAGTGGAAAGAATACCGCCCGATGTTCATCACCGACGCGCGCATTGCCCGGGGCGTGGACTTCTGGCGTCAACACGAGGCGACGCTGGCTCGCGCTGAACAGGAATACGGTGTGCCGGCACAGGTCATCGTGTCGATCATCGGCGTCGAGACCTTTTTCGGACGCAATACCGGTAATTTCCGGGTGATCGATGCCTTGTCCACCCTCGGTTTCGACTATCCTCCCCGTGCCGAATTTTTCCGCAAGGAACTGCGTGAGTTCCTGCTGCTGGCGCGTGAAGAACAGGTCGATCCCCTGACCCTCAAAGGCTCGTACGCCGGGGCGATGGGATTGCCGCAATTCATGCCGAGCAGCTTCCGCGCCTATGCGGTGGATTTCGATGGTGACGGCCATATCAATATCTGGAATAACCCGGATGATGCGATCGGTAGCGTCGCCAGCTATTTCAAGCGCCATGGCTGGGTGGCCGGGGAACCGGTGGTCAGCCGGGCCGATGTGCGTGGCGAGCAGGTCGACGAAGGCCTGACCACCGGCATCGAACCGACGAAGACCGTCGGAGAGTTGCGGGCGCTGGGCTGGTCAAGTCATGATGCGCTGCGCGATGATATGCCGGTTACTGCATTTCGCCTCGAAGGCGACAACGGCCCTGAATACTGGATGGGCCTGAAGAATTTCTACGCGATCACGCGTTATAACCGCAGCGTGATGTACGCCATGGCCGTACATCAACTGTCTGAAGAGCTGGTAAAAGCACGGGGCGTCAAGTAATGCGGGCATTGCCTAACAATAAACCCCTGAAGCTGGTGGCATTCGCTGCGTTGGCGGTGCTGGTCGCCAGTTGTTCGACCAGCCGTTCCCCGACTCAGAAAACCTCGAATACTGCAGTGCGGGCGCAGCCTGGCCTGGACATCAACCGTGCGCACAAAGACGGCGCGCCGTGGTGGGACGTCGATGTGTCGCGCATTCCTGATGCCACGCCGACCCTGCACACCGGTCCGTACAAGGCCAACCCGTACACGGTGCTGGGCAAGACGTACTTCCCGTTGCAGGAATCCAAGACTTACGTCGCCTCGGGCACCGCGTCGTGGTACGGCACCAAGTTTCATGGCCAGAACACCGCCAACGGCGAAGTGTATGACCTGTACGGCATGAGTGCCGCGCACAAGACTCTGCCACTGCCAAGTTACGTTCGGGTGACCAACCTGGACAACAACAAGAGCGTGATCCTGCGGGTCAACGACCGTGGGCCGTTCTATTCGGACCGGATCATCGACTTGTCCTACGCCGCCGCCAAGAAGCTCGGTTATGCCGAAATCGGCACCGCGCGGGTCAAGGTCGAGGGCATCGACCCGCAGCAGTGGTGGGCCGCCAAGGGCCGTCCGGCGCCGCTGATGCTCAACGAGCCGCAAGTCGCGCAAACTAGCGCGCCGACCATCACGGCTTCGGCCGGTACCGTCGAGCAATGGACCCCGCCGCCGCAGCAACACGCCGCGGCCGTCGTGCCGGTTCAGCTTGATGCAAAAAAAAACGCTTCTGCACCAGCGTCTGGCCAGTATCTGCAGGTGGGCGCGTTCGCCAACCCGGACGCTGCAGAACTCCTGAGGTCGAAGCTCAGCGGGATGGTGAGCGCTCCGGTGTTCATCAGCTCGATCGTGCGCAATCAGCAGACTCTGCACCGGGTACGCCTGGGGCCGATCGGTTCGCCGGGTGAAATTGCCCAGGTGCAGAACAGTGTGCGCCTGGCCAACCTTGGTTCGCCAAGTGTGGTCAGCGAGTAATACGTAGACTTGATTGACGGTTCACTTGCGGTATTGGGGGGTGAACCAGGTTGTTGGCTCGTCGAAGAACAAAAGCCCGGCAAGGGTGACTGGAGTGAGCAACTGAACACGCGATGGCCCGTTAGAAGGCTGTCTGAATAGTTTTGCCTTCGGGCAAGTTTCCATTAGCGATTTCGAGAGACGGATGAACATCACCACCTTTGCCAAACGCCTGTGTCTGCTAGTCCCGCTGCTCCTCTCGCCAGCCGCCTTCGCGGCCGAGATGATGCCGTCGCCACCACAACTGGCTGCCAAGGCCTACGTTCTGATGGATGCCAGCAGCGGCAACGTGCTGGTCGAAAACAATGGCGACCAGCGTCTGCCACCGGCCAGCCTGACCAAACTGATGACCGCGTACATCGCTACGCTGGAAATCCGTCGCGGCCAGATCGGTGAAAACGATCCGGTGACCGTCAGCGAAAACGCCTGGCGCACCGGCGGTTCGCGGATGTTCATCAAGGTCGGTTCGCAAGTCACCGTCAGCGACCTGCTGCACGGCATCATCATCCAGTCCGGCAACGACGCCAGCGTCGCACTGTCCGAGCACATCGCCGGCAGCGAAGACGCCTTCGCCGACCTGATGAACAAGACGGTCACCGACTTGGGCATGACCAATACCCACTTCATGAACCCGACCGGTCTGCCAAATCCTGAGCACTACTCGTCGGCTCACGACATGGCGATCCTCGCTCGCGCGATCATCCACGAAGACCCGGCTCACTACGCGATCTACTCGCAGAAAGAGTTCTTCTGGAACGGCATCAAGCAGCCTAACCGCAACCTGTTGCTGTGGCGCGACAAGACCGTTGACGGTCTGAAAACCGGTCACACCGACGAAGCCGGCTACTGCATGGTGTCCTCGGCTGTACGTGACGGCCAGCGTCTGATCGCCGTGGTGTTCGGCACCAACAGCGAAGTGGCCCGCGCCGCCGAGACCCAGAAGCTGCTGACTTATGGTTTCCGCTTCTTCGAAACCCAGACCTTCTATCAGAAGGGCACCGAACTGGCTCAGGCCCCGGTGTGGAAAGGCACCACCAATCAAGTCAAGGCCGGCCTGGCTGAAGACCTGACCATGACTCTGCCAAAAGGCCAGCTGAAGAAGCTCGCTGCCAGCATGACCATGAACCCGCAACTGACCGCGCCAATCGCCAAGGGCGACGTGATCGGTAAAGTCGAAGTCAAACTGGAAGACAAGGTGGTGCACAGCGCTGACCTGATCGCTCTGGATGGCGTCGAGGAGGGTGGTATCTTCCGCCGCATGTGGGATAGCATCCGTCTATTCTTCTACGGCTTGTTCAACTGATTTGTGTTGACCTGCATGGCCCCGCCCCGATCCGGTGCGGGGCCATGTGCGTTACCACGGCTTGCGCTCTAGAGGCCGTTACGCCATGACCGATACCGAAGTAAAGGCGCCAAAGATCGAATTTCCCCAGACCGATTATCCGATTAAGGTGATCAGCGACACGGGCGTCGGCAACAAAGACAAGATCATCGACATCGTCAAGAAACACGCGACCATCAATGATGAGCGCATCGACGAGCGTCAAAGCAGCAATGGCAAATACACCACCATCCAGTTGCACATCGTCGCGACCGATCAGGATCAGCTGTACAACATCAACAGCGAACTGCGGGCTTCCGGTTTCGTGCACATGGTGTTGTGATGCCGGGCACGCTGGGCTTTCGCGAACTTGGCCAGATGGCTTACGAGCCGGTCTGGCATGCCATGCAACGCTTCACCAACGAACGCGGCAGCAATGCCGCCGACGAAATCTGGCTGGTCGAGCACCCTCCGGTGTTCACCCAGGGCCAGGCCGGCAAGGCTGAACATTTGCTGCTGCCGGGCGATATCCCGGTGGTGCAGGTCGATCGCGGCGGGCAGGTGACTTATCATGGTCCCGGCCAACTGGTGGCCTACCTGCTGCTGGACGTGCGCAAGCTGGGTTTCGGCGTACGCGATCTCGTCACGCGCATGGAACAGTGCCTGATCGAACTGCTGGCCAGCTACGGCGTGACCGCCGCAGCCAAGCCGGATGCTCCCGGCGTCTACGTCGACGGAGCGAAAATCGCTTCTCTGGGTTTGCGGATTCGCCACGGTTGTTCCTTTCATGGCCTGGCCCTGAACGTGGATATGAACCTGGAACCGTTTCGACGGATTAATCCCTGCGGCTATGCCGGGCTGGCGATGACCCAGCTGAGCGATCACGCAGGATCGATTGAATTTGCCGAGGTAAGTGCCCGGCTGCGCGCGCAGCTCGTCAAACACCTCGACTATGCTGAGCAGACGACCCTGACGGGCGGAATCGACTGATATGACTACTGATGCAGTGCAAACCATGATCCCGACGCTCGACGTGACCGAGCGCCCGGCCCCGCGTCCCAAGGTTGAAGCCGGCGTCAAGCTGCGCGGCGCCGAGAAGGTTGCACGCATCCCGGTAAAGATCATTCCGACCACCGAGCTGCCGAAGAAACCTGACTGGATTCGTGTGCGCATCCCGGTTTCCCCGGAAGTCGACCGAATCAAGAGCCTGCTGCGCAAGCACAAGCTGCACAGCGTCTGCGAAGAGGCATCCTGCCCGAACCTGGGCGAGTGCTTCTCCGGCGGCACCGCGACCTTCATGATCATGGGCGACATCTGCACCCGTCGCTGCCCGTTCTGCGACGTGGGCCACGGTCGTCCGAAGCCACTGGACGTCAACGAGCCGGAAAGCCTGGCCATCGCCATTGCCGACCTCAAGCTCAAGTACGTGGTGATCACTTCGGTTGACCGCGATGACCTGCGTGACGGCGGTGCCCAGCACTTTGCCGACTGCATCCGCGAAATCCGCAAGCTGTCGCCGAACGTGCAACTGGAAACCCTGGTCCCGGACTACCGTGGCCGCATGGACATCGCCCTGGAAATCACTGCTGCCGAGCCGCCGGATGTGTTCAACCACAACCTGGAAACCGTGCCGCGCCTGTACAAGGCTGCGCGTCCGGGTTCGGACTACCAGTGGTCGCTGACCCTGCTGCAACGCTTCAAGCAGATGATGCCGCACATTCCGACCAAATCCGGCCTGATGCTGGGCCTGGGCGAGACGGACGAGGAAGTCATCGAAGTCATGAAGCGCATGCGCGAACACGACATCGACATGCTGACCCTCGGTCAGTACCTGCAACCGTCGCGCAGCCACTTGCCGGTGCAGCGTTTCGTGCATCCGGACACCTTCGCCTGGTTCGCCGAGGAAGGCTACAAGATGGGCTTCAAGAACGTCGCTTCCGGCCCGCTGGTACGTTCGTCGTACCATGCCGACGAGCAGGCGAAACTGGTCAAGGCCGAGCTGCTCGGTTCCTGATTCTGCGCTGAAGGCTGCATCAAATACCCGCTTCGGCGGGTATTTTTGTTTGGGTTGTTAACCTCTGAACCTTGTGGCGAGGGAGTTGGCTCGCGCTGGAGTGCGCAGCCGTCCCGAAGATCTTGGTGGCGCTGCGCAACCCGGCAGGAGCCAGCGCCCTCGCCACGAATTATTGAGTGAGCTCACCTCTTTTGTTTGTCTCTTTACCTGACTACTGTGTCCGCAAGACTTTACACAGGGAGACCCATGGATGACTGTTCGACCGACACATACCCTCGTTGCGCACAGACCGGTGCCGGCGCTGCCATCTGAGGGGCTGATTGGCGTGATCGCCCCCGCAGGGCCTGGTGCGCTGAACACCGAAAAAGCCGTGCAGTGGATGCGCGCCCGTGGTTATGCATTGAAGGTGTTTCCCGGGGTCTACGAGAAGGACGGCTATCTGGCCGGCAGTGACGACGTACGCCTCAATGACCTGCACGCTGCATTCGCCGACCCCGAGGTCGACGCGATCATCTGCCTGCGCGGTGGCTACGGCACGCCGCGTCTGCTGGACCGGATCGACTACGACCTGCTGAGCCGCCATGCCAAGCCGTTTGTCGGCTACAGCGACATCACCGCGCTGCATCTGGCGATCAGCCGTTATGCCGGCTTTGTGACCTTCCATGGCCCGCTGCTCAATGCCGACCTGTTGGGTGACAAGGAGCCACCGACCGTCACGTCATTCTTCGCCATGCTGCGCGGTCAGGTGAAGGCGGGGAGTGTGCTGAGTCATCCGGTGGCCTATCCATTGACCACTGTCGAGCCGGGTATTGCTCATGGGCGGCTGCTGGGCGGTAATCTGGCGATGATTGCCTCAACGCTGGGTACGCCATACGAAATCGACGTGGAGGGCGTGATTCTGTTGATCGAGGACGTCAACGAGCCGCTGTACAGGATCGACCGTTTGCTCACGCAAATGCGTCTGGCCGGCAAATTGGCCCGATTGCGTGGGGTACTGGTCGGTGACGTCGCTGGCGTGGATAGCGACGCGTTGAACCGCCTGCTCAAGCAGACTTTTGAACCGTTGCGAATCCCGGTGCTGTCCGGTTGGCGCAGCGGGCATTGTGATCCGAACCTGACACTGCCGATGGGGGCGCTGGTGAGGCTGGATGCGGGGAAGAAGGAGTTGATGTTGGAGCAGGATGTGGTCACCCGATAATGTGTGGGTGAAGCAAACAGATCGCAGCCCTCGGCAGCGCCTGCACGGTAAACATCAATCCCGTGCAGGCGCTGCCGAAGGCTGCGATCTTTTGATTTTGCTTTACTGCGTGCGCAGGCTCTCGAGCAACTTGTGCGTCGGATACCCGTCCGCCGGCCAGCCAAACGACTGCTGGGCACTGCGGATGGCCTTGCGCGTGTTGGCGCCGATGATGCCGTCCGCCGTTCCGGCATCGTAGTTACGCGCGCTCAGCAGGTTTTGCAGCTCGATGCGTTCGGTGCGGCTCAGCGGCAGGTCATCCTTGGGCCAGGTGCCATTGATCAGGCCGCCACCGTCGAAGCGCTCGGACAACAGGCTCACCGCCAGAGCATAGGACGACGAGTTGTTGTACTTGAGGATCGCCCGGAAGTTGTCGAGGATCAGGAACGCCGGGCCACGATAGCCTGCCGGCAGCAGCAGGGCCGCGGACAGCTGTTCCGAACCGGCTGGCGCCTGACCGCCATTGGGCAGGATTACCCCCAGTTGACGCCATTCGGCAACGCTCTTGCGAATCGCGCCATCGGCCAGGGTGTAATTGAAACCGCTTGGCAGTTGCACTTCAAAGCCCCACGGCTGACCACGCTGCCAGCCGGAACTTTGCAGATAGTGCGCGGTGGAGGCCAGGGCATCGGCCGGACTGCCCCAGATATCGCGGCGACCGTCACCGTCGAAATCCACCGCATGGGTGTTGTAGGTGGTCGGAATGAATTGGGTCTGCCCCATCGCTCCGGCCCACGAACCCAGCATCTTCTCTGGAGTGATATCGCCTTGTTGCAGGATCTGCAGGGCGGCGATCAATTGTGCATGGGCAAATGCCGGGCGACGGCCTTCGTAGGCCAGGGTGGCCAGCGAGTTGATCACCGACTTGTTGCCCTGGAACTGACCGAAATTGCTTTCCATCCCCCACACCGACACCAGTGCCTGGCGGTCGACGCCGTAACGCTGTTCGATGCTCTGCAGAATGTCGGCGTACTGGCTGATCAGCGCCTGGCCCTTGCGCACCCGCAGCGGCGATAAGGCGCCGTCGAGGTATTCCCACACTGGCCGTGAGAACTCCGGCTGACTGCGGTCGGCTTTGATCACGCTGGCATCGAAGCTGACATTGGCGAACGCGCGATCGAACAGGTCGGCGCGAATACCGGCGGCCAGCGCATCCTTGCGAAAACCCGCCTGCCATTCGGCAAAGGTCTGGGTCGGCTGGAGATCGAGAGGGTCGGCGGACGGCACTACCGGCGGGATGATCGCTGGGGCCGTGGCGACTGGGGCGGCTTGCAGGGGTTGCGCGTCGGCGGCGGTGGGTTTTTCCGCACAGGCGACAAGCAGAATGAAGCTGGAGGCAGCGATCAGCTGGCGAACGGGCCAACGACGGGAAAGACTAAAGGGCATGCACAGTTCCAGAGGATACGGATCAGGTGCAGACCTTAACATGACCAGGGGGTGCTGCGCTTCAGGCGGCCAGAAAGTAAGAAGCCTCCCAGTTGTCAGACTGGAAGGCTTCGCGGCGGTAGCTGCCTTTACCCTTGGCTGGTCGTTCCTGGCGGCTGCGGAACAGGGGTTGGGCGACGATGGATTTGGCCTTGTTCGGGCCATGTTTCGATGGCTTTTTGCTCATGAGGGCTCTCTCGAGTGAGTGGGTTTTGCGCGGCAAATAATCTGCCGATGTTGGGCGTCTGTCCAGTTCCTGTTATGTGGGAATGTGTTGACGCTTTCGCGAGCAGGCTCGCTCCCACATTTGGAATGCATTTCAATGTGGGAGCGAGCCAGCTCGCGAATGGTCGTTATGCGGTAGGACAGGTTATTCGGCGGGAAGTGTCAGGCGTTGGCCAGCCATCAACAACGCCAACCGGCTCAGGCTCATCCACGGCGAACCGGCAGCCTGGCCCTTGATCTGTGCATCTATACGCTGGGCTTCG
Source organism: Pseudomonas sp. LF-5 (assembly GCF_037626295.1). Classification (NCBI taxonomy): domain Bacteria; kingdom Pseudomonadati; phylum Pseudomonadota; class Gammaproteobacteria; order Pseudomonadales; family Pseudomonadaceae; genus Pseudomonas; species Pseudomonas sp. LF-5. Next base: position 30,013 of record NZ_JARKMT010000008.1, read on the forward strand.
AGTAGCAACTGCGCCCAACGTGGCGCCGAGTAGCGTTGCAGGGCCTTGCTCATCAGTGGTTTGCGCTTGTCCCAGACCGGGGGCTTCGCCTGACTGAAGCACTTGTCCAGCGGCGTGCCCTGGCTGTATTGCAACGAGATATTGGCCAGCAGTCGCAGTTCCCGCGCCAGCGCCCAGAGAATCACCGGTGGCTCGACCCCTTCACCGCGCAGGCCTTCGAGCATACGCAAGGCGTGAGCCGGTTCGCCATTGAGTACGGCATCGGTCAGGCCGAACACGTCGAATCGGGCACTGTCGGCCACAGCGGCCTGCACGGTTTCGACGGTGATCTGCCCACCTTCGGCCATCAGCTTGAGCTTTTCGATTTCCTGTGCGGCGGCGAGCAGGTTGCCCTCGACGCGTGCGGCAATCAGTTCGACCGCGTCCTGACTCGCCGACAAGCCGGCCTGCGACAGGCGCTGACGAATCCAGCTCGGCAACTGGTTGGCGTCCACCGGCCAGATCTGGATGAATTGAGTCTGCTGACCTTCGACCAGCGCCTTGCCCCACTTGGTTTTCTGCGCGCTGCCATCGAGCTTGGGCAGGCTGATCAGCAGCACCGTGTCTTCCGCAGGGCGCGAGCAGTATTCGATCAGCGCGGCAGCGCCCTTGTCACCGGGTTTGCCCGAAGGCAGGCGCAGTTCCAGCAGGCGTTTCTCGGCGAACAGCGACATGCTGGCACCGGCCTGCAACAACGTGCCCCAATCGAAATTGGCGTCGGCAGCGAATACCTGGCGTTCGTCGAAACCTTGCTGGCGGGCCGCACTGCGGATGGCGTCGGCAGCCTCCTGACACAACAGCGGGTCATCGCCGCTGATGATGTAAACGGGCGCAAGCGTGCCTTGCAGGTGTTTGCCGAGTTGAGCGGGAGCGAGCTTCATGGGAAATACCGAACGGGGCGCCTGAGCGCCCCGATCCTCTTACTGCTGCGGTATTTCGAGCGGCGACTGACGCGGGGTTTCCGCTTCAGCCTTTTGCGCGGCTTCCAGCGCATCGGCTTCAGCCTTGGCCCGTGCGTTGGCGGCTTGTTGCAGTTGCTGCAGTTGAGCCGACGTCAGCTGTTGCAGACGCAGCATCATGCGCTGAATCAGCTCGCGACGGGTTTCACTACGCGCTTCGTTGGCTTCCTGATCGGAGCCGACGAGGTTGTTGCCGTCGTGGATAAATACCTTCTGCACTTCAAGCTTGTCGCTCAACAGCGAAAGGTTCTTGTCGCCACGGATGTCGTAGCTCAGCACCGTGCTGACCTGATACTCGCCCGTACGACCGGCGCCGGCGTAGCTGAGGATGCGTTGGCTTTCCTGCTCGTCAGCCAGGTACAGCTTGTACGGTGCACCGCTGTAAACCTTGACGCCACTGGACTCCAGCGTCTGACGCAGCTGGGTGACGGTCTCGCCATAAGCGTTGCGGGCGCTCAGGTCGAGCTCCTTGAGCGTCAGTTCATTGGTGCCGGTACCGCGCAGCTGGAAACCACAGGCGCTCAACAGGACGGCAAGGCCCATCACCAGCAGATTGCGTTTGATCATTGTGTTGCTCCCCTTGAAACCATGTGGGCCGACCGTGCGGCCCGAAAGGTTTTACTTGGCGCCGGACAACACCGGCGCCCGATCCAATTAGCTGGCGACGATATTGACCAGTTTCCCGGGCACTACGATCACTTTACGAATAGTCAGGCCGTCGACGAAACGCAGTACGTTTTCGTTGGCGCGGGCTGCCGCTTCCACTTCTTCGCGCGTCGCGCTGGCCGGCATGTCGATCTGCCCGCGCAGTTTGCCGTTGACCTGGATAACCAGGGTCAGGCTGTCCTGCACCAGTGCGCTCTCGTCCACAACCGGCCAGTCGGCGTCGATCACTGCGTCGGCGTGACCCAGTTGTTTCCACAGTTCGTGGCTGATGTGTGGCGTGATCGGTGCCAGCAGCAGCGTCACGGCTTCCAGGCCTTCGTGAATCAGCGCGCGATCCTGTTCGGTGCCTTGTGCGGCTTTTTCCAGCACGTTCATCAGCGTCATCACCTGAGCGATGGCGGTGTTGAATTTGTGATTCTGGCCGACGTCATGGCTGGCCTGTTTGATGGCCAGGTGAGTCGCGCGGCGCACGGCTTTCTGCTCATCGTTCAGGCTGGCGACGTCCAGTTTGCCCGGCAGGCCCTGAGTGACGTGGGCTTGCGCCAGACGCCAGACGCGCTTGAGGAAACGGTGCGAGCCTTCAACGCCGGAGTCGGACCATTCGGCGCTCATGTCTGGCGGCGAAGCGAACATCATGAACAGGCGGCAGGTGTCTGCGCCGAACTGATCGATCATCGACTGCGGGTCGACGCCGTTGTTCTTCGACTTGGCCATTTTCTCGGTGCCACCGATTTCCACCGGCAGGCCGTCGGATTTCAGTTTGGCACTGATGACCTTGGCTTTGCTGTCGCGTTCGAGCTCGACGTCGGCCGGGTTGAACCAGGTGTAGGCGCCATTGGCTTCGCGACGATAATAAGTCTCGGCGATCACCATGCCCTGGGTCAGCAGGTTCTTGAACGGTTCGTTGGAACTCACCAGGCCTTCGTCGCGCATCAGTTTGTGGAAGAAGCGCGCGTACAGCAGGTGGAGAATGGCGTGTTCGATACCGCCGATGTACTGGTCGACCGGCAGCCAGTGATCGGCTGCGGATTTTTCCACCAGACCGCCTTCGAAGTGCGGCGAGGCGTAACGGGCGTAGTACCACGAGGACTCGACGAACGTGTCCATCGTGTCGGTTTCACGCTTGGCCGGCTGGCCGCATTTCGGGCAGCTGCACTCGTAGAACTCGGGCATGCGTGCCAGCGGCGAACCGGCGCCGTCCGGCACCACGTCTTCCGGCAGTACGACGGGCAGTTGATCTTCCGGCACGGGTACGTCACCGCAAGCATCGCAGTGGATGATCGGGATCGGGCAGCCCCAGTAGCGCTGACGGCTGATGCCCCAGTCGCGCAGGCGGAACTGAGTGCGCGAGGCGCCGAGGTTCTTCTTGATCAGTGCGACTTCCATGGCGTCGAAGGCGCCCGCGAAGTCCAGGCCGTCGAACTCGCCGGAGTTGATCAGCGTGCCGTGCTCGCCGTAGGCGTCCTGCCACGGCGCCGGGTTGGTGTCACCGGAGCTGGTGCGTACCACCGACTTCACCGGCAGGTTGTACTTGTGGGCGAATTCAAAATCACGCTCGTCGTGAGCCGGTACTGCCATGACGGCGCCATCGCCGTAGTGCATCAGTACATAGTTGGCTACCCATACCGGCAGTTTTTCGCCGGTCAGCGGGTGCTCGACGAACAGGCCGGTCGGCAGGCCTTTCTTCTCTTGGGTGGCGACGTCGGCTTCAGCCACGCTGCCGCCCTTGCATTCGGCGATGAACGCTTGCAGCTCAGGGTTGTTCTGCGCTGCGAGGCTGGCCAGGTGGTGTTCGGCAGCCACGGCAACGTAGGTCGCGCCCATCAGGGTGTCCGGACGGGTGGTAAAGACTTTGAGGGTGCCTTCTTCGCCGATCGAGTCGACGTTGTACGGGAACTGCACCTCCATGCCGCGGGATTTGCCGATCCAGTTGCGCTGCATGGTCTTGACCTGTTCCGGCCAGCCCGTCAGTTCGTCGAGGCTCTCCAGCAGCTCATCCGCGTAAGCGGTGATCTTGAAGTAGTACATCGGGATTTCGCGCTTTTCGATCAGCGCGCCGGAGCGCCAGCCGCGACCGTCGATCACCTGTTCGTTGGCCAGAACGGTCTGGTCGATCGGGTCCCAGTTCACGGTGCCGTTTTTACGGTAGATCACGCCTTTTTCGAACAGGCGAGTGAACAGCCATTGTTCCCAGCGGTAGTAATCCGGTTTGCAGGTGGTCACTTCACGGGACCAGTCCACGGCCAGGCCCAGGCTACGCAGCTGGGACTTCATGTAGGCAATGTTTTCGTAGGTCCACTTGGCGGGGGCCACGTTGTTCTTCATCGCGGCGTTTTCTGCCGGCATGCCGAAAGCGTCCCAACCCATTGGTTGCAGAACATTCTTGCCTTGCATGCGCTGATAGCGGGAGATCACGTCGCCGATGGTGTAGTTGCGCACGTGCCCCATGTGTAGCTTGCCGCTGGGGTAAGGGAACATCGACAGGCAGTAGTAGGTTTCCTTGCCTGGCTGTTCACTGACTTCAAAGGACTTTTGCTCGTCCCAGAACGACTGGGCGGCGGCTTCGATTTCACGGGGCTGATATTGTTCGTGCATGGCTACTTTTGTACTGGATAGGGGTGGCCTAATCCTCTTCAACGCAGGTTCCGGGGTGGCCCGGACGAGCTGGAAGTGGAATTACAGGAAGCGCCGTAGCATACATGACCGCGCTCGGCCTAGGGAAACCCTGATTACAGCTGTTTGGTCCGGCAAAACCGTGGCGAGGGCCGTTGGTCGCGGCGTGCAGCCGGTTTGTACAGCGAAGCTAAGCTCTAAGTGGGGAGTGAGTCTTATCTTCAATGAGGTGAGGGATGGTGGAGCAACGGAAAAAAAACGTAACGAAACCCGAGTTGTACGAAAGGCTGATCGACCGTCTGGGTGTGGCCCTGGACACTTTGAAAACCGCTGACCGGCTGCGCGATGAGCGCCCCCTGGAACTGGAATTGCGTGGCTTGAGCCCCGCCGAGTTCAAACTGGTCAAGGCCTATCTGGATCGCAGTGAACGTGAAACGCATGGATGCCTGTCACAAGCAGTGAAGCAACTCGATGCAGCACATTCGGCCAAGGTCATCTGGCTCAAGGACAAGGCACCCCGCAGAGAGACCGACAAGGTTCGTTCTCTGCAGGCCAAGTAAGCGCATGGCAGGTCAAGAACCGGATCTTTTTCAACAGGATCCCACCTATTGGTTGTAACGCTCTATTAACACTTTTAGGCTTCGGGCATCTGTGGAGATGCCCGATGCCTTTTCGTTATTTCATCAAACAACTTTTATTGCCGCCCGGCATCCTTTTGCTGCTGTTGCTGGCCGCGTGGTGGCTGCGCCGCTCGCGGCCGCGCCTGGCTGGCGTGTGTTTCGCCATTGGCTTTGGTGGAATGTGGCTGATGAGCCTGCCGGTGGTCGTGCAGTGGGGCGCCAAGGCGCTGGAGCGCGAACCGCCGCTGGCCCGTGGAGAATGGGCAACGCTGGCGCAGCGGGCCGATGCGATCGTGGTGCTCGGTTCCGGGCGCGAGCGCGGTGATCTGGCCTGGGGAGAGGATCAGCCGACCGGCGTGGGGCTTGAGCGTCAGCGTTATGCCGCGCGACTGGCCAAGGCGTCCGGGTTGCCGATTCTGACCACGGGTGGCTTGCATTACGGTACGCCGCCGACCGAGGCGAAGTTGATGGCGGATTCGCTGCGCGACGACTTTGGCGTGACGGTGCGTTGGCAGGAAGGTGAGAGCCGCACTACGTGGGAAAACGCGAAGTTCACCGCCGATATCTTGCTGCCGCAGGGGATCAAGCGTGTGGTGATCGTGACACAGGCCTGGCACATGCCGCGGTCGGTGTGGAGTTTTCAGCAGGCGGGATTTGAAGTGGTGCCAGCGCCGGTCGGTTTTCTCGGGACCGATAACGCCAGGCCGTTTGGTGGCTGGCTGCCGGAGTTCAAGTCGATCTGGCAGAGCGGGCAATTGCTGAACGAAGCGGTAGGGCAGGTGGGGTATTCGCTGTTTTACCGCTGAAGATCAAAAGATCACAGCCTGCGGCAGCTGCAACAGGGAAAATACAAGTCCTGTGTAGGCGTTGCCGCAGGCTGCGATCGTTTGCTTTAGAGCGTTTTCGACATCCGGCTGGCCATCAGTGCCCAGCCAAACAACAGCAAGCACACGATGATCAATGGCCACGAACGCCATTGCAGGTACGGCGTCAGGTTGTGCATCGGCACCACTTCACCGTACAGAATGCCCTGTTCAAACTGCGGAATCTGCTCGGTGATCTGCCCGAACGGGTTGATCAGGCCGGTCACGCCGTTGTTGGTCGCGCGGATCATCCAGCGCCCGGCCTCGAGTGCACGCATCTGCGCCATCTGCAAATGCTGCAACGGGCCAATCGAGGTGCCGAACCAGGTGTCGTTGCTGATCGTCAGCAGCAGATCGCTGCGCGCTGACAGGCTGGCGGCAAATTCCGGATACACCACTTCGTAGCAGATAAACGGTGCGATTTGATAACCCTTGGCCTGTAACAACGCCTGATCGGCCGGGCCGCGGGCAAAGTCGGACATCGGCAGGTCGAAGAATGCGATCAGCCCGCGCAGTACATCCTGCAACGGCACGTATTCGCCGAAGGGCACCAGTTTCTGCTTCAGATACGTGCCATCGCCTTCGCCGACCACGGTGATGCCGTTGAAGAAGCGTTTTTCATGACGAACGGTTTCGCGGATCGGTACGCCAGTGATCAGCGCCGATTTACGCTCGGCGGCGAAGGTGCCCATCATGGTCAGGTAGCCCTCGGCGGACTCCTTCAATACCGGCACGGCGGTCTCCGGCCAGATCAGCAGATCCACCGGTTTCGAGCGGAAACTCAGGTCGCGGTACAGGGCCAACTGCGCATTGAGTTCGGCCGGGTCCCATTTCATGCTTTGTGCGACGTTGCCCTGAATCGCGGCAACGCTCAATGGTGCGCCGGACGGGCTGGTCCAGGCATGACCTTTGAGCGCAATGCCGGCCACCCATGGCCCAACCAACAGCACCAGACCGGCAGCGATAAAGCCTTTGCGCCTGGTTTGCAGCAGGCGTGAAGCGTTATAGATCAGCGCCGCTGTCAGTGCCAGAACGAACGACACCAGCCACATCCCGCCAACTGGAGCGAGCCCGGCCAAGGGGCCGTCGAGCTGGCTGTAACCCGAGTACAGCCATGGGAAACCGGTGAGGAACCAGCCGCGAAACGCTTCCTGGCCCACCCACAACGCAGCAAATGCCAAGGCATCGGCCACCGGTGCTTCATTGCGGCGCAACCAGCGCGCCCACAACCAGGCCGGCAGGGCAAAGAACCAGGCGATCGCGGCGGTAAACAGCAGCATCAGGAACCCCGCCAACAGCACCGAAGCACCACCGAAATGGTGGATGCTGTAATAGATCCAGCTGGTGCCGGCGCCGAACAGGCCGAAACCGAAGCACCAGCCGCGGCCCAGTGCCTGGCGCGGGCTCAGCTCGCGCAAACCGGCATAGAACAGGCCGACCGCCAGCAAGGCCAGCGGCCAGATGTTGAAAGGTGCCAGAGCGAGGGTGGTGATTGCACCGGCCGCCACGGCCAGCAGGTTACCGGGCCAGCCGGGGCGGGTTGTCCAGCGCATTTCAGTCCTTAGATTTCTTACCGGGCGATAGGGGTCAGTCGCAGCAAATGAATCCGACGGCTGTCGGCGTTCAGGATGCGGAAACGATAGGCGCCGATTTCAGTGATTTCATTGCGTTTTGGCAAGTGCCCGAATGCGCTCATCACCAGGCCGCCGACGGTGTCGAACTCGTCATCGGAAAACTCGCTGTCGAAGAACTCGTTGAAGTTCTCGATCGGCGTCAGCGCCTTGATCAGGAAGTCACCGCTGGGCAGCGGCTTGATGTAGCTGTCTTCTTCGACGTCGTGCTCGTCTTCGATGTCGCCGACGATCTGTTCCAGCACGTCTTCAATGGTCACCAGACCGGCCACGCCGCCGTACTCGTCGATGACGATGGCCATGTGGTTGTGGTTGGCGCGGAATTCACGCAGCAACACGTTCAGACGCTTGGACTCCGGCACGAAAGTGGCCGGGCGCAGCAGGTCCTTGATGTTGAAGCTGTCGCCGTTCTCCTTGAGGATCAGCGGCAGCAGGTCCTTGGCCAGCAGCACGCCCATCACGTCGTCATGGCTTTCACCGATGACGGGATAGCGCGAGTGGGCCGAGTCGACCACGGCCGGGAGGAATTCACGGGGTGTCTGGTTCGCCTTGATGCTGATCATCTGCGAACGCGGGACCATGATGTCGCGCACTTGCAGGTCAGCCACCTGGATGGCGCCTTCGACGATGGCCAGCGCTTCGCTGTCCAGCAGTTTGTTCTGATGTGCATCGCGCAGCAGCTCAAGCAGCTCCTGACGGTTCTTCGGCTCGTGGGCAAAAGCCTGGGTCAGTTTACCCAGCCATGACTTCTGCCCGTTGCTCGATCGATCTTCGCTCATAGCGATTACTCTGAATCCTTTGTTGTAACGATAGGGGATGTTTCGGTTTCGTCGTCCGCGTACGGATCGGGATAGCCCAGTTCGGCAAGCAACTCGCGTTCCAGTGCTTCCATTTCTTCGGCTTCGTCGTCATCTATATGGTCGTAACCGAGTAGATGCAAGCAGCCGTGAATGACCAGATGTGCCCAGTGTGCTTTAAGTTCCTTGCCCTGTTCGGCGGCTTCGCGCTCGACCACCGCCACGCAGATCACCAGATCGCCGAGCAGCGGGATGTCGAGAAACTCGTCGGGCACTTCGGCCGGGAACGACAGGACGTTGGTCGCGTAATCCTTGTGGCGCCAGGTGTGATTGAGCTCGCGGCCTTCTTCCTCGTCGACCAGACGAATGGTCATTTCCGAGTCGGCGGTGCGCTGGCGCAGGGCCAGTTCGCACCATCGGCGGAAGTCGGCTTCACTCGGTGCGCTCGCTTCGGTAGCGATTTGCAGGTCTAGCTCAAGCATCGCGCGAGGTTTCCTTGGCGGCTTCGGTGCGGGTCTCGAAGCGCTCGTAGGCTTCGACGATCCGCTGCACCAATGGATGGCGCACGACGTCTTTAGGCTGGAAGTGCGTGAAGCTGATGCCCGGTACGTCCTTGAGCACTTCGATCACATGATGCAGGCCGGACTTGGTGCCACGCGGCAGGTCGACCTGAGTGATGTCGCCAGTGATGACCGCAGTCGAGCCGAAACCGATCCGCGTCAGAAACATCTTCATCTGTTCGACGGTGGTGTTCTGGCTTTCGTCGAGAATGATGAAGCTGTTGTTCAGCGTGCGGCCGCGCATATAGGCCAGCGGCGCAACTTCGATCACCTGACGCTCGATCAGCTTGGCCACGTATTCGAAGCCGAGCATTTCGTAGAGTGCGTCGTAGAGCGGGCGCAGGTACGGGTCGATCTTCTGTGCGAGGTCCCCGGGCAGGAAGCCAAGTTTTTCACCGGCCTCGACTGCCGGACGCACCAGCAGGATGCGGCGGATCTGCTCGCGCTCCAGCGCATCGACGGCGCACGCCACGGCCAGATAGGTCTTGCCGGTACCGGCCGGACCGATGCCGAAATTGATGTCGTTGCCGAGGATTTCCTTCACGTAGCGCAACTGATTCAAGCCACGTGGGCGAATCATGCCTTTCTTGGTGCGCAGGGCAACGGAGGCTTCGGCTGGGGCGTGATTGTCCAGCTCGACGACGGCTGATTCCTGCAGGAACAGGTGCACGAGATCCGGCGACAGCTCGGTACCCTTGGTTTCCCGGTACAGGCGGCGCAGCAGATTTTCCGCAGACGTGGTGTGCTTGGGGTCGCCGATCAGTTCGAACTGGTTTCCGCGGTTGCGGATCTCGATGGCCAGGCGCTGTTCGATCAAGCGCAAATGCTCGTCGAATTGCCCGCACAGATTGGCGAAGCGGCGAGCCTCAAAGGGCTCGAGGATAAAACGATGTGGTTCTATGGGTGCGTTCAAGGTCGTATTTAGCCGCCCTGGGGCAATTAAGATGAAATCAAGGATAACGCCAGAGGCCTGGGTGCGAAAGCTCTTAAATTGATGAGCACAATCTCAGTAACAGTGCAGTCCACTGTGGGAGCTGGCTTGCCAGCGATAGCGGTGCAACAGGCGACATATTTGTCGGGGCTGATGGCCTTATCGCTGGCAAGCCAGCTCCCACAGGATTCTCTGTGTTCCTGATATTTTTTTACTGGATCAGCGAGCCGCGCAGCGAGTGCGGTTGTGCCGCGTCGATGTGCACATCGGCAAACTGCCCGATCAGGGTCGGATTGTCGCAGCGGAAGTTGACGATTCGATTATTCTCGGTGCGCCCTTGCAGCTCGCCAGGGTCTTTCTTCGAATAGTCGGTCACGAGAATGCGCTGGATCGAACCGACCATTTGTCGGCTGATCTCGAAGCCTTGCTGATTCAGGCGGTGCTGCAAGGCGTTCAGGCGTTCTTTCTTCAGCTCTTCCGGAGTGTCATCGGCCAGATCGGCTGCCGGAGTGCCCGGGCGCTGGCTGTAGACGAACGAGTAGGAGAAGTCGAAGCCGACATCGGCAATCAGCTTCATCGTCTGTTCGAAATCTTTCTCGGTTTCGCCGGGGAAACCGACGATAAAGTCCGAACTGATGCAGATGCCCGGCACGGCGGCGCGCAGTTTGCGCAGCTTGGACTTGTATTCCAGTGCGGTGTGGTTGCGCTTCATTGCCGCGAGAATCCGGTCCGAACCCGATTGCACCGGCAAGTGCAGGTGTTTGACCAGTTCCGGCACTTCGGCGTGGGCCTGGATCAGGCTGTCGGAGAACTCCAGCGGGTGTGAAGTGGTGTAGCGGATGCGGTCGATGCCATCGACGGCGGCGACCACACGGATCAATTCCGCCAGATCGGCCAGGCGCCCGTCATGGGTCAGGCCGCGATAGCCGTTGACGTTCTGCCCGAGCAGGGTCACTTCCCGCACGCCGTTTTCGGCGAGGTGGATGATCTCGGCGATCACATCGTCGAACGGCCGGCTGACTTCTTCGCCACGGGTGTAAGGCACCACGCAGAACGTGCAGTACTTGCTGCAGCCTTCCATGACCGACACGTAGGCGCTAGGGCCGTCGATGCGCGGCTCGGGCAGGTGGTCGAATTTTTCGATTTCCGGGAACGAGACGTCGACTTGCGGCAACTTGCTGCTGCGTGCGGCGTCGATCATTTCCGGCAGACGGTGCAGGGTCTGCGGGCCGAACACCACGTCGACGTAAGGGGCGCGATCACGGATCGCCGCGCCTTCCTGGCTGGCCACGCAACCGCCAACGGCGATCACCATGTCCGGGTTGGCCAGTTTCAGTTCACGCCAGCGGCCGAGCTGCGAGTACACCCGATCCTGGGCGCGTTCGCGGATCGAGCAGGTGTTGAGCAGAATCACGTCGGCGTCTTCGGCACGCGCGGTGACTTCCAGGGCCTGGTGTTCGCCCAGCAGATCGACCATGCGCGAGCTGTCGTACTCGTTCATCTGGCAACCGTGGGTTTCGATGTAAAGCTTCTTGGCCATGGAGTAGGGTCGTCACGTGATTCAAAGAACCGCGCATTATAGGGAACAAGCCCTCAGGTTCCTACCGCTGCGCGTCCGGTGGCTATGCTATAGTTTGCGCCCTCATTTTTATCCCCGATGTTATCCCCCCGCCATGACCAAACGCGAAGCTCCAATCTATAAGGTGATTTTCCTCAACCAGGGCCAGGTGTTCGAAATGTACGCCAAGCAGATCTATCAAAGTGATCTGTGGGGTTTTCTGGAAGTGGAAGAGTTCGTCTTTGGCGAGCGCACGCAAGTGGTCGTCGATCCGAGCGAAGAGAAGCTCAAGGCGCAGTTCGAAGGCGTAGTGCGCAGTTTTGTGCCGATGCATTCGATTGTGCGCATCGACGAGGTGGAACGTCTGGGCACCCCGAAAATCAGCGAAGCCCGTGGCGCGGTCGGCAATGTGATGCCGTTCCCGATGCCGATGCCTGAGAAGTAAAACCGGATCTGGATTTGAAATGATTTGTGGCGAGGGGATTTATCCCCGTTCGGCTGCGAAGCACTCGCAAGTCCATTCAGCAAGGTGTGTCAGACAGAACCGGATTGCAGGGTTTGGGGCTGCTTCGCAACCCATCGGGGATAAATCCCCTCGCCACAGTTAATCACCACACTATCAAGGCAATGGCGAGAAAGGCGTACGCCCATCGGCGTTCTGCAGTTCCATCAGGTATTTACGGAAAATTTGCCCGAGCACCTGGGTCGCGGTTTCGAGGTCCTCGCGGGACATTTTTTCCGAGACTTCGTCGGCCGTGTCCAGCGCATCTTCGGCGCCGTTGACCGCCGCCATCTTCAGCACGATGTACGCCTGAATGTTGTTGGCCTGCACGCCTTCGCCGTGGAAGAACATGGTGCCGAGCTTGAACTGCGCCTGAGCGTGGCCTTGCAGCGAGGCTTTCTCGAAGTAGCTCAAGGCTTGATTGAGGTCGCGCGGCGCATTCTTGCCGTCGTAGTAGAACTCACCCAACTCGTATTGCGCTTGCGCATCCCCTTCGTCCGCCGCTTTCTGGCAGGCGGCCAGTGCCTGCGTGACATCTTGCGGCTGAGTATTGAGGGTGCAACGACCCATCGCCGGGATCAACAACGAGTTGCCGCCTGCTTGTGCATGCGCGAGCAGGGGCTGAAGGAGCAACAGGCAGCCCAAGGCAAGGGTGCGGCCGGTGCGGTTCATGGGAATCGACTTACCTCTGAAGGGCACGCGGACCCATCGAGGGATCCAATAAGCGCGCATTATGAAATAAGCAGGGCCAACCTTACAAAGTCTTTACTCGTTTTTCTGCTGCGCGGGGAATATATCGCCCACTTTGTGGAGGAATCTTGGCAGAAGCATCGGAAAAACCGTCTGGATGTAGGTGAAAGCTGACGCTGGCGATGGCCAACGTCAGCGGTACGGCGATTACTTCAGGGCAGCGAAGGCGCGCTCGGCAGCGTCCAGGGTGATTTTCAGCTCGGCTTCACCGTGGGCGATCGAGGTGAAACCGGCTTCGAATGCACTTGGCGCCAGGTACACACCGCCTTCCAGCATCAGGTGGAAGAAGCGCCCGAACAGGGCCGCGTCGCTGGCCATCACGTCTTCGAAGGTGACGATGTCGTCGGCACCGCTGAAGTACAGACCGAACATGCCGCCGGCCTGCGTGGTCACGAACGGAATGCCCGCCGCATCGGCGCGTTGTTGCAAGCCATCGAGCAGGCGCGTGGTGTAGTCGGTCAGTTCATCGTGGAAACCCGGACGGCTGATCAGACGCAACGTGGTCAAACCCGCTGCCATTGCCAGCGGGTTACCCGACAACGTGCCGGCCTGGTACACCGGGCCCAGCGGCGCGATGCGTTCCATGATTTCACGCTTGCCGCCAAAGCAGCCGACCGGCATGCCGCCGCCGATGATCTTGCCGAACGTGGTCAGGTCAGGATTGACCCCGTAGTACGCCTGGGCACCGCCGAGGGCAACGCGGAAACCGGTCATCACTTCGTCGAAAATCAGCACCACGCCATGCTTGTCGCACAGCGCGCGCAGGCCTTCGAGGAAACCCGGCGCCGGCGGTACGCAGTTCATGTTGCCCGCCACTGGCTCGACGATGATGCACGCCACGTCCTGGCCAACTTCAGCGAGCATCTTCTCAACCGCGTCGATGTCGTTGAACGGCAGGGTCAGGGTGTGTTTGGCGAACGCTGCCGGGACACCGGCCGAACTCGGCACGCCCTGGGTCAGTGCGCCGGAGCCGGCCTTGACCAGCAGGCTGTCGGAGTGACCGTGGTAGCAGCCTTCGAACTTGATGATGCTGTCGCGGCCGGTGTAACCACGGGCCAGACGGATCGCGCTCATGGTCGCTTCGGTGCCGGAGCTGACCATGCGCACCATGTCCATCGACGGCACCAGCGAGCAGACCAGATCGGCCATCTCGGTTTCCATCGCGGTCGGCGCGCCGTAGGACAGGCCGTGTTGCAGCTGATTGCGCACGGCGTCGAGCACGTCCGGGTGGCTGTGGCCGAGGATCATCGGGCCCCACGAACCGACGTAATCGACATAACGCTTGTCGTCTTCGTCAGTGACGTAGGCGCCTTCGGCGTGCTTGAAGAACAACGGTGTGCCGCCCACGCTCTTGAACGCACGAACCGGCGAATTCACGCCACCGGGAATGTGTTTCTGGGCATTGGCAAACAGGGTTTCGGAACGAGACATGATCGGGCTCTCAAATCAGATTTTCAGAAGTTCGTTGAAGGCGCGGGCGCGGCGGGTCACTTCGGCAGTGCTTTGGGCACCGAACAAGCCGTGGACCACCGCCAGCAGGTCGACACCGTGGGCCACCAGCGGCGCGGCGTTGTCGAGGGTGATGCCGCCAATCGCGCAGACCGGCAGATGCAGCGTGCGCTTGGCCTCGTCGAGCAGATCGAGGCTGCAGCTCGGCGCGCCGGGCTTGGTGTTGGAATTGAAGAAGCGGCCGAAGGCGACATAACTCGCACCTTCTTTGGCGGCTTGTTCGGCCAGTGCGAGTTGCGCGTGGCAGGTCGAACCGATGATGGCTTTGGAGCCGAGCAGGGCGCGGGTCGGCGATAGCGGGCCGTCGGTCTGGCCCAGGTGCACGCCAACGTTCAGGCGCGCGGCCAGTTCGGCGTCATCGTTGATGATCAGCTGCGTTTTGTAGCGCTCGCACAGGTTGCGCAGCGCTTCGGCCTCGCGCAGACGGCGGGCCTCGTCGCTGCTCTTGTCGCGGTATTGCAGCAGGGTGACGCCGCCTTCCAGCGCCGCCTCCACGTAGGACAGAAACTTGCCGGCCAGCAATTCGCTGTCGGTAATGGCATACAGGCCACGTAGTTTCATCAGGCAGACCTCACGACGTTACGAGCAGAAATCCAGCGGCAGGCGGCGCGGCACGAACTGGCCTTTGCCCAGTTGTTCGGCATCGCGCAGGGTGCGCCAGGTGTAATCCAGTGCCGTGCGTACGGCGCTGGCGAGGTGTTCGCCTTGGGCCAGGCGACCGGCGATAGCGCTGGCCAGCGTGCAGCCGGAACCGTGATAGCTGCCTGGCAAACGCTGGCAATAGAAGGTTTCGCGCAGGCCGTCACGGCTGTACAGGCGATTGTGGATTTCAGTTTCGTCGCCATGGCCGCCGGTGATCAGCAGGTTTTTGACGAACGGCAGGAGTTTTTCCGCACACTCGTCTGCAGTGCCTTCGGGCAGTTCAGCGAGGATGCGCGCTTCAGGAAGATTGGGGGTGGCGATGATCGACAGCGGCAGCAGACGCTCGCGCATCGCATAACCGACCTCGTCCTTGCCCAGGCGTCCGCCGCCGCCGGCGCGCAGCACCGGGTCGCAGACCACCGGCAGGTGCGGGTGCGCCGAAAGCAGTTCGACTACGGTGTCGACCATTTCCAGCGAACCGAGCATGCCCAGTTTGACCGCCGCGACTTCGGAGTCGTTGAGCACGGCATTGGCCTGGGCCAGTACCCACTCACGGTCGAGGACGCGGAAGTCAGTGACGTTGACGGTGTCTTGCACGGTCAGGGCGGTGACGGCCGGAGCCGCATGGCAACCCTGCGCGAGCAAGGCTTCGATATCTGCCTGCAAGCCGGCGCCACCACTGGGGTCGTGGCCGGAGAGACAGAGGACAACGGGGCGGGAGCTGTAGATATTCATGGTGCGCGAGCTTACCACCAAACCTGATTTTGGGGTTCAGTCCTGTCAGTGGTTCCTCGCCACACAGGTATTCACCACATCCGCTGTTGCAGGTAGTTGACCAACTCAACAGCTCTAGCCCGCGACTTTGCTCTGAAACGCCCGTTCTAGAGCCTTTGTAGGAAAAATTTCGATGGTGCTTAATGGCCATCAACGGCTATGCTAGTCTGGATCCAAACCAATAACGGGTAATACCGGTTTTACGTCTACTCAAAGGGAATGGGGGGCTTCCTGACGCAACCGGACGAGCCACGCTGGGGCTTCAATGCGCTATTTGCTGATATTGCTGTTCTGCTTGCCCCTCCTCGCAAGCGCCGTCGAATTCGACGAAAACACTCAGAGCCTTCCCCTGGGTCGCTCCTTGCAAGTGTTCGAAGACCCGAGTGGTCAGGCGAGCATCGCCGACGTCCGCGCTCAAGCGGCGGCGGGCAATTTCAAACTCCACGATAAAGCCACGCTCAACGCCGGTTACTCGCGTTCGGCGTTCTGGCTGAAGATCGACCTGCATTACCGTCCGGCCAATCCCGCCGCGCAACGCACCTGGCTGCTGGAGCTGGCGTACCCGCCGCTTGATCATCTTGATCTGTATATGGCCGATGCCAATGGCGACTATCGCCTGATCCGACAGACCGGTGATGCGTTGCCGTTCGCCAGTCGCGAGATCCGTCAGAACAACTACCTGTTCGACCTTGAGTTCAAGCCCGATCAACAACGCTCGGTGTACCTGCGCCTGGCCAGCGAAGGCTCGATCCAGGCGCCGGTAACGTTGTGGTCGAGCACCGCGTACCTCGAAGACCAACCGGTGCGCCTGTACGTACTGGGCATCATTTATGGCGTGTTGCTGGGGATGCTGGTCTACAACCTGTTCATCTACCTGAGCGTGCGCGACACCAGCTACCTCTATTACATCTTCTACATCGCCTCGTTCGGCCTGTATCAACTGTCGGTGAACGGGGCGGCGGTCGAGTATTTCTGGCCGGACAATCCGTGGTGGGCCAACGCCGCCACGCCGTTTTTCATCGGCTGTGCGGGGCTGTTCGGCAGTCAGTTCGCACGCAGCTTCCTGCAGACGAAAAACCACAGCCGCTGGCTGGATCGCGTACTGATCGGCCTGATCGCATTCAGTGCGCTGGTCGTGGGTTTGTCGCTGATGACCAGTTACGCCCTGTCGTTGCGGTTGGCGACCCTGCTGGCGCTGACGTTTACCGTGGTGATTTTCGCCGCGGGGATTCTGGCCTGGTGGCGCGGCCTGCGGGTGGCGCGTTATTTCATCATTGCCTGGTCGGCGTTTCTGCTCGGCGGCATCATCAATACGCTGATGGTGCTGGGCCTGCTGCCGAACGTGTTCCTGACTATGTACGCCAGCCAGATCGGCTCGGCCATCGAAGTGGCGCTGCTGTCGCTGGCGCTGGCCGACCGCATCAACGCGATGCGCGAGCAGCAGGCGCAGACCCTGTTCGACGCCGGGCAGAAGCTCGAAGTGCTCAACCAGCAATTGGCCCACAGCAACAAGCTCAAGGACGAATTCCTCGCGACCCTGACCCACGAACTGCGCACGCCGATGAACGGCGTGATCGGTTCGCTGGAACTGATGCAGACCGTTGAACTGGATCCGGAACTGGAGCAATACCAGCAGACCGCCGCCGGTTCCGCCCGCGACATGATGCGCATGGTCAACGGCATCCTCACCCTCACCGAACTGCAGGCCGGCAAGCTCAAGGCGACGCCGGACAGTTTCAGCCTGCGCGGGGTGGTCGAGGCGTTGCGGGTGCAGTTCGACGGCAACGCGGCGAGCAAGTCGCTGGACTTCAAGGTCGAGGTGCTGCCGACCCTGCCGGACCGTTTGCACGGCGACAGCGTGAAACTGGCGCAATGCCTGGAATGCCTGCTCGACAACGCGATCAAGTTCACCCGCGTCGGCGGTCTGGCCCTGCGCGTGACCGGCAAGCCTGCGTCGGACAATCGTCTGGCGCTGTCGTTTGCGGTGATTGACACCGGCATCGGTTTTACCGACCTGGGCGAGGCAACCCTGTATCAGCGTTTCTTCCAGCTCGACGGGTCAATGACACGCGAGTACGGCGGATTGGGCGTCGGCCTGGCGATCTGCCGGCAACTGGTGGAATTGCTCGGCGGTAAACTCACGCATCGTTCCGAACCCGGTCGCGGCAGCCGCTTCCAGCTCGATGTCGAGTTCGAACTGCCGGCGGTCGAGGCGGCGCCAACACCCCAGCCATCGCGCGATTGTGTGCGTGAACCGCAGGACTGCACAGTGCTGCTGGTGGATGACAACAGCGTCAACCAACTGGTGATGCGCGGCATGTTGCTCAAGCTCGGTTTCCGCGTGCGTACTGCCGATAATGGTGCGGCGGCGCTGGATTGCCTGCAGCGCGAAAGCTTCGACGCGGTGCTGATCGATTGCCAGTTGCCCGCACAGGATGGCGCGGCGCTGGCTTGCCAGATCCACGCCTTGCCAGGTTGCGCCAGTCTGCCGGTATTCATGCTGGCGCTGAGCGCCGATCGCGAGCTGTGCGCCAGCGGAGCGCCGATCGACTACCTGAGCAAACCGGTGAAATTCGAGGATTTGCAGTCCGCGCTGGAGCGCCGGGTGTTGTGTTGTTGATAGGGTAAAAGCGCCGCCAGTTCGGCGGATATGACACTTTGATGGGACGTGGGGCAGTGCTTAACTGGTTCTCTGGCTGACCAAAGGAGCCCCGTCATGAACCTGCATCAGTTCGCCGAAACCCACGAAGTCACCAACCAGCCGCCGTCGCTGGACGGCACCAACCTGTACCGCATCGACCTGCCGTTGCAGGAATGGTCGCGCAGGTTCGGCGCCGGGTGGGCCGAGTCGCGGATTGATGCCTACGGCGCGCTGGCCGGGGGGGCGCTGATGGAGGCCGGGTTCCTCGCCAATCAGAACAAACCGGTATTCACCAGTCATGATCGCTATGGCCATCGCATTGATCTGGTCGAGTTTCATCCCGCTTATCACGAACTGATGCGCACCGCGATCGAGCACGGTCTGACCTCCTTGCCGTGGGCGCATCCGCAGGACGGCGCCCACGTTGCCCGCGCCTCGATGAGCTATCTGCACAGCCAGGCCGAAGCCGGCAGCGGTTGCCCGTTGACCATGACTTTCGCCAGCGTTCCGGCGCTGCGCCTGCAACCGGATCTGGCCGAGCAGTGGCTACCGAAAATCCTTGCCACCGAATACGACCCCCGCAACGTCGGCATGGCGCACAAGGCCGGCGTGACCATCGGCATGGCGATGACCGAGAAGCAGGGCGGCACCGACGTGCGCGCCAACACCACCAAGGCCTATCCGGTCGGCGCCAGCGGTCCGGGCCAGGCGTATGAACTGGTCGGGCACAAGTGGTTCTGCTCGGCGCCAATGTGCGATGCGTTCCTGACGCTGGCGCAGACCGACAAGGGCCTGACCTGCTTCCTGCTGCCACGCCATCGCCCGGACGACACGCGCAATCAGTTCTATATCCAGCGCCTGAAAAACAAACTCGGCAACCAGTCCAACGCCTCCAGCGAAGTGGAGTTCCGTGGCGCCCTGGCGTGGATGGTCGGTGAAGAAGGGCGCGGGGTGCCGACCATCATCGAGATGGTGGCAATGACCCGTTTCGATTGCATGGTCGGCTCCAGCGCGTTGATGCGTCAGGCGCTGACCCAGGCCAGCCATCACTGCGCGCACCGCAAGGTCGGCGGCAAGTTGCTCAGCGAGCAACCGTTGATGCAGAACGTGCTCGCCGACCTGGCCCTGGAAAGCGAAGCTGCGCTGGCCCTGAGCCTGCGCATGGGCAAGGCCCTGGATCATCTGGATGATCGCCACGAAGCGCAATTCGCCCGGCTGGTGACGGCGGTGGGCAAATACTGGATCTGCAAACGTGCCCCGGGAATGATCAACGAAGCGGCCGAATGCATGGGCGGCGCGGGGTACGTCGAGGAGAGCATCCTGCCGCGCCTGTACCGCGAGGCGCCGGTGAACTCGACGTGGGAAGGTTCGGGCAACGTGCAGTGCCTCGACGTTTTGCGCGCACTGTCTAAAGAGCCGGGCGTTCTCGATGTGTTGTTCAGGGAGTTGGGCGATGGCCACGGTGACAAACGTTTGGCCGCGCATATTCAGCAGTTGCAGGCACAGTTCAAGGACACCCGCGATATTCAGTATCGGGCTCGGCAATTGACCGAGGACATTGCCCTTGGGTTGCAGGCCAAACTGCTGCTGGAAGCCGGGAATTCGGCGGTGAGTGATGCGTTTATTGCCAGTCGGTTGAGTGGCGGCGGCCGGGTCTACGGCGCGTTGCCCCATGGGCTGGATGTCGAAGCGATCGTCGCCCGCTCGACCCCCCTGGGCTTCTGACCCCAAACTCCACAAAACCCTGTGGGAGCCGGCTTGCCAGCGATGGCGGCCTGATAGTCAACATTGATGTCGAATGTGAAGGCCTCATCGCTGGCAAGCCAGCTCCCACAGGGATTCGCGTTGTCTGAAAGATTTGGGTACAGCCACAACGCCACTGTTCCCGTGAGACCACGATGCAGGCAAGATGAAGCTCTGCAAGTCAGAACACAGGAAGCTGATCGTGACCGAAGCGTTTATTGTCGTTCAAACCGCCGAACAAGCCGTGGATCGTCTGGCCGAGTTGCATGAGCGGGCCACCACTGCGCTGAACTCGGCGCTCAAGCGTTACCTCAAGGATCGCGTCGAGCCCGACGCCGAACAGCGTGCCCTGTTTCGTTATCCCGAACTGCGTCTGACCTATCACTGTCAGGGCGAAGTGCCGCAGACCACTCGCGCTTACGCCAAAGTGCAGTTGCCAGGCACCTACAGCGTCACCGTCACCCACCCGGCGGCGTTCCGCAAATACCTGCTGGAACAACTGGTGCCGCTGATGCACGACTTCACCGTGACCGTGGAAGTCGGTGTCAGCCAACAGAACATTCCGTACCCGTACGTGGTCGAGCAGGGCGATGAACTGGCCGGCTCCGGCGTCACCGCCGCCGTGCTGGCGCGGGTGTTCCCGAGCACCGACCTGTCCGCCGCCACCGATGGCATCGCCGACGGTCTCTACGACTGGGAAAACACCGATCCGCTGCCACTGGCGCTGTTCGACGCCGCGCGGGTCGACTTTTCCCTGCGCCGTCTGGTGCACTACACCGGCAGCGACTGGCGCCATGTGCAGCCGTGGATCCTGCTGACCAACTACCACCGCTACGTCGACCAGTTCATCGTCCACGGCCTGGAGCAACTGCGCAAAGACCCGCGTTTCGTGCGCATGGTCCTGCCGGGCAACGTGATCATCGAGAAGAGCATGGATCACGGAGAAGCCTCGGCGATTGCTGCCGGTGTGGTCTGGCACCGCTACCAGATGCCGGCCTATCACCTGATCGCCAGCGATGGCCACGGCGTGACCCTGGTGAATATCGGCGTCGGCCCGTCCAACGCCAAGAACATCACCGACCACCTGGCGGTGCTGCGTCCGCATTGCTGGCTGATGATCGGCCACTGCGGTGGCCTGCGTCAGTCGCAGACCATCGGCGACTATGTGCTGGCGCACGCCTACATGCGTCGCGACGGGATTCTTGACCGCGTGGTGCCGCCGAACATTCCGATTCCGGCTCTGGCTGAAGTGCAACTGGCGCTGCAGCAAGCGGCGGCCAACGTCACCGGCGAGAAGGGCGATGACCTGAAGAAACGCCTGCGCACCGGCACCGTGCTGACCTACGACGACCGTAACTGGGAATTGCGCTGGGCTCAGGAACGACCGTTGATCAACCTGTCCCGCGCCGTGGCCGTGGACATGGAAAGCGGCACCATCGCCGCCCAGGGTTATCGCCTGCGGGTGCCATATGGCACGTTGCTGTGTGTGTCGGACAAACCGCTGCACAGTGAAATCAAACTGCCGGGTTCGGCCAACGCGTTCTACGAGCGTGCGGTCAGCCAGCACTTGAAGATCGGCATCGAGGCGGTGGATCTGCTGCGCACCGAACTCAACTCGCTGCACTCGCGCAAACTGCGCAGCTTCGACGAGCCGCCGTTCCGTTAACGGTTAGTCGTGGTCATTTGGCGGTCGGGGCACTAGCATTGTCAGCCCTGATCGCTAAATGTTTGCTCTCTTATGTCCCGTCCCCCGCGTCCACCTTCTCGCCGTCCTGGTGCGAAGCCTCAGTCTTCTTCCCCGCGCCGTGTTGCCAAGGCACCACCGGCCGAGCCGAAGCTGATCCTGTTCAACAAGCCGTTCGATGTGCTGACGCAGTTCAGTGACGAAGGCGGGCGGGCGACGCTCAAGGATTTCATCGAGGTGCCCGGCATCTACCCGGCCGGGCGGCTTGATCGCGACAGTGAAGGTTTGTTGCTGCTGACCAACGATGGCCAGTTGCAGGCGCGGATTGCCGATCCGAAACACAAGTTGCCGAAGACGTACTGGGTACAGGTCGAAGGCGTGCCCACGGCCGAGCAATTGCAGCGTTTGCGTGACGGCGTTGAGTTGAACGACGGCATGACCCTGCCTGCCGAAGCACGGCAACTGGATGAACCCGAGTTGTGGCCGCGCAATCCACCGGTACGCTTTCGCGCGACTATCCCGACTTCATGGCTGGAACTGGTGATTCGCGAAGGGCGCAATCGTCAGGTACGGCGGATGACCGCTGCGGTCGGGCTGCCGACGTTGCGGCTGGTGCGCGTCAGGATTGGTGACTGGACGATCGACGGACTCGATCAGGGGCAATGGAAAGAAGTGCCGCCGCGCCTATAACGCGCCGGACTCGATCAGGCCGATCACTACACTCTTGATGATGAACGCGGCCACGCCCAGGCCCAGCACGAAGAACAGAATGAACGAGCCGAAACGCCCGGCCTTGGACTTCTTCGCCAGATCCCAGACGATGAATCCCATGAAAATGATCAGGATGCTGACCAGGCCAGTCATCATCCACTCTTCGAATACTGCTGGATCCATCGGGTCTCTCCGGCGCGCATGGGGCTAAAAGGGCGCGGCGAGTATACGCCAAGGTGTGTGGGGTGGCATTGATCTGGGTCTGATCCGAACCTGTTGCCCTCACCCTAGCCCTCTCCCAGAGGGAGAGGGGACTGACCGTGCGATGCTCACCAGTTACACCGACCTGCTCTTGCGTCTGTGAATCCATAATCGACGCGAAGGTTCAGGTCGATGGATGATGCCAGACACTTCGGTTGGCTCCCTCTCCCTTTGGGAGGGAGAGTGGACTGACCGTGCGATGCTCACGAATTACACCGACCTGCTCTTGCGTCTGTGAATCCATAATCGACTCGAAGGTTCAGGTCGATGGATGATGCCAAGACACCTCGGTCGGCTCCCTCTCCCTCTGGGAGAGGGCTGGGGTGAGGGGCTTTTGATTAGCTGCGCAGATGCGTCAGTGGCAGTTCAGTGCTGTTGAGCACCTGATTCAGCACGAAGCTTGAGCGCACGCTGGTCACGCCTTCAATCCGGGTCAGGTGCCCCAGCAACAGCTTTTGATAGTGATCCATGTCCGGCACCACCACCTTCAACTGGTAATCCGCATCGACGCCGGTCACCAGGCTGCACTCCAGCACCTGCGGCAAGGTGCGAATCGCCGCCTCGAAATTCTCGAAACGCTCCGGTGTATGCCGGTCCATGCCGATCAACACATAGGCGGTCAGGCTCAGGCCAAGCATTTTGCGATCAAGCAGGGCGACCTGACGGGAGATGTAGCCATCGTCTTCCAACTGTTTGACCCGACGCGAGCAGGGCGAGGGCGACAGACCGATACGCTCGGCCAGTTCCTGGTTGGAGATGCGGGCGTCGCGCTGCAATTCCGCCAAAATGCTCAGGTCGTAACGGTCGAGTTTGCTCATCAATCTGTCCTTGGTTGTAACTATTGCGGCGGATTATCTATCCAGGGTTAAAAATTGCGCAAGTGGTGTTTATTTGAGCAATCTTCGCAATCCTCTGTCGCGGCCTCGGGCCTATGCTTATCACCAGAATCACTGCTCGGTAACACAGTCCACAGCGGCCCGCCCAAACAGGCCCGCCGCGGCCGCCACCCCCCACCGGGGTTGTGCCGGTCCCCGAGCTGCACACTGTCCAGAAGACGGCGTGAGGTGAGCCGACGTCAAAAGCGTCGAGCCAGGACGAAGTTCTCTAGAAGGGAGGCCGACGGGTCTCCCTTTTTTCTTGGCTGCGATTTTTATGCCTCGCTGTACGGTCATCCTCAATAAATAAGTTTCGTGACTGATAACCTGTCGCAGAACCCGGTGTGTGTATTCCCGGTCTTAGCTACAAGCCCTCTTAATACCCGCAGTGAGGAAGAGCATGAAGTCGCGCATCTGGCGTCTGGCCGGTGTTGGTTTGCTGTGTGTGAGCGTCAGTGCGCAAGCGCTTGCCGACGAGCCACAGAATCGTGGCCCCGAGAATAACGGGCACGGTGGCGAGCATCAGGGCAATCAAGGGCGTGGCGGTGAGCGTCAGCCCCACGGCCAGAACAATCCGCCGCCGCAAAACCAGCCGCGGCCGCAGAACAACGAAATCATTCGGGGCGATAACAGCCGCCAGTTCGAACACAACGGCCAGCAGCGCAACAATGGTCAGTGGCAGAACCAGAACCGTGCGCCCAATCAGCCGGCTCCGGTGCATCAGGCGCCACCGCCGCCGTCGAACACGCTGCCGATCCAGCCACGGCCCGACACCGTGCGCCAGACCCAGGAGCCACGTCAGGGTTACTACCGCGACGAGCGTCCGCAAAATGGTTACCACAACCAGCAATGGCAAACCGGCAACCGGGGCAACGATAATCGCTGGCCCGGCCGTCCGGACGGGCATGGCAACGGTTGGGGCCCAGGTCCGCAATACCGCCCGGGGCATGTGATCGACCGCTTCCCGGATCGCGAATTCCGCGTGCCGTATCGCGGTCAGGATTACTTCTATTCCGGCGGCTACTGGTATCGCCCGCAAGGCCCGCGCTACATCGTCGTGCAGCCGCCGCGAGGGATCCGCACCCACTATCTGCCGGACTACGCCCGTGAAGTGTGGATCGGCGGTGCGCTGCTGTTCCTCGCGGCCGGTTCCTACTATGCGTATGAGGAAGCCAGTCAGGATTACGTGGTGGTCGAGCCGCCGGTGCAGCAACCACCGCAGCCGCAATCCCAGGGGTATGACGTCGAGGCCTATCCGGCCAATGGTCAGTCACCGGAGCAGGTGCAGCAGGACGGCTACCAGTGCTACCAGTACGCGGTGCAGCAAAGCGGTTTCGATCCGCGTACCGCGACGTACCAACCGGCGCCTGAAGTGGTGCAGGCTTACCGCCAGGCTCAGGGCAATTGCCTGAGTAGTCGCGGTTATCAGGTCCAGTAAGAGCAGCTACGAGCTGCAAGTTTCCAGCTACAAGCTTGAAGCTTGCGGCTCGTGGCTTGAAGCTGCTTTTATCGGGTCAGCGTGCACCAGCACCTCGGCTCGCGGGTAGGCGGCGTGAATCGCATCGGCCGCCTGATCGCTGATGCCGTGGGCCACTGACAACGTCAGCTCCCCCGGCAACTCCAGGTGCAACTGCACGAACCAGTGGTTGCCCGAAATCCGCGTGCGCAAGTCATGCGCGCCCAACACGCCGGGTACGCCGCAGGCCAGTTCGAGCATGTGTTGGCTGACATCCGTCGGCAGCTCTTCATCCATCAGCACCGAAAAACTTTCCCGGGCGATCTGGATCGCACTCCACAAAATGTACGCGGCAATCCCCAGACCGAACCACGCATCCAGTTGATGAAAGCCCATGCCGGCGAGGATCAGCGCGAGCAGAATGCTGCCGTTGAGCAACAGGTCCGAGCGGTAGTGCAGCGAGTCGGCGCGCACGGCGTTGGAGCCGGTCTCCTTGATCACCCGATGTTGCAGCGTCAGCAATGCGGCAGTCAGCAACAGCGAGAACACGATCACGCCGATGCTCAGCCACGGTGCGCCCAGTGGCTCCGGTTGCTTGATCCGCTCGTAGGCTTGAAAGGCGATCAACACCGCACTGCCGCCGATGAACAGCGCCTGCGCCATGCCCGCCAGCGATTCGGCCTTGCCGTGGCCGTAACGGTGATCGTCATCGGCCGGGCGCAGCGCGTAATGCACCGCCAGCAGATTGAGCAGCGAGGTGACGCCATCCAGCGCCGAGTCGGTGAGGCCGGCGAGCATGCTCACCGATCCGCTGAGCCACCAGGCGATGGCTTTGGCGATGATCAGCGTGCAGGCCACCGCCACCGAGGCGCGGGTTGCCAACCGCAGCAGGCGGGCGTGTTCGGGGCTGGAGGTCATGAGTGCAGAGGTTCCATGTGGATTAGGCGGCAGGTTGCAGGCCCAACATCGCCAGTTGCTGCGTGCTGCCCTTGTGCTGGATCAGCCGTGGATCGTCCAGCGGCAAGTGGCGGCCCAGTTCAGTTTCGAGAATAGCCTGCAACTTGAGGTTATTGACCTGACCGTCCGGGCCAATGGCTTGTTTCAACTTGGCCGGATCGACCTGGGCCGTGTGGCCTGGTTCGAAATAGATCGCGCCGGTGGTGAAGTCGACCGCGAACGCGATCAGGCCGGGAATGACGTAGAACAGCAGACCCAAGGCGTCGAGCACGGCAATCGCCGGGTCAATCTTGCCGTCGATCTGGCCGCGACGGTCCGGGTAGAAAATCGATCCGCAAGCGGTGATTTGGGTGAGCAGGGTGGCGACCAGTACACCGCCGATCAGGCGAGAAGGTAAGCGCATGGAAAATCTCCTGAGTCATCTGTTAACGAAGCTTCGTCTTGTGAAGTTAAGACCCTGACGAACACCTCGCAGTTCGCCGTTATACTCGCGGCTCTGTTTGGGAGCCAGCATGATTTCTTTGCCGATTGATGAAGTTTTACCCGCCCTGCGTGAAGCCTTGGCGACACGCCACGAAGCTGTGCTCGAAGCACCGCCCGGCGCCGGTAAAACCACCCGCGTGCCCTTGGCCTTGCTCAATGAGGCGTGGCTGGCCGGGCAGACCATTCTCATGCTCGAACCGCGCCGTCTCGCCGCGCGTGCGGCGGCTGAAAGGCTGGCCAGCGAACTGGGCGAGAAGGTCGGTGAAACCGTCGGTTATCGCATCCGCCTCGACAGTAAGGTCGGCCCCGACACCCGTATCGAAGTGGTCACCGAAGGCATTCTCACCCGGCGCCTGCAGGACGATCCGGCACTGGAAGGCGTGGGCCTGCTGATCTTCGACGAGTTCCACGAACGCAGCCTCGATGCCGATCTGGCATTGGCCCTGAGTTTGAACGGCCGCGAACTGTTCCGAGCTGAACAGCCGCTGAAGATTTTGCTGATGTCCGCCACGCTGGAGGGCGAGCGCCTGTCCGGGTTGCTCGATGACGCGCCGATCCTGCGCAGTGAAGGGCGCATGTTCCCGGTGACCATGCGCTGGGGGCGGCCGTTCCAGCCCGGCGAATACATCGACCAGCGCGTGACCCAGACCGTCCTCGAAGCCTTGCACGATGAGACCGGCAGCCTGCTGGTGTTCCTTCCGGGGCAGGCGGAAATCCGTCGCGTGCATCAGCAGTTGAGTGATGCCATTGGCGAGCGCAGCGATGTTTTGCTGTGCCCGTTGCACGGTGAACTGGACCTGAATGCCCAGCGCGCCGCCATCGACCCGGCCCCGGCGGGCAAGCGCAAAGTGGTGCTGGCGACCAACATCGCCGAGACCAGTCTGACCATCAATGGCGTGCGCGTGGTGATTGATGCCGGGCTGGCGCGGGTGCCGCGTTTCGATCCCGGTAGCGGCATGACCCGACTCGACACGCAGCGCATTTCCAAGGCCAGTGCCACACAGCGCGCAGGACGGGCGGGGCGTCTGGAGCCGGGGGTGTGTTATCGCTTGTGGTCGCAGGATCAGCACGAGCAACTCGCCGCTTACGGCAGTGCGGAAATCCTCTCGGCGGATCTGGCCAGCCTTGCCCTGCAGCTTGGTCGCTGGGGCGTGACCCCGGGCGAACTGGTCTGGCTGGATGTTCCGCCGGCGGCAGCGTATGCCCAGGCGCAGGATCTGTTGCAGCGCTTGGGTGCACTTGAAGGTGAAGCGCTGACTGCCCACGGTCAGGCCATGGCCGAGCTGCCGGCACATCCGCGCATCGCCCATCTGTTGCTGCGCGGTCAGGCGCTGGGGCTGGCGAACATGGCGTGCGACGTCGCGGCGCTGCTCGGCGAGCGCGATATTCTGCGGGGTGCCGGCGCAGATCTGCACAGCCGATTGCTCCTGCTCTGCGGTGAGGAGCGCGCGGCGCGCGGTGCTCAGGGGGGCGTGCAACGGGCGCGGCAACTGGCGCGACAATATCGTGGTTACTTGCGCGGCAAGGTCAGCGCGCCGGTCAGCGATCCTGATCATCCGCGCTGGCTCGGTGCGCTGCTGGCGCTGGCCTACCCGGACCGCGTCGCCCAACAGCGTCGCGCCGGTGGCGCGGAATATCGTCTGGCCAATGGGCGCGCTGCGCTGTTCGCCGAAGCCGACAGCCTGATGAAGGAGTCGTGGATTGTGATTGCCGACCTCGGCAGCCGACAGGGCCAGCGCGAGGAACGGATTTATCTGGCGGCTGATTTCGATCCGGCGCTGTTCGACTCAGTGTTGGCCGAACAGGTGAGCTGTGTCGATCAACTGGACTGGGACGAGCGCGAAGGTGTGTTGCGCGCCGAGCGCCAGCGCAAGGTCGGCGAACTGGTCCTCAGCCGTGAACCGTTGACCGGTCTCGACGAAGCGGCGCGCAGTCAGGCGCTGGTCAATCTGGTGCGACGCAAAGGTCTGGAACTGCTGCCGTGGACGCCGGAGCTGCGTCAGTGGCAGGCGCGGGTCGCTTTGCTGCGGCAATTGGACCTCGACGCTCAGGTCGAAAGCCAATGGCCGGATGTCAGCGATGCGACGTTGCTGAACTCGCTTGAGCATTGGTTAATGCCTTACTTGGGCAAGGTCTCGCGGCTCAGTCATTTCGCCAATCTGGACCTGTCGAGCATCGTGCGCAATCTGCTGCCGTGGCCGTTGCCGCAGAAGCTTGATGAGCTGGCGCCACATCACCTCAGCGTGCCGTCGGGATCGTCGGTACGCCTGGATTACAGCGAGTCACCGCCGATTCTTGCCGTGCGTTTGCAGGAGCTGTTCGGCCTCGCCGAGACGCCGCGAATTGCCGGCGGGCGGCAAGTGGTCAAGTTGCACCTGTTGTCGCCGGCGCGGCGGCCGGTGCAGGTGACACAGGATCTGGCGAATTTCTGGCGCAGCACGTACGCCGAGGTGAAGAAGGATTTGAAAGGGCGGTATCCGAAGCACTATTGGCCGGATGATCCGTTGGTGGCCGAGGCCACCGCGCGGGCGAAACCCCGGGGCACTTGAGCCGGGGCTGCGCCAACACGGTTCGCCGCCTCAGGCGCCCACGGCCGCGGTGCTCGAAGGTCCTCGGGCGAAACGTGTAGCCGAGGTCTGCAACAGCAGCGCGACGCTCAGTGTCACCAGCAGGAACGGGAGCAGCCAGGCATTGTCGATCATGGCCAGTTGCAGGCTGAGGATCAGCAGCAGAACCGGCGTCGCCAGGGCATTCGCCCGGCTGACATACAACCCCACCGCGGCCTCGCTGTAGCGGCAGGCAATGGCGACGCGGATATGCACCCGCGCGCCACCGAACGCCATGCCCAGGATCAGCAGGCTCAGTGCCTTGAGAAGCAGATTGTCCGGCATCAGCAACCACATCAATGTGGCGATCAGCGCCAGTGCAATCAGGCCTGACAGATAGGCCGTCAGATTACGTCCGGTATTGGCGATGATCACCAGCACGCCGATCAGCGCCATGCCCAGACCGAACACGGCATCGAGCACCCCCAGTTCAAACAGGGCCCAGCCGTGGCTCGCCACATACACCGGCAGCATGAAATTGAATGCCCCGAGGATTGGCCAGATCAGTACCATCGGCACAAACAGCGTCAGTGGCAGTCTGGTCGCAGCTGTGACTTCGACAGTGGTCTGCACCGCCGAGGGCTGACTGTGACGGGTAAAGCAAATCGCGGCGACCATGAAGAAGCCGGCGCTGAGCACCAGCGAGAAACCCATGCCGCTCAGAATCGGCATCAAACCTGCCGCCAGTAAAGGTCCGGTCATCAGTGCGGCCTGACTGGTCGCCGTGGTCGCACCGCTGATCCGCCGCACTCTGGTTTCATCCATGCCCCTTTGAATCTGGGCGAACCACATATCCAGGCTGGCCTCCAGCGACATGATCATCAGCCAGGCAAACAGATTGGTGATCAGCAGGCCGAGGGTGAAATCCCGCGACACGCCCGATATCAGGGCCAGCCCGGCCAGCCCCAGCACAAACCAGCTGCTCATCTGCCGTCCGTTCATACGCAGCGACAGCCGCTTGATCATCGCTGGCGTGATGAACGCCGGAATGAACGAGCAGAAAATCGCCAGCGCCAAAGGCAGGTATCCGCCTTCGTCCTGGTTGAGGATGGTCCAGGTCAGCGAGACCATCAGTGCACCGGAAAACAACCGATAAACCGTCGAGCAGAACAGGAACATGACCAGTTCTTTTGCAGCGTTGCGGGTGACGGCGGATTTTTCGTTCATGTAATCGATCCTTGCTCTTGGGCACGCGGCGATTCTTCAATTGAATGGCGAACGTCGGCGCCCGCACCGGCGTTGAGCCAGTGCGGGCAACCGATGTCGGTTCGAGCGGGTGTCAGACCAGAGTGCGCATCACTTTGAGGGTTTTTTCGATGTCTTCGGGCGAGTTGATGATCCCGGCCGAGAAGCGCACCGTCGAATGCCGATAAGGCGTGGCACTGGCAATGATCTTCTGTTCCTTGAGCTTGGCGACGATCTCCTTGGGGCTGCGATCCTTGACATCGCAGCAGACAAAACCTGCGGAGAACTGTGCAGAGCGCGGTGTGTGCAAATACACGTTGGGCAGCTTCGCCAGGCCTTCCTTCAACTGGCCATTGAGTTGCGCGATGCGATCGGCAATGCGCTTGCGCCCGATCTGCTGGATGAACTTGAACGCCTCGATCATCGCCCACTGGTTTTCAAACGCAAGGAAACCGCCGGGACTGACCCAGGCTGCCTGCGTCTGCCCCTGTGGATCGCGTTGCTCGCGCCAAGCGTTGGCGGGTTCTGCGGCCATGATCGTGGGAATGGTCGGCGTGATGTGTGCCCATTGACCTTCACGCGCCCAGACCAGGCCGGTACCGTGCGGCCCGAGTATCCATTTATGCGTGCCGGCGCTGAAAAAGTCGCAACCCAGGCTCGCCACTTGCGCCTCGGAGCAGCCGAAGCCATGTACACCGTCGATCACGTAGATGATTCTGTCCGCCTCGGCCCGATCGCGATTGACCCGCGCCACCAGTTCGCCAATTTCCCGAGCCGGCAACCGTACGCCGGTGCCGGAATGCACCCAGGTCATCGCCAGAATGCGCGTGTGCGGCTTGATGGCCTTTTCAATGCGCGCGACGATCGCGTCGACGCTGACATCGTCCGGCCCCTGGTAGAGGTCGATTCGGCGAATGCTGCCGCCCCACTTGACTACCGCCAGACGCATCGCCTCGTCGTGGGTGTACCACTCGTGGTTGGTGGTCAGGATTTCCTGGTGGGGTGCAAGCTTCAGGCCGTTGTAGACCATCGACAGGCCCTGCGTGGTGCTGGTGGTCAGGGCGATGTCCTCGGCACGTCCGCCGGTATAGTCGGCAGCCGCAGCGCAGACCTTGCGCCAGACCATGTCCTGCGGTGAGGCGAACATGTTGTCTTCGAGATAGGTGTACGGGTTTTCGTCGAACGCCTGCCGGTGGCGCGCCATTGCCTCGCGCACAGGCCTGGGGTTTGAGGCAAGAAAGAAGTTGGAAATGTGCACGAATTCCGGCGCCAGATTGAACTGCGCCCGCACGGATGCCCAGTCATTGGGGTTCAGTGCTGTTACTACGTTATCCGGAGCAGGCTGGTTACTCGCCTGTGCCCCTCCTGCCACGCCTGCCATCATGCTGCCTCCCACCAGGGTCGCCCCCATGGCGGCCCCCACGAACTCACGTCTTCCCAGACTCATACCCATTCCCTGTCGATTCATATTGAAGTGCGCGCAGAACGCGCAAACACAGTATTGAAAATTCGCTGTCCATAGAGGCCGACGGCCAGACCGAGCACGATCAGCACCACTGCCATGACCTTACTCGCCGGTACGCTCTCGTGAAAGATCAGTACCGAACCGAGCATGCCGAAAATCGGCACCAGCAACGACAGGGGCGCGACCGTCGAAACCGGGTAGGTTTTGAGCAGCGAGTTCCAGATCCAGTAAGCGAACAGCGTGTTCGGGTAGACCTGAAACAGGATCGACAACACGGCGGTTGCATCGACCTGGTTGACGAACGTGGTGTAGCCGGCGCTGCCGTTCACCGCGTAGTCGAGTGCGAACAGCGGGATCGGTGCAAAGGCACTGGACCAGACCAGAAACCCGAAGACCTCCTTGGTGCTGGCCTTCTTGTTGATGATATTGGCGACGCTCCAGGAGGCCGCGCCCACCAGCACCAGCAATACCCCGGGCAGACTGACCGTGCCATCGCTGATCATGATGATGCACAACAATCCGCCCAGTGCGATCAACATGCCCAGTACCTGAAAGCGGGTGAGCGCTTCCTTGAACACCCAGCCGCCGAGCAGGATCGTGAAGAACGCGCTGAATTGCAGCACCAGCGACGCGATGCCCGCCGAGAGCCCGGCCTTGATGCCCAGGTTGACGATGCCCCACAGGCCGATGCCGAACACCAGCCCGTAACCGATGATGTAGCGCCATGGCACGTTTGGTTTGCGAATGAAAAAGATCGCCGGTAACGCACAGAGACTGAAGCGGATGCCCGCGAGAATGAACGGATCGACGGTGGCCAGTCCCAGTTTGATCACCGAGAAGTTGACACCCCAGATTGCCGTTATCAGTACAGCCAATACTACGTGCAGTGGTTTCATTGTTGAGTCGCCTTCATGAGGATGGGCCGGATCATGCGACCGATGTCAGGTTTTCTGCGAGGTATACCCGGGAAAACAGAGTTTGCATCCAGGCCTTGGTCTGTAGCGGGTCCGCGGTCTTGACGATGCCTGCCAGAGGGGCTTCGAACGCCGAATAGGTCACATGGCCCGGTAACAGCGCACCGGTCTGCAGCTCGTTCCATTGCACAACCAATGGGCTGGCGCGAAAGTCCTCCGCGCCTTCCAGACCTTGATAAATGCGCTGGTGGTGGGTGTGCCCGGGGAACACAAACCAGCCATAACCCAGATCTGGCTGCTGTGCGCTGAGCGGCACTTTGTCCACCAGTCCTTCGACATGAATGCGCAGCTCCAGCGATGGCAGGTGGATACCGGTCGCCAGCTCGTAAGTCGCGACTACATCGGCGCCGCCGACGCGGTTGCCGACTTCGAGGAATACCGGGTCGTCACCCTCCATGATGGCCTCGAGATGGAAGGCGCCGTTGCGGATCTGCACCGCATCCAGAACGGCACTGACCCACATTTGCATCGGCGTGGTGGTTTCCAGGTGCCACGAGCCCAATGGATGGCCGCGCTCCATGTAATCCAGGCAGGTGCCGACATATTGGCTCGAGAGCATGGTGAGAATTCGCCCGTCCTGCACCAGACCGTCGAAGTGGCGGATGGGCCCGCTGATAAATTCTTCAACCTGAAATTCATCAATGTTCAGGGACAGATCGCTGATCTTGCGACTGATCTCGTCAAATGCGCGTGCAGGCTGCTGATGAATGCTGACGTCCATGCTCGACGCGCCGCTGTGCGGCTTGAGCACGGTGGCTCCCTGCCACGGCACCTGGCCGTTGAGCGCCAGGTAGCGATCAAGCGGCATGAACTGCGGCACCCGCAGATTTCCCGCTGCAACGGCGGCCTTCATGTCCAGCTTGTTGCGCGCCAGATTCACCGCCGCCAGCGAAGCGCCTTCGACGTTCAGCGCCTCGCGCAAGCGTGCCGCGTCGAGCAATTCGTACTCGGACATCGAGATGATCCGGTCAAATGACTGTGGAAACTGCGCCAGCCATTGCAGGGCCTCTTCGCAGGCACTGGCCTCTCCCGGGCGAATCACGCGCTGGCAGCGCAGGTCGCTCGGCAGCGTATCGATCGCCGCTTGTTTGCCCAGATAAGTGACATCGTGCAGGTCATGATTGATGCCACGGTGGTACTCGATGCGCGGGTAGGGCACCCGGTGAAGAATGAGAATTTTCATGCAAACGGTCTCGCAGCGAAAAGGGCAGGGATCAGGACGCAACTTTCAACAGCAACTCGGGCGCCAGGCAGCGCTCCAGAACCAACAACCATTGCTCGCGCAGCACCCGCACCAGATCGCGGATATCAACCGATGGGGCGTGCAGCGCGACACAGGCCTGGGCGACGAAGTCGCTGTTGTCTCGGGGGGTGGCATGGATCAACCGTGGCTCGCCGGCGATCCAGGTGCTTTCGAGCAGGGCGATGTCGTCCCTGGACAGCGCCAGTTCCTCTGCCGCCCGTGTCAGTGTGTCGCGGACCAGCGCCTGTACATCGCCTAGCGTGGTCACGTCGATCGTCACATCGTGCGGCACACCGAACATCACCGTCGCGGCGCTGCAGGTGGCGGCAGGCAGTTCTTCCGGCACAGGCCCGGCGAATACCGAGTCAACCCATGCCGCGTACAGGTCAAGCCCATGGACGGCGTGCGCCAGGGTCCAGATCTTCATACCGCCAGGACGCCGGTTTGGCTCGATCACCGCTGTCTGGTCGCCGCTATCGCTGAGTTTGATCTCGTTGTGAAACGGCCCGATGCGTTGGCCGACCAGTCGGTTGACCTGCTCGCCGGCATTGCGAATGGCCAGTCGCTCCTGTTCACTGAGGCGCGCCGGCAGAATTTGCGCGACCTCAACCGGATAGCGCCCGCTGGCACTGACTTTTTCAGTGACAAACCACAGTTTGCCCAAGCCGTCATAAGAGAACTCGCGGGTGAATGTGATGAAAGCTTCGGCCAGCACACCGCCGTCCAGATAAGGTGCCACTTCCGTGAACGCCTGCTCACAGTCGCCACCCGCTGAAACCACCACCACACCACGATTGTTGCCCTCACACGCAGGCTTGATCACGAAGCTGCCTTGCTGACGCGCTGCAAAATTGCGTACGTCGTGCAAACCGTCGATCCGCACGAAATCCGGCAGTGTCACCCCCAACTGGTTCAACTGCGTACGGACGCGATCTTCGGCGGTGCGGTACGCCAGTTTGTCAAAGGCCGCCAGTGCCAGTGCGGCATCGTCTACCGGCAAGCCGAGGCGCTCCAGCAGCGCCGCGCCACTGGCGACCGCGTTGTCGGAAAAGACCAGCCCGGCGCTGATCCGGCCCGCATCGTCGCCCAGCAGATTCAGTGCCTGATCGACGAAGTCGGGGTGCAGTGGATCGGCATCGATCACACGATCGCTGATGGTCCGGTCATGGTCCTGAGGGTTGGCTCTGATCAGCCAGGTCTGCGCGCCCCACTGTTGGCGGGCGTAGTCTCGCAGGTGCAGCACATCGCCGATCCGGCTCAGGTTGTAGTCCACTATCAGTAATACAGGCGCTCGCAACGGCATGTTTGTTTCTTCCTCATCCGTGGGGGTAGTCATCGGCAGCAGTCTTGTTCAG
Organism: Pseudomonas sp. LF-5; assembly: GCF_037626295.1. Lineage (NCBI taxonomy): Bacteria > Pseudomonadati > Pseudomonadota > Gammaproteobacteria > Pseudomonadales > Pseudomonadaceae > Pseudomonas > Pseudomonas sp. LF-5. Next base: position 65,066 of record NZ_JARKMT010000008.1, read on the forward strand.
GCGATCGCCCGGGTTGTTATTAATGGCTGTCGGGCTGATAGCGGATATCCAGCGCGGTCGCGCTGATAGTGGCCAGACGTTCAAGCTCGGTTGCGCGGTTGGCGCGCTCGAACGTCCACAACAATTGCCCGAGGAACACTTCACGGGCGTGTGCTGGAATCACATCGCCGGCCTTGAGCAGCACGTGCTGCACCACCGGGGCCAGCGGCAATGGGTTAAGCGTCACTGAACTCAAGGTTCCCGGCTCGGCGAAGTACACCCGAAAGAACGTTGCTACGGACTGTGCACTGGTACCGTCCGCCTGCCACTCGAACTGCGCCAGATGCCGCACGAGATCCTCGCGCAGCGCAGTGTCGTCCTGGCTGGCGAGCAGCAGGTCGAGCCACAGTGAAAGCATGCTGTGTCCGTGGGTTACCGCTTCGACGCTGTGCGAGATCAGGCTGCCGCCGACGCGCGGGTTGATTTCGATCAGGTCCCAGTGCTGCCCCGAAAAGCGTGCCTCCACGTGGTAGCAACCCCACTTCAGCGCCATGCAAGCCAATACATCCTTCAGCCATTGCAGTCCTGCGGCGATCTGCGCCTGATCAAGGCTGGCCGGTGGCGTGGTGCAACTGTCTTCAAGCACCGTCGCGGCGGTCTCGGTCACTTCGTATTTCTCATGGATGGCCACGACATGCGCCTGACCATCGACCAGCAATGTCTCGAAACTGAATTCATGACCGGCGATGTAATCCTCGGCCATGAACGTCAGCCCGTCGTTGAACGCCGAGGCATATACCGTGTCTTCGGCCGAGGCCAGACGCAGGTCCTCAAGGGCATTCCACGTAGTGTCTTTGCGCATGGGAAAGGCTGCGTAGGAGGCGATCCCATGAACCGGTTTGATGAAATAACGCTGATCCTGCGCCTTGAGCCGTTCCAGCACGGACTCGGTCAGGGCATAGGCGTTAGCGTGCGACAGGCCTTTTTCGGCCAGTCGGTTACGGACATTGAGCTTGTTGCGCAGGGCCAATGCCTGCCCGGCGTCCATGTCGTAAGTGCCAAGCGAAGCGTTGGCAGCAGCCATCAGGTGGCGATAGCCTTCCCACACGCTGATGCAGCAACTGACCTGTTCACCAGACTTGCGCAGAGTCTCAAGGGCGGTCTGCACATCCTCCAGCTTCAACTGGTGGGAGTCGGTGGTGTAGAGCCGGTCCGCCCAGGCATGAATCTGCTCCAGGCGTTCCGGTATATGTTCTGGAAGCGGCAATGAAGACAGCACGAAACACCGGAGCTTTCGTCGATGAAGCTCCTGCTTCAGGTCTTCCAGGAAAGAAAAGCCGCAGTGGCTCAGGATCAGAACACCGGGTCGATTTGAATTCATTGCCTGCTCCATGGCTTAAGCAGCCTTGTCTTGCGGCTTGGCCAGGGTGTTGAGGTACAGCTTGTTGAAGAACATCGCGAGAATCGTCTGATGCTCCTCGAGGTATTTTTTCAGTGCTGCGATGTCCTGCTCGTCCTTGATCAGGAAGCGCAGGGCCGCCCAGACTTCACCCGGGTGGTCATCATTGATGTCGGTGTGCGAGTGGGATACCTGACCGGCGATGTTGGTTTCGCCCACCGAGGATTTGAGCGCTTCAAGTTTACGGGGCTCGAGTTTCACGTTGACGTACTCGACCAGGTAGGAATAAGCGACGACGCCAAGCGGCCCTTCATGATCCAGCAGGTAGGAAAAGAAACCGACCAGCAGTTTGGTCTCCAGGTACGGTTCGGTGGCGAGGAACTCCTCACGGCTGACGCCGATACGGGTCAGGTCGGCGATGAACAGCTCGTCATGCAGCATTTCCTCTTGCTCGTAGTGAGCCCAGATCTGTGCTGCTGCAGGGCTGATCTTGGCCACTTCCGCCAGCGCCTTGGATTCAGCCACCCGCAGCAGGCGGATGCGCCATGCGGTTTCAATCAGGTGGCGCTTGTAGTACTCGCTGTTAACGTCCTTGCCTTCCAGATGCGCGGCCTCAGGAACGGTGGCGAACCATTGCTCTACTTGGCCGTCGATGATCTTGTCGATCTCTGCACGCAGGCCAGCCGAGCCGGCAGCGCTGAGGAACGGGGTGGTATCACCATAGCCAACATTTTTTACACGGTTAAGCATGAATAAGTCCTTTTTAGTTTATTTGAAACGCTTTGATTGAAACCGCAGTTAAACGCCAACGCTTAGCCAATTATTTCAATGGCTACTTTTCCTTTTAACAGGCACTGACAGGCCAGCCGGTATTCTTCACCGCTGTAACCCAACACCTCGATAAAAGCCTCTTCATCGTCATCGCGAGGACTTACCGCCTCGAAACCTGATGTAATCCTGATCAAACAAGCACCGCACGCCCCGATACGACAGCCCAGCGGGATGATGTTCTTGCCGTCACGTTCATATTCGATATCCGTGAACGGGGCGTTGGTTGGTAACTCGAACTCAATTTTATTCGCTGTAGTAGAAGTAACGGTTAGTGTGTGAAACCCTTCCATACATGCCTCATTTAATTGTTTAAGTTCGTGTGGCAGGCACACAGTTTCACGCCAAAGCCCGGCAGGCCATGGAAAGCAGTTTTAAATACTCAAGAAGTTAGCGAGAAGTCATTTGCAGATATAACCAGTACAACAACGCTGTACCACTGAACGCTGCGCCCAACAGGCAAACAGCGACCCAGCCAAAGTGGGCGTAAGTGTAAGTTGCCGCAATGGCACCGAGACCGCTGCCCACGGAGTAGAAGGTCATGTAGGCGCCGACCAGGCGGCTTTGCGCATCCGGCCGGGCGGCGAAAATCAGGCTCTGGTTGGTCACGTGCACGGCCTGCACTGCAAAGTCCAGCAAGACCACGCCGATGACCATGGCCAGCAATGAGCTTTCAACAAACGCGGTGGGTAACCAGGACACGGTCAATAGCACCAGCGCAATGCCTGTGGTGCGATTGCCCAAACCCTGGTCGGCCAGTCGGCCGGCCCGTGCAGCGGCCAGTGCGCCTGCAACCCCTGCCAGACCGAACAAGCCAATCTGAGTGTGGGAAAGTGACAGTGGCGGCGCACTTAGCGGCAGGACCATGGCGGTCCACAATACGCTGAATGCAGCGAATATCAGCAGGGCGAAGGTTCCCCTGACGCGCAGCGTCGGTTCGGTCAGATACAACTGCAAGACCGAGCGCAGTAACTGCAGATAACTGCCTTTGGCCGGTGGCTTGGTCGACGCCGGCATGGTGCGATAGAGCACCAGCGCCATGCTGATCATCAAGGCTGCCGAGACAAAATAGACCCCGCGCCAGCCCGCCAGATCGGCCACCGCGCCAGAGACGAAGCGCGCCAGCAAAATGCCCAGCACGACACCACTGGTCACCGTGCCAATGGCTTCGCCGCGTTGTTCGGGACTGGCCAGTGTCGCCGCGTAGGCAACCACCACTTGCACGACCACCGCCATCAGTCCGACCAGCACCATCGCGCCGAGCAGCATGCCCCATTCCTGTGCCAGTCCGACGGCACACAATGCCGCGGCCGACAGCAGCATCTGCGTGAGGATCAGTCCCTTGCGATTGAGCAGATCGCCCAAGGGGACGATGAACAACAGACCGACTGCGTAACCGGCCTGAGTGGCCGTGACCACCACACCGATGGTGCCGGGCGATACCGACAGACTGGCTGCCATCGACTCCAGCAGTGGTTGCGCGAAGTAGACGTTTGCCACGGCCATGGCGCAGGTAATTGCAAAGAGAAATGTCTGGTAACGACTTAGGCCAGGTGTGGTTGCATGCTCCTGAGGGGACTGAACAGTGCCGCCACCGGCTGATTTTTCGGCTTCGACGTCCATAATCGAAGGCTTTCGAGGGTTCAGCATCATCATTCCATCCTTGGGAATAACTGGTTTTTAAACAAAACCGATGCGTTGATTTTTATCAAAACTGGTTTTAATCTACAACTAGTTTTTCAAAATATTTTCTTCTGACGTTAGAACAGTTCTGACGCACTTTATTAATCAACACTGGAGACTCATGGCTAGGCAGCAGCTACTGGCACAAAGCGAATGCCCTGTGGCCCGGACACTTGAAGCTATCGGTGATCGTTGGGTTTTGATGATCATCCGTGACGCCTTCGATGACGTCCGTCGTTTCAGCGAATTTCAAAAGCGCCTGGGCCTGGCGAAAAACGTCCTCACGGTGAAACTCAAACGGTTGGTCGAGCTCGGTGTCTTCGAGGTGCAGCCTGCATCCGACGGCACCGCCTACAAGGAGTATGTGCTGACCGAGATGGGGCGTTCGGTGTTTCCGATCGTGATCAGCATGCGTCAGTGGGGCGAGCGCTTCCTGTTCAGCAAGGGCGAGAGCTATTCGATACTGCTGGACAACGAGCACGCCGAGCAGATCGAGATCATTGAGGTGCGGTCGAGGGCGGGCAAGGTATTGGGCCCGGCCGATTGCCATCGGCGTGTGGTCAAGCGCCGCAGTTGAATGTTCGCCATGGCCCGTGCGGGTCAGGCGCCAGCCTTGCGTGTCAGTTGTTCGCGGCAATAATCGGCGAACAACTGCGCCGGTTTGGTCAGTTGCCCACGTTTGAGCCACGCCGCTACCAGGCCTGAACCGGTGACATCTTCGACAATGTCGACGCACACCACTTTCTTGCCGTCATAGGTGCATTCCGAGTGCGGCTTCGTCACCAGCACCGAGAAGCCGAACCCCTGGCCGACCATGCCGCGGACCATTTCGATCGACGGTGAGCTGAACTCGATGCGCGGGGTCAGGCCGAGTTCTTCGAACAGGCTGACGAAGTAGGTCCGGCTCGGCTGCACATCGAGCAGGATCATCGGCTCCAGACACAAGTCCCGCAGCGACACTTGCTTGTATTCGGCGAAGCGGTGATCGGCCGGCAGCAGTGCATAAGGGCGCTGCGCCGGCATCAAGGGTTCGGTCTGAATGGTCGCGTCGAGTTCGTGTTCGTACAAGATGACCAGATCGAACGCACCCGATGTCAGGCCCTGCACCAGTTCCTGTTGTTCACCGTCGCGGATGCGGATTTTCACCCCCGGATACAGGGCGCAAAACCCGGCGATCAATTGCGGCAGGTACAGCGGCGCGACGGTTTCGAAGCAGCCGATGTCGATCTGTCCGGCGACAATGTCGTTGTCGGCCAGGGCGTTCTGTTCGAACTCTTTGGCCATGCGCAGCAGTTCCTGCGCCTTGCGCAGAAAGCGTGCGCCGCTGGGCGTCAGGGACACGCCCTGGGCGTGATGGCGGATCAGCAGTTGCACGGCGAAGCTGTCTTCCAGTGCCTTGATCGCGGTGGAAATGGCCGGTTGGGCTATGTACAGCTTGCGCGACGCCTCGGCAACGCTGCCGCATTCGACGGTGGTGATGAAGTATTTGAGCTGACGCAAATTGTAGGCGGCCACGGCAAACCTCTGGACGAGCGGACTCGACTTCCAAGCAATTTGTGCGCCGCCACGTCCGCTGCGCGACGATGTGTTTATCTTTCAACCATAGCCATCTGGCCCGCGTTTGGGGCAAGTCATTGCCCAGTGTTTTTATTGCCTGCGAAGATATTTTTACTGGTTTTAGCCCGCACCGCCCTGAGCGACCATCAATGCACAATTAAAGCCCAGGGAGCATCCGAACGTGTTCGAGCTTGCAGAGTGGCAGCGCCGCGCCGTTGCATTGAAGTTTCCCGATCAAGCCGTGATCGACGGCCAACCCTGCGCCGCACAATCGGGGCAGACCTTCGCCGCGATGAATCCCGCTACCGGGCAGTTGCTGGCCAATGTCGCGGCCTGTGGCGAGGCGGACGTCGATGCGGCGGTGCGCAATGCACGACAGGTGTTCGAGGCCGGTACCTGGTCACAACGCCCACCGGCGGAGCGCAAACAGGTGCTTCTGAAACTGGCCGATCTGCTGCTGAACCACCGCGAAGAACTGGCCCTGCTCGATTCGCTGAACATGGGCAAACCGGTGATGGATGCCTACACCATCGACGTGCCGGGCGCTGCCGGGGTGTTTCGCTGGTACGCCGAAAGCATCGACAAACTCTACGATCAGATTGCCCCCGCCGCGTCCAGCGTGCTGGCGACCATTACCCGTGAAGCGCTGGGGGTGGTCGCCGCGGTGGTGCCGTGGAATTTTCCGCTGGACATGGCCGCGTGGAAACTCGCGCCGGCGCTGGCGGCGGGCAATTCGGTGATTCTCAAACCGGCGGAGCAATCACCGTTTTCGGCGTTGCGTCTGGCCGAACTGGCACTGGAGGCCGGACTGCCGGCAGGTGTGCTCAACGTGTTGCCGGGGCTGGGTGAACAGACCGGCAAGGCGTTGGGCCTGCACCCGGATGTCGATTGTCTGGTGTTCACCGGCTCGACGCAGGTCGGCAAATATTTCATGCAGTATTCGGCGCAGTCCAACCTCAAACAGGTCTGGCTGGAGTGCGGCGGCAAGAGTGCCAACCTGGTGTTCGCCGATTGCCGCGATCTGGATCTGGCAGCGGAGAAAGCCGCGTTCGGGATCTTTTTCAATCAGGGTGAAGTGTGTTCGGCCAACTCGCGTCTGTTGGTTGAACGCGCTATTCACGATGAGTTTGTCGAGCGCCTGAAGGCCCAGGCCGAGCGCTGGCTGCCAGGGGATCCACTTGACCCGCAAAGCCGTGCCGGAGCCATCGTCGATCACCGGCAGACGACGAGCATCCTGCGCGCCATTCACGACGCCGCCCAGTCGGGGGCGACCTTGGTCTGTGGCGGTCAGCAACGGCGTTTAAACGGCTCGGACAACTTCATCGAACCGACGATTTTTACCGGCGTCAGCGCCGACATGCCGCTGTTTCGTGAAGAGGTGTTCGGCCCGGTGCTGGCGGTGGTGCCGTTCGACGATGAAGACGAAGCGGTGCGTCTGGCCAATGACAGTGTCTACGCGCTGGCGGCGTCGCTGTGGACGGATGATCTGCATCGCGCGCACCGCGTGGCCCGACGACTGCGAGCGGGCACGGTGTCAGTCAATACCGTCGATGCACTGGACGTGACCGTGCCGTTTGGCGGCGGCAAGCAATCGGGCTTTGGTCGCGACCTGTCGCTGCACTCGTTCGACAAATACACCCAGCTCAAGACCACCTGGTTTCAGTTGCGCTGAAACCGCGTGGCCCCTGTCGCGAGCAGGCTCACTCCTACAATTGACCGTGCGCCTCTGTAGGAGTGAGCCTGCTCGCGATGACTTAGGTACATTCAGCGAAAATTTCCGCTTTGCACCCACCCCGTGCATCCCCGCCAACGTCGCCCCTCAGCGGTGCGCACTACCCAGTTTTTTCATCATTTGCTGCCAACAATTTCCTGATTTTCCTCACCGCGCACATGGGCCACCATCCCTCTCGTCAGCCCAGGCCTTCACGCCAGAGTCCAGCAGAGACCGCAGCGTGCATTGGCATCTTTGGCGCTGGCCGTACTGCCCATGACAAAACTAAATCAACAGCGTCGGGAGTGCTCCATGATCAAGTCCTTGTGTATCCGTCTCACTCATCCTCTGGTGATCACCGCCCTGGCCGCCACGGTCGCGACCAGCGCCCACGCCGGCACCTTGTCCATTGGCCACACCACGTGGGTCGGCTACGGCACGCTCTACCTGGCGCGGGATCTGGGCTACTTCAAGGAGAACGGTCTGACCGTCGAATTGCCAGTGGTCGAAGAAGCCTCGATGTACATGGCCGCCCAGGCATCCGGGCAGTTGTCCGGCTCCGCCTCGACCATTGACGAGGTGCTCAAGTACCGCCCGCAGTTCTGCTTCAAGGCCGTTGCGGCGCTGGATGACAGCCACGGTGGCGATGGCGTGCTGGTCGGCAAGGACGTCAAATCCCTGCAGGAACTCAAGGGCCAGGCCGTGGCCGTCAACGAAGGCTCGACCTCGCAGTTCTGGCTCTCGTACCTGCTGAAAAAGAACGGTATGAAAATGAGCGACATCACCGTGCAGAACATGACCGCGGACGATGCCGCCACCGCGTTCATCGCCGGGCGGGTGCCCGCCGCCGTAACCTGGGAACCACACCTGTCGATGGTCCGCGACAAACAGCAGGGCAAGGTGCTGATCGACAGCAGCAGTACCCCCGGCGTAATCGTCGATGTGGTGGCGCTGAACTGCAGCGTCATCGAGAAACAGCCGCAAGACGTCAAAGCGCTGGTGGCAGGTTTGTACAAGGCGGTGCAATACACCAAAGATCATCCCGAAGACGCTTACAGGATCATGGCCAAAGGTGTCGGTGGTTATCTGTCCGATCCCAAGGAACTGGCCGCCGCTGCCCAAGGTGTACGTTTCTACGATCAGGCGATGAGCGAGAAATTGCTCGGCGCACCGGGCAAGCCGGGCGACAGCGCAGCGCTGATCAAACTGGCCAACGAAACCGCCAGCGAATTGCAGGGTAAACCTTACAACGTCAGCAACGACGATCTGGTCGACAACCGTTTTGTCAGCCCGCTCTAGGAGGTCTGCAATGTTCAAGCGCAATTCGTGGCTGAGCCGCTGCCTCACGCCGAAGACCGGTTTGCCGGTGCCGGTGGTGTGGAGCGCCAGCGGGCTGGCCTGGGTGTTGTTGATCGGTCTGTGGGCCGGGTTGTCCTACGGCGGTATCGTCCCGGGCATGTTCTTGCCGACGCCGGGGGCAGTGGTGGAAGCGGCTGTGCGCCTGAGCCGTGACGGCACCCTCGGCACCCACGTGTGGGCCAGTGTCGAAGTGGTGATGGTCGGCTTCATTCTGTCGTCGCTGGTGGCGGTGCCGCTGGGGTTACTGATGGGCAGCTTCCGCATCGTCCAGGCGTTCCTCGAACCGATGGTCAACTTCATTCGTTACCTGCCGGTGACTTCGTTCGTGCCGCTGTTCATCCTGTGGATCGGCATCGGTCTGGAGCAGCGGGTGTCGGTGATCATCTTCGGTGTGTTCTTTCAGCAACTGGTGATGATCGCGGACGTGTCCAAAGGCATTTCCAAGGACCTGATCAACGCTTCGTACACCCTCGGTTCCAATCGCCGCGACGCGGTGCTGCACGTCATCGCGCCGGCATCGGTGCCCGGCGTGCTCGATACCTTGCGCGTGACCATGGGCTGGGCCTGGACTTACCTGGTGGTGGCTGAACTGGTCGCCGCTTCCAGTGGGTTGGGCTATCTGAGTCTGAAGGCCATGCGCGGTTTTCAGGTCGACGTGATTTTCCTCGCCATCGCGATCATCGGCCTGCTGGGGCTGGTCACCGATCAACTGTTCCGTTTTCTCCGCTTGAGGGTTGCCGCATGGGCTCAGTGACTGCTGCCAATCATCGTTTTATCGAACCGGTCGCGAGCCCGGCGCAAGCGGCGCCGCGCTTGCAGGTGGACAAAGTCAGCCTGCGCTACAGCAAGCCTGGTGGCGGCACGTTCACTGCGCTTGAGGCAGTGTCGTTCGAGGTGCCGGATCAGCAGTTCGCCGTGCTGGTCGGGCCGTCGGGGTGTGGCAAGTCGAGTCTGTTGTACCTGACCGCCGGTCTGGCCGAGCCGACGTCCGGTGAGATCTACGTCGGCGGTCAGCAAGTGCAGGGCCCCGGCGCAGATCGCGGCATGGTGTTCCAGAGCTACACGCTGTTTCCGTGGCTGACGGTGCGCCAGAACGTCGAGTTCGGCCTCAAGCGGCGCGGTGTGCCGGCGGCGCGGCGCAAGGAGATTGTCGATTACTACGTCAACGAGGTCGGCCTGAGCGGGTTCGCCGACAACTACGCCAAGCAGCTGTCGGGCGGCATGATGCAGCGGGTGGCGATCGCCCGGGCGCTGGCCAACGATCCGCAGATCCTGCTGATGGACGAGCCGTTCGGCGCCCTCGACAGCCAGACCCGTCTGCAGATGCAGCAACTGTTGCTGCGGGTCTGGGGCAACAGCAAGAAGACCGTGCTGTTCGTCACGCATGACATCGACGAGGCGATTCTGCTCGGCGACCGGGTGTACGTGATGGGGGCCAAACCGGGGCGGATCAAACAGATCCTCGATGTGCCGATCGAACGCCCGCGTTCGCTGGACATGGTCATGGAGCGCTCGTTCATCGACATGAAGCGGCAGATCTTCGGGCTGCTGCATGACGATCTGGAAGAGGTCCACTGAAACGCGAGGCATCCCGTCCCTGTGGGAGCAGCTAGCTCCCACAGGGGGCCGATTACGCGAATGCGAAAACCGTTTTGACCCAGCCCTGCAATGTGTATTTCTGGTAGATGGTCTCGGGCACATCGACATACGGATCGGTGATGAAACGCTCGGGAATCACCGGGTTGGCCTCGTCGATCACCAGGATGTTGGCCGGATTGTAGAAGTCGTAATCGACCACGCTGCGGTTGGTGGTGATGACTTTTTTGCGCGAGGCCATGGCTTCGAAGAAACGGAAGCTCAAGCCGGCCTGGCCGGGTTTGGCGATGTCCAGAATGATCCGCGAGCGCTTTACCAGCTCCCCCACGGATTCCAGCGACATACGTTGCTCGAAAAAGGTGATGCCCGGGTGCGCACCGGGGATCGGTTTGCACTGCACCAGAAACTTGTAATCGGTGACGCCGAGTCGATCGAACTCCCGCGCCAGCCCTTCCAGGGCCGGCACTCGATCCTTGCCGGCCATCACCACGAACGCCGAATAGTCGCCGGGCGCACCGTCCGCGACGTAGTCCTCGTAAATGAAGTTGTAGTGCTTTTTCAGGCCGTAACTCTGGGCATTCCCCGGATCGAACGAAAACACCTCGTCATAACCGGCCAGTGCTTCGCGGGTCATTGGCCAGCGGCTGAAACTGTCGTAGAGGTAGGCGATCTTGCGGTCGGCCACATTCAGGCCGGCGGCCAATTGCTGCGGATCGATTTGCGCCGGGTTGATGATCAGCGCAACGTCAAAGCGCGCAGCCTTGCCGAGGGCTTTTTTGAACTGACGCAACTGGGCCCAGCGCTTGAGCGGGCGGCGCAGGATCTTTGGTGCCCGGTCAAAGCGGTTGGACAGTGACGAGGTGTCGATGAAACACACGTCGTGCTCGGTCATCAGGTAGTCGGCCAGTTTGCCGGCGTAACCGCCGATGTCCTTGCACACCAGTAAGATTTTCATGGGCGTTCCGTGTCGTGAATGCGTGAGCTGAAGCAGAGGGCGCGTTGGTCGCCACTAGGGCGTGGCAGGCAGCAGGAAGCGCGCAATCACCGGCAGATGATCGGAGATGCGCAACGTATCGTCCTGGCGCACCCTTGCTTCGACCCGTTTGATTTTCGGGCTGTAAAACAGATAGTCGACCGTGCGGTCCGGGCCATTCAGGCCCGGGTCGTTGGGATAGTGGGTCAGCCATTGCGCGCGGTCGATGCCGCTGGCCTCGTTGTTGGTCGGGATCATCGGGTATTTGTCCCACAGCAGGTGCAGTTCGCTGTCGGCGGAGTAGGGCGTGCGCTGCTCCGCCGGCAAGCGCCGGTATTGGCCGAGGGGCAACAGGTTGAAGTCGCCGCCGATCAGCCACGCCAGGCCCTGGCTTTCATACTTGTCGAGCACCTTGGCCACGGCCGTCACCTGGGTCTGCAAGGTGTCATCCGGTTGGCTGGCACGTTCCAGATGGGTATTGAACACGGTCAGTTGTCCGCCATCGCTCAGGGGCAGTCGGGTGACGAGCAGCGCGTCTTTGGGCTGGAACTGGCGGCTGATGAAGTTGGCCTCGGTGACCGGCAATTGCAGGCGTTCGGCGTGTTCGATGCGGTAGCGGCTCAGGGTTGCCAGTTGTCGGCCGACGCTGCCGAAAATGTGCCGGTCAGGCACGAAATCGGCCTTCCAGTCGAAGGCGCTGGTGCTGCATGGATACAGGTCGGCAACCCGCTCCTGCAACAGCTTGAGCTGATCCTGATAATCGCTGGCCTTGGCGCCGTCATCCAGTTCCTGCAGCAGCACCACATCGGGCTGCTCATCGCGGATCACCCGCGCCACTTCATCGAGGCTGAACGCCATGTCTTCCAGGGTCGGCGCATCATCGTCGCCCTGGGCCAGATCATTCCAGAACACGTAGCGCTTGCCGGCCAGGTACTGAACGTTCCACGTCATGACTTTCAGGGCCTGGCCGGGCACCAGCGTCGGCGCACTGGTGGTGCAGCTGACCGGCAGGGTTTCCCGGGCGTCGGGGCGCCAGGTCAGGCTGAACATCAGTGCGGCGGCCAGCGCGAGGGCGAGCAACACAAAGAACAGGGTGTAGCGCAGCAGACGGGTCATGGCTCGGCTTATAGCGTTACAGAAAGTGGCCCCGAGCATACCTGACGGCAGCCTCGAAGCCCAAGCGCAGAGCGGTCAGACCGCCCCGTCACGTTTGTCAGGCAATTCACTGATCAGCATGAACAGGCGAAACAGCACCACGCTGGTGAACAGTTGCAGGAAGCTGTGAGCGCTGTCGATCAACACGGCGATCAGCGGATTCTGCGGCTCGGGATACACCGCCAGCGTCGCGCCCTTGAGCAGCCACAGTGGCGTCATCACGCACAGGATGCACAGCAGGATTCGCCAGAAGTGCCCACGGGTCAGGCGCAGGCTTTCCTTCATGGCCTGCAACGGCCCCAGGCCGCGCAGGACCAGCAGGTATTCACCGAACGCGAGCATGACCATCAGGATCAGGCCTGGCAGGAAATACAGCGACAGGCCCAACAGAATCAGCAGCGTGTTCAACGCGGTCAGCACGGCGAAGCGCGGCCAGAGGGTCGCGGCCATCGCCAGCAGATCCCGGTTGCGCGGCGCCTCGCCACGGCTGCGTGCATCGAGAAACAGAATCAGGGCGGCGGTGTACAGCGGATAGACCAACAGACCGACAATGACGTTGATCGCCGAGAAATTGTCCGGGCCGGTGGCGTGATCGACGACCTGTTGCAGAACCGCTTCGAAAATCACCAGCGGCAGGCACAACTGCACGATGCTGCCCAAATGACGTTTGAAAAAATACAGGGAGTCGCGCAGTACTTCGAAGGCATTCATCAGTCGGTATCGCAGGTCAAAAACAGTGGCTCACTTTAACCGATGATGGCGGGTGCGGCACAAACGTAAACATTCGGTAAAGGTCATTGAAACATCCTGTCACTGTCTCCATTACGGGAGAGCACTTCGCCCACAGTGGGCGAGGGCAACGTTATCCCCGGCAATCTACGAGGTCGCCATGAACAGCGAAGAGCAAACCCTGATCGATGGACTGTTTTCCCGGCTGCAACAAGCCGAAACGGAGGCAGCCCCGCGCGACGCCCAGGCCGAGGCGCGGATCAAGGAACACCTGACCCGCCAGCCAGCGGCAGGTTATTTCATGACCCAGGCGATTCTGGTGCAAGAGGCGGCGCTCAAGAGCCTCGACGAGCAGAACAAGCAACTGACCCAACAAGTCCAGCAATTGCAGGCTGAGCTGCAAGCAGCCAAGACGCAAAGCGCGGCCCCCGCGCCAAGCGGTGGCGGCGGGTTCCTGTCCAGCATCTTCGGCGGCAGCCCGCGTCCGGCACCGACCCCAAGTGCTCCGGCCTCGACGGGCGGCTGGCGTGAGCCGGCACCGCAGCAGAATTTTGGTGCAGCACCGCCACAACAGAACTATGCCGCGCCACCGCCTAATTACGCGCAGCCAGCCGCCCCGGCAGCAGCGGGCAGCAGTTTCCTCGGTGGCGCGCTGAAAACCGCTGCCGGCGTGGCCGGCGGTGTGATGCTGGCGCAGGGCATCAGCAGCCTGTTCCATCACAACCAGCAGCCCGAAGAAATCGTTGAAGTGATCAAGGAAGAGCCGGCGCAAGTGGCTGACCATAGCAACAATGGCTGGAATGATGACCAGCGTGTGGCCGATAACGGCTTCTCGGGCACTGACCAGGGCGGGTTCACCGACACCGACTACAGCGACGACAACTCGTCGTTCTTCGATGACGATGATTCGTTCGTCTGACCCAAACCTTGCAGGTTGACATCGAACTGTGGCGAGGGGATTCATCCCCGTTGGGCAGCGTAGCGGCCCCGGTTTCTTGGGCCTGCTGTGCAGTCCAACGGGGATGAATCCCCTCGCCACATTCACCGCTCGTCAGTAGCACCATGGCGCCTGTGGGTGATTATTCGCTGAACATTCCTCTTGGCTGGCATACTGAGCGCCTTTTTCGGGCCCGGCGCCTGATCCCGCTTCGTGCGCTATGCGCCCACAGGAATCCCGGTGAAAAAAATCGCAGTGTTCGCCGACGTGCAGAACCTCTACTACACCGTGCGTCAGGCCTATGGTTGCCACTTCAACTACGCCGCATTGTGGGCGGACATCAGCAAGGACGGGCAGATCGTCGAAGCCTATGCCTACGCGATCGACCGTGGCGACAGCAAGCAGCAGCAGTTCCAGCAGATCCTGCGCAACCTCGGTTTCACCGTGAAGCTCAAGCCCTACATCCAGCGCAGCGACGGCTCGGCCAAGGGCGACTGGGACGTGGGCATCACCCTCGACATCATGGACGCCGCCGACCACGTCGACGAAATCGTCCTGGCCTCGGGTGATGGCGATTTCGACATGCTGCTCGAACGCATCATCAGCAAGCATGGCGTGCAAGCGGTCGCCTATGGTGTGCCCGGCCTGACGGCCAACTCGCTGATCCGCGCCGCCAGCCGTTACGTGCCGATCGAAGGCGCGCTGTTGTTGAAGAACTGAGCCGCTACTGAAGAATTGATTTGAACGGAGTACAACCCGGTTTGGAACGCATTGCAGTCATCGACTTTGAAACCACCGGCCTGTCGCCGAACAGCAGCTGTCGCGCCACGGAAATCGCCGTGGTCATGCTGGAAAACGGGCGCATCGTCGAGCGTTACCAGAGCCTGATGAACGCCGGCGTGCGCGTCCCGGCCTTCATCGAACAACTGACCGGCATCAGCAACGCCATGCTGCGCAACGCGCCCTCGGCGGAAAGGGTCATGGAAGAGGTCAACGAGTTCGTCGGCTGCACGCCGCTGGTCGCACACAACGCCTCGTTCGACCAGAAGTTCTGGGACTTCGAACTGGGGCGGATCAAACGTACCCGTCTGCAGAACTTTGCCTGCTCGCTGTTGCTGGCCCGGCGCCTGATGCCGGCAGCGCCAAATCACAAACTCGGCACCCTGACCACCTTCGCCCGCCTGCCGCACACCGGTCAGGCGCACAGGGCGATGGCGGATGCCGAGATGGCGGCGAACCTGATGGCGCATCTGGCTGAAGAACTGCGGCACAAGCATGGCGTGCGTGAGTTGAACCACGACCTGCTGTGCAAATTGCAGAAAGTCCCGGCTGCCAAAGTCAGCGAGCACTTGCAACGCTACCGCTGAGGCAGAGCCCAACACAAAATCCTTGTAGGAGTTGGCCCGAGCTATTTACCGTTGCTGTCGATGTGGCCGAGTGGCACGCGCTTCTCGATCGCGCTCGACAACACAATCGAAGTCTTGCTGAAGCCGAACTTCGCCACCCGGTTGATCAACTCCTCCAGCTCCGTCATCGAACCCACCGCGGCCTTCATCATCACGCACGGATCGCCGGTCACTCGAAAACACTCGGTCAGTTGCGGGATTTTCACCAGTTCGTCGTAGACCTTCTGACTGCCGTTCTGGTGCAGGCGCAATTCGATCATGCACTGGATCGGCAAGCCGATTTTCGACAGGTCGATGTTCGCCTGATACCCAGTGATCACTCCGGCCGCCTCAAGCTTGGCCACACGCTCGGCCACCGCCGGCGGCGAGAGGTTCACTTTGCGCGCCAGTTCGGCGTAGGACGCCCGACCGTTTTCCAACAGGGCGCTGAGCAGCATGCGGTCGTATCTGTCCAAGGCCGGACTCCTTAAATTGCCAGACTTTCGAAATCACGGTTTATCCCGTAGATCTCCGTTCTTTCAAAAGTGTACCGGCGCGATAAACAGGTTTTGTAGCTTATTTTTGCCTGCGTGCCTTTCTAGAATAATCCATCCCCTGACGCTGACTTTCGAGTTGCCCATGCCTGCCTTGCGCCGTTTTTCCTTGCCGTTGATCGCCGCGTTCTTTGCGCTCTATGTGATTTGGGGATCGACCTATCTGGTGATCCGTCTCGGCGTTGAATACTGGCCACCGCTGATGCTCGGTGGCGTGCGGTTCGTGATTGCCGGCAGCCTGATGTACGCCTTCCTGCGCTGGCGCGGGGCGCCGGCGCCGACCTGGGCGCAGTGGAAAGCCGCGGGGATCATCGGGATTTTGCTGCTCAGCTTCGGTAACGGTGCGGTGAGTGTGGCCGAACATAGCGGGGTGGCGTCCGGTGTGGCGGCACTGGCGGTGGCGACGGTGCCCTTGTTCACGTTGCTCTGTGGCTATTTCTGGGGGGCGCGCAATACTCGCCTGGAGTGGGCCGGGGTGGCGCTGGGGATTGTCGGCATCGCCATGCTCAACATGGGCTCCAACCTGCAATCGAGTCCGATGGGCGCGGCGCTGTTGATTTTCGCGGCGGCGACCTGGGCCTTTGGCTCGGTGTGGAGCAAACACCTGCCGCTGCCTCAAGGCGCGATGGCCAGTGCCGTGGAGATGCTGGTGGGTGGCGTGGTGCTGCTGATCGGCAGCGCGGCGAGTGGCGAGCACCTGCAAGCCGTGCCGCCTCTCGAAGGCTGGCTGGCGCTGGCGTATCTGATTTTCTTCGGCTCGATCATCGCCTTCAATTCCTACATGTACTTGCTCAAGCATGTGCGTCCGGCGGCGGCCACCAGTTATGCCTACGTCAACCCGGCGGTGGCGGTGTTGCTGGGGATCGTGTTCGTCGGCGAGACCATTGGCATTGAAGAAGCGCTGGCGATGCTGGTGATCATCAGCGCCGTGGTGCTGATCGGTCTGCCGCAGTGGCGGCGGCCGGCGCAGCCGCTCGTCGCGCAGCCGCCGAAGACAGCCGTGCCAGCAGAACAGCGCGTGAATTAGGGTAAACTGCGCGCCATTGCACACTCGTGTCGCACAACTGCGCTGAATTTTCCTACGGTATTCCCATGACTTTCGCCACCCTTGGCCTGATCGAACCCTTGCTGCGCTCCCTCGAGACGCTCGGCTACCAGACCCCGACGCCGGTTCAGGCGCAAGCCATTCCGGCCGTGCTGGCTGGTCGCGACCTGATGGCTGCGGCCCAGACCGGCACCGGCAAGACCGCCGGTTTCGCCTTGCCGCTGCTGCAGTTGCTGGCCATGGAAGGACCGAAAGTGGCCGCTAATTCGGCTCGTGCACTGATTCTGGTGCCGACCCGCGAGCTGGCGGAGCAGGTTCATGAGTCGGTGCGCCAATACGCTGAAAATCTGCCATTGCGCACTTATGCGGTGTACGGCGGCGTCAGCATCAACCCGCAGATGATGAAGCTGCGCGGCGGCGTTGACGTGCTTGTCGCCACGCCTGGTCGTCTGATCGACCTGTTCCGCCAGAACGCGTTGAAACTCGATCAGTTGCAAACCCTGGTGCTGGATGAAGCCGACCGCATGCTCGATCTGGGCTTCTCCGAAGAACTGGCGAATATTTACCGCATGCTGCCGAAGAAGCGCCAGACGTTGCTGTTCTCCGCGACTTTCTCCGATGACATCCGTCTGCTGGCCGGACAGATGCTCAACGATCCGCTGAGCATCGAAGTCAGCCCGCGCAACGTCGCGGCCAACACCGTCAAGCAGTGGGTGGTGACGGTGGACAAGAAACGCAAGCCGGAACTGTTCGTGCACCTGATGCGCAAGAACAAGTGGAAGCAGGTGCTGGTGTTTGCCAAGACCCGCAATGGTGTGGACGCGCTGGTGGAAAAACTCCAGGGCCTCGGTGTCAACGCCGACGGTATCCATGGCGACAAGCCGCAGGCCACCCGTCAGCGTGCGCTGGACCGTTTCAAACTCAGTGAAGTGCAGATCCTGGTGGCGACCGACGTGGCTGCCCGTGGTCTGGACATCGAAGACTTGCCGCTGGTGGTCAACTTCGATCTGCCGATCGTGGCCGAGGATTACATCCACCGTATCGGTCGCACCGGTCGTGCGGGTTCGACTGGCGAGGCGATTTCGCTGGTGTGTGCCGATGAAGTGAACCTGCTGTCGGCGATCGAGATGCTCACGCGTCAGACGTTGAAGCGTCAGAACGAGCCGGACTTCGAACCGGAACACCGCGTGCCGGACACCGATGCCAGCGGTCAGGTGATCAAGAAGCCGAAGAAACCGAAAAAGCCGAAGGCGTCCGGCGGCGGTGGCGGCAAGCGTAATCTCGGCAAGTGGGTCGACAGCGGTGAGACGTCGGCGCCGGAGCCTTCGATCAAGCCTGTGCGTAAAGTGCCGGTGTTTAACACCGGACCTCGTAAGCGTAAACCTTAAAGTCAAAAGCCCCTCACCCTAACCCTCTCCCGGAGGGAGAGGGGACTGATTGGGGGATGCGTTAATGTTGTGCCGACCTGAAAGAGCTTTGCCGAATTCATAATCGACTCGGTGTTTCAGGTTGATGAGGGTGAGGGGGCTGATTGGGGGATGCGTTAATGTTGTGCCGACCTGAAAGAGCTTTGCCGAATCCATAATCGACTCGGTGTTTCAGGTTGATGTATGGCGCCGGACACCTCGGTCGGCCCCCTCTCCCTCTGGGAGAGGGCTGGGGTGAGGGTTCAGGCAGACGCCTCGGACTTGAGCCACTGCACGACCCCCAACCCCGCAGCCCGCCCGCTGGCAAAACACCCCGTCAGCAGATAGCCGCCCGTCGGCGCTTCCCAATCGAGCATCTCCCCCGCGCAAAACACCCCCGGCAACGCCTTGAGCATCAATCGCTCATCCAGCGCCTCGAACGTCACGCCACCGGCGCTGCTGATCGCTTCGTCCAGCGGACGGGGTTTCACCAAAGTCAGCGGCAATGCCTTGATCGCCCGGGCCAGCAGCGCCGGATCGGCAAAGGTGGCGGCGTCAGTCAGTTCACGCAACAACGCCGCTTTTACCCCGTCGATCCCGACCTGACTGTGCAGATGTTTGGCCATCGAGCGCGAACCGCGCGGCTTGCTCAAGGCCGCCTGCAATTTATCCACAGGCCGGCCCGGCAGCAGATCAATGTGCACAGTCGCAGCACCCTGCGCGTTGATCGCCTCACGAATGGGGGCTGACAGCGCGTAGATCAGGCTGCCTTCAACGCCCGTCGCAGTGATCACGCATTCTCCCAGGCGCGGGATGTCGTCGTTCAAACCGATGGCGACGTTTTTCAGCGGTGCGCCGGCGAATTTGCTGACAAGCAATTCGCTCCAGGCCTGCACCTCGAAGCCACAATTGCTCGGCTGCAACGGCGCCAGTCCTACGCCTTTTTGCTCCAAGGGCAGCATCCACGCGCCATCCGAACCGAGCCGCGACCAACTGCCGCCGCCGAGGGCGAGCAGGGTCGCATCGGTTTTGACGGTGATTTCGCCTTCGGGACTGGCGATACGCAGTGCGCCTTGCGCATCCCAGCCGAGCCAGCGGTGGCGGGTGTGGATAACCACGCCGCTGTCGCGCAGGCGTTTGAGCCAGGCGCGCAGCAATGGCGCGGCTTTCATGTCAGTGGGGAACACCCGGCCGGAGCTGCCGATGAAGGTTTCGATGCCCAGTTCATGAATCCAGCGGCACAACGCATCGGCGTCGAAGGCGCGCAGCAACGGCGCAATCTGCGGTGCGCGTTCGGCATAGCGCGAGAGAAACGCCGGGTAGGCTTCGGAATGGGTGATGTTCATGCCACCGACCCCGGCCAGCAGGAACTTGCGACCGACCGAGGGCATGCCGTCGTACAGATCGACACGCACGCCGGCCTGGCTCAGCACTTCGGCGGCCATCAGGCCGGCAGGGCCACCGCCGATGATGGCGACGTGAGCGGGGAGGCGGGCAGAAGTCTGGGTCATGGCGTGCGCTGCGGTATGGCGGGATAAGGCGCGCATTCTAACAGCGCAGATCCCTTGTAGGAGTGAGCCTGCTCGCGATAGCGGTGGATCAGTCGACTCTGAGTTGAAGGGGCTGACGCGATCGCGAGCAGGCTCACTCCTGAAAGGATTTGGGGTAGTTCAAGATGTTGGTCAAAAAACAACCAGCGCGCTGTAAGCCATGCTTGCTGTGGTCTGTAGTCCCTTTCACTCAGGTTATCCACAGGCCGTTCCACAGCCATTGTGGGTAACGCAGCACAACTCAATGACAGCCGTGTGACTGCCAGACTCGTTGCGCGCTGTGATGCAGGATGCCGTGGCGGCGGGCGAGGGCGTGTCGATCCTTGCTGTAACCGCCGCCAATCACACCGACCACCGGGATGTCGCGACCCAGGCAATGGCGCATCACGCGTTCATCGCGGGCGGCGACCCCTTCGTCGGTCAGTTGCAGGTATCCGAGGGCATCGTCCTTGTGCACGTCGACGCCGGCGTCGTACAGCACCAGGTCCGGTTGGTACAGCGGCAGCAGATAGTTGAGTGCGTCATCCACAACCTGCAGATAGTCGGCATCGCCCATGCCTTTGGGCAGCGGAATGTCCCAATCGCTTTCGGCCTTGCGTGCAGGAAAGTTCTTCTCGCAGTGCAGGGAAACGGTAATCGCCTCCGGCGTGTCGTGGAGAATCCGCGCGGTGCCATCGCCCTGGTGCACGTCGCAGTCAAAGATCAGCACGCGATTGACCCGACCGCTTTGCAGCAGGTAATGACTGATGATCGCCAGGTCATTGAAGATGCAGAAACCGGCCGGGTAATCGTAATGGGCGTGATGGGTGCCGCCGGCCAGGTGACAGGCCAGGCCATGTTCCAGGGCTTTCTCCGCCGCCAGAATCGAGCCGCCCACCGCACGCACGGTGCGTCGCGCCAGGGCTTCGTTCCACGGCAGGCCAAGACGCCGCTGGTCTTCGCGGGACAACTCGCCGCTCATGTAGCGTTCGATATAGCGACGGTCATGGGCGAGGGCGAGGATGTCGTTGGGGCAGATCTGCGGGCGCAGCAGATCGGCGTCGCGGGTCAGGCCACTGTCGACGAGGTGATCGCGCAGCAGCCGAAACTTGTCCATCGGGAAGCGGTGGTCCGCCGGGAATTCGGGGCTGTAGTCGTCGTGGTAGATCAGCGGCAGTGGCATGGCGATTTCATGTAGGAAACGTTTGTAAGAGTGAAGGATCCTACCAGCGATGTAGACTTGCGGCATGGAAACGGAGGGGCACGATGGAGCCGATACTGGAACTGCAAAGCGCACGCCTGCTGATGCGACAGTGGCAGGACGAAGATTTGCCGGCATTTGCGGCGATGTGTGCCGATCCGCAAGTGATGCGTTATTTTCCGGCAGCGCTGAGCCGTCTGGAAAGTGCGGCACTGATAGGCCGCGTGCGCGGGCATTTTGCCGAGCACGGTTTTGGCTTGTGGGCGCTGGAGCGCAAGGACAGCGGCGAATTCATCGGTTTCACCGGGCTCGGTGTGGTCGGTTTCGATGCGCCGTTTACGCCTGCGGTGGAAATCGGCTGGCGGCTGGCCAAGGAGCACTGGGGGCTGGGTTATGCCAGTGAGGCGGCGT
This sequence comes from Pseudomonas sp. LF-5, assembly GCF_037626295.1. Lineage (NCBI taxonomy): Bacteria > Pseudomonadati > Pseudomonadota > Gammaproteobacteria > Pseudomonadales > Pseudomonadaceae > Pseudomonas > Pseudomonas sp. LF-5. The sequence continues at coordinate 86,503 of NZ_JARKMT010000008.1, forward strand.
GGACGGCTCTGCGCTGCGGCTTTGACCGGCTGGCGCTGAAAGAGATCGTGTCTTTCACCGCGCAATCCAATCTGCCCTCGGAGAAGGTCATGCAGGCAATCGGCATGCATCACGCGCCGGAGGATGATTTCGATCACCCCAAACTTGCCGCCGATCATCCGCTACGACGACATGTGCTGTATCGCATCACCCGGGAGCAATGGCTGCAGACCTTGCGTGGCTAAGCCGACACGGACGTTTACAATGGCGCGACAGTGGCTCGCGCCAGAACCTGAATTGCCCGCCGCAGCCAAGACTGCGCGGCATAGCTTTGTGTGAGGAGAGTCTGAATGAGCCAAGTGTTGGAAGATCTGGTCGACTTGCTGACCCTGGAACCGATCGAAGAAAACCTGTTCCGCGGCCGTAGCCAGGATCTGGGTTTCCGTCAGTTGTTCGGGGGTCAGGTACTCGGTCAGTCGCTGTCGGCGGCCAGTCAGACCGTTGAAGAGGCGCGTCACGTGCATTCGATGCACGGCTACTTCCTGCGTCCGGGCGATGCCAAGTTGCCGGTGGTGTATTCGGTTGATCGCGTGCGCGATGGCGGCAGCTTCAGCACTCGCCGGGTGACCGCGATCCAGAAGGGCCATCCGATCTTCACCTGCAGCGCCTCGTTTCAGTACGACGAAGCAGGCTTCGAGCACCAGAGCCAGATGCCGGTGGTGGTCGGCCCGGAGAACCTGCCGTCGGAGCTGGAACTGACCCAACAGCGCGCACACCTGATTCCGGAACACATGCGCGAAAAACTGCTGTGCCCGAAACCGATCGAAGTGCGCCCGGTCACCGAAAAAGACCCGTACAACCCGCAGCCGGCCGATCCGGTGAAATACGTGTGGTTCCGCGCCGACGGTGCGCTGGCCGATATTCCGGCGCTGCACAAATACCTGCTGGCCTACGCCTCGGACTTCGGCCTGTTGACCACCTCGATGCTGCCGCACGGTAAATCGGTCTGGCAGAAAGACATGCAGGTCGCCAGCCTCGATCACGCGCTGTGGTTCCACAACGACTTGCGCGCCGATGACTGGTTGCTCTACGCGATGGACAGTCCGTGGGCCGGCAACTCCCGTGGTTTTTCCCGTGGCAGCGTTTACAACCGCGCCGGTCAACTGGTGGCGTCGGTCACTCAGGAAGGCTTGATTCGTCACCGTAAGGACTGGGCATGAGCCTGAGCGATGTGAAGCACTGGGTGTTCGACATGGACGGCACGCTGACCGTCGCCGTGCATGACTTTGCGGCGATCCGCGTGGCGCTGGCGATTCCGCCGCAGGACGACATCCTCACTCATCTTGCGGCATTGCCGGCAGATGAAGCGGCGGCCAAACACGCCTGGTTGCTGGAGCACGAGCGTGATCTGGCGCTGGGCTCGACCCCCGCCACTGGCGCTGTGGAACTGGTGCGCGACCTGCACTCGCGTGGTTATCGCCTCGGCATCCTCACCCGGAACGCGCGCGAGTTGGCGCATGTGACGCTTGAGGCGATTGGTCTTGCCGACTGCTTTGCGGCGGAGGATGTACTGGGTCGCGACGAGGCGCCGCCGAAGCCGCATCCGGGTGGTTTGCTCAAGCTGGCAGACGCCTGGAAAGTGCCTGCCAGCGAGATGGTCATGGTCGGTGATTACCGCTTTGACCTGGATTGCGGCAGGGCCGCCGGGGCGCGGACGGTGCTGGTGAATCTGCCGGATAACCCGTGGCCGGAATTGACCGACTGGCATGCGCAGGATTGTGTCGAGTTGCGGCGGATGCTTCTGGCCTGAAATCCTGGGTGCTTAGCGGGCCTCATCGCGAGCAGGCTCACTCCTGCAATTGGAATGCGTTCCCCGGTAGGCGTGAGCCTGGTCGCGATGGCGTCAGATCAATCAGCGCAAAACTTATTCGAACAATGCCTTTTGCCCCTCCGGCGAGGTCAACATTCCATCGCCGTTATGCCCAACTCCGGGCACTTCAACCAGCCGCTGATTCACCCCTTCCGGATGGCGCCGCAGCAGATAGCCGAAAAACAACTTGCCGCGCTCCAGACGATAAGCCCCTTGCGCCTCGGCTTCGCACCCCTTGTCCAGCGCCGGATGCTGCGGATCAATGTCCTGCTGGCCGAGCAGATACGTCACTTCACGCTTGATGTAACTGCTTTCAAGCTGCAGCGGCGTTTGCCCGCCGGCGTACACCGGCATGTCTGACAGACCGTATTTCCAGCGATTGAAGCCCACGCACTTGGCATGATCGAACGCCACCGGCCGCTGTTCATTGAAATACGCATACGACGAAGGATTGGCAACCACGTAGCGCAAGCGGATGCCGTTGGCCTTCAGCGCAGGCTGGTCTTTGGCGAGCAGGGCATACCGCTGCACCACCTGGCCGCCGCCGGAATGGCCGAACATCACGATCTGCTTCACGTCCGGGAACTGTTTGCGGTCAGCGAGGCGGGCGACGATTTCATCGAGTGCGGCATAGGCGCTCAACGGATTCGGGCCTGTGGATAACCCGCCGCCCATCCACTCGTTACCCTTCCAGCGCAACAACGTCGCGGGCAACGAATACAGGGCCACATCACTTTCGTTGAGAAACTGCGGGGCGATCACCAGCGTGTGCGCGGTTTGCCCCGCCAGCTCGGTCGCGCGCTCGGCGCTTTTGCGATAGGTCTCGGCGTTGCGCAAGCGACCATGAATGACGATCAGCACACGCTCGATCTTCTCCGGCGCAGGGCCGATGCCCACCGCCATTTCCCCGGCCTTGAGTTGCAGGCGACCGGGGCTGATGGCATCGACGCCGGCCGCGTGGGCGGTGCTGCCAATGATCAGTAATGCCAAAAGCCATTTATGCATTTACAGGTTTTTCGCTGCGAAGGTGTCGCACTGGCCGACCTGGCCCTGCGCGAATCCGGTTTTGAACCAGCGCACCCTTTGCGCCGACGTACCGTGAGTAAACGAGTCCGGCACCACACGGCCCTGACCCTGTTGCTGCAGGCGATCATCACCGATGGCGTTGGCGGCGTTCAAGGCTTCCTCGATGTCGCCGGGCTCCAGCCAGTTCAAACGTTTTTGCGCGTTATACGCCCAGACTCCGGCCAGGCAGTCGGCTTGCAGCTCCTGGCGCACCAGCAAACCGCCGGCACCTTCCATCTGCCGGCCCTGCTGACGGGCTGTCTGAATTTTCGCCGAGACGCCAAGAAGCGTCTGCACATGGTGTCCGACTTCGTGAGCGATGACGTAGGCCTGGGCGAAGTCGCCGGCGGCCTTGAAGCGTTGCGCCATTTCCTGGAAGAACGCCATGTCGAGATAGACCTTCTGATCGGCCGGGCAATAGAACGGGCCGGTGGCGGAGGTTGCCAGGCCGCAGGCGGAGTTGACCCGATTGCTGAACAGCACCAGGGTCGGGTCCTTATATTGCCGACCGGCCTGTTGGAAAATCGCGCCCCAGGTGTCTTCGGTATCGCCGAGGATCGAGCGCACGAACTCGGCCTGTTCGTCATTGGCCGGAGGCGCCTGCCGGGTCTGTGAGGAGGGTGCCGTTTGCTGGCCCGTTTGCCCGGTAAGCTGGCCGAGGATCTGCAACGGGTCCTGACCGGTGATCCAGCCGATGCCGACGATCAGCAGAATGGCCCCGAGGCTCAGGCCTTTGCCGCCACCAAAACCCATGCCGCCGCCACCGCCGGCATCATCACCACGGGCATCGACGACGTTGTCACTGCGTCGGCCTTTTTTCCATAGCATGTGGGAATCCTCTTTTTTCCGGTGGAGAGCTTCGGGGGTGATGAACGCTTCGTGGTGAAGAACGTTACGTGGTGTTGAGTGTTGCTGGTGTGTGAGTGTGGCGCCAGTCCGGCTATCCGTCTATTCGTGGACACGCGGGCCTGTGTATGACGAGCTGGCACGGGAGTAATTCAATCCGGACGCTGGCATCGCTGCAAAATAGTTCGGACGATGCCAATCGACTCATCAGTTCCAGATTTCTTATTCCTTTGTATATATTTTAGAATCAGCAAAATTTCATTGGGATGTCATCATGGCCGGCAGTCAGATCGAACGGGTTTTCAGCGTGCTGGAAAGTCTTACCGGCGAGCCCCGCGGGTTGCCGCTGCAGACGTTGTCCGAGCAGATCGACATCCCGAAAAGTGCCACGCACCGTTTGCTCGCCGAACTGGTGCGCCTGGGGTATGTGCGGCAGAACCCCGAGACCCTGCGCTATCACTTGTCGACCAGACTGGTGGCGATGGGCTTTCGCCACCTCTCCAGCAGCGGTGCCGACATTGTGCAGCCGGTGCTGGATCGGCTCGCTCAGGAAACCGGCGAGCTGGTGCGTCTGGGTGTCATCGACGGTGAACGCCAGACCTGGATCGCCAAGGCGCAGGGCGCGCGCACCGGTCTGCGTTACGACCCTGACATGGGCCGTGACGCGCCACTGTTCTACACCGCATCCGGCCACGCCTGGCTTGCGAGCATGAGTGATGCCGAGGCCTTGTCGCGGGTTGAACGGCAGGCCGCGCAGGTGCCCGTGGATATCGGGCCGAATGCGCCACGTTCCAATATCGAATTGCTCGAGCGTCTGCGGCTGACGCGCGAGCAGGGCTATGCCTGCGTCGAGGAGAGTTCGGCAGTGGGCACTTCGGCGATTGCCGCCGTGGTGCGGCATCCCGCGGATGCTCGGGTGATCGGCGTGTTGAGCATTGCCGGGCCGAGTGCGCGGATGCCCGGGGCAAGGTTGCATGAGCTGGCGCCGCTGCTGTTGAAATTCACCGAGGAGTTGTCGGCAGCCAGCCTGGCCTCGGAACTGTTCATCTGACGACAAAGCGAACCCATCCCCTGTAGGCGCTGTCGAGTTAAACGCGAGATCAGGATCAAAGATCGCAGTGGTGCCGGCGCCTAAAGAGATATCGTGCAAAGCTGTGCGCTGTTCGCACACTTTTATGGTTGAAGGCTGTCGGAATCTGGAACCGGGTTCTAGATTGTTGCTTGAGGCTTTTCCTCAGTGTGTTTTTCTTCAGAGATCGCCAATGACCGTCAGCACCCCGCTTTCCGGAGTCAACCAGCCCTTTAAAGGGATCTTGCTGATTGTGGTGGCGACCTTCCTGTTCTCCAGCCATGACGCGTTGTCGAAATACCTGTCAGGTTTCTATCCGATCGTGATGGTGGTGTGGGCACGGTATGTGGTGCACACCTTGCTGATGGCGGGGATTTTTCTGCCGCAGTCCGGGTTGCGGGTGCTGCGCACGAAAAAGCCGTTATGGCAGCTGGCACGCGCGCTTTGCCTGCTCGGCACCAGTCTGTTTTTCACCACGGCGCTGCTGTACATCCCGCTTGCCGAGGCCACGGCGGTTAACTTTCTGGCGCCGGTACTGGTGACGGCCTTGTCGGTACCGCTGCTGAAAGAGCGGGTGACGCGTGGCCAGTGGATCGCGGTGATTTGTGGTTTTATCGGCGTGCTGATCATTGTTCACCCCGGCGGCGAACTGTTCACGCCGGCAGTGTTGCTGCCGTTCTGTTCGGCGCTGTTTTTCTGCTTTTACCAACTGCTGACCCGCAAACTCGCCGAAGTGGACAGCCCGACCACCAGCAACTTCTTTGCCGGGCTCTGTAACACTTTGGTGATGAGTGCGCTGGTGCCGTTCTTCTGGCAGGTGCCGACGTTGACCCACGCCGGGCTGATGCTCGCGCTGGGCAGTTGCGGGATGACGGCGCATCTGTTTCTGACCCAGGCTTTCCGCCATGCTGCACCGGCATTGCTGGCGCCGTTCGGTTATTGCCAGATCGTGTTTGCGGGATTGTTGGGCTGGCTGCTGTTCAATCACACACCGAGCCTGTTGACGGTGATCGGGATCGCGGTGATCTGTTGCAGCGGACTGGCGGCAGCGTGGCAGCAAAGCCGCCGCTGATGAATGACAAAAAAAACTGTAGGAGCGAGCCTGCTCGCGATAGCGGTGCACCAGTCGATAAAGATGTTGACTGACACAAAGCCATCGCGAGCAGGCTCGCTCCTTGGGGTATCTGGTGCAGGCGTTTTATTCGGTGATGGTTGGAATCTTGCGCGGTGCCATGAAGTACATCCACGTCAGCGCAATGAAATACATCGCCGGAATCAGGGTGAACAGCACGGTGTAGTTGTTATTCGTGACGGTGAGGATGTGCCCGACGATCTGGGTCATGAACATCCCGCCAATCGCCGCGCACATGCCGCCGAACCCGAACACCGTGCTCATCATGTGCTTGGGCGTGTAATCCATCACCAGGCTCCAGATGTTTGCGGTCCAGGCCTGATGCGCACCGATGGCCAGGGAAATCGCCGCCACCGCCACCCACAGATTGCTCGAACCGGCGGCCATGATCACGCCGATGATGCAGCAGGCAAACAGGAACATCGACAGCAGCCGCGCCTTGATCGAATTCATCCCGCGACCGATCAGGAACGACGACAGGATGCCGCCACCGACGCTGCCGAAGTCGGCCGTGACGTAGATGATGATCAGTGGAATACCCATCTGGGTCACGTTGATGCCCAGATTGTATTGCTGATTGAGAAACGGTGGCAGCCAGTACAGGTAGAACCAGAACACCGGAGCGGTCAGCGAGTAGGCGAGGGCGAAGGCCCAGGTGCCGCGCATGCGCAGGATTTTCGAGAACGGCACACGGGCCTGTTCCGGTTCGACTTCCTGCTGGATGTAATCGAGTTCGGATTGCTTCACGCTCGGATGATCTTCCGGGTTGAAATACTTCAAGCCCCAGAACAGCAACCAGATCGCGCCCAGCGCCGCCATGCACATGAACGCAGCCTGCCAGCCCCACACGTGGAGGATCAGTGGCAGCAGCATCGGCGTGAACATCGCACCGACGTTGGTGCCGGCGTTGAAGATGCCGGTGGCCACGGCACGTTCACCGGCCGGGAACCACAGGCGCGTGGTTTTCACGCAGGCCGGATAGTTCGCCGCTTCGGTCAGGCCGAGGATGAACCGGCAGACCATGAAGCCAACGGCAGAAGTCGCCAGGCCGTGGGCGCCGGTGGCCAGGCTCCAGAGCAGCACGGCGCAGAAGAACACACGCTTGACGCCGACCCGGTCGATCAGCCGGCCTTGCAGGACGAAGCCGATGGCGTAGCCGACCTGAAACCAGAAGTTGATGTTGGCGTAGTCCATCGCCGTCCAGCTCATTTCCTTGGCGAGGATCGGCTGCATGACACCGAGGGCGGCGCGGTCGATGTAGTTCAGGGTGGTGGCGAAAAACACCAGGGCCAGCATGCCCCAGCGGGTCTTGCCGACAGCCATGGCGCCGCGGATCTTGTCGCCGATGCCACCCGTGGCAGTGCTCATGGCCGGGGCCATGCGGGAAGTCTGTGAAGGAATCATGTGTTCCACCCGTTTTTGGATTTGTTATTTGGTGTGCTTTTTTTTTTGCACGCTGCGACCGGCGGTTCAGATCCGGACTCAATGTGCAGCCGATGTTGGGCAGTGGACGAAAAATCGTCAATTCGCCAAACCGCCATTGTGTTCGATAATCGCACGCAAAACTAACCGGGTAGTACACTTTAAATTGCTGCCGAAAAGGATGCAGCCAATAATTTCCCCCAATATAAAAACCATCCTGCGCAGGAGCCCCCGAAGGCTGCGATCTTTGCTTTTGAGGATCAAGGAATCGCGACCTTCGGCAGCACCTGCACAAAGAACGGCGCAGTCCGGGAGTTGAAACATGCAGCGTTCGATAGCCACCGTTTCCTTGAGCGGTACCCTGCCGGAAAAGCTCGAAGCCATTGCCGCCGCCGGATTCGACGGCGTGGAGATTTTCGAAAACGACCTGCTGTATTACGACGGCAGCCCGCGGGAAATCCGGCAGATGTGCGCCGATCTCGGCATCGCCATCACTTTGTTTCAGCCGTTCCGCGATTTCGAGGGCTGCCGCCGGGATCGGCTGGCGCGCAACCTGGAACGGGCCGAACGCAAGTTCGACCTGATGCAGGAGCTGGGCACCGATCTGGTATTGGTGTGCAGCAACGCCTCGGCCGACAGCGTCGGCGATCAGCAGACACTCGTCGACGACCTGCGCCTGCTGGCTGAACACGCCGGCGCGCGTGGCTTGCGCATCGGTTACGAGGCGCTGGCCTGGGGGCGTCACGTCAATACGTATCAACAGGTCTGGGACATCGTGCGTCAGGCCGATCACCCGAGCCTCGGCGTGCTGCTCGACAGTTTTCATACCTTGTCGCTGAAGGGCGATCCCCGCGCGATTGCCGACATTCCCGGCGACAAGATCTTCTTTGTGCAAATGGCCGACGCGCCGATTCTCGCGATGGATGTCCTGGAGTGGAGCCGGCACTTCCGCTGCTTCCCCGGACAGGGCGAATTCGATCTGCCGGGTTTCCTCGCGCCGATCATCCAGAGTGGTTATACCGGGCCGTTGTCGCTGGAAATCTTCAATGACGGCTTCCGCGCCGCGCCGCCACGGGCCAATGCCGCAGACGGTTTGCGTTCCTTGCTGTATCTGGAAGAAAAGACCCGCCAGCGTCTGGAGCAGGATGCGGCACCAGCGGCCAACCGCGAGATTCTGTTCGAAACGCCGAAGGCCAGCGAGTACAACGGAATCGAGTTTCTCGAGTTCGCGGTGGACGAAGCACTCGGTGCCAAACTGACCCACTGGCTGGAACGCCTCGGTTTCGCCAAGGCCGGGCAGCACCGTTCCAAGAGCGTCAGCCTGCTGCGTCAGGGCGATATCAACCTGATCCTCAATGCCGAGCCGTATTCATTCGGCCACAGCTTTTTTGAGGCCCATGGTCCGTCGCTGTGCGCCACCGCCGTCCGGGTCAAGGACAGCGCCAGTGCGCTGGCGCGTGCTGTCGCCTACAAGGGTCAGCCCTATCGCGGACTGGTCGGCCCCAACGAACTGGAACTGGCCGCCGTGCGTGCTCCGGACGGCAGCCTGATTTATCTGGTGGATGAAGCGGCGGATGTCTATGGCACGGATTTCAACCTGCTGCCGGACGCCCGGGCCCGCGGCGGTCTCAAGCGCATCGACCACATGGCCATGGCGCTGCCGGCGGACAGCCTCGACAGTTGGGTGCTGTTCTACAAGAGCCTGCTGGATTTCGAGGCCGATGACGAAGTGGTGCTGCCTGATCCCTACGGTCTGGTGAAGAGCCGCGCGCTGCGCAGCCGTGACAGTTCGATTCGTCTGCCGCTGAATATCTCGGAGAATCGCAACACCGCGATCTCCCACGCCCTGTCGAGTTATCGCGGCTCCGGTGTGCATCACATCGCTTTCGATTGTGACGATATCTTCGCTGAAGTCAGTCGTGCCAAAGAGGCCGGCGTACCGTTGCTGGACATTCCCCTCAACTATTACGACGACCTCGCCGCCCGCTTTGATTTCGATGACGAGTTCCTCAGCGAACTGGCGTACTACAACGTGCTTTACGATCGCGATGCTCAGGGCGGTGAGCTGTTTCACGTGTACACCGAGCCTTTCGAAGGGCGGTTCTTCTTCGAGATCATCCAGCGCAAGAACGGCTATGCCGGTTATGGCGCGGCGAACGTCGCGGTGCGTCTGGCGGCGATGGCCAAATCACGCAGCGGCGCAGTCCGTCAGGCGAAGTTGTAGGAAATTCGTAAACGCGGGATTAAACGCGGGCCTCGCGGCTTCCTTCACTGGGCCGCGCGGCCCATAATCGCCGCCTGTGCAGTGATGGCCGTGAGCCCGCAATGACGATGAATACAGAACTTTCCGCAGCTGCTGTCGGTTCCGCCGAAGAGCCGCGCAAGAGTCGCAAAAACAACCCGGAAAAGACCCGCGAGAACATCTTGCAGGAGGCGATCGTCGAGTTCGTCCAGCAAGGCTTGTCCGGCGCCCGCGTCGATGCGATCGCCGAGCGCATCCATACCTCCAAACGCATGATCTATTACTACTTCGGCAGTAAGGAGCAGCTGTACGTCGAGGTGCTGGAGAAGCTTTACGGCGATATCCGCAACACTGAAAACCGCCTGCACCTGGCCGAGCTGCCGCCGGTGGTAGCGATTCGGCGGCTGGTGGAATTCACGTTCGACCATCACGATCACAACGTCGATTTCGTGCGGATCGTCTGCATCGAAAATATCCACAACGCCGAGTTCGTGAAGCGTTCCGACGCGATCAAGGCGATGAACAACACCATCCTCGATTCGCTGGGCGAGATTCTGCGCCGTGGCGCCGAGGAGGGCGTATTCCGCAAAGGGCTCAATGCGCTGGATGTGCATCTGCTGATCAGTTCGTTCTGCTTCTATCGCGTGTCGAACCGGCACACGTTTGGTGAGATCTTTCAGATCGATCTGCCGGATGAAGCCATCAAGCAGCGGCATCGCGAGATGATTTGCGAGTCGGTTCTGCGCTACCTGCAAGCCTGACGCAATCCCCTTGTCGGAGTGTGCCTGCTCGCGATAGCGGTGTGTCAGGCAACTAATGTGTTGGCTGAAAGGACGCCATCGCGAGCAGGCTCACTCCCACAGGGAAACAAGTTGCTTCAGCCATTCATGCTTTGAAAATGCGCGAGCATTCGCTGCGCATCCGGCACCACACCGCTGAACAATTCAAACGCCTTCACTGCCTGAAATACCGCCATGTTGCCGCCATCCAGCGTGCGGCACCCCAGCGCGCGGGCGTTGCGCAGCAATTCGGTTTCCAGCGGAAAGTACACGATCTCCGCCACCCACAACGCCTTGCGCAACAGCTCCACCGGCACCGGCATGCCCGGCAGTTTGGCCATGCCCATCGGGGTGGTGTTCACCAGCCCGTCAGCCTGCTCCAGCGTCCCCGGCAGATCCTGCCCGGCCACGGCCCGACCAGCGCCGAAATGCTCGTTGAGGTTATTGGCCAGGCACTCGGCGCGTTCCTTGTCGACGTCGAAAATGCTCAGGCGCTGTACGCCCTCGCTCAGCAGGGCATGGGCCACTGCGGCGCCGGCACCTCCGGCGCCCATTTGCACCACGCGTTCACGGGCGGCGTCCTTCAAGCCTCGGCGAAAGCCTTCGGCAAAGCCCAGGCAATCGGTGTTGTGGCCGACCCGTTTGCCGTCCTTCAGCACGACGGTGTTCACCGCGCCGATGCCCCGGGCTTCCGGCGACAACTCATCGAGCAGCGGGATAATCGCCTGCTTGCACGGGAAGGTGATGTTCAGCCCGGTATAGTTCATCCGCTCGGCCGCCAGCAGCAGTTCGGGCAGGGCGTTGCTGTCGATGTGCAACTGGTCGAGGTCGATCAACCGGTAGAGATAACGCAGGCCTTGCGCATCGCCCTCATGCTCATGCAGCGCGGGGGTACGCGAGGCCTGGATGCCCGCACCGATCAGTCCGGCCAGTATTGCCGGTTTGCAGGTCATGCTGCGCGCCCCTTCAGTCGTTGGCTGAAGTGTTCCAGGGCGAGGCGATAGCCATGGCTGCCGAAGCCGCACATCACTGCCGTGGCGATGGCCGACACGAACGAGTGATGACGGAACGGTTCGCGCGCGTGGACGTTGGACAGGTGCACTTCGATCACCGGCAATTCACTGGCGACCAGCGCATCGCGAATCGCTACCGAGGTGTGCGTCCACGCCGCCGGATTGATCACGATCCCGGCGCAACGTCCGCGTGCCGCGTGAATCCAGTCGAGCAGTTCGCCTTCGTGATTGGTCTGGCGGAATTCCACAGCCAGGCCGAAGTCTTCGGCGGCGCGTCCGCAGAGAGCAGAAATATCCGCCAGGGTTTCGTGGCCGTAAGTCGCCGGTTCACGGGTGCCGAGCAGGTTCAGGTTCGGGCCGTTGAGCACCAGAACGATAGGGGGCATGGGGCAGAACTCCACTTATTGTTTTTGGCTTGCGCCGAGGGGCTCGGCGTGTGGAGGTAAAATGTACCAGATGGTTACTCTGGTCAATTCAACAGTATTGCGCCCGACGTTTTATGTTCGGTGATCGCACACATCAAAAGATCACAGCCACAAAAAAGCCGTCATCACGACGGCTTTTTCGTATCGCATCGGCCATTAGCGCCGGGTCAGCAAGACACCTGATTCCATGTGATGCGTCCACGGAAACTGGTCGAACAGCGCGCACCGGGTAATGCGGTGCGTGTCGTGCAACTGGGCGATGTTGGCCGCCAGGGTTTCCGGGTTGCAGGAGATGTACAGGATGTTGTCGAAACGCCGTGTCAGTTCGCAGGTGTCCGGGTCCATGCCGGCGCGCGGCGGGTCGACGAACACGCTGCCGAATTCGTAGCTCTTCAGGTCGATGCCGTGCAAGCGACGGAACGGGCGCACTTCGTTGAGCGCTTCGGTCAGTTCTTCGGCGGACAGGCGCACCAGCGTGACGTTATCCACAGCGTTTTCGCTGAGGTTGCTTAGCGCGGCGTTGACCGAGGTCTTGCTGATTTCGGTGGCCAGCACTTTGCGCACGCGGGTGGCCAGCGGCAGGGTGAAGTTGCCGTTGCCGCAGTACAGCTCCAGCAGATCGTCGCTGCGATCACCCAGCGCCTCATACGCCCAGTTCAGCATCTTCTGGTTCACCGTGCCGTTCGGCTGGGTGAACGCGCCTTCCGGTTGGCGGTAGCTGAAAGTGCGGCCGCCGACCTCGAGTTTCTCCACCACGTAATCGTGGCCGATGACTTCGCGTTTGCCTTTGGAGCGACCGATGATGCTGACGCCCAGATCTGCCGACAGTTGTGTTGCCGCCGCGTGCCAGTGCGCGTCCAGCGGACGGTGGTAGCACAGGGTGATCATCGCATCGCCGGCCAGAGTGGTCAGAAACTCCACCTGAAACAGCTTGTGGCTCAGCGCCGAACTGGCCTGCCAGGCGGCCTTGAGCTGTGGCATCAACTGGTTGATGCGCAGGCTGGCGATCGGGAATTCCTCGATCAGGATCGGCGTGCGTTTGTCGTCCTGGGAGAACATCGCGTAGTGGCGCTCGCCGGCCTCGCGCCACAGGCGGAATTCAGCGCGCAGGCGGAAGTTCTGCAGCGGCGAGTCGAACACCGTCGGTGCAGGCGCATCGAACGGAGCGAGCAGGTCACGCAAACGCGCAACCTTGTCTTCGAGCTGAGTGGCGTAGGCCTGGGAATCGAATGTCATGCGTTGAACCAACCCAACTTGATCACGAACAGAATCGACAGAATCACCAGCGCCGGGTTCAGCTCACGGGCACGGCCCGACAGCAGCTTGATCGCGGTCCAGGAGATGAAACCGAAGGCGATGCCGTTGGCGATCGAGTAAGTGAACGGCATCGCCAGCGCGGTCACGACAACCGGGGCGGCTACGGTGATGTCTTCCCAGTCTATTTCCGCCAGGCCCGAAGTCATCAGCACGGCGACGAACAGCAGGGCCGGTGCGGTGGCGAACGCCGGAACGCTGGCGGCCAGTGGCGAGAAGAACAGCGCCAGCAGGAACAGAATGGCCACGACGATGGCCGTCAGGCCGGTACGACCGCCCGCACTCACGCCAGCAGCGGATTCGATGTAGCTGGTGGTGGTCGAGGTGCCCAGCAGCGAGCCGGCCATGGCGGCGGTGCTGTCGGCGATCAGCGCACGCCCCATCTTCGGCATGTGGCCGTCCTTGCCCATCAGGCCTGCGCGCTTGGCGACGCCGATCAGGGTCCCGGAGTTGTCGAACAGGTCGACGAACAGGAAGGCGAAGATCACGCTGACCAGACCGATGTCCAGCGCGCCTTTGATGTCCAGTTGCAGGAAGGTCGGGGCCAGCGACGGTGGCATCGAGGTCACGCCGCCGAACGGGGTGACACCCATGGCGATGGACGCGATGGTCACCGCGAGAATGCCGATCAACACCGCACCACGCACTTTCAGCGCTTCGAGGGCAACGATCAGGGCGAAGCCGAGGGTGGCGAGGATCGGCGCCGGTTGTTTCAAGTCACCAAGGCCGACCATGGTCGCCGGGTTGCTGACCACGATACCGGCGTTGTGCAGGGCGATCAGCGCCAGGAACAGGCCGATACCGGCGGCAATCGCCGAGCGCAGGGGCAGCGGGATGCTGTTGATGATCCATTCACGGATGCGGAAGATCGACAGCAGGAAGAACAGCACCGCGGAAATGAACACCGCGCCCAGCGCCACTTGCCAGGTGTGGCCCATGTGCAGCACCACGGTATACGTGAAGAAGGCGTTCAGACCCATGCCCGGGGCGAGGGCGATCGGGTAGTTGGCGATCAGGCCCATGACCGTCGAACCAATGGCCGCAGCCAGACAGGTGGCGACGAACACCGCACCTTTGTCCATGCCGGTCTCGCCGAGAATGCTCGGGTTGACGAATAGAATGTAGGCCATGGCCAGGAAAGTCGTGACGCCCGCGAGAATCTCGGTCCGCACGTTGGTGTTGTGTGCCTTGAGTTGAAACAGCCTTTCCAGCATGTCTGCTCCCCGTGGCGCGCATGGCGCCGTGAATGTATCGACCTCAACAGCAAAGCACAGACCGTCGCAAGCGCCTGGGAATTTGTGGTGGGCCGGAAAAAGCCGCGCATCATACCAGCAGCGTGAGGAATATGGCGGTTGTTGGTGTCGATCGTCGGCGAAGTTTTGCCCCGGGGCCAACTGCGCCATACTGCGCGCTGATTTTGGGGGGATGGGGATCGTATGAGCACGCACTGGGTAAAGGCTTTCTGGCTGATGGCGGTTTTGCTGGGCACGGCGTCTGGCGCCGGGGCGGCATCGGCGCCACCGCTGACGCAGTTGAAGGTATTGAAAGTCGAATCGCCGAACTGCGGTTTCGAAGACATTGCCGAGGGGCAGGAGCAAACGCGCTGTGATCACAGTGGATCGAACATCAAGGTCTACGTGCTGGAAGTCGGTTATGGTCGCGAGCCCCATGTCGCGCTCGACGGTTTTGAGGTGAACGGCACGCGCACTCCGGTTTGCGCATTTGATAACGGCAATCTCACCGAATGCACCGTAGGTCGCAAAACCGTGGGCTACCTGTATGTCTTTGACCTGGCCGGCAAGCAGGATGGCATCTTTACCTTCAGCAACACCTCGATCAACGCACCGGGCAACACGCTGGCCACCCAGCTTTACATCAAGTAACGGCTGTCTCTGAACAGGTCCGGGCAAAGCTGACTACGCTTTAAAGACCCTTCAGTGGAAAGCGCCCATGACTTTTAGAGCCCTGATTACCCTCGCCGAGGGCATCGATGATCTGCAAAGCGTCACCCTGATCGACGTGCTGCGCCGCGCCGGCATCGAAGTGATGGCGGCCAGCATCGAGGGCCGCCGTATGCTCACCTGCGCCCGCGGCACCCGACTGACCGCCGACGGCATGCTGGTCGATGTGCTGGCGCAACTATTCGATCTGATCGTCCTGCCCGGCGGCGCCATTGGCGCACAGCACCTGGCGGCGCATCAGCCGTTGCAACAACTGCTCAAGGACCAGGCCAGCGCCGGACGCCTGTTCGCTGCCATCGGCGAATCCCCGGCCATTGCCCTGCAAGCCTCGGGTGTCTTACGCCAACGCCGCATGACCTGCCTGCCGAGTGCCAGCCATCAACTGTCGGGCTGTACGTTTGTTGATCAACCGGTGGTGGTCGACGGCAATTGCATTACCGCCCAGGGCTCCGGCGGCGCACTGGCGTTTGCCCTGACCCTGGTTGAGCAACTTGGCGGCAAGGCGTTACGGGCGAAGGTGGCGGGGGAGTTGTTGGCCTGAATAACGTCAGACCTTCACCTCTTCCACCGGCACGTGCATCCGGTCGCGGTTGGCCAGGGTCGGGAACAGTTTGATCCACGTGCCTGTCACCACCAGCGTGCCGATCCCGCCCATCACCACGGCGGGTACGGTGCCGAACCAGTGCGCAGTGAGGCCGGATTCGAATTCGCCCAACTGGTTCGAAGCACCGATGAACAGGCCGTTCACCGCGCTGACCCGGCCGCGCATTTCGTCCGGGGTTTCCAGCTGCACGAAGGAAGCACGGATCACCATGCTGATCATGTCTGCAGCGCCCAGCACGACCAGCACCGCCAGCGAGAACCAGAACGACGTCGACAGGCCAAAGGCAATGGTCGCGACGCCGAACACGCCGACGGCGGTGAACATCACTCGGCCGACATTGCGTTCGACGGCAAACCGGGCGAGGAACAGCGACATCAACAACGCGCCGACGGCGGGTGCCGAACGCAGTAACCCCAGGCCCCACGGGCCAGTGAGCAGGATGTCTTTGGCGAACACCGGCAGCAGCGCGGTGGCCCCGCCGAGCAACACGGCGAACAGGTCCAGCGAAATCGCCCCGAGGATGTCCGGTCGGCTACGGATGAAACGAATGCCCGCCAGCAGCGAATCCAGCGTGGCCTTGCCCTTGTTGAGCGGCGTATGCCGTGCGGGCAGGTTGAGCATCAGCGAGCAGGCGATGACATAGAGCAGCACCGTCGGCCCATAGACCCAGACACTGCCGAACGCGTAGAGCAAGCCGCCCAGGGCCGGGGCGACGATGGTTGCCGATTGCTGCGCCGACTGTGCTGCCGCGACCGCACGCGGAAAGAGTGCGCTGGGCACGATGCTCGGCAACAGTGCCTGAGTGGTCGGCAGCTCGAAGGACCGTGCAGCACCGAGCAGGAAAGCGAGGATAAAGATCATCTCCCGAGTGACGTGATCGGTGGCACTGCCGATCGCCAGCGCCAGGGCGATCAGCGCTTGCAGCGACTGACAGAGCGCCGCCACTTTGCGTCGGTCGTAGCGGTCGGCGACATGCCCGGTGTGCAGCATGAACAGCACCCGCGGGGCAAATTCGACGAGCCCGACCAGGCCCAGATCGAGAACGTTGCCGGTCAGTTGATAGAGGTTCCAGCCAATGGCGACGGTGAGCATCTGGAAGCCGCTGGCGGTGAAGATCCGGGCGAGCCAGAACGCAAGGAAAGGACGATGGTGACGTAACAGCAGGGGCGCTTGGCTGGGCATCTGAAGGCAGGTCTGGTTCGAGGGTGAATCGCGAGGTTATCACCACTCTGTAACAGGAAGTTGCCATGACAAAAAATTTAGTTAGCCAGACAACGATCTCCTCTCAATAACACCGCAACCCTGTGGCGAGGGGATTTATCCCCGCTCGGCTGCGCAGCAGTCGTAAACAGATGCGTGCGCGGCGGCAGCGCAGCCCAACGGGGATAAATCCCCTCGCCACAGGACTTCTGTCTCTCTGAAGAATCTGTTCGAGAGCATTGCCGTGGTGCTGAGGCAACTTGTCACGCGGCAAACGACCACGCAGTTCATCGGCAAAAATGGGACTACTCTTTTAACGTTGCTTGATCCAGATCAAGACCTCAGACGGAATTGATCCGGTGGCCTGTTGGCCAGACTCCCTGCGTTGCGATGGTTGTTAAAAAAGAACGAATCAGAATTCGCCGCACTCCATATCCGTGGGGGCAGTAGGTGCAAGGGCCAAAAGCCCCGACGCCGGTATTACCTGACAGAGGAAGACTTATGTTCGGTTTAGAGGCACTCGATCTCGCCCGAATTCAGTTCGCGTTCACCATCTCGTTCCATATCCTGTTCCCGGCCATCACCATTGGCCTGGCGAGTTACCTTGCGGTGCTCGAAGGCCTGTGGCTGAAAACCCACAACGACACCTACCGTGATCTCTACCATTTCTGGTCGAAAATCTTTGCCGTCAACTTCGGCATGGGGGTGGTGTCCGGGTTGGTCATGGCTTACCAGTTCGGCACCAACTGGAGTCGTTTCTCGGACTTCGCCGGTTCCGTCACCGGGCCCTTGCTGACTTATGAAGTGCTCACGGCCTTCTTCCTCGAGGCCGGTTTCCTCGGCGTGATGCTGTTCGGCTGGAACAAGGTCGGGCGCGGTCTGCACTTCTTCTCCACCGTGATGGTGGCGATCGGCACGCTGATCTCGACCTTCTGGATTCTTGCCTCCAACAGCTGGATGCAGACCCCGCAGGGCTTCGAGATCGTCAACGGCCAGGTGATTCCCACCGACTGGCTGGCCATCATCTTCAACCCGTCGTTCCCCTATCGCCTGATGCACATGGCAACCGCAGCGTTTGTTGCCACGGCGTTCTTCGTGGGCTCGTCGGCGGCCTGGCACCTGCTGCGCGGCAAGGACAATCCGGCAATCCGCACCATGCTGTCGATGGCGATGTGGATGGCGTTGATCGTTGCACCGATCCAGGCGGTCATCGGTGACTTCCACGGCCTCAACACTCTTGAGCATCAGCCGGCGAAAATCGCCGCGATTGAAGGTCACTGGGAAAACAAAGGCGACGAAGCGACACCCCTGATTCTGTTCGGCTGGCCGGACATGAAAGAAGAGAAGACCAAATTTGCCGTGGAAATCCCCTACCTCGGCAGCCTGATCCTGACCCACTCGCTGGACAAACAGGTGCCGGCACTCAAGGAGTTCCCGCCTGAGGACCGGCCCAACTCGACCATCGTGTTCTGGTCGTTCCGGATCATGGTCGGCCTCGGTTTCCTGATGATCTTCACCGGTCTGTGGAGTCTGTGGCTACGCAAACGCGACACGCTCTACACCTCGCGGCCGTTCCTGTACCTGGCGTTGTGGATGGGGCCTTCCGGTCTGATCGCGATCCTGGCGGGCTGGTTCACCACCGAGATCGGCCGCCAGCCGTGGGTGGTCTACGGCCTGATGCGCACGGCGGACGCTTCGTCGAATCACAGCTTCATGCAGATGAGCATCACCCTGATCATGTTCGTGCTGGTGTACTTCGCACTGTTCGGTGCAGGGCTTGGCTACATGATGCGCCTGGTGCGCAAAGGGCCGAAAACCGACGAAGGCAAGGAAACCAACGACGGTGGTCCTGGCCAGAAACGCACACCGGCGCGGCCGTTGTCTGCGGCTGATGATGAAGGCACCGACGCTGACCAGGCGCGCAGCCTGGAAAAGGAGATTTGACTCATGGGTATTGATCTTCCGCTGATCTGGGCCGTGATCATCATCTTCGGCATCATGATGTACGTGGTCATGGACGGCTTCGACCTGGGGATCGGCATTCTCTTCCCGTTCATCCCGGGCAAGACTGATCGTGACGTGATGATGAACACTGTCGCCCCGGTCTGGGACGGTAACGAGACCTGGCTGGTGCTGGGCGGCGCGGCGCTGTTCGGCGCGTTCCCACTGGCTTATTCGGTGGTGTTGTCGGCACTTTATCTGCCGCTGATCTTCATGCTGATCGGCCTGATTTTCCGCGGTGTGGCCTTCGAGTTCCGCTTCAAGGCCAAGGACGACAAACGGCATCTGTGGGACAAGGCCTTTATCGGCGGCTCGGTGGCGGCGACGTTCTTTCAGGGCGTGGCGCTGGGGGCGTTCATTGATGGCTTGCCGGTGGTCAATCGCCAGTTCGCCGGCGGTTCACTGGACTGGCTGACACCGTTCACGCTGTTCTGCGGCGCCGCGCTGGTGGTGGCGTACGCCTTGCTCGGCTGCACCTGGCTGATCATGAAAACCGAGGGCAAGTTGCAGGAACAGATGCACGATCTGGCGCGCCCGCTGGCCTTCGTGCTGCTGGCGGTGATCGGTGTCGTCAGCCTCTGGACGCCGCTGGCCCATCCGGAAATCGCCACGCGCTGGTTCAGCATGCCGAACCTGTTCTGGTTCATGCCGGTGCCGATTCTGGTGTTGGTGACAATGTACGGGCTGATCCGTGCCGTGGCGCGCAACGCCAACTACATGCCGTTCCTGCTGACCCTGGTGCTGATCTTCCTCGGCTACAGCGGTCTGGGCATCAGCCTGTGGCCGAACATCGTGCCGCCGTCGATCTCGATCTGGGACGCCGCCGCACCGCCGCAAAGCCAGGGCTTCATGCTGGTAGGCACGCTGTTCATCATCCCGTTCATCCTGGGTTACACCTTCTGGAGCTACTACGTGTTCCGCGGCAAGGTCACCCATGAAGACGGCTATCACTAGCACCTGTGGGATCTGGCTTGCCCGCGATGGTGTCGTCACTGGCGCCATCGACCTGACTGAGGATCGCAACAATGACCGGCAAACATTCGCTGCACGACATTGAACAAGCCGAAAAAAAACCGCTGTGGCAGCGGCTCGGCTGGCTGGCCCTGATCTGGCTCGGCAGTGTGGGCGTGCTGTTTATCGCCGCCAGCCTGATGCGCATGTTCATGAACGCAGCAGGCCTGACGACGCACTGAAGCACTCCGTCCCGGCGCCTTCGGGTACGGATTTGAAACCCTCCATCTGGAGGGTTTTTTTTTGCCTCGGGTTTATTTGCGGGCTTTGAGGATGACGAATTTCGGCGTGGCCGCGACTTGCTCGACGCCGCGGAACAGCCGCGCCAGTTTGCTGTGATAACCCAGGTGACGATTGCCGACGATGTACAGCGCTCCGCCGACCACCAGCGCCTCGCGGGCCTGCTGGAACATGCGCCAGGCGAGGAAATCGCCGACCACCTGCTGCTGATGGAACGGTGGGTTGCACAGCACCACGTCCAGCGATTGCGCCGCTTGCCCGGCCAGGCCATCACCGGCCCGGACGGTCACGTCGCGATCGCCGAGGGCCGCATGCCAGTTTTCCGCAGCTGATTGCACTGCCATGAACGATTCATCGACCAGCGTGTAATGTGCCTCGGGGTTTTGCAGGGCGCTGGCAATTGCCAGCACACCGTTACCGCAGCCCAGGTCGGCGACTTGCGCACTGCCGAGGTTCTTGGGCAGATGCGGTAGGAAGGCGCGGGTGCCGATGTCGAGACCTTCGCGGCAGAACACGTTGGCGTGGTTGAGCAATTCGATCGCCGGTTCCTCGAGGCGGTAGCGCGACGGGTAGGGCGAGCTCGCCGGGACTTTCGCTTCTGGCGTCGCGATCAGCAGGCGAGCCTTTTTCACTGCCAGTGAGGCTTGCACCGGACCGATGTAGCGTTCCAGCAGATCGCCAGCGGCGCGTGGCAAGTGCTTGACCATCGCCGCAGCAATAACCTGCGCACCCGGCGCCAGTTGTCCTTGCAGGCGGATCAATTGTTCTTCGAGCAGTGCCAGGGTTTTCGGTACGCGGATCAGCACGCGATCAAACGGCCCGACCAGCGGTTCACTCGCCGGGATGCCGCGAATGGCGTCGAACGCCTGGCCATTGCGCAGCAGATTCTTCTCCAGTCCCTGAAAGCCCAGAAACGAATCGCCGCTGCTGACCACATCGACGTTGCCCAGCAGGCTGGCCGCCAGCGCACCGAAACTGTCATTGAGCACCAGTACCCGGGTGTCGGCCGTCGGCTGCTGCGCAGCCAGATGATTGAGCAGGTATTCGTCGGCGGCATCGAAGGCTTGCAGCGGTTCGTTCTGCTGTTCGGGCTGGCGGATCAGGTCGAGTTGGGCGAAAGGCGTATCGAGCAAAGGCATGGGGCGGGGACTCAGGGTAATCGGGGGATGTCCCGCTGCCTGTACCGTGCGGCGGAACCGACCGAGTGAACTGCAGTGCGAACAGCTCGCCTTATCACTCGGAAAGGTCACAAATGGTACGTTTTTTTCTCTGGAAATACTCGCAGGTTTTAATTTTGGTGCAAGGTGTCGGGTCTAGATGATGCCGGCTCTGGCGGCCGCTATGACGGCAGAAATTTTGTTGCAGACATGGAGTTTCTCGATCACGTTTTGCACGTGATAGTTCACCGTGCGCTCGCTCAGGCTGAGGATTTTCGAAATCTCATAGGCCGTTTTGCCTCCGGCGGATAATTGCAGAACCTCCAGTTCCCGTGGGGACAGGCGCGGTTGGCTAGGTTTGGCGGGCCGTGTGGGGAGTGTCCGAGCGAACAACTCACTCAGGTGGCTGGTGGCATAGAACATGTAGCCAAAATGCTCATACAGCTCGAGCGGGCTGATCGGGCAATGCTTTCGGGCCAGGCTGAGGATGCTGCACAAGCCACTCTCCTCGTGGTGAAACGCTTGAGACCAGCCATGTTGCAGGCCATATTGCTGCAGCGCACCCCACAACTCCGGGGTATCTTTATATACCGCTTTATCCCAGACGATGGGCATCATTGAATGATTGCAGTGTGCTATTACCGGGTCGATTTTCTTGTATTCGTTCAATTCATATTGCAGGTTCCATTCTTGAGGGTAGTTGTTGATTTGCAAAGGATTAAGATGCATTTCCCGTTGGGGCGAAGTAACTGAAACTGCACAGAAGTTAAACCCGAGGTTTTCGGCGAATCTCAGCAAGATGGGATAGGCCGTATCTATTTCCTTTGCGAAAGTCAGTTGCTTTAACTGCGACTCCTTCCACGTTTCCATTACAAGTTCTCCATGATTGTAGCGGGGGTGCGAATGGATCCAAAAATCCGGCACGCTCCGGAGTGTAGGACGTTTCTTACGGCAGGTAATAAATTATTTTGGTCTTGAAAGTGAAAAAGTATTCATTAAGCGTTCTTAGCGACGGATGAGTTCTGATATTTAAATCGTCATCTTAAGGGTGTCGTTATCGCTCCGCTGCGAACCGTCCAAATAATTTTAATTATTTCTAATGTGGGTGCAGTGGCGAATACCATTAGCAATCATCGGTGTTTAGACCGGCGGTTTTGCGGGACACTGGCGGCAATCGTTCAATGGAGCGCCCCATGACCGCCACTGCAGAGAAATACACCACACAGACCCTGCTTGATGTACGGCCCTTGACCCCAAGCCTGTTCACCTTGCGTACCAGCCGCGATGCAGGCTTTCGCTTTCGGGCGGGGCAGTTCGCCAGGCTGGGGGTGAACAAGGCTGACGGCAGCATCGTCTGGCGTGCTTATTCGATGGTGTCGTCACCGTTCGACGAGTTTCTCGAGTTCTTTTCCATTGTGGTCCCGGGTGGCGAGTTCACCAGCGAACTGAGCCGCTTGCAGGCGGGGGACACGTTGCTGGTCGACCGTCAGGCATTCGGTTATCTGACCCTGGATCGTTTCAGCGACGGGCGGGATTTGTGGCTGTTGGCCACTGGCACAGGCGTGGCGCCGTTTCTGTCGATCCTGCAGGACTTCGAGGTCTGGGAGAAATTCGAGCGCATTATTCTGGTGTACAGCGTGCGCGAGGCACGGGAACTGGCCTACCAGCCATTGCTGGCCGAACTGGCGCAGCGCGATTACCTCAGCGAGTACGCGCACAAGTTGCAGTTCATCCCGACGGTGACCCGTGAAGCGCACCCCGGTGCGTTGAGCGGACGCATCACCACGCTGATCGAAAACGGTGAGCTGGAGCGTGCAGCCGGCGTGGAAATCTCGCCCGAGCATTCGCGGGTGATGCTGTGCGGCAATCCGCAAATGATCGACGACACGCGCGCGCTGTTGAAAAAGCGCCACATGAGTCTTGCCCTGAGCCGCCGGCCGGGCCAGGTGGCGGTGGAAAACTACTGGTAAACAAACGGCGCCCGAAGGCGCCGTCTGTTTGTCGTGCAGGGTTCAGGGCCGGTTGTTCTGGGCCTTGAGCAGATCGCGGATCTCGCCGAGCAATTCCTCTTCCTTGGTCGGAACCGGTGGCAGCGTCGGGGCCACGGCCTCTTCGCGCTTGAGGCGATTGATGGCTTTGACGCCCATGAAAATCGCGAACGCGACGATCATGAAGTCGAGAATGCTCTGGATGAATTTGCCGTAGGCCATCACGACCGCAGGGGCGCTGCCCTCGGCGGCCTTGAGCGTTATGGCGAGATCGCTGAAGTCCACCCCGCCGATCAACAAGCCGATCGGCGGCATGATCACGTCACCGACAAACGACGAAACAATCTTGCCGAAGGCTGCACCGATGATGATACCGACGGCCATGTCGACCACATTGCCTTTGACCGCGAAGGCCTTGAACTCACTTAGCACGCCCATAGGTTATTTCCTTGTTACAGATGAGTTTGGTGTACGCAGTGTAAATCAGCAAAACGCGTCCTGCGCGAAACACCTTCTTACAATGCCCGTTTTTATCGACACATTAATCGACGAATAGTTTGCAAAGTGCCACTAATCGCGCGCGAAATACGCCGTAACTCGCTGATCGGGAAGCTAAATTTCTCAATCATCGAGTTACGAACTTTCTATTTATGTTTGCCGGTTTTGCCCTCTAGCCTCTGATTGGCGCACCTGGATGCGCCCAAAAAACCAGAGGAACCTGATATGAATCCCACGCTTGGCTTAGGGGCATTTCCCCATCGCCGTACTCTTGGTGTACTCACCGCCAGCCTGTTGACCTTCTCCGTACACGCCGCGCCCCTGACCCGGGACAACGGTGCGGCGGTGGGCGACAACCAGAACTCGCAAACCGCCGGAGCCAATGGCCCGGTGCTGCTGCAGGATGTGCAATTGATCCAGAAGCTGCAGCGGTTCGACCGCGAGCGAATCCCCGAGCGCGTGGTGCATGCCCGCGGTACCGGCGCCCATGGCACCTTCACGGTGACCAATGATCTGAGCGACCTGAGCAAGGCCAAGGTGTTCGCCGCCGGCCAGAGCACCCCGGTGTTCGTGCGTTTTTCCGCCGTGGTGCACGGCAACCACTCCCCCGAAACCCTGCGTGATCCGCGCGGTTTCGCCACCAAGTTCTATACCGCCGATGGTAACTGGGATCTGGTCGGCAACAATTTTCCGACGTTCTTCATTCGCGATGCGATCAAATTCCCGGATATGGTGCATGCGTTCAAGCCCGATCCGCGCACCAATCTGGATGACGACTCGCGTCGTTTCGACTTCTTCTCCCATGTGCCGGAAGCGACGCGCACCCTGACCGAGCTGTATTCAAATTCGGGAACGCCGGCCAGTTATCGCGAGATGGACGGTAACGGTGTACATGCCTACAAGTTGATCAATGCCAAAGGCGAAGTGCATTACGTCAAGTTCCACTGGAAGAGTTTGCAGGGGATCAATAACCTCACGCCGAAAGAAGTCAGCAAAGTTCAGGGTCAGGATTACAGTCATATGACCAACGATCTTGTAACTAACATTAATAAAGGTAACTTCCCTAAATGGGACTTGTACATTCAAGTGCTGAAACCACAAGATTTGTCCAAGTTTGATTTTGACCCGCTGGATGCAACCAAGATCTGGCCGGGTATTGCAGAGCGGAAAGTTGGACAAATGGTGTTGAACCGTAATCCGGCTAATGTGTTTCAGGAAACTGAACAAGTAGCGATGGCACCGGCCAATGTTGTGCCGGGAATCGAACCTTCGGAAGATCGCTTATTGCAAGGTCGCGTATTCTCTTATGCCGATACTCAGATGTATCGCCTGGGTGCCAATGCGCTGCAACTGCCGATCAACGCCCCTAAAGTTGCGGTCAATAACGGCAATCAGGATGGTGCGATGAACTTCGGCGCAACGCAGTCTGGCGTGAATTACCAGCCGAGCCGTCTGCAACCGCGCGAAGAGCCGCGAGACGCCCGTTACAGCCAGTTGGCACTGTCGGGCAGCACCCAGCAGGCGAAGATCCAGCGCGAGCAGAACTTCAAGCAGGCCGGCGATCTGTACCGTTCCTTCAACAAGCAGGAGCGTCAGGACCTGATCGACAATTTCGGCGGCTCCCTGGCCACCACCGATGACGAGAGCAAGCACATCATTCTGTCCTTCCTTTATAAGGCCGATCCGGAATACGGCACCGGCGTGACCAAAGTGGCCAAGGGTGACCTGGGCCGGGTCAAGGCACTGGCGGCGAAACTGGTCGACTGATCCCGACGCCATGCAATGCGGGGCCTGATTCAGGCCCCGTTCTACCCAAGGAGAGCGTTTATGCGTCCTTATCTTTTACTGTTGCTCGGATGCCTGTCCTTCGCAGCGCAGGCCGAACAGAGCCCCGAGGCGATCAAGGCACAACTGCAGGACTACTATTTTGATGCCGCCCGCCGCGGTGATGTGCCGATGCTCGACACCTTCATCGAGTCCGGCTATTCCCTCGATACCCGCGACAGCAAGGGCTACACCGCGTTGATTCTGGCGGCGTATCACGGCCAGGGCGCGGCAGTAGACCGCTTGCTGGCGGCGGGCGCTGATGCCTGCGCGCAGGACCAGCGTGGCAACACGGCGCTGATGGGCGCAATTTTCAAAGGCGAGATCCAGATCGCCCGGCGATTGATGGCCACCGATTGCAATGCCGACCAGCGCAATGGCGCCGGACAGACTGCGGCGATGTACGCCGGGCTGTTCAAGCGCGTCGAATTGCTCGACGCGCTCAAGGCCAAAGGGGCCGACCTCAATGCCGAAGACCCGCTGGGCAACAGCGCCGCGCGTCTGGCCAGTGGCGAGATCCGTACTGCCGCGCCGCGCTGAGCTGCGGCGTCTGCGTTATCATCGCGGTTTTGCTCCGGGGGTTCAGATGGCCAAGGCCAAGCGCATGTATGGCTGCACCGAATGCGGCGCAACATTTCCCAAATGGGCCGGGCAGTGCGGTGAATGCGGTGCCTGGAACACCCTGACCGAAACCATGATCGAAAGCGGCGGGGCGACAGCGCCGACCGGGCGCACCGGCTGGGCTGGACAACAGGCGCAGATCAAGACCCTGGCCGAAGTCAGCATCGAAGAGATTCCGCGTTTTTCCACCGCCTCCGGTGAACTGGATCGCGTGCTGGGTGGCGGTCTGGTCGACGGTTCCGTGGTGCTGATCGGTGGTGATCCCGGTATCGGCAAGTCGACGATTCTGTTGCAGACCCTGTGCAATCTCGCCAAGAGCATGCCGGCGCTGTACGTCACCGGCGAAGAGTCCCAGCAACAAGTGGCCATGCGTGCCCGCCGTCTCGGGTTGCCTCAGGATCAACTGCGGGTGATGACCGAAACCTGCATCGAAACCATCATCGCCACGGCCCGTCAGGAAAAACCCAAGGTGATGGTGATCGACTCGATCCAGACGATCTTCACCGAGCAATTGCAATCGGCGCCCGGCGGCGTTTCGCAAGTGCGTGAGAGTGCGGCGTTGCTGGTGCGCTACGCCAAGCAAAGCGGCACCGCGATTTTCCTCGTTGGCCACGTCACCAAGGAAGGCGCACTCGCCGGCCCCCGGGTGCTTGAGCACATGGTCGACACCGTGCTGTATTTCGAGGGCGAATCCGATGGCCGGTTGCGCTTGCTGCGCGCGGTGAAGAACCGTTTCGGTGCGGTCAATGAACTGGGCGTGTTCGGCATGACCGACAAGGGCCTTAAAGAGGTTTCCAACCCATCGGCGATTTTCCTCACCCGCGCCCAGGAAGAAGTCCCGGGCAGTGTGGTAATGGCGACGTGGGAAGGCACCCGGCCGATGCTGGTGGAAGTGCAGGCGCTGGTCGATGACAGCCATCTGGCCAACCCGCGTCGGGTGACGCTGGGGCTGGATCAGAACCGCCTGGCGATGTTGCTCGCGGTGCTGCATCGCCACGGCGGCATTCCGACCCACGATCAGGACGTGTTCCTCAACGTGGTCGGTGGGGTCAAGGTGCTGGAAACAGCGTCCGACCTGGCGTTGATGGCGGCGGTGATGTCGAGCCTGCGCAACCGGCCGCTGCCCCATGATCTGCTGGTGTTTGGCGAAGTGGGCCTGTCGGGCGAGGTGCGTCCGGTGCCGAGCGGGCAGGAGCGCTTGAAAGAAGCTGCCAAGCATGGCTTCAAACGGGCGATCGTGCCGAAGGGCAATGCGCCGAAGGAATCCCCGTCGGGTTTGCAGATCATCGCCGTGACCCGCCTCGAACAGGCCCTCGACGCGCTCTTCGAATAACTTGAACCCACCGCATAACCTGTAGGCGCTGGCCAGCCAGCGCCTACAGGGTTCAATTGTGGATTCTAGATTTCGATCAGGGCACCCAGTTCGCGCTCCAGTTCGGCTTCGTCAGCCAGGTTCAGCTCGATCAGCCGCCGCAAGCGCTGGATCGATTCCAGGCCGATATGCCGGCAGACAAAGCCCAACTGACCCTGATCTTCATGGGCCAGATGCACATCCATCTGGATATCGACGTCATCGCTCAGATGGATGTCGACGAAAAAATCCTGCTCCGCATTCCCCAGCCACGGCTCGGGCCGCTCGATCAGCAGCCCTTTGAGTGACAGGTCGATCAGCTTGACCGGCCAGATGAATTGGCCCTGACTCAGCTCGGTTCTGGCATCGAACGCAATACGTTTGAAGCGACGGCGATTGGCTGGGTGTTCGCTCATGACGCAATCCTCGGAAGAGTTCGCTGACTATAGACCCGACCAATGGGTGCCTGCCAATCAACCAAGCGTCTAGACCAATGTCGGGGTATGGCCTTTGGCGCCAGTAGCGCTAAACTCGGGGTGGCTGTCTTTCTTGTCCACCCTGGCTGGAATAATAAAATGAAAAATAATAATAGCCTGCTGCGCCACTTACCCTGGCTAGTGCTGGCAATCGTAGGAGCGTGCGCCCTGGGCGTAGTGGCATTACGCCGAGGAGAGGCGATCAACGCCTTGTGGATCGTGGTTGCTGCCGTGGCCATTTATCTGGTCGCGTACCGTTACTACAGTCTGTTCATCGCCAACAACGTGATGCAACTCGACCCGCGTCGGGCCACCCCCGCCGTGCTCAACAACGACGGTCTGGACTATGTGCCGACCAATAAACACATTCTTTTCGGTCACCACTTCGCAGCGATTGCTGGCGCAGGGCCTCTGGTCGGCCCAGTGCTGGCGGCGCAGATGGGGTATCTGCCCGGCACGCTGTGGCTGATTGCCGGCGTGGTGCTGGCGGGCGCTGTGCAGGATTTCATGGTCCTGTTCATGTCGACCCGGCGCAACGGCCGTTCCCTGGGTGACATGGTGCGTGAGGAAATGGGCCGTATCCCCGGCACCATTGCCCTGTTCGGCTGCTTCCTGATCATGATCATCATCCTCGCGGTGCTGGCGCTGATCGTGGTCAAGGCGCTGGCCGAGAGCCCGTGGGGCATCTTCACCGTGATGGCGACCATCCCGATCGCGATGTTCATGGGCATTTACATGCGCTACATCCGCCCGGGCCGCATCGGCGAGATCTCCGTGGTCGGCGTATTGCTGCTGCTCGGGTCGATCTGGCTCGGTGGGCAGATTGCCGCTGATCCGGTGTGGGCCAAGGCGTTCACCTTCACTGGCGTGCAGATTACCTGGATGCTGGTCGGTTACGGCTTTGTGGCTGCATCGCTACCGGTGTGGCTGATTCTGGCGCCGCGTGACTATCTGTCGACTTTCCTCAAGATCGGTACCATTGTCGCCTTGGCGATCGGCATTCTGGTGACCATGCCCGAGCTGAAAATGCCGGCACTGACCCAGTTCGTCGACGGCACCGGCCCGGTGTGGAAGGGCGGTCTGTTCCCGTTCCTGTTCATCACCATCGCTTGCGGTGCGGTGTCCGGTTTCCATGCACTGATTTCTTCGGGCACCACGCCGAAGCTTTTGGATAACGAAACCAACGCCCGTTACATCGGTTACGGCGGCATGCTGATGGAGTCGTTCGTGGCGATCATGGCCATGGTTGCCGCTTCGGTGATCGAGCCAGGCGTGTACTTCGCCATGAACAGCCCGGCCGCCGTGGTCGGCAGTGATGCCGCGTCAGTGGCGCAAATGGTCACGAGCTGGGGCTTCGCGATCACGCCGGAAGCGCTGCAAGCCGTGGCTCACGACATCGGCGAGACCACCATTCTGGCCCGTGCCGGTGGTGCGCCGACCCTGGCGGTCGGTATCGCGCAGATCCTGCACAGTGTCCTGCCGGGTGAAAACACCATGGCGTTCTGGTACCACTTCGCGATCCTGTTCGAAGCCCTGTTCATCCTCACCGCTGTCGACGCCGGTACCCGTGCCGGTCGTTTCATGCTGCAGGACTTGCTCGGCTCCTTTGTGCCGGCGCTGAAACGCACCGAATCGTGGACCGCCAACCTGATTGCCACCGCCGGTTGTGTGGCGATGTGGGGCTGGTTGCTGTATCAAGGCGTGATCGACCCATTGGGCGGCATCAACACCTTGTGGCCACTGTTCGGTATCTCCAACCAGATGCTGGCCGGTATCGCGCTGATGCTCGGCACCGTGGTCCTGATCAAAATGAAGCGCCAGCGCTACATTTGGGTCACTCTGCTGCCAGCCACCTGGCTGCTGATCTGCACCACCACGGCGGGCTTCATCAAGTTGTTCGACGCCAACCCGGCGATCGGCTTCCTGTCGCTGGCCAAGAAATACAGCGATGCGCTGGCCAATGGTCAGGTGCTGGCACCGGCGAAGAGCGTTGAGCAGATGCAGCACGTGATCTTCAACGCTTACACCAACGCAACGCTTACCGTGCTGTTCCTGTTCGTGGTCTTCAGCATCCTGTTCTACGCGCTCAAGGTCGGCATCGCCGCCTGGGGCAAAAAAGAGCGTACGGATAAAGAATCGCCATTCCAGGCTCTGCCGGATGCGTAACCAGAGGATTGCACCATGTTCAATGACCTGAGTCGCCTCGGTAAATACCTCGGTCAGGCCGCGCGCCTGATGGTCGGCATGCCCGACTACGACACCTACGTCGAGCATATGCAAACCAAACACCCGGACAAACCGGTGATGAGCTACGAGATGTTCTTTCGCGAACGTCAGGAAGCCCGTTACGGTGGCAAGGGTGGGCCGAAGTGCTGTTGAGCTGACAGCGCAAGGTTGAGGTAATCCCTGTGGGAGCGAGCCTGCTCGCGAATACGGAGTGTCAGTTGATGAATAATTTGACTGGCACACCGCTTTCGCGAGCAAGCTCGCTCCCACATTTGTTTTTGTGTTGTTCATTCATTTGAAGGAGATCGAGTTTTGTCTTCTCCCATCCCCGTAACGGTACTCAGCGGTTTTCTCGGCGCCGGCAAGACCACCTTGCTGCGGCACCTGCTCAAAGCCGAGCACGGCCTGAAAATCGCCGTGATCGAAAACGAATTCAGCGACGCCGGCATCGACACTCAGTTGCTGGGTGATGAGCCGGTGCAAGTCATGACCCTGGCCAACGGCTGCGTCTGCTGCACCATTCACACTGACCTGACCAAGGCCCTGTACCTGCTGCTCGAACGCCTGGACAGCGGCGAAATCGCCTTCGACCGTCTGGTGATCGAGTGCACTGGCCTGGCCGACCCGGCCCCGGTGGCGCAAACCTTCTTTATTGAGGAAGAACTGCGCGAGCGCTACCTGCTTGACGGCATCATTACCCTGGTGGATGCCGCCCACGCCGATCTGCACCTGACCCAGACCATCGCCCAGGCACAGATCGGTTTCGCCGACCGCTTGCTGGTGAGCAAGACCGATCTGGTGGACGAGGCGACGTTCACCGCGCTGAGCGAACGCCTGACGCGAATCAACCGTCGTGCGCCGATCCGCGTGGTCGAGCATGGCAACATCAATCTGGCTGAACTGCTGGATGTGCGTGGTTTCAACCTCAACGCTGATCTTGGTGGCGGGGTGAGTCTGCGTCCGGTCAGCAAGGCGCCCTCCATCGACCGTATCTCCAGCCTGGTGCTGCGCACTGAGCAACCGCTGGATATCGATCAGCTCAGCGAGTTCATGAATGAGCTGCTGGAAGACCACGGCAAGCAATTGCTGCGCTACAAAGGCGTGCTGAACATCGCTGGTGAGGATCGGCGCCTGGTGTTTCAGGGCGTGCTGAAACTCTATGGTTTCGACTGGGATACCGAATGGGCCGAGGGTGAGGCGCGGGAAAGCGTAATTGTGTTTATTGCCGATGATTTGCCGGAAGAGAAGATTCGGGCGGGGTTTGCCAAAGTGGCTTCTGCCTGATGGATCTTGGTTGTCAGTGATGGCCTCTTCGCGAGCAAGCTCGCTCCCACAGGAGACCGTATTCTGTCCAGAGGAATGCGGTCAACTGTGGGAGCGAGCTTGCTCGCGAAGGCGATCTAACCGACAGCACAATGCTCAAGGTCTGAACCGAGCAGTGCCTGTTCAAGATGATCCAGATGTCGATTCATCAGCATCCCGGCCGTGGAAGCATCGCCTCGCTCCACCGCCTCGATCAGCGCCAGATGCTCCTGCCACGCGCAACAGCTGTGCGTCTGGCGCTCACTTCGCGCAATCGCCAATGACGTCAGCGGCACCAGGCTGCCGAGAAAATGCGCCAGCGGGGCATTCCCCGCCATTTGCGCCAACTGCAGATGAAACTCTCCGGACAAGCGAATCGCCGCCCCCCGCCGATCCTGTTCGACGGCCAGGCGCTCGCGCTCGATCAGCGTGCGCACGCGCTTCAAAGCGTCTGCCTGCGGGCGCTGGCAGGCCAGATACACCAGCGTGCTTTCGGTCAGGCGCCGCGCCTGCAGAGCTTGCCGTGTCTGCTCCGGATCCGGTTCCGCCACCCGTGGCCGGTGATTGGCCCGCAGCACGATGATGTGCTCATGTGACAGTTGGGTCAGTACCCGGCGCACGTCTGCACGGCTGGCGCCGAACATGTCTTTCAGGCTGTCTTCGGTAAAACGGCTGGCCGAATGGATGCGCCGCTCGAGAATCGCATCGAACAGTCGCGGATACAGATCCGCCGCCGGTGCGCGCGGGCGGGAGAAGGGCAGGGGCGTCGGGGGCTGGCGAGTGGGCGACGCTGCGGCAAAACTGTTCATGGCCTGTCTCCAGTAGGGGTCAGCGACTCAAGTGGTCATCCGGAATATTCAGTTCGATACCCATCCGCTGGCCCTCACGCAGAATGTGCCGACGCATTTCGGCGCTGGCCTGGGCGCTGTTCTTGCTGCGGATGGCGCGTACCACCGCCTCGTTTTCTTCCAGGCGTTCGGCCAAGTGTTCGGGCGAATTGCGCAGCACTTCGGCGCTTTGCTTGAGGGCGTTGCTGGTCTGTTGCACCACGCTCTGGAAGATCGGGTTGGAGGTCAGGGTGAACAATTCTTCGTGAAAGGCGATGTAGGCGCTGACTCCGGCTTCGCTGTCGCCCGCTTCCAGCGCTTCGCGCATGTCCATCAAGGTCAGGCGCAGTTGCCCGACTTCCTTGCTGCTGATCGACTGCGCCACCAGACCGACGATGAACGGTTCCAGGGTGTAGCGCAGTTGCAGCACGTCTTCGAGGCTGGCGCCGGCGACTGCGCTGTCGTGATTCTGGCTGTCGCTCATTTGCGCATCGAGCACGACCACGCCTTTGCCCGGCATCGAGCGTACAAGGCCGAGGGTTTCCAGGACGATGACCGCTTCGCGCAGGCTTGGGCGGCTGATGCCCAGTTGCTCGGCCAGTTCGCGCTGGCCCGGCAGCATCTCGCCGGAGCGCCACTGGCCACGGGCGAGGGCGCTGCGCAGTTTTTCTACGACTGAGTTGACGACGGTTGATGTGGTAATCACTTGTCTTGCTCCATGTGCCCGTCAGGAGCCGGCAAACGAAGATCAAAAGATCGCAGCCTGCGGCAGCTCCTGCAGGAGTTAAATCAGAACTCTTGCTGGTGCGCCGGAGTTGCTGTTTTACGCGGTTGAAAGGTGTAGCCCTGCTGACCGCTGAGTACTTTGTTTGCGCGTTGCACGTCGATGTCCTTTTCCCAACGGGCGATGGCCACGGTGGCGACACAGTTGCCGATCATGTTGGTCAGTGCGCGGCCGATGCCCATGAACCAGTCCACGGCCAGGACCAGCACCAGACCGACCACCGGGATTGCCGGAATCGCCGTCAGCGTGGCCGCCAGAATCACCAGTGCCGAGCCGGGAATGCCGTGGGCGCCTTTGGAGGTGATCAGCGACACCAGCAGAATGGTCAGCAAGTCGGTCATGGCCAGTGGTGTGCCGGTGGCGTTGGCGATAAACACAATCGCCAGGGTCAGGTAGATCGAAAAACCGTCGAGGTTGAACGAGTAGCCAGTGGGGATCACCAGGCCGACCGTCGAGCTGCCAATGCCGAGATGTTCAAGCTTGCGCATGATTTGTGGCAGCACGGCGTCGGAGGAGGCGGTGCCCATGACAATCAGCAATTCTTCGCGCAGGTATTTCAGCAACGGCCACAGACGCAGGCCGGACGCACGCATCACCAGACCCAGAATCACGCTGACGAACGCCATGCAGGTCAGGTAGAACAGGCCGACCAGACTGCCCAGGTGTTGCAGCGAATCGAGACCGTATTTGCTGGTGGTGAAAGCAATGGCGCCGAACACCCCGATTGGCGCCAGACGCACGATCATGCCCATGATCCGGAAAATCACATGGCTCAGTTCGTTGATCAGTCGCGAGATCCCGGATGCTGCTTCACCGACCAGATTCAAGGCACTGCCGAACAACACCGAGAACAGCAGCACTTGCAGGATGTTGTTGTCGGCGAAGGCGCCGAGCACCGAGGTCGGAATCAAATCCATCAGGAACTGGGTGGTGGTGTGTATGTGTTGACCGCGTTCGGCGATGTCGCCCATGTCGGCGGCAGACAATTGTTCAAGATGGATATTCGCGCCGCTGCCAATGCCGGTGCTGAAGGCGAATACCAGGCCGATCACCAACGCGAGGGTGGTCAGCACTTCGAAGTAGATCACCGATTTGAGGCCGATGCGCCCGACCTTTTTCAGATCACCCGCGCCGCTGATACCGCTGACCACCACGCAGAACACGATCAGGCCGATGAGCATCTTGATCAGTTTGATGAAGCCGTCGCCGAGCGGTTTGAGCTGAGCAGAGTATTCGGGAAGGGTCAGCCCGCAGACGATGCCAAGCACCAATCCGAGAACCACTTGGAGGAAGATTGAACGCGAGCACCATCTGAGCATGGGAGGAATCCTGGTCGGTGTCCTGGCTGCCGTGCGCGGGGCGCATCAGATTCAGGACTTAATTATTGTGGTCTTACCGGTATGTCCAGTGCAGGCGCAGTCTAGGATTGGTTTTGGCGGGATCGCAAGTGAAAAATGACGAATTGGCATGACCGGTCTGACCAGTCAGGGGCAATGCCGCGTTCTTGAGCCATTCACGGGTTTGAAAATTTTTTGCAGGCGAAAAAAAACCGGCCATCACTGGCCGGTTTTTTCATGCTGCGGGTTTAACGTCGCAATTAAGCGCCGTACACCGGCAGTTTCTTGCAGATGGCTTTGACTTTCTCACGCACGGCGTCGATCACCGCTTCGTTGTTCAGGTCAGCCAGGATGTCGCAGATCCAGCCGGCCAGCTCTTTGCACTCTGCTTCCTTGAAGCCGCGAGTGGTCACAGCCGGGGTACCGAAACGCAGGCCGGAAGTGACGAATGGCGAGCGTGGATCGTTAGGCACGGAGTTCTTGTTCACGGTGATGAACGCTTTGCCCAGAGCGGCGTCGGCGTCTTTACCGGAGATGTCCTGCTTGATCAGCGACAGCAGGAACAGGTGGTTCTTGGTACCGCCGGAGACTACGTCGAAACCGCGCGCGATGAACACTTCGGCCATGGCCTGGGCGTTCTTCACCACTTGTTCCTGGTAAGCCTTGAACTCAGGCTGCAGCGCTTCCTTGAAGCAGATCGCTTTAGCGGCGATCACGTGCTCCAGCGGGCCACCCTGGGCGCCCGGGAATACTGCGGAGTTCAGCTTTTTCTCGATCTCGGCGTTGGCGCGCGCCAGGATCAGGCCGCCACGTGGACCGCGCAGGGTCTTGTGGGTGGTGGTGGTCACGACGTCAGCGAAAGGCACCGGGTTCGGGTAGACGCCAGCGGCGACCAGACCGGCTACGTGAGCCATGTCGACGAACAGGTAGGCACCGACTTTGTCAGCGATTGCACGGAAGCGCGGGAAGTCGAGGATCTGCGAGTAGGCAGAGAAACCGGCCACGATCATTTTCGGCTTGTGCTCAACGGCCAGACGCTCGACTTCGTCGTAGTCGATCAGGCCGTTGGCGTCGATGCCGTACTGCACCGCGTTGTACAGCTTGCCGGAGGACGACACGCTGGCGCCGTGGGTCAGGTGACCACCATGGGCCAGGCTCATGCCCAGGATGGTGTCGCCACCTTGCAGCAGGGCCAGGTAGACCGCGGCGTTGGCTTGCGAACCGGCGTGCGGCTGAACGTTGGCGTAATCGGCGCCGAACAGCTCTTTTGCACGATCAATTGCAAGCTGCTCAACAACGTCGACGTACTCGCAACCACCGTAGTAGCGCTTGCCCGGGTAGCCTTCGGCGTACTTGTTGGTCAGTACCGAGCCTTGAGCTTCCATCACCGCAGGGCTGGTGTAGTTTTCCGAAGCGATCAGCTCAATGTGCTCTTCCTGGCGCTGAGCTTCTTGCTCCATGGCGGCAAAGAGATCGGCGTCGTACTTGGCAATAGTCAAATCACGGCTGAACATGGCGGTCCTCAAGGATCGGGGGCAGAAAAGGGGGGCATTCTAACTCAATGGGTTTTGGATGGCATATGAAACGACATCATGTCGCAGACAAGTGGCATTCATGACAGATGTGCGGTGCATCTGCCGGCCCCATCGCTGGCAAGCCAGCTCCCACAATGTCTGTGTTTCAATCGGAGAATATTGATCCACGGCAAGTCCTCGGGGAACCGGAGTGGCCGCAGGATTTCGTGATCGCCATCCATCCCTGTGGGAGCTGGCTTGCCAGCGATGAGGTCAGCAGCAACACCCGAAGGTTTCAGTCGAACATGAAGAGGGCGTCGTTACTGAACTGCGCCTCAAACCGGCTCGCCGGCATTGGCCGGCCGAACAGATAGCCCTGCACCTCATCGCAACCGTGCTCGCGCAGGAAGTCCAGTTGCTCATGGGTTTCCACGCCCTCGGCGATCACCGCCAGGTTCAGGCTGTGGGCCATGGCGATGATCGCCCGGGCAATCTGCGCGTCCTGTTCACCGGACGGCAAGCCATCGACGAAGGTACGGTCGATCTTCAGCACGTCGATCGGGAATTGCTTGAGGTAGTTCAACGATGAATAACCGGTGCCGAAGTCGTCGACCGCAATGCTCAGGCCGAGGTTTTTCAGGCCGGCGAGAATCTGCATCGCCTCGCTGACTTCGCGCATCAGGATACTTTCGGTCAGTTCCAGTTCCAGGCACGCCGGCGGCAGGCCGGTTTCGCGCAGGATCGTGGCGATCCGCGTGCCGAGCTGGCCATCGGAGAACTGTCGCGCGGAAATGTTCACCGAGACCTTCGGCACCCGCACCCGGCTCTGGTGCCAGGTCTTGAGTTGACGGCAGGCCTCGCTGATCACCCAGTCGCCCACGTCTACCACCAGCCCTAGCTCTTCCAGCACCGGAATGAAATCCCCCGGCGGCACCAGCCCGCGACGCGGATGACGCCAGCGCAGCAGCGCTTCGGCGCCGGTCAGGCGTTTGCCGTCGCCGCTGAATTGCGGCTGATAATACAGGACGAATTCGTTCTGTTCGAGGGCGTGGCGCAGGTCGCTTTCCAGCTCCAGACGTTCCAGCGCACTGGCGTTCATGTCGGCCTGGTAGAACTGGAAATTGTTCTTGCCGCGTTCCTTGGCGTGGTACATCGCGGTGTCGGCGTTCTTCATCAACTGGCTGAGTTCGTTGCCGTCCTGCGGACTCAGGGCGATACCGATACTCGCGGTGACAAAGAATTCGCGACCTTCGAGCACAAACGGCCGCACCAGGCTGGCGAGGATCTGCTCGGCGACATGAATCGCCCGGTTCAAGGCCATTTCGCGGCTGGAGCGATGTTGCAGCAGCAAGGTAAATTCGTCGCCGCCCATGCGCGCCACGGTGTCGTCATCGTCGACGCAGGCCAGCAGGCGCGTGGCCATGTCTTTCAACATGCGGTCGCCGGCGGCGTGGCCGAGGGAGTCGTTGATCGGCTTGAAGCGGTCGAGGTCGAGGAACATCAGCACCACCCACGACTTCTGCCGTTCGGCCGATTGCAGTGCGGTGTGCAGGCGATCCTGGAACAGCGTGCGGTTTGGCAGATGGGTCAGGGCGTCGTAGTAGGCGAGGCGGTGAATCCGCTGTTCGCTGGCCTTGCGCTCGCTGATGTCGCTGAAGAAGCACACGTAACTGGCGAGGTCGCCTTCATCGTCGAGTACCGCAGTGATGCCGACCCACGCCGGGTAATGCTCGCCGTT
Source organism: Pseudomonas sp. LF-5 (assembly GCF_037626295.1). NCBI lineage: Bacteria > Pseudomonadati > Pseudomonadota > Gammaproteobacteria > Pseudomonadales > Pseudomonadaceae > Pseudomonas > Pseudomonas sp. LF-5. Next base: position 124,319 of record NZ_JARKMT010000008.1, read on the forward strand.
ACGGCGCTTGAGCCAGACTTCGCCTTCCCAGGTGCTGTGCTGGTGCAATTGCTTGAGCACGTAGCGCAGGTGCGCGTCCTGTTGCTCGTCGACGGTGAGCATGTTCGGCAACTGATCGAGCACCTCCGACACGGCGTAACCGCTGACCCGGCTGAAGGCTTCGTTGGCCTGCACGATGTAGCCGGCGGGGTCGGTGATCAGGATCGCCGACGTCGAGTGTTCGAATACCGTAGCGGCCATGCGCAGGTCTTTTTCAGCGCGGCGTTGCTGGCTGATGTCGCGGCCGACGCCGAGCACGCCTTCGAACGCGCCGTGTTCGTCCCACACCAGCACCAGGCGCAGTTCGATCGGGATCTTGCGGCCGTCTGCGCGCAGGCAATCGAACAGGAACATCTGGGTCTGCACCTGGTTGCGCAGCAAGGCCAGTTGTTCAGGCTTGTCGAGCGCTTTGCTGACCCGGTCCATCAGGGAGTAAATGCCGCTCAGCTGTTGCGGGTTGGCGATGGTCGATTGCCAGCCGTTCTGGAAAATCCACTCGGCGTCGTAGCCCAGCACTGCCTGCACCGACGGGCTGACGTAGTTCAGCGACAGCTTGCTGTCGGTGGAGAAAATCACGTCGCTGATGCTTTCGGCGAGCATGCGGTAGCGCTGTTCGCTGTCGCGCAGGGATTCACTGGCCTCGATCTGTTCGGTGATGTCCTTGGCCACGCCGATGATCCGCGTGACCTGATCGTGTTTGTCCCGGGCCAGCGCCTGCTCGCGAATATCGAAACGCCGCCACTTGCCGTCACGATGACGGAAACGCAACTGGCATTGCAGCAACTGGCTGTAGCCGGCGTGCCGCTGCATCTGCCGCGAACGGTGGTAGTAATCGGCGTCTTCCGGGTGCAGGAGGATTTCCCAGAAGTACTCGCCCATCTGATGCAGTTCGGTGCGGTTGTAACCGAGGGTCTGGCCGAGGTGGTGGTTGCTGAAAATCATCCGCTGGCTGATCACGTCTTGCACGTACAGATGATCCGGCACGGTGCGCACCACGTCCGACCAGAAACCTTCGCGCTCCAGCAACGACAGCTCGATCAGCTTGCGGCTGGTGATGTCGTTGATGCTGAGGATCACCGCTTTGTAGTCGTGCTGTTCCTGCGGCAGGCGCAATACCATCCACAGGTGCTGGTCGCGGCCGTTGCTGTTCGGCAGTTTGGCTTCCAGTTCCAGCTGTTTTTGCTGCTGCAGGACGGCGTCGAGCACCTGATTGCCGATCGCGCAGTGGTAGTGCGGATGGCCGTCAATCAACAGCTGCCAGGCGTGTTCGCAGGAATTGACGTTGAGCAGTTGCAGCGCCACCTGGTTGACCTCGGTGACGCGCAATTCCTGCAGCAGTTGCTGGCGTTGCACCGGTTGGTCGAGCCAGGCCTTGAGCTGATCGCTGGTCTGAATCTGCGCCCTGTCGAAGAATTGCTTGAGCCCGGACAGGTCCAGCACACACAGCGCGACGCCGGTGCCTTCGAAAATATCCTGATAACGCCGACGCCCTTCATGCACCTGACGCTGGCGACGGCGCATGTTCAGCAGCGCGATCACCGGCAACATCGAGAAGGCCAGGCCCAACAGGCATTTGCCGATGAACGCCGGTAGCAGTTCTTCGAGCACGCGCTGCCGATCGAACAGACCACGCAACTGCCAGTCGCTGCTGCTCAGCGGCACGGTCAGCACGGTGTTGGCCAGATCGTCCGGTGTCAGGACACCGGGCTTGGCTGCGGGCAGGGCTTCGTCGCGGCTGATGATCTGATGGTTGACGCGGTTTTCCACCAGCCACAGGGGCCGTGCTCCGGCTTCGTTCTGTTTGGTCAGAGAATCGAAAAATGTCGGCGTCAGACGCAGGGCCCAATAGCCGCGGGTGCTGCCACTGGCCTGATGCAGTAACAGGTGCACCACCGACCCGTCATCGGCGTTGCTGAAATAATGGGCTTGCGAATGACTGCGGCGCACCAGTTCGGTGAGGTAGTCGGCGTCAGCACTGTTGGCGGTGCTGTCGCTGATGATTCTGCCGGAAGGGCTGAGCAGCGCGATGCTGCGCAGGTCCGGCAGCGAACGCTGCAGCTTGCGCAGCAGGGCCTGCTGTTCGTCGGCCGATTGCGGTTGTTCGACGATCGGTAGCAGGTTGAGGGCGATTTGCGCGTTCAGCGCCATGTTCAGGCTGACCTGCGAAGCGAGATCGGCGGTGTAGTCGATGGTGTACTGGCGCTGGTTTTTCTGGGTTTCACGCAGTTGATCGAGCAGTTGCCAGAACAGCAAGGCCAGCAATAAAAGCACCAGAGTCGCCAGCGCGCCCTTCAATGTTCCGCGCAGGGGCGAGCCGGGCGCCGGTTGGAGGCTGCTCACAGAGGCTGGCGGAGTGACGTTGGACAAGCTGTAATCCTGCGATTTGGCTGGACTGGCGCGACGTGCACTATAAGCCGGACGCCCAAAGGGCGGCTAGCATGCCTTGAGTTGTGGCGAAGTGCCAGCCCCGCTCGGCTGGACTGCCACCGGTCATTAAGGTAGCTTTGCCGGTTACGCGGGAGCGTTCCAGCTCCTAGAATCAGACTTTTTTCAGCGCGCACGCATTGATGGCCATCAAGTGGTCTAGTGAACGACGCGCATCGGTCTGGCCGGGCATCGCCTGCGCTCCAATCATTCATCTGTCACTGACCCAAGGTTCTCCATGGCTCAATACGTCTTCACCATGCATCGGCTGGGCAAAGTTGTTCCGCCGAAGCGGGAAATTCTGAAAAACATTTCGCTGTCGTTCTTCCCTGGCGCCAAGATCGGCGTACTCGGCCTCAACGGTTCGGGTAAATCCACGCTGCTGAAAATCATGGCTGGCGTCGACACCGAGTTCGAGGGCGAAGCCCGTCCGATGCCGGACCTGAACATCGGTTATCTGCCGCAAGAGCCACAACTGGATCCGGCCAAGACCGTGCGTGAAGTGGTCGAGGAAGCAGTCAGCGTGATCAAGGATGCGCAAGCGCGTCTGGACGAGGTGTACGCCGCTTACGCCGATCCGGATGCCGACTTCGACAAGCTGGCTGCCGAACAGGCCAAGCTCGAAGCGATCCTGCAAGCCAGCGATGGTCACAACCTCGAGCGTCAACTGGAAGTTGCTGCCGATGCGTTGCGCCTGCCGGCCTGGGACGCAAAAGTCGAACACCTGTCCGGTGGTGAAAAGCGCCGTGTGGCCCTGTGCCGTCTGCTGCTGTCCGCCCCGGACATGCTGCTGCTCGACGAACCGACCAACCACCTGGATGCCGACTCCGTAGCCTGGCTGGAGCACTTCCTGCACGACTTCCCGGGTACCGTGGTTGCGATCACGCACGACCGTTACTTCCTGGACAACGTTGCTGGCTGGATTCTGGAACTCGACCGCGGCGCGGGCATTCCTTACGAGGGTAACTACTCGGGTTGGCTGGAAGCCAAATCCGATCGTCTGGCGGCCGAATCCAAGCAGCAGTCGGCTCACGAAAAAGCCATGAAGGAAGAACTGGAGTGGGTGCGCAAAGGCGCCAAGGCCCGCCAGTCGAAATCCAAGGCACGTCTGCAACGCTTCGAAGAAATGCAGTCGCAGGAATTCCAGAAGCGTTCGGAAACCAACGAGATCTACATCCCGGCCGGTCCGCGCCTGGGCGACAAGGTCATCGAATTCAAGAACGTCACCAAGGGCTACGGCGATCGCGTGCTGATCGACAACCTGTCGTTCTCCATGCCGAAAGGCGCCATCGTCGGCGTGATCGGTGGTAACGGTGCCGGTAAGTCGACCCTGTTCCGCATGCTGATGGGCAAGGAAACGCCGGATTCGGGCACCATCGAAGTCGGCGAAACCGTGCAACTGGCCTGCGTGGACCAGAGCCGTGAAGACCTCGACGGCAGCAAGACCGTGTTCCAGCAGATCTCCGACGGTTCCGACCAGATCCGCATCGGCAACTACGAGATCCCGTCGCGCACCTACGTCGGTCGCTTCAACTTCAAGGGCGGCGACCAGCAGAAGTTCGTCAAGGACCTGTCCGGTGGTGAGCGCGGTCGCCTGCACCTGGCGCTGACCCTGAAGGAGGGCGGCAACGTCCTGCTGCTCGACGAACCGTCCAACGACCTCGACGTTGAAACCCTGCGTTCCCTGGAAGAAGCCCTGCTGGACTTCCCGGGCGCCGCCATTGTGATCTCTCACGATCGCTGGTTCCTGGACCGCGTCGCGACCCACATCCTGGCGTACGAAGACGACTCGCAAGCGGTGTTCTTCGAAGGCAACTACACCGAGTACGAAGCCGACCGCAAAAAGCGCCTCGGCGAAGCGGCTGCCCAGCCACACCGGGTACGCCACAAAAAACTGGCCTGATTCGGGTTGGTTGCATAAAGAGCGGAGCCTTCGGGCTCCGTTTTTTTTGCCCGGGTTTTGTCAGCGGGACCGAGTCGCGACCCCTTCGCGAGCAAGCTCGCTCCCACAGGGGAACGCATTTCAAATGTGGGAGCGAGCTTGCTCGCGAAGGCGGTATAACTGTTGGTGCATAACTCAAATTTAGAATCACCATACAGGTGCAAAAAGCCCAAAAAACCGCCTGATTTATATCCTGTGCACCATTTAATTTCATAACTGCGACATTTTGCGCTGTTCCTGTGCGCAAATCGTTTGCTACAGTCCGGCTCAATCGCTTCCAACGACAATAAATTTGCCGAGACTTTTCCCATGATCGAATCCGTCGAATCCTTCCTCGCCCGGTTGAAAAAACGCGACCCGGATCAACCCGAATTCCACCAGGCCGTCGAAGAAGTCTTGCGCAGTCTGTGGCCGTTTCTCGAAGCCAATCCGCGTTACCTGACGTCGGGCATTCTGGAGCGCATCTGCGAGCCGGAGCGCGCAGTGGTGTTCCGTGTGTCGTGGGTCGACGATCAGGGCAAGGTCCAGGTCAATCGCGGTTTCCGTATTCAAATGAACAGCGCCATCGGCCCGTACAAGGGCGGCTTGCGCTTCCATCCTTCGGTGAATATGGGCGTGCTGAAGTTTCTCGCCTTCGAACAGACCTTCAAGAACTCCCTGACCTCGCTGCCCATGGGCGGCGGCAAGGGCGGTTCGGACTTCGATCCAAAGGGCAAGAGCGATGCCGAAGTCATGCGTTTCTGCCAGGCGTTCATGAGCGAGTTGTACCGCCACATCGGCGCCGACGTCGACGTGCCGGCCGGCGATATCGGCGTCGGTGCGCGGGAGATCGGTTTCCTGTTCGGCCAGTACAAACGCCTGAGCAACCAGTTCACCAGCGTGTTGACCGGCAAGGGCATGACCTACGGCGGCAGCCTGATTCGCCCGGAAGCCACCGGTTTCGGTTGTGTGTATTTCGCTGAAGAAATGCTCAAGCGCCGCGGGCAGGCCGTCGAAGGCAAGCGCGTGGCGATCTCCGGTTCGGGCAACGTCGCCCAGTACGCGGCGCGCAAGGTCATGGATCTCGGCGGCAAAGTGATTTCCTTGTCCGATTCCGAAGGCACGTTGTACTGCGAGTCCGGCCTGAGCGAAGAGCAATGGCTGGCATTGCTGGAGTTGAAGAACGTGAAGCGCGGACGCATCAGCGAGCTGGCGACCGCGTTTGGCCTGGAATTCCGCGCCGGGCAGCTGCCGTGGTCGCTGGCCTGCGACATCGCGCTGCCTTGCGCCACCCAGAACGAACTCGACGCCGAAGCTGCACGAACCCTGCTGCGCAACGGCTGCGTGTGCGTGGCCGAAGGCGCCAACATGCCGACGACGCTTGCGGCTGTGGATATCTTCATCGAGGCCGGCATTCTGTTTGCGCCGGGCAAGGCGTCCAACGCCGGCGGGGTTGCGGTGAGCGGTCTGGAGATGTCGCAGAACGCCATGCGCCTGCTGTGGACGGCGGGTGAGGTGGACAGCAAGCTGCACGCGATCATGCAGTCGATCCACCACGCCTGTGTGCATTACGGTGAAGAGAACGGCCAGGTCAACTACGTCAAAGGCGCGAACATCGCCGGCTTCGTCAAAGTCGCCGATGCGATGCTCGCCCAAGGCGTGGTTTAACCCGCTTCGATGCGGATCACTTCGATCATCTGATCGCCAGCGGGGCGCTGCCACAGCACTTCGTCATTGAGCCGGGCACCGAGCAAGGCCCGGCCCAACGGCGAGGCCCAGTTGATCAGGCCCTGACTGGCGTCGGCCTGATCTTCGCCGACCAGTTGCACTCGGCGTTCGGTGTTGTGTTCGTCGGCATAAGTCACCCAGCTGCCGATCTGCACCTTGTCGGTGGACGTCGCAGGGGCGGCGACCTGCGCACTGCTCAGGCGCTGATTGAAATAGCGCAGATCCCGTTCCAGATCGGCCAGACGCTGCTTGTCGGCCTGCTCGCCTTTGGCTGATTGTTCGGCGTGCAGGGTCTGCAAGTCGGCGACTTTGGCCTGCAACTGTGCCAGGCCTTGTGGTGTGACGTAATTGGGCTGCGCGCTGACCTGCCGTTCGACGGGCTGATCGGCTTGCGCGGCGGCGTTGTCTTCGTTGACGAAAGCGCGGCTCATGGTGTCCTCCTGTGATAGGAATTGGTCCATGGTCGCCGGCATTTGGTTTCACTGGATGTCTGGAAACGACCTATTGCGAGCGATAGGCTCGTCCGGCGTCCTGATCTTTCTGCTGCTGCCAGGCACGCTCGCGTTCGTCCCAGTGCTCGTTGCGATACGCCTCGCGATCCTTGTTCTCCAGCATCGCCTGACACTGGCGAAAGCCGTCGGTCCAGCCTTCGGCGTATTGTTTGTCCTTGAGATAGCGCGGCACGTTCTTGCGAAACTCGCCACTGATCGAGCCGGCGGCTTGCCGTCCGCTGACGCAACCATCGTCAAAGCCATCGGCGAAGGCCGGTGGATAACCTCTGGCGATCAAATCTTCATGGGTGGTCTGGCAACCGCCCAGTAACAGCACAACACCCAACAGTCCCGCACACCGCCACATCGCACTCTCCCGCGCCGGTTGTCCGGCTTATGGGGAAAGTCTAGAAGCTGATTCATGACACGGCTGTCGAAGCCCCGTGAAAAATCCATTAACACCACAAGACCAAATGTGGGAGCGAGCAGGCTCGCTCCCACAGGGGGAGTTTGTCGGGCTTCAGATCAGTAGTGATACCACTTCACTTCAAGCATGACCTCTGTTTCCGGGGTCGCGAGATGGCTGAACTCACGCTGCGCACTCAGGCGCAAACCGAGGTTGCGCGACAGCTCCCACTGCTGGTTCAGGCTCAGGCTGCGGCGCACTTCGCCGTTGGTGAAGTAATCGCCCTTGGCCTCGACGCTGAGATTGCCCAGCGGGTTTTTCCACAGCACGCCGCTGTTGAAACCGGCCGCCGGGGTGATGAAACCGGCGAAGTCATTGTTGTGCTCGATGCGCACGGTGCCGAGGGCAAAGCCGAGCATGTCTTCGCCCAGTTGCCAGGTGCCGCCACCGCCACCGTTGACGTGGCTGACCAGGGTTTCGTCATCGTGCTTGCCGGGCACACGCTCAAGGCCGCCGGTGACTTGCCATGACAACGGCTGCAACAACTCATTGCGCGGGGTCAGCGAGCGGATGGTCGCCAGATCCAGTTGCTGGAACTGCCACTGGTTGCCTTCGTACTGGCGCAGTTTCATCTGCAGGATCTCGATCTGCGCGCCGAGCGGGAAGCTCTCGGCGTTGTCGTTGAGGTCGTGGTAAGCCATGCGCAAGCCGTATTCGCCGAAGGCGCGGTCGCCTCGGGTGCCGAGACCGGCCTGCCAGGTGCGCGATTCGTGGCCGTCCTCGGGCAGGCCGGGTTGCGGGATGTCCAGCTCCGGCGCCGGATTCTTGTTGATCGCCCGCAGCAGTTCGAAGCTGCGCTGTGCCCGTTGCGAGTCGCGTTCCTGACCGTTGGCGCGGTAGCGCTCCAGGCGATATGCCGCGTCGATGATCAATGCTTGGCGGTCACGGGGCAGCGTTTTGAACGCCGGGTCCTGCAACACCTGTTGATCGGCACTGACTTTCAGCACCCATTGCTGTTCGTCACTGGTCAACGGCTCGGCACGGCTGAGCAATTCACGCTCGCGGGACGGGCGGTACTCGATACTTTCCACCAGCCCGGCTTCCTTCACCGCTTTGACCGTGTCGGTGGGGATGGCGGTCAACGGGAATTGTTCGGTCAGGCGCAGGCTCGGCCGTGCCACTTGCAGCAGCTCAAGCAGGCGATACGAGCAGTTTTCGTCGAAGAAGAAATAGTCGAACTGGATCTGCTTCAGCTCCCACACATGTTCGACCATGCGTGCGGTTTCTTCCTGCGTCAGGTTCAGCCGGTACTCCCACAAGTCGCGGTTTTCCAGGCTGCGGTATTCGGAGAGTTTTTCCTGATAGGGCACCAGCGCGAACAGCCCCGGATAGCCGCCCATCAAGCCTTTCCAGGCGTAGAGGATGCTGTTGTCCGAGCCTTCGATGTAGGCGCCGAAGTTGATCGCGTAACTCAGCAGTGAAGTCTTGTCGGCTTGCACATCAGCCTGGTCGATGCGCAGCAAGGTGTGGCCGAACATCGACGAAGGACTGTTGAGATAAGCCGCCGGGAAAATCATCACCGCGCTGTGCGGCGAGACATCCTTGAACCATTTTTTGTATTCGGCGCATTCCGGCGTCGGCAGATCGCTGAGGTTGAGCTGTGCCTTCAGCCAGCGCGTGCGCGCCGGGTAGACGCACTGCGCGTGTTGTTCGCCGAGACTGGCCGGAGCGTACAGCGCTTGCACGGTGGCGGCCAGTTCACGGTCGGGGTGTTCGTTGCCATCGGGCGCGAGGAAGAACTTCTTGTCGCTGACATAGCTGCGCCAGCCGCCAAGCTTGGCGGTTTCGTAGTGACCGAGGGAAATCCAGAAACGATCATTGGCCAGTTGCTGCAAACGTTGAGGGTCGATGTGAGGCGCGGCGGATAGCGGGGCGCAGACACAGAGCGCCAGCCAGGCAAGGCGTTTGAGCATAGGTGGCAACTTAAGTCGAAAGAAAATAAAACCCGGATCGGGGTGTAATCACTCCACCCTGTGGCGAGGGGATTCATCCCCGTTGGGCTGCGAAGCGGCCCCGGAACCTGAATTCCCAATGCATCAGATACAGAGCATGCACGGGTTTGGCGACGGCTTCGCAGCCGAACGGGGATGAATCCCCTCGCCACAGGTTCAGCGTCACAGCGAACTGATTGCATTCAAAAACAAAACCCGCTTCCCGAAGGAAGCGGGCGGGGTCGAGCTTAAGCCTGAGTCGCGTACTTGGCCAGACGTGGGTCTGATTTCAGCACGGCCAGAGTGTTGGTATGCACGTCTTCAGCGGTCACGTCAGCCTTGCTGAAGATCTGCTGGAAGTGTTCGTGAGTGACGGCAGCGAAGTGCGCACGGTCTTCCGGCGCCACACCCAGTACCACGGCATAAGTCGTCAGCGCTTCGCCGTTGCCTTTGGCCATGTCTTCGGACAGTTCGTTCATCATGCCATTCATGGCGAACCAGGATTTGCCGCCGTACGTCAGCGACGCGTTGGTGGAGCAACCGTTGGTGCCGGACGTCATGCCGAACGTGGCGTTACCGGAAGTGCCGTTGGTGGTGGAAGCGAGGAAGTGCGCCGGGGTGCCACGCTGACCTTCGAACAGCATGTTGCCCCAACCGCAATCCGGGCCGCCCGGGGCTTGCGCCATTGCGTTGATGGATACAGCGGTGAAGAGAGTACCGAGAAGAATCCGTTTCATATCTTTGTTCTCTTTGTGTGCATACCAATGGACAGGGTTCTGGCCCCCCAAGCTCTGTACGAAACAGACCCAAACGAAGCCAGTGGGCCAGTATTAGTTCCAGCCGCGCAGTTTGGAGTTTAGGCACGTTCTAACGGTTCCGTGATTTTTTACAAAAGATTCGGTAATAGCCCCGGTTTCAGGGAACCTGCTGCGCAGAGGGCCGGTTGTCTATGCTTTGGCAGATGGCGCGCCTTGCCAGTGGGGCACGGGCGGCGCCAGAATGCCGCTATCTGCCCCGCCTGATTGTTAAGGAAGTCCGATGCCTGATCCTGTTGCTGCCAGCCTGCGTATAGCGCCCGAAGCGCTGACTCGTCCGTTTTCCGCTGAACAGTTCAGCTTCACTACCACCAATGATCTGGAGCCCTTTCGCGGTGTGCTCGGCCAGGAACGCGCGGTCGAAGCCTTGCAGTTCGGTGTGGCCATGCCACGCCCCGGTTACAACGTCTTTGTCATGGGCGAGCCCGGCACCGGGCGCTTCTCGTTCGTCAAACGCTACCTGAAAGCCGAAGGCAAACGCCTGCAGACCCCGGCGGACTGGGTTTACGTGAACAATTTCGATGAACCGCGCGAGCCGCGCGCACTGGAGTTGCCATCGGGCACTGCCGGTTCGTTCATCGGCGACATCAACGGTCTGATCGACAACCTGCTGGCGACGTTTCCGGCAGTGTTCGAGCACCCGTCCTACCAGCAAAAGAAAAGCGCCATCGACCGCGCTTTCAATCAGCGCTATGACAAGGCCCTCGACATCATCGAGCGTCTGGCTCTGGAAAAAGACGTCGCCCTGTACCGCGACAGCAGCAACATCGCCTTCACCCCGATGCTCGACGGCAAGGCGCTGGACGAGGCGGAGTTCGCGCAGTTGCCGGAAGCCGATCGCGAGCGTTTCCACGATGACATCTCCGGCCTCGAGGAGCGCCTGAACGAAGAACTCGCCAGCCTGCCGCAGTGGAAGCGTGAATCGAACAATCAACTGCGTCAGCTCAACGAAGAAACCATCACCCTGGCCTTGCAGCCATTGCTCTCGCCGCTGTCGGAGAAATACGCGGAGAACGCTGCGGTCTGCGGTTACCTGCAAGCCATGCAGGTATATCTGCTGAAAACCGTGGTCGAGCAATTGGTCGACGACAGCAAGACCGACGCCGTTGCGCGCAAGCTGCTCGAAGAGCAATACGCCCCGAGCCTGGTGGTCGGGCATCCGGCCAGCGGCGGTGCGCCGGTGGTGTTCGAGCCGCACCCGACCTACGAAAACCTGTTCGGCCGCATCGAGTACACCACTGATCAGGGGGCGCTCTACACCACCTATCGGCAGTTGCGTCCGGGGGCGCTGCACCGCGCCAATGGCGGCTTCCTGATTCTGGAAGCGGAAAAAATGCTCAGCGAGCCGTTCGTGTGGGATGCGCTGAAACGCGCCCTGCAATCGCGCAAGCTGAAAATGGAATCGCCTCTGGGGGAGATGGGCCGTTTCGCGACCATGACCCTCAACCCGCAGCACATTCCGTTACAGGTCAAAGTCATCATCATTGGCGCGCGGCAGCTGTATTACACGCTGCAGGATCTCGATCCGGACTTCCAGGAGATGTTCCGCGTGCTGGTCGATTTCGACGAAGACATCCCGATGGTCGACGAAAGCCTGGAGCAATTTGCCCAGTTGCTGAAAACCCGCACGTCGGAAGAAGGCATGGCGCCGCTGACCGCCGATGCGGTGGCCCGTCTGGCGACCTATAGCGCGCGGCTGGCCGAGCATCAGGGACGTTTGTCGGCGCGTATCGGCGATCTGTTCCAACTGGTCAGCGAAGCGGATTTCATCCGTCACCTGGCCGGCGATGAAATGACCGACGCCGGGCATATCGAGCGCGCACTGAAAGCCAAAGCCACGCGTACCGGGCGGGTGTCGGCGCGGATTCTCGACGACATGCTCGCCGGGATCATCCTGATCGACACCGACGGCGCGGCGGTCGGTAAATGCAACGGGCTGACCGTGCTGGAAGTCGGCGATTCGGCGTTCGGTGTGCCGGCGCGTATCTCCGCCACTGTGTATCCGGGCGGCAGCGGCATCGTCGACATCGAGCGCGAGGTCAACCTTGGCCAGCCGATCCACTCCAAAGGCGTGATGATCCTCACCGGGTATCTGGGCAGCCGTTACGCGCAGGAATTCCCGTTGGCGATTTCCGCGAGTATCGCCCTGGAGCAGTCCTACGGTTATGTCGATGGTGATAGTGCGTCGCTGGGCGAGGCGTGCACGCTGATTTCGGCGCTGTCGAAAACCCCGCTCAAGCAGTGCTTCGCGATCACCGGTTCGATCAACCAGTTTGGCGAAGTACAAGCGGTCGGCGGGGTCAACGAGAAGATCGAGGGCTTCTTCCGCCTCTGCGAAGCACGCGGGCTGACCGGCGAGCAGGGCGCGATCATTCCGCAGGCCAACGTCGCCACGCTGATGCTCGACGAAAAGGTCCTGGCGGCGGTGCGCGCCGGGCAGTTCCACGTGTACGCCGTGCGTCAGGCGGACGAGGCGTTGAGCCTGCTGGTCGGTGAACCGGCCGGTGCACCGGATGCTGACGGTCAGTTCCCCGAAGGCAGCGTCAACGCGCGGGTGGTGGAGCGTCTGCGGGTGATTGCCGAGATGATCAGCGAAGAGGACCTGAAAGAGGCCGAGAAGGAGCTGGCGCAGGAGGCGTTGGCAGAGGCCAAACCGGCATAAGCCTTAACCCGGGCAAACTGTAGGAGTGAGCCTGCTCGCGATAGCAAATCATCAGTCACTGTGACTTTGACTGATACACCGCTATCGCGAGCAGGCTCACTCCTGCATTTGTTTTTGCGGTGATCTTCGGGAAAAGTGCCACTACTCTGACGTCAATATTCACACAATGACCATTCGGCGCCTTCTGGTTCTATGCGGCTTGCTCGGCAGACTTTTCTTCTATTCTCAGCTCAAGGACATCGACAGTATCACTGGATCGAAACAGCCTTCGCGTGAGGGCTGAACACCGGCTTTACCGAGGGTCGCCGCCATGTCGCGCAACCTCTGCCTCACCCGTCAATGCCTGGGTCTTGTGACCCGTATCGAGTGCGCCATCAAGCCGTTGGCCGGCGATAACGGCATGTGGACCTTGCTCTTCGCTGCCGGCATGGCCGGTGAACAACCTTCCGCCATCAAGGCCCAGGGCCCGTTTCATGGGCCGGTCGCCGCCGAGTCGATTCTCGACACCATCGTCGAAAGCCTGACGATGCATGGTTACGAACTGGCCGACGATCCGCAGATCTGGAGCCTGCACCTGCAAGCCCAACTTCGTCAGATTAATGGTGGGCGTGGGCGTACGGTCGGCATGTTCGACCATTAGGCGCAATCACGGCGCAGTGTCGGGCAACTGCGCCTTGTCGAGTTTGACCTCAAAACCGTATTGCACGGTATTGAGTTCAGTTCGCTGATAGGTCTCCACGTGCGTTGGATGGCCATAGAAGTAATGCACGCCGAACAGCGCCGGACCTTCCGCACTCGCGTCATGACTGACCGACAGAATCTGTTTCAGGTAGTTGCCGCTGTCGTCTTTGACGAAGAATCGCCAGGCGTTGGCCGGGAACTGTTTCAGGTCGACCACTAGCGTGTTGTTCTTGATCTCCAGGCCTTTGGGCAGCGACTTGGCGTCGTAGGATTTTTTCTCCACGCTGGCGAGAAACAACGGCATCGAACCCACGGCAATCGCCGGGGTTTCCGGGAACAGGTTCAAATCGTAAGTGATGGTCGCCTGCAGCGGATCGACTTGATACGCCTCGGGCGGCAGTTCGATCGGCTCATCGAGTTTGCCGCTGCGTTTCTCGGTGAAGAACGTGACCGGGCTTTCACCCGGGCTGAAATCATCGCCGAGCAGCTCATCGTTGAAGGTCCGCCGGTGAGAGAACTCGATGCGTGCAGCGCTCGGATCCTCCACCGACTGATGGATGCGGATGCCGGCCTTCAACGCTTCCTCGGTGAGGCTCGCGCCCTTGAGCCAGTTCGGCGCCAGATCGTCATAGACCACCACCGCCGGGTCCAGCGGCTGGATGGCTTTTTCCGTGGTGTGCTGACTGAACGTGCGCACCGGCAGGTCCAGCGCCTTGCGGGTCACGGTCGCCGATGAGAAATCGAGCACGCTGACTTCCAGGGTCTCGACAGGGCCGTTGAAGTAGACCTTGTTGTAACGGCGCGGGTGCTGTTGCTCGAAGGCCTGCTGGTCGTCCTCGAGCTGTTTTTCCAGGGTTTCGCTCCAGGTTGTCTGCTGTTGCAGATGCGCCAGTTGTTTCTCGTAGAAGGCCACTTGTGCCGGGCTCTCGTTGATCGAACCGGCGCGCACCAGGTATTGCCCGGTGCTGTCGCGGGCCTGAACGATCAACGGATTGAGCTGTACCCCTTGGACCTCGGGGGCCAGTGGCAGGCTGTTACTGAATTCGACTTCGGCGTAGTTCTTTTCCAGTTTCAGCAGGGTGACGCTGAGGTTGTCGTCGGTGCGAGTCTGGCCGACGTCCTTCTGGCTCAGGTTGAAGCTGAACAGGCGGCGCGGGGTGATGACTTCGACCTTGCCTTGCAGGCTCACCGGTTGCGGCTGGGTTTTCTTGTCCACGTTCAGACCGTCGATGAACGGGTAGGTGACGGTCAGGTCATCGGGGTGGGTGACGTTGGAGCTGGAAGGACTGAGCTGGATGCCCGGGTCGGTTTCCGACCACTCCGGCTGCCAGGCGATCACGCGTTTGTTGCTCAATGTCACCGATTGCCATTCCACGCCATGGGGGAACGGGAAGCCACCGGGAGCGTTGAGGTTGAAGGGGAATACCGGTTGCAGGTCGGTGAGGTAATCGGAGCTGGCGTCCTTGTGCAGCACGAACAGGCCGTTGATGAGCGTATCGACCAGCGCCTGTGGGGAAGGGTAGTGCTTGAGGATGCCGAGGGTGTCTTCGCCGTGGACGGTTTTCAGCTCGGTGCTGTCGAGCTTGAGTCGCGCGCGTTCGAGCAGCAGCAGTGAGCCGCCGAGTTCGGTTACGGCATCCTTGAGTTTCGGGTCGGTAATGGCGTCCAGTGAGTGTTCGAACGTTGCCGTCTTCGCGTCGAGGCTGACCGAGGGTTTTTGCTCTTCGCCGGGAGAGCAGCCACCCAGCAGCAGAGCGAGGCAAATTCCGGCAGTCTTCAACGGTAATCGCACATCCATTTCCAGTCGTCCTGTCCACTTTCGCTAGGCGGTCAATGGTTTGGACAGTAGCAGAAAAAAAATCGCACACACACGCAGGTCGCGGTGATCGGAGGTGCGAGCCGGGCGGTTTCTGGCTGTCACAGCTGGCTGTTATACTCGCCCCCGATTACAACCCCCCCTTGTGTGAGATTCAATGGAACGCTTTTTCGAAAACGCAATGTACGCCTCGCGCTGGCTGCTGGCGCCGATCTACTTCGGCCTGTCCCTCGGGTTGCTGGCGCTGGCACTGAAATTTTTCCAGGAAGTCTTCCACGTCATCCCCAACGTGTTCTCGATGGCCGAATCGGACCTGATCCTGGTGCTGCTCTCGCTGATCGACATGGCGCTGGTTGGCGGCCTGCTGGTGATGGTGATGATTTCCGGTTACGAAAACTTCGTCTCGCAGCTGGACATCGACGACAACAAGGAAAAGCTCAACTGGCTGGGCACCATGGACTCTTCGTCGCTGAAGATGAAAGTGGCGGCGTCGATCGTGGCGATTTCCTCGATCCACTTGTTGCGCATCTTCATGGACGCCAAGAACGTCGATCCCGAGCACCTGATGTGGTACGTGATCATCCACATGACCTTCGTGATCTCGGCGTTCGCCATGGGTTATCTGGACAAGGTCACCAAGCACTGATCATTAATTGATCACTGCCAAAACACCGCCCGTCTGTTGCGAAACAGACGGGCGGTGTCGTTTGTGGCTTGTGCTTTGGTGCGCGCGGGCATATCCCTGTAGAGGTCCTGATTCGCCACTGCGTGAGGTGCGTTCATGAACCTGCAAGAGCTGAATGCGTTTGCCATCGCCAGGAAGGTTGATGAGCTGAACCTGATCTCCATGGAAGGCGGGATTTATCTGCTGGAAGCGCGGATGCACGGGGCGGCGTATCCGTTGAGTGATCTCAAAGGCAACATGCTGACGTTGCGATCAGTGGAGCATGCGCGGGATCTGCTGCATAACTTTCCATTGCTGCCGTTCAACCTTGTACACACCTCGGTGCACGATGAAATGTGCGGCCTGGGTGGCAGCGTTGATGAGAGCCTGAAAGTGCCGCTTGCCTGGCGCTCGGCCCTGTAGGGCCTGCCACACACAGGTTCGGCATCTGTGCTAGTCTGCTCGCCCTTTTGGTTCCGGGCGCGCCGGGACGCGCTGTGCACGCACGGCAAGTCTTGTGGCCGTCCGCACAGCGGAGCAGTGTCATGTCCGAAGTAAATCTGTCCACCGACGAAACCCGCGTCAGCTACGGCATCGGCCGTCAGCTGGGTGACCAGCTGCGCGACAACCCGCCACCGGGTGTCAGCCTGGACGCCATCCTGGCTGGTCTGACCGACGCGTTCGGCGGCAAGCCAAGCCGTGTGGGTCAGGAAGAAATGTCCGCCAGCTTCAAAGTGATCCGCGAGATCATGCAAGCCGAAGCGGCGGCCAAAGCTGAAGCGGCTGCTGGTGAAGGTCTGGCTTTCCTGGCTGAAAACGCCAAGCGTGAAGGCATCACGACCCTGGCTTCCGGCCTGCAATTCGAAGTGCTGACCCAGGGCGAAGGCGCCAAGCCATCCCGTGAAGACACCGTGCGTACTCACTACCACGGCACCCTGATCGACGGCACTGTGTTCGACAGCTCCTACGAGCGTGGCCAGCCTGCTGAATTCCCGGTCGGCGGCGTGATCGCTGGCTGGACTGAAGCCCTGCAACTGATGAATGCCGGCAGCAAATGGCGTCTGTACGTGCCGAGCGAACTGGCTTACGGCGCGCAAGGCGTTGGCAGCATCCCGCCGCACAGCGTGCTGGTATTCGACGTCGAGTTGCTGGACGTTCTGTAATGCCAGGCCTGCCTTGATGGCGGGCTAATGCAGGAGTGAGCCTGCTCGCGATGGTGTCTGTTCAGTCGACTACTCAGTTGCCTGATATGCCACTATCGCGAGCAGGCTCACTCCTACAATTTTTTTGGGGCTTCATATTTCGATCTTGTGATTCAGCTCATGGGTCGGGCGCAAGGCCCGGGCATAGCAGAACAGGAATAGATTGCGCACCAGCTCCTTGAGCACCAGCGGTTCGCTGGAATTCAGGCTGCTGACGTCCAGATCGCCCTGATCCTGCAGCTCATGCAGGGCATCTTCTTCCAGTACCGCACAGACTTCTCCGGTTTCCCGATGCAGGATCCTGAGGTAAGGGTGTGGACGATCCAGCCAGGCGTCGATCAAATAAGTCATGGGTCTCATCTCCTTGAAAGGTTTCAATGAGAATAATTCTTATTCGTCAAATAGCAAGTGCCTATTGGCGGATCGGGATTTTTTCCGGGTAAAGATTGCGTAAGGTCAAAACGGCTGGCGTCTGGCTATTACGTGTGCGTGCAGGGGCAAGGCGGGGAGGGCGAAGCACCATCCCGCGCCGGGCGCGGGATGGCTGACAGCCGGATCAGACTTTTCTGACGAACTCGGATTTGAGCTTCATTGGGCCGATGCCGTCGATCTTGCAGTCGATGTCGTGGTCGCCATCGCACAGGCGGATGTTCTTGACCTTGGTGCCGACCTTGACCACCAGCGAGGTGCCCTTGACCTTCAGGTCCTTGATCACGGTGATGGTGTCGCCATCCTGCAGGACGTTGCCAACCGAATCCTTCTTCACGGCATCATCGGACGCCACTTCAGCTTCGCCGCTGGCCGACCACTCGTGGGCGCACTCAGGGCAGATCAGTTGGGCACCGTCTTCGTAGGTGTATTCGGAATTGCATTTCGGGCAGGGTGGCAACGTGCTCACTAAGGCTCCTTGAGGGATGTGGTTCGCTAAAAGTCGCACATTGTATAAGGTTTTAGCGCTTGGTGGGCAGGCAACAAAAAGCCGCAGGCTTCGGGGGAAGGCTGCGGCTGTTTGATTGCGCGGTAATCAGTGCGTGCGGGCGACCGCAAACTCACTCAATTCAACCAGTGCATCGCGGTACTCGCTGGCCGGCAGCGCATCGAGGCACTTGATTGCACGGGCCACATAATCACGCGCCAGTTGTGCGGTGTAGTCCAGCGAACCCGAGGCTTCCACGGCGATGCGGATGCTTTCCAGGTCTTCGATCCCGCCCTTCTGGATCGCCTGACGCACCAGTGCCGCCTGCTCTGGCGTGCCTTCGCGCATGGTATAGATCAGCGGCAGGGTCGGCTTGCCTTCGGCCAGATCGTCACCGACGTTCTTGCCCAGGGTCTCGGCGTCGCCCTTGTAGTCGAGCAGGTCGTCGACCAGTTGGAACGCCACGCCCAGATGATCGCCGAAGGTGCGCAGGGCTTCGCTCTGCTCGGCAGTCGCGCCCGCCAGTGCGGCGGCGCTGTGGGTCGAGGCTTCGAAGAGCATCGCGGTCTTGCCGCGGATGACTTCCATGTAGGTTTCTTCGGTAGTGCTGGCGTCGCGAACCTTGGACAACTGCAACACTTCGCCTTCGGCGATGATGCGTGTGGCCTGGGACAGGATCTTCATCACCGGCATCGAGCCCAGTTCGACCATCATTTCGAACGAGCGCGAGTACAGGAAGTCGCCGACCAGCACGCTCGGGGCGTTGCCCCACATGGCGTTGGCGGTCGAACGGCCACGGCGCATGCCGGACATGTCGACGACGTCGTCATGCAGCAGCGTTGCGGTGTGCAGGAATTCGATGGTGGCGGCCAGCAGGCGCAGGTCATCGCCTTCGCGGCCCAGGGCCTTGCCACACAACAACACTAATAAAGGACGCAGGCGCTTGCCGCCGGCCGAAGTGATGTAATCGCCGATTTTCGATACCAGCGGCACTCGGGACGTCAGTTGCTTCTTGATGATGCCGTCGACGGCGCTAAAATCGTCCGCCACCGCGCGGTAGAAAGCTTGGGGTTGCATCAGCGAGAGTCGCTCCAGAAGGGTTGCGCGGCATGCTAGGACCCACACCGGGGCCTGTCAAGGCGCGATGGACGGCCACTTGCATGGCAGCGGCAGCTTGCGTACAATCGCGCACCCTGAACTTCCTGGGCAGCACCTGCCTTACGCAATTGCACTTGGGCCGTTCCAGCCCCATGCAGCCATGCCAGCCAATACCTCTTCTTATAAAGAGCTGGGTGAGCAGGATTATCGGAGAAATACCATGTCTTATGCAGTAATCGTTACTGGCGGCAAGCAATACAAAGTCGCCCCAGGTGAATACCTGAAGATCGAAAAACTGGAAGTCGCTACCGGCGAATCCGTTACCTTTGATCGCGTTCTGTTGGTTGCCAATGGCGACGACGTGAATATCGGCGCTCCAGTTGTTGCTGGCGCTACCGTTGTGGCTGAAGTGATCTCCCAAGGTCGTCACGATAAAGTCCGCATCATCAAGTTCCGTCGTCGTAAGCACCACATGAAGCGTATGGGCCACCGCCAGTGGTACACCGAGATCAAAATCACCGGTATTCAGGCTTAATTACAGCCTAATTCCTCACTAGGAGAATTGAACTCATGGCACACAAAAAAGCTGGTGGTAGTACCCGTAACGGTCGCGACTCAGAAGCCAAACGCCTTGGCGTGAAGATGTATGGCGGCCAGGTCATCAAGGCCGGCAACATCATCGTGCGTCAGCGCGGCACCCAATTCCACGCTGGCTACGGCGTTGGCATGGGTAAAGATCACACCCTCTTCGCGAAAATCGAAGGCGTGATCAAGTTTGAAGTAAAAGGCGCCTTCGGTCGTCGTTACGTGAGCGTTGTCGCGGCTTAATCGCGAGATCGCTGGAAGAGCCCTGTCTTGCGACGGGGCTTTTTCGTTTGTGGGGTGAGTCTCTTGCAAAACTGTTTGTATGGGCTGTCGGCGTGCGATGCAGGTCGTGTTTTGGGGTCGCTGCGCTCATTTTTGCAAGAGTCTTATGTCTTGATTGTTTTTCGGCTCGTCCGTATGGCGAGAGGCGTTGAGTTATGAAGTTTGTAGACGAAGTATCGATCCGCGTAAAAGCCGGCGACGGCGGCAATGGCTGCATGAGTTTCCGTCGGGAAAAATTCATTGAAAACGGCGGCCCGAACGGCGGTGACGGCGGTGACGGCGGTTCCATCTACATGATGGCCGACGAAAACCTCAACACCCTGGTGGACTACCGTTACACCCGGCATTTCGATGCCGAGCGTGGCTCCAACGGCGGCAGCACCGACTGCACCGGTAAAAAGGGTGAAGATCTGATCCTGCGCGTGCCGGTCGGCACCACCGTGATCGACTCGGCCACTCAGGAAGTCATCGGCGACCTGACCAAGGCGGGTCAGAAACTGATGGTGGTGCAGGGCGGCTGGCACGGTCTGGGTAACACCCGTTTCAAATCCAGTACCAACCGCGCGCCGCGTCAGACTACACCGGGCAAGCCGGGTGAGCAGCGCGACCTGAAGCTGGAAATGAAAGTGCTGGCTGACGTCGGTCTGCTGGGCTTGCCGAACGCCGGTAAAAGTACCTTTATCCGTTCCGTTTCGGCAGCCAAGCCGAAAGTCGCCGACTACCCGTTCACCACCCTGGTGCCGAACCTTGGTGTGGTCAGTGTCGATCGCTGGAAAAGCTTCGTCATCGCTGACATTCCGGGGCTGATCGAAGGTGCGTCCGATGGTGCCGGCCTGGGCATTCGCTTCCTCAAGCACCTGGCGCGTACCCGTCTGTTGCTGCACCTCGTCGACATGGCGCCGCTGGATGACAGCAGTGCGCCGGATGCGGCTGAAGTGATCGTCAACGAGCTGGTCAAGTTCAGTCCGTCGCTGGCCGAGCGTGATCGCTGGCTGGTGCTGAACAAATGCGACCAGATTCTCGAGGAGGAGCACGAAGAGCGCGTCAAGGAAATCGTTGAGCGCCTGCAGTGGGAAGGTCCGGTCTATGTGATCTCGGCCATCGCCAAAGAAGGCACCGAGCGCCTGACGCGCGACATCATGCGTTATCTGGAAGATCGTGCCGATCGCCTGGCCAACGACCCTGCCTACAAGGAAGAGCTAGCCGATCTCGATCAGCGCATCGAAGACGAAGCCCGTGCGCAGCTTCAGGCGCTGGATGACAAGCGTGCCCTGCGTCGCAGCGGCGTGAAGTCGGTCCATGACATCGGCGACGATGACTGGGACGAAGAAGATGTGGATGATGAAGACGGTCCGGAAATCATTTACGTGCGTGACTGATCTGTTGCGATAAACTTGAACGCCGCTCAATCGAGCGGCGTTTTGGTATCTGGAAATCGATCGTTGGTGACCAATAGCCACGATTAACGTCACGGGCAGCGCTGGGTCGCGCTGTCCTCAAGCTAAGGTTGAAGATGATGCGGAGCAAAGTGACAGGTGCGCAGCGTTGGGTCGTGAAGATCGGCAGCGCTTTGCTGACAGCTGATGGCAAAGGGCTGGATCGTGCGGCTATGAGTGTCTGGGTCGAGCAGATGGTGGCCTTGCATGAGGCTGGCGTCGAGTTGGTGCTGGTGTCCTCCGGGGCGGTGGCGGCCGGCATGAGTCGCTTGGGCTGGACCGCACGACCCAGTGCGATGCACGAGCTCCAGGCGGCCGCAGCGATTGGCCAGATGGGCCTGGTGCAGGCCTGGGAATCAAGCTTTGCCGAGCATGGCCGGCATACGGCGCAGATTCTCCTGACCCACGACGACCTGTCCGACCGCAAGCGTTACCTGAATGCCCGCAGCACCTTGCGCGCCCTGGTCGAGCTGAAGGTCATCCCGGTGATCAACGAAAACGACACGGTGGTCACCGACGAAATCCGTTTTGGCGACAACGATACGCTGGCGGCGCTGGTGGCCAACCTGGTCGAGGCGGATCTGCTGGTGATTCTCACTGATCGCGACGGCATGTTCGATGCCGATCCTCGTAACAACCCGGACGCGCAATTGATCTACGAAGCGCGCGCCGATGATCCGACCCTGGATGCAGTGGCGGGCGGTACCGGCGGTGCGCTGGGGCGTGGCGGCATGCAGACCAAGCTGCGCGCGGCGCGGCTGGCGGCGCGTTCCGGTGCGCACACCATCATTGTGGGTGGGCGTCTTGAGCGTGTGCTCGATCGCCTGAAAGCTGGCGAGCGCATTGGTACGCTGCTGTCGCCTGAGCGTGGCATGCTGGCGGCGCGCAAGCAGTGGTTGGCCGGGCATCTGCAAACCCGCGGCACGCTGGTGCTGGACGAGGGCGCGGTGTCGGCGTTGTCGCAAGGCAACAAGAGTCTGTTGCCGGTGGGGGTCAAGCTGGTGCAGGGCAGCTTCCGTCGCGGCGAAATGGTAGTTTGCGTGGCGCCTGACGGTCGTGAGATCGCCCGGGGTCTGGCCAACTATAGTGCTCTGGAAGCGCAAAAAATCATCGGTCAGTCGTCGGATGCGATTGTCGGCGTGCTGGGCTACATGGCTGAGCCGGAGTTGGTTCACCGTGACAACCTGATTCTGGTCTGAGGAAAACGCGATGCGCATGGCAAAAGGATTGTTGGGTCTGTTGATGGCGTTGCCATTGCTGGCCTCGGCCGAGGAAGTCGGTCAGGTGTCGACGGTGTTCAAGTTCGTCGGCCCGAATGACCGGATCGTGGTGGAGGCCTTCGATGATCCGAAGGTCGATGGCGTGACGTGCTATCTGTCGCGCGCCAAGACTGGTGGGGTGAAGGGTGGTCTAGGGCTGGCGGAAGATCGCGCCGAAGCGTCGATCGCTTGCCGTCAGGTCGGCCCGATCAAGTTCAAGGGTGATCTAAAGGATGGCGATGAGGTGTTCAAGGAGCGCACTTCGCTGGTGTTCAAGACCATGCAGGTGGTGCGTTTCCTCGACAAGAAGCGCAATACGCTGGTGTACCTGGTCTACAGCGATCGCCTGATCGAGGGCAGTCCGCAGAATGCGGTGACGGCCATCCCGATCCTGCCGTGGGTGCCGGTCCAGCAATAACAACGCAAAGCCACTGTAGGAGCGAGCCTGCTCGCGATAGTGGTGTGTCGGTCGAGATCAACTTTGACTGACGCGCCTGTCGCGAGCGGGCTCGCTCCTATATTTTTTCGTGCTGCGTTTCTCAAATTGCAGGCAATAAAAAACCGACCCTGAGGTCGGTTTTTTAATGACTACGTCGCTTAGGCAGCTTCTTTCAGTGCCTTGACGTGGCCATTCAGACGGCTCTTATGACGAGCAGCCTTGTTCTTGTGGATGATGCCTTTATCGGCCATGCGGTCGATAACTGGCACAGCCAGAACGTATGCAGCTTGAGCTTTTTCAGCGTCTTTTGCGTCGATGGCTTTAACTACATTCTTGATGTAGGTACGAACCATGGAACGCAGGCTGGCGTTGTGGCTGCGACGCTTCTCAGCCTGTTTTGCACGTTTTTTGGCGGAAGGTGAGTTGGCCACCGTCGAGCTCCTCGAAAGACTTTTTAGGAAATAGCAAACAAAATAGGCCGCGAATCATGCCGATGAGTTGGAGTCTTGTCAAGGGCACTTCAATCGTTCCGCTAAGTGGTAGGTATAAAGAGGCGGGATATTTATTTCCGGCGCTTGACCTGTAAACTCGCGAGCTTTGGCTCTGTGCTGTTGCGGCGCGGAGTATCGCACAAGTGGGCGCATTGTTCGCCTGCTGTTTATCGACAGGCACACATTCCCTCAATGAATCTGCTCAAATCGTTGGCCGCCGTCAGCTCTATCACGATGCTTTCCCGGATTCTCGGGTTTGTCCGCGACACCCTCATCGCGCGCACATTCGGCGCCGGGATGGCAACGGACGCCTTCTTTATTGCCTTCAAATTGCCCAATCTGTTGCGGCGTATCTTTGCCGAGGGCGCGTTTTCGCAAGCCTTTGTGCCGATTCTGGCCGAATACAAAAGCCAGAAGGGCGAGGAGGCGACACGCACCTTCATTGCCTACGTGTCAGGTCTGCTGACCCTGGTGCTGGCGCTGGTCACCGCGTTGGGCATGATTGCCGCACCGTGGGTGATCTGGGCCACGGCGCCCGGCTTCACCGATACGCCGGAAAAATTCCAGCTCACCTCCGACCTGTTGCGGGTGACGTTCCCCTATATATTGCTGATCTCCCTGTCGTCGCTGGCCGGGGCGATCCTCAATACCTGGAACCGCTTCTCGGTGCCGGCCTTCGTGCCGACGCTGCTCAACGTCAGCATGATCGTGTTCTCGCTGTTCCTGACGCCGTACTTCGATCCACCGGTCATGGCCCTTGGCTGGGCGGTACTGGTCGGTGGTCTGGCGCAGTTGCTCTATCAACTGCCGCATCTGAAAAAGATCGGCATGCTGGTACTGCCGCGCCTGAACCTGCGCGATAGCGGCGTATGGCGGGTGATGAAACAGATGCTGCCGGCCATCCTCGGCGTGTCGGTCAGCCAGATTTCGCTGATCATCAACACCATTTTTGCCTCGTTTCTGGTGGCCGGTTCGGTGTCGTGGATGTATTACGCCGACCGTTTGATGGAGTTGCCGTCCGGCGTACTCGGCGTGGCACTGGGCACAATCCTGTTGCCGACCCTGGCCAAGACCTACGCCAGCAAGGATCGTCATGAGTATTCGCGGATCCTCGACTGGGGTTTGCGCCTGTGCTTCGTGCTGGTGCTGCCGTGTTCGCTGGCGTTGGGCATTCTTGCCGAACCGTTGACCGTTTCATTGTTCCAGTACGGTCAGTTCAGTGGCTTCGATGCCGAGATGACCCAGCGCGCGCTGATTGCCTATTCTGTCGGTTTACTGGGGATTATCGTGATCAAGGTGCTGGCGCCGGGCTTTTATGCGCAACAGAACATCCGCACGCCGGTGAAAATCGCAATCTTCACCCTGGTCTGCACGCAGTTGTTCAACCTGATGCTGATCGGTCCGTTGGCCCATGCCGGTCTGGCCTTGGCGATCAGTGCCGGTGCCTGCCTCAACGCCGGGCTACTGTTCTACCAATTGCGCAAACAGCAGATGTATCAGCCGCAGCCGGGCTGGGCCAAATTCGGTTTCAAACTGGTGGTGGCGGTGGCGGTCATGTCGGCGGTGTTGTTGCTCGGCATGCATTTCATGCCCGCCTGGGATCAGGGGCACATGCTTGAGCGCTTCCTGCGTCTGGGCGCTCTGGTGATTGCGGGCGTGGTGGCGTACTTCGGCATGTTGCTGCTGCTCGGTTTCCGTCTGCGCGACTTCAATCGCAAGGCGTTGAGCTGAGGTTTCATCCTTGAAAGACGGGCGTGGGCCGGCAGTTTTGTCGGCTCGATCACTTTGCGTTACGGTGTCGCCTGTCGTCGGCCGTCGGGTGTGGTTATAATCGACCACTTTATGAGCAAGAAGCGCGTTATGCAGCTGGTTCGAGGCCTCCACAACTTGCGCCCCCAGCATCGGGGCTGCGTCGCCACTATTGGCAACTTTGACGGTGTTCACCGTGGTCATCAGGCTATCCTGGCCCGACTGCGTGAGCGTGCGCTCGAGTTGGGCGTACCCAGCTGCGTGGTGATTTTCGAGCCGCAGCCACGGGAATTTTTCGCTCCCGAGACCGCGCCGGCACGTCTGGCACGCTTGCGCGACAAGCTGCAACTGCTGGCCGCCGAAGGCGTCGACCGGGTCCTGTGCCTGGCGTTCAACCAGCGGTTGAGCAAGCTCAGCGCCAGTGAGTTCGTCGATACCATCCTGGTCGATGGCCTCGGCGTGCAGCATCTGGAAGTCGGCGATGATTTCCGCTTTGGTTGCGACCGCCTCGGCGATTTCGATTTCCTGATTCAGGCCGGACAAGTCCACGGGTTTACCGTGGAAGCCGCACAAACCGTCGAGCTGGACGGCATTCGCGTCAGCAGCACCCAGGTGCGCAACGCGTTGGCCGCCGCCGACTTTGCCTTGGCCGAACGCTTGCTCGGTCGCCCGTACCGGATCGCCGGTCGCGTGCTGCACGGCCAGAAACTGGCCCGGCAACTGGGTACGCCCACTGCCAACATTCAACTCAAGCGTCGTCGCGTGCCGTTCACCGGGGTTTATCTGGTGGATGTGGACATCGACGGCAAGACCTGGCCCGGCGTCGCCAATATTGGCGTCCGGCCCACGGTGCAAGGTGATGGCAAGGCCCACCTTGAAGTTCATCTATTGGATTTTGCCGGCGATCTGTATGACCGGCGTCTGACGGTGGTTTTCCACCAAAAGCTGCGTGAAGAGCAGCGCTTCGCCTCCCTGGAGGCACTGAAAACGGCGATCAACGCGGATGTCGCCGCCGCCCGTGCACTAGCCGCACCTAGCGCCCATCGCTAATGAAGAGCCTTAAATGACCGACTATAAAGCCACGCTAAACCTTCCGGACACCGCCTTCCCAATGAAGGCCGGCCTGCCACAGCGCGAACCGCAGATCCTGCAGCGCTGGGACAGTATTGGCCTGTACGGAAAGTTGCGCGAGATTGGCAAGGATCGTCCGAAGTTCGTCCTGCACGACGGCCCTCCGTACGCCAACGGCACGATCCACATCGGTCACGCACTGAACAAGATTCTCAAGGACATGATCATCCGCTCGAAGACCCTGTCGGGTTTCGACGCGCCGTATGTTCCAGGTTGGGACTGCCACGGCCTGCCGATCGAGCACAAGGTTGAAGTGACCCACGGCAAGAACCTGGGCGCGGACAAGACCCGCGAGCTGTGCCGTGCCTATGCCACCGAGCAGATCGAAGGGCAGAAGACCGAGTTCATCCGCCTCGGCGTGCTGGGCGACTTCGCCAACCCGTACAAGACCATGGACTTCAAGAACGAGGCCGGTGAAATCCGCGCCCTCGCCGAAATCGTCAAGGGCGGTTTCGTGTTCAAGGGCCTGAAGCCTGTGAACTGGTGCTTCGATTGCGGTTCGGCCCTGGCCGAAGCTGAAGTCGAGTACGAGAACAAGAAGTCCTCGACCATCGACGTGGCTTTCCCGATCGCCGACGAAGCCAGACTGGCCGCCGCGTTCGGTCTGCCGTCGCTGAGCAAGCCTGCCTCGATCGTGATCTGGACCACCACCCCGTGGACCATCCCGGCCAACCAGGCGCTGAACGTACACCCGGAATTCAACTACGCCCTGGTCGATATCGGCGACAAGCTGCTGGTCCTGGCTGAAGAGCTGGTTGAATCCTGCCTGTCCCGTTACGGCGTTGAAGGCACCGTACTGGCCATCGCGCCGGGCTCGGCGCTGGAGCTGATCAACTTCCGTCACCCGTTCTACGACCGCCTGTCGCCAGTCTACCTGGCCGACTACGTGGAACTGGGCGCCGGCACCGGTGTGGTTCACTCCGCCCCGGCCTACGGCGTGGATGACTTCGTGACCTGCAAGAAATACGGCATGGTCAACGACGACATCCTCAACCCGGTGCAGAGCAACGGCGTGTACGTGCCGTCGCTGGAGTTCTTCGGCGGCCAGTTCATCTGGAAGGCCAACCCGGCCATCGTCGACAAGCTGACCGAAGTCGGTGCGCTGATGCACACCACCGTCATCGAACACAGCTACATGCACTGCTGGCGCCACAAGACCCCGCTGATCTACCGCGCCACCGCGCAGTGGTTCATCGGCATGGACAAAGAACCGGTCAGCGGCGACACCCTGCGCGTACGCTCGCTCAAAGCCATCGAAGACACCAAGTTCGTTCCGGCCTGGGGCCAGGCGCGCCTGCACTCGATGATCGCCAACCGTCCGGACTGGTGCATCTCCCGTCAGCGCAACTGGGGCGTGCCGATCCCGTTTTTCCTCAACAAGGAAAGCGGCGAGCTGCACCCACGCACCGTCGAACTGATGGAAGAAGTGGCCAAGCGCGTTGAAGTCGAGGGCATCGAAGCCTGGTTCAAGCTCGACGCTGCCGAACTGCTGGGCGACGAAGCGCCGCTGTACGACAAGATCAGCGACACCCTCGACGTCTGGTTCGATTCGGGCACCACGCACTGGCACGTATTGCGCGGTTCGCACCCGATGGGCCACGAGACCGGTCCACGCGCCGACCTCTACCTGGAAGGTTCCGACCAGCACCGCGGCTGGTTCCACTCGTCCTTGCTGACCGGTTGCGCGATCGACAACCACGCGCCATACCGCGAGCTGCTGACCCACGGTTTCACCGTCGACGAGTCCGGCCGCAAGATGTCCAAGTCGCTGGGCAACGTGATCGCGCCGCAGAAAGTCAACGACACCCTGGGCGCCGACATCATGCGTCTGTGGGTCGCGTCGACCGACTACTCCGGCGAAATGGCCGTGTCCGAGCAGATTCTGCAACGCAGTGCGGACGCCTATCGTCGCATCCGTAACACGGCGCGCTTCCTGCTTTCCAACCTGACCGGTTTCAACCCGGCCACCGACCTGCTGCCGGCTGAAGACATGCTGGCGCTGGATCGCTGGGCCGTGGACCGTACCCTGCTGCTGCAACGCGAGTTGCAAGAGCACTACGGCGAATACCGTTTCTGGAACGTCTACTCGAAGATCCACAACTTCTGCGTGCAGGAGCTGGGTGGTTTCTACCTCGACATCATCAAGGATCGCCAGTACACCACCGGCGCCGACAGCAAGGCCCGTCGCTCGTGCCAGACCGCGCTGTTCCACATCTCCGAAGCGCTGGTGCGCTGGATCGCACCGATCCTCGCGTTCACTGCCGACGAGCTGTGGCAGTACCTGCCGGGCGAGCGCAACGAATCCGTCATGCTCAACACCTGGTATGAAGGTCTGACCGAGCTGCCGGAAGGCTTCGAGCTGGGTCGCGCTTACTGGGATCGCATCATGGAAGTGAAGGTTGCGGTCAACAAAGAGATGGAAATCCAGCGTGCGGCCAAAGCCGTCGGTGGCAACCTGCAGGCCGAAGTGACGCTGTTCGCCGAAGACGCGCTGAGCGCCGACCTGGCCAAGCTGAGCAACGAGCTGCGCTTTGTCCTGATCACCTCGACTGCGAGCGTGGCACCTTTCGTTCAGGCACCGGCGGACGCGGTCACCACCGAAGTCAGCGGCCTGAAACTGAAGATCGTCAAATCGGCCTTCGCGAAATGCGCCCGTTGCTGGCACTGCCGCGAAGACGTCGGCGTGAACCCGGAGCATCCGGAAATCTGCGGCCGTTGCGTCGACAACATCAGCGGCGCCGGCGAGGTTCGTCACTATGCCTGATTCCGTTGGCCGTTTCGGACGGTTGAGCTGGCTCTGGTTGAGTTTGCTGGTTCTGGTCATCGACCAGGCCAGCAAGTTCTACTTCGAAAACAAGCTCGAAATGTTCCAGCAGATCGTGATCATTCCCGATTACTTCAGCTGGACCCTGGCCTACAACACCGGCGCGGCGTTCAGCTTCCTGGCTGACAGCTCCGGCTGGCAGCGCTGGCTGTTCGCCCTGATCGCGATTGTGGTCAGTGCGGTGCTGGTGGTCTGGCTCAAACGCCTGGGCCGCAACGATACCTGGCTGGCCGTCGCGCTGGCGCTGGTGCTGGGCGGTGCGCTGGGCAATCTGTATGACCGCATTGCCCTGGGCCATGTGATCGACTTCATTCTGGTGCACTGGCAGAACCGCTGGTACTTCCCGGCATTCAACTTCGCCGACAGCGCTATCACCGTTGGCGCGATAATGCTGGCACTGGACATGTTCAAACCGAAGAAAACCGGAGAAGCCGTTCATGACTGAACAGGTAGTGGCTGAGCAACGCATCGGTCAGAACACGGAAGTCACCTTGCACTTCGCATTGCGCCTGGAGAATGGCGACACGGTCGACAGCACCTTCGACAAAGCCCCGGCGACCTTCAAGGTCGGTGACGGCAATCTGCTGCCGGGTTTCGAAGCTGCACTGTTCGGCTTCAAGGCCGGCGACAAGCGCACGCTGACCGTCGAGCCGGAAAACGCCTTCGGCCAGCCGAACCCGCAAAACGTACAGGTCATCCCGCGTTCGCAGTTTGCCGACATGGAGCTGTCACCGGGTTTGCTGGTGATCTTCAACGATGCGGCCAATACTGAGCTGCCGGGTGTGGTGAAAGAGTTCGACGACGCGCAAGTGACCGTCGACTTCAACCACCCGCTGTCCGGCAAGACGCTGACCTTTGACGTCGAGATCATCAACGTCAAAGCGATCTGACTGACTCTATGAAGTCAAATGTGGGAGCGAGCTTGCTCGCGAATGCGGTGTGTCAGCCAACAGTAATGTTGCAGGTGATGGCCTCTTCGCGAGCAAGCTCGCTCCCACAATGTTTTCCACCGTTTTCGTTATTTCTTGCGCGCAAGACACGAGGCACAGCATGCAAATCAAACTCGCCAACCCCCGTGGCTTTTGCGCCGGTGTGGACCGGGCGATCGAAATCGTCAACCGCGCCCTGGAAGTCTTCGGGCCACCGATCTACGTACGCCACGAAGTGGTGCACAACAAGTTCGTGGTCGAAGACCTGCGTAATCGTGGGGCGATCTTCGTCGAAGAGCTGGATCAGGTGCCGGACGACGTCATCGTGATCTTCAGTGCCCACGGCGTTTCCCAGGCCGTGCGCAACGAAGCCGCCGTTCGTGGTTTGAAGGTGTTCGACGCCACGTGCCCGCTAGTGACCAAGGTGCACATCGAAGTTGCGAAATACAGTCGCGACGGTCGTGAGTGCATCCTGATCGGCCACGCCGGTCACCCGGAGGTCGAAGGCACCATGGGCCAGTACGACGCCAGCAACGGCGGCGCGATCTACCTCGTCGAAGACGAGAAGGATGTGGCTGAACTGCAAGTGCGTAACCCGGAAAAACTCGCGTTCGTGACCCAGACCACGCTGTCGATGGACGACACCAGCCGCGTGATCGACGCACTGCGCAGTCGCTTTCCGTCCATTGGTGGCCCGCGCAAAGACGACATCTGCTACGCCACGCAAAACCGTCAGGACGCGGTCAAGCAACTGGCCGACGAATGCGACGTGGTGTTGGTGGTGGGCAGCCCGAACAGCTCCAACTCCAATCGCCTGCGTGAGCTGGCTGAGCGCATGGCCACGCCGGCCTACCTGATCGACGGCGCCGAGGATCTGCAGAAGAGCTGGTTCGATGGCGTCGAGCGTATCGGCATCACCGCCGGTGCTTCTGCGCCGGAAGTGCTGGTGCGCGGCGTGATCCAGCAATTGCAGGCGTGGGGCGCGACCGGTGCCGATGAGCTGGCCGGGCGCGAAGAGAACATCACCTTCTCGATGCCGAAAGAACTGCGCGTCCGCTCGATTTAACGCTTTGCGCTTTCTCGCACAGCGCCTGCCCGGTTTTCTCCCGGGCCAGGCGCACCCGACCGGTCGCCGCCAGCACCACTTGCAGCTGGCTGACCGGTTCGTGTGCCGAACACAGATGTAACGTCCCTGCCTGAAACGCCCGCCCGGGCATCAGCGGCTGCCCCAGACTGCTGAAGCGCACGTAACGACTGACCGCCCAATTGCCAACAATCGGTATCCGCTGGGCACTCGCCCGCTCCTGTAGCAGTGGGTTGTCGCTGTCCTGCGGCCCCTTGCCACTGATATCCAGAATGATCCGCCAGCCCTGACTCCAGTCGCCGTTGATGCCGTGAATCACCACGCTCTGATTGCGCGTGATGGCCTGTGTTCGGGCATTGCGGATGCCGTCGAGCAAGGACTGCGCAGCCTGGTCGCGATGATTCGCTTCGGTGAAAGCGGCAAACGCCGGACTGACCAGCGCCAGAACAATTGCGCCAATCGCCAGTCCCATAAGCAATTCAATCAGACTGAAACCCTGTTGCGGCATGACGACTTCCTCCCTGAAGCCTGAGGCCCGGCGCAATCCTTGCGCCGGGCACGGCAAATCAACCGACACAGGCCGGTTGAATGTTCTAGTTTGTAGAGGCAGGTATAGCCGACGGCAACGGAGGGCATGGATGAATCATCGTACAAAAGGTTTCACGCTGCCCGAGTTGCTGGTCGCGATCGCCGTGTTGGTGATTCTCCTCACCCTGGCGGTGCCGGGTTTCACCCGTTCGATCCAGAGCAGCAAGGCCGACACCGAAATGGGCGACCTGCAGCGTGCCCTCAACTACGCGCGACTGGAGGCGATCGACCGCGGCGTGACCACGCGCCTGCGGCCGAGCGCCGGTGGCAGCGTGTGGACCGGCGAGTTGTCGGTCTACGACGGTACTGGCAATGCGGCCAATGTATTGCGGGTTGTTCCAGCGATGAGCAGCGGCGCGACTCTGACGCTACCCTCAGGAGTGACTGCACTGGATTTCAACAATCTGGGTGGTCTGGCGGCACCGTCGACGGCGGTGGTCATCAGTTACGTGCTGGGAACGCAAAGCAGGACGCTGAACGTGTGTCTCAACGGACGAATTCAATGGGGTGGAAGTTGCGGATGAGGGCAGGGAGCTTACGGGCACAGGAGGGCATGTCGCTGATCGAGGTGCTGGTTGCGTTGCTGATTCTGACCGTCGGCATATTGGGCGCGGCAGCGGTGCAACTCAATGCGCTGAAGTACACCGACAGTTCACGGATGACCAGTCAGGCCAGCTTCATCGCCTACGACATGATGGACCGCATCCGCGCCAACGCCGCCGCCGATTACACCGGCACGCCGCCGACCTCGGGCAACCTCGGCGTCGCCCGCGATCAGGACCTCTACGACTTCACCACCAACATCATCAATTTCGGCGGGCCGACCGCCACCGGCACGATCACCCTCAATCAGCGGGTGTACACCATCACCATCAACTGGAATGACTCACGGGCCGCGAATGCCACGGGCACCACGCGCAGTTTCGTCCTGACCAGTCGCGCCGCAGTCGACCCGGTGGCCACGCCATGAAGCATCACAATCGGGGGTTCGGCCTGATTGAAATGCTCATCGCCCTGGCACTCGGGTTGATCGTGGTGTTGGGGGTGGTGCAGACGTTTCTCGCCGCGAAAAACACCTATGTCAGCCAGAACACCGGGGCGGCAATGCAGGAGGACGCACGCTTTGTGCTGAGCAAGATGATCCAGGAGCTGCGCATGGTTGGTATGTTCGGCTGCCTCGGTAGCATTACCGACGCAAGTTCGGCCGGGGATTTCAATGCGGCACAGCTCACACCGATCAGTTGGGACAACAGCAACCTCAAGCTGACCCTGGTCACCGCCGACGTCGGCGGCAATGGTGGCACGCCGACCTGGACGGTGGTCTCCGATTGCCGCAACAGCGCCACGGCCTACACCGGATTGCGCGCCGCCGGGAGCGGGCAAATCGCCTTTCCGATCCGCCGCTTGATCTACAGCTTCAGCAACAACCAGATCCTCATGGGCACCGGCAGCGGCACGCCGACCCAGCAGGTGCTGGTGAATAACGTCAGTGCCTTTAACGTGACCTTCGGTCTGGCCTCGTCCGCCACCGATGTCGCGGCGTCCTCTTACAGCAGCAACCCCGGCGATCCGGCGCGCATCCGCAGCGTGCGCCTGAGCCTGACCCTCACCGACCCGAACAACCGGGTGGCCAATCAAACCTTCAACGTGGTTGCCGCGTTGCGCAACCGCTTGCAGTGAGGGCCGGGCCAATGAGGACTTCTTTGCATCAGCGACGCACCCAGCGCGGCATGGTGCTGCTGGTCAGCCTGGTGTTCCTGTTATTGCTGACCCTGGTGGGGCTGTCATCAATGCAAAGTGCCAACCTGCAGGAAAAAATGGCCGGCAGTGTCAGCCTGCGCAATCAGTCGTTCCAGACTGCCGAGGCGGCGTTGCGCATCGGCGAGAGTGCGGTGCAACTCGACAGTTATTCGCTGGCCGTGTGTGCCAGTACTGCGCAATGTGCGCCGCCGGCAGAGTCATCGGTGGTGAGTGCGGCGGGGCTCAATTCGACCTCGGGGGTGACGTGGATCGCCGCCGGCAATGGCTTCTATGGCGTGCAGAACATTGGTACCACCCTGACGGCAGTGAACGTGCCGAGTAATACGTCGGCGACACTGTATCGAGTGACCGCGGTCGGTATCGCCGGCACTTCGCGCAGTGTGGTGGAGAGTGTCTATGCGAAGTATTGAGCGCTGCTGGAGACTGTTGGCGGGCATGCTGGCGGGCTTGTATCTGGCTGCGCCGGCCTACGCGTTCACCCCATCCGATTCTCCACTCTTGAGTGCGGCAGCGGTGCCGCCCAATGTGATGTTGCTGATCGACGACTCAGGCAGCATGAACAGCATCATTTATGCAGCGGGGTTCGATCCGAACGTCACTCGCACGCCGGCCAGGCAGTGCAACGCGTTCCTCGGGCTGTGCTCGGTCCTCAATGCACCCACGATTACTGGCGATCCGGTGTTCTTATCAAGCCTGCCAACGTCTGGATGCTCCGGCGGGGCGTATGCTTTTTACAACAACAGCGTGGCGCCGCTGTGTCTGAAACTGCCTGATCCGGTGGGCGGCGGCAACACCCGCTACACGGGGGATTACATTTCCTACGTGGTCGGGCTGGCGATCAGCAACGGCACGCGCGATTTCACCACCGGAGCGATTCCCAACGACTACCGGATCAACGTGGCACGTAATGTGTCCTCCGCGCTGGTTGCCAGCAACCGAACCTTGCGCATGGGACTGTCGACCTTCAATCCGGTCACCAACAACAACTCCGGCAATGGTGGTTACATCGCTCGATCCATCAGTGACCTGTCGCCGGTCTCCGGCAGCGTGACTCAGGCCCAGGCCGACGCCAACTACAACGCGCTGATTTCGTCGATCAACGGCTTGAGTGCCGTGGCCAACACGCCGCTGGCGGAAACCTATTACGAAATCACCCGCTACATGCGCGGCATGGCGCCGTACTACAACAGCACGCCGACCACCTACACCAGTCCGATCCAGTACCGCTGCCAGAAAAACTACGGCGTGGTCATCACCGATGGTCTGCCGACCTTCGACCGCACGTTTCCCAGCAATGACCCGCTGGGCGGCAGTCGTCTGCCGAACTGGGACGGCGTCAACAATGACGGCGACAACCGCAATGGCGACGACGAAGGTGACACGCTGTATCTGGATGACATCGCCAAATTCGCCTTCGACATCGACATGCGTTCATCGGGGACTGACGCCGCCGGCAAGAGCTGGAACGCCGTGGATTTTCCCAAGCAGAACATGAACACCTACACCGTGGGTTTTACCGCCGACAACGACATGCTCCTGGATGCGGCCAGCTATGGGCAGGGCAAGTATTACCAGGCGACCGACGGCACTGGCCTCAACAGCGCACTGTCCTCGGCCTTGAGTGACATCACCTCCAAGGCTGGCTCCGGTGGCAGCGGCGTCACCAGCGGCACCACGCTGGCCAGTGGCACCAGTTATTTCCAGACCAGCTACGATCCCAGGGACTGGCGCGGGACGATCAAATCCTTCGGCTTCACCTCGGCCGGCGCGGTGAATACCTCCGCGGCCTTGTGGACCACCGACACCACCATCGTTCCGGGCGCAACCGCACCGACCTATCAATCGTGGAACACCGCCAGCAACGCCGCCGTTACCCTGGCGTACGGCAACTTTTCTACGACCCAGCAGACCACGCTCGGTCAGGGCCTGCCGAGCGGCATCAGCGGCAGCGATCTGGTGGAATGGAGCAAAGGCACTAACAAGACCGGGCTGAAGGTGCGCAGCGTATTGCTCGGCGACATCATCAACTCGCCGCTGGTGCTGGCTTCACCCAGTGACAAAACCGCCTCCGACCTGTCGGGCGACAGCACCTACAGCACTTACCTGACCACCAAGGCGGCGAACATGAACCCCAGCCTGGTGGTGAATGCCAACGACGGTTTCGTCAACGTCATCAACTCCGCCAATGGCACCCGGCGCTATGCCTACATGCCGTCCAGCGTACTGCCGTCGCTGCGGCTGATTGCCGACCCGGCGTACGTCAACGGCGTCAGCCACAAGTTTCTGGTGGACGGGCAGGTCGGCGTGTATGACGCGCAACTCAACAGTGCCTGGAAAACCCTGGCGATTGGCGGCACCGGCGCTGGTGGCAAGACTTTCTATGCCTTGCAGCTGTTCGACGCTGCGGCGGGCAATGTGCTCAATGCCCTGTGGGAAGTCAGTGCGCCCGCCACGGCAAACACCGCCAACGCTTTTAATGATCTGGGTTATGCCTACGCGCGGCCGGAAGTGGCACGCTTGGCCGATGGTCGCTGGGCAGCGTTCATTGCCAATGGTTACGGCAGCAACTCCGGGGTGGCGGCGTTGTATGTGCTGGATGTGCGTGACGGTTCGTTGATCAAGAAGATCGTGATAGACAGCAGCGAAACCACCAATGGTCTGTCGTCGGTGAAGCTCAAGGTCAATTCGTCAAACGTGGTGCAGGCAGCCTACGGCGGCGACTTGAAAGGGCGTCTGTGGAAATTCGACCTCAGCGCGACCTCGACCAACAGCTGGGGTCTGGCGTTTTCCGGCAAGCCGTTGTTCACCACGGCGGGCGGGCCGACCCAGCCGATCACGGCGCAGCCGCTGCTGGCGGACAACTCGCTGGGCGGCAAGCAGGTTTTTTTCGGCTCCGGCAAATTCAACGAGACCGCCGACAAGACCAACAAGGATTTGCAGGCGTTTTATTCGGTGTGGGATGCCGACGGTGGTGCCGGGCAACTGACGGTCAGCAGTTTGCAGGCGCAGGCGGTCACCGGGGTGTTTTCCGGCAGCACCGGGCAGTTCATCACCACCAGTCAGAACGACACGACATATCCTGGGGAGAAGGGCTGGTATCTGCCCTTGGTGTACAACAGCGTGCTGACCGGTGAGCGGGTGATCAATCAGGCCAGCCTGGTGCTCGGGCGCATCGTGTTTACCACGGCCAGTGTCGACACCACTGACCCGTGTGCCAGTTTCGGCAGCGGCAAACTGGTCGAACTCGATGCGTTCAGCGGTAAGATGCTCAACTACGCGGTGCTCGACACCAACGCCGACGGCGTGGTCGACAGCAACGACACGATTTCCAGTGGTGTGGTGTTCACTGGTGGCATTCCGACCCTGAACGCCATCATCAATGGCGCGACCCGCAAGATCGTCAACGATTCCAGTGGCACCGTCACCACACTGGTGGAAAAATCCGGCGGCGGCAGCCGTCGTATCATGTGGCGACAAATACAGTAAGTGAGAGTTTGAGGCATGCGCAGAGTCAACCGGGGCTTCACCCTGATCGAAATCATGATCGTGATTGCGATCATCGGGATCATCATCACCATCGCCGCACCGAGCTACACCGAATACCTGAAAAAGGGACGGCGCGCCGAGGTGGTCTCGCTGCTCTCGGAACAGGTGCAGATCCTCGAGCGTTTCTATACCAAAAACAACGTCTACACCGGCATTACCGGTCTGAGCGCGGGCAATGACTTTTACACGCTCACCCCGACGGTCACCGACCAGACCTTTCTGCTGACCGCCACCCGCAAGGCCGGCACTACCATGGCGACCGACAGGTGCGGGGACTTCACCCTGACCAACACCGGCGTCAGAAGCATGAATAACGCTACCACCGGGCTGACCACCAAGGATTGCTGGGGCCGCTGAGGTACTTTCTCAAGGGCGCCTTTTGCGCCCACTGTCTTTTTCACGGTTGGATCAAACATGACCAGGCAACAGCAAGTGGTGATTGTCGGTGGCGGGGTGATTGGCCTGCTGACCGCCTACAACCTCGCCTCCGAAGTGCGCAGCGTGGTGCTGCTGGATCGTTCGGACCTCGGCCAGGAATCGTCCTGGGCCGGTGGCGGCATCGTGTCTCCGCTGTACCCGTGGCGCTATAGCCCGGCCGTCACCGCGCTGGCGCACTGGTCGCAGGATTTTTATCCACAGCTGGGCGAACGCCTGTTTGCCGATACCGGCGTTGATCCCGAAGTGCACACCACCGGCCTGTACTGGCTGGATCTGGATGACGAAGCCGAGGCACTGGCCTGGGCCGCACGGGAGAACCGTCCGTTGCGGTCTGTGGATATCTCGGCAGCACACGATGCGGTACCGGTGCTGGGCGGTGGATTCTCGCGGGCGATCTACATGGCCGATGTCGCCAACGTCAGAAACCCGCGTCTGGTCAAGTCGCTGAAGGCGGCGTTGCAGGCGCTGCCGAACGTGACCCTTCACGAGCAATGCGAAGTCAGCGGGTTTGTGCGTCAGGGCGAGCGGGTGGTGGGCGTGCAGACTTCAACTGGCGTGATCGAGGGCGATCAGATCGTGCTGACGGCCGGCGCCTGGAGCGGCGATCTGCTCAAGACGCTGAACCTGTCGCTGCCGGTCGAGCCGGTCAAAGGCCAGATGATTCTGTACAAATGCGCGGCCGATTTCCTGCCGAGCATGGTTCTGGCCAAGGGACGCTATGCGATTCCGCGTCGTGACGGGCACATCCTGATTGGCAGTACGCTGGAGCACGAAGGCTACGACAAGACGCCGACCGATGTGGCGCTGGAAAGCCTCAAGGCGTCGGCGGTCGAGTTGATTCCCGCGTTGGCGGATGCCGAGGTGGTGGGGCATTGGGCCGGGTTGCGGCCTGGCTCGCCGGAAGGGATTCCGTACATCGGCCGGGTGCCGGGGTTCGCGGGTTTGTGGTTGAACTGCGGGCATTACCGTAACGGGTTGGTGCTGGCGCCGGCGTCGTGTCAGTTGTTTGCCGATGTGATGCTGGGGCGGACACCGATCATTGATCCGGCACCGTATGCGCCTGAAGGCCGCATTTAGTCAGATATTTTTCCAGGGCCTGGCAGACCGTTTTCGCCAGCAAGCCCGCACCCACAGTTGATCGTGTCGGTCACAAATCCAATGTGGGCGCGGGCTTGCTCGCGAAGGTGGCCTCAATCCAGACCGAGTTTCTTCAACCTGTAACGCATCGACCGAAACGACAGGCTCAAGCGCTGCGCCGCTGCCGTGCGATTCCAGCGCGTCTCCTCCAGCGCCTGCAGGATCAACTTGCGTTCGACGTTCTCTAGATAATCTTCCAGGTTGTCGATTTGCGTCAGGTCGGCAATTGCGCCACCCGCCGCGCAGTTACCCTCGCTCAGGCGCAAGTCCTCAGCTTCGATCGTACGGTTTTCACACAAGGTGTGCGCCCGTTCGAGGACGTTTTCCAGCTCGCGCACATTCCCCGGAAAGCGGTAGTTCTTCAGGGTTTCCAGCGCTTGCGGGTGCAGGCGCGCCGGCGGTTGGCCGGTGTCCTTGGCCAGGCGCTTGAGCACGTGCGCCGCCAGCACTTCAATGTCATCGCGTCGTTCGCGCAAGGACGGTACGCGCAATTCGATGACGTTAAGCCGGTAATACAGATCCTGACGGAAGCGTTCGGCAGCCACTTCGGCGTCCAGATCCTTGTGGGTGGCGCACAGAATACGCACATCGACCACGGTTTCCTGTTGGCCACCGACGCTGCGCACGGCTTTTTCCTGAATCGCCCGCAGCAGTTTCACTTGCATGGACAGCGGCAGGTCCGCCACTTCATCGAGAAACAATGTGCCGCCGTGAGCTGCCTGGAACAGTCCGGGCTTGTCCTCGACCGCACCGGTAAAACTGCCTTTGCGGTGACCGAAGAATTCACTCTCCATCAATTCCGAAGGAATGGCCCCGCAGTTCACCGGCACGAAGGGCTGGCTGGCGCGCGGGCCTTGTTCGTGGATCAGCCGCGCCACCAGTTCCTTGCCGCTGCCGGACTCGCCGCTGATGTACACCGGCGCCTGGCTGCGGGCGAGTTTGTCGATCTGTTTGCGCAGATTGCGCATGGGCGACGAGTCGCCGAGCAAGCGCCGGTCAATCGAGGTGCACACGCCACCGGCCACCGGCATGCGCAAGGCGGTGCCGACCAGTTCACGCAGGCGGGTGAGGTCCACCGGTTTGGTGAGAAAGTCGAAAGCCCCGGCCTTCAGCGCGTTGATTGCGGTTTCGAGGCTGCCATACGCGGTGATCATCGCCACCGGCAGCTGTGGATAACGTTGCTGAATGTGTTGTACCAGATCCAGGCCGGTGCCATCGGGCAGGCGCATGTCGGTCAGGCACAGGTCGAAGGACTGGCGCTGCAACAGGGCCTGGGCTTCGCCGAGATTACGCGCGCTGAAGGTGTCGAGTTTCATCCGTCCCAGGGTGATTTCCAGGAGTTCGCGGATATCCGGCTCGTCGTCGACGATGAGGATTTTTTGCCGTGGGCTCGTGTTCAACTTTGTTTCCGTCCGTGAGCAAAGGTGATGCGAAAGCAGCCGCCGTCTTGGCGTGACTGGAAGTCTAGGCGCGCTTGATTGCTTTCGCACAGCTCACGGGACAGATACAGCCCAAGGCCGGTGCCCTGGCTACTGGTGGTGAAGAACGGTTCGAACAGATGTGCCTGTTGATCGAGCGCGACGCCGGGGCCGTTGTCCCGTACTTCGAGCACCGCCAGCTGGCTGTCGGGGTCGACGAACAGGGCCAGCCAGACCTCGGCTTGTTCGTGCAGCAGGGCGCTGTGGCGCCAGCCGTTGCGCAACAGATTGTCGAGAATTTGCGTGAGCTGGTTGGGGTCCATCAGGGTGGTGAAGTCCCCCGAATTGATCCGTAAGTGAATCTGCTGACGCTCAGTGGCCTGCTCGCGGCTTTCGGCAACGAAGTTTTCCAGCCACGGCTTGAGATCCAGGCGTTGCGGTGCACTCTGCTGGCGGCGGGACAGTTGCAGGACGTTTTCGATGACTCGGTTCATGCGCTGGGAGTGGTCTTGAATAATCTGCGTCAGACGGCGATCCGCACCATCGAGTTCCTCGGATTCCCCCAATAGCTGCGCGGCATGACTGATGGCGCCCAGCGGATTGCGGATTTCGTGGGAGATGCCGGCGGTCAGGCGGCCGAGGGCGGCCAGTTTCAGTTGCTGGGCCTGCTGGGCGATTTGCGCGAGGTCTTCGAGAAACACCAGGGTCTGTGGGTTCGGGCTCTGGTCCAGGGCGATGAAGCTGGCTTGCAGTTCGAGGCCGTTGCCGGGGATTTTCAGGCTTTGCGGGCGCAGGGTCGGGTTGTTCATCCACAATTGCAGGCGATCGACCAGTGCCGGCGAATAGTCGTCGATCAGATGCCCTTGAAGATGGGATTGCGCGAGCAGGATCTGCGCGCTGTGGTTGGCCAGTTGCACCCGGCGCGCTCCGTCGAGCACCAGAATGCCGGTGCGCATGCGTTGCAGGATCAGCGCATTGAGCGCTTCGAGGCCGACCACTTCGCTGGCGCGGCGTTCGGCCAGGGTTTCACTGACCTCCAGACGCCTGATCAATCCTTGCACCAGCAGTGAGGCGGCGAAACACAGCGCACCGAGGGTGCCGGCCTGCAGGTATTCATTGGCGCTCAGGGGATGGCTGAAGCTGAGCAGGAAACTCAGGCCGACAATGCCGAGCGCGCCAATGGCGGCGATCAGCAGGCCGATACGCCGCCGCAGCAGGGTATTGCTGATCGCGATCGAAACGATCAGCAGATTGCCCAGGGCACTGACCACGCCGCCGGCCGCGTAGAACAAACCGCACAACAACAGCACGTCGACCAGCGCCAGCGTGAACAGCTGAGTCGGGCGCCGGGTGTTTTCAAAGAACACCACCAACAGAATGTTGAGCACCAGATACAGCCAGCTGCCGCCGCGCAGCAGATCGTCGTTGGCCGAGGTCAGCAGGCGGTTGTCCATGTTGCTGGAGATCAACAGCACCAGGGTGATGCCGACGCTTAAACGGTAGAGATGGTAGAGGCGCAGCAGGCGCTGCGCCTGTTTGCTGTGGGCGCTGGCGGCCTCAGCGATCACTGGAGCCCGGGCCTTGCTCGAGGTGAGCCTGGCTGCAATACCACTGTTGTTGAAGGCTCAGCGCACGGTCGCGCGGCAGGTGAACGCCGCAATGGGCGCAGCGCACCATCGGTGCGGCGTCTTGTTCGCGAGGATCGCGACGGGATGGATTGGACGCGGCGGGTGCCTTGAACTTACGCCACAACCAGAACGCGGCGAAAATCACGGCAATCCAGAACAATAAACGAAGCATGATGAGCGGCTTTTCGACTGATGATCCGGCAGTTTAGCCAAGGACCCGAGACGCGCCCAGTCTATTCAAGCGCGCCCATGAAAAAGGGAGATCCGAAGATCTCCCTTTTTCTGTGCATCGGCTGTATTCAGTCGAACAGGCCGAACGTCATGTAGCTGAACCACGAACGGTCGGAACTGCTGGATTCCGGCGCTGGCTCTTCGATCACGTCGCCGTTTTCGTCTTTTGGCTTGAGCTCGTTCGGAATCGCGTCTTTTGCGTCCTGGAACTGCTTCTGCACGTCCTGGTTGGCGCGGGTTTCGCCCGGCGGCAGCGGTGGACGCGACTCGATCAGACCCAACGTCGCCTTGCTCAGGAACGAACGGTTGTCGGCTTCGGCAACCCGTGGCACGAACTGGCCGTCTTGCAGGCTCGGGTGGTTCGGGTAGTTGAGCTTCAGGGTTTCCAGGCTGGTGGTCGCCAGTTCGTCCAGGTGCAGACGCTGATAGGCCTCAGTCATCACTGCCAGGCCGTCGCCGACCGATGGGGTTTCCTGGAAGTTTTCCACCACGTAACGGCCACGGTTGGCAGCGGCTACATAAGCCTGACGGGTCAGGTAGTAGTCAGCCACGTGGATTTCGTAGGCAGCCAGCAGGTTGCGCAGGTAGATCATGCGCTGCTTGGCGTCCGGCGCGTAGCGGCTGTTCGGGTAGCGGCTGGTCAACTGGGCGAACTCGTTGTACGAGTCGCGAGCGGCACCCGGGTCACGCTTGGTCATGTCCAGCGGCAGGAAGCGCGCCAGCAGGCCGACGTCCTGGTCGAACGAGGTCAGGCCCTTGAGGTAGTAGGCGTAGTCCACGTTCGGGTGCTGGGGGTGCAAACGGATAAAACGCTCGGCGGCGGACTTGGCAGCTTCCGGCTCGGAGTTTTTATAGTTGGCATAGATCAGTTCAAGCTGTGCCTGGTCGGCGTAGCGACCGAACGGATAGCGCGACTCCAGAGCCTTCAGCTTGGCTGTGGCGCTGGTGTAGCTATTATTGTCCAGGTCGGTCTGAGCCTGCTGATACAGCTCGGCTTCGCTCAGGTTTTCGTCGACGACTTCCTTCGATGAGCAAGCAGCGGTCAATGCGAGGATGGCGATCAGCAGCAGGTGTTTCACTTGCATGGCGGCTTGCGTCCCTATGACGGCCGCTGTCTTGGGCGGGGCCGTCCTGTTATGATGAGCGCCCCGTTGAAAAGCCTCGGGGCAAAAGACGCCGTATTTAACCACAAGCGCGCAGCCGAAACCAAAGGCTGTGCCGACGCCCAGTCAGAGCATGTCCGATAAAATTGAACTTCGCGCAGAGGTGCCGTCCGAATTGGGCGGCCAACGCCTCGATCAAGTCGCCGCCCAACTCTTCGCTGAGCACTCACGCTCGCGCCTTTCCGCCTGGATCAAAGAAGGTCGCCTGACTGTGGACGGGGCGGTCATCCGCCCACGCGACATCGTGCATGGCGGTGCCATCCTTGAACTGACTGCCGAGCAGGAAGCCCAGGGCGAGTGGATCGCCCAGGACATCGAGCTCGACATCGTCTATGAAGACGACGACATTCTGGTGATCAACAAGCCTGCGGGCCTGGTGGTGCACCCGGCTGCCGGTCACGCCGATGGCACCTTGCTCAATGCCTTGCTGCACCACGTGCCGGACATCATCAATGTCCCGCGCGCCGGTATCGTGCATCGTCTGGACAAGGACACCACCGGTCTGATGGTGGTGGCCAAGACCATTCAGGCGCAGACAAAGCTGGTTGCACAATTGCAGAGCCGCAGCGTCAGCCGCATTTACGAGTGCATCGTGATCGGCGTGGTG
This sequence comes from Pseudomonas sp. LF-5, assembly GCF_037626295.1. Taxonomy (NCBI): domain Bacteria; kingdom Pseudomonadati; phylum Pseudomonadota; class Gammaproteobacteria; order Pseudomonadales; family Pseudomonadaceae; genus Pseudomonas; species Pseudomonas sp. LF-5. The sequence goes on from NZ_JARKMT010000008.1 coordinate 167,899, forward strand.
ACGGCGGGTGGCAAGATCAATGCACCGATCGGTCGCCACGGCCAGCAGCGTCAGCGCATGGCGGTGATGGAAGGCGGCAAGCCGGCCGTCAGCCACTATCGCGTGCTGGAGCGTTTCCGTTCCCACACCCACGTGCGGGTAAAACTGGAAACCGGCCGGACCCACCAGATCCGCGTACATATGTCGCACATCAACTTCCCGTTGGTCGGCGACCCGGCGTACGGCGGTCGTTTCCGCATCCCGCCGGCGGCGAACCCGACCATGGTCGAGTCGCTCAAGCACTTCCCGCGTCAGGCGCTGCATGCGCGCTTCCTCGAGCTCGATCATCCGACCACCGGTGAACGCATGAGCTGGGAATCGCCGCTGCCGGAAGACTTCGTCTGGCTGCTGACCCTGCTCAAGCAGGATCGCGAGGCATTCGTCGGATGAACTGGCTGACGCCGGACTGGCCTGCGCCGGCCAGCGTCATGGCCTGTGTCACCACTCGCGAGGGCGGTGTCAGCGAGGCGCCGTTCGACAGCCTCAATCTGGGCGATCATGTCGATGATCGCCCAGAGGCTGTTGCCGAGAATCGTCGGCGTCTGACCGAGCGCTTCTCTATAAAGCCGGCCTGGTTGCAGCAAGTGCACGGAATTGTCGTGGCTCATGCTGATCCAGACGTGGTGGCAACGGCTGACGCCAGTTGGACGCAGACCCCCGGCATTGCCTGTACGGCGATGACCGCGGATTGCCTGCCGGCATTGTTCTGCAACCGTGCCGGCACTCGTGTCGCGGCGGCTCATGCCGGTTGGCGCGGGTTGGCGGCGGGCGTGCTCGAAGCCACTCTCGATCAACTCGACACCGCTCCGGCGGACGTGCTGGTCTGGCTCGGTCCGGCCATCGGCCCGAAAGCATTTGAAGTCGGCCCGGAAGTACGGGAAGTTTTCATCAATCAACTGCCCGAAGCGGCATCAGCCTTCGTACCGAGCCACAATGCTGGCAAGTTCATGGCCGACATCTACCTGCTGGCGCGGCTGCGTCTGGCTGAACGGGGTGTCACTGCGGTTTATGGCGGCGATTTCTGCACCGTGACCGATCCACGCTTCTTCTCCTACCGTCGTGCGTCGCGCACGGGGCGCTTCGCCTCCCTGATCTGGCTCACCCGCTAGACTTGTCTGATCTGTATCAACTCTCCGACGCTTGAATCTTCCAGAATCGACCGCATCTACAGTGCTATCTGGCAGGTTTCTTTATTCAGGATGGTTTTTAGGTCCGGCCTGCTCAAAAGGAAGGTGACCCCATGCGTATAGACCGTTTAACCAGCAAATTACAGTTGGCGTTGTCCGACGCCCAATCCCTGGCCGTAGGCCACGATCATCCGGCCATCGAGCCGGCGCACTTGATGCAGGCCATGCTTGAACAGCAGGGCGGTTCGATCAAGCCGCTGCTGATGCAAGTGGGCTTCGACGTCAACAGCCTGCGCAAAGAGCTGACCAAAGAGCTCGACCAATTACCGAAAATCCAGAACCCGACCGGCGACGTCAACATGTCGCAGGATCTGGCGCGCCTGCTCAATCAGGCTGATCGCCTGGCTCAGCAGAAGGGCGACCAGTTCATTTCCAGTGAGCTGGTGCTGCTCGCGGCGATGGACGAGAACAGCAAGCTCGGCAAGTTGCTGCTCGGCCAGGGCGTGAGCAAGAAAGCCCTGGAAAACGCGATCAACAACCTGCGTGGCGGTGAAGCGGTCAATGACGCGAACCACGAAGAGTCGCGCCAGGCGCTGGACAAGTACACCGTCGACCTGACCAAGCGCGCCGAAGAGGGCAAGCTCGACCCGGTGATCGGCCGTGACGACGAAATCCGTCGCACCATTCAGGTTCTGCAACGCCGGACCAAGAACAACCCGGTGTTGATCGGCGAGCCTGGCGTAGGTAAAACCGCGATTGCCGAGGGTCTGGCCCAGCGCATCATCAACGGCGAAGTGCCGGACGGCCTCAAGGGCAAGCGTCTGTTGTCGCTGGACATGGGCGCGCTGATTGCCGGCGCCAAGTATCGCGGGGAGTTCGAAGAACGCCTGAAATCGCTGCTCAACGAGCTGTCGAAACAGGAAGGGCAGATCATTCTGTTTATCGACGAACTGCACACCATGGTCGGCGCCGGCAAAGGCGAAGGCTCGATGGATGCCGGCAATATGCTCAAACCTGCGCTGGCGCGCGGTGAGCTGCACTGCGTCGGTGCGACCACGCTCAACGAGTACCGCCAATATATAGAGAAGGATGCGGCCCTCGAGCGGCGCTTCCAGAAAGTGCTGGTGGACGAGCCGAGTGAAGAAGACACCATCGCCATCCTGCGTGGCCTCAAAGAGCGTTATGAGGTTCACCACAAGGTCGCGATCACCGACGGCGCGATCATCGCGGCGGCCAAGCTCAGCCATCGCTACATCACTGACCGGCAGCTGCCGGACAAGGCCATCGACCTGATCGACGAAGCGGCCAGCCGTATCCGTATGGAAATCGACTCCAAGCCGGAAGTGCTCGATCGTCTTGAGCGGCGTCTGATTCAGTTGAAGGTCGAATCCCAGGCACTGAAGAAAGAAAGCGATGAAGCGGCCATGAAGCGCCTGGAAAAACTTCAGGAAGAAATTGTCCGCCTCGAGCGTGAGTACTCGGACCTGGAAGAAATCTGGAACTCGGAAAAAGCCGAGGTGCAGGGTTCTGCGCAGATTCAGCAGAAGATCGAACAGTCCCGTCAGGAACTGGAAGCCGCGCGCCGCAAAGGCGATCTCAATCGCATGGCCGAGCTGCAATACGGGGTGATCCCGGACCTGGAGCGCAGTCTGCAAATGGTCGACCAGCACGGCAAGAGCGAAAACCAGTTGCTGCGCAGCAAGGTGACCGAAGAGGAAATCGCCGAAGTCGTTTCGAAGTGGACCGGTATTCCGGTATCGAAAATGCTCGAAGGCGAGCGCGACAAACTGATGAAGATGGAAAGCCTGTTGCACCAACGTGTGATCGGTCAGGACGAAGCCGTGGTGGCGGTGGCCAACGCAGTGCGGCGTTCCCGTGCCGGGTTGTCCGACCCGAATCGTCCGAGCGGCTCGTTCATGTTCCTCGGCCCGACCGGTGTCGGTAAAACCGAGCTGTGCAAGGCGCTGGCCGAATTCCTCTTTGATACTGAAGAGGCGATGGTGCGGATCGACATGTCCGAGTTCATGGAGAAACATTCCGTGGCTCGCCTGATCGGTGCACCACCGGGATACGTTGGTTACGAAGAGGGCGGTTACCTGACCGAAGCGGTACGGCGCAAGCCTTACTCGGTGATCCTGCTGGACGAGGTCGAGAAGGCGCACCCGGATGTGTTCAACATCTTGCTGCAAGTGCTCGAGGATGGTCGCCTGACCGACAGCCATGGCCGCACGGTGGACTTCCGTAATACCGTGATCGTCATGACCTCGAACCTCGGCTCTGTGCAGATTCAGGAGCTGGTCGGTGATCGCGAGGCGCAGCGTGCTGCGGTGATGGATGCGCTGACGTCGCACTTCCGTCCGGAGTTCATCAACCGGGTCGACGAAGTGGTGATCTTCGAGCCTCTGGCGCGGGATCAGATCGCAGGCATTACCGAGATCCAGTTGGGCCGTCTGCGCAGTCGTCTGGCCGAGCGCGAGCTGAAGCTGGAACTGAGTCCGGAAGCGATGGACAAGCTGATTGCCGTCGGTTACGACCCGGTTTACGGCGCACGTCCTTTGAAACGGGCGATTCAGCGCTGGATCGAAAACCCGCTGGCGCAATTGATCCTCTCGGGGCACTTCATGCCTGGCGAAACCGCGACCGGCACCGTCGAGAACGACGAAATCGTTTTCAACTGAGCCAAAGCGCCAAGGAAAAAAGGAGGGCCCCACATTGTGGGGCCTTTTTTTTCGTTAGGCTGTTGAACTCAAAGGAAAAGGCTTGTAAAGTGCGCCCCGCAGTCAGTCACCGGCAGCGTTTCAATCCTCTGGGTTGAAAACTGAAATAAGTTGCAAATCATTAACTTGAAAGCAATTTAGGGGGTTGACAGAGGTGTTCTAGGTTGTAGAATAGCGCGCCTCAGACACACGAACGCAGCGATGCGAAAACGGTGTCGAGAAGCTTCAGGTTTCACAGTTGTAAATTGAAATATGTAGTTCCGTGATAGCTCAGTCGGTAGAGCAAATGACTGTTAATCATTGGGTCCCAGGTTCGAGTCCTGGTCACGGAGCCAATTTCAAACCGGGGTATAGCGCAGTCCGGTAGCGCGCCTGCTTTGGGAGCAGGATGTCAGGAGTTCGAATCCCCTTACCCCGACCATTTTTGGGTCGTTAGCTCAGTTGGTAGAGCAGTTGGCTTTTAACCAATTGGTCGTAGGTTCGAATCCCACACGACCCACCATTTTTGAAACCAGGTAACACTGGGATCGAATCTTAAGATCAGAGGCCAAAAGCGCTGATCGAAGAAGGCGATCTTTGAAAGGTCGCCTTTTTTTTACCGGGGTATAGCGCAGTCCGGTAGCGCGCCTGCTTTGGGAGCAGGATGTCAGGAGTTCGAATCCCCTTACCCCGACCATATTAAAAATCCTCGTATCGAAAGATACGGGGATTTTTTTTGTCCCTCGAAAAGGCAATTCCCTTCAAGTCATCGTACAACTGGCCGATAGCCCGCTAACACGAGGGGACTGCCATGGCTTTCGCCCCTTGAATCTGGCCAATACAAGAATAAGGGCGTTCGTCATGTTGCTTCGTCAGTTGAATATTGCTCCCCGGGCTGCCTTGGGATTCGCCCTGATCGCGGTGTTGGTGGCATTGCTCGGCGTATTTGCGCTGGGGCAGATGTCGAGCATTCGCGACAGTGAGGTCGCGGTAGAAAATCAGTGGCTGCCGAGTATTCGTGGCGGCGACGAGATTCGCGAGATCATGCTGCGCATCCGCACCATCTCATTGCGCATGGCGTTGGATCAGGACGCGAACAATATCGCCACCTACCGCAGCCAGATGGACACCCGCGACAAGGAGCTGAGCGAGAAAATCGCCGCCTACGACAAACTGGTCGACACCCCGGAAGGCCAGCAGCTGTATGACCAATTCAAAAAGACCTTCGCCGCGTATCGCAGCGGTATCGCTCAATCCTTTGCCCTCGCCGAGCAAGGCAAGCGTGATGAGTTGACCAGATTGTTGCTGGTCGACATGAAAACCGTCGTCGATGGCTCCGGCAAACAACTCAACGACCTGGCGGACCTGTTCGCCAAACAGGTCGCCGCCGAAAGCCTGAAGTCCGCTGCGCACTACGAAAACTCGCGCACGATTGTCAGTTTGTTTATCGCGTTGGCCGCGCTGGCCACGGTGGCACTGGCGATGATGCTCACTCGCAGTATCGTCCGCCCGCTGAGCAGTGCCGTGAGCGCAGCAGAAAGTGTCGCGCAGGGGGATCTGACCCGACCGATCGAAACCCAGGGCAACGATGAAGTCAGCCGTTTGCTCAAGGCACTGGCGACCATGCAGCAAAACCTGCGCGAGACGCTGCAAGGCATCAGCGGCTCGGCTACGCAACTGGCGACCGCTGCCGATGAACTCAATGCAGTGACACTCGACAGTACGCAGGGGCTGCAACAACAGAACAACGAGATCGAACAGGCCGCGACGGCTGTTAATCAGATGACGGCCGCAGTGGAAGAGGTCGCACGCAATGCGGTGTCGACGTCTGACGCCACCCGTCAATCCAGCGAGTCGGCGCATCTGGGGCAGGTGCGCGTCAGTGAGACCGCCACGGCCATCAACGCCCTGGCCAGCGATGTGCAACAGACTGGCGAACTGGTGCAATCACTGGCCAATCAATCGCAGGATATCGGCAAAGTGCTGGACGTGATTCGGGCGATTGCCGAGCAGACCAACCTGCTGGCGCTCAACGCGGCGATTGAAGCGGCACGGGCCGGTGAGAGTGGGCGCGGCTTTGCTGTGGTCGCTGATGAAGTGCGGGCGCTGGCCTATCGCACGCAGCAATCGACGCAGGAGATCGAGCAAATGGTTCAGGGCATGCGCAGCGGTTCGAGCCTGGCGCTGGATTCGATGCAGGCCAGTACCGCGCGGGCGACGACCACGCTGGCGCTGGCTGAGCGTGCCGGTGAGGCGCTGCAAACCATTACCGCGTCGGTGCACGAGATCCATGAGCGCAATCTGGTCATTACCAGCGCTGCCGAAGAACAAGCGCAAGTCGCGCGGGAAGTGGACCGCAACCTGGTGAATATTCGGGATTTGTCGGTACGTTCTGCCGCAGGCGCCGACCAGACCAGTGCTTCCAGCCATGAATTGTCGCAACTGGCCAACGCCTTGAAGGGCATGGTGCGGCGTTTCCAGCTGTAAACAACCACACATAAAAAAGCCGCGTTTCTCGCAGGAGAAGCGCGGCTTTTTTCTGTCGATCAGGCGCCGTCTTGGTCTTTCAGGTGTTCGAACAGACCTTTCGGCATTTTCTTGCCATTGGCTTCAAAGTTGGCCTTCACGTTGTTGTAGGCCTCTTGCTCGTCGATAAAGCCGTCGTGGTTGGCGTCGATCTTGTCGAAGTCCGACTTCGGCGCGACTTTCAGAAATTCGGCGCGCGAGACCTTGCCGTCACCATCGCTGTCAGTCTTGGCCATCGAAGCATCGCCACACTTGCCTTCACCGCATTTGCCTTCTGGCGCTTTCACCGAGGTTTCCGCCGAGGCAACCATGTAGCCCTGTGCCAATGGCTGGGCGGCAAATACCGAGCCGGACAGCATCAAGCCGCCAGCCAGGGCTGCGCCGATCAGGCCAATGGATTGTTTACCGAGGGTCGAAGTACGGGACATTTACACTCTCCTGGTTGCACAACGCAACCACACGTTAAGGACAAAAGCCTGAGCGGGTGCGCTCGGGTGTGGCCATTAAGCGGTGGCGGTGTATCGCGTCTGTGTCGCGCAGCGGAGGAGTTTGTAAGTGAAGGTGGGGAAAACGAGGGGGGATACAGTACGAAACAGATCTTTCGATCAACACAAAACATTGTGGGAGCGAGCCGGCTCCGGGCGGCGATCCGACGAAGAGGTTGTATCAGTCGACATTTTTGTCGTTTGACACACCGCATTCGTCGGATCGCCGCCCGGAGCCGGCTCGCTCCCACAGGTTTTTTAGTGCAGTTTCAGACGTGGCTCGGTGCCACGGCCAATCTTGCTGCCCAGCATCAGCATTGCCGTGCGGAACGGCCCGTACAGCGCCATCTGGTGCATGCGATACAGCGACACGTAAAACATCCGCGCGAGCCAGCCTTCGAGCATCACGCTACCGGTCAGGTTGCCCATCAAGTTACCCACGGCCGAGAAGCGCGAGAGCGAAATCAGCGAGCCGTAGTCGGTGTACTTGTACTCCGGCAAGGTTTTGCCTTCGATGCGCAGTTTCAGCGACTTGGCCAGCAGCGATGCCTGTTGGTGCGCGGCTTGCGCCCGTGGCGGTACGTTGCGGTCCGAACCCGGTTGTGGGCAGGCGGCGCAGTCACCGAAGGCGAAGATATTTTCGTCGCGGGTGGTCTGCAGGGTTGGCAGCACTTGCAGCTGGTTGATGCGATTGGTTTCCAGGCCGTCGATGTCCTTGAGGAAGCCCGGTGCACGAATGCCTGCTGCCCAGACTTTCAGACTGGCCTTGATCTCATTGCCATCGGCGGTGATCAGGCTGTCGGCGGTCACTTCACTGACCGAAGCGTTGGTCATCACGTTGACCCCGAGTTTCTCCAGCGTCTTGTGCACCGGCCCGCTGATACGCTCCGGCAGGGCAGGCAACACCCGTGGCCCGGCTTCGATCAGGGTGATGTGCATGTTTTCCGGTTTGATCCGGTCCAGGCCATACGCCGCCAGTTCATGGGCGGCGTTGTGCAGTTCGGCCGCCAGTTCGACGCCGGTGGCACCCGCGCCGACGATTGCCACGCTGATCTGCTCGATCACATCGGTTTGCCCGGCATGGGCGCGCAGGTAGTGGTTGAGCAGTTGCTGGTGGAAGCGCTCGGCCTGTTTGCGGGTGTCGAGGAACAGGCAATGCTGCGCCGCGCCCTGGGTGCCGAAGTCGTTGGTGGTGCTGCCGACGCTGATCACCAGCGAGTCGTATGCCACTTCACGGGCCGGGACCAGCTCTACGCCATTTTCGTCGTAGGTCGCTGCCAGCTGGATTTTCTTCTGCGCGCGATCGAGCCCGCTCATGCGCCCCAGCTGGAACTCGAAGTGGTTCCATTTTGCCTGAGCGACATAGTTGAGTTCGTCTTCGGAGGAGTTCAGCGATCCGGCGGCCACTTCGTGCAGCAGCGGTTTCCAGATGTGTGTCAGGTTCGCGTCGACCAGCATCACACTGGCCGTGCCGCGCTTGCCCAGAGTCTTACCCAGACGGGTAGCCAACTCCAGACCGCCGGCGCCGCCGCCGACAATAACAATACGATGGGACATAGGGATAACTCGCAAGGTTTTTAAAGGAAATCGGTGCGGTTACCCAAGCGAGCGCGAGGCAGCTCATAGCGTCAGGTAACTGATAAATCGGCTCAACAGGCCCAGACCAATGGTCACTGCCAGCACCAGCACCAGGAGCATCCACGGCCGGAAAGGCCGGCGCTCGACTCGGTGTTGGGACAGTTGCAGGTACTCTTCGACATGTTTCTGGTCTTCGGGGTTCAGGCGGCTGGTCATATTTGCCTCGTCAGGTAGACGTTGCTGAATGGGCAGAAGCTACAGCGGTTTTTATCCAGGGTTGAACGCAGCATAGCCGCTGTCCGGAACCGGCTCGACGCTCACCCGGTCTTCGAGGCGAATGATCCCGCTTTGTAGCACCCGCGCGGTAATTCCGCCATGCCCGCGCACCGCTTGAAAGGTGCCCGGACCGAGGTTGTTCTGCAGACGTGCGCACGGCTGGCACCAGCCCGTGGTTTCGAATATGGCCTGACCAATGCGAAAGCGCCGCCCTTTCAGGCTAAACAAATTGATTCCGCTGATGACGAGATTGCGCCGCAGATCTTCAGGCTTTACCGGATGATCGTCAGGGCGACCCATCAACGCGCTGATCACCGCCAGATGTTCCCACTGAATAAGCGTCACCTGTCGCGCGTTGCGCACACCGGGGCGCGCGTGATCGCCAGTCAATCCCGCTTCCAGCCGCGCCTCCACGGCATCGAGTTCGATCATCGGCCCGCGCGACTCGGGGCGCACACCAATCCAGCGGACGCACCCGGTCTGCGGTACATCGGCGATCAGTTGCTGAAGTGGCGTCACAGGCTGATTCCCACATCAAAGACAATGCTGCGACCGAGGTTGCTGCGCAGAAAGTCCGGCGCATCCGGGTGGGCGAACAACACACGGGCGAAGGTCGGGCCGACCAGGGACAGCGAGCGCCAGCCCTGACGCAGATACTCGGTAGGCGGTGGAAAATGGCTGTTCAAATCCAGTACTTCACGTTTGAGGCTGGCGAAGGCGATGATGTCCAGTTCGCCCAGATCCATGCCGCGTTCCTTGTAGTTGTGTGCTTTCTTGCGCAAGGTCGGTGCCAGTCGCAGCAGGAACTCGTTGGCCGGGATGCGTTTCGGCTTGGCTTCGCGGCGCACCAGCTGGCTCAGGGAAAAAGCGCTGCGTCGTCGCTGCAATTCATCGCGCCATTCGTCGTTGAGCCGGCGCCCCTCGTCGAGCACGAAGAACACCTCGAAATTGGCATCGCGAAACAGCACGTCCGGCGGCTCGCCGGCCGGGGCGAATTCGTCGGCGCGATAAGGAGTGTTCAAGCCTTGCAGCAGGCGCTGGCAGACCCAACGCTCACGCTCCCATTTGCGGGCATTGGACAGAAAGGCGTTGGCCTGCTCGGCCGCGATGGTCAGCAGGCGTAAATAATCTGAGTCATCCATACGCCAAGCTTAGCGTTCAAATGCGACAAGCTGAAAGCGTTACGCGGCAAAGTGCATCAGTGGGCAGTGGAGAAGGGCGGTGTAGACTCATGGAAATTGATTATTTACGCCAAACCGTGAGGACTCATCGTGAAATTTCGCTGGCTGCTGCTGTTTGCTCTTTTTCCGCTGTTTGCCCATGCACTCGAAACCGGCGAGCGTCTTGCTCCCTGGACGTTACTCGATCAGTACGAGCAACCCTTCACCCTCGACAACAGCACCACCACGCTGCTGGTGGCGCGGGATATGGACGGCGCCAAGCTGATCAAGGAGGCGTTGAAGGATCAGCCCAAGGGCTATCTGGAGGCCCGTCACGCGGTGTTCGTTGCCGATATCCAGCGCATGCCGGCGCTGATTGCCAGAATGTTTGCCGTACCGGCCATGCGCGACTACCACTATCGGGTCATGCTTGATCGAGAAGGCCGGGTTGCGTCGCGCTATCCCGGCGCGGAAGGCCAGGTGTTGTGGTTGCAACTCAAGGACGGTCGATTGCTCGCGCAACGTGAGTACGCCAACGCGAGCGACCTGCGCGAGGCACTGGAGAAGGCGCGCCCATGATCGGCGTCGAGGTGCTGGCGACTGAGAGTCTGATGCTGGGCTGGCTGATTTATCTGCCGGTGCTGCTTTGGGCGATCGTGCGGGCGCCGTGGGTCGAGTTGTTCAGCGACAGTCGGCGTCAGCATCTGCTGTTCGGCACCGTGTTTGCGTTGTTTCTGTTGTGGTTGATGCGCAGGGATTTCGACACGGGCGTGTCGTATCACTTCCTTGGCATGACGGCGGTGACGCTGCTGCTGGATTGGCCGCTGGCGATCGTCGGGGGGCTGGTGGCGCAAATCGGCCTGGTACTGCTCGGGCGTCAGGATCTCGCGGCGATGGGGGTCAATGGCGCCTTGTTCATTTTGCTGCCGGTGCTGGTTACCGAGTGCGTGGCGATCCTCGTCGAGCGTGCGCAGCCGCGCAATCCGTTCGTGTACATCTTCTGTTCCGGTTTTTTTGCCGCCGCGCTGTCAGCCCTGTTGTGCCTGATCCTGAGCCTGACGCTGCTGTGGTACGACGGCCTTTTCGCCATGCCGGAATGGCTGGAAGACTTCACCGGTTACCTGTGGCTGATCATTTTCCCCGAGGCGTTTATCAACGGCATGATCGTCAGTGCACTGGTGGTATTCAGCCCGGAATGGCTGGAGACCTTCAACCGCACCCGCTACCTTTCGGCGCCCTGGAAGGACGACGATTCGAAGTCTTGATCCACATCAAACCCGCTACGTGGGGGAAATTTCATGCTCGCGCAAATCCCTTCAGGAGCAGCAGCATGAGTGTTTACGAGTGGGCGAGGCAGGAAACCCGGCAGAGTCTGGAAGTGGCGCAGGAAGTTGGTTTCGACCCTGGGTTGAGCCTGCGCGCCTTGCTCAGTGCGGTGGTGCAACAGAGCAAGGCCGTGCGCAACGCCGAAGACCTGGCCGACGAGTTGCGCTTTCTTGCGGAAAACCTCGACGACGATCAGGACTACGGCTTTATGCGCCCCTGATCGAATCAGTGACGCGGGTCGAAATCACCGGAAAACAGTTCGTCCTCGGCATCCGGTGCGACCGGAATCTTGTGTTCTTCCGACGCCCAGGCGCCGAGGTCGATCAGCTTGCAGCGATCGGAGCAGAACGGGCGAAACTTGTTCTCAGGGGTGAATTCCACGGGGGCGCCGCAGGTCGGGCAGTCAACGGTTGGGGTCTGGCTCATGCTTGGCCTCCGGATAAAGTCAGGTAAAAGTGATGCAGGCGCTCGACCTCGCTGTGCAGCCAGGCGAGGTCGCGGTCGTTGACCACCACATCGTCGGCGCGGTTCACACGGTCTTCGCGGCTCGACTGAGCCTTGAGGATCGCCTGAACCTGCTGCTCGCTGGTCTGGTCACGCTGCAAGGTGCGTTCGATCTGCAATTGTTGCGGGGCGTCGATCACCAGGATGCGCTGCGTCATCGCGTATTGCCCGGATTCGATCAACAGCGGCGAAACCAGAATCGCGTAAGGCGATTTTGCCAGTGCCAGATGATGCGCGATTTCCTCGGCGATCAACGGATGCAGCAGGGCTTCGAGCCAGCGACGTTGCTCCGGCACTTCGAAGATGAGTTTGCGCAGGGCGGCGCGGTCCAGCGTGCCATCGGCCTGCAACACGCCGGGGCCGAAGTGTTCGGCAATCTTTGCCAGCGCTGGACGCCCCGGCTCAACTACCCAGCGTGCCGCGTGATCGGCGTCCACCACGTGGACACCCAGATCAATGAAGTGCTGGGCGGCAGCGCTTTTACCGCTGCCGATGCCACCGGTGAGGCCGAGAATCCAGGGTTTTTCCACAGGGGTATTCATTTCAAACCGACAAACTGCCAATAGAAGCCGGTTATTTGACCACCCCAGAGCAAGGCAATCCAGCCGGCAATGGCCAGATAGGGTCCGAAGGGGATCGGCGTCGAGGTTTTCTCGTCGCGCAACCGCAGCAAAATCACCCCGACAATCGCGCCGACCAGCGATGACAACAGGATCGTCAGCGGCAGAATCTGCCAGCCGCCCCACGCCCCGAGCAGCGCCAGCAGCTTGAAATCTCCGTGACCGATGCCGTCCTTGCCGGTCAGCAACTTGAACAGCCAGAACACCGACCACAGCGCCAGGTAACCGGCCACTGCTCCCCACAGCGCGTCGTGCAGCGGCACGAACAGGCTGAAACTGTTGACGATCAACCCCAGCCACATCAGCGGCAGCACCAGTACGTCGGGCAGCAGTTGATGTTCGGTGTCGATCAGGCTCATCGCCAGCAAGCCCCAGGTGAGGACGATCAACAGGGCGGCGGGCCAGCCGAAGCCCAGGTGCCAGGCAATGAACGCTGACAACAGACCGCACGCCAGTTCCATCAGCGGGTACCGTTTGCTGATGGACCCGCCGCACGCCGAGCAGCGCCCGCGCAGGCACAGATAGCTGACCAGCGGAATGTTTTCCCAGGCGCGGATCCGGTGCGCGCAATGCGGGCATTCAGAGTGCGGCAGCATCAGATTGTAAGTCGGCAGCGGCGATTCGCCGGGCAGACCGAGAACGTCCTGCGCCTGCTGGCGCCAATCGCGCTCGAGCATTTTCGGCAGACGCCAGACCAGCACATTGAGAAAACTGCCCACCACCAGACCCAATAGCAGGGCGGTGCACACAAAGGCCAGCGGATACAGACTGAAGAGTTCGTCGATAGGCATGTCAGATCGCTGAGCCGAGTTGGAAGATCGGCAGGTACATGGCCACCACCAGACCACCGACGATCACGCCGAGGACCACCATGATGAACGGCTCCATGAGGCTGGTGAGGTTGTCGACCATATTATCCACTTCGTCCTCATAAAAACCTGCGACCTTGTCGAGCATCTCGTCGAGCGCACCGGACTCTTCACCGATGGCGGTCATTTGCACGGCCATATTCGGAAAGACCCCGGTGGTGCGCATCGAGAAATTCAGTTGCATGCCGGTGGACACGTCCTGGCGAATGCGCAGCACTGCGCGTTTGAACACCACGTTGCCGGTGGCCCCGGCCACCGAATCGAGTGCTTCCACCAGCGGCACACCGGCGGCAAACGTGGTCGACAGGGTACGGGCGAAACGAGCGACAGCGGACTTGTACATCAACGTGCCCACCAACGGCAGTTTCAACAGCCAGGTGTCGCGACGGTCGCGCAACGCCTGGGATGTTTTCAAGGCATGGCGGGTACCGAAAAACGCTGCCACCAATGCCCCGAGAATCGCCCACCACCATTGCTGCATGAACTCCGAAAGGCTGATCACCATCAGCGTGAAGGCCGGCAGTTCGGCACCGAACCCGGAGAACACCGACTGGAATTGCGGCACCACTTTCACCAGCAGGATCCCGGTCACGACGGCCGCTACCAGTACCACGGCGGTCGGATAGGTCATGGCCTTCTTGATCTTGGCCTTGAGGCTTTCGCTTTTTTCCTTATAGGTGGCGACGCGATCGAGCAACGTATCGAGGGCGCCGGACTGCTCGCCGGCATCCACCAGGTTGCAATACAACTCGTCGAAATATTTCGGCTTCTTGCGCAGGGACGTGGCGAAGCTGTTGCCGGCCGCGACCTCCTGTTTGACCTCATCCACCAGTTTGCGCATGGCCGGGTTTTCGAAGCCTTCGCCAATGATGTCGAACGACTGCAGCAGCGGCACGCCGGCCTTCATCATCGTTGCCATCTGCCGGGTGAACAGGGCGATGTCCTGAGCCTTGATGCGTTTGCCGAAGCTCAACAGCGAGGCGGATTTCTTGCGTACCTTGCCGGGGTTGATGCCTTGCTTGCGCAATTGCGCCTTGATCAGTGCCGGGTTTTGCCCGCTCAGTTCACCGGTGACCTTGGTGCCTTTACGGTCCGTGCCTTCCCAGGCGTAGACGCTGATTTTTGCTGCCTTGACCGCCATGTTCAGTCCTTGGTGACCCGGTTGATTTCTTCAAGGCTGGTGATGCCTTGCATGGCCTTGCGCAGACCCGACGTGCGCAGGTTGTCGAAGCCGTCGCGGCGCATCTGGGTGTCGATTTCCAGCGAATTGCCTTCGGCCATGATCAGCCGTTGCAGCTCGGGGGTGTTTTTCACCACTTCATAAATCCCCACGCGTCCCTTGTAACCGCCGTTGCAGTGATCGCAACCGACCGGCTCATAGATCGTGAAACTGCCGATCTGTTCCGGTGGGAACCCTTCCTTGATCAGGGTTTCGCGGGGGATCTCGATCGGCTTCTTGCAATGACTGCACAATTTGCGCGCCAGGCGCTGGGCAATGATCAGGCTGACCGAGGTGGCGATGTTGAAACCGGGAATGCCCATGTTGTGCAGGCGCGTCAGGGTTTCTGCAGCGCTGTTGGTGTGCAGGGTCGAGAGCACCAGGTGACCGGTCTGCGCTGCCTTGATGGCGATCTCGGCGGTTTCCAGATCGCGGATCTCACCGACCATGATCACGTCCGGGTCCTGACGCAGAAACGAGCGCAGGGCCTGGGCAAAATCCAGGCCTTGTCTGGGATTGACGTTGACCTGGTTGATACCTTCCATGTTGATCTCCACCGGGTCTTCGGCGGTGGAAATATTGATGTCGACGGTATTGAGAATATTCAGGCCGGTGTACAGCGACACGGTTTTCCCTGACCCGGTCGGGCCTGTTACCAGGATCATGCCCTGTGGTTGCTTGAGCGCCGCCATGTACAGGTCTTTCTGCGCTGGCTCGTAACCCAGAGCATCTATGCCGATCTGCGCGCTGGACGGATCGAGGATCCGGATCACCACTTTTTCGCCCCACAGGGTCGGCAGGGTGTTGACCCGGAAATCAATCGACTTGCTCTTCGACAGGCGCATCTTGATCCGCCCGTCCTGAGGTTTGCGCCGCTCCGAGATGTCGAGACTGGCCATGACTTTCAGGCGTGCGGCGATGCGCCCGGCCAGTTGAATCGGTGGCTTGGCCACCTCGCGCAGAATGCCGTCGGTGCGCACCCGCACCCGGTAGTTCTTTTCGTAGGGCTCGAAGTGCAGGTCGGAAGAGCCGCTCTTGATCGCATCGAGCAACATCTTGTGAACGAAGCGCACCACTGGCGCATCGTCGGCGTCGAGCCCACCGATGGCGTCCTGCTTGCTGTCGTCGATGGACTCGACATCGAGGCCGTCGAGATCGACATCGGCCATGTCTTCCAGGCCACTGGCATGGGTATCGAAGAACTTTTCGATGGCATCGGTGAGCTTGTCGTCCTCGACCAGAATCGCTTCGGTGCTCAACCCGGTGCTGAACTGGATATCGTTGATCGCTTGATGATTGCTCGGGTCGGAAATGCCCACGAACAGTTTGTTGCCACGCCGCCACAGCGGCAGGGCGTGGTGCTGGCGTACCAGTTTTTCGCTGACCAGCCCTTTGGGCTGGGTTTCCTTGTCGAGGCAATTGAGGTCGAGGAACGCCATGCCGAAATGCTCGGAAGCGATCTCGGCCACCTGTGAGCTTTTCACCAGTTTGTTCTGTACCAGATAACTGACCAGCGACAGGCGATTGCGCTGGGCCTGTTGCCAGGCTTGCTGGGCGCTTGTTTCCGTCAACAGTTGCGCCTGCACCAGTTGCTTGGCCAGACCGCTCAGAGCGATGTCATTCATGGGGATTCCGCACGCTTGCCGTTCATGACTTATAGCCTAGTCAAGTGACAGCGCCAAACACGGCCGGCGCAGGTGACAAAAAGTGTCAGATAGTGCGGTTGCAGGCTGTAGGAAATGGCGTTGCAGGCGCTTCGCGTCGAATGAACGGGGCTTTGCAGGCATTGGCATGGCCTATGCTCCGTCCCTTGCAGATCATGAGAATTCGACTCATGCATGGAGCGTGTCTATGAAAAAACAACAAGGTTTCACTCTGATCGAGTTGCTGATCGTGGTAGCGATCATCGGGATTCTGGCGACCATCGCCTTGCCGCAGTACACCAAGTATCAGGCGCGGTCGAAGGTGACGGCGGGGCTGGCGGAAATCAGTGCGCTGAAGGTGCCTTTCGAGGACACCATCAATCAGGGGACTGACCCTACACTGACACTCGTTGCGGGTGCCGCGACCGTTACGACCTCCAATTGCGCCGTCACTGCGTCGGGCACCGCGTCCACTGGTGCGGGGACAATCGTCTGCACGATCAAAAACGCGCCAGGCCCTGTGCTGGATAAAACCATCACACTCACTCGCTCCTCCGGCACCGGTGCGGGCGTATGGTCTTGCGGTACGACCGTTGCACCGGACTATTCGCCAAAAGGCTGTACTGCCAGCGGTACCTGAGTTGTCGATGGACTGCCAAATGCCCCGCAAAGCGGGGCATTTTTCTTGGTGCAGCACTTCTCAAAAGTTTCAATAATTTCAGCGTCTTAGGAACTTTTCAGAAAACCGCAACTTGCATGCGATTTATCGGTGAGTCATGCAAATTGCATGAATCCGGAAAATCGTAGAATCGGCAACTTATTGATTTATATGGTTTTTTATCATTTGCAAAAGTTGGCACAGCGTTCGCAACTACCTTGGTAACCCTGCTGACAAGACAACCAGCAGACTTTCCAGAAAAACAGGAGTTACTCGTATGAAGAAGTTCGCTATCACTGCCGCTGCTGCTACCGCGCTGACCCTGACCATGGCTTCCGGTGCATTCGCACAATCCACTCAGGCTACCCAGGCTCCAATGACTCTGGCTGCCGGTGAAGTCACCCAGGCTAAAGAAGCTACTTCTGACACTTGGATCACTACCAAAGTCAAAGCTGACCTGGTCACCGAAAAAGGCATTCCAGGTACTGACATCAAAGTAGAAACCAACAAAGGCGTTGTATCGCTGTCGTCGACTACTGCTGTCACTGAATCGCAGAAAGACGTTGCTGTTGCGATCGCCAAGAAAATCAAAGGCGTCAAAGCGGTCTCCGCTGACGGCCTGAAAGCCGAGTAAGGCATGACTTCTCGCCTGAACCGGGAGAAGACGCGACAGACGGGCCGAGTAATACGTCTGCCGCAACTTTAGAGTTCATGCGAACGGTCACACGGATGTGACCATTGCGGGCCCCGGCACTTGTGTCGGGGCCTGTTCTATTTCAGGAGCACCACAAAATAGCTGTAGGCGTGAGCAGGCTCACTCCTGCAAGGGCAACCGGTGCGGCTTAGTTACCGCGCTTGCTGTTGATCTGCCGCAGGCGATTGCCTTCAAAGCGCAGGTACTGGTACATGCCGTTGCTCGGGCCGTAGGTCCATTCCTCGACCTGAAACTCTTCGCGGCGATTGGCGCTGCGCTTGTAGCCGAGGGCATCGCGGCTGATCGGCTCGCCACACTTCTGCAGCACTTCGCTGGCGCGGTCGCCGAGGCTGACCAGCTGGCTGCCGCAGCGCAAAGTGTCGGACGCCGAGGCATGGCCCACAGCGAACGTCAGTAGCAAAGCGGGTAGCCACTTGATGTTCATCATTCGGCATCCAGGTGCATTTGCGTCACGACCCGGCCATCGCTTTCGGCTTCGCCCAGGTTGGCGTCGATGAAGTAAACGCGGTCGTCCGCCAGTTGGCCTTTGTCGACGAGGTAATCCTTGATACTGCTGGCGCGGTCCTGGCCCAGTTGACGCAGCAGTACATCACTTGCGCCCCAGAACGTGATCAAGCCTGCACGCATCTTCGCCGTGCGTTCTTCCTTGCCCAGATCCTTCCATTCGGCAGGCGGCTGGGTTTTCAGACGCGTGCGGTAGATGCCTTCGAGCAACGGACCTTTCTCGCCGTCCGGTACTTGCAGGAGCGACGCCTGAGCCGGCACCTTGTCGCCGCGGCGCTGGAGCATCTTGTAGTAGTTGTACTGGTATTCGCGTTCCAGCCGTTGCTCGGCAAGCAGCGGGCCGTCGCTGCTTTTGGCAGCGGTGCCTTCGATTTCCAGGCGCAGGGCCGGGCGTTCCTTGAGCGCCTTGGCCAACTTCTCCAGTGCAGCTTCGGCATCCTTGCTCAGTTCACTGGAGCCCGGCGCGAAGGACACGGTGCCGAGGTCTTCGGAACTGCCACCGCTGATCAGCCCGCCAATCATCTTGAACGGCGCCGCAGCGGCTTTGACAATCAGATTGCGCAAGGTCTGCCAGACAATCGGCATCACGCTGAACTGTGGATTGTTCAGGTCGCCGGTCACCGGCAGTTCGATGGAAATCTTGCCATCGACGTCCTTGAGCAAGGCGATCGCCAGTTTCAACGGCAGGCTCACGGCATCCGGACTGTCGACTTTTTCACCCAGTTGTAGCTGTTCGACCACCACTTTGTTCTCGGCCTTGAGCTGGCCCTTGGTGATCAGGTAATGCAGGTCTAGGTTGAGCCGGCCCTTGCGGATGCGGTAGCCGGCGAACTTGCCGGAGTAGGGCGTCAGGGTGGTCAGCTCGACCCGTTTGAAGCTGGTGGCGATGTCGAGGCTGGCCATCGGGTCGAACGGGTTGACCGCCCCTTTGATGGTGACCGGTGCATAGCGGTCGACCTTGCCTTTGATGTCGACGCTGGCCGGTTTGGCCTGGCGACTGTCGATGGTGCCGATCTGGCCATTGAGCTGTTGAATCGCGGTGGCGAAATTCGGCGTCAGGCTGAAGTCGGCGAAGTTGGCTGAACCGTCATTGATGGCGATACCGCCGATGTGAATGCCCAGCGGTTTGGCGTTGCCGGCCGGTTTGGCAGCGGTGCCTTTCGTCCCGCTGTCGGCGGGCTGCGGGATCAGCAGGTCGTCGATGTTGGTCGTGCGATCGTCGTTGATCATGAACCGCGCATAGGGCTGGAACAGGTTGACCTTGTCGATCGACAGGTTGTCGCCGTGTTGATAGTTCAGGCCTTCGACCACCACTTGTTGCCACTTGAGGAAGTCGCGGGTTTTCAGTGTGTCGAGGGTGTGCAACTGATCTATCTGCGCACGTCCGGTCACGCTGAGGGCCAGCGGCTCGGTGCTCTTGAGGTTGACCTTCAGATCACTGCCGAGCATGCCGCTGCGCAGTTCGAGGCGAATGAATGGATTGATGTAGGACTGGGCGACGCGCAGGTCGATGTCCTGGGTTTTGACATTGAGCTGCGCGGTGACCGGGGCGAGATTGACGGTGCCGTCGGCCGTGATCTTGCCTTGTTTGCCCAGGCCGCTGTCGAGTTTGAGCTTGAAGGGCGAACCGTTGAGGCTGTCGAAATCCTGCAGATCGACATTCAGCGGCGTGACATCCAGGGCCACCGCCGGCTTTGCTGAACGGTCGGCGAGGTGGACCGTGTAGTTACGCAATTGCACGTCTTTGAGCAGCACTTGCCAGGGCTTGCTCGGTGCCGGCGTTGCTTTCGGCGAGTCGGCGGCTGCCGGGGTATTGGCAGGTTCCGCTGCCGCTTTGGCAGCTGGCCTGGAGGGTTGGCTGGCGAACAGTTTCTGCCAGTCCAGTTGACCGTCGGCTTCGAGCGCGGCCCAGGTTTCCAGTTTGTTGCTGCGGATTTTGCCGACCACCACTTGCTGTCTGGCCAGGTCGATCGAGGTTTCGCTGACATCGAGGCGTTCAAGTCTTGCCAGCGGGCGTCCGTCCGGTGCCTTGATCGCGAACGGCGCAATGCTCACTGTTACGTCGTTCAGCAGCAGTTCGGTTTCTTTCGACAGATTGAGTTTGTACGTGGTGCTGAGGCTGAGCACACCGTCTTCGAGCACCAGCGGTACGGCGTCACGCACGTAGGGCCAGAAGGCTTTCATCTTGCCGTCGGTGATTTTCAGTGTCCCTTCGGAGGTGAACGGGATCAGGCTGAAGTTGCCCTTCCAGTCGATCTGCCCACCCGCCGGGCCGACCGCTACGAGCGTCATGTCGGCATTGTCTTCGGGCAGGGTGCTGAGGTTCTTCAGTTCGAAGTCGAGCTTGTCGTAGAGGAACTCGATCGGCTCGCTCGGCCGGGCGTCCTCGAAATGCACATTGCCACCGGCCAGCTGGATGCGGTCGATGCGCAGCGGGAACGGCTTGGCGTTCGGGTCGGCCGGGGTCGGTTCGCTGGCGGGGAGTTTGAACAGGCCCAGCAGGTTCAGCTGACCGTCTTTGGCGAAGAGGATTTCGGTCTTGGGTTTGTCCAGTTCGATGTCGGCCAGGTGCAGCGCTTTGGTCCACAGGCTGTCGAGTTGCAGGTTGGCGTAGAGCCGCTCGAAACCAACCTGTTCCTTGCCCGGCTCACCGATGACCAGGCCCCACACTGTCACTTCAAGGCTGAACGGATTGAGTTCGATGCGCTGGATATGCGCAGGCAGCGTGGCGTAGTGGGCCAGTTGCTGGTTGGCCACGCGCAGGGCGATGCCCGGCAAAATCAGAAACCCCAGCAAGCTGTAGAGGGCCAGAGCGGTCAACAAGGCGCCAATCGCGCGAATCAATCCTTTGGGCATGTGCGGCTTCATCTGTCTGAATCGGAGTGCCTTGGAGTATGGCACGCGATTCCGGTTCCGAAGTACATCCGAGGGCGCAGGATTGTTCAGATTGTTCTGTAGGATTAAACCCCATGAAGGAGCGAGCCTGCTCCCTCATTGGACAGTTGTTAACCGCAGGGAAGGGTTACAACTGCAGGATCAGGGTTTTCAGCGGCGGTTGCTGGTCCATTGACGGGAAGTCGGCGCCGGGGGGCATGACGCTCCATTCGCGTACCGGGCGTCCGGCTTTCTCGGCACAGCGCAGCACTTGCTCGCGCCAGTCGGCCATGCTGACTTTCGCCAGGTTGTTGCAGCAGATCAGCACGCCGTTGTCGGCGGTGGTCAACAGGGCCGGCTTGAGCAGGCTCTGATAGTCGCGCAGCAGGTCGACGGTGCCGAACGCACTCTTGGCCCACGCCGGCGGATCGAGCAGCACCAGATCGTACTGACGCTGTTCGAGGCGCTGGTAGCTCGGCAGTTTCTGTCCGCGTCGCTGGCTGACCGGCAGACCGGCGAGCTGGCGGATCGCCGGGAAGTAGTCGGACTGGATGAACTCCATCTGCGGCAACTGCGGATTGAGCAGACCGTTTTCGCGGCCGACCGCCAGATTGCCTTCGGCGAAATCCAGATTGCACACCTCACGCGCGCCACCGGCGGCGGCACTCAGGCCAACGCCGCAGGTGTAGGCGAACAGGTTGAGCACGCTTTTGCCCCTGGCGTGATCCTTGACCCAGCCGCGGGTGTTGCGCAGGTCGAGGAACAGCAGCGGGTCCTGCCCGGCATGCCGCCCGCGGACACGGTAGTTCAGGCCCCATTCGTGACCGACCAGATCGGCCAGCGCGGCGTCGTCGGCACGATAGACCGGGTCTTCGCGATCAATCCGCGAATTGCCCCGGGAGCGGTCGTTGTAGACCAGCAGGGTTTCCAGGCCCAGGGCCTGGTTGACCAGAGCGTGCAGTTGCAGCAGGTCGTCACGTTCCAGCGTCTGGTGAAAGCTCTGCACCAGCAGTTGCGGGCCGTAGCGGTCGATGGTCAAGCCGCCGGCGCCCTCCTGGCTGCCGTGGAACAGCCGATAGCAATCGGTGCCCTGGCCATGCAGCTCAGTGAGCAAGTCTTGACGTTGGTCGAGGGCGGCGCGCAGCGCCTGATTCAAGGAAGACATGCGGGCGCCTTGCTGGAGGGAATTGGGGCGCGGGAGTTTAGCAGTTACTGGGCTTCAAGCTCCAAGCTTCAAGCCTTAAGCTCAAATCTTGCAGCTTGCAGCTTGCAGCTTGCAGCTTGCAGCTTGCAGCTTGCAGCTTGCAGCTCCGGGCATCAGGTCAGAATTCCCATGCGCCGCTGTGCCCGTTGTACTGAACCATTGCGCATCGCCCAGCGCAGCATCGGTGCGCTGCGTCTGACGCTGGCGCGAATCAGTTGCCGTTGCACCGAACTCTGGCGGACGTCGAGCATGTCGCTGGCCCAGTCCGGCAGCAGGTCGATGCCGGCCTTCATCATCAGATCGCCAAAGGGCCGCGCCAACAGGCTGGGGGCCGGTGCCGCGAGCAGCAGGCGCAGCACTTCACGACTGCGCTCGTCGCACAGTAATTGTGGGCGCATGCCTTGCAGGTAATCGGCCACAGCCTGTCGGGACTTCGGTACGTCGCGGGCGCCAAGGCGTTCGGCGACCACAGCGATTTCCGCGTAATAACGATCCTGATCGGCCCACGACAGTTGCGGGTTGCGGTAACGCAAATGCGCGGCGAGGAAGTTGCTGACTTCCGCCACGTGCACCCACGTCAGCAAGTCCGGATCGCTCGCCGCGTAGGGCCGGCCGTCCGGCGCGGTGCCGACCACCTGCAGGTGGATGGTGCGCACTTTTTCGATCAGCCAGTCGGCGTCCCGACGCGAGCCGAACGTGGTGCCGGACACGAACTGACTGGTTCGGCGCAAACGCCCGAGCATGTCCTGGCGAAAGTTCGAGTGATCCCAGACGCCGGCCAGCGCCAGGGGATGCAAGGCTTGCAGCAACAGCGCGCTGATGCCGCCAATCAGCATGCTGCTGAAGTCGCCATGCACCTGCCAGCTGACTGAGTCGGGGCCGAACAGGCCGGGATCACCCTTGGGGTTTTCCAGGTCGAGCTGACCGAGAGACAGGCCGGTCAGGCTCATGAGTTGGTGTTCGATACGGCTGCGGATGAATTCCATGACCACTCTGTGCACAGGGACGGGCGCGGCCGGTTGACCGCGCCTGGCAGGTTACTGATTGAGGCGCTTGTCGATCAGGCCTTGCACCACACTCGGGTCGGCCAGGGTCGAGGTGTCGCCGAGGCTGTCGAGTTCGTTGCAGGCGATCTTGCGCAGGATGCGGCGCATGATCTTGCCTGAACGGGTTTTCGGCAAGGCCGGCGCCCACTGGATCAGATCCGGCTTGGCGAAGCTGCCGATTTCCTTACTGACGTGGGCGAGCAGTTCTTTCTTCAGTTCATCGCTCGGCTCGGCACCATTCATTGGCGTGACGAAGGCGTAGATGCCCTGACCTTTGACGTCATGGGGATAACCGACCACCGCCGCCTCGGCGATGCTGTTGTGCAGCACCAGTGCGCTTTCGACTTCGGCGGTGCCGATGCGGTGCCCGGACACGTTGATCACATCGTCGATGCGCCCGGTGATCCAGTAATCGCCATCCTCGTCGCGGCGCGCGCCGTCACCGGTGAAGTAGTAACCGGGGTAGGGTTTGAAGTAGGTGTCGACCATGCGTTGCGGATCACCGTAGACGCTGCGGATCTGTGCGGGCCAGCTGGACTTGATCGCCAGCACGCCGCTGCCGGCACCCTTGATTTCCTTGCCGTGTTCATCGAGCAGCACCGGTTGCACGCCGAACATCGGTTGCGTGGCGCAGCCGGGTTTGATCCGTTGGGCGCTGACCAGGGGGCTGAGCATGATGCCGCCGGTTTCGGTCTGCCACCAGGTATCGACGATCGGGCAGCGCTGTTCGCCGACCACGTTGAAATACCATTCCCACGCTTCCGGGTTGATGGGCTCGCCGACGCTGCCGAGTAATCGCAGACTCTGGCGCGACGTTTCCTTCAACGGTTCGGCACCTTCGCGCATCAGGGCGCGCAGGGCGGTCGGCGCCGTGTAGAAGATGTTGACCTTGTGCTTGTCGATCACTTGCCAGAAGCGCGAGCTGTTCGGGTAGCTCGGTACACCTTCGAATATCAGCGTGGTCGCGCCATTGGCCAGCGGGCCGTAAACGATGTAGCTGTGGCCGGTGACCCAGCCGACGTCAGCGGTGCACCAGAACACTTCGCCCTCGCGGTAGTCGAGCACGTACTTGAAGGTCATCGCTGCTTGCAGCAGGTAACCGCCGGTGGTGTGCAGCACGCCTTTGGGTTTGCCGGTGCTGCCCGAGGTGTAGAGGATGAATAGCGGATCTTCGGCGTCCATCGGCTCTGGCGCGCAGTCGTCGCTGACGTCACGCACGGCCTGGTGATACCAGAGGTCGCGGCCCTCGACCCAATCGACTTTGCCTTGCGTGCGCTCGACCACCACGACGGTGCTGACGTCGGGGCAATTTTGCAGGGCTTTGTCGACGTTCTGTTTCAATGGTACGAACTTGCCGCCGCGCACGCCTTCATCGGCGGTGATCACCGTGCGGCAGTCGGCATCGAGAATGCGGTCACGTAATGAATCGGGGGAAAATCCACCGAACACCACCGAGTGGATGGCGCCGATCCGCGCGCACGCGAGCATGGCGTAGGCGGCTTCGGGGATCATTGGCATGTAGATGCACACCCGGTCGCCTTTCTTCACGCCACGACTTTTCAGCACGTTGGCCAGACGGCAGACATGGTGGTGCAGTTTCTTGTAGGTGATTTGCGCCGATTCGGCCGGGTCGTCGCCTTCCCAGAGAATCGCGGTCTGCTCGCCGCGTCGGGCGAGGTGGCGGTCGATGCAGTTGTAACTGACATTCAGCTGGCCGCCGGCAAACCAGGACGCTTCGCCGGTTTTCAGGTCATAGCGCTGAACGGTCTGCCACGGCGTGCTCCAGTCGAGGAAGCGCGTGGCCTGTTCGGCCCAGAAGGTCGTGGGGTGTTCAATGGATTCGCGGTACAGACGCTTGTAGTCGTCCTGACTCAACTGCGCAGCCCGGCGGACGGCATCGGCTTTGGGGAACGTGCTGATATCGAACATGACGGTTCCTTATTCTTGTTGTGCACAGGAATAAAGATGCGCCGAGAGGGCCAAGGGTTCAAGCCGGATCAGGAATCTGATGGCTGAAGGGGTCCAAAATAACTGTGGGAGCGAGCTTGCTCGCGAAGGCGTCACGCCAGCCAACAAAGGTGTCGACTGACAGATTGCATTCGCGAGCAAGCTCGCTCCCACAGGGAACAGCGTTGGCCCGAAGGCCTTGATCAGCCGCGGTGACGACCGCGGAAGTAATTGATCAGGCCTTGGGTGGAGGCGTCGTCAGCGGTGGTTTCATCGCTGCCGACCAGACGGTTGTAAACGCCTTTGCCCAGTTCCTTGCCCAGTTCCACACCCCACTGGTCGAAGGCGTTGATGCCCCAGACCACGCTCTGCACGAACACTTTGTGCTCATACATGGCGACCAGCGCGCCGAGACGACGCGGGCTGATGCGTTCGACCACGAGGGTGTTGCTCGGACGGTTGCCCGGGATCACCTTGTGCGGTGCGAGCTTGTGCACCTGCTCTTCGCTCATGCCCTTTTCGCGCAGTTCGGCTTCGGCTTCCGGCAGGGTCTTGCCGAGCATCAGCGCCTGGCTCTGCGACAGGCAGTTGGCGTACAGCCATTGATGGTGGTCGGACACCGGGTTGAAGCTGACGATCGGCACAATGAAGTCGGCCGGAATCAGTTGGGTGCCCTGGTGCAGCAACTGGTGGTAGGCGTGCTGACCGTTGCAGCCGACGCCGCCCCAGATCACCGGACCGGTATCGGTCGACACCGAGGTGCCGTCCTGACGCACGCTCTTGCCGTTGGACTCCATGTCCAGCTGTTGCAAGTGCTTGGTGATGTTGCGCAGGTAGTGGTCGTACGGCAGGATCGCGTGGCTCTGCGCGCCCCAGAAGTTGCCGTACCACACGCCGAGCAGGGCCAGCAGTACCGGCATGTTCTGTTCGAACGGCGCGGTCTGGAAATGCTGGTCCATGGTGTAGGCACCGGACAGCAGTTCCTTGAAGTTGGACATGCCGATGGCCAGGGCGATCGGTAAGCCGATGGCCGACCACAGCGAGTAACGCCCGCCGACCCAGTCCCACATCGGGAAGATGTTTTCTTCACGGATGCCGAACGCGACCGCCGCGGCGTTGTTGCTTGATACCGCGATGAAGTGACGATACAGCTCGGCTTCCGAACCACCCTGCGCCAGATACCAGGCGCGTGCGGCCTGGGCGTTCTTCAGGGTCTCGAGGGTGTTGAAGGATTTCGACGAGACGATGAACAGCGTGGTTTCGGCGCGCAGCTTTTGCGTCAGCTCGTGGAACTCACTGCCGTCGATGTTCGCCAGGTAGTGGCAGCGCACGCCTTTCTGCGCGTAGGACAACAGCGCTTCGGAGACCAGCTCGGGGCCGAGGAACGAACCACCGATGCCGATGTTGACCACGTCGGTGATCGGCTTCTCGGTGTAACCACGCCACAGGCCATCGTGGATGCGGCCGACCAGATCGGTGATCTGGTTCAGCACCTTGTGCACTTCCGGCATCACGTTGACGCCGTTGACCGACAGCTTGTCGCCCACCGGGCGGCGCAGGGCGGTGTGCAGGGCGGGGCGGCCTTCGGAGGCGTTGACGATTTCGCCGTCGAACAGCGCTTTGATCGCGCCCTTCAGATCGACTTCATTGGCCAGGCCCACGAGCAGATTGCGGGTCTCGGCGTTGATCAAATTCTTCGAATAATCGAGAAACAGTCCGCAGCTGCTGAGGGTGAACTGGTTGAAACGCTGCGGATCGGCGTTGAAGGCTTCGCGCATGCTGAAATCCTGCATGGCTTGGCGGTGGTCTTTCAACGCTTGCCAGGCGGGCAGAGCGGTAACGTCATGAGGAGTGCGGTAGTACGCCATCGCTGCGGTTTTCCTTTTTACTTGAACGGCCTTTTGAACACTGAACAGACCGCCACACCCTGTTGAGGCGCGGGGTCAAACTGCGTCGACACGATTTATTGGCGCAGGGCGAATACAGTAAACCTCACGCCGCGATCTGTCTTGACTTTGTCTGACCTGTTTCCGGTACTTTTTTAACATCGGGGTTAGAAACCGTCCGACAAACGGAAGCGGTGCACTGCCGATCAGGCGACCTGCACCGGAATGGCGTTGCTGGTGTGGCTCAGTTCATTGCCCGGCGCCATGTAGAGCATGCGCGGCTTGAAATGCACCAGTTCCGCTTCGCTGTAGTGCGCGTATGCGCAAATTATCACGCGGTCGCCGACCCTGGCCTTGTGCGCGGCAGCGCCGTTGACCGAGATCATCCGTGAACCCTCTTCGCCACGGATGGCGTAGGTGGTGAAACGCTCGCCGTTGTCGATGTTGTAAATCTGGATCTGCTCGTATTCCCGGATGCCGGACAAGTCCAGCCATTCGCCATCAATGGCGCATGAGCCTTCGTAATCGAGCACCGCGTGAGTGACTTCGGCGCGGTGCAGCTTGGCCTTGAGCATGATGGCGTGCATGAGGGATTTCCCGGGTTGGAATCGAACGGCGGGCAGTGTGCCCGAAGGCTTTGGGGGCGGCAATATGGCTTGAAATGCAATTTTCAGGACGCTGAAAACACTGCAGGAGTGAGCTTGCTGGCGATAACGGACTGACATTCAACAATGATGCTGAATGTCAGGTCCTCATCGCGAGCAGGCTCACTCCTACAGGGGGTATTGCGGTGCTTTTCAGGCCGGGATATCGAGGTTCAGGTGCAGGTTGTCGATCAACCGTGTGGTGCCGAGGAACGCTGCTACCAGAATCACCAGATCGCGGTCTTCGGCCGTGGCCGGACGCAAACTGAGGGCGTGGCGGATTTCCAGGTAGTCCGGGCGCAGGCCAGCCGCTTCCAGCTGTTTCAACTGCGCGCCGATCAGCGCCGGGAAATCTCGCTCCCCCTGTTTGATCGACTCGGCCATCGTGCTCAGGGCGCGATAGACCGCCGGTGCCACGGCGCGCTGTTCTTCGCTGAGGAAACCGTTACGCGACGACAGCGCCAGGCCGTCAGCGGCGCGAACGGTCGGCTCGCCGATGATCTGGATCGGCATATTCAGGTCATGCACCAAGGCGCGGATCACCGCCAGTTGCTGGTAATCCTTCTGGCCGAAAATCGCCAGATCCGGCTGGACCATGTTGAACAGCTTGCTGACCACCGTTGCCACACCTTCGAAGTGCCCCGGACGGCTGGCGCCGCACAGGCCTTCGGACAATTGCGGAACGCTGACCCGGGTCTGCCCGGCCATGCCGTCGGGGTACATCTCTTCAACGGTGGGGGCGAACAGCAGGTCGCAACCGGCTTCGAGCAGTTTTTCCTGATCCGCCGCGAGGGTGCGCGGGTATTTGTCGAGGTCTTCGCCGGCGCCGAACTGCAGCGGATTGACGAAGATGCTCGCGACCACGAAATCCACGCGTTGGGTGGCTTTGGTGATCAGTGCGACGTGGCCGCTGTGCAGGTTGCCCATGGTCGGCACGAAGCCGATGCGCTTGCCTTCACTGCGGGCGCGGGCCACGGCAGCGCGCAGTTCGCGTACGGTTTTTACGGTGTTCATGCAGAGAATCCGTGTTCGATGCCTGGGAACGTGACAGCTTTGACTTCGTTAACGTAAGCCTTCAGGGCTGACTGGATACTGTCCTGACCGTGCATGAAGTTCTTCACGAACTTCGGTACGCGGCCAGTGATCGACAGGCCGAGCATGTCGTGCAGCACCAGAACCTGGCCATCGGTGGCGTTACCGGCACCGATGCCGATGACCGGGATTTTCACCGCCTGGCTGATTTCGGCGGCCAATTCGCTTGGCACGCATTCGAGCAGCAACATCGCTGCACCTGCCTGTTCCAGCGAGATCGCGTCGGCACGCATCTGCCGCGCCTGGTTCTCGTTGCGGCCCTGCACTTTATAGCCGCCGAGAATGTTGACCGCTTGCGGGGTCAGGCCCATGTGCGCGCAAACCGGCACACCGCGTTCGGCCAGCAGGCGGATCGACTCGGCGAGCCACAACTGACCTTCGACCTTGACCATGTGCGCGCCGGCCTGCATCAGCATGGCACTGTTGGTCAGGGTCTGTTCGACGGTGGCGTTGGCCATGAAAGGCAGGTCGGCCAGGATCAGCGCGTCGGTGTTGCCGCGTTTGACGCAGGCGGTGTGATAGGCCATTTCTGCGGTGGTCACGGGCAAAGTGCTGTCGTGACCCTGCAGAACCATGCCGAGGGAGTCGCCCACCAGCAGCACTTCGACACCGGCCTCGTTGCAGGCGTGGGCGAAGGTCGCGTCATAGCAGGTCAGCATGGTGATCTTTTCACCTTTCTGCTTGAGGCTCTGGAGCGTGGTCAGGGTGATGGCTGGCATGTAAAAAATCCTCGTTCAGGCGCTCTGGAAACTACTGCGAGTAACGCGCGTGATTCGTCATCTACTCAGGCGCACGGTCTTTTGTCGTGCTTATAAGGCCTGGCTTGCGCCCGTATGTGCCGGGTTGGCGGCAGCGGGACGCCTATAGTCGTGATGAGCCAACCGGAAGTCAATTGTGTGTGTTACCGCATTGTTACGAGGGGAGTGTTACCGGCGTTACTGATGCGATTCAGCGGCGCGGCGGGGCTGATTCGCGGGTTTTTTGTCCGACAATAAATCTGGATAGGACGAAGGCCTACAAAGGATTTGCGTCAGGCGTGGGAAAGGCGTTCCAGGCCGACGAACGGGCACGCTGCCAGCAGGTCGGGGAGGGTGCGGCCATCGGCCAGGCGCAGCTTCTCAGGGGCCAGTTCGGCGAGGGGATAGAGCACGAACGCGCGTTCCTGAATCTGGTAATGCGGGACTTTGAGCCGCGGCTCGTCGATCAGTCGATCGCCGAATAACAGGATGTCCAGATCCAGTGTGCGCGGTCCCCAGCGTTCCAGGCGTTCGCGGCCCTGATCGTTCTCGATCGCTTGCAACGCATCAAGCAGTTCAATCGGCGCAAGCGTGCTGTCGAGTGCCGCGACCGCGTTGGTATAACGCGGTTGGCCCGGCAGCAGCGAGTCACTCTGATAGAAGGCGGAAACGCCGGCAAGCGTGGTCTGCGGCAATTGCCCCAGCGCCTCGACGGCGCTGCGCAATTGTTCGGCCGGGTCAGCGAGGTTGCTGCCCATGCCAATGTAGATGCGTTCCATGCCTTTACTCGCCTGTAGCACTCGAGGCGCCGGCACGTTTGCGCTTGGAGCCGCTGCTGCGGCGACGCTTGCGCGGAGCACCGCTGGCGTCATCGCCCTTGCCGCTGAGGTCGCGGATCATGTCGCGACGTTCGCTGTCGTTGGCATCCTGATAGTCAG
Organism: Pseudomonas sp. LF-5; assembly: GCF_037626295.1. Lineage (NCBI taxonomy): Bacteria > Pseudomonadati > Pseudomonadota > Gammaproteobacteria > Pseudomonadales > Pseudomonadaceae > Pseudomonas > Pseudomonas sp. LF-5. Next base: position 198,212 of record NZ_JARKMT010000008.1, read on the forward strand.
TCCACCATTCGCCCAGACCGTCAGTTTCCTCGCCAGCGCTTTCACGTAGCAGGAGGAAGTCGTAACCGGCGCGGAAACGCGGGTTGTCCAGCAACAGGTCGGCGCGCTTGCCGCTGCGACGGGGCAGACGCTCCTGCATGTCCCAGATCTCGCGGATCGGCATGGTGAAGCGTTTTGGAATCGCAATGCGCTGGCACTGTTCGGCGATCAGCTCGTGAGCGGCTTCCTGCATCGCCGGAATCGGCGGCATGCCACGCTCTTGCAGGCGCAATACACGGGCTGGCAGGGCCGGCCACAACAATGCGGCGAACAGGAACGCCGGGGTCACCGGTTTGTTCTGCTTGATGCGCAGGTCGGTGTTGGTCAGCGCTTCGCTGATCAGCGTGTGGGTGTATTCCGGGTTGTATTCCAGCGCATCGGCACTGGCCGGGAACAGCGGGGCGAACAGTTGCAGATCGACCAGCATTTCGAAGGTGATCGCGCCGTGGCCGGAGAGGAACAGCTTGAGCACTTCCTCGAACAGACGTGCCGACGGAATCTCGCGCAGCATCGGTGCCAGTTCGCGGATCGGCTGCACGGTGTGCTTCTCGATACCGAAGTTGAGCTTGGCGGCGAAACGTACGGCCCGCAGCATGCGCACCGGGTCTTCCTGGTAACGCTGCTTGGGATCGCCGATCAGGCGGATCAGGTGATTGCGGATATCGTGTACGCCGTTGGCGTAGTCGAGGATGCGCTCGCTGACCGGATCGTAATACAGGGCGTTGATGGTGAAGTCACGGCGTTGCGCGTCTTCTTCCAGGGTGCCGTAGACGTTGTCGCGCAGAATTCGCCCGCTCTCGTTGCGCGAAGACTGGTTGCTGTCTTCGTCGTCTTCGTTGACCGGGTGATTGGCGCGGAAGGTTGCGACTTCAATGATTTCGCGACCGAAATGGATATGCACCAGTTTGAAGCGACGGCCAATGATCCGCGCATTGCGGAATTCGGCACGCACTTGCTCGGGAGTGGCGCTGGTGGCGACGTCGAAATCCTTGGGCGTGATGCCCAGCAGCATGTCACGCACGCAACCGCCGACCAGATAGGCCTGGTAACCAGCCCCTTGCAGGCGTTCGACGATATTCACCGCATAGCGGCTGAATTGCGTTTTCTGCAGCGAATGTTGGCCGCTGTTGAGCACTTCAGGGGTGCTACGGATGTGTTGCGTACGACGCACGGGAGTTCGGAATGACTGGAACAGCTTCTTCAGCATGGGATGCACTGTTTGAAGGAATGTTCGGCCATACCAAAGAATGACCGCATGATGGGCGCAGATTCTAGCATTTAGTCAGGGGATGGTGTAGGAGACAGCAGATTTGAGCTGTAAGCCGCAAGCTGCAAGGGTCGAGCAAGGGAAACTGGGAGGATTTTGCCGGAAGGGAGAAACTACAAGGGGAGCCGGAGCTCCCCAAGAAGTAGTTGCGTGCTCTTTTTATTATTGATTCGGGCTTTTTGTTTTTGTTGAGTGCCCTCGTCACGAAGATTTTCCTTCGTGACCCTCCCAATCGGGAGCCAAGAGCAAACGGATTGCTTTGGTCGCTGAATTGCAGTGATCTCTCGATCCAACCAGTACAGGCTCTGTCTTAGGACAGTTTTTGTTGTTCTCGGCCTGGTCGTGGGGCAAGCCCCAAATACAACGCCTCTCCAAAAGAATCAGTTAGCTGCGCCTCTCGCCGTCTTGTTTTTATTGTGCGTGAGTCGATTCGTCTTATTTTTATTGTCTTGTGCATTGCTTGTTATTGTTCTTGTACCAAACATATAGCAGGGGCCGTGCCAACTTTTGCGAGGCCCAATAAAACAAGGGGTTAGGTCGATATAACCGTTTTCTCGGGGCGAAAAAAAGCCGGGGTTTCGTTACCGATAACCCCGGCTTCTGTTACGTGAAAGGACTGAGGTAACAGTTTTTTCACATCCTCAAGCGTTACCCGCACACTCGACAGGTAACGTTCAGCTCTCGCTGGCGACCCCGGTCTTGCGCCGTGGGATGCCCAGGCGCTGACGGCGTTCCCACAGACACTTGCGGCTGACGCCCAGTTTGCGCGCCAGCTCGGTCTCGGTCATGTGGTCCTGGTGCTCGAGGACGAAGTGCTGGAAATAGTCTTCCAGTGACAGGTCTTCGGTCGGCTCATGGCTGCTGTTGCTGGCGTTACCCGCCGTCTGCGGCGGCAACCCGATGAACTCGTCGTCCTCCAGATCACTCAATTCGATGTCGATGCCCAGCAGGTCGGCAGAGATTTCCGGGCTTTCGCTGAGAATCACTGCGCGCTCGACAGCGTTTTCCAGCTCACGCACGTTACCCGGCCACGAATAATGCCGGATGGCCTGTTCGGCATCGGCGGCAAATTTCAGGTCGGTGCGGTTGATGCGTGCACTTTGGCGAGCGAGGAACGCATTGGCGATTTCGTTGACGTCGGCGCCACGTTCGCGCAGGGCCGGCAGTTTCAGGGCGATTACGTGGAGACGGTAATAAAGGTCTTCACGGAACTGACCGATTTTTGCCAGGCTCTTGAGGTCCCGGTGGGTTGCCGCGATCAGGCGTACATCGACCTTTTGCGATTGCACCGAACCGACCCGGCGTATCTCGCCTTCCTGCAACACGCGCAGCAGACGGGCCTGGGCTTCCAGTGGCAGTTCACCAATTTCATCGAGGAACAGCGTGCCGCCGTCCGCCGCTTCGACCAGCCCGGCGCGCCCGGCGCTGGCGCCGGTGAACGCGCCTTTCTCGTGGCCGAACAGCTCCGACTCGATCAGGCTTTCCGGAATGGCGGCGCAGTTCACCGAGATCATCGGCGCCTTGGCGCGTTTCGACAGGTTGTGCAGGGCGCGGGCCACCAGTTCCTTACCGGTGCCGGATTCGCCCTGGATCAACACATTGGAATCGGTCGGTGCGACTTTGCGGATCTTGCTGTACAGATCCTGCATCGGTGGGCAGGAACCGATGATGCCGATTTCGCCGTTGCTGTTGTCGACGGCAGATTTGCCGCTGCCATTGGTCGATTTGTTGGCAACCACTGCACCGGCAGCCGGGGCCGACTGGCGATCGCGCAGGATCCGCGCGACTGCCTGGAGCATTTCATCGTGGTCGAAAGGCTTGGCGATGTAGTCCACCGCGCCCATCTTCATCGAGTCGACCGCCGAACGCAGGCTGGCGTAACTGGTCATGATCAGCACCGGGGTGCCTTCGCCGAGCTTGATCAGCTCGGTGCCCGGCGCGCCGGGCAGGCGCAGATCGCTGACGATCAGATCGAACGTAGGAATGGTGAAGCGTTCTTGTGCTTCCTGCACTGAACCGGCCTCGCTGACCTGGTACTGATTACGTTCCAGCAGGCGGCGCAAGGCGGAGCGGATAATTGTTTCGTCTTCGACGATCAAAATGTGCGGCATTGATTCGATACTCTCGACGGTCTCAGTTCACAGCGGACGTCGCTTCGACATGACGCGGTAAGGTCACCCGGATACGGGTGCCGCGTTGGCTTTGTACATCAGCCGGGCTGTCGATGGTGATTTGTCCATAATGCTCTTCAACGATGGAATAGACCAGTGCAAGGCCCAGACCGGTACCTTCACCCGGATCCTTGGTGGTGAAGAAAGGTTCGAACAGTCGGTCCATGATGTTCTTCGGAATACCACTGCCTTCGTCCTCGACGATCAGATCGACCGTGTGTTCGCCGGCTTCGCTCTTGACCCGCACGGCACTGCCCGCAGGCGAGGCGTCACGGGCGTTCGAGAGCAGATTGATCAAGACCTGGGCAAGCCGCTGCGGATCGCCTTCGACCCAGTGGTCCGGATCGCACAGGTTGTAGAACTGCACTTCGAAATTGCGCCGGTTCAGGGCCAGCAGGCCGATTGCATCCTGCGCGACTTCGGCCAGACAGACGGGCTCGTCACTGTGCTGATGGCTGCCGGCATGGGCAAAGCTCATCAACGACTGCACGATGCGCGAGACGCGTTTGGTCTGTTCGAGAATCTGTCCGCTGATCTCGGTCAGCTCGCCATCCTCTTCGCGTTCTTCGCGCAGGTTCTGCGCCAGACAGGCGATGCCGGTGATCGGATTGCCGATTTCATGAGCCACACCCGCCGCGAGTCGACCGATGCTCGCCAGGCGTTCGGAGTGCACCAGTTTGTCTTCGAGCATTTGGGTTTCGGTCAAATCTTCAACCAGTAACACCAGGCCGCTGTTACCCGGTGCCAATGGTTCGTCGATCGCTGCTTTGTGCAGGTTCAGCCAGCGGGTCTGGCCATCAAGCGCCAGGTGCTGTTTGTGCAAATGCTCGTCCGGCAGGTCGATGAAGCCTTGCAGCAGGCCTTTCCACGGCTCGCCGATGGTACTCAGGCGCGAGCCGACCACGCGCTGTGCGGCGATGCCCGTCAGCTCTTCCATGGCCTTGTTCCACATCAGGATCTCTTGGTCCTTGGCCAGCGAGCAGACGCCCATCGGCAATTCCTGCAAGGTCTGGCGGTGGTAACGGCGCAGGGCGTCGAGTTCGGCGGCCAGGCCGGTGAGGCGCGAGTGGTAATCCTCGAGGCGGCTTTCGATGAAGTGGATGTCTTCGGTCACATAGTTTTCGCCGCCGGCCTTGTACGGCAGGAAGGTTTCCACCATGTCCTGCGCGACGCTCGGCCCCATCAGGCCGGAGAGGTTGGCTTCGATACGGTCGCGCAAACGGCGCAGGGCATACGGACGGCGCTCGTCGAAGGGCAGATAAAGATCGCGCAGCGCCTGTTCGACTTCTTTCTGCGCAGCCTTGGCGCCCAGCGGTTTGGCCAGTTGCGTGGCGAACTCCTGCGGCGAGGCGGCGTGCAGCTCGCGACGTTGTGGACGGCGGACGTTATCCACCGCACAGGCTTCGGCGGCGCTGGCTTCTTCGGGGCTGGCGTTGGTGAACAGCGAGATCAGGGTGAACATCAGCACGTTGGCCGCCAGCGACGCGATGGCCGCCATGTGCCAACTGGTATCGTCGAGCACGTAAATCATGTTCAGCAGCGGGATGTAGAAACCCTGCAGATTGCCGACCAGCGGCAGCAGCATGGTCACGACCCAGACCAGAATCCCCGCCAGCAGACCGGCAATAAAGCCGCGACGATTGGCGGTCGGCCAGTACAGCACCGACAACACCCCAGGCAGGAATTGCAGGGTCGCGACAAACGCGACGATGCCGAGGTTGGCCAGATCCTGTTCGGCGCCGAGCATCAGGTAAAAGCCGAACCCGGCCATGATGATTGCGACGATCAGCGCGCGGCGTGTCCATTTCAGCCAGCGGTAGATATTGCCTTCGGCCGGTGGCTGGTAGAGCGGCAGCACCAAGTGGTTCAGCGCCATGCCCGATAGCGCCAGCGTCGTGACAATGATCAGGCCGCTGGCCGCCGACAGCCCGCCGACATAGGCGAGTAGCGCCAGCGGTTTGCTGTTGGCGGCGATGCCGACGCCGAGGGTGAAGTATTCCGGATTGGTGGTGGCGCCGAGCTTGAGCCCGGCCCACAGAATCAGCGGCACCGCCAGGCTCATCAGCAGCAGGAACAGTGGCAGGCCCCAACTGGCGCTGACCAGCGAGCGCGGGTTGAGGTTTTCGGTAAAGGTCATGTGATACATGTGCGGCATCACAATCGCCGAGGCGAAGAACACCAGCAGCAGCGTCCGCCACGGGCCTTCCTGCAACGGCGTGTGCAGGGCGGCGAGGGCGGTCTGGTTCTGCAGCAGCCACAGTTCCAGCTGTTGCGGGCCGTCGAATACGCCGTACAGCGCATAGAGGCCGACGCCACCGAGGGCCACCAGTTTAATCACCGATTCGAAGGCGATCGCGAACACCAGACCTTCGTGTTTTTCGCGGGTCGCGATATGCCGCGAGCCGAAGAAAATCGTGAACAGAATGATCAGCGCGCAAAACGCCAGCGCCACGCGGCTCTGGACCGGTTCGCCGGTCAGGATGCCAATGGAGTCGGCCACCGCCTGAATCTGCAGCGCCAGCAGCGGCAGCACGCCGATCAGCATGAAGATCGTGGTCAGCGCGCCGGCCCAGGTGCTGCGAAAGCGAAAGGCAAACAGATCCGCCAGCGACGACAGTTGATAGGTGCGGGTGATTTTCAGGATCGGATAAAGCAGCACCGGCGCCAGCAAAAACGCGCCGGACACCCCGAGATAGCTGGAGAGAAAACCGTAGCCGTACTGATAGGCCAGACCGACCGTGCCATAAAACGCCCACGCACTGGCGTAGACCCCCAGCGACAGGGTGTACGTCAGCGGGTGGCGAATGATCGCCCGCGGGATCATGCCCCGTTCACTGATCCAGGCCACGCCGAACAGCACCGCCAGGTACGCGGCGCTGATCAGGATCATCTGGGTCAGGCTAAAGCTCATCGGCATCTTTTTGGCTCTGCAGGATGAAGGTCACGACAATCAGGATCAGCCAGAGCAGATAAGGGCGATACCAGGCGCCCGTAGCGTCGATCCACCAATCCATGATGGCGGGAGAAAACAGATAGATCCCGACGACCAAAAGCAGGACCAAGCGATAGATGTACATCCCGGCCTCTCTTTTTTATGCGCGTGCCCGAAAACGTGCGGCGATGGTAACGGATGACGACGCGACTGCAAGTGTCGTCATGACAGTTGCGCTTCGGGCAACGTCAGTGTGCGCGGGATCTTCGTGGCATCCCAGTGGACGCGGCCCCAGTCGAGCAATTCCCGTGGCGTGGCATAGGCCAGTTCGGTGCCGGGGGTTTGCCCGAGTGCGCGCAGGGCGCGCAACAGTAACGGCGTGGCTTGATCGGCCTCAAGCGGCGGCGAGCGGTAGGACTTACCGAGCTTGTTGCCGTCCGGTTGGGTGATCAGGGGCAAGTGCAGGTAACGCGGCTGGCGCAGGCCAAGCAGTTCTTGCAGGTACAGCTGACGCGGCGTCGAGTCGAGCAGGTCGGCGCCCCGGACGATGTCGGTGATGCCTTGCCACGCATCATCCAGCACCACGGCCAGTTGATAAGCGTAGAGGCCGTCACGGCGGCGGATCACGAAATCGCCGACGTCGCGGCCCAGATGCTGTCGGTATTCGCCTTGCACGCGGTCAATGAAGTGGTATTCCAGTTCCGGCACGCGCAGGCGGATCGCCGCGTCTTGCTGATCGTGACCGGCATTGCGGCACAGGCCCGGATAAATGCCGTTGTACGCTTCGAGCTGTTTGCGCGAGCAGGTGCAGGCGTAAGCGAGGCCGTGATTGAACAGGCTGTTGAGGACCTCCGCGTAGGCCTCGTGGCGATCGCTCTGGCGCACCATGTCGCCGTCCCATTCAAAGCCATAACTTTCCAGCGCTTTGAGGATCGCCGCCTGCGCACCGGGTTCTTCCCGGGGCGGGTCGAGATCTTCCATGCGCACCAGCCAGCGACCATCGACCGAGCGTGCATCGAGATAAGACGCGAGCGCGGCTACCAGCGAGCCGAAGTGCAGGTGGCCACTGGGGGTGGGGGCGAAGCGGCCGATGTAGGCGGGGGCGTTTTTGGCAGTCATGGAAACGAAACTACTTATCAGGCTATACGCAGGACAACCTACAAAAGCAAAAGAAAAGGCAGAAACAAAAACGGAGCGTTTGCACGCTCCGTTTTTCATTCAGGTCGGGATTATTTGCCGACCTGCTTTTCCTTGATTTCCGCCAGGGTCTTGCAGTCGATGCACAGATCCGCAGTAGGACGGGCTTCGAGGCGCTTGACGCCGATCTCGATGCCGCAGGACTCGCACCAGCCGTATTCTTCGTCCTGGATCAGTTCAAGCGTCTTGTCGATCTTCTTGATCAACTTGCGCTCGCGGTCGCGGGCGCGCAGCTCGAGGGCGAATTCTTCTTCCTGGCTGGCACGGTCGGCCGGGTCAGGGAAGTTGGCCGCTTCGTCTTTCATGTGATCAACAGTACGGTCGACTTCCTGCATCAAGTCCTGTTTCCACTTATTCAGGATCTTGGTGAAGTGCGCGCGCATCGGGGCGCCCATGTACTCTTCGCCTGCCTTCGGAACATAAGGTTCGAAGCCGCTGATCGTCGCTTGCTGCTGTTGCTTTGCTTGGGTGGGCATGAAATGGACCGCCTCTACTCTTGTAATCCATTGCGCAGGATTGCTCCATCACCGACACCTGCCGGCCCTGCGGCTGCAAGCGGGCGAACTTACCAGATCAATTCGGCCTGCGCTACTCCCGGATGTCGAGGCCCCGGCGGGTGGCGCTTGCAAATGTTTGGCAAGCCGTGTCTGGTGGTGGTGAAGACCTGTTCAATCACTGATTTTAGTCAATCCTGGAGCGTACGCGCATATCGTTACAGTCCAGCGTTCTTGAGGCTGTGACCGCTACGGGTTCTCGCTCGTTCCGGCAGATGGGTAGAATCGTCTCTTTTTCCCCGTCGAAGGAAAACCAATGGCTCAGCCTTACAGTGCCCGCAGTCGTGCGATCGAACCGTTCCATGTCATGGCGCTGCTGGCGCGGGCCAACGAATTGCAGGCTGACGGCCACGATGTGATTCACCTGGAAATCGGCGAGCCCGACTTCACCACGGCCGAACCGATCATCCGCGCGGGGCAGGCGGCGCTGACGGCGGGCAAGACGCGTTACACCGCCGCCCGGGGCATTCCCGAGTTGCGCGAGGCGATCTCCGGTTTCTACCAGACACGCTATGGACTGAATATTGATCCACGGCGGATCCTGATCACGCCGGGCGGCTCCGGTGCGTTGCTGCTGGCCAGCGCGTTGCTGGTCGATCCCGGTAAACACTGGCTGCTGGCGGACCCCGGTTATCCGTGCAACCGGCACTTCCTGCGTCTGGTCGAAGGGGCGGCGCAGCTGGTGCCTGTCGGTCCCGATGTGCGTTACCAACTGACCCCGGATCTGGTCGAGCGGCATTGGGACCATGACAGTGTTGGCGCGCTGGTTGCCTCGCCGGCCAACCCCACCGGCACGATCCTGACCCGTGATGAACTGGCCGGGTTATCCACAGCCCTCAAGGCGCGGCACGGGCATCTGGTGGTGGACGAGATCTATCACGGCCTGACCTATGGCACTGATGCGGCCAGCGTGCTGGAAGTCGATGACGACGCGTTTGTCCTCAATAGTTTCTCCAAGTATTTCGGCATGACTGGCTGGCGCCTCGGCTGGCTGGTGGCGCCCGATGCGGCGGTCAGTGAACTGGAGAAACTTGCGCAGAACCTCTACATCAGCGCCCCGAGCATGGCCCAGCACGCCGCCTTGGCCTGTTTCGAGCCGGACACCATTGCCATTCTCGAAGAGCGCCGCGCTGAATTTGGCCGCCGCCGGGACTTCCTCCTGCCGGCGTTGCGCGAGCTCGGTTTCAACATCGCTGTTGAGCCCGAAGGTGCGTTCTATCTGTATGCCGATATCAGCCAGTTCGGCGGCGATGCCTTCGCGTTCTGCCGGCATTTTCTCGAAACCGAGCACGTTGCCTTTACCCCGGGCCTGGATTTCGGCCGGTATCAGGCCAGCCACCACGTACGTTTTGCCTACACGCAAAACCTCCCGCGCCTACAGGAAGCGGTTGAACGGATCGCCCGTGGCTTGAAGAGCTGGCAAGCCTGATGCGCTTTTATCCAGCGCTGGAAGAGGCGCGACTGATCCGTCGTTACAAGCGTTTTCTCGCCGATATCGAAACCGTTGGCGGCGAGTTGCTGACCATTCACTGCCCGAACACTGGCTCGATGCTCAATTGCCAGGTCGAGGGCGGACAGGTCTGGTTCAGTCGCTCCAACGATCCGAAACGCAAACTGCCAGGCACCTGGGAAATCGGTGAAACCCCGCAGGGGCGGTTGTTTTGCGTGAATACGGCGCGGGCCAACGGTCTGGTCGAGGAAGCGTTGCAGGCCGGGGTGATTACCGAGCTGAACGGGTTTACCGCGTTGAAGCGTGAAGTTGCCTATGGCCAGGAAAACAGCCGCATCGATTTTCGTCTCGAATACCCGGGCGGCCCGGCTTACGTGGAGGTGAAGAGTGTCACCCTGGGCTTCGAGGGCACCCGTGTGGCGGCGTTTCCCGACGCCGTGACCCAGCGCGGCGCCAAGCATTTGCGGGAGCTGGCGCATCTGGCCCGGGACGGGATTCGGGCGGTGCAGTTGTATTGCGTGAATCTCACCGCAATTGACGCGGTGCGACCGGCCGCAGAGATCGACGCTGCCTATGCCGACGCGCTGCGCGAGGCCGTGGCCTGTGGCGTTGAAGTGCTGGCCTATGGTGTGCGGTTGACCCCTGAAGAGATGATCATCGACCGGCGCCTCGACGTGTTGCTCAACGGTTAAACATCAATCCACAACCCTTGCGCGTCTTCACGGCAAGGGATCGCCGTCAGTGATTGCCCGGCGCAGGGGCCGGCGACGCATTCGCCATCCTCGATCAGAAACAGTGCGCCGTGGGTGGCGCACTGGATCAGGCTGTTGCTCGGGTCGAGAAAACGGTCTGGCTGCCATTCCAGCCCGACGCCGCGGTGCGGGCAGCGGTTGAGGTAGACATAGGCCTGACCGCCACGGCGTACGGCGAACAGCCTTGTTCCGTCGAGATCGAAACCGCGGCTGCCGGCCTCGGCCAGTTCGGCGCCCGCGCAGAGAAACTTCATGGCTATCCTCTAAGGTCGGCTCGTGTCTGGATATGTCCGAGCTTGACGTTTAAATGCAAACAATTATCAAATGGCCGCCTTCACCCGCGGGATGGCCGGCCGGTATCGAGGATACTTGGCCTGTCATCCGGATGCCCGGGAAAAACTTCGTTCAAGGAAGCTGTGTATGCGCCTGAATACCCGCGTTGCTGTGTTGTGTATGGGTCTTTTCCTCGGCCATCCGGCTGCGGCGGCCGATCTCCCACAACGTTGGGTCAGCGCTGGTGGGGCGTTGTCGGAATGGGTCAGCGCGCTCGGCGCTGAAGCGAAACTGGTCGGTGTCGACACCACCAGTCAGCATCCCGAAGCCTTGAAGGCGCTGCCGAGCATTGGCTATCAGCGCAGTCTTTCCGCCGAAGGCATTCTCAGCCTGCGCCCGGATATCCTGATCGGGACCGAAGAAATGGGCCCACCGCCGGTGCTGGCGCAGGTGAAAGCCGCCAAGGTGCAGGTGGAGTTGTTTTCAGCTCAGCCAGATCTGCCGACGCTGGAAAAGAACGTCACACATCTGGGCCGCTTGCTCGGCGCTGAACGCCAGGCGACGCAACTGCTGCAAGGTTATCAACAGCAACTCGAGACGCAGAAAGTGCGCGTGATGCAAGCCCAGGCGAAACAGAAAGCGCCCGGCGTGCTGTTGCTGCTCGGCCATGCCGGTGGCAAACCGTTGATAGCCGGCCAAGACACCGCTGCCGACTGGCTGCTGCAACAGGCCGGTGGACATAATCTGGCGACCCATTCCGGCTACAAGCCGTTTTCTGTGGAATCGCTCGCCGGTCTCGATCCTGAAGTCCTGGTGTTTGCCGACCGGGCGCTCACCGGTGAGGCGGCAAAAGCCGCGCTGTTCAAGGAAAACCCGATCCTCAATGCCAGTCGTGCGGCCAGGGCCGGGCGTGTTCTGGAGCTCGATCCAACGCTCTTGGTGGGTGGGCTCGGGCCGCGTCTGCCGGCGGCATTGCAAACCTTGTCTGACGCTTTCTACCCGGCCAAGAGCGGCCAATGACCACACTGGTCAAGCCCCGCGGCCTGTTCATTGGCCTGACGCTCCTGTGTTTGCTGGCGATCTGGCTGTCACTGGCGCTTGGCCCGGTCAGCCTGCCGCTGTTCGATACGCTGCGGGCAGCGCTGCGTTTGATTGGCGTGCCATTGGCGCCGGACGGCCTGGAGCAGGCTGAGTTGATTCTCGGGCAGATTCGTCTGCCGCGTACTTTGCTGGGACTGGCAGTGGGGGGTGTGCTGGCGCTGTCCGGTGTGGCCATGCAGGGCCTGTTTCGCAATCCACTGGCGGACCCGGGGCTGGTCGGCGTTTCCAGTGGCGCGGCGTTGGGCGCGGCGATCGCCATTGTCGGCGGTTCTTTGTTGGGCGGCTTGCCGGAATGGTTCGGGCCGTACCTGTTGTCGGCGTGCGCATTTCTTGGCGGACTCGGGGTGACGGCGCTGGTTTATCGACTCGGTCGGCGCAACGGCCAGACCCACGTCGCGACCATGTTGCTGGCGGGTATCGCGCTGACGGCACTGGCCAGTTCGGCGGTCGGCCTGTTCACCTATCTGGCGGACGATGCGACCTTGCGTACACTGACCTTCTGGAACCTCGGCAGCCTCAATGGCGCCAGTTATGCACGGCTCTGGCCATTGCTGATCATCACGGCCGGCGTCGCGCTGTGGCTGCCGCGTCGGGCACGGGCGCTGAATGCCTTGCTGCTGGGTGAATCCGAGGCCGGGCACTTGGGGATTGATGTCGAGCGCCTCAAGCGTGAGCTGGTGTTTTGCACGGCGCTGGGTGTCGGCGCGGCGGTGGCAGCGGCCGGGATGATCGGTTTCGTCGGGCTGGTGGTGCCGCATCTGGTGCGCTTGCTGGCGGGGCCGGATCATCGCGTGCTGTTGCCAGCCTCGGTACTGGCCGGGGCCAGCCTGCTGTTGCTGGCCGATCTGGTCGCACGGCTGGCGCTGGCGCCGGCGGAACTGCCGATCGGCATCGTCACTGCGTTTATCGGGGCACCGTTCTTCCTTTATCTGCTGCTGCGAGGACGCACCTGATGCTGCGTGCACACAATCTGCACATCCAGCGCGGCCGCCAGACCGTGCTAAGCGGCGTCACGGTGCAACTTGAACCGGGTGAAGTGCTGGGTGTGCTGGGGCCGAACGGTGCCGGTAAAAGTACCTTGCTCGGCGCCTTGTGCGGGGAGCTGAGTGCCAGCGAGGGTGAGGTTTGCCTCGACGGTGAGGCGTTGAGCAACTGGAGCGGCACGCAACGCGCGCGACGCCTGGCGGTGTTGCCGCAAGTCTCAACCCTGGATTTTGCCTTTCGTGTGGAGGAAGTGGTGGGGATGGGGCGTTTGCCCTATCAAACCGGGCGAGTGCGCGATGACGAGATTGTTGCCGCAGCGCTGGCGGCTGCGGATGCCGGGCATTTGAGCGGGCGCAGTTATCTGGCGTTGTCCGGTGGCGAGCGTCAACGCGTGCATCTGGCGCGGGTCCTGGCGCAACTCTGGCCGGGGCAGGCCGGGCAAACCTTGTTGCTGGATGAACCGACGTCGATGCTCGATCCGTTGCATCAGCACACCACGCTGCAAGCGGTACGCGACTTCGCCGATCGCGGCGCGGCGGTGCTGGTGATTCTGCATGATCTGAATCTGGCGGCGCGCTATTGTGATCGGGTGTTGTTGCTTGAAGGTGGCCGTCCAGTCGCGCTGAATACGCCGGAGCAAGTGTTGCGCCCGGATACCCTGAAAGCCGTGTTCGGTCTTGAAGTTCTGGTGCAACCGCACCCGGAGCGCGGGCATCCGCTGATCATCGCCCGCTGAGATTCTCGTCGAGGTGATTGCATGCGTGGGATGTGGTTATTGGCGCTGGTGTGGCTTGCGGGGTGTCAGCATGTTGTTGCACCGCCACCCGTCGCCGGTGACATCCGCGATCTGCACAGCGGTCAGGTGCTGACGGCGGAGCAATTGTTGGCGCGTCTTTCCAGGCCTGAGCGGGTGCTGATCGGCGAACAGCATGACAATGCCGATCATCATGCTGTGCAGTTGTGGCTGTTGCAGACGCTGGCCGAGCAGCGCCCCCAAGGCAGTCTGCTGATGGAAATGCTCACCCCGGAGCAGCAGCCCCGAATCGATCAAGTGCATCACGCGCAGAAACTGCCTGCCGATCTCCCCGGTGCATTGGCCTGGGAGGAGGGCTGGGACTGGAATCTCTATGGTCCGATCGTCCGCTTTGCTCTGACTCAACCCTCGCCACTGTTGGCGGCGAATCTTGAGCGCAGTGAAATCCACACGTTCTATCGCAACCCGCCAGTTTTGCGCGGTGAGCGCAGCAATGCTCAGCCTGTGAAAAGTGTTTTGTTGGGCCAGATCGGCGATTCCCACTGCGGCCTGCTGCCTGAATCGCAGATGCTGGCGATGCTGGCGGTGCAGCAACAGCGTGACCGGCGCATGGCCGAGCGTCTGCTGGCGGCGCCGACACCGTCATTATTGTTGGCGGGGGCGTGGCATGCGCGAAAAGATCTGGGCGTGCCGTTACATGTGCTGGACCTGGGCGCGACTCAGTCACCGACGGTGCTGATGCTGGCAGAGCAGGGTGACGACGTGACCGCGGCAATGGCCGATTTCGTCTGGTACACCCCGCCCACTGCGAAGCAGGATTACTGCGCGCAGATGCGCAAACAGTTCGGTAAATGACATTTCCACGGGCAAAAAAAGACCCGGTAAAAACCGGGTCAAATAACCGTGATTAGCCTGATGAGGAGATAATCTGAGAGTCCGAACCAAGGGCTTTTCAGAATATCGACCGATCTCGCGATCAGTTGTGATAATCATAGCGATTCTCATTACTGAGTCAACCACTGTTTCTGCATTTATTTTATTCAGCCCCAAAAATGGCCGGAATGTCCCGCAAAAGCAGGGCTTCAGCGCTAACCTTTGCTCGGTGTCAGTTGCGTGATCTGGCGATTCAACTGGCCGATGCGCCGCGCCATGCTCTCGATCAGGCTGTGGGCGATCTTCGGATTGGTGTGGCACATGCTCAAAAACTGATCACCGGGAATCAGCATCACCGTGCTCGGTTCTCGCGCAATGACCGACGCATTGCGCGGCTCGCCGGTGAACACGGCCATGGCGCCGAAGATCTCGTCCTTGGGCACTTCGCCGACTTTATGCCCGTCAACGAATGCCTCGGCGTGGCCATCTATGATCACAAACACATGATCGGCCGCATCGCCCTGGTGAATCAGCGTTTCACCGGCCTCGACCCGTTTGAAACCATTGGTGCTGCGAAACTCGCGCGGTTTCAGCTCGGCTACGGCATGGGCGAGCAGGGCCATTTGCCCCAGCAGATATTCCAGAAACTGTTCTGAACGAATGGGCTCGGCAAACAGATGCAGGAAAACATCGCTGCGCCGATAGGGCATCAAGCGCAATGGCCCGTCCGCGCACAAACGGCAATCGGCCCAGGCGTCGCCCTGCTGAAGGCCGATCAGATCGCCTTCCTGCCAGTAAAACAGCAGCCGTGCGCCGACGCCGCCGTTGATCACGCCTTCGCTCAGTAGAAATACCTGATCGCCAGGTAACTGCGCCATCAGGTCAGCGGTCGCGTCTATCTGCAGAACCGGCCCACACGGTGCCAGACCCTCCAGCCACTTCGCGGGCAAATTCTGCAAGCGATTGATCAGTGCATCGGCGTACGCCGATTGTTCCCCTAGCAGGTACATGGCGGTCAGCGCCCGTTCAGTTCTTGTGGCGCGAGGAAATCGCTTCTAGCTGTTTGTTCAAGGCATCCTTGCGTTCGGCGGGGATGTCGTTCCAGTGCACATCCATCAATGCCCCCTCGATCGCATACAACAACACCTTCGATGCGCGAAACCCACGGGTACGCACGGCCCGGTAGGCGTCCACCGCACCCAGGCGACGCAAGTCCGAGGCGCTGTGGATGCCCACGGCATGCAGCCATTGCGCCGACGTCTTGCCAAGATTTTTCAGGTGTTGCAGTTCATCATTCATCAAGCCTCCTTGCGACGGCCGAATGGTGCGTGGGCGAGCTTCTCAGGAGTGTAGCCATCAGTAGGAAAAGCGTGGTTGTTTGGTCGGATTCAACGCAAACGCTTCTAAGAAAGGGCGCTTGAACGGCCTGCGAACGCAGAAAGGGAGGGAACACAATTGAATGTAGGAGTGAGCCTGCTCGCGATAGCGGACTGGCAGGCACACATGTGTTGAATGTTAGACCGCTATCGCGAGCAGGCTCACTCCTACAGGGAAGGCGTTGTGTCAGGGAATAATGAGGCGATCAGCGAGTGCGATAGCGCAACCGCGTACCGAAATTCATCGACATCAGGATTTCATCGGCACTCAGTTCCGGCGGGAAGTACGCTCCGGAAATCTGAGCGTGGGCCAGGCTTGCGCCTTCGAGCGATGAGTTGCGGAAATCGATGCCGCGCAGGTCGGCGGAACGGAAATACGCGTCCCGGAAATCCACGCCATCGGCATTCAGTTCGCGCAGGTCGAGGCCGCGGAAGTCGCCGCCCACCATGTCGATCGGGCCGTCATTGGGACGCTCCTTGTTAAAACCGGTGATGTCATCCTTGTGCAGCAGGGCATAAAGCGGGGTGTCGAGAAGTTTCGGCTGGCTCATGTCATATCACCTGTTGGTTTTATGACGCCAGTATAGTGCCACTATTTGACGGCCGTGAAGCGAGCGAGGGCTTCACGGCCGAAATAGTTTCTTACAGGCCTGGCAGGCGCTGACGGATCTGCGCGACCACCGTATCCAGCGTGCCGGATTCGTTGGTCTGCACGCGCTTGCTACGCAGAATCTCTTCCGGTGTCAGCGCTTCGCGGTTGGCCTGTTGGGCTTCGATCACGGCGAGGGTGGCGTCGGAAGGATCTTTTTGATCCGCCTGACGAATCGCCAGCCAGCTCTCGATCACCGCCTGCGGCGCATTGCAGTCGAGGATAAGGAACGGCGTGCCAGTGGCCTCGGCGATTTTCGCGGCGCTGTCGCGTTGTTCACGCTTGAGGTAAGTCGCGTCGATTACCACCGGGAAACCGGCGTGCAGGATGACCTCTGCGATTTCATGCAGGCGCGCGTAGGTCGCGACACTGGCATCGGCACTATAAATGCCGGCCTGCACGTCATTGGCCACGGTTTGCTCACCGAACAGACGCTTGCGCTCGACATCGGAGCGTAGACGGATCGCGCCCAGCGCTTCGACCAGACGCATGGCCACGTGGCTCTTGCCGACGGCGGAAACACCGTGGGTGATGGCCATGAAGCGCGACGGAATGGTGCTGTAGCTTTCTGCCAGGTTGGCGTAGTTGCGATACTGGCGCAGGGTGGTCGCGCGCTGCACTGGCGTGGCGTCCGCCGGCATGCTGAACAGCGCAACCTTGGCGCGAACCAGAGCGCGGTAGGCTTTGTAGAAGTTCAGCACTTCCAGGCCCTGATAGTCACCTGTCAGCTCCAGGTACTGGCTGATGAAGCGACGGGCCAGGGATTTCAGGCCGCGGTCTTCCAGGTCCATCGCCAGGAAACCGGTGTCGGCCCAGACGTCGGTGAAACGAAACGGTTCGTTGAACTCGATGCAGTCGAAGATCACCACTTTGCCGTCGATGACTGTGGCGTTGCCCAGGTGGATGTCACCGTGGCATTCGCGGGTGAAGCCCTCGGTCTTGCGCTGCGCGAACAATGGCTTGAGGCGTTCGAAGCTGCTTTCGGCCCAGGCCTTCAGCGCTTCGAGTTGCAGCAGATCGCTTTTATCGCTGAGGAACGGCAGGATCTGTTCGAAGTTTTGCGAAACCGGTGCCATCACCGCGTCCGGGGTGCCAGCTTCATGTTCGGCCGGCACTTTTGGTGCGCTGAGGTGGAAGTGAGCAATCTGCTCGGCCATTTCGTCGATATGCCGAGTGGTCAGCTCGCCGTTGGCCTGCAGGGTGCTGAGCAAACCGGTCTGCGGGAATTGACGCATCTTCAGCACATATTCGATGGCCGGACCGTCACCGTTCAGTTGCGGTGCTTCGGCGCTGCCAGTGACCGGTAACACGTCCAGATACAGATCGTCGGTCAGGCGCTGGTTCAGACGCAGTTCTTCAGCGCAGAAATGGGCGCGTGACTCCAGGCTGGTGAAGTCGAGAAAGCCGAAATTCACCGGCTTCTTCACTTTGTAGGCAAAGGGACCGGTGAGGATCACCCACGAAATGTGGGTTTCGATGACCTGGAACCCTTCGACGGGGTGCGGGTAGAGGGCCGGGTTTTGCAGGGCAGCGATCAGTGACTGGCTCACGGGCGATCCTTCAGAGACTGGGGGAAATTCGAGGTCGCCATTATGGCCGCTCGCCAGCCCGACGCAAACCTCGGAGCGCTCCTGTTGAGTATGAATAAAGTGCGTATAATCCGCCGCCATGACTCGATCTCGATCCCCCCGTACCAAGAAAAAACCACCTGCCAAGGGCCTGAGCCCGTGGCTGGGCTGGGCCATTAAACTCAGTCTGGTCGGCCTTGTGGTGCTGGCCGGCTTTGCCGTTTACCTCGATGCCGTGGTGCAGGAGAAGTTCTCCGGCAAGCGCTGGACCATCCCGGCCAAGGTGTACGCCCGCCCGCTCGAGCTGTTCGTCGGACAAAAGCTCAGCAAGGACGACTTCCTCACCGAACTCGATGCCCTCGGCTATCGTCGCGAAGCCGTGAGCAACGGCCCCGGTGCCGCAGCGGTCAATGGCAACACAGTCGACCTGAATACCCGCGGTTTCCAGTTCTATGAAGGCCTGGAGAAACCACAGCCGGTGCGCGTGCGTTTCTCCGGCGACTACGTGGCGGAGCTGTCGGCGATCAATGGTTCGAAACTGTCGGTCGTGCGTCTCGAACCGTTGATGATCGGTGGCATTTACCCGAAAAACCTTGAAGACCGCATCCTGATCAAGCTCGATCAGGTGCCGCCGTACCTGCTGGAAACCCTGGTTGCGGTTGAAGATCGCGATTATTACAGCCACTGGGGCGTATCGCCGAAGTCGATTGCCCGGGCCATCTGGGTCAACACCTCTGGCGGCAAAATGACTCAGGGCGGCAGCACGCTGACCCAGCAGTTGGTGAAAAACTTCTACCTGACCAATGAACGCAGCCTGACCCGCAAGCTCACCGAAGCGATGATGGCGATGTTGCTGGAGCTGCATTACGACAAGAAAGAGATTCTTGAGGCGTACCTCAACGAAGTCTTCGTCGGTCAGGACGGTCAGCGTGCGGTGCACGGTTTCGGTCTGGCGAGTCAGTTCTTCTTCGGTCAACCGTTGTCCGAGTTGAAGTTGCACCAGGTTGCATTGCTGGTCGGCATGGTCAAAGGTCCGTCTTATTACAACCCGCGTCGCAACCCGGAGCGTGCGCTGGAGCGGCGTAACCTGGTGCTCGACGTGCTTGAGCAACAAGGCGTGGCAACCGCGGAGCAGGTCGAGGCCGCGAAGAAAATGCCACTGGGCGTGACGACGCGCGGCAAGCTCGCCGACAGCTCGTTCCCGGGCTTTATTGATCTGGTCAAACGCCAGTTGCGTGAAGACTATCGCGACGAAGACTTGACCGAAGAAGGTCTGCGGATCTTCACCAGTTTCGACCCGATTCTGCAGATGAAGGCCGAGGCTTCGGTCAACGATACCTTTAAACGTCTGGCCGGGCGCAAGGGCTCTGACGACGTCGAAGCGGCCATGGTCGTGACCAACCCGGAAACCGGCGAAGTGCAGGCGATGATCGGCAGCCGTCAGGCCAGTTACGCCGGGTTCAACCGTGCACTGGACGCGGTACGACCAATCGGTTCGTTGATAAAGCCTGCGGTTTATCTGACAGCGCTGGAAAAGCCGAGCCAGTACACGTTGACCAGTTGGCTGTCGGACGACCCGTTGTCGGTCAAAGGCGCCAACGGTCAGGTGTGGAAGCCGCAGAACTATGACCGCCGCTCCCACGGCACCGTATTTCTTTATCAGGGCCTGGCGCACTCCTACAACCTGTCGACTTCGCGTCTGGGTCTGGAAGTGGGCGTACCGAATGTGCTCAAGACCCTTGCGCGTCTGGGGGTGACCCGTGAATTCCCGGCGTTCCCGTCGATGTTGCTGGGTGCTGGCGGCATGACCCCGATCGAAGTGGCGACCATGTACCAGACCCTCGCCAATGGTGGTTTCAATACGCCGATGCGCGGGATTCGCAGCGTACTGACCGCCGAGGGCGAGCCGCTCAAGCGTTATCCGTTCCAGATCGAGCAGCGTTTCGATCCGGCGTCGATCTACCTGATCCAGAACGCCATGCAGCGGGTGATGCGTGAAGGTACCGGCAGTTCGGTTTATAACGTGCTGCCGAAGACGCTGACCCTGGCCGGCAAGACCGGTACCAGTAACGATTCGCGTGACAGCTGGTTCGCCGGTTTCAGTCAGGATCTGCTGGCGGTGGTCTGGCTGGGTCGTGATGACAACGGCAAGACGCCGTTCACCGGGGCTACCGGTGCGCTGCAGGTCTGGACCAGTTTCATGCGCAAGGCCGATCCGCTGCCGCTGGACATGCCGCAGCCGGACAACATCGTCCAGGCGTGGGTCGATTCGCGGACCGGGCAGGGCTCCGATGCCAACTGCCCGGGGGCGGTGCAGATGCCGTATATTCGCGGCAGCGAACCGCCACCCGGCGCCGCGTGTGCAAGCGAAACGCCTGCTTCGCCGGAATCGGTGATGGATTGGGTCAAGGGCTGGATGAATTAAGCAAAGAGGGTTTCAAGTGAACAAGTGGTTGATTCCAGCGGTGACCGCCGTGGCTTTGCTCAGCGGCTGCTCTACCGTACAGCGTGGTTCGATCCCGGTGGTCGATTCCGGTACCGTCGTGTCCAACAGCGAGCGCATTTCGGCCAATGGCGGCTTCCGTCAAACGACCGTCAAGCGCCCTGTACAGGGCCAGACTCAGGCGATCCCGCAAGGCGATACCGGCGTGGTGGTGATGGTGCCGGGCGGCGGCGCGACAACATCCGCGCCGATCAGCACTTCGCCAATCGTGCCGGGACCGGCGTCCGGCGGAATTACCCCGGGACCGTACAACCCGTCGCCGGTTGAATCGGCGCCCGTCAACACTGGCAGCTACAGCATGCCGTCGACGCCGAGCGGCATTCCTTCGGCCAGCAGCGGCGGCGGTCTGTCGGCCGACGAGCAACTGGACGGCCCGGTGCTCGCGTTGCTGACCACTGCGCAACAGCAACAGGCCGGTGGCGACCTCAATGGTGCGTCGTCCAGCCTGGAGCGTGCCCAGCGTGTTGCCCCGCGTGAGCCGCAAGTGCTTTACCGTCTGGCGCAAGTGCGCATGGCGCAGGGTGACGCCCCGCAAGCCGAGCAATTTGCCCGTCGTGCGTTGACCATGGCCAACGGTCGTCCTGATCTGCAAGCCAATCTGTGGGAAATCATCGCGCAGTCCCGTGAAAAACAAGGTGACGCTGCCGGTGCCGCGCAGGCCCGTCAGAAGGCCAGGGTTTCGCTGTGATGGATGTTCGTTTCCCGAAAATCGCCGATCAGCTGTTGCTGATCGAGCGTGAGTTGCGCACTCAGGGCTGGTGGGACGAGGTCTCGCCGTCGGCTGAAGCCCTGAGCAGTGTCGAGCCGTTTTCGGTCGACACACTCGACTTCGAGCAGTGGCTGCAATGGATCTTCCTGCCACGGATGAAAATGATCCTCGAGCAGGATCTGCCGTTGCCCAATGCCTCGGGTATTCAGGAAATGGCTGAAATGGTCTTCGCCCAGCGCAATCTGCAGGGCAAGGATCGCCAGTTGCAGGTGCTGCTCAAAGAGTTCGACCTGCTGATCACCGCTTCCCGTTAATACCGATTCCGTGCAGGAACTGCCGCAGGCCGCGATCTTTTGATCTTGTCTTTAACGATCGCAGCCTGCTGCTGCGCCGACAGGTCTCTATTCACAGTTTTGCGTAATCTGTTTCTGCGCTTCGATAATGCGCTCCTGCCGTTGTGCAGCGTCCAGGCGCCTTGATTCTCCCTCTACTTCTTCTCTCAAACGTGGATTGTTCTGCAATTGCGCAAGGTTCGTCCGTGCCTGTTCGCAAAACTGTTTGAGCTGTGCCTGCTGGTCGGCGACCTGTTTCTTGACCTTGGCGTCGATCACCTTCTGATCCCCCAGTGCACCGCTGCCCGGCATTGGCGCAGCTTTGGGCGGTGGCGAGGAGGGCGTTTGTACGGTACTGGACGGCTGGTCTTGCGGCGGCTGTGCATCGAAGTGCGTGACACCTTGAGCGTCGACCCATGTGTAAATTTGAGCGGCCATGCACCACGGGCTGAGGCCGATCAGCAGAGTGAGGAGTAGCGTTCGCATGCTGATTCCTTGGCAAAATTGCGCAATTGACGCTAACAGAGTAGCGGTTTTCAGGTTTTTTCTTGCGTTCTCATGTGCTTACCCACAATTAAGCACATAGACGGCTTGACTTGGAGAGGGCGAAACAGAAGAATCCAAAGTCCGCTGTAGAGGGACTGCCAGAAGCAGACCCACTCGGTAGATCATGAGGCGCACATCCGCGCCGACCTGTTACACCCGCAACGCGTTACCTCGCGCTGGGTGGGAAAGGCCCGCAACACTTGGGACGATCCCAATACTTGCTCAGTCAGTGCTGACGTAGTCGGCGACCACCGTCGCTCATGCTCTGCCGAGAAGTAAACCTATTAAGACCCGCCCCTTTTTTGTGGACGGTATTCTGGCGTTTTAGAGGTGAACAACGTGGAGCTTTTATCTGGCGGTGAGATGCTCGTCCGCTTCTTGCGTGACGAAGGCGTCAAATATATCTACGGGTACCCGGGTGGTGCTCTCCTGCATGTTTACGATGCCCTGTTCAAAGAACCGGAAGTGACCCACATCCTGGTTCGTCACGAACAAGCGGCGACCCATATGGCTGACGGCTACGCCCGTGCCACCGGTAAAGCCGGCGTGGTATTGGTGACTTCCGGTCCAGGCGCCACAAACGCCATCACCGGTATCGCCACGGCCTATATGGACTCGATTCCAATGGTGATTATTTCCGGTCAGGTGCCAAGCACCATGGTCGGCACCGACGCGTTCCAGGAAACCGACATGATCGGTATCTCCCGGCCGATCGTGAAGCACAGCTTCATGATCAAGCACGCCTCGGAAATCCCGGAAGTCATGAAGAAGGCCTTCTACCTGGCGCAATCCGGTCGTCCGGGCCCGGTCGTGGTCGATATCCCGAAAGACATGACCAATCCGGCCGAGAAGTTCGAATACGTCTTCCCGAAAAAAGCCAAGCTGCGCTCCTACAGCCCGGCCGTTCGCGGTCACTCGGGGCAAATCCGCAAGGCGGCAGAAATGCTCCTCGCGGCCAAGCGCCCAGTGCTGTACTCCGGCGGCGGCGTGATTCTGGGCAATGGTTCCGCACCGCTGACCGAACTGGCGAAGATGCTCAACCTGCCAGTGACCAACACCTTGATGGGCCTGGGTGGTTACCCTGGTACCGATCGGCAGTTCATCGGCATGCTCGGCATGCACGGCAGCTACACCGCCAACCTGGCGATGCACCACGCTGACGTGATCCTGGCGGTCGGCGCGCGTTTCGACGATCGCGTGATCAACGGCGCGGCGAAGTTCTGCCCGAACGCCAAGATCATCCACATCGACATCGACCCGGCTTCGATCTCCAAGACCATCAAGGCCGACGTGCCAATTGTTGGCCCGGTAGAGAGCGTCCTGACCGAAATGGTCACGATCCTCAAGGAAATCGGCGAGACCCCGAACAAGGAGTCGGTTGCCAGCTGGTGGAAGCAAGTCGATGAATGGCGCGGTGATCGCGGCCTGTTCCCTTACGACAAGGGCGATGGCAGCAAGATCAAGCCGCAGACCGTGATCGAGACCCTGTGCGAAGTGACCAAGGGCGATGCCTTCATCACTTCCGACGTGGGCCAGCACCAGATGTTCGCGGCGCAGTACTACACGTTCAACGAGCCTAATCGCTGGATCAACTCCGGTGGCCTGGGCACCATGGGCTTCGGTTTCCCGGCGGCCATGGGCATCAAGTTGAGCTTTCCGGATGATGACGTCGCCTGCGTGACCGGCGAAGGCAGCATCCAGATGAACATCCAGGAGCTGTCGACCTGCCTGCAATATGGTCTGCCGGTGAAAATCGTCATCCTCAACAACGGTGTTCTGGGGATGGTTCGTCAGTGGCAGGACATGAGCTACGGCAGCCGTCACTCGCACTCCTACATGGAATCGCTGCCTGACTTCGTCAAGTTGGCTGAAGCCTACGGCCACGTTGGCGTACGCATCACCGAATCGAAAGATTTGAAGTCGAAGATGGCAGAAGCGTTCGCCATGAAGGATCGCCTGGTCGTGATCGACATTTCGGTCGACACCAGCGAGCACGTCTATCCGATGCAGATCAAAGACGGCTCGATGCGCGATATGTGGCTGAGCAAGACGGAGCGTACTTAATCATGCGGCACATTATTTCCTTGCTTCTGGAAAACGAACCCGGCGCTTTGTCTCGCGTAGTCGGCCTGTTCTCGCAGCGCAACTACAACATCGAAAGCCTGACCGTGGCCCCGACCGAAGACCCGACCCTGTCGCGTCTGACGCTGACCACCGTGGGCCACGATGAAATCATCGAGCAGATCACCAAAAACCTGAACAAGCTGATCGAAGTGGTCAAGCTGGTGGACCTGTCGGAAAGCGCTCACATCGAGCGCGAGCTGATGCTGGTCAAGGTCAAGGCCACTGGCGCCCAGCGCGCCGAGATCAAACGCACCACCGATATTTACCGTGGACAGATCGTCGACGTCAGCGCCAGCGTGTATACCGTTCAATTGACCGGTACCAGCGACAAGCTCGACAGCTTCATTCAGTCCATCGGCACCGCATCAATTCTGGAAACCGTCCGTAGCGGCGTGACCGGCATTGCCCGCGGCGACAAAGTACTCAGCATCTAAACCAAATTAGCGAATGGCCTGAACGGCCTGGATATATAGGGGAAATTCATGAAAGTTTTCTACGATAAAGACTGCGACCTGTCGATCATCCAGGGCAAGAAAGTTGCCATCATCGGTTACGGTTCCCAGGGCCACGCCCAAGCGTGCAACCTGAAAGATTCCGGTGTCGACGTTACCGTTGGTCTGCGTAAAGGTTCGGCCACCGTTGCCAAAGCTGAAGCTCACGGCCTGAAAGTGACCGACGTGGCTGCCGCTGTTGCCGGCGCCGACCTGGTCATGATCCTGACCCCGGACGAGTTCCAGTCCCAGCTGTACAAGAACGAAATCGAGCCGAACATCAAGAAGGGCGCCACCCTGGCCTTCTCCCACGGCTTCGCGATTCACTACAACCAGGTTGTTCCGCGTGCCGACCTCGACGTGATCATGATCGCGCCGAAAGCCCCGGGCCACACCGTACGTTCCGAGTTCGTCAAAGGCGGCGGTATCCCTGACCTGATCGCGATCTACCAGGACGCTTCGGGCAACGCCAAAAACGTTGCACTGTCCTACGCTGCTGGCGTTGGTGGCGGTCGTACCGGCATCATCGAAACCACGTTCAAGGACGAGACCGAAACCGACCTGTTCGGCGAACAAGCCGTTCTGTGCGGCGGTACCGTTGAGCTGGTAAAAGCCGGTTTTGAAACTCTGGTTGAAGCTGGCTACGCGCCGGAAATGGCCTACTTCGAGTGCTTGCACGAACTGAAGCTGATCGTTGACCTCATGTACGAAGGCGGTATCGCCAACATGAACTACTCGATCTCCAACAACGCCGAGTACGGCGAGTACGTGACCGGTCCGGAAGTGATCAACGCCGAATCCCGCCAGGCCATGCGCAATGCCCTGAAACGCATTCAGGACGGCGAATACGCCAAAATGTTCATCAGCGAAGGCGCAACCGGCTACCCTTCGATGACCGCCAAGCGTCGTAACAACGCCGCTCACGGTATCGAAATCATCGGCGAGCAACTGCGCTCCATGATGCCGTGGATCGGTGCCAACAAGATCGTCGACAAAGCCAAAAACTAAGTCGTCACCCTTGTACGAAAAACGCGGCCTCGGCCGCGTTTTTTCGTTTGAGGCGGTGGTTCTGGTATAAAGCTGCATCGTTTGTGGCCGAACTGTCGTCCTCAAGCACCTGTCGAATTTTCTCCAAACCGTTGCAAGGTAATGTCCATGAGCGAACGTCCCGAAGAGCCGAACAAGGCTTCTGACGCCGAAAGCCTGCTGCCCATCGATGAACACATCGAAGAAGGGCACGACGCAGAAGGTCGTAAAGTCCGGCATCGTGGTATCTATCTGCTGCCGAACCTGTTCACCACGGCGAACCTGTTTGCCGGGTTCTATTCCATCATCAACTCGATGAGCGCCCAGGCGGCCCTGAGCGCTGGCGATTCGGCGAATGCGAGCAAGTATTTCGCCTTCGCTGCGATCGCGATCTTCGTTGCCATGGTGCTCGACGGTCTCGACGGCCGGGTTGCGCGCATGACCAACACGCAAAGCGCATTCGGCGCCGAGTACGACTCGCTGTCGGACATGGTTGCCTTTGGCGTCGCGCCGGCGCTGCTGGCTTTCGGCTGGGCGTTGGGTGACATGGGCAAGGTCGGCTGGATGGTTGCCTTCATCTATGTAGCGGGCGCGGCGTTGCGTCTGGCACGTTTCAACACCCAGGTTGGCACCGCAGACAAACGTTACTTCATCGGTCTGGCCAGTCCGGCAGCCGCCGGTGTGGTGGCCGGTATCGTCTGGGCATTCAGCGATTACGGCATCCAGGGTTCGAAAATGTCGTTCCTGGTCGCGTTGATGGTCGCGGCTGCCGGCATGCTGATGGTCAGCAACATCAAGTACAACAGCTTTAAAGAGCTGGACTTGAAAGGGCGGGTGCCGTTCGTGGCAATCCTTGCAGTGGTGCTGGTGTTCGCCGTGGTCTTCAGCGATCCACCGCGCATTCTGCTGCTGGTGTTCCTCGCCTACGCTGCTTCCGGCCCGGTGCAATACCTGTTGCATCTTCGTCGGCACAAAAAAGCCGAGTGATGTAATTTCCCGCATACTCCGCAGTCTATGGGTGCATCTGTCCTCCAAAGCTGCGGAGTTGCCATGCTGATCAAAGTCCCCAAAGCGTCTGACTGCCATGAGTCGGATGTCACGCCTGAATCCATTTATCTCTCCCGCCGCCAGTTGCTGGGGGCCACTGCTGCCGGTATCGCTGTCAGTAGCCTGCCACGCTGGGCCAGTGCCGATGACGCGGCGCGTTATCCCGATGTCGAGCCGGGCAAGGCGCCAGCCTGGTTTGCCGAAAAGCTTCCCTCTACTAAATGGGGGGCGGTCAACGTCAAGGATGAGGCGATCACGCCTTATAAAGATGCGACGCACTACAATAACTTCTATGAGTTCGGGACCGACAAGGGGGATCCGGCGGCGAATGCCGGCGCGTTGAAAACCGAACCGTGGACGGTGGTGGTAGACGGAGAGGTGGGTAAGCCGGGGCGCTATGCGCTGGAAGACTTCATGAAACCGTATCAGTTGGAAGAGCGCATCTATCGACTGCGTTGTGTCGAGGCCTGGTCGATGGTCATTCCATGGATCGGTTTTCCGATCTCGGCGCTGCTCAAGCAGGTCGAGCCCACCTCCAAAGCCAAGTACATTCGCTTTGAAACCTTGCAGGATCCCAAGAGCATGCCCGGGCAGCGCTCGGGATTCGCTTTGATCGACTGGCCTTATGTAGAGGGCCTGCGCCTGGATGAGGCGATGAATCCTCTGGCGATTCTTGCGGTGGGTATGTATGGCCGCGAACTCCCGAATCAGAACGGTGCGCCGCTGCGTCTGGTGGTGCCGTGGAAGTATGGCTTCAAGAGCGTCAAATCCATTGTGCGGATCAGTCTTGTCAGCGAGCAGCCAAAGACGACATGGCAGAGCATTGCGGCGGATGAGTACGGCTTTTACGCGAACGTGAATCCGACGGTTGATCACCCGCGCTGGACCCAGGCGCGGGAGCGGCGTCTGCCGAACAGTCTGTTCAAGCCGAATGTGCGTGATACGCAGATGTTCAACGGCTATTCGGATGAAGTCGCTTCTTTATATACAGGGCTCGATCTGCGGAAGAACTACTGATGCGATTCCCGTACTGGCGTATAGGCGTTTTCATTGCGGCGGCAGTCTGGCCGATGCTGTGGTTGTATCAGGCTCTCGGGGATTTGCTCGGGCCTGATCCTGGCAAAGTGCTGGTGGATCGGCTGGGGCTGGGGACGTTGGTGTTGTTGTTGATTACCCTGAGCATGACACCGATGCAAAAGCTAACCGGGTGGGCAGGGTGGATTGCTGTTCGTCGGCAGTTGGGGCTTTGGTGTTTTGCCTATGTGGTTTTGCACCTGGGCAGCTATATGGCGTTCATTCTGGGGTTCGATTGGTCGCAGCTGGCGGTCGAACTGCGTAAGCGGCCTTACATAATAGTAGGGGCGTTGGCTTTCCTTGGACTGTTGGCGTTGGCGGTGACCTCCAATCGCTACAGTCAGCGTCGTTTAGGTGTGCGTTGGAAGAAGTTACATCGTCTGGTGTACGTGATTCTTGGCCTGGGTTTGCTGCATATGCTGTGGATTGTGCGTGCTGATCTCGAAGAGTGGGCGATCTATGCCTTTATAGGTACTGTGCTTCTGCTGCTGCGTATTCCGCCAGTGACGCGGCGGATCCCGCGTTTGCTGGCTAAAAAGCAGGTTTTGCAAGAAAAGCGAAATTAACGGTTGACGGCGAATTCTAGAAGTCTATAATTCGCCCCACTTCCGGCGCAGTCGAAACGGAAAACTCCTTGAGATTCAATGAGTTAGGCGGTTTTCGACAGTGGCTTGCTTCAGATTATCGAAGCCTGGAAGGAGTTGGAAATGCCGGTTGATCTGGTGCTTTCAACGGTTCGATCTTCTCGGTCGAAAGCGGAGAAAAAGAGGTGTTGACAACAGCGAGTAACGCTGTAGAATTCTCCTCCCGCTAACGAGAGATCGGAAGCGCAAGTGGTTGAAGTTGTTGAGGAATTCTTCGAAAGCTTCTGAAAATAATCACTTGACAGCAAATGAGGCTGCTGTAGAATGCGCGCCTCGGTTGAGACGAAAGATCTTAACCAACCGCTCTTTAACAACTGAATCAAGCAATTCGTGT
>NZ_JARKMT010000009.1:0-224397 GCF_037626295.1 Pseudomonas sp. LF-5
TATCAGCCATTTTTTGATGCACCGGTACAACTGGATTCGACCGCACCAATTTAATGGTGGGCTGCCACCGGCTCAGGCCGAGAAAAAACTTAACGTCGTGTCCGGGATTAGTTGACCACTACAAGCTGACCGAAGATTCGCTTCTGTGGGACTATTAGCGGACGAGATCTAATTATTTTAAGTCCAAACTTAGCGAGCTGAAACCCTACGCGCTCGCCATCTACGCTCCCAAATACCGTCCACCTTACTTTCTCCTCCTCACCATGCCATTTCCATCCCATGACATTACGTAAGGTGAGGAGGATAAGCTCCGGCACTGGAAAACTTTCGCTGTTGACAGTGCTATAGGTGAGCTCCCCCTGTTCCTCAGGCCACTCGGAAGAAAAACCTCGTAGCTTGCTGCCGACTAAGGCTTTGAGATCTTCAAGTTGGAAGTCATCTTTCTCCGGCTGTACGTCCATCCCTGCTCTCCCGTCTCTGCTCAATGCAGATATCCCAACATCGTAGTAAAGCTGCCACCTACGGAGCAGCTCGAATTCCCTGCCGCTATTCTACCGAACGCAGGCCATTACCAGAAAACTCGTTGCCTCCCAAATCGGCTGGCAGTTGACCTTAGGTGGTCACCCACTGCAGCATAGGTAGTTCACCACCCTGGAGACACTTAGATGGACATAAGAAAAGATTTTCACCCCGTTGAAACCTGGATGCAAAGACTTGCAGCCTTTGCTGGGGCTTTCCACGAGAACAACATAAGCAGTTGGTCTCATTTAAAAAATCAAGAAGATTTCTCAAATTTGTATGAACTGCCTTATGCTCAACGCGCGCCGCTTGAAAAGATTTACATAAGTGGGCGAGATTTGGCGGTAGGTATGTCACGCAAGCTGAGCTCATTCAATTCGGTACATGATTACCCAACGCTAAAATCTTTCGTGGACTCTTTTGATGGCGGCTGGGTTAACCAAATTGATCTTTTGGAAATCGAAGTATCCACTGCTGAATCCATAGCGGCGTCTGTGCCGAATTGCCCATGGGCAGTAAAAGAGATGATCACTCTGTATAGGTCTCAGATGAGTCTGTTGCAGAATGTGGCACAATGCTTGGACACTCTTCGCAACTCAGAACTCTACTTAGCAGAGAGTGGACACCAAGCTTCTCCACCCAAAGTCATAGCCTACGGTACGATCCTTAGCTCTATTGACGGCATTTGCAAAGTCTTCGAGAGAAATCCTGCAAACTATAAGGGGCGAGGCGAAGAGGCATTACGCGACCACATGCTCGCCACTTTAGAGGTTGCTGTCAACGGAAGTGTCACTGGAGAATCATTCAACAAACGAGGCAAGACAGATATCCTCATTCGAGATGGTCGCGAGACCTGTTTCATTGGTGAGTGTAAGTTCTGGGCAGGCTCGTCCGGATTCTCGAGCACAATTGACCAACTTCTCTCTTACCTTTCTTGGAGAGATACCAATACGGCTGCGATCATTTTTGTCCGCAACAAAGAGTTTACTTCGGTAATCCAGAAAGCAGACGAAACGGCTCGCTTGCATCCTCAATTCGTCCGTTTGATATCTCAGCCGGGCGAAACTTGGACAAATTTCGAGTTTTCCCACCCTGAAGATTCAAAACGCATCATTAGTGTGGCAGTGATGTTGTACCACCTACCTGAGAACTGACACTGTCGTGGTAGCTTATTGACCTTCTGCCCAAAACACAGATTTCAATCTCATGCGCATACTTTCTGCCGTGGAAACCGAAGCCGACTTTTTCAACAGAATCGGCCGTTAGCTGCCGACGGTTAACGCCTGCTTCTGGTATTTCGGTACTCTACGTAGCAACGTGTGGCCCGACTACTCTCCAAGAGTCGGCGCTCAGGCCACTGGGCTAGCAATCCCACCTTCGGATTGAAGGCTAAGCACGCCGATCAGGATTGTTCCAGCAACCGGGACTGATGGAATCGAAGAAGTCCACCTGCGCTATTCCTGATCGGTTTAACCTTTCTTCGACACGTTGCGCGAAGGCTTGATCTCCACCTCGTACAGAGACAGCCACTCTCTGTGGAGGATTTCGCATTACCTGCGTAAGGATATGCTGGTCTTGCTCTGCGAGGCTCCATCCATAAATGGTGATGGATTCGCCACAGTCAGGCATGACCTCTCTGTAAACGCGTTCCAAATAGGAAGAGCTTTCGATTGATGCCTGCTTGTGTGCAGCTGTGCCTTCGCACACAAAGAGAGGAATTGCGGATCCACCTTCCCATTTGCGCAAAATCGCGTCGAGTAGACGGCCGTTATCGTGAGCGCCTATTTTGCCTTCACCTCGGTCAGTGGTTCGAGTAAGCACCAGATTACCGTGCGGATAAAAAAAGAGTGTGCTCCCGGTCGCACGACCATACGGTTGCCGAAGGGCATCCCAGTCTTCGGCGAAACTTCCGCCAACGAAAGCATCTTTGAAATGTATGCCAAGCTCCCGGTTACCCAGCATGGCCGCCCAGTAAACGATCAAATCGTAGTTCAGTGAAACGACGGTACCAAAGCGCGCCATGAAGCGATAAATGAAATGAAGATGGGGAAGCGCCTCATCATAGTCGACATGAACATCTCTAACCGTTGCGATCAGTGCCCTCCGAACCTCTGCGTATGCTTCCTCCACTCTCCCGTGCGGGATCTCTAGGGCTTGCGTTACAAGGCTAGCTTGCCAAAGGCGACGAAGCACCAGCTCGAAATCGGTAACTCCAAATTTATCGAAAATTGCCCCGACTGCTGGGGTGATATGACCGTTTTCTAGCGCGCTTTCAAACAGCGAACCGTAACCAAAGCCCGGATGCAGAGCCATGCTCGCACCATTTCCTAACAACAGGGTGTCGGTGTACTGGTCTGCGATGTGCGCCCAATCAACAATTTCCGGCATTTTCAATCCTTAGGAAAAAATACAACGGGGTGGCCGTCCCTGTCGTAGTAACTATTTGTGAGTCGATATCT
This sequence comes from Pseudomonas sp. LF-5, assembly GCF_037626295.1. Classification (NCBI taxonomy): domain Bacteria; kingdom Pseudomonadati; phylum Pseudomonadota; class Gammaproteobacteria; order Pseudomonadales; family Pseudomonadaceae; genus Pseudomonas; species Pseudomonas sp. LF-5. The sequence continues at coordinate 2,979 of NZ_JARKMT010000009.1, forward strand.
GCGAGGTGCAGTAGTGATAGCGCCGAGTTTGGGGTAGCGTTACGGGACGGCTACATTCTCGTGCAGTTGTAACGCCAATCTACACATTTCCGAAACGCTCATAGCGCCCTTTTTACTGTTGCCATTTGTTATTGCAGATGCGTGGTCTTCGACGCAGCCGCGAGCTGCGCCAAACCCGGCGGCGGCACGCAGTAGCCGGGCTTTATCTACAGGTCTGCCGAGACTGCATTCTCAGATGAAGCAACGTGGTCGAGTAGCCCGAGGAGAAATCGGAATCGTCGCTTGTGCCATCCGTAAGCGCCTGTCTCAGTCCCATGTAGACCTTCTCGCCATCCCCCGGGGTCGTCACTTGCAGCTTGGCGCACTCGCTGCCAAGAAGACGAATCGCCTCGTGCTCTTTCGATTCGTCCATGTAATTGCCATGGTGAAACTCGACGAGCGCTTTGTAGACAGCCCAGAATTTCACGGCGGTATTCCTCGTGAGCTTTGCAGGCTGCGCCGACCGTGTGATTGCCTTCGTCAGGACTCCAAGGGCTTGCGCTGGCGCGTCATTCTTCATTCCTGCTTTCACGAACCACTGGCCCAGTAATGCAGCGAGTGCAACATTAGGAAGAGGAGTCTCATCCGCAAGGCGACGTAGAACCGCCGCCGCATGCTCCAGAGTTTTGTCGAACCGCGCCGGGAAGTCCCAAATAGCCGAGATAACAGACATGAATTCGGGACTGGCATCGAGAATCTGAATGCCTTGCCTCACGTTCCGTGCTTGCGCCAGATTGCTTGGGATAAGGGGCACGAACTCCTGGAATCGGACCACAAGTCCGACCCGCCATTCACAAAGCTTCGAGACCTTCCGCGCGACTTCGTTACGCGTGAGCAGGCCTGCCTCTTCCAGAGCCGTCAACACATCCAGCGTGCAGATACCGTCGGGGGTGTCGCTTTTTGCGCAGAAAACGCGGAACGCGAGATCGTCCGAGTAGAGGCGAAAGGTGTTGTGCTCATCTCGGCAGAGTTGGGTGATTTCCTTGTGCTCGCGTCCAAGGGGCCCGTCATCCTCCTCTTCGTCATCTGGCAAGTTCGAGATCGACGGCTGGACGATCGCGCTCAAGTGCGGCTTTAGAGCGTCTTGCAAGGCTGTGCATTTGCTTTTCGTTGGGCTGCCGGAAAACGGGTTAACCAGGGTTGCGAGCGTCTCCAAGGTGGCTTTCGCGATTGCCACTTTCCCAAAAAATTGCATCACATGATTGATTAGGTCCAGGTCGAACAGGACGAGTAAGGCCGTCAAATCAAGAAGTGGAATGCGGTCGCGCAGCGAGGCGGCGCTCGGAGGTTGCCACTGCGGATCAACGAGCATCGTGAGGTGAAATTTCCTGTCGTCCCTGCCGGATACCTTCGCAATCTCCCACAGGTGAACAACATCGCGCACTGACGAGAGAACCAGCTTTGGTCGCCAGGAGAACGGAACGACTGTCAGTCCCTGTTGCAGCTGGTTCTCAAGCCGGGCTTGCAAGGCTTCACGGTCCGCCGTAATGCCAGTGATCTCTTTAAGCTGCGCAAACAACTCCTCGGGTGAAGCGTCTTCTCGGATCTCTCCTTTCTTGAGGATTCTGGAGTTCGGAAAATTGATGAAGAACGCATCGGCTCTCTCCCTGAACTCGGTCACCTGCCGCTGCGAAGGCGTGTTCGTTTCGGCGGGCGTGGCCATGAGGAACATCGTCAAGTAGATGCCCTCCTGGACCTCTGAGTTGGGGTCCGCCAGTCCACCCATTTGGACTGCCAATGCCAGGAGGCGTTTGCTCGTGGGGTCAGCGTTTTGAATCAGGTTGAATAGCAGTCTGATGCAATCCATCCGCTGCGTGTTCGATTGCGCTGATTCGAGGATCTTTTCTGCGGCCTCGAGCGCCTCTTGGACGTAGCCGCATCTCACCATGATGGTCACGTAGGTGTTCATCGCCAAGCTATCGAGGACACCGCCGGCAAGCATCTGTTCGAGGAGTCGTCGGGCTTCCTCGGTGTCGCCTAGGCGGTCCAGAGCGAGCGCTTCGAACGCCAGCATACGGGGGCCCGCGTCCGCTCGGACCTTGAACCCCCGGCAAAGGTCCAGAAGTGACGCCCAATCTTGTATGGTGCCCAAAGCAAGCCCCAGATGCGCGGCCATCGCGGGCGAGAGCTGGACTTTCTCCATGACGCGTCCGGCAACTTCGACGCAAATTGGCGCATGCTCTGCGTCTGCAGGGTTCAACTCCTGCAGCAGCGCAACCGCCAACGTGAATGGGCGGCCGAGTTCTTCGTATCGAGTGTGGAGCATCCGAAGAGCTTCCGAGTTTCCGAGCTTGTTTTGCTCCAGCATTAAAAAATACTGTAGAAGCGCAGCGTCTTCACTCAGAACGGGGTCAGAGTCCAGTATTGCCGACCATTTGGTGACCAGCTCGGGCTGCGCCATTTTGTGCGCGGAGAGTGCGGCGACCATTGTGGCCGGGCCGAGGAGTTCGTGGGCTCTGTCAAAGGAGTCGATATTCAACTCAAACCATTGGAAACAGGCGCGGTGCTTTTGCGCTTCGTGCAAGAGCAGAGTGCGTCGTAAATTTCTTGTCTGAGTAGCTGGAATTCGTTCATTCGCTTCCAGAGCGATTGCAAATTCGCCGCACTGCGCGGCGACCGACTCCAACGCTCCTTGTAGGGTCTTGAGGTGCGGATTTGCACGTGCTGCTTCGGCAAGCGCCGGTAACACCTCTTTCTGCTTGCCGAGTATGGAGGCAGTGGCCGCCCAGATATCGGCAACAAGTTCGATGTTGGAACTCCAGCCAGCCTCCCGCAGAACGTCGACCGCCTTGTCGATCGCCTCCCAAGCCTCCTTGACCAATCCCGAATCGATACCCGTTACTCCGCTAGGTGGCAGCACCTGGATCCCGGACACCGGTGCGCTGGCCTGGGCCAAGGAAAACTTCGCGCGTGCTCTGAGCACCAGCAACATCTGCCGCATGTTATCCGGCAAGTCAGACAGCCCGAGACCTGAGTCGCAGTCGGCCAGAGCTTCCGCTGGCTTGCTGAACATCGTATGCGCGAGTGCTCTCGCTGCATGTTGTTCAGGGCCGCTGATTTTGTCGGCAACTGCGATGGCTTCTTCGAATTTCCCCTCCGCCGCGAGTACTCTCGACCTCGCGAAAGGCACCCCTGGTTCTTCCCCTACGAGCGCTTCAAGCAAGTCCGGGTAGGGCTTGGGCCCATCTTCTTCTTGGTAGCGGAGGCGAATTTCCGCTTCTGTCCAGGCGGCGAGATACTTCGCGAGAGGATTTGCTTGATGTGCGCGATTAAACGCATCGCTCGCCGCCTGGTCCGAGCCAGATGCGGTCTGCCATTTCCCACGCAAGAACCAGTAGTCTGCTACCTCAAGCAGCGTAGCCGCTGTCAGCATCGCTTCTGCCGCGTCAAGTTTCTGTGAGCAACGCTCAAGGGAGTTGGTGCGCAGAAGGTCCTTGGCTTGATTCAGGTGCCAGGCAAGAGTGCCAGGTGAGGGCGCTACCCAATGCTCTTCTACCGGAGCTGCGAGGGCATCGATGAAAGCAGTGCTGCGAGCTGCGATCCCCAATGTCACTCCCTGTACTACGTTCAACCGCTCCTGGGCCTGCATCATGGGGTGCGTTTGTTCGACGCGGACATCCATCGCATGCCCCGCGCGCGAAAGCTCATTCTGCCCATCAATGTCAGCAGAAAGATCTGTTTGAATCGTCAAGCGGTTCTGGGTGGGAACTCGCAGAGTGACATACAGCTGTTCTGCCGGCAGGTTGGACACGTCGATGCGGCGAAGCTCGTCCCGCACCCATACGTAATACAGAGGACAATCAACTGGCTCCGGATCCGCTTTAAGATTGCACACGACAAGCAGAATCGGCTCCACAAGCCTGTCGTAATACCGGATGGTCGAAGCCTTGAGCTGAATGGAGACGAACCTGCCATCGGCCGAGATCTCAGGAGAGCGGGTGCCCTTAAGCTGGACGCGGAAGATATCTGTCGCTCGCTGGCCTGGCGTCGTTTGAACCTGGTAATCCAAGCCGTAGTCATCCGTCCCTTCTAATCCATGAGCCCTCCAGTTCCGTGGGGACCGCGCCCTGAAGCAACGATCCGCGTCCGCGTTGATGTCGTGCTGATCCCCGGTCTGGGGCAAAGGACCTTCAACTGGCATGGCGTCTCCTGGATTCTTGTTCTTCAGGTTAACGAGGGCTTTGCTCTCTGTATTTAGAGCGCAGTTCACCCACTGTCCCTACTTGGTATACGTGTTATACGAGATAACCCAATCGAGATAGACGCTGCAACAAATCGTCGAGGTCCAGTGGATTCGCGCGCAATCGCAAGGGTGGACCGAGTGGCTGCTTCGAGGCACATTGTCGTGAGGCGCCTGATAGTCCGCTCGGGGTAGTTTTCTGCTGGGTGTGACGTGCCGCTTTTGGCCGATTTCACCCTGTCGCCACCACAGGCAGCATTCATCATACCTACGAAGCGCGTAGGTCAAATCCGACGTAAGGGAATCAGTTGCAATTCGCAGTGACTTTTCAATCGTGATGCAATTTCACGGGTAGAGAGAACGACCAGGCATCAGTTTCGGAAATCGGCCAAAAGCATCCAATTCCAAGTTGATAACTCAATACCGAAAGCTCGGAGAAGTGGGGACCAAAGTGGGGACCTGAGAGAAAATCCTATCGAGGCGCTATCGAGAAATCTAGCTAACTACCTGATTATAATGGTGTCCCAGGGCAGGTTCGAACTGCCAACCTTCCCCTTAGGAGGGGGATGCTCTATCCAATTGAGCTACTGAGACACTGAGTTGTCACGGCCGGATGCGGCGCGACGGACGGCGAGCATGTTAACGGCCAGCCCTCTATTTGTCATGTCGTCCGTGGGCTTTTTAAGTGTAGGCAGGCGCCCTGCAACCTTGCGGGATGATTTACCGTGCAATTTGCACTACCGCAAAAAGCCATCATTGCAGAATGCAACCTGAGCCTGTTGAAAAACCCTTCCAAATGCTTGTTTTTAAAGGACTTAACAGCGGTTAGACTGTTGGCACGACGGCTGCTTTGTCTGTTCACATAACAGAACAAACGGAGTCCGCCCCATGAACAGCACTCTCCTGCTTGCAAACGCAATCGCTCTCGCGGTTTTGGTTGGCTTTCATTTTGTTCCCGAGAGTGCTGAACCGTTGGCTCAGCGTATGCCGCATTACTTGCAGGTGCAGAAAGCGCCACGGTGGGCGGTGTTGAGCGATCAGAGCGACTTCGCGGCGCAGGCAGTCAATGAGCCTGAGCAAGCACTGCCGACGCGCGACACCGAACGTCTGGTTTTTTGAAATATCTTCAGGAGTACAGCATGTCCAAATCAGCCGCAGGATTTCTGATCCTCGCCTTATTGAGTGGCGTCGTGCATTTTTCGCTGTTCGAGGAAACCGAAATCACCCTGCCCCTGGTCGGCTGCGGCGTGTTTGCGGTGTTGTTCGCACTGGCACTGGTTGCCGGACGCAGGATCAAGTTCGATCCGGTGTTGCGTTGAGCCGGATCAAGTCCAGTAATTGATTGACGGCATCCACCAGAGCACCTGAATTGTCGATCAGATGAACAGGCAGATCGCTGGTTCGCCGGTCCTTGAATAACGCGTTACGCGCAAGCCGCGCATCGATCTGCTCAAAGGTCTCTCGACCGCGCCGCACCAGGCGCTCGCGCAATACTTCATCCTTCACCGTCAGCAGCACCGGAATCAGCGTCGGATAGTGTGTCAGCGCGTCACGCAGATTGGCGCGCGAGCCGTTCACCAGCACATGACGACCGGCGCGCAACCATTCGTCCATTTCTATCGGGATGCCATACGCGAGGCCGTTGGCGTGCCAGGCGAGGGCAAAATCGCCGTCACGCTCGCGCTGATCGAACTCTTGCGGCGTGACGCCGACGGCGTCTTCACCCACCGACTCCGCTGATCGGGTAATCACCCGGCGAATGATTTCGCAATTCATCGCCCGTAGCGGCTCACGCGCCGCTTCAATCAGGCTGTCCTTGCCCGATCCGGAAGGCCCCATCAGATAAATAAGCCTGCCATCCATCCTGAAAACACCCTCCGGAACGTGTCTGCCCCTAGTAAATCGGCAAATTGCCACTATCCTGTACAGGTAAGGAAACAAGGATAGAAAGCCGCATAGCATGCACGTTCTGAAGCCTTCGGGCATCAATTGATGTGCATCAGGAAGCGGCCATTGATGCGGGCCAAGGCAAAGTTTTCCAACCAGTCCGCATTTCTGATAATTGGTGCTGGCATTACGCCTTTACCCAGCTCAATATTTGTCACAGAATTGACGCCAATGATCTGGCAATTTTGAGGCATGATGCGGGCCTCTTAACAATTCAGGTTGAACCATTTGGCGCGGATGCTTGTCCTACCACACATCCTGCGGCCAATTCCGAGAACCGCTCCCCTGAACTAACCGGTTAAATATATGCGCCCATTGAAACAGGCAATTTATTCCAGCCGTACGGCTGACAAGTTCGTCGTACGTCTGCCAGACGGGATGCGTGAACGCATTGCCGAGGTGGCTCGCAATCATCATCGCAGCATGAACTCCGAAATCATTGCACGCCTTGAGCAGAGTCTTATTCAGGAAGGTGCACTGGGCGAAGAGCTGAGCATGCGCCTGGACAGCCCAGAGCTTTCGCTGCACGAGCGTGAACTGCTGCAACGCTTCCGTCAGCTGTCTCACCGTCAACAGAACGCTCTGGTGTCGCTGATCGCTCACGACGCTGAGATGGCCGCAGACGCGTCCTGAGCCATACCGAACATCTCAAGCCAGCATAAGTGCTGGCTTTTTTTTGCCTGCGATTTGACGCGTTAGTCGCCTGACATACATTCGTGGTGAGGGGATTTATCCTCGATGGACTGCGAAGCGGCCCCAAAAAGAGGGACTGCTGCGCAGTCCATCGGGGATAAATCCCCTCGCCACAGGTTACTAATCACCCATCAACAGGCACAAAAAAGCCCGCCATTTTGGCGGGCCTTTTCTTTGCAGCCGGTTAGAGCAGGAAGATTGTCGCCAGCCCCAGGAAGATGAAGAAGCCACCGCTGTCGGTCATGGCGGTGATCATCACACTCGCGCCCATCGCCGGATCGCGCCCCATCTTCGCGAGGGTCATCGGAATCAGCACCCCCATCAGCGCCGCGAGCAACAGGTTGAGCGTCATCGCAGCGGTCATTACCACCCCCAACGACCAACTGCCGTAGAGCAGATAGGCAACCACACCGATCACCCCGCCCCAGACCAGACCGTTGATCAACCCAACCGCCAGCTCCTTGCGCATCAGGCGCGACGTGTTGCCCGTACTGACCTGGTCAAGCGCCATGGCGCGCACGATCATGGTGATCGTCTGGTTACCGGAGTTGCCGCCGATACCCGCCACGATCGGCATCAGCGCCGCGAGCGCTACCAGCTTCTCGATCGAGCCTTCGAAAAGACCGATCACCCGCGATGCGACAAACGCCGTGATCAGGTTGATGGCCAGCCACGCCCAACGGTTGCGCAGGGATTTCCAGACCGAGGCGAAGATATCTTCCTCTTCGCGCAGACCGGCCATGTTGAGGACTTCGCTTTCGCTCTCCTCACGAATCAGGTCAACCATTTCGTCGATGGTCAGACGGCCGATCAGCTTGCCGTTCTTGTCGACCACCGGGGCCGAGATCAAGTCATAACGTTCGAACGCTTGAGCGGCGTCGTAGGCGTCTTCGTCCGGGTGGAAACTCACCGGATCGCTGGCCATGACTTCAGAAACCTGTTTCTCCGGATCATTGACCAGCAAACGCTTGATCGGCAGCACACCCTTGAGCACACCGTCGTAATCGACCACGAACAGCTTGTCGGTATGACCGGGAAGCTCTTTGAGACGGCGCAGATACCGCAACACCACTTCGAGGCTGACATCCTCACGGATGGTCACCATTTCGAAGTCCATCAGCGCGCCGACCTGCTCGTCGTCATAGGACAGGGCCGAACGCACCCGTTCGCGCTGCTGGTTATCCAGACTCTCCATCAGCTCATGGACGACGTCTCGCGGCAGCTCGGAAGCCAGGTCAGCAAGTTCGTCGGCATCCATGTCCTTGGCCGCAGCCAGGAGCTCGTGATCGTCCATGTCGGCGATCAGCGTTTCTCGAACGGAATCGGATACTTCGAGCAGAATGTCGCCGTCGCGATCGGCCTTGACCAGTTGCCAGAGCGTCAGACGATCGTCCAGCGGCAAGGCTTCGAGAATGTAAGCGACGTCGGCGGAGTGCAAATCATCGAGCTTGCGTTGCAACTCGACGAGATTTTGCCGGTGAACCAGGTTTTCGACCCGGTCGTGATGCGGACCTTCCTGACGATGAGTCAGGTCTTCAACGACACGCTGGCGCTGCAGCAGCTCGACGACCTGAGCCAGGCGATCCTGCAGGCTTTCCTGTGTTTTCTTTACTTCGATTTCGGACATAGGCGAACTCCACTCCCAGCAGCGGGGCACGCCGGAAGGATCAATCAGTCAATTCATGATTGGTAAAACGCGGTACTGAGTAACTACTGGGTAAGTCCATGGAGGTTTTCCATAAGCCCCGGCGGGGCTGACGGGCGCAATGATACACCGCCTGACGGTTTTAAACGTTAAAAAATCACGGTCGAAACAAGCGCTTGCGAAACAAACCTGAGCGCAGTCCTGATCCTTGCAAATGCGACGACTCATCCTGAAAAGAAAACACACCGGCGACAAAAAATGTAGCGACTACCCTTGAGCGTAGATCGTCATGGAGGACGCCGAATGCCATCGAAAACTTCTATTTTTGTCCTGACCAGCCTGCTCTGCCTGCCGCCCGCCGGGGCCGCCACCACGCTTCATCGCTGCGAAGCCGTCGACGGCAGTATCACCTTCACCAGCATGAGCTGCGCCAGCGGCGAGCAGCGATCCGTGCAGGAAGTTCACCCCTACTTGCCAGGCTCGGTCATCGCGGTGATGCCCGAGCACGACCACGAAGAAACATCCGGTATGAAAACCAGAAGACGCGAACCCGGCGTTGTCGGCACGGCAGTAGATCAATGCGGCAATCTGATCAGCGCCAGGCAACGTCGTGAAGCAATCATCAATCAACGCGTGATTGCCGGCATGAGCCAAGAGGATGTTGAAAGTGCGCTGGGCAAACCGGACAAGGTGAATGTCCGAACTTCGACAACCAGCTATCGCTATGACCTCAAGCGAGGCCGCAGTGCTCAAGTCGATTTCGATGAGAGGGGATGCGTGAAAGGAAAAGCCAAATCCCGGACAGCAAAAAGCCCGCGTTAAACGCGGGCTTTTCGGTATATGGTGCACTCGACAGGATTCGAACCTGTGACCGCTCGGTTCGTAGCCGAGTACTCTATCCAGCTGAGCTACGAGTGCATTTTGTGTTTTTAGACCAGACCACAACTGGTTGAAGCCAAGTTATTTACATCGCTGCAACTAACTCTTAAATGGTGCACTCGACAGGATTCGAACCTGTGACCGCTCGGTTCGTAGCCGAGTACTCTATCCAGCTGAGCTACGAGTGCATTTGTGTTTGTTAGACCAGATCACACCTGGTTGAAGCCGAGTCATTTACATTGCTGCAACTGACTCTTAAATGGTGCACTCGACAGGATTCGAACCTGTGACCGCTCGGTTCGTAGCCGAGTACTCTATCCAGCTGAGCTACGAGTGCATTTGTTGCGCCGCATTATAGCCCGTTTAATCTCTATTCCAACCACTTTTTCTAGTAATTTCAACAACTTACCGAAAAAGCCAGATTACAACGTACTAAGCAAATAATGGCGGAGAACGGGGGATTCGAACCCCCGACACCCTTTTGAGGTGTACTCCCTTAGCAGGGGAGCGCCTTCGGCCACTCGGCCAGCTCTCCGCAACACGGGGCGTATATTAACCACCTTCTTCCCCGTTTGCAAACATAAAAAACGATAAAAATTAATGGCTTGGTTCTTCGTCCTTCTCTTTCTTTATACGCAGGTAAATTTCCTCACGGTGCACGGCTACCTCTTTCGGGGCGTTGACGCCGATGCGCACTTGATTTCCTTTGACGCCGAGCACGGTCACGGTGATTTCGCCATCACCGATAATCAGGCTTTCTGCGCACCGACGAGTCAGAATCAGCATACCTTTCTCCTCACGCAATTCTTCAGGGACAACAGTCTGCAAAAAAAAGGCACCCGACCTACAACCGGAGCGATCGTAGCCCTACATGCCTGAGTATTGACCAGCGCGAGCAAAAGAACAGATCAGGGGCTCGCGCCATTCAAAAATAAAGGGCGCGGTCAGACCGCGCCCTTCATGTAAACGGAATTACTCGCCCTGACGGGCTGGAGCATCCAGTTCGAAAGCCGTGTGCAGAGCGCGCACGGCCAATTCCAGGTACTTCTCTTCGATCACCACGGAAACCTTGATTTCCGACGTCGAGATCATCTGGATGTTGATGCTTTCTTTCGCCAGGGATTCGAACATGCGGCTTGCCACACCTGCGTGGGAGCGCATGCCGACGCCGACGATCGAGACCTTGGCAATCTTGGTGTCGCCTACGACTTCACGGGCACCGATCTCGCGAGCGGTGTTTTCCAGCACGGTCTGTGCGCCCTGGTAGTCGTTGCGGTGCACGGTGAAGGTGAAGTCGGTGGTGTTATCGTGCGCGACGTTCTGCACGATCATGTCGACTTCGATGTTCGCGGCACTGATCGGGCCGAGAATCTTGAACGCCACGCCCGGGGTGTCTGGCACGCCACGGATGGTCAGCTTGGCTTCATCGCGGTTGAAAGCGATGCCGGAAATGATCGGCTGTTCCATGGTTTCCTCTTCATCAATAGTAATGAGGGTGCCCGGACCCTCCTTGAAGCTGTGCAGTACGCGCAGCGGAACGTTGTACTTGCCGGCGAATTCCACCGCACGGATCTGCAGCACCTTGGAACCAAGGCTGGCCATTTCCAGCATCTCTTCGAAGGTGATCTTGTCCAGACGCTGAGCGACCGGCACCACACGCGGGTCGGTGGTGTAGACACCATCGACGTCGGTGTAGATCTGGCACTCATCGGCCTTCAATGCAGCCGCCAGTGCCACGCCGGTGGTGTCGGAACCGCCACGACCGAGGGTAGTGATGTTGCCGTGCTCGTCGACGCCCTGGAAACCGGCGACAACAACAACGCGACCCGCCTTCAGATCACCACGAATTTTCTGGTCATCAATCTGCAAGATACGCGCTTTATTGTGCGCACTGTCCGTCAGAATCCGCACCTGATTACCGGTGTACGACACCGCCGGCACACCGCGCTTGATCAGCGCCATCGCCAGCAGGGCAATCGTCACCTGCTCACCGGTGGAAACGATCACGTCCAGTTCACGCGGAACCGGTTGAGTGTCGCCACTGATTTGCTTGGCCAGATCGATCAGACGGTTGGTTTCGCCGCTCATTGCAGACAGCACAACCACCAGGTCATCGCCGGCATCGCGGAATTTCTTAACCTTGTCGGCGACCTGCTCGATTCTCTCGACAGTGCCGACCGAGGTGCCTCCAAATTTCTGTACGATCAAAGCCATTTCAAAGCCGCCTCTGCCCATGAAGGGCGCCCAATAATCACTCGAACAGCCGCCGGGCCCGCCACTAGACTGCGGGCCGGACGGACTGCCTTATAAACCCTGCTCGACGAATGGAACGGTCAGCGCCAATGCGCCATCCAGTGCGCCGGCGTCGACACCGCCGCCCTGCGCCATGTCCGGACGACCACCGCCCTTCCCGCCCACTGCCGCAGCAGCCTGTTTCATCAAATCACCGGCTTTGAGTTGGCCAGTCAGGTCCTTGGTTACGCCTGCAACCAGTACGACCTTTTCCTCATGGACACTGCCGAGCAGGATCACTGCGCGGCCGAGTTTGTTTTTCAGCTGATCGACCAGCGCCAGCAGCGCCTTGCCGTCCTGACCATCCAGACGTGCGGCCAGAACCTTCACATCCTTGACGTCCACTGCCGAGTTCGACAGATCGTCGCCCGCGGCACTGGCAGCCTTGGCTTGCAACTGCTCGAGCTGCTTTTCCAGCGCGCGGTTGCGCTCCAGCACGGCCGACAGCTTGTCGATCAGGTTGTCGCGGCTGCCCTTGACCAGGTTGGCCGCTTCCTTGAGTTGTTCTTCTGCCGCGTTCAAGTAGGCCAGTGCCGCAGCACCGGTGACTGCCTCGATACGACGCACACCCGATGCCACACCGCCTTCGCTGATGATTTTCAGCAGGCCGATGTCGCCGGTACGGTTGGCGTGGATACCGCCGCACAGTTCGACGGAGAAATCGCCGCCCATGCTCAGCACGCGCACGTTGTCGCCGTATTTCTCGCCGAACAGCGCCATCGCGCCTTTCTGCTTGGCGGTTTCGATGTCGGTTTCTTCTGTTTCAACCGCGGAATTCTTGCGAATCTCGGCGTTGACGATGTCTTCCAGCGCCTTGATTTGCTCTGGCTTGATCGCTTCAAAGTGGCTGAAGTCGAAGCGCAGACGCTGGCTATCAACCAACGAACCTTTCTGTTGCACGTGCTCGCCCAAGACCTGACGCAGCGCGGCGTGCAGCAAGTGAGTGGCAGAGTGGTTGAGCGAAGTCGCGTGACGCACTTCAGCATCGACGTGGGTTTCCACCGGTGCGCCGATGGTCAGGCTGCCCGAATCCAGCACACCGTGGTGCAGGAATGCGCCGCCGGTCTTGGTGGTGTCGCGAACGTCGAAACGTGCGCTACCGGCCTGCAGGAAACCACAGTCGCCGATCTGACCGCCGGACTCAGCGTAGAACGGCGTCTGATTCAGAACAATCACCGCCTCTTCGCCTTCATTCAAGACGTCGACCGACTGGCCATCTTTATAGATGGCGACAATTTTTGCCGAACCGCTGGTGTCTTTGTAACCGGTGAACTCGGTGGCCACATCAACCTTGACCAGGGTGTTGTAGTCCAGGCCGAACGAGCTGGCCGAACGCGCACGAACACGCTGGGCTTCCATTTCACGCTCGAAGCCGACTTCATCGACCGTCAGGCCGCGCTCACGAGCGATGTCAGCCGTCAGGTCCATCGGGAAACCGTAGGTGTCGTAGAGTTTGAACACCACGTCGCCCGGCACCACGGTGCCTTTGAGTTCCAGCAGGTCCTGCTCGAGAATCTTCAGGCCGTGCTCCAGAGTCTTGGAGAACTGCTCTTCTTCGGCCTTGAGTACGCGCTCGATGTTGCTCTGCTGCTTCTTCAGTTCCGGGAAGGCTTCGCCCATCTCGGCGACCAGCGCAGCGACGATCTTGTAGAAGAAGCTGCCAGTGGCGCCCAGCTTGTTGCCGTGACGGCAGGCACGACGAATGATCCGGCGCAGCACGTAGCCGCGGCCTTCGTTGGACGGCAACACGCCGTCGGCAATCAGGAAGCCGCACGAACGGATGTGGTCGGACACCACTTTCAGCGACGACTGATCGCCATTTTCGCAACCGATGGCTTCAGCCGAGGCTTTCAGCAGGTTCTTGAACAGGTCGATGTCATAGTTGGAATTGACGTGCTGCATCACCGCACTGATCCGCTCCAGGCCCATGCCGGTGTCGACCGACGGCGCTGGCAACGGATGCAACACGCCGTCGGCGGTGCGGTTGAACTGCATGAACACGTTGTTCCAGATCTCGATGTAACGGTCGCCGTCTTCTTCCGGCGAACCCGGTGGGCCGCCCCAGATGTGGTCGCCGTGATCGTAGAAAATCTCGGTGCATGGACCGCACGGACCGGTATCGCCCATGGTCCAGAAGTTGTCGGACGCGTAAGGCGCGCCTTTGTTGTCGCCGATGCGGATCATGCGCTCGACCGGCACGCCGATCTCTTTGGTCCAGATGTCATACGCTTCGTCGTCGGAGGCGTAGACGGTGACCCAGAGTTTTTCCTTCGGCAGTTTCAGAACGCCGGTCAGGAAGGTCCAGGCGAAGGTAATCGCGTCGTGCTTGAAATAGTCACCGAAGCTGAAGTTACCGAGCATTTCAAAGAATGTGTGGTGACGAGCGGTATAACCGACGTTTTCCAGGTCGCTGTTCTTGCCACCGGCACGCACGCACTTCTGGCTGCTGGTTGCGCGGGTGTACGCGCGCTTTTCCTGGCCCAGGAAGCAGTCCTTGAACTGGTTCATCCCCGCGTTGGTGAACAGCAGGGTTGGGTCGTTGCCCGGAATCAAAGAGCTGGAGGCTACACGGGTGTGGCCTTGCTCTTCGAAGAAGCGAAGGAAGGCTTCACGGATTTCTGCGCTTTTCATTAGGTTCTTCCACGGAGGCTGCGGCCAAAGGCCTGTTCGAAACGTCAACAGACGAAGCGACGGCAAAGGGCCGCATTATATCGGCCCTGCGCGCGGGGTACAGCGTGTTTATACGATAGAAACGGTCAATTGGACGGCTAACGCTGTCACTTGCGCGAAAACTCGACGAATGTCGCGATCACTTGCTCAATTTGCGAGCGATTGGCGTCCATGTGCGTGACCATGCGCAGACGTGCGGCGGCGCTTAATTTGATCCCGCGTTCGGCGGCAAACGCCTTGATCGCTTCGGCTTTATCGCCCATCTGCACGTAGACCATGTTGGTCTGCACGGGCTCGACGCTAAACCCGGCGTCGCGCAGACCTTCGGCCAAAAATAGCGCGTTGGCGTGGTCGTCCGCCAGACGCTCGACGTTGTGATCCAGCGCATACAGCCCCGCTGCTGCGAGCAATCCGGCCTGACGCATGCCGCCGCCGACCATTTTGCGCAGGCGGCGTGCTTTGCCGATCAATGCCTCGGCGCCGCACAGCACCGAACCGACCGGCGCACCGAGGCCCTTGGACAGGCACACCGAGACCGAATCGAAGTATTGGGTAATCTCGCGGGCATCCACGCCCAGCTTGACCGCCGCGTTGTACAACCGCGCGCCATCCAGGTGCAGTTGCAGGCCATGATCCTGAGTAAACTGGCGTGCCCGGGCCAGATACTCCAGCGACAGCACCTTGCCTTGCATGGTGTTTTCCAGCGCCAACAGGCGGGTGCGGGCGAAATGAAAGTCATCCGGTTTGATCGCCGCCGCGACCTGATCCAGATCCAGCGAACCATCGGCCTGCACTTCCAGCGGCTGTGGCTGGATCGAGCCAAGCACTGCCGCGCCGCCGCCCTCGTACTTATAGGTGTGCGCCTGCTGGCCGACGATGTATTCGTCGCCACGTTCGCAGTGCGCCATCAACCCCAGCAGATTGCTCATGGTGCCGGTCGGCACGAACAGCGCCGCAGCAAAACCCAGGCGCCTGGCCAGTTCGGCTTCAAGACGATTGACCGTCGGATCTTCGCCATACACGTCGTCGCCGGTGTCCGCCGCCGTCATGGCGTCGAGCATGGCGGGAGTCGGTTGGGTGACGGTGTCGCTGCGAAGATCGATAACGCTCATGAACCTGGCCTCAAGTCAGCAGGGGAAATCCCTTTACGAAGGTGAATTACTGCGGTCATGGCGCGGATTAATCAACCCTTGCGCAAGGAAAAGTCGTTTCGGGCAGTCAAAAAATTCGATGGCAATCATCGGAAAGGCGCAATGCACAGACGCACAATCTGTGTTAAAAACGCTGCGCCGCCCGACAAAGGGCGGCAAAAACGTTCTCAGGGCGGGGTGCAATTCCCCACCGGCGGTAATTGCGCGCAATGCGCATAGCCCGCGAGCGCTTGGCGACGCACACCGTTTTTGCGGTGGGTGGCGGCAAGGTCAGCAGACCCGGTGTGATTCCGGGGCCGACGGTCATAGTCCGGATGAAGAGAGAACGGGATTGACGCCAAAGGGCCGTCCGCGAGCAGTCGTGCGAGCGTGCGCACCCTTGAATCCCTTTCGATTCATAACGCCCTGTTTTTCACACAAACAGGAGTCAGAACATGCAACCCACCGCTATCGACAGCAAAAGCAAACACCCACATGGCGAGCGCGTCGCGTTCATCCAGGCCTGCTGGCACAAGGAAATCGTCGACCAGAGCCGTAAAGGCTTCATCACCGAAATGCTGGCCCAGGGTTATCAGGAATCGGACATCGACTTCTTCGAAGTCGGCGGCGCCTTTGAAATGCCCCTGCACGCCAAGTTGCTGGCCAAGACCGGTCGTTATGCCGGCATCGTCGCTGCAGCCCTGGTGGTGGACGGCGGCATCTACCGTCACGAGTTCGTCGCCCAGTCGGTGGTCAGCGGCCTGATGCAGGTGCAGCTGGAGACCGAAGTGCCGGTGTTCTCGGTGTCCCTGACCCCGCACCACTTCCATGCCGGCGAAGAACATCAGAAGTTCTTCTTCGAGCATTTTGTGCACAAGGGTCAGGAAGCGGCGCGGACGTGCGCGGATACGCTGCGCAAGGTTCGCGCACTGCGCCGCAGTGAGCCGCATGCTGTAGCGGTCTAAACACGATGAGTGAGATCTCTGGTCTCACTCATTCCCCTGTGGGAGCGAGCTTGCTCGCGAAAGCGGACTGACAGCCAACTCAAATGTTGAATGTCAGATTGCATTCGCGAGCAAGCCCGCTCCCACAGGGTTATATGGCGAAACCGAAACTGGCGTCAGGCGAGGTTTTCGTCGCCGGTCGGCACGATCAGGATGCCCGCGCGCAGGCCGTTCTTGACCTTCGGATTAGGGAAGATGATCCGTGCGCCCTCTTCCTCGATGACCCAGCGGGTATTGGCCAGGTCTTCGGCCAGCAGATACCCCACATCCAGCTCGGAAAAGTTCTCGATGTCCGCCGGCAGATTCAGGCGGAAGGCATCGCTGTGCTTGATGATTTCCCGGGCCACGCTGAACAGCTGCAAACCGTCCAGGCCGTCTTCGGCCAGACCCGGCTCATTGCCTTCGATGATCTGCTTCAGGCGGGTTTCCAGGCGCGAAACGTCGACCCCTTCGTTTTGCCCGAACGGCCGCGCCTTGCCCAGTTCCAGAGTAAAGGCCTCGGCACCGAGCTTGTCGTAGGTGTAGGAGCTGAACACGATCGACGGCTTGTTCTGCAGCAGCACCGCCTCCATCCCGGCGGCACGCAGGCGCGCCAGTTCGCGGCGCGAATGCTGGCGACCGTCCTTCCATGGATACAGGGCGAACTGCTCGATCTTCGAGCCACGAATCGCCGTGTGCAGGTCGTAATGCAGGCGATCACGATCCGGCAGGCTGAAGAAACTTGCCGCCAGTCGCTCCAACTCACAGGCGCGCAGCGCTTCGGAACCACTGGTTTGTTCATGACGGCCGTTGAACAGCCGATTGACGTCCTGCTCGACGAAGCGCTCGCCTTTACGAATCGCTTCCGGATTGCCGAACAGAAACAGAATGCGTGCACGCGGCTTCAGGTCGCCGCGAGCGATGTCATGCAGCAGCCGATCGAGTAACTCGATCGGCGCGGTTTCATTGCCGTGGATGCCTGCCGACAGCAGCAGGTCCAGGCCATTGTCACGCGCTTCGGGCGGCCGCACTTCCAGCGCACCCTCGCTCAACCAGCGCATGCGCACGCCTTCGACAGTCAGTTGAGTCTTCTCCGCCGGTTCGCGGCCGGCGAGGGTCAGTTCAAGCAGTTTGCCGAGGGCGAGCATAGAGCGGTTTCCTTAGTGATCGTGGTTGCAATCCGGGCCGTGCACGTGATCCTCGTCAGCGCCGAGGTCAGCCGGTTCCATTTCCAGTTGCAGACTTACCAGATTAGTCGCCAATGGGCGCAGCAGCAGGTTGGCGTACTCTTCGTCACCTTCCTCGACGTCCACGCCAATCAGCAGTTGGCCACGGCCGTCCTGCTGGATCCACAGCTCTTTGCCTTGCCACATGACCGCGACGCGGGTGCACGAGGTTTGCAGTTGTGTGCCGTCGGTGTCTTCAAGGATCAGCTGCAGGGAATCGCTCATGTTTTTACTCTCTTGGGGAGACAAGCCGCGCGCCGCATTCAGGCGACGCGCCGGCCATCAATTGATCTGGAATGGATAAACCGCGCCCAGTTTAAGGATTTGCGTCAGTTCATCCAGTGCCGTCCGGCATTCAAGCAGCAATTGCGGGTCCGCCAGATCGCTCTCGCTCAGGCGGTCGCGATAGTGCTTTTCAACCCATGCGGTCAATGAACCGTACAACGGCGCGGTCATGATAACCCCTGGGTTGACCGCCGCCAGTTCGGTTTCGTTGAGCGCGACACGCAGACGCAGGCACGCCGGGCCACCACCGTTCTGCATGCTTTGTTTGAGGTCGAAGACTTTCACTTCGCGGATCAGGCCGCCGGAGCTGGTCAGACTTTGCAGGTAAGCCCACACGCGCTCGTTGGCCTGGCATTCCTGCGGCACGATCAACAACATCGAACCGTCAGGGCGCGACAGCAACTGGCTGTTGAACAGGTACGAGCGCACGGCATCATCGACGCTGACCGCCGAACGCGGCACGCAGATGGACTGGAACTTGCCGCCGACGTTGGCGAGCTTGCCTTGCAGCTCGGCCAGCATGTGCTCGGTCTCAAGGAACGCGTCCTCGTGATAGAACAGCACCTCGCCGTTGCCCACCGCGATCACGTCGTTGTGGAACACGCCCTGATCAATCACGTTCGGGTTCTGCTGAGCGTAAACCACGCCCTCGTCCCGCAGACCGTGCAGACGCGCTACGGCTTGCGACGCTTCCAGAGTCTGGCGCGCCGGGTATTTCTGCGGCGCCGGGTAACGGGTGTCAAATGCACTGCGACCGAACACGAAGAACTCGACACCGGCCTCGCCGTATTCACGGCAGAAACGCGTGTGGTTGGCGGCGCCTTCGTCACCGAACTGCGCCACCGCCGGCAAGGCGGCGTGGTGGGCGAAGTGCTGCTGATCGGCGAACATCGCCCCCAACACGCGACTGGTGGTCGGGTGCTCGATGCTGCGGTGGTATTTGCAGTTGAGGTTGGCGGCGGTGAAATGCACGCGACCGTCAGCAGTGTCGGCGCTCGGGCTGACGGTGGCGGCGTTGGCCACCCACATGCTCGACGCCGAGCAACTGGCGACCAGCAGCGGCATGGCCTCTTTGGCAGCGCGCTCGATCACTTGCGCGTCGGTGCCACTGAAACCCAGACGGCGCAACGCAGCCACGTCCGGACGCTCCTGCGGCGCCAGCACGCCCTGCTGAAAGCCCATGTCCATCAGCGCTTTCATTTTCGCCAGACCTTGCAGCGCCGCTTCCTTCGGATTCGAGGATTGCTGGCTGTTGCTCTGGGACGCAACGTTGCCGTAGGACAGACCGCCGTAGTTATGGGTCGGCCCCACTAGACCGTCAAAATTGACTTCATAGGATTTCATCAGCGAGGCTCCACGAGAATCTGTTGTTATAGGCTTCAGTAACTAACTGTTCAGTGCGACCGCGTCGCGGCCATCGCTGGCAAGCCAGCTCCCACAGGATTAGCAGTGTTCACAGACTCTGTGTACGACTCAATCCCTGTGGGAGCTGGCTTGCCAGCGATAGGCATCAGACCATTTTCACGCCAGGCGTCAGGGCCGCCGGCAACACCAGGCTCGGTGTCTCCAGCGAGGCCACCGGGTACGCGCAGTAATCTGCCGCGTAGTAGGCGCTGGCGCGATGGTTGCCCGAAGCGCCGACACCGCCGAACGGCGCGCTGCTCGCGGCGCCGGTCAGCTGTTTGTTCCAGTTGACGATACCGGCACGGCTTTCCAGCCAGAACTGCTGATAACGCGCTTCGGAATCGGACAGCAAACCTGCCGCCAGGCCATACGCGGTGTCGTTGGCTTCAGCGATCGCTGCAGCAAAATCGGTGTAGCGGATCACTTGCAGCAACGGGCCGAACAGTTCTTCGTCCGGACGCTCGGCGACGGCGGTCACATCAAGAATGCCCGGGGTCAGCAAGGCCGATTGCGCCTGTGGCTGAGTCATTGCCAGCAGCGACACGGCGCCATTGGCCAGCAGATGTTGCTGGGCATCCATCAGCGCTTTCGCCGCGCCAAGGGAAATCACCGACCCCATGAACGGCGCCGGTTGCTGATCGAACGCACCCACCTCAATCGTCGAGCTGACTTCAACCAGACGCTTGAGCAGGCTGTCGCCCCACGCACCTTGCGGCACCAACAGACGACGGGCGCAGGTGCAGCGCTGGCCTGCAGAAATGAACGCCGACTGAATGATCGTGTACACCGCGGCGTCCAGATCAGCCACCTGATCGACCACCAGCGGGTTATTGCCGCCCATTTCCAGCGCGAGGATCTTGTCCGGACGTCCGGCGAACTGCTGATGCAGGTGATTGCCGGTGCGGCTCGAACCGGTGAAGAACAGACCGTCGATGCCCGGGTTCGCCGCCAGCGCGATGCCGGTTTCACGAGCGCCTTGCAGCAGGTTCAACACGCCGGCCGGCAGACCGGCTTCGATCCAGCACTTGACCGTCAGCTCGGCGACTTTCGGCGTCAGTTCGCTGGGCTTGAACAGCACGCTGTTGCCGGCCAACAGCGCCGGTACGATGTGCCCGTTCGGCAAGTGGCCCGGGAAATTGTAAGGGCCGAACACCGCGACCACGCCATGTGGCTTGTGGCGCAGCACGGCGGTGGCGTCGCCCAACGGGCCGCTCTTCTCGCCGGTGCGTTCGCGGTAGCTTTGCACCGAAATCGCGATTTTGTTGACCATGCTGGTGACTTCGGTCGCGGCTTCCCACAGCGGCTTGCCGGTTTCCTCACCGATGGTGCGGGCCAGTTCGTCGCTGTGGTTTTTCAGGGCGGCGGCAAAGGCCTCGAGCACGCTGATGCGCTCGTCGAGCGAACGGCGCGCCCAGCCCGGGAATGCCTGACGTGCCGCCTGCACGGCGGACTCGACCTGAGCGGCGGTGGCGCCCTCCCCCGACCACAGCACTTGCTGGGTCACCGGGTTCAGCGACTGAAAGGCTTCGCCCTGACCGGCCAGCCATTCACCTGCGATGTATAGCGAATTCATTATTTCGACTCCCGGGCAGCAGACAACGCCACGGCGCGCACTTGATCGCCGGCGTTGAGTTGAAGACGTTTGGCGGTCAGCGGATCGACCACCAGCGTGCCGGCGGCCAGACGGGCCGGGGCAGCGGTGATGCGGCAATCTTCGCGTTTGCGGTTATGGATGATGAACGGCGTAGCGTCATCGCCCGGCGTACCGATCGCCAGCACCAGCGCTTCGCTGTCACGCACGGCGCGGATCTTGCTGGTTTCGCACTCGATGGCAGGGCCGGCGTCGAAGATATCGACGTACCCCTGATAACTGAAGCCTTCGCCCTTGAGCATCGCCAGCGCGGGCTCGGTGTCCGGGTGCACCTGGCCGATGACGTTGCGCGCATCCGGCGAGAGGAAGCAGGTGTACAGCGGGAATTTCGGCATCAGTTCGGCGATGAACGCCTTGTTGCCGACACCGGTCAGGTAATCGGCCTGACTGAATTCCATTTTGAAGAAGTGCCGACCCAGGCTTTCCCAGAACGGCGAACGCCCGGCTTCGTCGGAGACACCGCGCATCTCGGCGATGATCTTGTTGCCGAACAGCTCCGGGAACTCGGCGATGAACAGCATGCGTGCCTTGGACAACATGCGGCCATTGAGGCCGGTGCGGTAATCGGCGTGCAGGAACAGCGAGCACAGCTCGGAATTGCCGGTCAGGTCGTTGGCGAGGAACAGCGTCGGGATCTCGCGATAGATGTTCAGCTCCTGCGAGGCGCTGACGGTCAGGCCGACACGGAAGTTGTACCACGGCTCACGCATCCCGACCGCGCCGGCGATGGCGGAAATCCCCACCACGCGACCGTTGTCGTCTTCGAGCACGAACAGGTAGTCCGCATCACCACGGCCGGCTTCGCCGCGAAAAGTCTTCTCGGCCCAGCCGACCCGGTGGGTCAGGCGTTCTTCGTTGGCTGGCAAAGTAGTCAGGCCGGTGCCGGTGCTGCGGGCCAGGTCGATCAGCGCGGATAAATCGCTGCTGCGTACGGGACGAACAATCATGCTATCTCCTCAAACGGGCCGCCTTCGCCACCCGTGAAACTCGCTAAGGCGTTAAACCGCCACCAGGCGCACGCTGGCACCTTCACCGACGCCCAGGGCTTCGGCCGCTTCCAGATCCAGGGTCACCGGTTTGCCCGGCGCGTAGTCCAGCTCCAGCAACACCGCGCGGTAATCCTGCAACTGCGCGTTGGCCACCAGATACTGGCGCCCGGCACCTTTGACCGGCTCACCGATCTTCACCGGCACCACGCGGCTCTGGGCGATCGAACGGATCCCCGAAACACGCGCATGCAGGGTCGGGCCACCGTCGAAGATGTCGATGTAGTGATCGGTCTCGAAGCCTTCGCGCATCAGGATGTCGAAGGTGATCTGCGCACGCGGGTGCACCTGGCCCATCGCTTCTTGAGCGGAATCCGGCAGCAGCGGCACGTAGATCGGGTAATGCGGCATCAGCTCGGCGAGGAACGTGCGGCTCTTCAGGCCACACAGGCGCTCGGCCTCGGCATAGTTGAGGTCGAAGAAGTTGCGACCGATCGCGTCCCAGAACGGCGAATCACCGTTCTCGTCGCTGTAGCCGACGATCTCGGTCACCACCGAATCAGCGAAACGCTCCGGGTGGCTGGCGACGAACAGCAGACGGCCACGGGAGTTGAGCTCGGACCACGGCGACCCCACCAGCTCGCGCTGCACGTAGAAACTGGTCAGCAGGCTGTTGCCGGTCAGGTCGTGGCATTGCGAGAGCACGTGGATCTTGTTGTGGATCTTCAGCTCGCGCGAGGCGTGGACGAAGGTCTCGTTGCGGAAGCTGTAGAACGGCTCCGAATAACCGGCCGAAGCAACGATGGCCGAACAGCCGACCAGTTTGCCGGTGGCGGTGTCTTCGAGGACGAAGAAGTAACTCTCTTCACCGTTGAAGCTGACTTCGGCGGCAAACGAGGCTTCGCTTGCGGCGATCTTGTCGCTCAGACGTTCCACGTCATCCGGCAAGGAAGTGACACCAATCGGACTGTCCGCAGCCAGACGCTGTACCTCGCCCAGATCAGCCATTTGCGCAGGGCGCATCACCAGCATGGTGTCACTCCTTTTCTCTTATCAATTCACAGAAAAAACACCGGACACTGTGGGAGCGAGCTTGCTCGCGAAAGCGGTATATCAGTCAGCTTAGATGGCGACTGACACTCCTTCTTCGCGAGCAAGCTCGCTCCCACATTGATAGTGCTCGGTATCAAAAAATTTGATCGACGCCTGGGAAAACTCCAGGCGTCGAAGGGCCTATCAGACTTGCGTCAGTTTTGCTGCGGCGCGTTCGAAGCGGTCCAGACCAGCGTCAATATCGGCATCTTCGACCACCAGGCTCGGAGCGAAACGAATCACGTCCGGGCCGGCCTGCAGAATCATCAGGCCTTCTTTTTCAGCGGCGTTGAAGATGTCCTTGGCCTTGCCTTTCCAGGCATCGCTCAGTACGCAACCGATCAACAGACCGAGGCCACGCACCTGAGTGAACAGGCCGTACTTCTCGCCGATCTGCTGCAGACGGGTCTTGAATTTGTCGTGCTTGGCGTTGACGCCGTTCAGCACCTCAGGGGTGTTGATCACGTCAATCACCGCTTCGGCTACCGCGCACGCCAGCGGGTTGCCGCCGTAAGTGGTGCCGTGGGTGCCGACGACCAGATGTTTGGCCAGCGCTTCGGTGGTCAGCATCGCCGCGATCGGGAAACCACCGCCCAGGCTCTTGGCGCTGGTCAGGATGTCCGGAGTCACGCCGTAATGCTGGTAGGCGAACAGGTGGCCGGTACGGCCCATGCCGGTTTGCACTTCGTCGAACACCAGCAGCGCGTTGTGTGCGTCGCACAGTTCACGGGCACCTTGCAGGTAAGCCAGTTCGGCCGGCAGTACGCCGCCCTCGCCCTGGATCGGTTCCAGCACGACCGCACAGGTCTTGTCGGACACCGCCGCTTTCAGCGCGGCCAGGTCGTTGTAAGGGACGTGGGTGATGCCGGTGATTTTCGGACCGAAACCGTCGGAGTACTTCGACTGGCCACCGACGTTGACGGTGAACAGAGTACGGCCGTGGAAGCTGTTGAGCGCGGCGATGATTTCGTACTTCTCGCTGCCGAAACGGTCGAACGCCACACGACGGGCCAGCTTGAACGCGGCCTCGTTGGCTTCAGCGCCGGAGTTGCAGAAGAACACGCGCTCGGCGAACGTGGCGTCGATCAGCTTGTGCGCCAGGCGCAGGGCAGGCTCGTTGGTGAACACGTTGGACACGTGCCACAGCTTGTTCGCTTGCTCGGTCAGCGCACCGACCAGCGCCGGGTGCGCGTGGCCCAATACGTTTACGGCAATCCCGCCGGCGAAGTCGATCAGCTCGCGGCCGCTCTGGTCCCAGACGCGGGAACCGGCGCCACGCACCGGAATGAAAGCGGCAGGCGCGTAGTTGGGAACCATTACCTGGTCGAAATCGGCGCGTTCTACCGCAGCGTGATCAACGGACATCGGAGTCTCCTGAAGAGGAACACCCGCCTGAAACTGGCGAGCTTGGTGAGGATTGTAAGGACAGTTTTCAGCCCGGCCTTGTCGCCAAGCGACAACTTCTTATAGCGCAAACCCTGAATTTTCGCGGGTTTACGGCAATGCGACATATAGCGTCGCAAAGGCGCAGTTTAAACTGTCGCTGCCGATTTGCGGCAGGCCCGGGAGGATATCAACTGAACGGCGCGGCACAGCTATAAATATGTACCGCACCCTCCATGCATCGTTCTGATTTGCTTGGTGCTTTCCAGATGCCAAGGATTGGCCCGATGCAAACGACCGAACACCCCAACGACACCACTTTCGGGGCACAACCCGACACTCACTATCTGCACCTGCAAGCCAGCCTGCCCACATGGCTCGGCAATGCTTCAGCGTCCAGACGCGAGGCATTGAAAAACACCCTGCCAGCGATGCCCCTTCAACTTCTAGCGCGTTCGGCGACCGAGCATCAGGCGCTCAAGGCGCTCAATTCCGCCCACTGGTCCGCCCAAAACGATGTCGACCGCCAACTGGAGCAATTCAGGGACATCAATGCCTTTGCCGAACCACTGCTCAAGGCCGCGATCAAGGCCCACTTCGATCTGGAGCTGGATGTCAGCAACATCCAGCTGCGCCTGTATATCCCTGCCACCACGCCGCTGTTCGGCATCAAGACCGGCGCACGCACGTGGACGGTGTCGCTGCTGGCGGCGGCGCTGCATAACTTCGAAGAAAAGGAGACGCAGGACGATGCCTATGACGCCGCTTCGACGTACATCATGCAGTCCTTGCCTTCCGCGCAGTACGACACGCCGCTCTCGGCCACCGCACAGTTCGACACCCTGCCCTGGCTCAAGGAAAAAATGAGCATCCCGGCGTTCACCAAAATGTGCCGGGAGCTGGACATTGGTGCGCAGTACAAGACGTACCTCGAAGACCACCTCGGCATGACCGACGCGAAAAAAGGCGCAACGTTACGCAAACATGTCGACAAGAGCGAAAAAGCCGCGCTCAAGGCCGCCCTGCAATTCGCCCGTCTGACGGGCGATATCAGCGACCGTCACTGTCGCACGATCGTTGCACTGATCGACGGCGTGCGGCACCTGCGCATCGACGGGCAGCACCTGCAAGCTCAGGCGCTGACCATGATGGGCGCGCCGCTCACCGGTATCCTGGTGTTCGCCCCCCAGGCCGATGAAGTCCACACAATAGCGCGGGTGGTCGCCTACGTCCCGGATGACCCGGAGCATCCGGTCAAGGAGTACGCCTCTTCGGCGGAGCTGGAAAAGGAACTGACCCGGCAGCTGCGCGCGCAGGACTATCAGAAATTCTTCAGCCGCTTCGTCAACCACGAACAGCGCGGCGTTTTCTTCTCCAGCCTGAACACTCGCCTGAGCCAGGTGAAGTGGCATGAAGCGGTGCACGGCAGTCAGGACCCGATCTGGCGCAGCGAGCCGCTCGAGAAGCCTGATCTGCAACTGGCCGCTACAGTGATCCTCGGTGATCTGTGGCAGCACCAGTACCAGAAAAAACTCAACAAGATTCTCAATGACGGCCAGGTCATCGCGGTCGCCACCGCCACGGTCGACTCGAATGCCCGCTGGGCGCTGTGGGATTCCTTCGTCGGTATCGCCTCGGCCATTTTGCAGACCGCCGTGTTCATCATCGCGCCGTTCGTGCCGGGGCTGGGCGAACTGATGATGGCCTACATGGCCTATCAGTTTCTCGACGAAGTGTTCGAGGGCATCGTCGAATGGGCGCAAGGCCAGCTCACCGAAGCGTTCACGCATCTGGTGGGGATGGTGGACGCAGCGATTCAACTGGGCCTGTTTGCCGTCGGCGGCTCGATTGCAGTGGGTGAGTTTCGTAAAGTCCTGCCCAAGGAAGTCATCGCGTTCATCGAGCGTTTCAAACCGGTGAAGCTGGCGAACGGCAATACCCGCTACTGGGATCAGGACCTGACCCGCTATCAGCAGAAATCCCTGCCGGCAGCCGATTCCAAACCCTCCCCACTGGGTCTGCACGAGCATCAGGGCAAACAGATTCTGCCGCTGGAAGACGCGCACTTTGCCGTCAGCGAATCCGCGATCCCCGGCCAGTACCGTATCGAACACCCGACCCGCCCCGACGCCTACCAACCCGTCGTGCGCCACAACGGCGATGGCGCCTGGCACACCGAGCTCGAACAACCGCTGGAATGGGACAAAGCGACCGCGTTGCGCCGCATCGGTCATGAGATGCAAGGGTTCACACCGGAACGGCGTGAACGCATTCTGCAAGTCAGCGGCTATGACGAAGACGCATTGCGCAATATGCACGCCGAGCAGGCGTCAGTGCCGCCACTGCTGGCCGACAGCATCAGCCGCTTCCGGATCGACCAGGACCTGCAAGTGTTCATCGACCAACTGGCCAGCGACCTGCCCGAACAATACCGCCGCGCCGATCCGCAGACGCAACTGCAATTGCTCACCGAACACGGACGCTGGCCTGCGGGTAAACGCCTGCGCTTGCTGAACCGACAAGGAGAGGTCATCTGGCAGTCGTCGAGCGACGAAACCTTGCCACTGACCGATCTGCGCCAGACCAGTCTGATCGACAATGATGTGCTCACGTCACTGCTGCAGGACCTCAGCGAACAAGAGGCCAAGGCCTTGCTCGACGAGCCGTTTGGTGGCCCGGACCTGCCGCTGGACATCCGCGCCCGCGAGTTGCGCAAACAACTGCTGCAATTGGCCAAGGCGCAACGCAGCAGCCTGTTCGAGTCGCGTTACCGAGCCCTCGAGAACGTCGACGACCCGCTGCACACCACCCTTGCGCAATTCGAACCGCCCCTGCCACCGCGTGTCACCCAGGAACTGCTCAACACCACCCGCAGTGATGAGCTGCTGCAAATCAGCGAAGGCCAACTGCCCCAGCGACAGCAGGAGCTCATGCAGGTGGCCAGCGAAGAAGTACGCGTCACCCGCGCATTCGAAGGGCTGGAACTGGACTCGGTGACCAATCCGGACACCGACACCCTGGTTCTGCACAGCCTGCGGTACGTGCCCGGCTGGAGCGGCGAGGTACGCCTGGAAATCCGCGACGGCACCTATGCCGGTCCGATGCTCGACAGCACCGGCCGCGCTGATGCGCCGGAACAAAAAGTTCTGGTGCGCAAACCCGATGGCACTTATCAGCCCTTCGATGACCGCGGGCATGAATTGCACGGGGCCACCGACGTGTACTCAAGCATCCTCTATGCGCTGCCGGACGCCGAGCGTCAGGCCATGGATATCCATATCGGTCAGGCAGAAAAACTCAAGACCGCCATCCGTGCACGGCCCCTCGATCGCAGCGATTTTCGTGTAGCCGTTTCGCTGGCGCCGGTCCGTCACCCGGAAGTCGACCCCCTGCGTCTGGTCGGCTTCCGGAGCCGTGAAAGACTGTCTCCCGTGTCAGAACTCCTTGCAACACGGCGCCAGGAGGTAAATCAGGCGCCTCTGGACAGGATTCGCGTGATCTATCGCGGTTACACCGCCAGGGACGCACGAGCCTTTGCCGCGAGGTTTGCGAACAACCCAAGAAGCATCGCCAATGAGCTCACCCGCCTGAGTGACGAGCTCACCCTGTTGCGCGACAACCTGCGTGTGTGGGAAACCCGGGTTCCGACGAGAGACCCGCGTAGCGCAATCGCGCTGACTGACACTCAACGTCGCGCGGCACAACAAAGCCGCCGGGCGTTCAGCAATGCTATCGAACGCTGCTGGCGCCGGGAAACACAGGAATCGGCCGGGTACCTGTTGCAGATCACGGATCCGATAATGGGCGATCTACCGACCTTGAGCGGCGACTTCAGTCATGTCAGATCGCTGATCCTGAACGGCAATGCCAGTACCCGTGGCCTGGAACCGTTTTTGCGACAATTCCCGGGACTGCATTCCCTGGACGTGCAGAACCTCGACCTGCCGACCCTGCCCCAGGCCCTGACCTCAATGCCGGGCCTGCAGCGACTGACCATGCGCAACTGCGGCATCACCATGACCCAGGCGAACCGGGCGACACTGACGTCCCTGCCGCAGGTCTCAGTCCTGGATCTTTCAAACAATCCGCTGGGTGAACCGGTTGATGTGCGCACGATGCCCGCATTGAGTTATCTCAACCTCGATAACACCGGCATTTCGACGGTGCCGGCGGGCATGCTTGTTCATCCAAACCTGGTCTCCGGACGGTTCGCCGGTAATCCGATCGCTGAAATTCCCGATGAGTTCTTCAATCTCGCCAGCGCACTCAGTGACAGATTCCTCTTCGGCGCCAACCCGCGGCTGTCCGCAGCCAGCCGGGAAAGAGTGAAGCTTTACTACCAACAGACACGCAAGCACTTCGGCGTAGTGCCTGACCTCGCCGATATCGAACTGGCCACCCGGCTCTTTCCCGCCGTCACCGCTGATCGAGCCGTGGACCTGATTTATCAATTACCCGGAACGCTGGTGGACGGCCACGCCAGACTCACAGCCTGGGAGGCAGAGTTTGGACGGCTGCAAGTCGAGCTCGCGAGATGGAGCAACGATACCCCCCGGCGCTCTCCCGCCACCCAAGAACCGTTGACGCTCAGCGAACGAACCCGCGATCGTCTCGCCAGGCTGGACTTCAGCCAGAGGCTGGAGAATTTCTGGCGTAACCAATCACCCTTCGTTCCCGAGCACCGCGGCAGTCAGTTGGAGCTGACCCTCGGATTCCTGGGCGATATGCCGGTGATCGATAGCGATTTCAACCATGTTGCCCACCTGACGCTCAATGGCAACAAAGGGGTGACCGGCGTAGAACCGTTCTTGCGACGCTTCCAGAAGCTGACGTCACTGGAGCTGAGTGTTTTCGACTTCGACCCGAACTCGCTGGCAGCTGTTGACCTGCCCGACCTGCAGACACTGCAACTCCAGGATTGCGGTGTAGTGATGACCCCGGAAAACCAGGCAAAGCTTGTCTCGATGCCGCAGTTGCAAATGCTGGACTTGAGCGACAACCCGCTGGGCACGTTTCCCGACCTGACTTTTCTGCCAGAACTGAACCGTCTCGATCTGGCCAACACCCACCTGTCGCAGGTGCCTCCCGGACTGGCCGATCACGCCAACCTCGTCATCGCTGTTTTCAGCGGCAACAGGATCAGAGAACTCCCCGTCGAGTTGCTTGACCTGCCCGCCATTCGCACCGACGGTATGATCTTTGCCGACAACCCATTGTCGCCGGTGACTCGCGAGCGGATAAAAACCTATTACCGCAAAACCGGGCAAGACTTCAATGTTCTGGCTGCTCCCGAGGACATCGAACTGATGCAATCACTGTTCCCGTCCCTTGACCAGGAAGACGCCAGCGGGATCATCTATGACCTGCCCGGAACACTGGCCGACAGCCGGACCCGGCTCAACATCTGGCAGGCCGAACTGACTACCCTGCTGGCCGATCTCACGGCCTGGGCAACCCAGGTACCGAAGCAGGATCCCGTGACTGGCGAAGCGATCAGCGCCGCCGAACAATTCATCAACACCACCTCCCGAAGGGAATTCGCCGACCAATTCGAGCAACTCTGGCGAACACGCTCAGAGACCTCCGGCATACGCATGGACGCCTTCACGGCTAACCCGACCTTCCAGGGCGACATGCCGGTTCTGACCGCCGATTTCAGCCACGTCTTGAAACTTAATCTTCGGGGCAACCCTGCGATCAGTGGCACAGGCCCGTTCATTGAGCAGTTCGGCAACCTGCAGATTCTTGAGCTCCACGATTTCTCCCTGGGCGAAATACCCGCGTCCCTGACACGTACGACGGAACTCATAGACGTCACGCTGGCCAACTGCAACCTGACCCTCACCGACAACGGCCAGACAGTACTGGAGTCACTGCCCGATCTTGAGAGCCTGGATCTGCGCCACAATCCGCTGACGCGGGCGCCGGACATCACGAACATGCCGGCACTCAGTGACCTTCGCCTGTCCAGCACCGAAATTACCGCAGTCCCGGACGGTATTGGCACACACCCGAACCTGCGTGAAGTGCACCTCGACAACAACGCGATTACCGACCTGCCCGAAGCCTTTTTTGAGCTCGACATCAAACTCGCCCGTGCGACAAAACTGTCCGCCAACCCTCTGTCCCGGGCAGCCCGCGAGCGCATCAAGGTTTATTACACGCAACACGGGGCCAACTTTGGCGTGCTGCCGGACCAGGCCGACATCAGCCGTACACGGAACCTGTTTCCAACCCTGAATATTAAAGAGGCCGCAGACGTGTTTTATCGTTTGCCCGGGACATTGGCCGATGGCACTGCGCAATTGGCGAGCTGGGAAACGGAAATCGGCAAAATGCTCAGCGATCTCGAGGCATGGTCGAATCGCGTCCCCGCCCAGGTCATGGGCGCTGCGGACAGGGCAACGCAGCGCCTGAACAGGCGCGCGTTCGGCGAGAAAGTCGAGCAGTTCTGGCGTAACCGGCACGTCTCCCGGTCAAAACCCGGATCCAATGGTTTTATCGCCGATCTGACTTTTTTCGGTGACTTGCCAGCGCTGACGGCTGACTTCAGCCACATCGTTCAGCTCTCCCTGATAGGCAACAAGGATTTGACCTCCGCTGAAGGTTTCCTGCGGTGCTTTACCGGATTGAAAACCCTGGCAATGCGCGACTTCACACTGGGCAAATTCCCTGAAGCTGTCGCCACCATGTCCGATCTCGAAACGCTGGTACTGAGTCGCTGTGACATCGTTTTCGACGAACCCGCGCAGACGCTCCTGTCGTCCCTGAGCAAACTGCAATCGCTGGACCTGTACGACAATCCTCTGGGCCGCACCCCGGTTCTTTCTGCTCTGCCGGAACTCAATGTCATCGACCTGGCCAGCACCGGAATCGACCAGATCCCCATCGGGCTGCTGGAACGCTCCAGACTCACATACGCAATACTCAGCGAAAATCGTATCAGCGAACTTCCGGAGGCCCTTTTCCGGGTCCCGGCCAACGTCAGCGACGGATTTGACCTGAGCAACAATCCGTTGTCATTGACGACACGGGAACGGATAAAGATCTACCACCAACGCACGGGAAGCGACTTCAATGTGTTGGTCGAACCCGAGGATATCGAACTGGGACGTACGCTCTACCCTGACGTCACCGGAGAGCGCCTGAGCAAGATCGTCTACAGCCTGCCGGGGACACTCGCCGAAGGGCGCCTGGAGCTTGTGCGGCGCCAGACTGAAATCGCCACCCTGTCCAGCGATCTGCAATCATGGGCCAATAGCGTTCCGCTCGACCCTGTCACTCGGGTCCCCCTGACAGACGACGCCCTGCTGCAGGAACGGGCCAACCGGATGAAATTCAAGGAACAGCTCGAACATTGCTGGCGCCGAATCACCCCGGACGATACCTCGGAGTTTGAATTCTCATCCAGCGTTCCGCTCACTGGCGAACTGCCGACCCTGTCGGCGGACTTCGGACATATCCGCACCCTGAAACTGACTCGAACAGGCGGCGCGGCCCCTCAACTCGGCCAGTTCCTGAATGGTTTTTCCAAGGTGCGCAGTCTGACGATCCAGGGATATCAACTGGGGAACATTCCCGACGCGGTGCTGACCATGGAGGATTTGGCTGAACTCAACCTGCCCGAATGCAACGTCACCCTGACGCCCGCCAACGTGGATGCATTGAGCGTCATGAATAACCTGAGTCGCCTTGAATTGCGCAACAACTCCCTGGGCCTGACGCCCGACCTCAGTCAGATGACCGCACTGGTCTGGCTGGATCTGGGCAACACAGGGCTCAGCCGAATCCCGTCAGGGTTGTTCAACCGTCCGCACCTGGTGTACGCCGACCTGTCCGGCAATGCCTTCACCGATTTGCCTGCCGAGTTGGCGAGCATCAATAGCGCCGACTTTATTTTCAGCGACAACCCGCTCTCGGGGGAAAGCCTGCACCACGTCGAAATCCAGCGTCTGGCAAGGGCAAATGCACTGGCCGAACAAAAACGACTGCAGCAGCAACTCCAAAACGTTACAAACCCGAACTTACCCTATGGCAGCGGTCAGTCCTCCACCTCAAGCGGACTCTCGGAATCGTCACGCTGACAGGTCGCGTTCAGCTACGCTCGGACGGCACTGACGACAATTCGAACGGGCTGCTGCTGCGCCGCTGGTTGCGATCTTCCCGCGGCGTGGCACCGAAGAAGTTGCGGTAGGCGCTGGAGAAGTGCGGCCCCGAGGAGAAGCCACACGACAGGCCGATCTGGATGATCGACTTGCTGGTTTGCATCAACATCTGCCGGGCCTTGTTCAGGCGCAATTCCAGGTAGTACTGGCTCGGCACGCGGTTGAGGTACTGCTTGAAGATCCGCTCCAGCTGCCGACGGGACACGCACACGTGCTGGGCGATTTCGTCGGTGGTCAGCGGCTCTTCGATGTTGGCTTCCATCAGCAGCACCGCCTGGGTGAGCTTCGGATGGCTGGAACCGAGGCGGTTCTGCAACGGAATGCGCTGACGCTCGCCGCCCTCACGGATGCGCTCGACCACCAGCTCTTCAGAGACGGCACCGGCCAGTTCCGCACCGTGATCGCGGGCCAGCACTGCCAGCAGCAAGTCGAGCACCGACATGCCGCCACACGCGGTCAGGCGATCGCGATCCCAGTCGAACAGATGACTGGTGGCGATGACTTTCGGAAAGCGCTCGGCGAAATCGTCCTGCCAGCGCCAGTGCACGGCAGCGCGGTAACCGTCGAGCAGACCGAGTTGCGCCAACGGATAGACTCCGGCCGACAACCCTCCGATCACACAACCGGCGCGCACCAGTTGCTTGAGCGCGCTGCTGAGCGCCGGGGCCAGAGTGGTCGGCGGTTCGTCGGCGAGCAGGAACAGTTTCTGGAAGTTTTCCAGCTTGCCGGTCCAGGCCTCCCCCGGCAATTGCCAGGCGCCTTCGGCCGGTGGCTCGGCGTGCAGGAAGGACAACTCGTAAACCACGTCCGGGTGAACCCGCTGAGCGACACGCAAGGCCTCCTCCGCCAGCGCCAGCGTCAGAGCTTTAGTGCTGGGCCAAATCAGGAAACCAATTCGATGGGCAGTCATGGGCGGGCAATCCGGAACGAACAACGGTGATGAAGGCATGGGCCAATGCTAGCCCGTAAATGAACGCAAATCTCGAAACCAACCGAGATTCATTGTGGGAGCGAGCTTGCTCGCGAAGGCGGTGTATCAGTCAACATCGTTGCTATCTGAACTACCGCTTTCGCGAGCAAGCTCGCTCCCACAGGGATCTGCGCCAATCTCTAGGTCGCGAAGCATGACCTAATTTGGTGCATAACGGCAGCGATTACTTGAGGCTACCCGACAGGAACTGCTGCAGACGCTCCGATTGCGGATTGACCAGCACTTCGCGCGGGTTGCCGCTCTCTTCAACAACGCCTTTGTGCAGGAACACCAACTGGTTCGACACTTCACGGGCAAAGCCCATTTCGTGGGTCACCACAACCATGGTGCGGCCTTCCTGAGCAAGGGCCTGCATGACTTTCAGCACGTCGCCAACCAGTTCCGGGTCGAGGGCCGAGGTCGGTTCGTCGAACAGCATCACCTCAGGCTCCATCGCCAGCGCACGGGCGATCGCCACACGCTGCTGCTCGCCACCGGACATGTGCCCCGGGAACGCGTCTTTACGATGGGCCACGCCAACCTTGTTCAGGTAGTGCTCGGCTTTCTCGCGGGCTTCGGCCTTGGACACGCCCAGCACGTGGACCGGCGCTTCCATGATGTTTTCCAGCGCGGTCATGTGCGACCACAGGTTGAAATGCTGGAACACCATCGACAGGCGCGAACGCATGCGTTGCAGCTGTTTCGGATCAGCGGCTTTCAGCGCGCCATCCTTGTTCGCCACCAGTTTCAGCTCTTCGTTGTTGAGCAGAATCTTGCCCGCGTGCGGCTGCTCGAGCAGGTTGATGCAGCGCAGGAAAGTACTTTTGCCGGAGCCACTGGAGCCGATGATGCTGATCACATCGCCGGCTGCCGCTTTCAGGGACACGCCCTTGAGCACTTCGTGACTGCCATAGCGTTTATGCAGGTCTTGGACTTCAAGTTTGTACATGCGGTCGGTTCTCACAAAAACAGTCAGTCAGTCGTTGAGCAAGCGCCCGTGACGCAGCGCTTCGCGCCCCGCCACCTTGGCCAGCCAGAAACCGGGTTGGGCATAGCGCAGCCGTTCAATGGCAAACAGCACCCCGGAGGTACCAGCACACACCGTGCTGACCCGATCGGACACAGGATCGATCACTTCGAAAATCTCATCCCCGGCTTCGACCCACTCGCCGGGTTTACGCAAAAAGCTCACCACACCGGGGTGCGGTGCCAACAGCAATTCAGTGCCTTCGAACGGCATGCCTTCGCAGGCTTCGTGCGCCGGTTTCGGCCACTCGCCGCTGATCAGGCCCTGCTCGGCGAGGAACGCCAGAATGCCTTCGGCCCACGCCAGCGCATCCGCGCGGTCAGTATTGGCCTGACCGCCCAGCTCGACGGTGGTCGCCAGGCACGCCAGCGGAATCTGCGCGTCCGGGAACTGCCGCGACAGGCGCAGCCACGGCAACGAGCACGCTTCATCAAAGGAGCTGCCACCAGAATCTTCCGCCAGCAACCCGACCTTCACATCCAGGTGCGCGGCCAGCGAACGCCACTGCGGCCAGTGCTGCGGCAGCGCATACATGTGCAGCGCGGCTTCAGCGTCGCAATGCAAATCCAGCACCACGTCGGCGGTGCAGGCATGGCTGAGCAAAACGCGCTGCATGCCTTGCAACTGGCTGCTCGCCTCGGGCAATGCCGCCAGATGATCAGCCATCGCCTGACGGATCAGGCGAATGTTGGCGTGCGGATCGTCACCGAGACGGTCGGCCAGCGCCGCCGCAACCGGCGCGCTCAGCTCGACGAAATCGCGGTTGAAGTTCTTGCCGCTGCCGGCTTCGAAACGCCCCTGATGATTGCCTTGCAGCAACTGACCGAGGCCCAGCGGATTGGCGACCGGCACCAGCTCGATCACGCCGTTGAGCAGACCTTGGGCTTCGAGTTCGCCAAGGCGCTTTTTCAGCTCCCAGGCGGTGCGCATGCCCGGCAGTTCGTCAGCGTGCAGGCTGGCCTGGATGTAAGCCTTGCGCTCGCCGCTCCCAAACCGGAACACCGAGATCTTGCGCTCGCTGCCCAGGTGACTCCACGGCAATACGTGGTCGATGCGTTCCATATCAGTGCTTCCGCGGGGCCAGGTAGCTCAACCAGCGACGCTCGGCCAGCTTGAACAGCTTCACCAGAATGAAGGTCAGGCACAGGTAGAACACGCTGGCGGTGATGTACGCCTCGAACGGCAGGTAGAACTGCGCGTTGACGGTACGGGCCGCGCCAGTGATGTCGATCAGGGTCACGATGGACGCCAGACTGGTGGTCTGCAGCATCATGATCACTTCGTTGCTGTACTGCGGCAGCGCCCGGCGCAGGGCCGATGGCAACAGGATGCGCTTGTACATCTTGAAGCGCGACATGCCCATCGCCTTGGCCGCTTCGATCTCACCGTTCGGCGTGGCCTTGAGGCTGCCGGCGATGATTTCTGCGGTGTAAGCGCTGGTGTTGATCGCGAACGCCAGGCACGCACAGAACGTTGCGCTGGACAGCCACGGCCACATGAAGCTTTCACGCACCGCTTCGAACTGGGCCAGACCGTAGTAGATCAAAAACAGCTGCACCAGCATCGGCGTGCCGCGAATCACGTAGGTATACAGCCACGCAATGCCGTTGACCGCGGCATTCTTGGACACGCGCATCAAGCCCAGCGGCAGGGCCGCCAGCAGACCGAAAAACAGCGACAGCGCGAGCAGTTTGAGGGTGGTCAGCAGGCCGCCGAGGTACAGCGGCATGGACTCCCAAATGACGTTGTAGTCGAAGATCATAGATCAGCCGCCCTTACGCCTACCGAGTAGCGCTTCTCAAGTTGACGCAACGCCAGCAACGAAACACTGGTGATCACCAGGTACATCGCCGCCACTGCGAGGAAGAAGGTAAAAGGCTCGCGAGTGGCATCCGCCGCCTGCTTGGCCTTGAACATCATGTCTTGCAGACCGACCACAGAAATCAATGCGGTGGCCTTGGTCAGAACCAGCCAGTTGTTGGTGAAACCGGGAATCGCCAAGCGAATCATCTGCGGCACCATCACCCGGAAGAACACCTGAAAACTGCTCATGCCATACGCCAGACCGGCCTCGGCCTGCCCTTTGGGAATCGCCATGAACGCGCCACGGAAGGTTTCCGACAGGTACGCACCGAAGATGAAACCAAGGGTGCCGATACCGGCGGCCAGCGGGTTCAGGTCGATGTAATCGTTATAGCCAAGCATCGGCGCAACGCGGTTGAGCAGATCCTGACCGCCGTAGAAGATCAGCAGGATCAGCACCAGATCGGGAATCCCGCGGATCACCGTGGAATACAGATCGCCCAGCCAGGCCAGCCAGCGCACCGGCGACAGGCGCAACGCGACACCGATCAGCCCGAGAACGATGGCCAGGGCCATGGACGACAAGGCGAGCTGAAGCGTCAGCCATGCGCCATCGAGGATGACAGCCCCGTAGCCTTTCAACATGATTCAGGTCCTCGAAAGTTGGGATGAAAAAATGGCGCAAACCGCAGAGATCCTGTTGCTTGCGCCATTTCGGACTTGTCGCAGAAACGTGTTACTTGCCGTAGATATCGAAGGCGAAGTACTTGTCCTGGATTGCCTTGTATTTGCCGTTTTCGCGGATGGCCGCGATGGCAGCGTTGATCTTGTCTTTCAGCGCGTCGCCCTTGCGCACAGCGATACCTACGCCGTCACCGAAGTATTTGACATCGGTGAACGCCGGGCCTGCAAACGCAAAGCCTTTGCCGGCGTCGGTGTTGAGGAAGCCGTCTTGCAGCAGAGTAGCGTCAGCCACGGTACCGTCGAGGCGACCGGCGGCCACGTCGAGGTAGATTTCGTTCTGCGAGCCGTACGGCTTGATCTCGGCACCCAGCGGGGCCAGGACTTCGCGGGCGAAACGCTCGTGGATCGAACCACGTTGTACGCCGATGTTCTTGCCCTTCAGTTCAGCCAGACCTTCGCTGACCTGAGTACCGGCCTTCATGACCAGACGCGCCGGAGTGTTGTAGTACTTGTTGGTGAAGTCGACCGACTTCTTGCGGTCTTCCGTGATCGACATGGACGACAGGATCGCGTCGATCTTGCGCACTTTCAGTGCCGGGATCAGACCGTCGAACTCTTGCTCGACCCACACGCACTTGACCTGCATCTGCTCGCACAGAGCGTTGCCGATGTCGTAGTCGAAACCGACGATGCTGCCGTCCGGGGCTTTGGAAGCGAACGGAGGGTAAGCCGCTTCGATACCGATCTTCAGAGGTTTTTCATCAGCGAAGGAATTCAGCGACAGCACGGACAGTGCCAGGGCGCCAAGCAGCACAAGTTTCTTCATCTTGGGACTCCATCGGTAAAGGGCAAAAACGGCAGAGTGAGCGACAGCCCAATATGCGAATGGGTGAATCGGGAAATCGGTGCAGCATCGGTGGGAAATTTCCCATTGAAACCGTCGAAGGTTTCAACGTCAGCCACGATGAGCGAGTGATCGGCATTCTAACGACAGGCCCGAAGCCGATATTTCTTCAATGCGACAACTAATTACAGATGCACAGAGAAACCCGCTTGAGCACATTGACAGCCTTGCAAAATCATGCAAGAGCGAAAGACAGTGAACCGATCTATGTTGCAAATTGCGGGCCTATTATTCGCAAACCCTTCTAATCCGGCAAGCGCAGCGTTGTGTCTTATTTTTCACCGGGGGTTTTGAGGCTCTAAAACGGAGCGTTGCGTTTCCCTTTGCCCCGCTACGGGGCGGGCGGTTACACATATGGTTACGCGGAGGGTGGCGGGTAACAACGGGAAATGTCTTGCGGGGGAGATCGATAATTATTGGTTGGGTGAGTCCGCGTTCCGACGAGGGACTACACCGGCGTCTGACAAATTGCCTTCGCGAGCAAGCTCGCTCCCACAGGGATCTACATTTTGTCTGAAGGTACTCGGTCAAACTGTGGGAGCGAGCTTGCTCGCGAAGAGGCCAGCCTGTCACCACAAAACCTCCAGACACAAAAAAGCCCCGCCCGGCAAAACCGGACAGGGCTTCTGTGAATCATTGCTTAAGCAACATTCATCGTCTTGTGCGTATCAATCAAATGCTGCACCACCCCCGGATCGGCCAAGGTCGAGATATCCCCCAACCCGTCATATTCCGCCGTGGCAATCTTGCGCAGAATGCGGCGCATGATCTTGCCCGAACGGGTCTTCGGCAGCCCCGGCGCCCACTGAATCACGTCCGGTGAAGCAATCGGGCCGATCTCCTTGCGTACCCAGTTCTTCAGTTCCAGGCGCAGTTGCTCGCTCGGCTCCTCGCCATTCTTCAAGGTGACGTAGACATAAATGCCCTGCCCCTTGATGTCGTGCGGCACGCCAACCACCGCCGCTTCGGCGACTTTCGGGTGGGCGACCATCGCGCTTTCGATCTCGGCCGTGCCCATGCGGTGGCCGGACACGTTGAGCACGTCGTCCACGCGCCCGGTGATCCAGTAGTAACCGTCGGCGTCACGACGCGCACCGTCACCGGTGAAGTACATGCCACGGAAGGTCTTGAAGTAGGTATCGACGAAGCGGTCGTGGTCGCCATACAGCGTGCGCGCCTGACCTGGCCACGAATCGAGAATCACCAGATTGCCCTCGGCCTCGCCCTCGATGATGTTACCGAGGTTGTCGACCAGCGCCGGCACCACACCGAAGAACGGACGCGCCGCCGAACCCGGCTTCAGCGCGTGCGCCCCCGGCAGCGGGCTCATCATGTTGCCGCCGGTTTCGGTCTGCCACCAGGTATCAACGATCGGGCAACGCGACTTGCCGACATTCTTGTAGTACCAGTCCCAGGCTTCCGGGTTGATCGGCTCGCCCACCGAACCGAGCAGACGCAGGCTGCTGCCGTCAGCGCCTTCAACAGCCGCGGTGCCCGACGCCATCATTGCGCGGATCGCGGTCGGTGCGGTGTAGAGGATGTTGACCTTGTGCTTGTCGACGATCTTCGCCACCCGAGTGATGTCCGGGTAGTTCGGCACGCCTTCGAACAGCAGCGTGGTCGCGCCATTGGCCAGCGGGCCGTAGACGATGTAACTGTGGCCAGTGACCCAGCCGACGTCGGCGGTGCACCAGTAGATTTCGCCCGGACGGTAGTCGAACACACGCTCGTGGGTCATCGCCGCATACAGCAGATAACCGCCGGTGGTGTGCTGCACGCCCTTCGGCTTGCCGGTCGAGCCAGAGGTATAAAGGATGAACAGCGCTTCTTCGGCGCCCATCTCTTTCGGCGCACACACGGTGCCCGCCACTTTCATCAGGTCTTCGTACCAGATGTCGCGATGCTGGTTCCACTTGATGTCGCCACCGGTACGCTTGCACACGATGACTTTCTGGATGCTGCTGGTTTCCGGGTTGGTCAGCGCGTCGTCGACGTTGGCCTTCAGCGGAATTTTCTTGCCGGCACGGATGCCTTCGTCAGCGGTGATCACGACTTTGGATTTGCAGTCGATGATCCGCCCCGCCAGGGCCTCCGGCGAGAAACCGCCGAACACCACCGAGTGAATCGCGCCGATCCGGGTGCAGGCCAGCATGGCGACCACGGCTTCGGGGATCATCGGCATATAAATGGTCACCACGTCACCACGGTGCACGTCCTGACCACGCAGGGCGTTGGCCAGTTTGCACACTTGTTCGTGCAGTTCGCGGTAGGTGATGTTGCGGCTTTCGGAAGGATCGTCGCCTTCCCAGATGATGGCGACTTGATCGCCGCGCTCGGCCAGATGGCGGTCGAGGCAGTTATAGGAAACGTTCAGGGTGCCGTCGGCGAACCACTTGATGTCGACATGGTGATCGTCGAACGACGTCTGCTTCACCGTGGTGAAAGGCTTGATCCAGTCGAGACGCTTGGCTTGCTCGCGCCAGAAGCCGTCAGGGTTGACGACCGACTGCTGGTACATGGCTTTGTAGGTCGCCTCGTCAGTCAGCGTATTAGCCAGAACCTCGGGACGAACGGGATACAGAGAAGCCGCACTCATCTTTCCTACCTCGGTGTAATAGTTGTTTTTGTATGACCCCGTTGTAGCCGGGCCGGCCCCATAGAACCATTCGACGATGGTAGTAACAAGCCCCTACAAAACATCCAGTTACCCCTGACGCAAGCCCTGCGCTGCTTGCTCCAACACCCCACAACCCCTGTGGGAACTGGCTTGCCAGCGATTCCGACGACTCGGTTATTCAGGCAAACCCCATCACCAGCAAACCTGGTTGCAGACGATTTCGACCGATTGTTACCAAATCTGCCAAAAGTGTTTATCAAAACCCCACCTGTTTACCCCCACTCCACCTCCCTAAAATCCACCTCGCCGACAAGGCAAACACGATTAACAACGTTACAGCCCCCACGAAGGCCGTTAATCCAGCTCTCAAGTAATAACTGCAAACGATGAAGTTCCACACGCAACCCTAAAAAGGTTGCGTGACCCCACTCGACCTCAAGAAGGTAAATTTGAAATGAAAGCTTTATTGGTTCTGGCCCTCAGCAGTCTGTGCGCAACCGCCATGGCAGACGAGGTTCCGACTGATGTCGCGCAGCAACAACCGGTTATCGAGGAATACACTTACTCCACTCACCTGGACATCGCCAAAGTTGTATCCATGAGCGAAGTGCCGAATGTTTGCGAAGTGGTTCCGGCCAAAATGGAATACGACGACTCCAAAGGTCAGCGTCACATCCTGCGTTACAGCGTCATGGGTAACGGCTGCACCAATTGATGATTGAGACTGCACCGAATCGGATCACTCAGCGCCTCATTTGAGGGTC
This sequence comes from Pseudomonas sp. LF-5, assembly GCF_037626295.1. Taxonomy (NCBI): domain Bacteria; kingdom Pseudomonadati; phylum Pseudomonadota; class Gammaproteobacteria; order Pseudomonadales; family Pseudomonadaceae; genus Pseudomonas; species Pseudomonas sp. LF-5. The sequence goes on from NZ_JARKMT010000009.1 coordinate 44,398, forward strand.
GATTCCAGCCCGACTTCGGTCGGGCTCAGTTGTGTCTGGGGTCGCTCAAAAGGGTTGCAAAACACAAGATATAGTGAAAACCCGGTTTTTTGCTCATTTCTTGAGCAACCGAAGCCTCGCAAAAAAATTAATGAAAAAAAATTCTCGCAGGCCAATCCCAGCGAAAGCCCTGTAAACCCTCGCTCCGATCGAAATCACCCGGCCGATCGAACGCCCTGCGGTGTTTCGCCCTCCCCCACGCCCGTGTTTTTTTCCCTATAATGCCGCCCTAATCGGGTCAGCAATATTCCCTTACAGGGATCAAAGCCATTCTGAAGCCCCGCAGCAGCGTCAACGCTGATCTGCGCCCGTCAGAGGCTCTCGGAACCCCGAACAAAATTCTGTTTTATTGCCTGCCTTAGCTGCTGCAAAAAACGATTCCTTAAGATCCAACGCGGTCTGTACGACCGTGTGAACAACCAACCATCAGGTTTCACACGGGGCGACAGGCCCTCACGCAGGAGACGACACGTCATGCTGAGCTGGGACGAATTCGACAAAGAAGACAGTGAAGTAGCAGCAGTGAAAGGCGCCAACGCCGGCCACGCTTCTGAAGCCAACATGGACCGCCTCGACAACGCCGGCGGCGCCGCCGCGCTCGAAGCCCGCGCCGTGACCGCCGACGATTCGGCCGCCGTGGCCCGCGCCAAGGCTGCACTGAACTCCCTCGACGTCGCCGAAGGCCTCGCCGAACTCGAAGGCGCCTCCGCCCGTGTCGCCGTTGACGAAAAGCGCATGATCAACTGCCGCGCCGACCTCAACCAACTCGTACCCTTCAAGTACGACTGGGCCTGGCAGAAATACCTGGACGGCTGCGCAAACCACTGGATGCCGCAAGAAGTCAACATGACCGCCGACATCGCCCTCTGGAAAAACCCGGAAGGCCTGACCGACGACGAGCGCCGCATCGTGATGCGCAACCTCGGCTTCTTCTCCACCGCCGACTCCCTGGTTGCCAACAACCTGGTACTGGCCGTGTACCGCCTGATCACCAACCCGGAATGCCGCCAGTACATCCTGCGCCAGGCCTTCGAAGAGGCGATCCACACCCACGCCTACCAGTACTGCATCGAATCGCTGGCCATGGATGAAGGCGAAATCTTCAACATGTACCACGAGATCCCATCGGTCGCGAAAAAAGCAGCCTGGGGCCTGAAATACACCCGTTCGATCTCCGATCCGAAGTTCGAAACCGGCACCCCGGACACCGACAAAGAGTTGCTGCGCAACCTGATCGCCTACTACTGCGTTCTGGAAGGCATCTTCTTCTACTGCGGCTTCACCCAAATCCTCTCCATGGGCCGCCGCAACAAAATGACCGGCGTCGCCGAGCAGTTCCAGTACATCCTGCGCGACGAATCCATGCACCTGAACTTCGGCATCGACGTGATCAACCAGATCAAAATCGAAAACCCACACCTGTGGGATGCCGAAATGAAGGAAGAAGCGACCCAAATGATTCTGCAGGGTACGCAGCTGGAAATCGAATACGCCCGTGACACCATGCCTCGCGGCGTACTGGGCATGAACGCGGCGATGATGGAGGACTACCTGAAGTTCATCGCTAACCGTCGTTTGTCGCAGATTGGTTTGAAAGAGGAATATCCAGGGACGACTAACCCGTTCCCTTGGATGAGCGAGATCATGGACTTGAAGAAAGAGAAGAATTTCTTTGAGACTCGCGTGATCGAATACCAAACTGGTGGTGCGTTGAGCTGGGACTAATGGTCTCGCTTGGCACGATTTGACGATTGCTGCCTGAGTCGGTGAATCGAGAAAGCAAAAAGCCCCGATCTGATCGGGGCTTTTTTATGGGCGATCGGTAATCCTTCTTACGCCTACGTCACAGCGTTCAATCTCCTACAGCACTTACAGTCGCTTCCCATTGAAGCCTGCTACGAGCACTACTAAGCTCCATCACAGGTGCCTAAGAAACGCCCAACGTAGAAAGCTTGGTCAGTGACACAGACGTGTAATTCGTCGGTGGCAACTGCTCTGCTCGTTGGGATTTCTTAAGTCCACTCTACGTTGGGGTCAGGCCTCCCAAAATCTAAAACGTAGAGGTCATAGATATGTCTGATCCATGCTCGGTTACAGTCTTCTCTCGCCACAATCTTTCTCTGCATGCCCTTCTAATTGAGAACCAGCCATGGTTCTCCGCCCGCGATGTCGGCCGTTTGATGGGTTTCCATCTAAATGAGCGGGTGGTCAACAAGCTAGATAACGATCAACGCCGTGTCTTGTGGATTGAGTACTTTCGAGAACCAGAACAGCAGTTGATGCTCAGTGAATCTGGGGTGTATGCGCTATTGGTGTATCACTACGTTCCGGGGAATCGGTTGTTACGTGAGTGGTTGACCAACGAGGTTGTGCCGGCCTTGCGCGATGCTGCAGATTCGGGAGACTCAAATCGGCCAATGCTGAGTTTGCTGCATTGGCCGGAAATGTCTTTGAGTTTGCTGCATTGGCAGGATGAAGGCTGGATTCGGCTTCGGGATATGCCTTACCTGTTGCAGGACCATACTCGACGACACGTCGACGAAACCAAGTCTTGGTGGCAACGAGTCACGCGGATATTTCAATCACCTAGTCGTAAATTCGGAAAGAGCAAAAGCAATTGGAGCTTTTAGCCTTCAATTACTTGCAACCGCTGTTTAAGTCTTTCATTCATTAAAGCTCCGTTTACACCAGAATGAATTTCCCGATGACAACTTGGACACACAGCTCCCACATAGAGTGGATGATCTAATCCACCATCGGAAACACGGTTTACATGATGTGGCTCTAAGTAGGGGGTACCGTCCTTTTTAATAAAAGGAGCAGGCCGTTGGCAGCTTTCGCAAGTACCCCGTGCACGCATCAGCACATAGTGTGCAACCTTTCGACTGCGCAGATAGATCTTACGCGGAGCGGATTGCCCCAAATCAACACTCTCAGGTTTACATGCAGCCAGTGCAACCAAACGCGCTGCCGCCAAAGAGTCTGGGAGGTCAGCTTTGTCGCCGTCATCTGTCTCAGCCTCATTCATGCCCTCAGGAATACCCACAGGAACTAATCGAAAAACTATCGCTGTCCGAAGCTCGCCGTTCACATCTGACTGGGGACATTCAAACCAGTTGGCACAAGAAAACTCACCCTCGTATACATAGCCCTTACCTTTACCGATAAGTCTGAACATATGCAGTGCCCGACCATCCACGGCATGCTCTGCAATAGCTCGGTTGCCGCGTGTCAAAGTCATCGGCCCGCGCTGACCTTGCCCAGTATAAAGATAAGCACCGTTGTCCCAGCCGTCGGTGTACCCGTATTGCTCACCGCTTTCACCCGTAAACAAAAAAATCACGGGATAGGTAGTGGACCCTGAAATGCCGTCTCGTCGCCCCCCGCCAAACGGTCCGTTTATTTCTGATTTCCGATCGTAAACAGCCCCTATCGTAAACTGCAGCACGGGCTTGTCTTCCCCACACGGCAACTCAACAACAGTGAAACCTCGTTTTTTTAGGTAACTGTTGGTCGGATGTCCGCCGGAAAATTCTCCCACAGCAATTCCGGTCGCCAATGAGACGACTTTCTTTGCTGGATACCGCTGTCCACCCTCAAGAACAGCGTAGCGGTGAGCCTGATTGGTTTCCCATCGCTGCCACTCAGGTTTACCCCGGAATTTTTGATCAAATTCCAGCATCGCTTCGCTTACGCGCTCCTTCGAGACCGGTTTGATCACCACGAGTGTCGCCCTTTTGTAGTTAATGTCTGTAGGAAAAATCCCTATAGTCGCCAAACTCCAAAAGCGTTTCAATACATGACAGAGCAGAAGAGCCACTATTTAGGCATTGCTTTTAAATAGCCTCGTATGCAAGTAACTCGTTTACTCGTCTAAACTCATGATCTTCTAAGGACCCGAGCCCCCCATGAAATTCGATCTCGCCTACTGCCTCAGCCTCGACGACAAGTTGTCGATCTATGACGTTCGCGATCTCAATTTCGATGAGACGGTGGCGTTTGACTCGGCGAAAGAGCACTTCCAGTGCCCCAACGATGCCTGTCGCTCGGCGTTCGATGCATCTAACGAGTTGGGCACTTTCAACGCCAAGAACGTGAATTACGTGCGCACGCCGCACTTCAAGAACTTGCCCACTACGCAGCACGTGGCAGGTTGTCCGTATGTGAGTTTAAAGGCTTCAGCGTCTGGAATTGAAACAGCGGATGGCGAGGCGAACGATGGGCGTGAGGAGCACTTCCCGTCGGAGTTGTTGCTGACGCGCCGTGAGTATGTGCGCAAGCCTGCTGCGCCCGCGGGGGCGGCGGATGTGTTGCGGGATGATCCGGTGCGGGTGGCGCAGGTGAACTCTAAAGAGTCGCCTGGGCGTGAGACGGCGCCGGATAAGACCAGTGTGTTTGCGCATCCGGTGGAGTGTTTTGTGTCGAACTTCGCCGACAAGGAGTTGCTCAAGCGCATGCCGTTGAAGATCGGTGAGCACACGGCGCCTTATGGGTCGTTCTTCAAAAAGATTGAGTATCTGACGGACAACAAGGGGCTGATTTACTGGGGCAAGATCAAGGAGATCAAGGATTACACCCAGAGTTTTCGCATCGACTTCGAGCAGAAGGTCTGGTTCAAGCAGGCAGATGAGGCGAAGAAGAAGCCGTATTCGGTGAACGTGTACTTGAGCAAGAAGCTGATCGACAACTACCGCAAGCGCAAGGCGTTTCTGGAAGAGATCAAGCACGCGATCGACAGCGACAAGGAGTTGTTCTGTTTCTTCTATGGCGTGACGCCGGAGTTGAAGCAGGTGCCGAGCAAGAAGAACCCCGAACAGACGTTCGGGGTGTTCAGTGCCAACATTGAAAACCTGGATCACTTCATTGTGCGGGAAGCGCCGGGGTTGGCGTGACGGTTAGTCTTTGGGCAATTGCAGTTTGACGGCGCCGGGGTGTTGTTTGACGACGGAGTACGGCAGGATCGACCAGTCTGGCCTGTCGCAAGAGCGTTGTACGCGAGCGAAGTAGGCGCCCAGGTACAGGCCCTTATCAGTGAAGTACCACGGCGTAGTTCCCCAGATGCTTTCATCCGTGAAATCACAGTCGTCATCTTGCGCGGGTTTCTTCATTTCCGTGGGGTACAGGGCGGTGAATTGCTGGATGACCCAAGGCACCAGCTCTTTGCTGACATACCGATAACGCGCGTCACTTTCGGCCTCGCTCAGCGGTTTGTCGCCCAGGCTGTCGCGCTCGGCATGTAGCAATGGTTTGCCTTCACCGACCCACAGCACATCTTCAAGGGAAAGCGGATGGCCGGTTTTCACGTCGATGTTGAGCGGGGAATCACCGAAATCCGGATGCGCGCCGCCGCAGTAGTAGCTGGTGGAGATGTTCAGGCTGACCACGGCTGGCGAGATCATTTTCGGTTCTGCCTGCTGCATGAATTCGACGTTTTCTCCGCCCCGCAGCTGGCAGCTGTGGTAACTGATGACTTCATTCCAGAGTCGCCCGAGCAACTGCTGGTTTACCCGCTGCTGATCATCTTTCGACAGTCCGGACTCCACGCTGAACAGCGAGATCTTTGTCTCAGGCTCCGTCCACCATTGCAGGTCGTAGCCCATGAAATTTTCTTTCTTCGCCGGTTTCAGCTTGAGTCCCTGCAGGCGCAGATACTCGTAAGGCTCGTCGTTTGGCAGCGCGGCAACGAACGGCAAAGTTGCTGACGTTGGTGCGGGAAGTTTGGCCTCGGCGAGTTTAACCGACAGCTTCTTTCCCTGCGGACTTTGCCATTCACCTTGCCAGCCATTGGCAGTTTCTTCCAGCTTCAAGGTCGGCAGCGGTTTATCGTCGCCATAGCGGTTGTTGCCCTCAACGAGATTCAACGTGCTGTCTTGCAGCGAACCGCTGAGTTCCAGGTCGCGGTGATACTTCTCATAGAAGTAGCGGCCGGTGACTTCATCCTGCTGCGTGGTGTTTAGCTCCAGCACAATCGGCATCTTGCCCAGCGTGCCGGTGAACACGCGCCGGCCCTCTTCGGCATGGGCAGTGGAAATCAGTGTGAACAGCGCCGCAGCGTATGGCGCCAGGCGCAGCAGTCCCTTGAGCATGGATCAATCCTTGAAGGAATCGGAGGTCGCGTCGGCGCATAGGCGCCGGCGCTGAAAAATGCGCTGCGGATTATGGCGTGGGTAGCTTAACGATTCGAGTTCTCTCGCTCGTAATTTTTAAGCCAGGCTTCGCGCTCTAGGGCCGCAATTTCCTGAACCCTTTGATGGCGACGCTCCTTGGCAGCATGAAGCTGGACGTCATCAAGAAAGCAGTAATGACGCAGCCAGTGAAGCGCCATTTCTTCATTCGGAAAGTAGTAAGACTTGGCGCCCTTACTGCTTCTGGGCGTGTCATTCATTTGCTCGTCAAATACCATCGCTGTGATTTCATCCGGTGGCAAAGAGCCCGTATGAGCGACTTTGTCCTGGAAAATCCATGCAATCTCATCAATGTGTTTTTGCGCGCTGCGATGGCTACGTCGATAAAAGCGATGATGCTCACAAGTCTGCTGCACCCGCGCCAACATCAATTCAGGGTTTAGCCACTGCCCGAGGTCATGATGATGTGCGTTGATCACCAATCCCTTGACCCAGCGATCAATAAATCGCGCAATGAAGCCCTCAGCATCAGCCTTCTTGACGTCAGCCAAAATCACGCAATAACGGGTTTTGATGTGAATGACCAGCAGCACATGCTTGCGTTGTACCGTTATCGCGTGCACCAGCCACTGCTCGTCAGCGCCGCTCAACTCATCATCTTCAATGATTGAGGACGGCGGATTAGCATCCAACGGCGTGATTTTTTTGCCCTTGTGAACACGGCTGAAAAACTTGCTGGCTGCTTCGGTGCAATTGAAGATCAACATCCTGGTTCTCTGGTCATTGCTGGAGCACGGCGCTCAGTTATCGATTTTGGTTTCTAACGCTGTAGCTTGGCAATGGTTCATTTAAGCGAGATAAACAGCAACACGATAATCAGCAATCCAATGTAAACCCAGGCATGCACCCGATCCGGAATCCGCCCGATCCACGGCGTGGCTAACCGAATCCCGACCAACGATCCCAGCGTCAGCACCGCGAACGCCAGCAAATCCACATACCCGACAAACCACGCCCCCAGCTCTGCCTGACTGAACCTGGCCAGTGCCATGTACGTCAGCGTCCCGGCCACTGCCACCGGCACGCTCAACGGGTTAGCCATGGACGTGGCTTGCGACATGCTCAATCCACAACGGCGCAAAAGCGGTACGGTCATGACGCTTCCTCCTACGCCGAGAAACGTGGCGATGGCGCCAATGCCTACACCGCCGCCGGACGTTTCTGTCCTGCTGAGTCGGCGTGGGATAACGCCTTCGCTTTGGGTGAGAAAGCCGCGTCTGAGCAGGCAGTCGATGATGGTCACACCGAGGTAGGCGATGAAGGCATAACGAATGACCTGGCCGCTGACCCACACCGCAGCGATCGCGCCGAGGATCGCACCGAGGGCGATGAAGCTGCCGAGTGGCCACAAATAATGGCGGATCAGGTTGCCGGCGCGGCGGTGTTTGTCGGTGGCGATCAGGGCGTTGACGATCATCACGCAGGTCGAGGTGGCCACGGCGATGTGCATCGCCGACTGGCCGATGGGGTCGTCGGCGCCGTGGCTGGCGCTGAGCAGGCGATACAGCAGCGGCACGACGACGAAGCCGCCGCCGAAGCCGAACAGGACGGCGGTGATGCCGGTCAGGCAGCCGAACAGGGTCAGCAGAATGTAGAACATGGCGGGTTATCCGATGAGGGCGAGCGGTCGACGATAGAGCCACGCGGCTTGGCCTGCTTCAGCAACTCAGCCAATAATGTTTGCGTTTACGCCAACTACCGGAAAACGCTTGATGCGCAATGTTTCGATCAATCTGCTGGATCACACGCCACGCCCGGTGGTGGCGATCGGTACGGATTATTCCCACGGCCAGCTGTTGCCATTTCATACGCATCGGCGGGCGCAATTGTTGTATGGCGCGACCGGGGTGATGCAGGTCCGCACTCATGACGGCAACTGGGTGGTGCCGCCACAGCGGGCGGTGTGGGTTCCGCCGGGGGTGGCGCATGAGGTGTTGATGCTGGGGGTGAGCACGCGCAGCGTGTACATCGAGCCGGGGACGGTGGACTTGGGACCGCGTTGCCAGGTGATCAGTGTTTCGCCGTTGATGCGGCACCTGTTGATGGAAGCGGTGGAGGTGCCGCTGGCCTATGAGCTCGAGGGTCGCGATGGCGTGCTGATCGAGCTGTTGCTGCATGAACTGGCGCGCAGCGCGCCCCTGCCCCTGCACATTCCGCTGCCGTCTGACGGAAAACTCCTGGCGTTGTGTCAGAACTTTCTGCGTCAGCCGAACGCGCATCAGTCGCCGCAACACTGGGCCGAGCAGTTGCACATAAGCTTGCGTACCTTCAACAGATTGTTTCGGCAGCAGACCGGGTTGAGCTTCAGCCAATGGCGGCAACAGGCTTGCGTGGTGCTGGCACTGGCACGGCTGGCAGCCGGTGAAGCGGTAACGCGGATCGCCCTGGACTTCGGTTATGAGAGCCCGGCGGCGTTCTCGACGATGTTCCGGCGCATGCTCGGTCAGGCACCGTCCGTCTGGTTGGAGGCGGCGAACTAGGGCAAATCAAAAAATGCGTTTGATCCCGGCCGAAAACAACTGTACAAAAACACAGTACATTTTCAATCAGCACTCTTGAGCCCGGAGCACACCATGGCCTCTCTTGCGATGAACCACATCCTCGAACGCATTGCCCTTTTCCAGTTCACCCCGACGCACTGCGTCCAGGCCCGAGCGATGCTGGGCTGGAGCGTGGAACAACTGTCGCGCGAGGCGGAGGTCGCAGCGGACGACATCCAGCGGTTTGAAGCGCAGCAGGACGTGGCGGATGCAGCGCGATTGGCGTTGGCGTATCGGTTTGAGGCACAGGGGTTGGTGTTCTTTCCGGGGTTTGCGCCGGGGCGCAGTGCGAGTATGGGCGTGCCATCGAAATCGGTGGGGCGTGGGGATTATGCAATGGCTGATTAAGGACCTGTGGCGAGGGGATTTATCCCCGTTGGACTGCGCAGCAGGCCCCTTGTCCTGATTGAACAGAGGGGGCCGCTTCGCGAGTCAACGGGGATAAATGCCCTCGCCACAAATCAATATCAGCTTGCGTCAGGCGTTCTGCGCCACACCCTCACTCTCCCCTTCAACCGCCAACCACCACGCTTCGCCACGATGCGGTTGAGCAATATTGAACGCGTCACCCATCTGCGGCGTGGTAATCGAAACACTGCGCTCCCACGCCAGCGCCAGAATCCGGTCAAACGGTTCATGCCAGGCGTGCATCGCCAAATCGAAGGTGCCGTTGTGGATCGGGAAGAGCCAGCGGCCCTTGAGGTCGAGGTGGGCTTGCAGGGTTTCTTCCGGTTGCATGTGCACGTGCGGCCATTCGACGTTGTAGGCGCCGGTTTCCATCAGGGTCAGGTCAAACGGGCCGTATTGTTCGCCGATGCGTTTGAAGCCGTCGAAGTAGCCGCTGTCGCCGCTGAAGAAGATCCGCGTGTCGCCGTCGATCATCACCCACGAGGCCCACAGGGTGCTGTTGCTGTCGAACAGGCCACGGCCGGAGAAGTGTTGCGACGGCGTGGCGATGAAGCGGATACCGGCGATTTCGGTGCCCTGCCACCAGTCGAACTGACGGATTTTGTTGGCGTCGATGCCCCATTTGATCAGGGTATCGCCGACGCCCAGCGGGGTCAGGAACAGGTTGGTCTTGGCCGCCAGCCGCAGTACCGCCGCGTAATCGAGGTGGTCGTAGTGGTTGTGCGACAGGATCACCGCTTCAATCGGCGGTAATTCGTTGATGCTGATCGGTGGCTGGTGGAATCGCTTGGGGCCGGCCCATTGCACGGGCGAGGCACGTTCGGCGAACACCGGGTCGGTGATCCAGAATTTGTCCTGCAGTTTCAGCAACAGGGTCGAATGGCCGAGGCGAAACACGCTGTGGTTGGGCGCTGCCAGGAGGTCGTCGCGGGTCAACGGTTGTACCGGGATAGCGGCGGCGGGTCGGGTATTGCGCGGTTTGTGGAAGATCATGTTCCACATGATGCGCAGCATTTTGCGAAAGCCTTCGCGGCGCACCGGCGCATGGTTGCGGAACAGCCCTTGATCCTGTCGAGAGGCTTCAGGCGTGGAAATTTTATCCGGGAGGGAAACTGGATTGGCCATGACTGAAATGACTCCAGAAAAACCGCGCAATTCACGATTTTTCGCGGTGGGACGATAAATGGCCAGAGCTGCACGCATAGGCCGAACTGCTGTTTTTTAGGTTGCGAGGATTAACGCAACATTACACTGATCGGTGTAGTTTCTAGGTTGCATGAAAGCGCATGACAAGTAAACTTCCAAGTGTAATTTCCATTTTTCCTGCCGAAGCTTACTTATGACAGCTCCACAGCGCCTCACCGACCGCAAACGCGAAGCCATTATCCAGGCGGCCATTGCCGAATTCCGTGCCAACGGTTTCGAGATCACCAGCATGGACAAGATCGCGGCCACCGCCGGGGTGTCGAAGCGCACGGTGTACAACCATTTTCCCAGCAAGGAAGAGCTGTTCGCCGAAATTCTCAACCAACTCTGGGCACGCATCACCGCCGAGCAAACCGTGACCTACAGCGCCGATCAGCCGCTGCGCGAGCAACTGCAACAGATGCTGGGGGCAAAATTGCAGATGATGGCCGATGACAACTTTCTCAGTCTGGCCCGCGTGGCGATTGCTGCCACCATCCACTCCCCGGAGCGCGCACAAGACATGGTGGCGCGCATGGGCGCGCGCGAAGAAGGCCTGACCGTGTGGATTCGCGCCGCTCAGGCGGACGGTCGGCTAAAACCCGTGGACGCGACATTCGCCGGGCAGCAGCTGCAAGGGCTGCTGAAGTCGTTCGGCTTCTGGCCGCAGATTTCCATGGGCCTGCCGCCATTGGATGCCGCCACCCAAAAAGCCGTGGCCGAATCGGCACTGGAGATGTTTCTGGCGCGATACCAGCTCTAAACCGTGCCTCTGCGCGCGATCCGTCGATTAAATGGCTCGGAAGGACACTGATTATTCGCGCTGGAATAAATGACAATGTCCGACAATTGACCGACGAATGGTCTACCTGAAAAAAATACGGCAAAGTATTTCAGGATGAATCTGGCGCAGGACATCATGGAAAACCCACGCGGCAAAGGCTTGTCATTCGCCAGACGCATCTATCTGCCTAGGACTATTGGTCTGGGCGTCGGCTTTTTCAGCGTCGCGGCAGCGCTGTATCCGTTGAACATGCCGGCATGGCTCTGGGCGCTGCTGGTGTTCAACGGATTTGTCTGGCCGCATCTGGCTTATCAGGTATCAACCCGCGCAACCTTCCCCTACCGCGCCGAGCGTCGCAATCTGTTGTACGACTCGTTGTGCGGCGGCTTCTGGACCGCGTGTTTTCAGTTCAATCCGCTGACCAGCGTGACCATCCTGTCGATGATGACCATGAACAACGTCGCCGCCGGTGGCCGACGCCTGTTCCTGCTCGGCGCCGTCGCGCAGTGCGTTGGTGTACTGCTGGGCGGCTCGATCTTCGGCTTCAAATTCAGTCCGGCCATGACTCAAATTGAAGCCTGGGCCTGCCTGCCGATGCTCACCCTGTATCCACTGGCCTTGGGCATGGTCTGTTACCAACTGGCGATCAAACTCGCGCAGCACAAACGCACGCTGCGCGACCTGAGCCGCACTGACAGCCTCACCGGACTACTCAACCACGGCGCCTGGAAGGATCAGCTGCACGCCAGGTTCGAGCTGTGCCGGCAAAATCACACCCAGGACATTCTGGCGCTGATCGACGTCGACCACTTCAAGTCCATCAACGACAACTATGGCCACATCATTGGCGATGCGGTACTGAGCCAACTGAGCGGCGAACTCAAAGGCATGGTGAGCAAAAGCGAACGGGCCGGCCGCTACGGCGGCGACGAGTTTTGCCTGATCCTGCCCGACCAGCCACTGAAAAAAGCCGAACTGCAAATGGAACGATTGCGTCAGGCACTGGATCAATACCGTCACCCGGATGTGCCGGAACTGCGGGTCAGCCTGAGTATCGGTCTGGCGCGGTTTCAGCCGTCGTACCACGACGCACTGGCCTGGCTGGATGACGCTGACAAAGCGCTGTACACCGCCAAACACACGGGACGCAACACAATCAGCGTGGCGCTGAGCCAGCCGCGCACCGACGACGCCAACTCCATCAGCCTTTGAAAACACCGGTAGTCATGCTGATACGCATTTTCTTGTACAACGACAAACAGTTTGTATAAGATCGCTTCGTCAGCCTGGATGCTGGCACTTTGCAGTCAATGACAAGTGCTCACCCGGCATTTGCTCTGCCAGCGCGGAAACAGGGACAAAAACCTCGTCTTTCCCTACTTCCAGGTACTGCCCCTATGTTTTTCAAACGCCATCAGTCCGCCCTCAACGACCTTCAACACACCATCACCGAACAGAACGGCCTGCTCGAAGCCATCGACCGCTCCATGGCCGTGATCGAGTTCGACCTCGATGGCGTGGTGTTGACGGCCAACGACAACTTCCTGAAAACCACGGGCTACCGCGCTGATCAGGTGATCGGCCAGCCTCATCGTCTGTTCTGCACCCCGGAGTTTGGCCGCAGCGCGCAATACACCGAATTGTGGTCGCGTCTGAAAAACGGCCAGTTCCAGTCCGGTACGTTCGAGCGGGTCAACAGCCAGGGCCAGCCGATCTGGCTGGAAGCCAACTACAACCCGATCAAGGATGCATCGGGGCGTGTGGTGAAAGTGGTCAAGTACGCCATGGACGTGACGACCAAGGTTCAGCAGGAAAGCGAGGCCAACGCCAAGCTGCAGGCGATCGACCGGGCGATGGCGGTGATCGAATTCGACCTCGAAGGCGGCATTCTCACGGCCAACCAGAATTTTCTGACACGCATGGGTTACACGCTCGCTGAACTCAAGGGTAAACATCACCGTTTGTTCTGCCGCGCGGATCTGGTCAACAGCAGCGCCTATGAGGATTTCTGGCGGCGGCTGAACCAGGGTGAGTTGTTTCAGGGCCAGTTCGAGCGCGTCGACAAGCGCGGCCAGACCGTGTGGCTGGAAGCCAACTACAACCCGGTGTACGACGCGTCCGGGCGGTTGTGCAAAGTGGTGAAGTTCGCCACGGACGTCACCGCCCGCGTCGAGCAGCATGAGCAGGACGCCCGCAGTGCCAGCGCGGCTTATCACATCTCCGTGGAAACCCGCAAAGTCGCCGAGCAAGGCACCCAGGTGATCCAGCAAGCGGCCAGCGAAATGCGTGAAATCGCTGACGACATCGCGCAGTCTTCGACATTGATCGCGCAGCTCGGCGAACGCTCGGAGCAGATCACCGCGATCGTCAACACCATCCGCGCAATTGCCGACCAGACCAATCTGCTGGCGCTCAACGCGGCGATTGAAGCGGCGCGGGCCGGGGATCAAGGTCGCGGGTTTGCCGTGGTGGCGGACGAGGTGCGGCAACTGGCGGCGCGCACCAGCGGCTCGACGGCGGAGATTTCCAACATGATCGGATTGATCCAGAGCGAAACCCGTCAGGCGATCAAGAGCATGGAAGGCACCCGTGGCCGAGCGGCGCAAGGCGTTGAATTGGCCGATCAGGCCGGCAGCGTGATTCTGCAGATTCGCGATGGCGCCAGTGAGGCGGTGCAGGCAGTGAGCATGTTTGCCAATGAGCGGGCGCCTGGGTGATCGATGTACTGGGTCTGTAGAACGCGTCGCGGCCTTCGCGAGCAAGCTCGCTCCCACAGGGAAACGCATTCCAATGTGGGAGCGAGCTTGCTCGCGAAGAGGCCGTCAGCCTCGGCACAAGGCTATAGTGAACAATAGCCCTGAAGCCTGCCGAGCCCATCATGACCACCGAAAAACCTGCCTCCCCCGCCACCGCTCCCGTCGATCACCTGCGCTTCCATCGCCCCCACGCTCACCTCAACACCACCTTCGGCAACGATAAATTCGCCCTGCGTGCCGAGGCCTTTGCGCGGTTCTTCGGCACACCGCTGTTTCTCGGCGCGCAAACCGCGATCGTCGCGATATGGATCGGCCTCAACGTGTTGGGCGTGACGCAGTTCGACGTCTACCCGTTCATCCTGCTCAACCTCGCGTTCAGCCTGCAAGCCGCTTACGCCGCACCGTTGATCCTGCTGGCGCAGACCCGTCAGGCAGCACGGGACAAGGCGCAGTCGGACGCCGACGCACAGCACCGTGAAGCATTGGCGGTGGCCAACGCCGAGCGCCAGGCGCAGGCCGCGCAAACCACCGCGCAACTGCTCGAACTGCTGGAGCAGAACACCCGACTCACCGAAATGACCAAAAGCCTGACTGAACGCATCGAAGGCCTGACCCGCGAACTGCATGCGCACATCTGCCAGAACCCGAAACGCTGATCACGGCAGCCGCAGCGCCCGCCCCAACTCATCGAACAGCGTGACCACCGAGCGCAAGGCCCGGCAGTCCGGGCGGGTCAGCAGCCACAGCGCGGTGTCGTAGCCGTGCAGCGGTTCGCTGAGGGCCTGTAAACCCTCGGTAATCAAAAAGTCCGGCAATGCCGCCACACCGAGTCCGCCGCGCACCAGTTCAGTCACCGACAGCATGCTGTTGCAGCGATAAGCCGGGGTCACGCCGGGCAACTGCTGGCGGCGCCAGGCGACGGTCGGGTGATCCGGCAAAAACTCGTCCGGGGCGATCCAGGTCAGCGCCGCCAGATCCGTTGCATCAATGTTTTGCAGATAGCGCGTACTGGCACAGACCCGGTAGGAAATCTTCGCCAGTTGCCGTCCGACCAGATGCTCCGGTGGTGTCCGCGTCAAACGCAGCGCAATGTCCGCATCGCGCCGGCTGAGGTTGGCGAAATCGTTGGAGGTGCTCAGCTCAAGGGTCAGTGCCGGGTAGTTCGGCATGAACTGCGCCAGCGCTGGCAACAGCAAACCCTGCAATACCGAATCGGTACAGGTCAGGCGCACCGTGCCGCTGACGACTTCCCCGCCCTGCTCCACACCAATGCGCGCCGCTTCCAGCGCCTGCTCGGCGCGCTCAGCCTGTTCGGCCAGGGTCTGCGCGAGCGTGGTGGGCAGGTAACCGGCACGGCTCTTTTCGAACAGTTGCTGACCCAGCGCCGACTCCAGACGACGCACGGCGCGAAACACCGTCGACACGTCTACCCTGAGCAACTGCGAAGCCCGAGCCAGAGAACCTCCGCGCACCAGCGCGAGGATCAGCGCCAGATCCGGGTAGTTGAGTCGATAGTGCGTCGCTGCATTGATCACTTGGGAAAACGCCAATATTGAGTGCGTGAACGCCAATCTATAGTGAGCCCCATCAATCAACAAGCGCAGAGAACACTCATGGAAAACCGCGCCATCCGCATCGCCCTGATCGGCGATTACGACCCGCAAGTCACCGCCCACCAGGCGATCCCCGTTGCCCTCGGCATGATCGCCGAGCACAGCGGCCGCGATGTGCAATTCCAATGGCTGCCCACCGAGAGCATCCACGTCGATACACCACTGCAAGATTTCGACGGTTTCTGGTGCGTACCGGCCAGCCCCTACAAAAGCGAAGCTGGTGCCTTGCGCGCCATTCGTTTTGCCCGCGAACAACAGCGACCTTTCCTCGGCACCTGCGGCGGTTTTCAGCATGCGGTGCTGGAATTTTCCCGCAACGTGCTGGGCTGGGCCGATGCCGAACATGGCGAGACGTCACCCGATTCGCAGCGAGCGGTGCTCACGCCGCTGACCTGTTCATTGGTGGAAGCCGTGGACAGCATTCATCTGGTCGCAGGCTCGTTGATCGCCAAGGCGTACGAAACATCGGAGATTCGTGAGGGCTATCGCTGCCGCTTCGGTGTGAATCCGCAGTTCGAACGAGCGTTGCTGACCCATCGGCTACACGCCGTGGGCCATGATTCGGCGGGCGATTTACGCGCGATCGAATTGAACGACCATGTGTTCTTTGTCGCGACGCTGTTTCAGCCGGAACGTGCGGCGCTCAAGGGGCTCGTTCCGCCGCTGGTGCGGGCATTCGTTGAAGCGTGTGCGGAGCAAAAACAATGAAACCGAACGCGCCTTGCTTCGCGGTGATTTTCACCTCGACCCGCACCGAGGGCGACAACGGTTACGCGGCGGCATCCGAGCGGATGATGGAGCTGGTTGTGCAGCAGCCGGGGTTCCTCGGCGTGGATTCGATCCGGGGCGAGGACGGGGTCGGGATCACCATTTCGTACTGGGCGAGCGAGGCGGCGATTCTGGCCTGGCGCGAGCATCCCGAGCACCGGGTGATTCAGGCACGAGGGCGCGCGCACTGGTATTCGAAATTCCACACGCAGGTGTGTCGGGTGGAGCGCGAGTATCGGTTTGGGCAGTGAGTGCAGCGGCGCACTGATTGGCCTCTTCGCGAGCAAGCTCGCTCCCACAGGAGGAATGCGATCAACTGTGGGAGCGAGCTTGCTCGCGAAGAGGCCTTCACAGACTGCGCAAAATCTCAGCCCTTCACCAGACTGCGCACCGCCACGATCTCAGGCACCTCAACCTTGCTCATGTACACCCGCAACGGCTCGGTGATGTTGATCCGGTCATGGATGTTCTGATCCAGCAGTAACTGAATCAGCTCGCGCTTCAAGGTCATGGTCGTCTCAGAGGCCGCCGCCCAGACAAATTCACTGGTGGGAATGATGCCGTCATCGGCCACGTCCATGCCGAACGAATCTTCGCTGAATCGCACGATGTACTGACCGGTTTTGCGGTTGAGGCCGACAAAGCCCTTGAGGTCGTCGGCCGCCTGGCAGATGAGTTGGGAGGTGATGCGCATGGTAAACCTCACGAAAAGTGTTCGATGGTTTACACGCAGGGCAACGGAACGGCGCGCCCTCTGCCGGGACGTCTGCCGAGGGCAAGCGTACTGCAAACCGCGCCACAAAAGTGCAGGAAAAATCGCTTTTAATACGTTTATGTCGGTCTGGCGATAGCACGCAACCGATTCAGTTGTTAAAAGGTACGTCTTTGAAAATGCCCTGCGAAAGGAACTCGAACATGTCCGCCACTTTCACCAAAAGCGCCCTCATGCTGAGCCTGCTGCTCGCTCTCGGTCAGGCGCAGGCCGCCAGCCAGACCGATCCCGAGGCCGTCGCTGCGGCACACGGTATCCCGCACCCGGCGGTGATCGCCCACCGTGGCGCGTCCTTCGATGCACCGGAGTCCACCGCCGCGTCCTACAAACTGGCCCGCGACCTCGGCGCCGATTACCTGGAAATGGACTTGCAGCGCAGCAAGGACGGCGTGCTGTTCGCCCTGCACGACAACAACCTGCAACGCACCACTGACGTCGCCAGCAAGTTCCCGGAGCGCAAGGACAGCCCGGCCACGGCCTTCACCATGGCCGAACTGAAAACCCTCGACGCCGGCAGCTGGTACAACACGGCCTACCCGGATCGCGCGCGTCCGACCTACGCCGGCCTGAAAATCCTGACCCTGGACGAGATTATCGACATCGCCCAGGCCAACCCGAAACACAAGCCGGGCCTGTACATCGAAACCAAAGAACCGCAGCTGTTTCCCGGCATCGAGCATGACCTCAAGGAGAAGCTGCAGGACCGCGGCTGGTTGAGCCAGGCCGGTTCGAAACTGGCCAAGAGCGAGCTCGGCGTCGGCCAGGGCAAAGGCAAGGTGATCCTGCAGACCTTCGAGAAAAACAGCCTCGAACTGCTGCAAAAGGAAATGCCGCAAGTGCCGAAGATCCTGCTGTTGTGGGTCGGTGAAGGCAGCATCGAACCAAAATCGAAGGTGTCTTTCGCCGACTCCGGCGAGAAGGACAAGAACGTGTTTTACGGCAAGCAGGAACCGAAGTCCGAAGCCGAGTTCAAGCAGTGGGTCGATTACGCCAAGGCGCAAGGGGCGATCGGCACCGGCCCTTCGGCGAAGCTGACCAAGGGCGGCGACCAGAGTTATTCGGACCTGGTGCAACCGTGGATGAATAAGTACACCCACGATCAAGGCATGCTGGTGCACGTGTACACCGTCGATGAGCCGGTGGACTTCGAGAAAGTCATGGCCGCCGGTGTCGACGGCATTTTCACCAACCGCGCCAGTGAGCTGTTGAAGTTCTACAAGCGCCCGGCCAGTGCCAGTGTTGATCAAGTGCTGAAGAACAACGGGTTCTGATAGATAAACCCGGTTGTCCGCATCGCGAGCAGGCTCGCGCCTACGAGTCCTGCGCGCGATGCGTTGTTTTAAGGGTGAATTAAGTTGCAGTGATTAATCTGAACTCACTTCAACAGAACACGCACTTAAACAAGCAAGGAACGAACTCATGAAAACTTTGACTGCCCTGTTTACCGCCGCTGCCCTGACCCTCACCGCTGGCCTGGCCCAGGCTGATGTGCGCGTCGATCAGATTCCGCAACTGGTTAAAGACGGCAAGATCAAGTCGCTGGAGTCGATGAATGCCGAAGCGCTGAAACTGCATCCGGGTGCGACCATCACCGACACCGACCTGGATAACCACTTCAACGGTTATGAATATGAAGTTGA
The DNA here is from genome assembly GCF_037626295.1 of Pseudomonas sp. LF-5. NCBI lineage: Bacteria > Pseudomonadati > Pseudomonadota > Gammaproteobacteria > Pseudomonadales > Pseudomonadaceae > Pseudomonas > Pseudomonas sp. LF-5. Next base: position 63,088 of record NZ_JARKMT010000009.1, read on the forward strand.
GCTGAAAACCGCTGACGGCAAAGAGTTCGACGTCGACTTCGACGCCACCACCGGCAAGGTGCTGAGCAACAAGCAAGACACTTGATACAGCGAATACGGAAAGCCGCACGATTGAGAAATCGTGCGGCTTTTTTGTGTTCGGCTTTTTTGATGTGTTGTCAGTGAGATTTTCTCCCCCTCACCCCAGCCCTCTCCCCCAAGGGGGCGAGGGGGAAAGGGAGCCGATCGGAGGCTTTTCAAAGCCTGAGTTCGACTCGCAATCTTGAAGCCGATCAGGAAAACAACAAGGACCTGAGTGCGCTTCGATATTTCAGGTCGGCGTAGCTCGAATAGTCACCGCGGTCAGTGCCCTCTCCCTTGGGAGAGGGCTAGGGTGAGGGGAAAAGGCTTCACGCCGAGGTGCTGACCAACGACCCCGAAGTGCTCGAGTCGGAATCCTGCAACGCCTGCAACAGTGATGCGGTAGCGGTTGACAGGGACGCCGAGGTGGCGGTGACCTGCGCCTGAGCCGCCGCCACTTCAGCCGCCTTGGCATCCGAGTTGTCCTGCTTCGCCTGCGCCGCTTGCAGCGCCTGCTGTTCCTCCTGCAATTGCTTCTGCAGTTCGGCAATCTGCTTGCGCAGTTCCTTCACCGAATCCGATTCTTCGCTGCTGCTGGAACTGCTGTCACCGGACGGGGCTGCACCGCCGGCAGCTTTCGGTGCGTCGGTGGCGGCGCTGGTGCTGGCCGTGGCGCTGGCAGAGGTGTCTTCGCTGGCGTCAGTGATCGACGTTTTGCTTGTCGAGGTGCTGAGGGTCTGGTTGATCGAGACAGACGTGATGCTGACCATGGGAGTGCTCCAATGCCGGTTTTAGATACCCGGTCATCGACCCTGTGCGCAGCAATTTGAGATTGACTGTGTACCGACTCGGTATCCGAACCGGTACACAGCCAATGGCTCACGCGCTCAGGCGGGCGGTGACTTCATTGAGTTGCCCGGACAGGCCATGCAGGTTCTGGCTGGCCGTTTCGGTGCGCTGCACGTTGTCGAGGTTGGTGCTGGCAATCGAAGTGATCTCGGTGAGGTTGCGCGAGATGTCTTCGGCCACCGAAGTCTGCTCTTCCGCCGCCGTCGCGATCTGCCGGTTCATGTCGCGGATCGCTTCCACGGCGTGGGTGATGCGCTCGAGCATGGCGCCGGCCTGGGTCACTTGCTCGACGCTTTCATCGCTGCGCGACTGGCCGCTGTCGATGGCTTGGGCCGCGTCCACCGCGCCGGTCTGCACGCTCTGAATGATCTGGTTGATCTCGATGATCGACTCCGCCGTGCGTTGCGCCAGGTTGCGCACTTCATCGGCGACCACGGCAAAACCACGCCCGGCCTCACCGGCCCGCGCCGCTTCAATCGCCGCGTTCAACGCCAGCAGATTGGTCTGCTCGGCGATGCCGCGAATCACTTCCAGCACCTTGCCGATACGGCCGCTGTCGGCTTCCAGACGACGGATCACCGTGGCGGTGTTGGCGATTTCACCGCGCATCTGGGTGATGGAATGGATGGTGCTCTGCATGACCTTTTCGCCCTGTTGAGCGGACTGGTCGGCATCATCGGCGGCGCGCGCGGCATCGGCGGCATGGCGCGCCACTTCCTGGGCGGTGGCGGACATTTCGTTCATCGCCGTGGCCACCTGATCGGTGCGGTTGAACTGCTCGTTGGTGCCGCCGGCCATGGTCGTGGCGATCGCATTCAACTCGCCGCTGGCGCTGTCCAGATCACTGGCGCTGCGTTGCAGATGAGTGAAGGTTTCAGCAAGGAAATCACGCAGGGTATTGGCGGCTGCCGCGAGGTTGCCCAACTCGTCCTGACGGTCGTTGGCGACACGTTCAGCGAGGCGCCCGCGGCTCAACTGGGTGACGTAATCGATCAGCTTGCGGATCGGTTCGATCAGGTTGCGGTTGACCAGCCACAGGCTCAACAGACCGATCAGCAGACCGGAGCCGAGCATCACCAGAATACCCAGCATCACGGTGTTGTTGGCACTGTCGTTGATTTGCAGCGATTGCTCGTCACCCTGCTTGCGCAGTTCGGCCACCAACGCGCTCATCTGCTCGCTGGCGGCACGGTCCACGCCTTTGACGGCGGCATCGCCAGCCGCTGGATCGGCACCGGCGGCCACATAGGCATCGCGCCCCTTCTGGTAGGCAGCGCCGAGCAGGCGGTGTTCTTCACGCAGGCGTTCGATGCGGGTTTTCAGCGCCGGCTCGATGCCTTTCTGGCCGGCCAGTTCGCCAAGGATGTTCTGTACATCGCGCTGGCGATCTTCGAACTGGCTCCAGTATTTGCTCAGATCCGCCGGTTGCTTGCCGCGCAGCAGGACGTTTTTCCATTCCTGCACCTGCACCTTGAATTGCAGGTTGGCTTCGTCGATCAGTTGCGAGGTGTGCAACGGACCGGCGATCAACTGGCTGTAGTTCTGTACGCCGTTGGACAGGAAGTGAAAGCAGGCCAGCGCGATCAACAGTGTCGCCAGCAGGCTGCCGCTCAGCAGGGCGAGAATTTGCGCTCTCAGGGATTTTTGCAGCATCGCAAGATACTCAGGACAGGGATGAGGCACGCCCGATAAGGCGTGGGATTTTGCCGGACATCCATGTCGGCGAGCCTTGGCTCTTGGCCAAGCGCGCGCAACGTAACCTAAGCGTGATCGGCGTGCCAGAGCGCTTCTTGAAGAAATTCCGACCGCCGGTAAGTCGCTGATTTGACGTCATTTTGCTGTCACACAAGCGTCATGTGACATTGCGATGATGCGGCTCAGGTGAATCCGGGAATTCCGCCCCGGACGCCCTCCTCGCAGCGAGCCTCCATGAACCACAGCCTCGACCTCAGTCATCGTGATCCTGACTTGTTCGGTTTGCTCTACGGCTTTCGTTTCCTGCCCGGTGAAAAGGGCCGCGAAGTCGATTCGGCCACCGCCCTGCGCTGTCTGCAAGAAGACGGCGACAGCGGTGAATTTCTCTGGCTGCACCTGAACCTGGCCCACGCCGCGTGTGAGCGCTGGATGAAAAGCCATCTGCAATTGCCCGAAGAGTTTTTCGAAGCACTGCACGAAGGTTCGCGTTCGACGCGCATCGAGCACGTCGATTCGGCGTTGCTGGCGGTGGTCAACGACGTGGTGTTCAACCTCAGCAGCATGGTGTCCTCGGACGTGTCGACGCTGTGGGTCTGCGTGCGCAGCAAACTGATCGTCAGTGCACGCCTGCAACCGCTGCACTCGGTGGACAAACTGCGCTCGTCGGTGAAGGCCGGCGAGCGTTTTCGTTCGCCGTCGGAATTGCTCGTGCACCTGCTGCGCGATCAGGGCGAAGTGCTGACACAGATCGTGCGCAAGACCAGCATGAGCGTCGACCAGGTCGAGGACGAATTGCTTTCCTCGCGCCTGTCGACCAACCGCGCCGAACTGGGCGCCAATCGTCGCGTGCTGGTGCGCCTGCAACGGCTGCTGGCGCTGGAACCGGGCTCGTTGCTGCGCCTGCTCAACCGGCCGCCGCCGTGGCTGCAAAAGGAGGACGTCAAGGAGTTGCGCAAGTCCACCGAGGAGTTTGCGCTGATCATCAACGACCTCACCGCCCTCGGCGAGCGGATCAAGTTGCTCCAGGAAGAGATCGCCGCCAACCTCAACGAACAGAGCAACCGCACGCTGTTCACCCTCACCGTGGTCACGGTGCTGGCGCTGCCGATCAACATCATCGCCGGTTTCTTCGGCATGAACGTTGGCGGTGTACCGCTGGCGACAGATCCGGAGGGGTTCTGGATTCTGGTGGCACTGGTGGCGACGTTCACCGTGATTGCCGGGCGCTGGGCATTTCGCAAGCGTGGGGATTACTAACCCGCTAAATACTCTGCCCCAGCACAGATCCCTTGCAGGCGTGAGCCTGCTCGCGATAGCGGTGTGGCAGGCACCTCTGTGTTGAATGTGCCAACCTCATCGCGAGCAGGCTCACGCCTACAGCGGCTGTTTATTGCCTTGGGATCAATGGTCAGACTAATCCCGCAAACACTGATCTGACGCAGCTTCTCTGTAATATTTAGCAACGATCATGGGCGACACTCCTTACCTCGCTCAGGATTGTCCGCTCATGGCTACTCCTTCCCTGACCGCCCGCCAGGCGTCCGCCCCCAGCGGCAGACCCGCCCTCGACAATAAAGCCAGCCCGTTCACCTACGTGATTTTTTTCGCAGTGCTGGCCATGGGCATGCTGTTCACCGCCTACAGTCTGATGCATGACATGCACGAGCTGGGCACCACCGTCACCACCTGGACGCCGTTTCTGCTGCTCGGCGTGGCGCTGCTGATTGCGCTGGGCTTTGAGTTCGTCAACGGGTTCCACGACACCGCCAACGCGGTCGCAACGGTGATCTACACCCACTCGCTGCCGCCGAACGTGGCGGTGGTCTGGTCGGGGTTCTTCAATTTTCTCGGGGTGCTGCTGTCCAGCGGCGCGGTGGCGTTCGGCATCATCGCTTTGCTGCCAGTGGAGTTGATTCTGCAGGTCGGTTCGTCCGCCGGTTTCGCGATGATCTTCGCCCTGTTGATCGCGGCGATCCTGTGGAACCTCGGCACTTGGTGGCTGGGCCTGCCAGCCTCGTCGTCGCACACCCTGATCGGTTCGATCATCGGCGTCGGCGTGGCCAATGCCCTGATGCACGGGCGCGACGGCACCAGCGGTGTGGACTGGGCGCAGGCGACCAAGATTGGTTACGCCTTGCTGCTGTCGCCGCTGGTGGGTTTCGGTTGCGCGGCGCTGTTGCTGCTGGCCCTGCGCGCGTTCGTGAAGAACCGTGCGCTGTACAAGGCCCCGGAAGGCAACACCCCGCCACCGTGGTGGATTCGTGGTTTGTTGATCGTCACCTGCACCGGCGTGTCCTTCGCCCACGGCTCCAACGACGGGCAGAAAGGCATGGGCCTGATCATGCTGATTCTGGTCGGCACCTTGCCGATGGCCTATGCGCTTAACCGCACCATGCCCGCCGATCAGGCGTTGCAGTTCGCCGCGGTGGCCGAGGTCACCCAGCAGGCGCTGATAAAAAACACCCCGCTGCCGGCCCCGGCCGATCCGCGTCCGGTGCTCTCCGATTACGTGCGCAGCAAGCAAGCGACGCCGCAACTGATCCCCGCCCTCGCCGCCCTGACCGGGCACATTGGTGAAGAGGTCAAAGGCTATGGCTCGCTGTCGAAAGTCCCGGCCGAAGCCATGGGCAACGTGCGCAACGACATGTACCTGGCCAGCGAAAGTATTCGCCTGATGGACAAGAACAAGGTCGGCAACTTCGACGCCGACACCACTGACAAACTGCAACTGTTCAAGCAGCAGATCGACAACGCTACGCGGTTCATTCCGTTGTGGGTGAAGATCGCCGTGGCCATCGCTTTGGGGCTGGGGACCATGGTCGGCTGGAAACGGATTGTGGTGACGGTCGGCGAGAAAATCGGCAAGACCCACCTGACCTACGCCCAGGGCGCCTCGGCGGAGACCGTGGCGATGCTGACCATCGGCGCAGCGGACATGTTCGGTTTGCCGGTGTCGACCACCCATGTGCTGTCATCGGGCGTGGCCGGGACCATGGTCGCCAATGGCGGTGGTTTGCAGATGAAGACCATCCGCAATCTGCTGATGGCGTGGGTGCTGACGCTGCCGGCGGCGATTCTGCTGTCGGGCAGCCTGTATTGGCTGTTTACCCGGTTCTTCTGAACAACACGGGTTCCCTTGTAGGCCTTCGCCTGCTCGCGATAGCGGTACATCTGTCACCTCTGCATCGACTGACAGGACGCCATCGCGAGCAGGCTCGCTACAGTTGATCTGCGGTGTGAGTCAGAGCGTCGAACGAATCACCTCGCCCAACCAATCCATGAACACCCGCACCCGCAACGGCAAATGTCGTTGTCGCGCATACAAAATCGAAATCCCCATCGCCGGCGCAGTGAACTGCGGCAGCACAATCACCAGTTCACCAGTGTCCAGGTGCGGCTGCATGCCGGTGCGCGGCACCTGAATCAGGCCGAAGCCGCCCAGGCAGGCCGACTCGTAGGCATCGGTGCTGTTGACCGTGACACTGCCAGCCATCGGCAGGCGCCGTACCTGCCCGTCCTGTTCATACACAAACCCTTCCGAGCGCGAACCGAGCACGCCCACGTAATGCACCAGTCGATGCTGCGCCAGATCCTCCAACGTCTGCGGCACGCCGTAACGTTCGAGGTACGCGGGGCTGGCGCAGTTGATCATCGGGAAGTCACCGAGGTGCCGCGCCACCACTGACTGATCCGGCTGCGCGCCGATGCGCACCACGCAATCGAAACCTTCGCTGAGCAGATCGACCCGGCGGTCGGTGCTGCTGATCTCCAACTCAAGATTCGGATGGCGCGCCATGAACCCGGGCAGTCGCGGCATGATCAGGCGGCGCGAGAGAATGTTCGGCATGTCGACGCGAATCCGACCGCTCAGCGAGGCCGGATCCTGACGAAACAAGCCCTCGATCTCATCCATGTGCGACAGCAGATCCTTGCTGCGCTCGTACAGCACCAGACCATCCTGCGTCGCCTGCACCTTGCGCGTGGTGCGTTGCAGCAGGCGTGTACCGAGCAGGGCTTCCAGCGCCTGCACATGCTCGGACACCGTCGAGCGCGGCAACCCCAGGCTTTCGCCGGCGAGGGTGAAACTCGACAGTTCGCTGACCCGGACGAAGGTGCGCAGTAGTTCCAGTTTGTTCATGAGGACACCCGTTAATTGTTCGGCAGATCCGACCAGTGATTCCGGTTTCAGTCTGTTTATCACCTCATGGCGGATAAATAAACTTTGCTCAACACCACTCACCGCAATCGAGGATTTCACATGAATCGCAAAATCGCATTGATCACCGGTGCCAGTCGTGGCCTGGGCAAAAACGCCGCACTGCACCTCGCCGCCCAGGGCATCGACATCATTGGCACTTACCACAGCCGCGCCGATGAAGCCCAGGCGCTGGTGACTGAACTGGAACAACGCGGCGCCAAAGCCGTGATGCTGCAACTGGACGTCGGCCGCAGCGACAGCTTCGCCGATTTCGGCGTACGGATTGAGCAGGCGTTGCAAGAGACCTTCGGACGTTCGCGCTTCGATTTCCTGATCAACAACGCCGGGATCGGTGTGCACGCGCTGTTCGCCGAGACCACGCCAGAGCAGTTCGACCTGCTGATGAACATCCAGCTCAAAGGGCCGTTCTTTCTGACCCAGCAATTGCTGCCGCTGATCAACGACGGCGGGCGCATCATCAACATCTCCAGCGGCCTGACCCGCTTCAGCCTGCCGGGCTACGGCGCCTACGCGGCAATGAAAGGGGCAATGGAAGTGCTGACCCGCTATCAGGCCAAGGAACTCGGTGCACGGCAGATCGGCGTGAACATTCTGGCGCCGGGGGCAATCGAGACTGACTTCGGTGGCGGTGCGGTGCGCGACAACTCAGCCATCAATGCGATGGTCGCCAGCAACACCGCACTGGGCCGTGCCGGGCAGCCGGACGACATAGGTGGCGCGTTGGCGCTGCTGCTGTCGCCGGGTGGCCAGTGGATCAATGGCCAGCGGGTTGAAGCGTCGGGCGGGATGTTCCTCTGACACTGAAATCCGCGAACACACATTGTGGCGAGGGAGCAAGCGCTCCTCGCCACAGGTTGTAGTCCGGATTTAAACCGCACGCGACATCAAGAAGCGCTCCCGCACCACGTCATAGCCCCAGTGATACACGTAGGTGTACGGCAGGAAGAACAACAGCACGCCGATGTCCAGCAGGAACGCCTGCCACAGGCTGACCGACAGCCACCAGGCAATCAGCGGCACGCCCATCACGATCAAGCCCCCTTCGAACAGCAGCGCATGGATCACGCGCACCCAAGCGGTGTGGGCGACGTTCAGGCGCGCAAGCATGCGGTCGAAGAAGCGGTTGAACACCACGTTCCACGCCAGTGCCAACAACGCGATCAGCACGGTCACCGCGCCCATGTCGAGCAGCGGTTTATCCATGATCCACGCCAGCAACGGGGTACAGATCAGGATCGCCAGCAGTTCGAAACCGATGGCCTGGCAAATTCGTTCAACGATGGATTTATTGGCAGTCATGGCCTGACTCCTCTGTGAAGATGGTTGCCATGATCCACTTGGATACCGATACTTCATAACCAATAACCATCTACCAAGGCGATAGTTGATGATTTCGCAGGAAGTGCTGCTGGCGTTCGTCCAGGCGGCGACCCAAGGTTCGTTCTCGGCGGCGGCGCGCAAACTGGGGCGCAGTCAGTCGACCATCAGCGCGGCAGTGGCCAGCCTGGAGATCGACCTCGATCTGCAACTGTTCGATCGCACCAGCCGCAAACCGAGCCTGACCCCGGCCGGCCATGTGATGCTGCAACGGGCCGAAGCGATTCTGGCGGCCAGCAGTCGCATGGAAATGACGGCGCGGCAACTGGCCGAAGGCGTCGAGCCGAAGCTGACCGTGGCGCTTTCCGATACCTACCAATCGGCGCGCTTCGAAGCGGCGCTGGTCGAGTTCGAGCAGCGTTATCCCGATCTGGAGCTGGAATGCCTGATCGCCGAGTGCGACGACCTCATCGAACTGGTCCAGCGTGGTCGCGCACATCTGGCGTTTGCCGAAATGCAGGACAGCTATCCGCCGGATCTGGTGACCTCGACGGTGGCCGAGCGCACAGACATTGCCCTGTTCGTGAAGGACGACCACAACCTGACCGGCGTCGAAAATATCGATCAGGCGGTTCTGCAGCAGCATCGCGAGTTGCGGCTGGCGACCATCGTCAATCCCTACGACAGCCGGGCGAAGGGCCGGGTGTGGTCCGCACCGAGTTACCTGATGTTGATGGAAATGGCCGAGATGGGCTTTGGCTGGGCGGCGCTGCCGCGCTGGCTGGTGGGGCGCTTCGGTAATGGCTCGCTGGTGGAACTGACCGTGCGCGGCTGGCCACGACCGGTGTACGTCGATGCGTTGTGGTCGCGGATTTATCCGCCAGGGCCGGCGGGGAGCTGGTTGTTGAGCAAGATGCTGGAATAGGTGGCGCGCCCATTCGCGAGCAGGCCTGATTTATTGATACAGGCCTTACTGACCTCTTCGCGAGCAAGCTCGCTCATGCGATCACCTGTGGGAGCGAGCTTGCTCGCGAAGAGGCCGACACTGCCACTGAAGGTCTCGGGTCAATCCAGCTCGCTCAGCCGCCCCTCGATAAACCGCCGCTCCGGCTCCTGCCGCGTCAGCTCCAGCGCTCGCCGATACGCCAGCCGCGCCTGCTCCACCCGCCCCAACTGCCGACAGAACTCCGCCCGCGCCGAATGCGCCAGGTGGTAATCCTGCAACTCGCCGCGATCCAGGATCCCCTCGATCAGCGTCAACCCGGCCAACGCCCCATCCCGTTTGGCCACCGCCACCGCGCGGTTCAGTTCGATCACCGGCGATGGCATCGCCCGGAGCAATACGTCATACAGCCCGACGATCTGCTGCCAATCCGTTTGCGCCGCTGAAGGCGCCTCGGCATGCACCGCAGCAATCGCCGCTTGCAGGCAATACGGGCCGAATCGCCGCGTGGTCAGCGCCCGCTCCACCAGTGCGCAACCTTCGACAATCAGCGCGGCATCCCAGCGCGAGCGGTCCTGGTCATCCAGCAGTACCAACTCGCCGTCCGGCGAGGTACGCGCCGGACGCCGCGACTCGTGCAGCAGCATCAACGCCAACAGCCCCATCACCTCCGGTTCCGGCAGCAGCTCCATCAGCAAACGCCCGAGCCTGATCGCCTCGCGGGTCAGGTCTTCACGGATCAGTTCAGCCCCCATCGACGCCGAATAGCCTTCGTTAAACACCAGATAGATCACCCGCAACACGCTGTCGAGGCGTTCGGGCAGTTCGCTCAGGCCGGGGACTTGATAGGGGATTTTCGCGTCACGGATCTTGGCTTTGGCCCGCACGATGCGCTGGGCGATGGCCGCCGGCGCCGAGAGAAAGGCGCGGGCAATTTCTTCAGTGGTGAGGTCGCAGACTTCGCGCAAGGTCAGCGGCACTTGCGCATCCGCCGCCAGCGCCGGGTGACAGCAGGTGAAGATCAACCGCAGGCGATCGTCTTCCACATCTTCGCCACTCCAGTCGGCCTGTTCCAGTTCTTCAAGTTGCGCCCGCAGCAACGGCTGCGAGGCTTTGAAACGCGCACGTCGGCGCAACACGTCGATGGCCTTGAAGCGCCCGGTGGACACCAGCCAGGTGCGCGGATTGTCCGGTACACCGTCGCGCTGCCAGCGCTCGACTGCGACGAAGAACGCCTCGTGCAAGGCTTCTTCGGCGAGGTCGAAATCGCCGAGCAGGCGAATCAGCGTCGCGAGGATCCGCCGCGAATCCTCGCGATAGACCTGCTCGACCCGCGCCCGGACGTCAGACATTCAGCTGCCGCACCGGGCGCACTTCGACGCTGCCGACCCGGGCCGCCGGAATGTTGCCGGCGACCTGAATCGCTTCGTTGAGGTCCTTGGCGTCGATCAGGTAGAAACCGGCCAGTTGCTCCTTGGTTTCCGCGAACGGGCCATCGGTGATCGACAGCTTGCCGTTGCGCATGCGCACCGTGGTCGCGGTCTGCACCGACTCCAACGCTTCGGCGGCAACCATGCGGCCGCTGCCCTGAATCGACTCGGCATACGCCCAGCATTCGGCGTCTTCCGGGCTGTCGGGCGACGTGTGCAGCAGGCGCTCATCGCTGTAGACCAGGCATAGATACTTCATGGCTTTCTCCTGATTCGAACGGATCAACTATGGCTGAAGATCAGGGCTGCACGTCGAACAGCGTGGTGCCGCTCATCGGATCGAACGGGGCCGACCAATGCTCGTGGGCAATCTTCCACGTCCCGCCCACCTGCCGATAACACGCGGTGGCGCGCATCCAGCAGCTCTGGGTTTCGCCCTTGTCGTTGGTCCCGCCGCAATGCGCGACCCAGTGGGCGAAGGCGAGGTTGTCGGCGGTCTCGATGGCGAGCTCGTGGAACTCGAAAACGTGCGGGCCGGCACACATTTCCATGCAGGCTTCCCAGTGTGCGCGGTAGGCCGCCTTGCCCTTGAATTGCAGGGCCTTGATCGCATCGAACGAGACGATGTCGTCGGCGTACAACGCCATGACTTGCTCGACGTTTTTGCTCATCACCGCCTCGCGGTAAGTATTGATCAGGCTCTGGATGTCAGCGTGTGCGCTCATGGTGTTCTCCGGTTTTTGTGGTGAAGACACCCTTAGTCGTTCAGCCATCGAACGGATCGACAGACGAAACAAAAAATTTCCGCCGAAGACAAAATCGCTAGAATCCGAGGCTTATCTTTGTAGGAAAAAGGAAATTCCCGTGTCAGCCCAACTTGTGCCGTACGACAGCCTGAGCCCTTTGCAGCGTCAGCAAGTCGAGGCGATTGAAATCCATCCCGAGCAGATCAAGTTTTCCGGCGACATCCATGGCGCGCTGCACACGCTGCTGTCCAGACCCGGCCCCGGCGTGAAGGGCTTCGCGCTGCTGGCGGAGGAAGTACCGGTGGCGTTCCTGCTGCTCAAGCGCCCGCCCGTGTTGCCGGACTGGGCCGATGCACACAGCGCCACCCTGCACGCTTTGCAGGTCGACCATCGGGCACAGGGCAAGGGTTACGGCAAGGCCTGCCTGCAAGCATTGCCCGCCGTGGCGCGTGAAGCATGGCCGGAGATCAAGGGCCTGGAGCTGTCGGTGGATGCGGATAACGACGCAGCGATCGCGCTGTACGCCAAATACGGCTTCGTCGACAGCGGCGAAGCGTACAAGGGCCGGATCGGTTACGAGCGGCGCATGGGGCTGTTTTTCTGAGTCAGCAAGGATTGCACGATGATCGAATCAATCGAAGCACTGGAAGCGATATACGGATTGCCCCACGAGCGCGCGGTGCGCAAGCAGATCGGCTTTCTCAACGAGGACTATCAGGCGATGGTGCGCCTGTCGCCGCTGGTGATCGTCAGTTCGGTGGGCGCCGACGGTCTCGACAATTCGCCGCGGGGCGATGCGCCAGGATTTGTGCGGATCATTGATCAAAACACCCTGGCCCTGCCGGATCGCCCGGGCAACAACCGCATCGACACCCTGCGCAATGTGCTGCACGATCCGCGAGTGTCACTGCTGTTTATCATTCCGGGGATTGGCGAGACGCTGCGGGTCAATGGCACCGCGACCATCAGTGCAGATCCCGAACTGCTGGAAAGCTTTGCGGTGAATGGCAAACCGGCGAAAACGGTGTTGCTGGTGACGGTGGAGGCAGCGTTTTTTCATTGTTCGAAAGCGTTTGTACGTTCGGACGCGTGGAACCCGCAAACCCACCTGCCGCGCTCGGCCCTGCCCTCTGCCGGCGCCTTTCACAAGCGCCTGAATGACGGGCAGTTTGATGCCGAGACCTACGATCGGGAAGCGCCGAAAAGAGTAAGCGACACTCTCTACTGAACGGGGAATTGCAAACACCGCTAGAACCTGTGGGAGCTGGCTTGCCAGCGATGGCGTCGGCACATCAGACGTTGATGTCGACTGACCCACCGCTATCGCTGGCAAGCCAGCTCCCACAGGTTATGAGTGATGTCTTACATAGTGAGGATCATCTCGTGCCACGCCATCCCGCCATGATCGGACTCTGACGGCTTGATGTAGGCAAAGCCAAACCCGGCATAAAGCGGGATGTGCTTCTCCTTGCACATCAGATGAATCGTCGCTTTATCCATCCCGCGCATGCGTTCGATGAACTCGGCCATCAGGCGCTTGGCCAGGCCCTGACCCTGGTAGTCCGGGTGCACCACCACCGACATGATCACCACGTTCGGCCCTTGCGGATCGTGGCCGATCAGCTCCTTGAACGCCTCGTCCGACATCTGCACATCAAACGCCGCACCGGAGTTGACGAAACCGGCGACCACCCCGTCCACCTCGGCGACGATAAAGCCTTGCGGCCAGGTGGCGATGCGAGTGGCGATCTTCTCGCGGGTGGCGGCTTCATCGCCTTCATAGGCAACGGTTTCGATGGCGTAGCAGCGGTCCAGGTCGGCAGCGGTGACGTTGCGGATGAGGGTGTTCATGGCAGCTCGAAAATCAGCGGAGAAAAGTGCGCAAAGCATAAAGGAATAAGGTGCCCATATCGATCTGTGCAGGGCGCGTAAAGCCTGCGTATAAGCGCTTTTCTTCGTGCCGGCGGCGAGCTATTTCTGAGGCGTGTCTCTGATCACCCTTGGGGGAAACCGCTTATGAGCAGCGTGGAAATCGGCCTGTTGATGGTGTTGGGCATCAGTACGTTCGGCTTTATCACCCTGGGCATCGACCTGTTGCGGGCGCGACGGGTGGGCAAAGGTAAACGCGGTTGAAAAGCATGAGGCGGATCATTGATCCGCCTCATGCTTATGCGCTCAGGCCCGGGTGTCGACCGGTACGCAGATTTCCAGTTTGCCGGTGTGCAGCCGCGGATTGAAATCGGCGCTGTAACGCTCGATTTCCGGCGCGTTGAGTTCCACGTAATGGGACGTCGGCAGCCAGGTCTTGTAGATGTACTGCAGAGTCTGCGGCAACTGATCGAGCGGTCCCTTGTGCTCGAACACCGCATACTGCCTGGGCAACACTTCGATCCACTGGTAGACCTTCTGGTCAAGGTCATCGAGCTTGCTGATTTCCACCCCGGCGATGTAATCGAAGCCGCCCTGGCCATCGAAGTTACTGCAGACGCCGTAGGTCACTTCGTTTTTTTGTCCCTGTATCTTTCCCAGGTGCGGCAAGAACTTTTCCCACAGTGCGGGGATGTCCTTGGCGCTGTCCTGGGTAAATCGTCCACGAAATCCTGCAATCAGCAGGAAGTGTCCATGTTCGAAGCGAGGTTCTGACACTTCGACGCGTTTTTGCTCATCCATGACTCGACTCCTGGAACAAAAAAAGGGGTTCGGCAGGTGAGTATAGAAGCCAAACCCGATTCGCAATGTTACAAGGCGTGCAACTGGTCGGCCGCCCCGGAGCCAACGAACTCGTTATAACCGGATACGATCACGTAAACCGCGAAATAGCAGAAGATCGCCGCCGATGCCATGTAGGAGTAACGCAACAGCTTGTCGCCGAGCAACTTGCCGCCGTGGCTCGCGGCAAAGCACAAACCGGCCGACCACAGCAGCCCGGCGCAGAGAAACCCGCCGAGGAACAGCGCCGAACTGACCGGACCACCACCGCCGGAACGGGCGATCAAGGTGCCGCCCACTGCCGCGAACCACAGAATCGCGCTTGGCGAGGACATGGCGAGGAAGATCCCGCGAAAGAACTCCTTGCGGTGCGAGTTCTGCCCCACTTCTGCGGTCGCCGCCAGTTGCGCCTCGTGGTGAATCGCCGAGTAGATCATCTTCGCCGCGAAATAGATCAGCAGCGCCGAACCGCCGATCCACAGGACCCAGCGCACCGTTTCGTATTGCAGCAGCACGGTCATCCCGGCCAGCGCCAGCACCGCGTAGATCAGATCACCGACGCAGGTACCGAGGCCCAGCGCGAAGCCCTGGAAGTAACCGCGCTGCATCGCCAGGGTAATCATCGCGATGTTGGCCACGCCGATGTCCAGGCACAGCGAGAGGCTCAGCAAGAAGCCGCTGGTGAATTCCATCTACCGATTTCCTTGGAAAAAATTTGTTTAACGATTGTTTGAACACCGGGGGCTGGACAGTCTGCCATCACAGCCCTTATCTTCGCCAACAGGTCACCGCAGTGACCAGCGTCGCTCGGACGGTTCCGGGCGCTTACGTTATCCGAGGCAACAATGGCTGAACAAGGTTCGCCGCGCCGCTTTGCGCGCATAGATCGACTCCCCCCTTACGTTTTCAACATCACCGCCGAACTGAAGATGGCCGCCAGGCGGCGTGGTGAAGACATCATCGACCTGAGCATGGGCAACCCCGACGGGGCCACACCGCCGCACATTGTCGAAAAACTGGTGCAGGTCGCGCAGCGCGAAGACACCCACGGTTACTCCACGTCCAAGGGCATTCCGCGCCTGCGTCGGGCGATTTCCAACTGGTACAAGGAACGCTACGCGGTCGACATCGACCCGGAAAGCGAAGCCATTGTCACCATCGGCTCCAAGGAAGGCCTGGCGCACCTGATGCTGGCGACCCTGGATCAGGGCGACACCGTACTGGTGCCGAACCCGAGTTACCCGATTCACATCTACGGCGCAGTGATTGCCGGCGCCCAGGTACGTTCGGTGCCGTTGGTGCCGGGCGTGGACTTCTTCGCCGAACTGGAACGCGCCATCCGCGGCTCGATCCCGAAGCCGAAGATGATGATCCTCGGCTTCCCGTCCAACCCCACCGCACAGTGCGTGGAGCTGGATTTCTTCGAACGGGTGATCGCCCTCGCCAAGCAGTACGACGTGCTGGTGATTCACGACCTGGCGTACGCCGACATCGTCTACGACGGCTGGAAAGCCCCGTCGATCATGCAGGTGCCGGGCGCCAAGGACATCGCGGTGGAGTTTTTCACCCTGTCCAAGAGCTACAACATGGCCGGCTGGCGGATCGGTTTCATGGTCGGCAACCCGGAGCTGGTCAATGCGCTGGCGCGGATCAAGAGCTACCACGACTACGGCACCTTCACCCCGCTGCAAGTGGCGGCGATTGCCGCGCTGGAAGGTGATCAGCAGTGCGTGCGCGACATCGCCGAGCAGTATCGCCAACGCCGCAACGTACTGGTCAAAGGCCTGCATGAACTGGGCTGGATGGTCGAGAACCCGAAGGCTTCGATGTATGTCTGGGCGAAGATTCCTGAGCAGTACGCGCATCTGGGTTCGCTGGAGTTCGCCAAGAAGTTGCTGGCCGAGGCCAAGGTCTGCGTCTCGCCGGGGGTGGGTTTTGGTGAGTATGGCGATGATCACGTGCGCTTCGCGCTGATCGAAAACCAGGACCGGATTCGTCAGGCAGTGCGCGGGATTCGCGGGATGTTCCGGGCCGATGGCCTGAGTCCAAAAACTTCCGCCTGACACCTATCCCCTGTGGGAGCGAGCTTGCTCGCGAAGGCGTCGTGTCAGCTACATCAAAGCTGACTGACCCACCGCTTTCGCGAGCAGGTTCGCTCCCACATTGGCTTTGTGTGTAGCGAAGAAATCATCACCCACAAAAAAACCGCATCGCTGCGGTTTTTTTGTGCCTGCAAGAAGCCGCTTAAACGAACAGCGACAACAGCAGGATAAAGCCCAACGCGACGATGGACAGGATGGTTTCCATCGCCGTCCAGGTCTTGAACGTCTCGGCCACGGTCATGTTGAAGTACTGCTTCACCAGCCAGAAACCGGCGTCGTTAACGTGGGACAGGATCAACGAACCCGCGCCAGTCGCGAGTACCAGCAGCTCACGGTTGACACCCGGGATCATCCCGACCACCGGCACGACAATGCCCGCGCCGGTAATGGTCGCCACAGTTGCCGAACCGGTAGCGATACGAATCACCGCCGCCACCAGCCACGCCAGCAGGATCGGCGAGATCTGTGCGCTCACCGCCATGTGGCCGATCACGTCACCTACACCACTGGTCACCAGCATCTGCTTGAAGCCACCGCCGGCGCCGATGATCAGGATGATCGCAGCGGTCGGCGCCAGGCTCGCGTCGAGCCACTTGAGCATCTGCTGGGAACCGATGCCCTGCTTGTGCCCGAAGGTGTACAGCGACAGCAGCAAGGCCAGCAGCAGTGCCGAGATCGGGTGACCGATCATGTCCATCCAGGTGCGGAAGAAATGACCGTCCGGCAGCGCCACGTCCGCGAAGGTTTTCAGCAGCATCAGGAATACCGGCAGCAGCACGGTGATCAGGGTGATGCTGAAGCTAGGCAGCGTAGTCGAGTCGTCATTTTCGCGGGCCAGTTGATCGACCAGTTCCTGATTCGGGTGACCCGGAATGTGCTTGGCGATAAACGTACCGAAGATCGGACCGGCAATGATTGCCGTCGGCAGCGCAACGATCAGACCGTAAAGAATGGTCTTGCCGATGTCAGCACCGAATACGCCGATGGCCAGCAGCGGCCCCGGGTGCGGTGGCACCAGACCGTGTACGGCGGACAGACCGGCGAGCAGCGGGATACCGATCTTGATGATCGACACACCAGTGCGACGGGCAACGATGAACACCAACGGAATCAGCAGCACAAAGCCGATTTCGAAGAACAGCGGAATGCCCACCAGAAACGCGGCGAACATCATCGCCCACTGGACCTTGTCTTTGCCGAAGGCGCGGATCAGGGTCTGGGCGATCTGGTCGGCACCGCCGGATTCGGCCATCATTTTGCCGAGCATGGTGCCCAGCGCCAGGATGATGCCGACGAAACCGAGCACGCCACCGAAGCCGTCCTGGAACGCCTTGATGATGGTGCCGATCGGCATGCCGGACGTCAGGCCGAGGAACGCGGCCGCGATGGTCAGGGAAATGAACGGGTGAATCTTGAATTTGGTGATCAGGATAATCAGGCCGATTACCGTGACCACTGCATCGAGCAGCAGGTAGGCGTCGTGGGACATGCCAAACATTGGGGGTGTCTCCTGGATTGTTGTTGTTATTAAAACGGGTTAAACAGAAGTCGGGAGGACAGCGCTATCTCTTTCAACACACTCATACCGCCTGTTTCAGACCGTGGGCCTGCCACCAGACATGAGCCTGCGCCGCCAGTTCTTCAACACTGTGAATCGAGGCATTCAGCGCCAGGGTCAACGGCTCGCCTTTCGGCGATTCGAGCGTGGCGAACTGGCTTTCGATCAACGTGGCCGGCATGAAATGACCCGGGCGGTGGGACACACGCTCGGCGGCCACTTCAGGGGTCAGCTCAAGAAACACGAAGCCCAGGCCCGGCAAGGCACTGCGCAGCACTTCGCGATAACTGTGTTTAAGGGCCGAGCAGGTCAGCACCGGGCGCTCGCCCAGCGCATCGACACGACGCAACTCATCGCACAGGCTGTCGAGCCAGCCGGCACGGTCGTCGTCGTTCAGGGGGATCCCCGCGCTCATCTTTTCGATGTTCGCGGCCGGATGGAAAGTATCGCCTTCAATGGCAGTGGCGCCGCTCAATTGGCACAGGGCCTCGCTGACGCACGTCTTGCCGCAACCGGCAACGCCCATGATGACCAGGGCGGTGATGGGATGACTCATATAACACCTCAGCGCGCAGACAGCGCTACCTTTGCTAGCTATGACTCTAGTGCACAGGCAGAAGTTGCCGACGCCTTCTTGTCGTTTTTTTGGGTTGCAGCAGGTTTTCGTCCAACGCCAAAAAGCGAGGATCAGGCAGGACCTCGCTCACGCATTTGCAGCTGCATCAGGACAGCGCTACCTTAGTGCCTTGATTTTTGTTTGGCAAGCCGCCCGATGACCACCCCTAAAAACGATAAAAACACTCGCACCACCGGCCGTCCCACCCTTAACGAAGTTGCCCGCCTCGCCGGGGTGAGCCCGATTACCGCCTCCCGCGCCCTGCGCGGGGTCAGCACCGTGGCCACTGAACTGGTGGAAAAAGTCCAGAAAGCCGCCCTCGAACTCAACTACGTGGTCAACCCTGCCGCCCGCGCCCTGGCCTCGGCGCAGAGCCACTCGGTGGTGGTGTTGGTGCCATCGCTGTCCAACCTGTTGTTCATTGATACGCTGGAAGCCATTCATCGCGTGCTGACGCCCAAGGGCTTTGAAGTGCTGATCGGCAACTTCCACTATTCGCGCGATGAAGAAGAAAACCTGCTGCGTAACTACATGGCCTATCAGCCCCGTGGTTTGCTGCTGACCGGGTTTGATCGCACGGAAAGTTCGCGACGGATGATCGAGGCCAGCAACATTCCCTGCGTCTACATGATGGAACTGGACAGCGCCGCCGGCGTGAATTGCGTGGGTTTCTCGCAACTCAGTGCCGGCGAAACAGCGGCCGAACATTTGCTCTCCCGTGGGCGCAAGCGTCTGGCCTACATCGGCGCGCAACTCGATCAGCGCACGTTGTTGCGCGGCGAAGGTTTCCGCAAAGCGTTGCAGAAGGCCGGGCGGTATGACCCGGATCTGGAAGTGCTGACCCCGCGATCATCGTCGGTGGGCCTGGGCGGCGAGTTGTTCCTGCAACTGCTGGCGGCGCATCCGGACGTCGATGCGATCTTCTTCGGCAACGACGATTTGGCGCAGGGAGCGTTGCTGGAAGCGTTGCGCAATGGCATCAAGATTCCCGAGCAGGTGGCGATTCTTGGCTTCAACGACTTGCCGATGTCCGAGCACATGGTGCCGCGCCTGAGCAGTATCAACACCCCGCGCGAGGCGATTGGCCGGCGCGCGGCGGAGCAGATGTTGACGTTGATGGCCGGCAACCGCGTGGCGCGGCCGGTCGAAGACATGGGCTTCGAACTGAAAATCCGCGAAAGTACCTGACCCCGAAATCCCTGTGGGAGCTGGCTTGCCAGCGATGGCGTCAAGTCAGTCGATAAATTGTTGACTGACCCCCTGCTATCGCTGGCAAGCCAGCTCCCACAGTTTTTTGTGGCGTTCTCAAATCCGAGGTTTAGCCGCAATCCCTGTGGGATTTGCGCGCGGTCAATCGCCCAGGAGTTCGACCAGCGCCAACGCGCCCTTCTGTAACGGCTGGCTCTTGAGCCACACCGCATGCACCGGCAGCACCAGACCGTTTTCGATGTTGCGGAAATTCAGCCGCTTCAAACGCCCGCTGTCCAGCCACGGCTGCACCACCGACAACGGGAAATTGCCCCAGCCCAGTCCCGCCTCGACCATCTCCAGCGCCGCCTCCAGGGTGTCGGTGCGCCAATGCGATTCGGCCACCAGCGGTCGGGTTTCGCTGATCGGCAAATCACGACTGGCGACGAAGATCTGCCGCACGTGCACCAGGTCTTCGAGAAACAGATCCTGCCCCTGCAACAACGGACTGTCCGCCGCCAGCGTGGCGATCATCCGTTCGCTGCCGACGAACTGAAAGCGCTCCAGCACGTTCATGCTCAACCCGGCAAACGCCAGGCACACGCTGACCCGGCCGCTGTGCAACATCGCCAGCACGTCATCCTGCGGCGCAGTCAGCACTTCGATGTCGAGCAGCGGATGGCGCTCGGCAATCACCTTGATCGCGGCCAGCAAACGCCGACGGTCGATATCGGCAACCACGCCAATCGACAACTTGCTCTCCAGCCCCAACGACAGTTCCACCGCGTGGACTTGCAACTGCTTGAGTTGCTCGGCGATCAGCCGTGCGTGAGGCACCAGCGACAGGGCCATGGCCGTCGGTTTCGGCTCGCGATGGCTGCGGTCGAACAGCGAATAACCGAGTTCCGCCTCAAGGTTGCCGATGCTCATGCTCACCGCCGAGGGGACTTTGCCCAAGGCCCGGGCGGCGGCGGAGAACGAACCGCGCTCGATCACTGCGAGGAACAGTTCGATGCTGTCACTGTTGAAATTCACTCCACTCACCTATCAATGAAACTGAAAGCTTCTGACTTTTTCTGTCACACCTATTGAAGCTATCTTTCATCGCCTTCGCCAGCCCCACTGGCCAACACGCTGCAAGAAAGAGGCAAAACCCCATGCAAGGCGTCAAACGCAAACTGGTCTACGTGTCGCTCTATGAAGTGATCGGCATGACCTTCTCCGCCCTCGGTCTGGCGCTGCTGTCCGGCACCTCGCCGGGCAGCACCGGGCCCCTGGCGGTGATCATCACCACCATCGCCGTGACCTGGAATTTCATCTACACCTCGCTGTTCGAGCATTGGGAAAGCCGCCAGCCATCGCGCACGCGCACGGTCAAACGGCGGATCGCCCACGCGGTCGGTTTTCAACTGACGCTGATCGTGTTCCTGATTCCACTGATCGCGTGGTGGATGAACATCAGTCTGGTGCAGGCATTCCTGCTGGATCTGGCGTTGATCATCTTCATCCCGTGCTACACGTTCGCCTTCAACTGGCTGTTCGATCGCGTCTTCGGCTTGCCGGCGTCGGCGCTGCCCGATTCGCCCGCCGCGGCATAAATCGTTAATTGGTAACCAGTTATTGCAAGAAATCGGCGGCTTTTCCGGGTAAACCGCCGATATTCACAATCCGTGAACTCCGATAGCAGGCTAAGCTTTTCCATCAATAAAAAATGGATCAGCCGATGACTGCTCACGCCCCGGCCACCGCGCAACGCGATGGCATCGACCCGATACGCGCCGCCGAGATTTCCGCCCGCATCGACCGCCTCCCTGCCGTCGCCACGATCTGGCGACTGGTGGCGCTGTTGTCGATCGGCGGTTTCTTCGAACTCTACGATCTGTTCCAGACCGCCTACATCAGCCCCGGCTTGATCCGCGACGGCCTCTTCGCCACCGGCAATCAGGGCGTGTTTGGCTTCTCCGATCAGGCCGCGTTTGCCTCGGCGACGTTCCTTGGCCTGTTCCTCGGCGCCAGCCTGCTCAGCCCATTGGCCGATCGCTTCGGCCGGCGGGCGATCTTCACCTTTGCGCTGGTCTGGTACACGGTGGCCACGGTACTGATGGGCGTTCAGAGTTCGGCGTTGGGCATCATCTGCATGCGTTTTCTGGTGGGTATTGGCTTGGGTATCGAGTTGGTGACCATCGACGCCTATCTCTCGGAACTGGTGCCCAAGCGCATGCGCAGCTCGGCGTTCGCCTTCGCCTTTTTCGTGCAGTTTCTCTCGGTGCCAGCGGTGGCGCTGATGTCGTGGTGGCTGGTGCCGCAGGCGCCGTTCGGGATCAGCGGCTGGCGCTGGGTGGTGCTGGCCAGCGCGGTGTTCGCGCTGTTTATCTGGTGGTTGCGCAAGCGCTTGCCGGAGTCGCCGCGCTGGCTCGCGCAACATGGCCGCTTCGACGAAGCCCACCGCATCCTCGATGACATCGAGGCGCGCTGCGAAAAGGATCATCGCCAGCCACTGGATCAGCCCGAAACTGTGCCGGTCGATGTCGAAGGCAAGGGGCGTTTCGCTGATATCTGGCAATCGCCGTATCGTCGGCGCGCGTTGATGCTGATCGTTTTCCACATCTTTCAGGCCATCGGCTTCTTCGGTTTCGGCAACTGGTTGCCGGCGCTGCTTTCCGGTCAGGGCGTCAGCGTCACCCATAGCCTGATGTATGCGTTCATCATCACCCTCGCCTACCCGCTCGGGCCGTTGCTGTTCGTGAAGTTTGCCAACCGGTTCGAAAACAAGTGGCAGATCGTCGGTTCGGCCCTGGGTTCGATGACCTTCGGCACCCTGTTCGCCTGGCAGACCAGTGCGTTCGGCCTGATTGTCTGCGGGGTGATGATCACCTTCTGCAACGCCTGGCTGAGCTTCAGTTATCACTCTTACCAAAGCGAATTGTTCCCCACCAACATCCGCGCCCGGGCGGTGGGGTTCTGCTATTCGTTCAGTCGATTGTCGACCGTGTTCAGCAGCCTGTTGATCGGGGTGTTTCTCGATCACTTCGGCACACCCGGGGTGCTGGCGTTCATCGTCAGCAGCATGCTCATCGTGATGCTGACCATTGGCTATTTCGGCCCGCGCACCCGCAATCTGGCGCTGGAGAACATTGCCCATCGCTGACAGCCGAGCGGTCATCCTCTGCCGCGAGACGGCAACGGCTGACCGCCTCTTCGCTTGGCTGATACGCCAACCCCCTGAAACACAACAACTTATGCAACGGGCACGGTAATTGCTCCTGTACGGCGGTCAGCCATTACCTACAGGTCAATTCATCATGTTGGTCAGTGCAAAACACATGGAAACGCTACCGCTGCCCAAGCGGCTGGCTGAAGACGCCACTGCCACCGCGGCGGCAGGTCTGCAAGGCGGCCTCCACGGCGCGATGCTGCAAGCCCTGCAGAACCAGGTGCAGACGCAAAGCACGGAAGCCACGGCCAAGGTGCAGGACTCGGCCACCCAGAATGCGACCCAACAGGTCAGTGCAGCTTCGCGCATCAGCGACAATGTCGATGAAGCGTTCGCCAAGACCCGCGTCAATCTGCAATCGACCGATGCCACCGGCGGCACCGGCAAAAGCGCCACCGACGAGTTCAAGGACTACATGAGCAAGACGCCGGAACAACGGCTGCGCGACAGTATCCTCAAGGACATGGGCCTGACCGAAGAAGACATCGCCAACCTGCCGCCGGAGAAACAACTGGCGGTGGCCAAAGAGATCGCCCAGCGCCTGCAGGACAAGATGCAACTGGCGCAATCGGAGAAAGAGAACGTCAACGACGTCAAGGACAGTGACAAACTGGCGGACAAGTTTCTCGCTGCGCTTTGATCTGAAAGTTGCATGAAACCCAATGCAGGAGTGAGCCTGCTCGCGATCACGGTACATCAGTTACTTATCCGGTGACTGACACGCCGCAATCGCGAGCAGGCTCACTTCTACAGTTGTTCAGGGGTGGCTAGTTCAGTTGCAGCGTCGCATTGAACTGCCCGATGGCATCCACCACATGCCGTGAGCCCTGCTGAATTTCCAGGATCACCTCCCCCGCTTCATTCGCCAGTTCCACCCCGAGCCCGGTGCGGCTCAGGCTCGACTGCATGCTCGACACCGCACTCAGCGACAGATCGTGGTTCTTGCGCACCACGTCGACAATTTCCAGCGTCGCCTGACTGGTGCGCGCCGCCAGACTTCGCACCTCATCCGCCACCACCGCAAAACCACGCCCGTGTTCACCGGCCCGCGCCGCCTCGATGGCGGCGTTCAGTGCCAGCAGGTTGGTCTGGTCGGCAATCCCGCGAATGGTCTGCACGATGGTGCCGATGATGTCCGACTGCTTGTTGACCGCGTCGATGCTTCGCGCCGCTTCGTTGAGGTCGCGGGAAATGTCCTGAATGATCTGCACCGTTTGCTGCACGACCTGTGAGCCTTTTTGCGCGCAGGCGTCGTTTTGTACCGAGGTGCTGTGAGCCGATTCCGCCGCGTTCTGCAAAGTGGTCATTTGCTGGGTGATGTCGCTGGCGAACTTCACCACTTTGTACAAACGGCCCTTGGTATCGAACAACGGGTTGTACGAGGCTTCGAGATAAACCATTTGCCCGGACTTGTTCTTGCGCTCGAAACGGTGCGAGTGGTATTCGCCGCGATTGAGTGATGCCCAGAACGCCTTGTACTGCGCCGACTCGGATTCGGAACGGTGACAAAACAGGCTGTGGTGGTGACCGACGATTTCATTGAGCGAGTACTGCATCGTTCTGAGAAAGTTGTCGTTGGCGGTAATCACGTTGCCTTCCGGAGTGAACTCGATCACCGCCATCGAACGGCTGATCGCCGCCAGCATGCTTTCTTCTTCATGTTCTTTATTGACCCGTGCGGTGATGTCCGCCGCCACTTTGATCACACTTTTGACTTGTTTGTCCGCGCCGTACACCGGCATGTAACTGGCTTCGAGCCAGATCTCCTTGCCGCTTTTGTTCAAGCGCAGAAACGTGCCGCTGATCGGCTCGCCCCGGGCCAGGTCACGCCACAACCTGGCGTAGTCCTCGCTGCGGTAATACACCTCTTCGCAAAATACCCGGTGATGTTTGCCGCGCACTTCCTCGGCGCTGTAACCCATGGTCTTGCAGAAGTTTTCGTTGGCATCCAGAACAATGCCTTCAGGCGTGAATTCGATCATTGCCATCGAGCGGCTGATCGCTTCGAGTTTGGCATTGGCTTCGGTCAAGGCGCAGCTGAAACGCTCGATTTCCTGCAGGTCAGCCTTGTGATGTAGGTTGAACATGGTTGTATCACCTTCCGCGCGGTCTTTTGATTTGATGAAAGTTCAGGTCTTTCAAGATCCACCACTACGTTCCATAGAACAGGCACACGCACTCCTCCACGGGAGGAAGTTGTCAGGTGATAAATGATGGTCAATCGGAGAGTCCATGCAGCGACGCTCTAATCAAGACATCCTTCTCTTGATAGCCCGCACGCGGGCCAGCCCTAACGCGTTGAAGAACTTCCATGTAAAACGATGCTCCTTGTCGGTTCAGTGTCGGTGCCTTTAATTGCGCACTCTGGCAGCATGAAGTCACGGACCAACCGTGTACGACCCTCATGGATTGACATGACGGTCGACATAGTCAGTTAAAGGTCAGCATAGACAGCGCGAAGCCGTGCGCAAGGCCACTAGTCGGCCAGTATCTGGCACTTTTTGCACAAGAATCGGTTCAGCGCGGTGGCAGGTGTTGGCGGGTCTGACGCTTTCGCTGGCAAGCCAGCTCCCACAGGGGCTGCGCTGGATCAAATCAGCGCAGGTCTTGTGGGATCTGGCTTGCCAATGCTGAGGCCATTACAAGCACTACAGAAACAACAGAAATGACTTACAGACTTCCAGTCACTTTGGTAGCTACATCCGCAGGTAGCCAAGACTTCCACACCTGCGGCTGATCACGCAGGAACGCCTCGGCCACCACTCTCGGCTGTTGGCGCTTTTCGCTCATGGCCGCCAGGGTCTGGTTCAGCAGATCAATCGGCAAGTCGACTTTCTCGAAGAACGTCACCAGTTCCGGATACTGCGCCTTGAACGCTGCCGACACGCCAATTGCAAGACTGGCCGGCATCGAACGGCTGCCCCTGGGATTCGGGTTATTGGCATCGGCCAGGGTTTTCCAGGCCTCGGCATCGAATGGCGGCTCTTCCAGTTTTACCAGTTTGAAGCGCCCCAACAGCGGAGTCGGCGACCAGTAGTAGAACAGCACCGGTTTGCCGCGTTTGATCGACGACGCGACCTCGGCATCCAGCGCCGCGCCGGAGCCGGTGCGAAAGTTGACGAAACTGTCGTTCAGGGCGTAGGCCTTGAGTTTCTGGCTGTTGACGATCTCCGAGGTCCAGCCGGTCGGGCTGTTGAGGAAGCGCCCGCGGGACGGATCTTCGGGGTCGCGGAACACCTCCTTGTAACGCGGCAGATCGGCCACCGATTTCAGCTCCGGCGCCAACGGTTTGATCCCGCGCTCGGGATCACCCTTGATCACGTACTCCGGCACCCACCAGCCTTCGGTTGCGCCTTTGACCGTATCGCCCAGACCAAACACCTTGCCCTCGGCGGCGGCCTTGACCCACGCTGGACTGCGCCCGGCCCACTCCTCGCCGATCACCTGAATATCGTTTTTCGCCAGCGCCGCCTCCAGGCTGACGGTGCTGCCGGGCAGCGTGTCGGTCGGATAGCCATAGCCCTTTTCGACGATCAGGCGCAGCACTTCGGTGATGAAACTGCCACTTTCCCAGGTGATATCGCCGAAGTGGATCGGCGCGGTTTTCTCGCTAGCCGAAACAGCGCCAATGCTCAGGCTCAGCGCCAGCAGCGAACGGCCAAGCAGGGTTTTGATTGATCTCATGCGGACCTCTTGTCGGGTAGGGATTGGTTGGCGCTGTGGCGATCGCACAGTGCTTGCGAACGGGTCATGTAGACGCTGACCGAACGTTGCGAGATGCCCAGTTCGGCAGCGATTTGCGGGTAGGTCAGGCCATCGACACGCGCCAGCAGAAAGGTCGAGCGAACCTTGCCCGGCAAGCGCTGCAGGCTGTGGTCGAGACGGCTCAGGGTTTGTCTCAGTTGCGTCAGTTCTTCCGGTGAAGTGGCGACCCCGACATCGACCTGCTGCGCATGGCGCCGCGCCAGATCAGCGCGGCGCCAATGCTGATAGAGCAGGCGTTGCGCAATCGTAGTGAGCAAGGCGCGGGGTTCGCGGATGGCGGTGAGTGCGGGGGCTTCAAGCAACTGCGCGAAGGTTTCCGCCGCGAGGTCTTCGGCGCTCGCCGCGTCGTGCAGTTGACGGCGCAGCCAGGTGCACAGCCAGGGGTAGTGAGCGCGGAACAGGCCGCCAACAGTGTCGCGATGGGATAGATCGGCGCCGGACATAGGGGCTCCTGGGTGAGGGGTCGCTGAATGTCCGGTGTTCCGGTGGCGCGATCGTAGCAAGCCGCCTTATGCATTAAAAATATTTAAATTTTATTTTTATATTCTATTTTGGAATATTACAACCCAAGATCGCGGTCTCTGGCAGCACTTACAGGGGTACGCGATCCATGCAGGCTGCGAGCGTCTAACGCAAGCCGCCATAGCCCAGCTCTTCAGCTTCACGCTGATACTCGAGCACGATCTGATAATCGCTTTCGCTGGCGGGCAACACTTCAGGCAAGCCGAGGATCTGCGCCACATCAGGCAGTTCACGCAATGCCTGATTCATCACCGCGCGCACGTGTTCGATCTGCTCGTCAGTGGCAGAAGCGGCGGTGATAAAGGGCAACGTCGGACTGAACGCGCTGCGCGCCACGACCCGCAAACCGCTGACCTCAGCCGGCGCGTAATGCGCAAGGTACGCATAGGTGACACTGTCGATGGCTGCCAGGTCGCCGCGTTCTTCACGCAGCCAGCGCAGACTCTCGCGGTGCGCTCCGCTGAGGCCAACCGTGGTGAAAAACCGGCCGTTGTGATGTAGCGGCGCCAGACGCTGGCGTAGCAGGTTCATGCCGCTGTTGGAGTCCTCGCTGTTGATCACCCCACGGCTGTCGCGAAACTCCGCGAGGTTTTTGCGCGGGTCATCAGCGCGGCAAAGAATCAGGCTGCAATGCCTGCCGGCGCTGGCGTCGGACAGTTCGTAGCGTGGTCGACCAATGATGCGCACCCGACTGCGCAGTAGGGTCATCAAGGGATAGCCGCAGGTCTGGGTCAGCAGCAGAGCCGGCGAAAGCCACAGTTCGGGCAGTGATAGTCCCTCGGCATTGAGGCGCGAGAGGCCGAGGCGTTCGAGGATGCGCGTGATCCAGTGTTCGTTGGCCGCTCGAATGGGCTCAGGGGCGGTGTACATCTGCAGTTCAACGTGATGTCGGGTCATACACTTACTTTCCAGACAAAAAAATTCCAGCTATCACAAGGGCCAGGTGGTGTCAGTGAAAGGGATGCTGCGGACTGTCGATCGGCCTTAACCCGTTCTGCCGCCACAACTGCCCATAGCCCTGCACCAGAAATCCGCCACTGCGCGCCACCCATTGCTCGCGATGCCTTCGGTAAACCCGGGGCAAGTCGTACCATGCCAGGCCCGGCAAGTCGTGATGCACCAGATGAAAATTCAGGTTCAGAAACAACCAGCGCCAGGGCCAGGCAGCTTCGTTGAGCACGGTGCGTTGCTCCGGTTGCGCATGAGGGCGATGCTCATAGTAGGAGCGGATCATCGCGATCGACAGCGCCGGCACGCTGATCAACAGCAGGTAATGCCACACCGGCAACACACTGTAACGGACGAGGAACCACAGCATCAGCAGGGTGAAAGCGCTGTGGGTCAGCCACATCTGCCAAGCCTGGCGCTCGCCGTGTTTCAGGCGTTGCAGTTCTTCAGTGGCCAGGGCAAGCAGTGCTAGCGGCGCGCCCATGACGAAACGCCCGAGTACGGTTTTGTTCAGCCAGTGCAGGCTGCGCTCGAACAGTGAACTGCCGTGCCAGCGCGCGGCGCTGAGGTAGCGGCTTTCCGGATCGACGCCGGGAACCGTCAGGTGCTCATCGCGGTGATGCAACAAATGGCTGTCGCGATACAGCGTGTACGGGTACCACACCGCGAAGGGCGCGTAGCCGAGGATTTTGTTCACCCGAGTCGAGCGTGTCGGATGCCCATGCAGCAATTCGTGTTGCAGCGACAGCCACAGCACCAGCAGCGGAATCAACAGCAATGTGCTGACGCCGCGCCCCAACCACTGGCTATTGAGGACAATGGCAAACCACCCGACATAGACACCGATCAGCAACAGCCAGGTCGGCCATTCGGTGCGGGCGGTCCAGCGTTGGCGCAGGGTTTCGATGTGCTGGCGATGAGCGGCGTCGAAGTAATGGGGCATGGCGTTGCTCGGAACGGGAATTTTCCCCTTCTGTGCAACAACATTGATAAATCTTGCAGATTATTTTCCGGGTGCAGGCAGGAGCCCGAGAACCGGGCTCCGGAAAGGCGTGATCAATGACCGAAGATGTCGACTTTCTTGGCTTTCTTCTCCGCACGCTTTTCAATCGCGGTCTTGGCCGGCTTCTTCTTCGCGGCTTTCTTTGAATCCATACCTTTGGACATGATGCGTACTCCACTCACAGGGGATGTAGGCTCAGGTATACACCTATCGCGCCTCGCGCGTTCTTTTATAATCGCCGCTTTGCCCGCCGACAGTCCGATCCCATGCCCGATACCCAGTACGTCCTGCTCGACGAGCCGTTGTGGCCGTTGATGAACAAGTTCTACCGCAGCCACCAATCGTCGATGAAAGCCGTGCGCGATGCGCAATTGTGGGTGGCGCGGCGCGAGGAAATCGTTGCCGCACTGTGTTTGCGGCCGGTCGCGGGCGGGCGTTGGTTGACCGGTTTGTTTGTTGATCCACAGTGCCGCGAACAAGGGATTGCCGCGCAGTTGATCGCGGCGGCCGTCAAGGATGTGACGGAACCGGTGTGGTTGTTCTGTCATCCGGATTTGCGCGGTTTTTATGAGCGGCGCGGGTTCAGCTTCGACCCGGCCCTGCCCCAGGCGATGACCGAGCGGTTGAGCCGGTATGCGCGGAGCAAGCCGATGATTGCGATGGGGCTGGATCGTTCGTGACTCACTCCTGCAGGGGAGAATTGCGTTTGACCCGGATTAGTCGTCGGCGGTTGGATCGAGATCCGGGAACATCACTTCGGTAAAGCCGAACTTGCTGAAATCGGTGATGCGCGAGGGATACAGGCGGCCGATCAGATGATCGCATTCATGCTGTACCACCCGTGCGTGAAAACCTGACGCCACGCGCACGATCGGCTCGCCCTTCGGATCAAAACCTTCATAACGAATCTGCTGATAGCGATCCACTGCGCCACGCAATCCCGGCACCGACAGACAGCCTTCGAAACCCTCCTCGGTCAGCGGACTCAACGGTGTGATCAGCGGATTGATCAGGATCGTCTGCGGCACCGCTTCAGCGTCCGGATAACGTTCGCTGTGCTCGAAGCCAAAGATCACCAGTTGCAGGTCGACGCCGATCTGCGGCGCGGCCAGGCCAACGCCGCCGACGCTTTCCATGGTCTGGAACATGTCGTCGATCAGTTGCCACAGTTCGGGGCTGTCGAACATCTCCGGCGGCACGGGCGGGGCGATGCGCAGCAGGCGTTCGTCGCCCATTTTGAGGATTTCACGAATCATGATCAGGCTTCGTCAGTGTCCGGCTTGAGCGAGTGATCGCGCCCCAGGCCCGAGACATGTTGTTTGGGGTGTGCATCGAGTTCACCGGGGACTTTCTCACCCGCGTCCTTGCCCTCGCTGGACATGTGTTCAATCACCGCATTCATCTCGGCGCCGAGCAGCAGCACCGCCGAGGAAATATAGAAATACAGCAACAGCACGATGATCGCCCCGATGCTGCCATACATCGCGTTGTAGTTGGCGAACGTCTTGACGTAAAACGCAAAACCCAACGAGGCGATGATCCACACCACCACGGCCAGTACCGAGCCCGGGGTGATAAAGCGGAATTCCTGTTTAACGTCTGGCATCACGTAGTAGATCAAGGCCACGGCGACCATCATCAGAATCACGATCACCGGCCAGCGCGCAATTGTCCACACGGTGACGATGAAGTCTTCCAGCCCCACCTGCGCGGCGATCCAGCCCATGACTTGCGGCCCGAGCACCATCAGTGCGGCAGCGACCAGGAGCATGCCGGCGATGCCGATGGTGTAGAACACCGACAGCGGGAAACGCTTCCAGATCGGCCGGCCCTCGACCACGTCGTAGGCGGCGTTCATCGCGCTCATCATCAGACGCACACCGGCAGACGCGGTGTACAGGGCAATAACGATACCGACCGAGAGCAGGCCGCCCTTGGATTGCTGCAACTGGTCGATCACCGGGTTGACCTGCTCCAGCGCCTGCGGTGGCAGGACCAGTTCCGATTGCAGGCGCAGCCAGGTGAAGAAATCCGGCAGGTGCAGGAAACCGATCAGGGCAATCAGGAACAGAATGAACGGGAACAGCGAGAACAGCATCTGGTAGGCCAGTGCCGAAGCGTAGGTCGACATCTCGTCGTCAACGAACTCAGTGACCGTGCGCACCATCACCCGGTGCAAGGGCAGACCTTTCATGTCCGGAAAAATCATTCGCGTCTCCTTTCGCCGCAGAAACAGGTTGAAGTCGTGGCGACTCAGGGGCCGTTTTTACATCACGGTAGCCTACTTGGCGACCTTCGTGGATGACTGTCGGGCTTTGACACAAAAACGGCCATCCTTGGATGGCCGTTCGTGTGTTTCGTTCAAGGCCGGATTACGCCTTGTCGATGGTCTTCTTCACTGCGTCTTTGGCTTTGCCGACTGCTTGCTGGGCTTCGCCTTTTTTCTCTTGAACCTTGCCTTCGGCTTGCAGCTTGGTGTTGTCAGTGGCTTTACCGACGCCTTGCTTGATGTTGCCGACCGCTTCGTTGGCCATGCCTTTTACTTTATCGCCAGTGCTACTCATGGTGTTTCTCCTTGGTGCATTGAAGGGGAAAAGTCAGTACGTAAAGATTGACTGGCGCGGTTTGCCACGAGTTTCATTTATTTTTGCTCCTCTTTTCGTCGGGCAATGCAGGTTGGGCTTTATGTTTGCTCCCCAAGCCTCGAGAATGCGCAGCTATGGGCGCGGTGCGCCAACGATCAGATCCCGCAGGAATGTTATGAAACTCGATAAAAAGCAGGCCATTGCCCGTCGCAACCAGGAACTGGGCGGCGCGGTGCTCGGCACCAACAACTGCCACTTCGCCGAACTGAACCGCAACCGCAACATCTGGTGGTTCGACCTGCCGGTGTCGCGCCTGGCCGTCGGTCAGTACGAGTGGATTCACCTGCTGATGCACACCCCGGCGACCGACGAACTGCTGCACCTGAAAGTGCCGACGGTGTTCCTGCGGGAAAAACTCGAAGGCCTGGTGATTCGCAACGAAGGCAAGCGCAAGGCCGCGTTGAGCCTGGAGTTGAGTGCGGACAAGGATTCGTACCTGCAGGACATGCGGCCGGCGGGGACCAACGTGAATTTTGCGCCGTTCCGTCAGTAGGATTTGTGCCGCTGCCCTTCCCCTCACCCTAGCCCTCTCCCAAGGGAGAGGGAACTGACCGAGGTGTTTGGATAAGCTACATCGACCTGAGATATCGAGTTGAACTCAGGTTATGAAAGGCCCCCTCACCCCAGCCAGGTGAGGGGCAGGTTCAACACAAAATCCCAGCCCTGCTCCGCCCCAACAAAAAGCCCCGCATCTGCGGGGCTTTTTGTTTTATGCGGCGTTCTTCGCCTTGATCTTCTTCAGCTCTTCGTCACGCAACTCGCGGCGCAGGATCTTGCCGACGTTGGTGGTCGGCAGCGCATCGCGGAACTCCACCGAACGCGGGACCTTGTAACCGGTGACGTTGGCGCGCATGTGCTCCATCACGGTTTCCTTGGTCAGGGTCACGCCCGGTTTGGCGACGATGAAAATCTTGATCGCCTCGCCCGACTTCTCGTCCGGCACGCCGATGGCGGCGCACTGCAACACGCCCGGCAGGGTCGCCAGCACATCTTCCAGTTCGTTCGGATAGACGTTGAAACCGGAGACCAGAATCATGTCTTTCTTGCGATCGACAATGCGCATGTAGCCATCCGGCTGGATCAGCGCAATGTCACCGGTCTTCAGCCAGCCTTCGCTGTCGAGGATTTCGTCGGTGGCTTCCTGGCGCTGCCAGTAGCCCTTCATCACTTGCGGGCCCTTGACGCACAGTTCACCGATTTCGCCCAGCGGCTGCTCGACACCGGCATCGTCGATGACTTTGCACAGGGTCGACGGCACCGGAATGCCGATGGTGCCGATCTGGATGTGCTGGATCGGGTTGACCGTGGCCACCGGGCTGGTTTCGGTCATGCCGTAACCTTCGCAGATCGAGCAACCGGTCACCGCTTTCCAGCGCTCGGCAGCGGCCAGTTGCAAGGCCATGCCACCGGACAGGGTGACTTTCAGATTGGAGAAGTCCAGCTTGCGGAAACCTTCGTTATTGCACAGTGCGACGAACAGCGTGTTCAGGCCGACAAAGCCGCTGAACTTCCACTTCGACAGCTCCTTGACCATCGCCGGCAGGTCGCGCGGGTTGCTGATCAGGATGTTGTGGTTGCCGATCAGCATCATCGCCATGCAATGAAAGGTGAACGCATAGATGTGGTACAGCGGCAGCGGCGTGATCAGGATCTCGCAACCTTCATTGAGGTTGGAGCCCATCAGCGCCTTGCACTGCAGCATGTTGGCGACGAGGTTGCGGTGGGTCAGCATCGCGCCCTTGGCCACGCCGGTGGTGCCGCCGGTGTATTGCAGCACCGCGACATCGCCGCTGTGCGGATTGGCTTCGGCCACAGGCTGGCCCTGGCCCTTGCTCAATACGTCGTTGAACTTGACGGCTTTGGGCAAGTGATACGCCGGCACCATCTTCTTCACGTACTTGATGACGCTGTTGATCAGCAGACGCTTGAGCGGCGGCAGCAGGTCGGCCACTTCAGTGACGATGACGTGCTTGACCCCGGTTTTCGGCACCACGGCTTCCGCCAGGTGAGCCATGTTGGCCAGGCAGACGAGGGCCTTGGCACCGGAGTCGTTGAATTGGTGTTCCATTTCCCGCGCGGTGTACAGCGGGTTGGTGTTGACCACGATCAGCCCGGCGCGGATCGCACCGAAGACGGCCACCGGGTACTGCAGAACGTTGGGCAGTTGCACGGCGATTCGATCACCGGGCTGCAAATCGGTATGCTGTTGCAGATACGCGGCAAAGGCACCGGACAATTCGTACAGTTCACCGTAGGTGATTGTCTTGCCCAGGTTGCTGAAAGCCGGTTTGTTGGCGAAGCGTTGGCAGGATTGCTTCAACACTGCCTGAATGTTCGGATACTCGTCTGGATTGATGTCGGCAGCAATTCCAGCCGGGTATTTATCCTTCCAAAAGTCTTCGATCATGGAAGCCCACTCCTCAGCAACGCGAATTCTTCACCGCATTTGATGCGATTATTATTGGTGTGTGTTTTGTATTGGTGAATCTGGCTTTTATATAGGCCGAGAAGTCACAAAGCGCGCCGAGAGTAGCAGCTTTGCCAAGTGCCGACTAGAGCCAAAAGCGGCCCACACAGTCACATTGATGACTCAAGACTTTCTAACAGTCATTTTAGAGCAAAAATCCTAGAAGCCTGTGGAAGTCCCGGTTTTCCGGGCCTTTGCCCCCTCCAAAAAGCATCACGGGCAAGCCCGCTCCCACAAGGTTGATGAAAATCCCTGTGGGAGCGTGGCTTGCCCGCGATCCGCGCACAGCGCGGCCATTCACCGATCAGGCGATATCGCGCAACTCCCGCCGCAGAATCTTGCCAACCGGCGTCATCGGCAACGAATCACGCAACACAATGTGCTTCGGCACCTTGTACGCGGTGAAATTCTCTTTGCAGTACGCCTTCAGCTCTTCGAGGCTCACGCCGGTTTCCCGCGCCACCACAAACAGCTTCACCGCCTCCCCGGAACGCTCGTCCGGCACGCCGATCACCGCGCAGTTGGCGACTTTCGGATGGGCCATGACCACGTCTTCGATTTCGTTCGGGTACACGTTGAAACCGGAGACGATGATCATGTCCTTCTTGCGGTCGACGATGCGCACGAAGCCGTCCGGATCGATCACCGCAATATCTCCGGACTTGAACCAGCCTTCGGCATCCAGCACTTCGGCGGTGGCTTCGGGTTTCTGCCAGTAGCCCTTCATGATCTGCGGGCCCTTGATGCACAACTCGCCACGCTCGCCCATCGGTTGTTCGACACCGTCATCGTTGATGACTTTGAGCAATGTGCCCGGCACCGGCAAGCCGACTGTGCCCAGGCGCGACTGATCGCCATACGGGTTGGTGCAGGCCACCGGCGAGGTTTCGGTCAGGCCGTAACCTTCAGTGATGCGGCAACCGGTGAGCTGTTCCCAACGCTCGGCGGTGGCTTTGACCAGCGCGGTGCCGCCGGAGTTGGTGAGCTTCAGGCTGGAGAAGTCGAGGGTCTTGAAATCCGGATGATCCATCAGCGCGACGAACAGCGTGTTCAGCCCCAGCAAGGCCGAGAAACGCCAGTTTTTCAGTTCCTTGATGAACCCGGCAATGTCCCGCGGGTTGGTGATCAGCACGTTGTGATTGCCGGAAACCATCATGCACATGCAATTCGCCGTAAAGGCATAGATGTGATAAAGCGGCAGCGGCGCGACCATCACCTCCTGACCTTCACGCAGCAGGGGCTGGCCATCCGGGCCGAGTTGCGCGAGACAGGCGCGAACCTGCTGCATGTTCGCCACCAGATTGCCGTGGGTGAGCATCGCGCCTTTGGCCAGTCCGGTGGTGCCGCCGGTGTATTGCAGCACGGCGATATCGTCGAGGCTGACCTTCAAGGGCTTGATGCCCAGGCCACGGCCCCTGCGCAGCGCACTCTTGAAAGAGATCGCCTGGGGTAGCGAGTACGCGGGGACCATCTTCTTCACTTGGCTGACCACAGTATTGACCAGCCAGCCCTTGGCAGTGGGCATCAGGTCGCCCATCTTCGCTTCGATCAGGTATTGAATATCGGTGTCGGCCAGCACTTCCTGGACTTTCTGCCCGAACATGTTCAGGTAAACCAGCGCCCGCGCCCCGGAGTCCTTGAACTGGTGACGCATCTCCCGCGCGGTGTACAGCGGATTGGTGTTGACCACGATCAGCCCGGCGCGCAGCGCCCCGAACACAGCAATCGGATAATGCAGAACGTTGGGCATCTGCACCGCGATGCGATCCCCCGGGACCAGATCGGTATGGGCTTGCAGGTAACCGGCGAAGGCCGCGCTCTGGCGCTCCAGCTCGGCATACGTCAGGGTCACGCCCATGTTGCTGAAGGCCGGGCGATCAGCGAATTTCTTGCAGGAACGTTCAAACACCTCGATCACCGACTTGAACTCCCCCATGTCGATGTCCAGCGGTACGCCGGCCGGGCGTTTGTCATTCCAGAAATCAGGTTGCATTGTTTTTGTCCTCTTTACCTGAGCTGATCCGGGCCGCTCTCTGTCATTTCTGAAAAAGCGGTGCTTCTCGGACACTAGCAGCTATGGCCATTCAGGCAAATATGGGCCATCTCGTCATTGATCGCGTGAATCTTCCTGCCGTGGCGTGGGCTGATCAGACTTAACCTGGCGGATGCGCTATACAATGTTTCGACCCTGAGCAAAGGAATCGCCATGATCCACCACACCCTATGGCTTGATGCGAATGACCGCAGCCGGCTTTTCGTCAATCAGTGGCTGCCGGCCGCACCATTGAAAGCGGTGGTCCTGATTGCCCACGGCATGGCGGAACACAGCGGGCGTTATCAACAGTTGGCGGAAACGTTTTGCGACAAAGGATACGGTGTCTACGCCCCGGATCTGCGCGGTCATGGCCAGACCGCCGAGAACGGCACCCTCGGCCATTTCGCCGATGACGACGGCTGGTGCAAGGTTGTCAGCGACCTCGCCAGCCTCAATCAATACATCGGCCAGCAACACCCCGGCGTGTCAATCATTCTGCTCGGGCACAGCATGGGCAGTTACCTCGCTCAGGGTTATCTGCTGCACCACAGCGCCAGCCTGCACGGGGCGATTCTCAGTGGTTCGAATTTCCAGCCCCCGGCCCTCTATCGCGCCGCCCGGCAAATTGCCCGCCTGGAAAAACTGCGTCAGGGTGGCAAGGGCCGCAGTGCGCTGATCGAATGGTTGTCGTTTGGTTCATTCAACAACACCTTCAAACCGGTGAGCACACCGTTCGACTGGCTCAGCCGCGATCCGGCCGCAGTCGCCAAATACGTGGCCGACCCGCTGTGCGGCTTTCGCTGCACCAACCAGTTGTGGATCGACCTGCTCGGCGGCTTGCAGCAAATCAGCAAAGCGTCCACTCTCGCGCAGATCGACCCGGGCCTGCCACTGCTGGTGATCGGCGGTGAATGTGATCCGGTGAGTGAAGGCAAACGTCTGACAGATCTGGCCAATGCACTGCGCAACGCCGGCAGCCAGAACCTGCAATTGAAGATTTACCCGCAGGCCCGGCACGAATTGTTCAACGAAACCAATCGCGACGAAGTGATCGCCGATGTGCTGGCCTGGATCGACCAGGCGCTGAGCCATCCGCGCCCGCATCGCAGCGAATAATTTTTGTGGATTCATTTAATCCGTCACAGGAATCAAGACCGATGACCCAGGTTACCAACATCCCTTATGAAGCCCTCGAAGTCGGCCAGACCGCGAGCTACAGCAAGACGGTCGAAGAGCGCGACATTCAGCTGTTTGCCGCGATGTCGGGCGACCACAACCCGGTGCACCTGGACGCCGAGTTCGCCGCCGCCAGCATGTTCAAGGAACGCATCGCCCACGGTATGTTCAGCGGTGCGCTGATCAGTGCTGCGGTGGCTTGCGAACTGCCTGGGCCGGGCACTATTTATATCGGTCAGCAGATGAGCTTTCAGAAGCCGGTGAAGATTGGCGACACCCTAACCGTGCGCCTGGAAATTCTCGAGAAGCTGCCGAAGTTTCGTGTGCGCATCGCCACTCGCGTATTCAATCAGCGTGATGAATTGGTAGTGGATGGCGAGGCCGAGATCCTCGCGCCGCGCAAGCAGCAGACCGTGACCCTGCCAACGTTGCCGGCGATCAGCATCGGCTGATTGATTGGTGGGGTGTCAGTGAGAGCTTTTCCCCCCACCCCAGTCCTCTCCCCCAGGGGGGCAAGGGGGAAAGGGAGCTGATCTTGATGCTTTTCAAAACCTGAGTTCACCTCAGGTCGCTCAAGTCGGTGCATCTCCAACATCCACCTCGGTCAGTCCCCTCTCCCTCCGGGAGAGGGCCAGGGTGAGGGGCTTCTGCTTTTCCCAACCCCATAAAAAAACGCCAGACTAGCTGGCGTTTTTTATAACCGACAAGCGCTTAAGAACGGGCACGAGCCTCGTTACGCAGGGCTTTCACTTGGTCGTGGTTACGCTGTACGCCGTGATACTGGCGTTCAACCAGATCACGAATGCCAACCAGATTGTGCTTGTTGATTTTCTCGATGGCTTCACGATAAGCCTTCAGGGCGTGGTCTTCACCGCGCTCGGCTTCGTTGAGCACAGCCTCTTCGTCTTTGCCGGTAAACATGGCTTTGACGTCGACCCAGCGACGGTGCAGGTCACCGCTGACGCTGGTAGAGGTTTCCGGATCACCGCCCATCGAACGCACGGTGGCTTGCAGTTCGGCAGCGGCGGTGGCGCAATCGGCCGAGCGCTTGGCGAACAGTGCTTTCAGTTCCGGGTGCTTGATATCTTCGGCGCAAGTCTTGAACCCTTCCTGACCGTCTTTGCTGGTTTCGATCAGGTCGTTGAGTACAGAGATGGCTTCTTTATTCATGTCAGTCATTTTTCAAATTCCTTGCGGTTGGTTGAAGATGCAAGGGATATTGCAGTGTGCGTGCCAGTTTTTATTTGTATAAAAAATCTTTATTTTTCAATGATTTAAAGACGATTGAACTATCTGTATCACGGCTATTTGCATGATCTGTCATTTGGCCTGCATGCAGAATGCCTGTATTTTCCAGTTTGATTTCAAGCCAGACGAATGCATTGATGAATCCCGAAAAACTCGAACTGCTGATCACCCGCGAAATGCCTTTCGGCAAATACAAGGGCCGGATCATTGCCGACCTGCCCGGCCCCTACCTGAACTGGTTCGCCCGTGAAGGTTTCCCGAACGGCGAGCTCGGCGGACTGCTGGCCTTGATGCAGGAAATCGATCACAACGGTTTGTCGGATCTGCTCGAACCGCTGCGCGCCAAACACGGCAAACCCGCCCCGCGCCACTGAAACGCCCTCCTTTACTGAGCTTGCCGACCATGCCCGATAACACCCGCCGCGCCCGTGACGAAGCCTTCTGGCAGACGTTCGCCGACCGTTACGATGTTCAACCAGGCCCCGTGAACCTGGAAAACGGTTACTTCGGACGGATGTCACGCACGGTGATCGAGGAGTATCAGCGCAACATAGAGCTGATCAACACCAGCAACTCGGTGTACGTGCGCCAGCAATTCGAACAACGCGACCACCTCGACATTCGCGCGCAACTGGCCGAGTTGATCGGCGTACACGCGCAGAGTGTGGCGTTCACCCGCAATGCCACCGAAGGCCTGCAATCGCTGATCCGCAACTACAACCGCCTGCAACCGGGGGATCAGGTGCTGATCTGCGACCTCGAGTACGACACGGTCAAAGGCGCGATGCGCTGGCTGGGCGAGCATCGCGGCGTCGACGTCATCGAGATTGCCCACTCACACCCGGCCAGTTTCGACAGCCTGCTGGAGACCTATCGCGAAACCTTCGTCCGCCACCCGAAACTCAAACTGATGGCGTTGACCCATGTCACCCATCGTACGGGACTGGTGATGCCGGTGCAGGCCATCGCGGCACTGGC
Organism: Pseudomonas sp. LF-5; assembly: GCF_037626295.1. Classification (NCBI taxonomy): domain Bacteria; kingdom Pseudomonadati; phylum Pseudomonadota; class Gammaproteobacteria; order Pseudomonadales; family Pseudomonadaceae; genus Pseudomonas; species Pseudomonas sp. LF-5. Next base: position 102,521 of record NZ_JARKMT010000009.1, read on the forward strand.
CAAAGAGCATGGCATCGACATCATCCTTGATGGTGCCCATGCCCTCGGCCAGATCGAGTTCGACCTCGAAGCCCTCGGCGTCGCCTTCGCCGGCTACAACCTGCACAAATGGATCGGCGCGCCGCTGACACTCGGCTTCATGTATATCGCGCCGCAGCGTCTGGCCGACATCGACCCGGACATGGGCGAGATGCACTACCCGATCAGCGACATCCGCGCCCGCACGCCGTACAGCACGCCGAACATTCCGGCGCTGATGAGCTTGCCGCTGGTCTTTGAAGAACACCGCTCCATCGGCGGTGCACCGGCAAAAGGCGCGCGCCTCAATTACCTGCGCAACCTGTGGGTCAGCGCGGTGCGTCATCTGCCGGGTATCGAGGTCATGACACCGGACGATCCGCAGCTTTATTGTGGCATCACCGCGCTGCGCTTCAGCCGACATGCTGACCAGAAGGCCATGGCCGACCGCCTGCTCAATGAGTTCAACCTGTTCACCGTGGTCCGCAATGGTGCCGCCTGCGGGCCGTGCATTCGCATCACGCCGGGACTGACCACCACCGCAGGCGACATGCAACGGCTGACTCGCGCGCTGAACGAACTGCGCTGATGCGCTAAAGCGTGTATTTGTCGAAGTCCTCGGGTTTGATCTGCGACGACACCGCAAAGGTGTCGATGCCGATCGTGAGGTGCCCGAAGTAACCGTCCTCATGGGAGTCACGGCCGATCGGCCATACATACAGGGTCGAGGCTTCGCGGCCCATGCCGGGTGGCAAACTGTCCGAAGCATTGTTCAACCGCATCGAAGTGCGCCCGCCCCAGGCTTTGGCGTGGTGTGTCGGGCGCGAGATGATTTCCGGGAGCTGCAGCTCGCCGGTCCAGGCGACATCGTGCTCGGCGGGATATTCGTCGCCGACAACCATGCGCACCGCCACATGAAGATGGAGCGCCCGGCCGGCATGGGAATCTGGATAAATCGTGGTGAAGCGCACCCTGCCCCGGGCATCGCAGAACTGGCTGCCGCGCAGGTAGGTGTCATCGTCGCCGGTGATTGCGGTCCTGGCATCGAGGCCCTGATTGACCGGACACCCGCCCGCGTTCGCGCCCCGCGCATTGCAATGCCAGATATCCACCCTCGCGCCAACCACCGGCTCTGCGGTCATGGCATCGACAATGGTCAGGCGCAGCAACAGTGGCAAACCATCCGCACCTTCGCTGATATTGCGACGCAGCAGTTTTGGATTACGGAAAAACGGCCCGGCGATCTGCTCGGGGGCCAGTTGATACACCGGACAGGGTACGGGGATTGCGAAGTCTGGGTCCATGACACGTTCTCTCATCCATAAGATGAACGCAGATTAGCGCCGTGGAAAAACCTGTGTGCGGTAACTATGTATCGCCGCGTAACTTCAATTGTGGCAGCGCTGGCCGGAACAGTTTTTTGTCGGGCAAAAAAAAACGGTGCACCGACCAAGCGCACCGTAAAGCCGTAGAACACACAACGAAGTGTCAGGTAAAACTGTTAATCCAGCAGCGCCAGGGCTTCAGCGGTGCATTCCTGAATGCGCGCCCAGTCGCCGTTCTTGATCCACTCCGGATCGAGCATCCAGCTACCGCCCACGCACATGACGTTTTTCAGCGCCATGTAGCTCTTGATGTTGGCCGGGCCAACGCCGCCGGTCGGGCAGAATTTAACTTCGCCGAACGGGCCGCCGAGCGCCTTGATCGCCGCCACGCCGCCGCTGACTTCCGCCGGAAACAGCTTGAAGCGGCGATAACCCAAACCGTAGCCTTCCATGATGCCGGAGGCGTTGCTGATGCCCGGCAACAGCGGAATCGGGCTGTCGACGCTGGCTTCGAGCAGATCACGGGTGATGCCCGGGGTGACGATGAATTGCGAACCCGCCGCTTCAGCCGCCGCGAGCATGTTGCGATCGAGCACGGTGCCAGCACCGGTTACCAGCTCTGGGCGTTGCTCGCGCAGGATCTGGATTGCCTTGAGACCGAACTGCGAACGCAGGGTCACTTCCAGCGCCGTCAGGCCACCAGCGGCCAGGGCGTCGGCCAGCGGCAGTACGTCCTGCTCACGGGCGATGGTGATCACCGGCAGAATCCGCGCCTTGGCGCAGAGGCTGTCGATCAGGGCAACTTTGTCCGCCATGGAAACGGTCGGGGATGGGGTTGTCATAGCGGCTGTTCCTTGGCTCATGGGCACCAGTAAATCTCTAACGTAGGTTGCAGAAACGCGCGCACCGGCATGGCCGCGACGTCGTCGGATGCCAGTGCGGCATTCAGGGTGGTCAGTTTCGACTGACCGGAAATCGACAGAATCTTGTGCCTGGCCGACGCCAGCAGCGCGCGACTCATGGTCAGGCGCTGACGCGGCACGCTCGGCGCCAGCATCGGCCAGCAGCGACGGCTGCCATCGGCCTGCAACGCTTCGGCGAGGTTCGGGCTGTCGGGGAACAGCGACGCGGTGTGACCGTCATCGCCCATGCCCAGCACCAGCACGTCAATCGGTGGCAATTCGGCGAGCAGGCGATCGGCGTGTTCGGCAGCTTGCTCAACGTTCGCCGCAGCGCTGTAGAGGCTGAGGAACTGCGCCTTGGCCGCCGGGCCTTTGAGCAGGTACTGCTTGAGCAGACCGGCATTGCTGTCGGCGTGCTCAACCGGGACCCAGCGTTCATCGGCCAGGGTCACGACGACTTTCGACCAGTCCAGCGCCTGTTTGGCCAGGTGCTGAAAGAACGCCACCGGGCTGCGACCGCCGGACACCACCAGCACCGCGTTGCCGCGTGCAGCAATGGCCTCGCTCAGTTGCTTGGCCACATTCAGCGCCAGACCTTCGGCCAACAGCACCGGGCTCTTGAACTCGTGGGCATTCACGCCCGCAGGCAGTTGCACATCAGATATCGCCATACCACGACCTCCCGTCCCGCGTGATCAGTGCAATCGAGCTCATCGGCCCCCACGACCCGGCCGCATAAGGCTTGGGCGCGTCACCGGACTTTTTCCAGCCGGCGATCAACTGGTCACACCACTTCCACGCGGCTTCGATTTCATCTTTACGGACAAACAGGTTCTGATTGCCGTTCATCACTTCCAGCAACAACCGCTCGTAGGCGTCGGGGATCCGCGCACTGCGCCAGGTGTCGGAGAAATTCAGTTGCAGCGGGCCGCTGCGCAGTTGCATGCCTTTGTCGAGGCCTTGTTCCTTGGTCATCACACGCAGGGAAATGCCTTCGTCCGGTTGCAGACGGATGATCAGTTTGTTGCTGATCTGCAGGCGTTGTTCCGGCGCGAAAATGTAGTGCGACGGTTCCTTGAAGTGGATGACGATCTGCGACAACTTCTGCGGCATGCGCTTGCCGGTCCGCAGGTAGAACGGCACGCCGGCCCAGCGCCAGTTGCGGATGTCGGCACGCAAAGCGACGAAGGTTTCGGTGTCGCTCTGGGTGTTGGAATTCGGTTCTTCCAGATAGCCCGGTACGGACTTGCCTTCGCTGTGGCCGGCGATGTATTGGCCGCGCACCACCTGAGTGGTCAGGCCTTCCGGACTGATCGGCGCCAGGGCCTTGAGCACTTTTACCTTTTCGTCACGGATGCTGTCAGCCGACAGGTCGGCCGGCGGGTCCATGGCGATCAGGCACAGCAGCTGCAACAGGTGGTTCTGGATCATGTCGCGCAGTTGGCCGGCCTTGTCGAAGTAGCCCCAACGGCCTTCGATGCCGACCTTCTCGGCCACGGTGATTTCAACGTGGGAGATGTAATTCTGGTTCCACTGGGTTTCGAACAGGCTGTTGGCGAAACGCAGGGCGATCAGGTTCTGGACGGTCTCTTTGCCCAGATAGTGGTCGATGCGGTAGGTGCGGTTTTCCGGGAAAAACTGCGCCACGGCGTCGTTCACTTTGCGCGAGGACTCAAGGTCGGAGCCGATCGGCTTTTCCAGGACCACGCGAGTATTTTCCGCCAGACCGACTTTCGCCAGGTTCTCACAGATCGCGCCGTACACCGCCGCCGGTGTGGCGAAGTAGGCAATCATGCGTTGCGCGCTGCCAGCCAGTTCGGCCAGCGCCACATAGTCTTCAGCCTTGAGGAAGTCGACGTGCAGATAAGTCAGGCGCGCCAGAAAGCGCTCGGCCACGGCTTCGTCCAGCTCTTTGCCGACATACCGACGCAATTCGGCGGCGATGAACGCCAGGTGCTGCTGTTCGCTACCGGCTTCACGGGCCAGCGCGATGATCCGCGTGTCCTCGTGCAACAGGTCAGCGCCATCGAGGTGGTAAAGGGCAGGAAACAGCTTGCGCAGGGCCAGATCGCCAAGAGCGCCGAACAAGGCAAAGGTGCACGGTTCAACCGTAATCGAAGGCATGATGTTTGTTCTTTTATCAAGTTAAGCTACAAATACCTTTTTTCAAGGCATCACTCAAGGGAAAATGTAGTAATAACCACAACATTTTCGCAAAATACAGATTCCGAGTGGTGGTCGGTCGGAGCCATCAGTAGGATAGGCCACCGTTACGGGCCATATCAAAGGCCCAATTTGCATAGCCCGGCGCACCTTTGCGCAGGTGAATTAGGAATTTCATATGGACCGCGTGCGAAATTTACTGGAACAGATCCAGAGTCGCCTTGAAGAGCTGAACAAGGCCGAACGCAAAGTCGCCGAGGTGATCCTGCTCAACCCGCAGCAGGCCACCCGCTTCAGCATCGCCGCCCTCGCCCAGGCGGCGTCGGTGAGCGAGCCGACGGTCAACCGTTTCTGCCGTTCGTTCGGTGTCAGCGGCTATCCCGAACTCAAGCTGCAACTGGCCCAGAGCCTGGCCAGCGGCGCGGCGTACGTCAGCCGCGCGGTCGAGGCCGACGACAATCCAGAGGCGTACACGCAGAAGATTTTCGGCAGTGCCATCGCCTCGCTGGACAGCGCTTGCCAGGCGCTGGACCCGAACCTGATCAGCCGCGCCGTCGACCTGTTGATTCAGGCGCGGCAGATCCACTTTTTCGGCCTCGGCGCTTCGGCACCGGTGGCGCTGGATGCGCAGCACAAGTTCTTCCGCTTCAACCTGGCGGTCACCGCGCATGCCGATGTGCTGATGCAGCGGATGATTGCTTCGGTGGCGCACACCGGTGAGTTGTTCGTGATCATTTCCTACACCGGGCGCACCCGCGAGCTGGTGGAAGTGGCGCGCATTGCTCGGGAGAACGGTGCTTCGGTGCTGGGCCTGACGGCGGAGAATTCGCCGCTGGCCAAGGCCAGCACCCTGAGCCTGAACATTCCACTGCCGGAAGACACCGACATCTATATGCCGATGACCTCGCGGATCATTCAGTTGACCGTGCTGGATGTGCTGGCGACCGGCATGACCTTGCGGCGCGGGGTGGATTTCCAGCCGCATTTGCGCAAGATCAAAGAGAGCTTGAACGCCAGCCGGTATCCGGTTGGGGATGAATTCAACTAAAGATCAAAAGCCCCTCACCCCAGCCCTCTCCCCGAGGGAGAGGGGGCCGACCGAGGTGTCTTGCGCTATACATCGACCTGAAACACCGAGTCGATTATGGATTCAACGTCATCCGTTCAGGTCGGTGCATCTCTCGAATATCCCCCATTCGCCCCCTCTCCCGGGGGGAGAGGGAGCCGACCGAGGTGTCTTGCGCTATACATCGACCTGAAACACTGAGTCGATTATGGATTCACCGACATTCGTTCAGGTCGGTGCTTCTCTCGAATATCCCCCATTCGCCCCCTCTCCCGGGGGAGAGGGAGCAGACCGAGGTGTCTTGCGCTATACATCGACCTGAAAAATAGAGTCGATTATGGATTCAGCGCTGCACTTTCACGTCGGCGTAACGCTTAAGCATCCCCCATTCGGTCCCCTCTCCCTCCGGGAGAGGGCTAGGGTGAGGGGCTACGATGTGACTGACACACTCAAGCCGCCGCCCACGCCTGCAAACTCAAATGCGCCTTCTCCCCCGGCGCCAGATGCAAGCTGTCAGTCCCACCCGCCGCCGCTTCAACACAGACAAACTCGGAAATCTCATCCCAGCTCACGCCCAACAACGGTCGCGCTCCAGGATGCCAGACCACCGTGTCGCCGCTGTCACCGGTATCAATGCACAACTCGCGCTGCCAGGCGTGATCCTTGAGCTGTAATTCGCCGTCGTGCTGAAACACCCGCTGACAGCCGCCATCGACGCGTAACTCGCCTTCCTGCTGACAAGACTGGCGACTCAACTGGTCATAACCCTGCGCGCCTTCGAGGCCAGACAGCGCTATCTCGCCGACATCGCCAATACGCCAGTAAGCGTGCAACGCCTGGCTCAACTGGCACGGCATGTCGTCCTGATGCTCAGTGCTCAGGCGTAACTCCATGCGTTCTCCGAGGTGCGCGTGCAGGTCGACCTGCCAGTCGCACAATTGCAATTGCCAGTGCAGGCGCACGCCATCCTCGGCGCTGCTGCTGTCGAGCAGTTTCCAGTCGAGCAGCCGCGCCCAACCATGGGACGGCCAGGCGTTTTCGCTCGGATGACGGCCATACCACGGCCAGCACACCGGCACACCACCGCGAATAGCGCCGACATGCGGCCACTTCGCCGCACACCATAACCACGGCTTTTGCCCGCGCGGCTGAAAGTGCAGCAACTGCGCGCCCTGACGACTGAACACCGCCTGACACAGCGGATGATCAATCACCAACACGTCGCGCATCTGATAGCGCTCCCAGGCGAACACCGGTTGTTCACGCAGGGATTTGAAGAAGCGTTGCAGCGGATGCTCATGCATTGGCCACGGTTCCGAATTCATCTGTTACGGGCTGCGCCAGCCCTCAAAAAAAAGCGGACAGCCTAGGGGGCGTTCTCAATTGTTTTTCCCACCGCGCCGGGCAAAACAATTGAGAACGCCCCCCCGCTGTCCGCAAATATGCGCACATAGAGAGGAGCTTATCGCAGACGCGTCAGAACGTAGACTGAATTTTCAGGCCGGCGACCAAAGCGTTGTCCACTTCATCCACACCACCCGGGTGAGTGATGTACTGCAGGTTAGGACGTACGGTCAGCCAGTTGGTGACGTGGAAGCCGTAGTTGATCTCGTAGTTGTATTCGGTTTCGCGAATTGGCGAGAACACCGGATTGTCGTAATCCGACACACCGTTGGAAACGTTCAGCAGTTCAGCGTTTTTCTTCACGTCATCGTTGACGTGGATACGCGCCGCGCCGATACCGACGTCATCCTTCGGACGCGCGTCGAACGGGCCTTTGTAAACAAACATCACCGACTGATAGTTGTCGATGAAGTTGGTGTCCTTGTCGTGGAAAGTGGCGTTGGCCGCGATGTTCAGACCACGGGAAGCGTCGCCGTTGTGGCTGGTGAGTTGCTGTTGCGCCACGAACCAGTAGCCGCTTTTGCTGCTATGGGTTTTGTACGCGTCGCGAGTAGTAGCAGCGTCGAAACCGTTGACGTCTTCACGAACGTCGCTGGCATCAGCAGTGCTCTTGTAGTAACCGACGCGGTATTCGCCCGGCAGGCTGTTGACCTTCGGCGACCAGACCAGCTCGACAGGAAGAACGGTACCTTTGGTGCCGCTGCCGCTGAGTTTGAAGCCGTTGCCGTGTTCCAGCTGCGACGGGTTCTGGTTGTACGCACCGATTTGCGCGTAGAGCTCGTCGTTGATGTTGTACTTCACGCGGATCGCGGCCTGGCTGACGGGCCAGTTGTACCAGATGTTGGTCGCCCAGTTACCCACTTGCGAACCGCAGAACGCCAGGTTCTGGAAGTCGCACGGGAAGGTGTTGAAGTCTTCGCCTTCACCGAAGTAACCGGCCTTGACGTCGAGTTTGTTGTCGAAGAACTGGTGCTGAATCCACAACTGGGTCAGACGCACCATGTGGCCACGACCGTAGACTTCCTGCGAGGAAGACAAGGTGCCGGCACGCGGATCGCCCACGCGATCGTTAGAGATGTTGTAGCCGTTACGGTTGGTCAGCTGGATCTTGGCCTGGGTGTTGTCCCAGCCCCAGAGTTTTTGCAGATCCAGTGCCACGCCCAGACCGAACTGGTCAGCGTAACGCGCCGTCTTGTCGTCGTTGTAGCCGCCGTGCAGGTTGCCACCGACTTCCCCGACGTAGTCCGCCTTGATGTCGATACCTTGCTCGATCAGCTTGGTCCGCTCGCCACCCCAGTCGCCGGTCATCCACTTGGAATCGGAGCTGAACGCATCGGCCGCCATTGCATTGCCGGCCAGCACCAGTGCTGCTGCCGCTGACACTTGGCAGATCAAGCGGGCATTGACGTGTTTCTTTTTCATCCCTACATCCTCGTCTTTATTGTTATTAACTGTTTTTATCTAACGCGGTTTACATAAAGTGCGATGGATAACAGGCCATCCACCGCGTGCTCCTTTGTGGAATCCGATCCCTGTGGGAGCTGGCCTGCCGGCGATGGCATCAACTCGGTTCGACGACAAGCCGAGTTGCCTGCATCGCTGGCAAGCCAGCTCCCACATGACCTCATTCCAACCTTGATCTGTTTACCGCCCCTTGAATTGCGCGACGTTCGCCGACCGCGCTTCGGCCTGCGCCTGGCCCGCAACGCCCAGACGCTCGCCAGTCTTGGCATCGAACAACAGCACTTTCGACGGATCGAATTGCAGCGTCAGGCTTTCGCCCACCTGCGGTGCCACGTCCGGTGCCAGACGGCAGCAGACCTTAGTGTCATTGAGGTTGACGAACACCAGGGTGTCCGGACCAGTCGGTTCGGTGACTTGCACTTCGGCCTTGATGCTCGGCAAACCATTGCCTTCGCCATTCGCCAGCACAATCTGCTCCGGGCGCAGGCCGAGGATCACTTCGCGATCTTCAAGCCCGGCGTCCTGCATGCCCATCGGCAACTCGCAACGGGCCTGGCCGCTGTCGAGCAGCGCCAGCAGCCGACCGTCCTTGCGCTGCAGGCGCAGCGGAATGAAGTTCATCGGCGGCGAACCGATGAAGCTCGCCACAAACAGGTTGGCCGGGTCGTTGTAGATCTCTTTCGGCGTGCCGAATTGCTGGATGATCCCGTCCTTCATCACCGCCACTTTGTCGCCCAGGGTCATCGCTTCGATCTGGTCGTGGGTCACGTAGACCGTGGTGGTTTTCAGACGCTGGTGCATCAGTTTCATTTCGGTGCGCATCTCGACCCGCAGCTTGGCATCGAGGTTGGACAGCGGTTCGTCGAACAGATAGATCTTCGGCCGCCGCGCCAGGGCACGGCCCATCGCCACGCGCTGCTGCTGACCACCGGAAAGTTGACCCGGCTTGCGATTCAGCAGGTGTTCGATCTGCAGAAGCTTGGCCACGCGCGCGACTTCTTCGTCGATCGCCGCCTGCGGCATCTTGCGGATCTTCAGACCGAACTCGATGTTCTCGCGCACGCTCATGGTCGGGTACAGCGCGTAGGACTGGAAGACCATGGCGATGTCGCGATCTTTCGGGCTCATGCCGCTGACGTCCTGATCGCCGATCATGATCGCGCCGCCGCTGATGGTTTCCAGACCGGCGATGCAGTTCATCAGGGTCGACTTGCCGCAGCCCGACGGGCCGACCAGGATCAGGAACTCACCGTCCTTGATCGACAGTTCGATGTTCTTCAGGGTGTCCGGCAGGCCGGCACCGTAGGTCTTGTTGACGTTGCGAAGTTCGAGCGTTGCCATGATTACCCCTTGACTGCGCCGGCCGTCAGCCCGCGCACGAAATACTTGCCTGCGACCACATAGACCAGCAGGGTCGGCAGCCCGGCGATCATCGCCGCTGCCATATCAACGTTGTATTCCTTGGCCCCGGTGCTGGTGTTGACCAGGTTGTTCAGCGCCACCGTGATCGGTTGCGAATCACCGCTGGAGAACACCACACCAAACAGGAAGTCGTTCCAGATCTGGGTGAACTGCCAGATCAGGCAGACCATGATGATCGGCGTCGACATCGGCAGAATGATGCGGCGGAAGATCGTGAAGAAACCCGCGCCATCCAGACGTGCAGCCTTCACCAGCGCATCGGGAATGCTCACGTAGTAGTTACGGAAGAACAGCGTGGTGAACGCCAGGCCGTAAACCACGTGAACAAACACCAGCCCGGTGGTGGTGCTCGCCAGGCCCATCTTGCCGAGGGTAAACGAGGCCGGCAGCAGCACGGTCTGGAACGGCAGGAAGCAGCCGAACAACAGCAGCCCGAAGAACAACTGCGAACCACGGAAGCGCCACATCGACAGCACGTAACCGTTCAACGCACCGATGGCGGTGGAGATGATTACGGCCGGCACGGTGATCTTGATCGAGTTCCAGAAGTAACCGTCAACCGTGGCCCAGGCCTTGACCCAGCCGATACCGCTGACCACGGTCGGCCAGCTCAGCAGGTTGCCGGTGCTGATGTCTTCCGGGGTCTTGAAGCTGGTCAGCAGCATGACTACCAGCGGCACCAGGTACAGGAACACGGCGAAAATCAGTACCGCGTAGATCGCGATGCGACTCAGGCTGATGGCAGGTTTGGCAGCGAGACTAGTCATGACGCTTGGTCCTCAGCTCGGAGTACAGGTAAGGCACGATGATCGCGAGGATCGCACCGAGCATCAGAATCGCACTGGCCGAGCCCATGCCCATCTGGCCGCGACTGAAGGTGAAGGAATACATGAACATCGCCGGCAGGTCGGAGGAATAACCCGGCCCCCCTGCGGTCATCGCCGCGACCAGGTCGAAGCTCTTGATCGCGATGTGGGCGAGGATCATCACCGCACTGAAGAACACCGGACGCAGGCTGGGCAGCACCACTTTCCAGTAGATGGTCGGCATGCTCGCGCCGTCGATCTGCGCAGCACGGATGATCGACTGATCGACACCGCGCAGGCCGGCGAGGAACATCGCCATGATGAAACCCGAGGCTTGCCACACTGCGGCGATCACCAGGCAGTACACCACGCGATCCGGGTCGATCAGCCAGTCCAGACGGAAGCCTTCCCAGCCCCAGTCACGCAACAATTTGTCCAGGCCCATGCCCGGGTTGAGCAGCCATTTCCACGCGGTACCGGTGACGATCATCGAGAGCGCCATCGGGTACAGGTAAATGGTGCGGATAAAGCCTTCGCGACGGATACGCTGGTCGAGGAACACCGCCAGCAGCACACCGATCACCAACGTGATGCCGATGAACATGCCACCGAACACCGCGAGATTCTTGCTCGCCACCCACCAGCGGTCGTTGTCGAACAGCCGGGCGTATTGCGCCAGGCCGGCCCACTTGTAGTTCGGCAGGAACGTCGAGGTGGTGAACGACAGCACGAACGTCCACAGGATGTAGCCATAGAAGCCAACCAGCACGATGACCATGCTCGGCGCCAGCACCAGTTTCGGTAGCCAGCGCTGCAGTGCATCGAACGGCGAGGCTTTGCTGAACACAGCAACAGAACTCATGGGGAAATCCAGTACGAAGGTAGAAAATTCACACGCTTTCCCCTTGTGGGAGCGAGCTTGCTCGCGAAGGCGTCCTGTCAGTTGATAGTTCGATTGCCTGACTCTCCGCCTTCGCGAGCAAGCTCGCTCCCACAGGGGCTACGGTGCTGGTGCTTATTTGGCCGACTGAACCGCCGCGCCCAGTTTCCTGGCCGCATCGGCCGGGTCGGCTTTCGGGTCGTTGATGTAGTTGGTGACTACGTCAAAGAACGCGCCCTGCACCGCCAGCGTGGTCGCCATGTTGTGCGCCATGCTTGGTTGCAGGCCGCCGGACTTGGCGTCCGCCAGGAAGTCCTTGGCCGCGGTCTGCGCGCAGGAGTCGAAACCGAGTTTCTCCATGTTGTTCAACATGTCGTTACGCACCGGGATCGAGCCTTTGTTGATGCTGAAGACTTTCTGGAAGTTTTCACCCAGCACGACTTTGGCGATGTCCTGCTGACCGGCCGCAGTGCCTTTGTCTTTCTGCTTGAACACCGCCAGGGAGTCGATGTTGTAGGTGAACGCCTTGTCGGTGCCCGGGAACGCTACGCACTCGTAGTCCTTGCCGGCGACTTTCTTGGCAGCAGTCCATTCGGACTTGGCCCAGTCACCCATGATCTGCATGCCGGCCTTGCCGTTGATGACTTTGGCCGCTTCCAGGTTCCAGTCCTGGCCTTTGCCGTCGACGTCCATGTAGGTCGCGACTTTCTTCAGCTCGGTCAGCGCCTTGACCATTTCCGGGCCGGTCAGCGCCTTGTTGTCCAGATCGACCAGGGCTTTCTTGTAGCCATCAACGCCCATGACCGACAGCACAACGGCTTCGAACACGGTGCTGTCCTGCCAAGGCTGACCGCCGTGAGCCAGCGGAATGAAGCCCGCTGCCTTCAGCTTATCGCCAGCAGCGTAGAATTCTTCGAGGGTGGTCGGGGCTTTGGCGATACCGGCTTTTTTGAATACTTCCGGGTTGATCCACAGCCAGTTGACGCGGTGAATGTTCACCGGCACGGCCACGTAATCACCGTCGTACTTCACGGTATCGGAGACTTTCTTGTCGAGCAGGCTGTCCCACTTTTCCGACTTGGCGACATCTTTGAGCACGTCGGTGTCAAGCAGGCCGGTCGACGCCCATTCCTGGATGTCCGGGCCTTTGATCTGGGCGACGCCCGGCGGGTTGCCAGCCACGGCACGGCTTTTCAGCACGGTCATGGCCGTGGCACCGCCACCGCCGGCGACAGCGCCGTCTTTCCAGGTGAAACCGTCTTTTTCGACTTGGGCCTTGAGCACATCAACGGCAGCTTTTTCGCCACCGGACGTCCACCAGTGCACGACTTCCACCGAACCTTTGGATTCGGCAGCGGAAACACTGAGAGGCAGAATTGCGAGCGGGAACAGGGAGGCGACAGAAATGACAGTAGCGAGGCGAGAAATCGCATTCATCTGAGATGTACCTTTCTTGTTGTTATGCATTGCAAGTCTGGTGCTTGCGCTGCATAGGAGTTTAAACAGGACGTTTCCCCTCGCAGGTAACGAAGGGACGCGCGAATGTCACCATATGGTTACACAGGACAGCTCTGGGACAACTGCGCCAGCGCAGTCGCCATGCTCGGCGACAAGGGTAGACGAGGGATCAGTACGGCTTGCCAGGCGTGGTACAGATCGGGTTTTCCCGGCCAGATATCGGCACTTGGCAGGTTTTGCGGATTGAGTTCGTGGTGCCAGCTGCCGTCGCAGCGGTCGATGAAATGGTTTTCGCAGAATTCCCAGAACAGTCGGTACCAGGCTTCGTATTGCGCATCGCCGGTGCGTTTGAGCAAGGCGCTGGCGGCGGCGCTGGCTTCTGCGTGCGTCCAGTGCAGGCGATGGCGCACCACGGATTGATTGTCCCAGTCGAGGGTGTAGACGATCCCCGGCGCGCCATCGACGTCCCAGCCGTGGCGGCAGTTGTTCTCGAACAGTTTTGCCGCATCAGTGGCAAGCCAGCCGGGTGTGAGCATGCCGGCCTGAACCCGCGCCGCTTCGAGGTGCAGCAACAGCCGCGCCCATTCGAAACCGTGACCCGGCGTGGTGCCGTAAGGGCGGAAACCGTCAGCGGGATTGTCGAGGTTGTATTCGCGCAGCGGTTGCCAATTGCGGTCGAAGTGCTCGATGACCATGTAACCGTTGGCGGCAGCATGACCGTGGATCACTCGCTCGACGATGCGTTGCGCACGGATCAGCCAGCGCGGATCTTCGGTGACATCGGCCAATGCAAGGAACGCTTCAGTCGCGTGCATGTTGCTGTTGGCACCGCGATAGGCTTCTTCTTCGCTCCAGTCGCGATTGAAGTATTCGCGCATGGCGCCCTCTTCTTCGCTCCAGAAATACGTGTCGATGATGTCGATGGCGTCATCCAGCAAGGCCTGGGCGCCGGGACGCTGTGCGACCACTGCAGAGCTGGCCGCGAGCGCGACGAAGGCATGCAGATAAGCGTTCTTGCCGGTATTGCCGTCGCGGTGTTCGGCGACCGCAAACCAGCCGCCGTGCAGTGCATCACGCAACGGGCCGCGCAGGGCCGCGATGCCGTGATCGACCAGGTCGGCGAAACCCGGCAGGCCCTGAATGTGGGCCATGGCGAAGCTGTGGGTCATGCGCGCGGTGTTCATGGTTTCGGCTTGCGCGTGCGCTGGCAGACGGCCGCGTTCGTCGAGATTGCCGAAACCTTCGGGCAGCTTTGAAGCCTTGGCGAATGCCAGCAGGCGCAGACCTTCGTCGGCGAGCCATTGCTGGTGGGCAGGGGCGTTCAGCCAACTGCTGAAGCCTGGGTGGAAGAGATCCATGGGTGGCCTTTTTTGTTGTTATGACTGCGGGCAGTCTAAACAACGGGTCGGGATGGGCTTGTAACGAAGGGGGCGGTTTTTGTCACTGATCCGTGACAAAGAGCAGCCCTCACCCCAGCCCTCTCCCGGAGGGAGAGGGGGCCGACCGCACGATACTGAAGAGTTACGTCGACCTGAAAGTGCCGTACCGAATCCACAATCGACTCAACGCATCAGGTCGGCGCAATTCGAATGAACAACGCGCTCAGTCCCCTCACCCCCCGGAAGAGGCAGCCAACCGAGGTGTAATAAGCTTTCCGCCGACCTGAAATACCGAGCCGATTATGGATTCGGCGTTGTACGGTCAGGTCGGCGTATCTCTGCAGCATCCCCCGATCAGTCCCCTCTCCCTTTGGGAGGAGGGAGAGGCAGCCAACCGGGGTGTAATAAGCTTTCCGCCGATCTGAAATACCAAGTCGATTATGGATTCGGCGCTGTACGGTCAGGTCGGCGTATCTCTGCAGCATCCCCCGATCAGTCCCCTCTCCCCCCGGGAGAGGGCTAGGGTGAGGGGCTCTTTTGAGCTAATCCACCGAGCGCGGCAGTTGCAGGGTCACGCGCAACCCACCCTCACGCAGGTTCTGCAACGTCACCTCACCGCCATGGCTATGGGCAATGTTACGTGCGATGCCCAAACCCAGACCATAACCCTGCTGCTGCCCCGCCAGACGAAAGTGTGGCTCGAACACCTGCTCCAGCCGCTGCTCCGGCACACCCGGGCCTTCATCGTCGACGTGCAGGACAAACGCGCGCTCATCGTCGTCGATGTGCAGATGAGCGTTCTGCCCGTATTTCAACGCGTTGTCGATCAGGTTACCGATGCAGCGTTTCAGCGCCAAAGGCTTGCCCGGATACGTCGCCAGCGCCTTGCCTTGCTGGGTCACGCGGCCATTGCCGTTGGGCGCCAGATACGGCTCCACCAGACAGTCGAGCACATGGTTCAGGTCCACCGGCTCGATGTTTTCGTGGATATCGGTGTCTTTCACGCACTGCAATGCGCCTTTGACCAGCAACTCCAGCTCATCCAGATCGCGGCCGAACTTGGCTTGCAGTTGCTCGTCCTCCAGCAGCTCGACGCGCAAGCGCAGGCGGGTGATCGGCGTGCGCAGATCATGGGAAATCGCACTGAACAACTGGCTGCGTTCGGTCAGGTAGCGGCTGATACGTTCGCGCATGGTGTTGAACGCACGGCCCACTTCCACCACTTCGCTGCCGCCGCCCTCGGCCACCGGTTCGACGTCGGCGCCCAGCGACAGATCCCGCGCCGCCCGCGCCAGGCGCTTGAGCGGCCGGCTCTGCCAGTGCACCAGCAGACCAATGAACAACAGCAAAAAGCCGCTGGTGAGCACGATGAACCATACCTGCTGCGCCGGCAGACCTTGTTCTTCAAGACTGGTGTAGGGCTCAGGCAACAGCGAGGCGATGTACAGCCATTCGCCCGGCGCCATCTGGATCTGCGTGACCAGCACTGGCGGGTTCACCGGTTCCAGGGTCAGCGCGTAATGCGCCCAGGAGCGTGGCAGTTCGTCGAGCTTCAGGCCGGCATTGAAGATGCGCAGATCTTCAGGACTGACGAAGGTCACCGAGATATCGGTGTCATTGCCCAGCGACTGGCGCAGCACTTCATCGACCGCTTTCATCACCGCAGCCTTGCGCGGGGTGACCGGCAGCACATCCATGCCCAGCGGTTTGTCGTTAAGCGTCACCACGAACCGCGTGCCGCCCATGCTGCGCAATTGATCCAGCACCAGAGGCCGATAAGCCACCGGCAACGAGCGGAAGTAACTGACGCTGGCGGTCATCGAATGGGCGAGGCTGCGGGCGCTGGTGACCAGCCCTTCAAGCTGCGTGGCGCGCAGTTGCGAGACCCAGATCACACTGGACAACGTCTGTGCAAACAACACGGCGAGCAAGGTCAGCAGCAACATCCGCCCGAGCAGCGAACGCGGCACCGGCACCCTGGCAGCAAGTTTGCGCAGCGACTCAGTGACCATTGCCGGCAACCACGTTGGCTGCCAGTTGGTAGCCGCTGCCGCGTACGGTGCGAATCAGTCGTGGCGGTTTTTCCGTGTCGCGCAGGCGTTGGCGTAACCGGCTGACGGCCATGTCGACGATGCGATCGAGCGGCATCAGGTCGCGGCCACGGGTGGCGTTACCGATGGTGTCGCGGTCGAGGATTTCCTGCGGGTGGTCGAGAAACAGCTTGAGCAGGGCGAAGTCGGCGCCGGAAAGAATCACTTCCTCACCGTCGGTGTGGAACAGCCGATGGCTGACCATGTCCAGCCGCCACTCGTCGAAGGCCAGCACTTCACTGCCGCTGCGTTCGTGGGCGAACTGCGCGCGACGCAGCAACGCCTTGATCCGTGCTTGCAGTTCGCGAGGGCTGAACGGTTTGCCGAGGTAGTCGTCAGCGCCGAGCTCCAGACCGATCACCCGGTCGGCCTCGTCGGAACTGGCGGTGAGCATGATGATCGGCACCTGCGCCTGACGCGGATGCTGGCGCACCCAGCGGCAGAGGCTGAAGCCGTCTTCGTCGGGCAGCATGACATCGAGGATCACCAGGTCGCTCGGCGCCTCGTTGAGGGCCTGGCGGAAACTGGCACCATCGGCGGTGGCCCGTACCTGGAACCCGGCACGGGTCAGGTAGGTTTCCAGCAACTCGCGTATTTCCTGGTCGTCATCGACCAACAATATCGACTTGTTGACTGAGCTCACTTCGAAGGCATCCTTGTTGTTGGAATTGGGGCGGATTATGCCTTAAGCATCAAACTAACAAACACCACAGAACCACTGTGGGAGCGAGCTTGCTCGCGAAGGCGTCATTACATTCAACATTTGGGTTGACTGATACTCCGCATTCGCGAGCAAGCTCGCTCCCACAGGGGGGATTGCATTTCAGGTTGGGATTGATTGGTCCAGGGCCACACCCGCACCGACCAGCCCCGAATACGGCGCTGTCACCAGCCATACCGGAATGCCCTTGAAGTAATCGCTCATGCACCCTTTGTCAGCAAAGCTGCGGGCGAAACCGCTTTCGAGGAAGAAATCGGCAAAGCGTGGAATCACACCGCCAACGATATACACCCCGCCACGTGCACCCGTGGTCAACACGTTGTTACCCGCGACGCGTCCGAGCCAGCAGCAGAACTGCTCCAGCACTTCCAGCGCAATCGGATCACCCGCAAGGCCAGCTGCCGTAATCGCTTCCGGCGTGTCGAGTACGGGCTCGTGGCCATCCACCGCGCAGATCGCCCGGTACACCCGCGGCAAGCCGCCACCGCTCAACGCGGTTTCCGCGCTGACATGGCCGATTTCGTTGTGGATGTGCTGCCAGAGTTGAGTTTCACGCGGGCTGCTCAACGGCAGATCGACGTGCCCGCCCTCCCCCGGCAACGCCGCGAACCGGCCCTCGCCAAGATCCAGCAACGTGCCGACGCCAAGGCCAGTGCCCGGACCGATCACCACCGCCGGACGCAACGGCTCCGGCGTGCCTTCGCAAACCACGCGGAATTCGCCCGGCTGCAAGCGGGTCATGCCCAGCGCCATCGCCGAGAAGTCGTTGACCAGCAACAACTGCTCGACCTGCAAGGTCTGGCAGAACGCCGTACGGCTCAGGCGCCAGTGGTTGTTGGTGAACTTGAATTCATCGCCACTGACCGGACCGGCCACCGACAGGCACACCGAACCGATCGAACCCGGCGCCAGACCGAGGCCGCTCAGATAGAGGCTGATGGCCTCCTCCGGGCTGGCATGGTCGGCCGTGGCCAGCACTTGAACCGATTCCAGTTGCTGGTTTTTCCACAACGCGAACCGCGCGTTGGTGCCTCCGATGTCACCGACCAAAGCCAGTTTCAATTAAGCGTCTCCAGGGCAGAAGTGAAGGCGCTGGCGCCCTGCTCCGCCGAGCTGAAGGCCAAACGCATGAAGCCAAACAGTTCGCGGCCACTGCCGATGTTGTTGCCCAACAGGCCTTTGGCGGGTTCGCGCGCTGCGAATTCGGCGGCGTCGACCTTGAGTTCCAAAGTACCTTTGACGCCATCGACGCGGATGATATCGCCCTCTTGCACCCGCGCCAAAGCACCACCGACATAAGCCTCGGGGCTGACGTGAATCGCCGCCGGGATTTTCCCCGACGCGCCGGACATCCGCCCGTCAGTCACCAGCGCGACTTTGAAGCCGCGATCCTGCAGCACGCCAAGGAACGGCGTCATCTTGTGCAACTCGGGCATGCCGTTGGAGCGCGGGCCCTGGAAGCGCATCACCGCGACAAAATCCTTCTCCAGCAAACCGGCCTTGAACGCGTCAGCCAGATCCTGTTGATCCTGGAACACCATCGCTGGCGCCTCGACGATCTGGTTTTCCAGCGCGACGGCGGAGACTTTCATCACCCCGCGGCCGAGGTTGCCTTCCATCACCCGTAAGCCACCCTCTGGCGAGAATGCGCGAGCGACCGGCCGCAGGATGTTTTCGTCGAGGCTGTCGGTCGGGCCTTCACGCCATACCAACTGGCCGTTATCGAGGAACGGCTCCTTGGTGTACTGGCTCAGGCCGTGGCCGAGCACGGTGTTGACGTCTTCGTGCAGCAGGCCGGCTTCGAGCAGTTCGCGGATCAGGAACGACATGCCGCCCGCCGCTTGGAAGTGGTTGATGTCGGCTTTGCCGTTCGGGTAGACGTGGCTCAGGGTCGGCACGACTTCGGAGAGGTCGGCCATGTCCTGCCAGGTGAGTTGAATACCCGCGGCCATGGCGATGGCCGGCATGTGCAGGGTGTGGTTGGTCGAGCCGCCAGTGGCGTGCAATGCGACGATCGAGTTGACCAGCGCCTTCTCGTCGACGATTTCGCCGATCGGCATGAAGTTGCCGTTCTGCTTGGTCAGGCGCGTGACCTGATGCGCGGCTTCGCGGGTCAGGGCATCGCGCAGCGGCGTATTCGGGTTGACGAACGAGGCGCCCGGCAAGTGCAGGCCCATGACTTCCATCAGCAACTGGTTGGTGTTGGCGGTGCCGTAGAAGGTGCAGGTGCCCGGGCTGTGGTAGGACTTCATCTCCGATTCCAGCAGCTCTTCACGGGTCGCCTTGCCTTCGGCGTACTTCTGCCGCACGTCGGCTTTTTCCTTGTTGGAAATCCCCGAGACCATCGGTCCGCCCGGGACGAAGATCGTCGGCAGATGACCGAAACGCAGCGAACCCATCATCAGGCCCGGGACGATCTTGTCGCAGATGCCGAGCATCAGCGCGCCATCGAACATGTTGTGCGACAGCGCCACCGCCGTGGACATGGCGATCACTTCGCGGCTCGGCAGGCTCAGCTCCATGCCCGGCTCACCCTGGGTCACGCCATCGCACATGGCGGGCGTGCCGCCAGCGAACTGGCCGACCGAACCGATTTCGCGCAGGGCATTTTTGATCTGTTGCGGAAACACTTCGTATGGCTGGTGCGCCGAGAGCATGTCGTTATACGACGAAACAATGGCGATGTTCGCCGAGTTCATCATCCGCAGGCTGTGCTTGTCTTCGCTGCCGCACCCGGCCACGCCGTGGGCGAAGTTGGCGCATTGCAGCTTGCCGCGCATCGGCCCGTCAGTGGCGGCGCCGCGAATCAGTGCAAGGTAAGCCTGACGCGTGGCGCGGCTGCGGGCGATAAGCCGTTCGGTGACCTCAAGGACGCGGGGATGCATGTGTAGAACTCCAGGCTAACGGATGTGGCGACCTGATTGTCTATGCTGATCAAACGCCGTTGTTGTTGGAATGACAGACGGCTTTTTTGACCATTCGGACCAGTTGATTCAGGTCACTCGTTGTAGATAAAACAAAATATTGCCACTAAAAAGGCTTGTTTTCTATTTTTATGCGAATAATCTTGTAATTCCAACAACAAAACGACGGCGGCGCTGTTCAATGACTCTTCGAATCGCAATCAATGGTTTTGGCCGCATCGGCCGTAATGTCCTGCGCGCACTGTATACCCAAGGCTATCGACAGGATTTGCAGATCGTCGCCATCAACGATCTGGGCGACAGCTCGATCAATGCCCATCTGCTCAAATACGACACCGTTCACGGCACGTTCGACGCGCAAGTCGAGCATGACAATGAAAGTCTGACCGTCAACGGCGACCGCATTGCGGTCAGCGCGATCCGCAACCCGGCCGAACTGCCATGGGCGGCGGAAAAGATTGATGTGGTGTTCGAATGCACCGGTCTCTTTACCGATCGCGCCAAAGCGGCCGCGCATATTACGGCCGGTGCACGCAAAGTGATCATCTCGGCCCCGGCCAAAGGCGCCGACGCCACCGTCGTTTATGGTGTGAACCACGACATTCTGCGCCAGTCGCACCAGATCATCTCCAATGCATCGTGCACCACCAACTGCCTGGCGCCAGTGGCGCAGGTGCTGCACCGCGAGCTGGGCATCGAAAGCGGTCTGATGACCACCATTCATGCCTACACCAACGACCAGAACCTGACCGACGTCTACCACACCGACCCGTACCGCGCACGTTCGGCCACGCAGAACATGATCCCGAGCAAGACCGGCGCCGCTGAAGCGGTAGGCCTGGTGCTGCCGGAACTGGCGGGCAAGCTGACCGGCATGGCCGTGCGCGTGCCGGTGATCAATGTGTCGCTGGTGGATTTGACCGTGCAGCTGAAAAAGGAAGCCAGCGCCGACGAAGTCAACGCGCTGATGAAGGCGGCCAGCCAGCACTCGAAAATTTTGGGTTACAACACGTTGCCGCTGGTTTCCAGCGACTTCAACCACAACCCGCTGTCGTCGATCTTCGACGCCAACCACACCAAAGCCAGCGGCAAACTGCTGAAGGTGCTGGCCTGGTACGACAACGAGTGGGGCTTCTCCAACCGCATGCTGGATAACTGCCTGGCGCTGTGCAACGCCGAGTAATCTCAAGTAATCCCCCTATCCCTGTGGGAGCGAGCTTGCTCGCGAAAGCGGTGGGTCAGTCGCTAGTTGAATTGGCTGACACTACGCCTTCGCGAGCAAGCTCGCTCCCACAGGGTTTCGATTTCAATTTGAAATCAACACTTGACCATTGAGCTAGATGATAAATATTATCATTCGCTCAAAATGAATCAGGTTCCCCCGTGAGTCAGTCGCGCTTCCACCACGTCTTCCTCACGCAGCGCACTTCGCTGCTGCGTACGCTGGAACGGATGGTCAACAACCACAGCACCGCCGAAGACCTGCTGCAGGAAACCTACCTGCGCGTGACGCGGGCGTTGAGCGAGCGGGCCGTCGATCACCTCGAACCCTTTGTCTTCCAGACTGCACGCAATCTGGCGCTGGATCATTTGCGTGCGCGCAAGATTCACTCGCGAACCATGGTCGACGACGTGCCGCAGGATGTCGTGCACAGCGTCGCGGCCCCTGCCAGCAGCGCCGAAGACGCCGCCCACGCCGAACAATTGCTGGAGCGCCTGAACGTGAGCCTCAGTCAACTCAGCCCCCGCCAGCAGCAGATTTTCATCCTCAGCCGCCTGCACGGGCACAGCTATCAGGAAATCGCCGACGAGTTGAACGTGTCCCTCAGCACCGTGCAGAAGGAACTCAAGCTGATCATGTCGATCTGCATCGGTGTCGCTGAACGACACGACAGCAGCGGCAAGCTGTAAGCTTCAGGCCCCAAGTAAAAACCAAAAGCAGTACACGCATCTGGCTTGCAGCTTGCGGCTTGAAACTTGAAACTGCTTTGCAAAAGCTCGAGGACACACCGTGACGGACACCCACCGCCCGCCTTCGCCCGCAACGGCGCAGGACGCCGCCCGTGCAATGGACCAGGCTCTGGACTGGCTCATCGTGCTCGGCAGCCCGGACGAGGAGCAGACCCGGCAGTTCCACGCCTGGCTGGCGGCCGATCCGTTGAATGCCGAGGCGTTCGCCAAGGCTCAGGCGATCTGGGATGGGCCGCAAGTGGTGCAATGCGCGCAGAGTCTCGCTGCGCAGCCTGCAAAAATCACTGTCCTCAAACGTCTGCGCCCGCACTGGAAACCATTGGCCACCGCCGCCGTGCTGATCCTCGGCCTGTTCAGTTTCAGCAACCTGCCGATGCGCCTCCAGGCCGATCACCTGACCGTGGTCGGCGAGCGTCAGCGCCTGCAACTGGAGGATGGCTCCAAGGTGCTGCTCAACACCAACTCCGCATTTTCCAGCACCATCAACGAGCGCCAGCGAGTAGCACGGCTGTATCAGGGTGAAGCGTTTTTCGAGGTCGCCGCCAACCGTGCTCAGCCACTGGAAATCGACGCCGGCCCGGTACAGGCCAGCGTGCGCGACACCGCGTTCGCCGTGCGTTATCTGGACGGCGTGGCGCAGGTCAATGTGCAACGTGGCGATGTCGATCTGCGCGCCACCCACAACGATGCACGGGTGCGGTTGTCCGCCGGGGAGAGCATCCGCATCGGCCCCAACGGTTTTGATCGCCCGGCCAAGCTCGATGCAACCACCGACCTGGCCTGGGTCCAGGGCCGGCTGGTGTTCGAGAACTGCCCGTTGAATCAGGTCCTGGCGGAACTGCGCCGCTACTACCCGGGCTGGATCATCAACACCAACGAGGAGCTGGCCGACGTCAATGTCACCGGTAACTATCGCCTCGACCAGCCACTGGACGCAGTGCGCTCCCTCGCCCACATCACATCGGCGCGCCTGCAGGAATTCCCGGCGCTGGTGATCCTGAACTAAATGAGAATTATTTTTACTCGATAGCGAAAGTCCGTTCGTCTCGTTATAGCCAATGCAATTGATTCGCATCTTCTGATGCCGATCAGCACCTATAAAGATTCGTGCGACACGGAGCGCTATCGATGTCCTCTCGCCTTACCCGCCAGACTGCTTCCCCTTCCCGCGTATTGTCGCTGCTGACGGCCGCCATCCTCATGGCCGGTACTGCACCGCTGATGGCTGCCACCGAACAACCGGCGCGCAACATGGGTGATTATTCGTTCTCGATCGGCCAGCAACCGCTGGTGTCGGCGCTCAATGCCTTCACCGCCGTGACCGGTTGGCAGGTCGGCTTGCCGGCGGAACTGGGTCAGGGTGTGTCCTCGCCGGGCGTGCGTGGCTCGCTGCCACCGGAAAAAGCCCTGGAGCGTCTGTTGGTGGGGACCAATCTGAGCTTCCGCAAAATCAGTAACAACAACGTCGTACTGGAAAAACGCAACGCCAGCGGCACGCTCAATCTGGATCAGGTGACCATCAGCGCCACCCGTCAGGAGCAATCGGTCAACAGCGTGCCGGCCACCGTCACCGTGCAGACCCGCCAGGATCTGGACCGCAACAACGTCAACACCATCAAGGATCTGGTGCGCTACGAACCGGGCGTGTCCGTCGGCGGTGCCGGCCAGCGCGGCGGCATCAGCGGCTACAACATCCGTGGTATCGACGGCGACCGCATCCTGACCCAAGTCGACGGTGTCGAAGTGCCGGACGGTTTCTTCAACGGCCCGTACGCCAAGACCCAGCGCAATTACGTCGACCCGGAAATCGTCAAACGCGTGGAAATCCTTCGCGGCCCGGCCTCGGTGCTGTACGGCAGCAACGCCATCGGCGGCGCCGTCAGCTACTACACCCTCGACCCGGACGACATCATCAAGCCCGGCAAGGACGTCGGCGCGCGCCTGAAAACCGGCTACAGCTCCGCCGATGACAGTTGGCTGAAATCCGCCACCGTCGCCGGCCGCGCCGAGCAGTTCGACGGCTTGCTGCACTACAGCCAGCGCGACGGCCATGAAACCGACTCCTACGGCAGCAACAACGGCACCGGTCTGCAACGCACCGCCGCCAACCCGGAAGACGTCAACGCCTACAACGTACTGGCCAAGATCGGCTGGAACTACAACGAAGATGCGCGTCTGGGCCTGACCTACGAAAAGTACAAGGATGATCGCGACACCGATCAGAAAAGTGCTTATGGCGGGCCGTACTTCAATGGCGCACCGACCATTCCGAACAGCGTACTGCCCGGCGGCATGTATCAGTGGCGGACCGGCAACGACACCATCACCCGTGAGCGTTTCGGCATCGAACACTCGTTCGCCCTCGACAGCCTGCTGGTCGACAACGTGAAGTGGAGCCTCAACCACCAGATCGCCAAGACCGACCAGAGCACCACCGAGTTCTACTACCCGATCACCCGTAAAGTGCTGCGCACCCGTGACACCCTTTACGAAGAAAAGCAGTGGGTGTTCGACGCTCAGCTGGACAAGGCCTTCGCCATCGGCGAGACCGACCACGTCCTGACTTACGGCACCACCATCAAGCAACAGAAAGTCACCGGCTCGCGCAGCGGCAACGGCACGTGCCTGGCCGTCGGTCGTGGCTGCACCGCCATTGGTGCGACCAGTAGCGCTGACGTGCTGACCAAGGCCACCGACTTCCCGGACCCGACCATCAACACCTACAGCGTGTTCGCTCAGGATCAGATCAGCTGGAACAACTGGACCTTCCTGCCGGGCCTGCGCTACGACTACACCCAGCTCAAACCGCACATCACCCAGGAATTCCTCAATACCGTGGCGGCTGATGGCCAAGGCACGGTCAGCGACGAGAACAAGACCTGGCACAAAGTCTCGCCAAAATTCGGCCTGACCTACGCCCTGACCGACCACTACACCTGGTACGGTCAGTACGCCGAAGGTTTCCGCACGCCGACCGCGAAAGCCCTGTACGGCCGCTTCGAAAACACCACCACCGGTTATAGCGTGGCGCCGAACCCGGACCTCGAACCGGAAAAAAGCAAAAGCTACGAAACCGGTCTGCGTGGCCAATTCGAACAAGGCTCGTTCGATGTGGCGGTGTTCTATAACAAGTACCGTGATTTCATCAACGAAGACGCTGTGACCCCGGGTCGCAACGAACTGACGTTCCAGTCGGCCAACATCAAGCACGCCACCATCAAGGGCGCGGAAGTCAAAGGTCGCTTGAATCTGGATGCGTTTGGTGCCCCGCAAGGCCTCTACACCCAAGGCTCGATCGCCTACGCCTACGGTCGCAACAACGACAACGGCGAGCCACTCAACAGCGTCAATCCGCTGACCGGCGTGTTCGGCCTGGGTTACGACCAGGACCACTACGGCGGCCTGCTGAGCTGGACCGTGGTGAAGAAAAAGGACCGCGTCGACGACAGCAACTTCAAGTCGCCGGATGGCGTCAGCAGCCAGTTCAAAACCCCGGGCTTCGGCATTCTTGATCTGGCCGGGTACTACAAAGTCACCGACGACGTCACCGTCAGCGGCGGCATCTACAACCTGACCGACAAGAAATACTGGCTGTGGGATGACGTGCGCGGTTACGACAGCGTCGGCGAGGCTTCGGTAACGCAACCGGCCAACCTTGATCGCCTGACCCAACCGGGCCGCAACTTCGCGATAAACCTGATCTGGGACATCTGATCCGGTCAACCTCACGGCGTGTGTTCAGGCACCGCGCCGTGAGGTTTTTTTACGCTTGCACGTTGCCTTGTTCGTCTCGTTATCAAGCGCCTCTTTTATCAAGGACATGTCATGACCATTTCGGAAAAAGCCCTGCGTTCACAACGCCTGAACCAGATCACCCACGCGCCGCACAGCAAGCTCGACGCCCTGGTCAAAGCCCACGCGCCGTTCGAGACCCGCGCCAGCTTCGCCCGCTTTGTGGTCGCGCAGTACCTGTTCCAGTCGGAACTGGTCGACCTCTACAACGACGCTGAACTGAGCGCCATCGTCCCGGATCTGCCGGCCCGTTGCCGCGCGGAAGCGGCCAAGGCTGATCTCGCTGATCTGGACACCGAAGTCCCGGCGCCAGTGGCGGGTGCCGTGGCCAACCCGAGCAAGGCCCGCGCCCTGGGCTGGCTGTTTGTTTCCGAAGGGTCAAAGCTCGGCGCGGCGTTCCTGATCAAGCGCGCCGTCGCGCTGGAGCTGAGCGAAAGCTTCGGTGCCCGTCACCTCGGCGAGCCAGAAGGCGGCCGTGCCGAAGGCTGGAAGCGCTTTGTGCGTACGCTCGATTCGCTGCAGTTCAGCGCTGAAGAAGAGGCTGAAGTCGAGCAAGGCGCACTGGATGCGTTCAACCGCTTCACCGTGCTGCTGGAACAGGCTTACGCCACCGAAGCAGAACCGGCCTGACTGACACAACACACGACCCTGTGGGAGCTGGCTTGCCAGCGATGGCGATAGATCAGTCAATACGATGTCGACTGTCCCACCGCTATCGCTGGCAAGCCAGCTCCCACAGGGATCTGTGCAAGCCTGTAGAATCCCCGTTTCGCCTCACTGCAATCCCGAGCCCATGCCGCAACCCGCCTCCTCGAAACTCGCCCGCCTGCTGTTCGGCCTGCTGGCCTACGTCAGCCTCGGCATTGGCCTGATTGCCATCGTCGTGCCCGGTCTGCCGACCACCGAGTTCATCCTGCTCGCCGCCTGGGCCGCGACCCGCAGCTCGCCGCGCCTGAGTGCCTGGCTGGAAAACCATCGGCTGTTCGGGCCGATCCTGAGCAACTGGCGCAACGGCAAGATCATCGCGCGTAAAGCCAAGGTCAGCGCCACGGTCAGCATGCTGCTGTGCGCGACACTGATGCTGATCATGCTCGATCATGGCTGGCCGGTTTACCTGGCGATTGCCGGGATGAGCCTGGGCAATCTTTGGATCTGGTCGCGCCCGGAATCTATCCCTGCCTGATTCCCTCGCCACAAAAGCCTCATCAGCACAAAAACACTCCGGCGTTCATCAGCCTGAAACTTCCCTGTAATTAATCGCCTTTTCAGCACAATCCCCTGCGCAAACGTTTAGCGCTGACCGTTCGTCGGCAACGTCCTCATGCACCTGCGTCAGGCGCCGATGTGCATGGCATGGCGCTGAATGGATTTGGCGAAACGGGTCGTGCGTACCCGAAGCCACCCGTTTATTCATTCACGAGATCGCCCCATGTTCGACTCTCTCTCCATTCGCCTGAAAATCGTCCTGCTCTCCGGTCTGTGCCTGCTCGGTGTGGTCGCGTTGATCGTCGGCATGAACATTTACCAGACCAACCAGAACGACGAACTGGTCAGCGACTCCAGCAACAAGTTGCTCACCGCCAGCGTGCAGAACCTGTTGCAGGCCAAGGCTGCGGAACAAGCAGTGCGGGTGCAGAAAACCTTCGGCGAAAGCCTGACGGTGATCACCGCCCTCGCCGACCAGATCAAGGACATGCGGGTGATGGCCGCCAAGCGTTCGCTGGACGCCGGCGCCCTGCGCGAAGAGCTGAACCTGAGCCTGAAGACCGCCTTCGAGCGCAACGACAAAGTGCTCGGCATCTGGCTCGCCTTCGAACCCAACGGCCTCGACGGCAAGGACAGCGAGTTCGTCAATGACGCCGCACGCCAGTCCAACGAAGCCGGGCGTTTCGCGACGTATTGGAGCCGCGCTGCCGGCTCGGCGCTGAACACGATCATGGTCGAAGAAGACATGACCAAGACCACCCTCAGCCTCAGCGGCACGCCGTACAACAGCTGGTACACCTGCCCTCGCGACAACAAGCGTACCTGCCTGCTTGACCCGTACGCCGACACCGTCGGTGGCAAGGAAATGCTCATGACGACCATTTCCGTGCCGCTGATCGTCGACGGCAAGGCCATTGGCGTGGTCGGGGTCGACATCGCCCTCGACGCCCTGCAAGCGGCCGCCGTGGATTCCCAGCGCAACCTGTTCAACAACGCCGGGCACATGCTGATCGTCTCCGGCAGCGGCGTGCTCGGTGCCGACAGTTCCGATGCAACCAAGGTCGGCAAGAAAATCACTGACACCCTCGGCGCCGACGGCAAGGACCTGCTGCAACTGATCAACAGCGGCACACCAAAGATTCTCGAACAGGGCGAGCTGATTCGCGCCGTGTATCCGGTCGACCCGATTGGCAACTCGCGGGCCTGGGGCGTGGTCATCGACCTGCCGAAACAGGTGCTGCTGGCCGACTCGGTCAAGCTGCAAGCGGTGCTCGACGACGCGCAGGAAACCGGTGTGATCACCGCGCTGCTGGTCGCTGTGGTCGCCGGCCTGATTGGTCTGCTGCTGATCTGGCTGACCGCGTCCGGCGTCACCCGGCCGATCAACAGCGTTGCTGAAATGCTGAAGAACATTGCCAGCGGTGAAGGTGATCTGACTCAGCGTCTGAACTACAGCAAAAAGGACGAACTGGGCGAACTGGTGAACTGGTTCAACCGCTTCCTCGACAAGCTGCAACCGACCATCGCCCAGATCAAGCAGAGCATCACCGAGGCCCGGGGCACCGCCGATCAGTCTTCGGAAATTGCGCGCCAGACCAGTGAAGGCATGCAGGTGCAGTTCCGCGAAATCGATCAGGTCGCCACCGCGTCCAACGAAATGAGCGCCACCGCCCACGACGTCGCCAACAGCGCCTCGAACGCCGCCAACGCGGCCAAGGGTGCCGATCAATCGGCCAGGGACGGCATGTCGATCATCGAACGCAGCACCCGCGACATCAATCAACTGGCCGACGAAGTCAGCAAAGCGGTGACCGAAGTCGAAGCGCTGGCGGTCAACAGCGAGCAAATCGGCTCGGTGCTGGAAGTGATCCGCAGCATCGCCGAACAGACCAATCTGCTGGCCCTGAACGCCGCCATCGAAGCGGCCCGCGCCGGTGAGAGCGGCCGTGGTTTCGCGGTGGTGGCCGATGAAGTGCGCAACCTCGCCAAACGCACCCAGGATTCGGTGGAAGAAATCCGCATCGTCATCGAGCGCATCCAGACTGGCACCCGTGGCGTGGTCGCGACCATGCATTCGAGCCAGACCCAGGCCCACAACAACGCCGGGCAGATCCGTCAGGCGGTGGACGCACTGGGCAAGATCAGCGATGCGGTGACGGTGATCAGCGACATGAACCTGCAGATCGCCAGCGCCGCCGAGCAGCAGAGCGCGGTGGCCGAAGAGGTCAACCGCAATGTCTCGGCGATTCGCACCGTCACCGAGACACTGACCGAGCAAGCCACTGAGTCGGCGGCGATCAGCAGCCAGCTCAATGCACTGGCCAGTCAGCAGATGAAATTGATGGATCAGTTCCGCGTATAAGCCACACCGTTGAACCCTGTGGGAGCGAGCTTGCTCGCGAATGCGGTCTGCCATTCAATGATGATGTTGAATGTGATGACCTCTTCGCGAGCAAGCTCGCGCCCACAGTGGTGAGTGTTCACCCGCTGGCGTTTTCATCTGACTCGAGATTGTTTTGCACTATCATCGCCCTCTCTTCCGGAGGGCCTTCGATGACTGATCTGCTCACGTCCATTCAAGCCGCACTCGGCTTGCCGCACACGCCGATTCCCTTCACCGCACAGGGCGCCCTGCCCTCGGCATTCGCCGTCACCGACCTGGCCTGCGCGAGCATCGCCGCGGCCGGTCAGGCCGTCAGCGAACTGCTCCAGCAACAAACCGGACACTTGCCCGCCGTCGAAGTCGACCGAAGACTGGCCTCGTTCTGGTTCGCCACCTCGTTGCGTCCGATGGGCTGGGAAGTCCCACCACTGTGGGATGCGGTGGCCGGTGACTACGCAACCCGGGACGGCTGGGTCCGCCTGCACACTAATGCCCCGCACCACCGCGCCGCCGCTGAACATGTGCTCGGCGCCTGCGCCGACCGTGCCGCGATGGCAGCAAAAGTCGCGCAGTGGACCAGTGCCGATCTGGAACAAGCACTGGTCGAGACCAAGGGCTGCGCCGCCGAAATGCGCAGTTGGGCGCAGTGGCAGCAGCATCCGCAGGGAATGGCGGTGAATGCCGAACCGCTGGTGCATGTCATCCATTCGCAGGCTGGAAACGTCAGTGTGTGGCAAGGCTCGGCGGCGCAACCGCTGGCCGGCCTCAAGATGCTGGACCTGACCCGCGTACTCGCCGGCCCCACCGCCAGCCGTTTTCTTGCGGGCCTCGGCGCGAACGTGCTGCGGATCGACCCACCGGGCTGGAACGAACCAGGCGTGGTCCCGGAAGTCACCCTTGGCAAACGCTGCGCTCGGCTGGATCTGCATGTTCCGGCAGATCGTGCGGTGTTTGAAAACCTGCTCAAGGACGCCGACATCCTGTTGCACGGCTACCGCGCCGACGCGCTGGAACACCTCGGTTTCGGCGCCGAGCGCCGCCGACAACTGGCCCCAGGGCTGATCGACGTCTGCCTCAACGCCTACGGCTGGAGCGGCCCGTGGCAGAACCGTCGCGGCTTCGACAGCCTGGTGCAGATGAGCAGCGGCATCGCCGAGGCCGGGCAGCGCTGGAAAACCGCTGACAAGCCAACGCCACTGCCGGTGCAGGCGCTGGACCATGCGACCGGGTATCTGCTGGCGGCGAGTGCGATGCGCCTTTTGACTGAACGTTTAAAGACTGGTCGGGGTGGCGCGGCGCGTCTGTCACTGGCGCGCACGGCGAAGTTGTTGATTGAGCATGGGCCGGGGACGAGCGAGGCGTTGCGCGCCGAAGATGCGCAGGATCAAAATTCAGTGTTGGAGCAGACACCCTGGGGGCCGGCGCACCGCTTGCTGGCACCGCTGAAGATCAGCGGAACGCCGCTGCAGTGGGCGTTGCCGGCCAGCGAATTGGGTACACATCGCCCACAGTGGTTTTAATAACAGCCCCTCACCCTGACCCTCTCCCCGAGGCGCGGGGACTGATTGGGGGATATTGAAGAGGTTCACCGACCTGAAAGATCGAAGTTGAATCCATAATCGACTCGATCTTTCAGGTCGATGTCTCACGAAAGACACCGCGGTCAGCCCCCTCTCCCTCCGGGAGACGGCTGGGCTGCGGGCACAGCGCTCAAAGACGTCCACAACACCTGCGCCGCATACCCGCGACAGGGTCGCCAGGCCTCAGCCCGATCAGCCAGTTCCCGCGCCGCGGGTCGCACACCTTCCAGCACCTCCAGCGCCCGCAGCAACCCGACATCGCCATGGGGAAACCCGTCCATATCGCGCAACTGGCGCAACGCGATGTACTGCGCCGTCCACTCGCCGACCCCGTGCAACGCCAGCAAACGCGCCACGCCACTCTCGCGCCCCGGCTCGAACAACAGCGGATCTTCCAGCAGCGCCTGCGCCATGCCCGAAAGCGTCCGTCCACGACTTTTCGGCATGCCCAACGCCGCCAGATCAGCCGCCGCCAGCACCTGGACATCGGGAAATACTCGAGTCAAACCCGGTACCGCCGAGCACAACGGCGCGCCATATTGCGCCACCAGTTTCCCCGCCAGCCGGATCGCCGCGACCACGGTAATCTGCTGCCCGAGTACCGCACGAAAGGCCAGCTCCAGACCGTCCCACGCCCCCGGCACTCGCAGCCCCGGACGTTCGGCGATCAACCGCGCCAGTAACAGATCGTCAGCCAGATGCCGGTGCATCGACGGCAGATCGGCATCCAGATCAAACAACCGCCGCAGCCTCGCAACAATCTCGGGCAGTGCTGCCGGATCGGGAAAATCCAGCTCGACCTCCAACGCATCGCCCCTCCCCGGCCAGACCGACAGCGTGCCGTGGACACCGTTCAAGCCGATGCTGCGCGAATACACGCCGTCCACCACGGTTTCCATGCCGACCACTGACCGTGCAGCGAGAAAGCCCAGCATCGCCGTCCAGTCATAGGGTGGCCGATAGGCCAGCATCAACCTCACAGCGACAGCACACCACTGTACAAACCGTACGCCGCCAGCCCGGCGCCGATGATCACGCAGGTGAAAATCGCCTTCTCGACATGGGTGAACAACGGCTCGCCCTGCTCACGCTTGGCCTTGGCGAACAGCAACACCCCCGGCGCATACAACAACGCCGACAGCAGCAGATACTTCACTCCGCCGGCGTACAACAACCACACCGCGTAGCACAGGGCGATGCCGCCGATCAGCAGGTCTTTGGTGCGCTCGGCCGACGCGTGCTCATAGGTTTCGCCGCGACCGCTCAACAGCACCGCGTACGCCGCCGACCACAAATACGGCACCAGAATCATCGACGAGGCCAGGTAAATCAGGCTGGTGTAGGTGCCTGCGGAGAACAGCGTGATCAACAGGAAAATCTGGATCATCACGTTGGTCAGCCACAGTGCGTTGACCGGCACGTGGTTCTTGTTTTCCTTTTTCAGGAACGCCGGCATGGTCTTGTCCTTGGCCGTGGCGAAGAGGATTTCCGCGCACAGCAATGCCCACGACAGCAACGCACCGAGCAGGGAAATCGCCAGGCCGACGCTGATCAACAACGCGCCCCACGGCCCGACAATATGCTCGAGCACCGCCGCCAGCGAAGGGTTCTGCAGGGTCGCCAGTTCCGGCTGGCTCATGATCCCCAGCGACAGCACGTTGACCAGCACCAGCAGCGCCAGCACCCCGATGAAACCAATCACCGTGGCGCGGCCGACGTCGCTGCGTTTCTCTGCTCGCGCCGAGTAGACGCTGGCGCCTTCGATGCCGATGAACACGAACACCGTGACCAGCATCATGTTGCGCACCTGGTCCATCACCCCGCCAAAATTCGGGTTGCTGTGGCCCCAGATGTCACGGGTAAAAATATCTGCCTTGAACGCCAGCGCCGCGATGACGATGAACATGATCAACGGCACGACCTTGGCCATGGTGGTCAACTGGTTGATCAGCGCCGCCTCCTTGATCCCGCGCATCACCAGAAAATGCACGGCCCACAACAACACCGACGCGCAGGCAATGGCGACCGGGGTGTTGCCCTGACCGAAAACCGGAAAGAAGTAGCCGAGGGTGCTGAACAGCAGGACGAAATAACCGACGTTGCCCAGCCAGGCGCTGATCCAGTAACCCCACGCCGACGAGAACCCCATGTAGTCGCCAAACCCGGCCTTGGCGTAAGCGTAGACACCGGAGTCCAGTTCGGGTTTGCGATTGGCCAGGGTCTGGAACACGAACGCCAGGGTCAGCATGCCGATGGCGGTAATGCCCCAGCCGATCAGGATCGCCCCGGCATCGGCGCGTGCCGCCATGTTCTGCGGCAGGGAAAAAATCCCCCCGCCAATCATCGAACCCACTACCAAGGCGATCAACGCCCCCAGTCGCAGCTTTTGCGTCGGTTGCGACATTCCAGTCTCCCTCTTCCTGACAAAGGTTCTCGAAACCTGTTTATACCTGTGGCGAGGGGATTTATCCCCGATGGGTGGCGAAGCCGCCCCAAAACCTGAGAACTCGTTCTGCCTGATGCACCGCGCTGAATGGATCTGGGGCGGCTACGCCACCCATCGGGGATAAATCCCCTCGCCACAAGGTGTGTCTATTTCTGGGTATTAACTAAACGGATAAGCGTAAGTACGTTTATTGAATAACGCCAATCAACGCCTTTTATATATAGCCAACAACGCTAACGCATAACACGGTTAATCCGTTTTGTGCACCAATCCTGATTAATCGATTCTGTATTGAAAACAGATGCCAAAAATTTGCCAAAAGCTGAAAAGCAACTAGCGTGATAATTCGAAAGTAATAGGAGCAATTCCCAACCACATCTGCCAAAAGCCTCTGGAACAGGGCTCTTCAGGCAGCAGCTTTATGCCATCAGTCCTTTCTTAAGTCATTCATTAACAATGGAATGTGACCATGAACTGATCCAAGTCAGCTGTTTGCACAGATAACACCACTACGCTGTGAACTCTTCTCTCCTGCAATGGAGTTATGCAATGTCTGAAGCTCCCGGAAAACTACGACTCGGTGCACTCGTTGCATTGGTAGTCGGTTCAATGATCGGTGGCGGGATATTTTCGTTACCACAAAACATGGCCGCCAGCGCCGACGTCGGCGCGGTCCTGATCGGATGGGCCATCACCGCAGTCGGCATGCTCACCCTCGCTTTTGTCTTTCAGACCCTCGCCAATCGCAAACCTGACCTGGACGGCGGTGTCTACGCCTACGCCAAGGCCGGTTTCGGCGATTACATGGGTTTCTCGTCCGCCTGGGGTTACTGGATCAGTGCCTGGCTGGGCAACGTCGGTTACTTTGTTCTGCTGTTCAGCACCCTCGGGTATTTCTTTCCGGTCTTCGGCGAGGGCAACACCGTTGCTGCGGTGATCGGCGCCTCGGTGCTGCTGTGGGCCGTGCACTTCCTGGTGTTGCGCGGGATCAAGGAGGCGGCGTTCATCAACCTGGTGACCACCGTCGCCAAAGTCGTGCCGCTGCTGCTGTTCGTCCTGATCGCGGTCTTCGCGTTCAAACTGGACATCTTCACCGCTGATATCTGGGGCCTGAAAAACCCCGACCTGGGCAGCGTGATGAACCAGGTGCGCAACATGATGCTGGTCACCGTGTGGGTGTTCATCGGCATCGAGGGCGCGAGCATCTTCTCGGCGCGGGCGGAAAAACGCTCCGACGTGGGTAAGGCCACTGTAATCGGCTTCATCACCGTGCTGCTGTTCCTGGTGCTGGTGAACGTGCTGTCGCTGGGCATCATGACTCAGCCAGAACTGGCCAAGTTGCAGAACCCGTCGATGGCCGCCGTGCTCGAGCACGTGGTCGGTCACTGGGGCGCGGTGCTGATCAGCGTCGGGCTGATCATCTCGCTGCTGGGGGCGCTGCTGTCGTGGGTGCTGCTGTGCGCGGAGATCATGTTCGCCGCCGCCAAAGACCACACCATGCCGGAGTTCCTGCGTAAGGAAAACGCCAACCACGTACCGGTCAACGCCCTGTGGCTGACCAACGCGATGGTGCAGATTTTCCTGATCATCACTCTGTTCTCGGCCAGCACTTACCTGTCGCTGATCTACCTCGCCACCTCGATGATTCTGGTGCCGTACCTGTGGTCGGCAGCCTACGCCCTGCTGATCGCGGTGCGTGGCGAAACCTACGAAGGCTTCGCGGCCGAGCGGCGCAAGGACCTGATCATCGGCGGCATCGCCCTGGTCTACGCGGTCTGGCTGCTGTACGCCGGCGGCGTCAAGTACCTGCTGCTCTCGGCCCTGCTGTATGCCCCCGGCGCGATCCTGTTCGCCAAGGCCAAGCTCGAACTCAAACAAGCGGTTTTCACCAACGTCGAGAAGCTGATTTTCGCCGCGGTGGTCGTCGGTGCCCTGGTGGCTGCCTACGGTCTCTACGACGGCTTCCTGACTCTGTAATTGCCCAAAATTTTATCTCTGGAGGATCACTGCAATGACCACGGAAAAAGTTAAGTACGGCGTCCATTCCGAAGCCGGCAAACTGCGCAAAGTCATGGTTTGCTCCCCAGGTCTGGCCCACCAGCGGCTGACCCCGAACAACTGCGATGAACTGCTGTTCGACGACGTGCTGTGGGTCGCCCAGGCCAAGCGCGACCACTTCGACTTCGTGACCAAGATGCGTGAACGCGGGATCGACGTGCTGGAAATGCACAACCTGCTGACCGACATCGTCGCCATCCCTGAAGCGCTGGACTGGATTCTCGACCGCAAGGTCACCGCCGACTCGGTGGGCCTGGGCCTGATCAGCGAAGTCAAATCCTGGCTGAAAAGCCTTGAGCCACGGCACATTGCCGAGTTCCTGATCGGTGGCGTGTCGGCCGATGATCTGCCAGACAGCTTCGGTGGCAAGACCATCCAGATGTTCCGCGACTTCCTCGGCCACTCCAGCTTCATTCTGCCGCCGCTGCCGAACACCCAGTTCACCCGCGACACCACCTGCTGGATCTACGGCGGCGTGACGCTGAACCCGATGTACTGGCCGGCGCGCCGTCAGGAAACCCTGCTGACCACCGCCATCTACAAATTCCACCCGCAGTTCACCAACGCCGATTTCGAGATCTGGTACGGCGACCCGGACAAGGATCACGGCAGCGCCACCCTTGAGGGCGGCGACGTGATGCCGATCGGCAACGGTGTGGTGTTGATCGGCATGGGCGAACGTTCTTCTCGCCAGGCCATCGGCCAACTGGCGCTGAACCTGTTCAAGAACAAAGCCGTGGAGAAAGTCATCGTCGCCGGCCTGCCGAAGTCCCGCGCCGCGATGCACCTGGACACCGTGTTCAGCTTCTGCGACCGCGACCTGGTGACGATCTTCCCGGAAGTGGTCAACCAGATCGTCGCGTTCACCCTGCGCCCTGACGAAAGCAAACAGGGCGGCATCGACATTCGCCGCGAAGAAACCAACTTCCTCGATACCGTGGCCAAAGCCCTCAACCTGCCGAAGCTGCGCGTGGTGGAAACCGGCGGCAACAGCTTCGCCGCCGAACGCGAGCAATGGGACGACGGCAACAACGTGGTGGCCGTGGAACCGGGCGTGGTCATCGGCTACGACCGCAACACCTACACCAACACCCTGCTGCGCAAGGCGGGCGTGGAGGTCATCACCATCAGCGCCGGCGAACTCGGCCGCGGCCGTGGCGGCGGCCACTGCATGACCTGCCCGATCATCCGCGATCCGATCGATTACTAAACCTCTGAGCCCTGGCCGGCACTTATAAAGTGCGGCCAGGGGGATAACCGACACCGAAGGAGATCCATCATGGCTTTTAACATTCACAACCGTAACCTGCTCAGCCTGGAACACCACACCCCACGTGAGCTGCGTTACCTGCTCGACCTGTCCCGCGACCTCAAGCGCGCGAAATACACCGGCACCGAGCAACAACACCTGAAGGGCAACAACATCGCCCTGATCTTCGAAAAAACCTCGACCCGCACCCGCTGCGCGTTCGAAGTGGCGGCCTATGACCAGGGCGCCAACGTCACCTACATCGACCCGAATTCCTCGCAGATCGGCCACAAGGAAAGCATGAAAGACACGGCCCGCGTGCTGGGTCGCATGTACGACGCCATCGAGTACCGTGGCTTCAAACAGGAAATCGTCGAAGAGCTGGCGAAGTTCGCCGGGGTGCCGGTGTTCAACGGCCTGACCGACGAATATCACCCGACGCAAATGATCGCCGACGTGCTGACCATGCGTGAGCACGCCGACAAGCCGATCCATGAAATCAGCTACGCCTACCTCGGCGACGCCCGCAACAACATGGGCAACTCGCTGCTGCTGGTTGGCGCCAAACTCGGCATGGACGTGCGCATCTGTGCGCCGAAAGCCCTGTGGCCGCATGACGATCTGGTCGAGCGCTGCAACAAGTACGCGGAAGAAAGCGGTGCACGCATCACCCTGACCGAAGACCCGAAAGCCGCCGTCAAGGGCGTCGACTTCATCCACACCGACGTCTGGGTGTCGATGGGTGAACCGGTGGAAGCCTGGGCCGAACGTATCCAGCAACTGCTGCCGTACCAGGTCAACGCCGAACTGATGAAAGCCACCGGCAACCCGCGCACCAAGTTCATGCACTGCCTGCCGGCCTTCCACAACAGCGATACCAAGGTCGGCAAACAGATCGCCGAGCAGTATCCGCACCTGGCCAACGGCATCGAAGTGACCGACGACGTGTTCGAGTCGCCCGCCTGCATCGCCTTCGAGCAAGCGGAAAACCGCATGCACACGATCAAGGCGATTCTGGTCTCGACCCTGGCTGATCTGTAATTGATCGACACGGTCACTGTGGGAGCTGGCTTGCCAGCGATAACGGTGTGTCAGCCGACAGCAATGCTGACTGATACACCGCCATCGCGGGCAAGCCCGGCTCCCACAGGGATCGTATTCGTCCTGCACGAACTCACTGTTTTCTAGAAGGACATGCACCATGCGTATCGTCGTAGCTCTGGGCGGTAACGCCCTGCTCCGCCGTGGTGAACCGATGACCGCTGACAACCAGCGCGCCAACATCCGCATCGCCACCGAGCAAATCGCCAAGATCCATCCCGGCAACCAGTTGGTCATCGCCCACGGCAATGGCCCGCAAGTCGGCCTGCTGTCGCTGCAGGCGGCGGCGTACACCTCCGTCACCCCTTACCCGCTGGACGTGCTCGGTGCCGAAACCGAAGGCATGATCGGCTACATCATCGAACAGGAACTGGGCAACCTGCTGGACTTCGAGGTGCCATTCGCCACCCTGCTGACCCAGGTTGAAGTCGACGCCAAGGACCCGGCCTTCCAGAACCCGAGCAAACCGATCGGCCCGGTCTACGACAAGGCCGAAGCGGAAAAACTCGCCGCCGAGAAAGGCTGGGCCATCGCCCCGGACGGTGACAAGTTCCGCCGCGTGGTCGCCAGCCCACGGCCGAAACGCATCTTTGAAATCCGTCCGATCAAGTGGCTGCTGGACAAGGGCAGCATCGTCATCTGCGCCGGTGGTGGCGGGATTCCGACCATGTACGACGAGAATCGCCACCTCAAGGGCATCGAGGCGGTGATCGACAAGGACCTGTGCTCGTCGCTGCTCGCTGAACAGCTGGAAGCCGATTTGCTGGTGATCGCCACCGACGTCAACGCGGCGTTCATCGACTACGGCAAGCCAACGCAGAAAGCCATCGCCGAGGCGCATCCGGATGAACTGGAACGGCTGGGCTTCGCCGCCGGTTCCATGGGACCGAAGGTGCAGGCAGCCTGCGAATTCGCACGCCATACTGGCAAGGTCGCGGTGATCGGTTCGCTGGCGGACATCGAAGCAATCGTCCAGGGCACCGCCGGTACTCGCGTCAGCACCGCGAAGCCGGGCATCAGTTATCGATAAATAGAAACTCCGGGGGCAGACCCAGGGTCTGCCCTTCTCCCATGCCTTGAAAGGAGAAACCCATGGCCCAATTCGAACCTGGTCATTTGCATATCGAGCGGCACGCATTGACGCCGGATGACGTCAGTTACAACGTGTGCCTCGACTATGAAGTGTTCACCGATCCGCAAAAAGGCAAAGGCATCCAGTTCACGATGCATGGCAGCCTTCAGGGAAAGGACATGAAAGAGACCTTCTTCCTGCCCAAGGAAGAGGCTTACAACTTTGCCAACAACGTGACACGAATCGCCGAGAAATACGGCATCCCCAGGACCCACAGCCAGATCGGCTCGGTGCACAAGCATTACGATCTGATGTTCGAAGACATCCGCAAGCAGCTCGATATGAAATCCGGCGACCCGGTCAATCTCGAGCACTTCGAATAACCTCAAAAGCCCCTCACCCTAGCCCTCTCCCAAAGGGAGAGGGGACTGACCGATGTGTCTGAGGACAGACATCGACCTGAAAGACCGAGTCGATTATGGATTCGCAGCCGTATTTTTCAGGTCGGCGTACCTCGTGATTCACAGCCGTATTTTCAGGTCGACGTACCTCGTGATTCACAGCCGTCTTTTCAGGTCGACGTACCTCGTGAGCATTCCGCTATCGGCCCCCTCTCCCTCCGGGAGAGGGCTGGGGTGAGGGTGTTTTTGATTTAAGGCATACTTGCCACCCTTCGCACTGCAGATCACTGAACCGCCCCATGCGTATCCACGTCAGCTTCATCGACCGCGTCGGCATCACCCAGGAAGTCCTGGCTATCCTCGGTGGGCGCAATCTCAATCTGGATGCGGTGGAGATGATTCCACCGAACGTCTACATCGACGCCCCGACCCTGAGCCCGCAAGTGCTCGAAGAGCTGAAAGATGCGCTGTTTCGCGTGCGCGGCGTGGAAGCGGTGACGGTCGTCGACATCCTCCCCGGCCAGCGTCGGCACCTGCAACTCGATGCCTTGCTCGCGGCGATGACCGACCCGGTGCTGGCCCTCGACAGCGCCGGCAAGGTGTTGCTGGCCAACCCGGCCTTGATCGCGCTGTACGGGCGTGAACCGGCGGGGGAAAGCGTCTCCGAGCTGTTCAACGATCCCGGCCTGCTAGACACCCTGCTCGAGCAAGGCTTCCGCCTGCCGCTGCGCGAGATCACCGTCAACGGCCAGACCCTGTTGCTCGACGCCACACCGATCACCGATGCCGGCGCCTTGCTCACGCTCTATCAACCCAACCGCATCGGCGAACAATTGTCGGCACTGCACCACGACCACGCCGAAGGTTTCGATGCATTGCTCGGCGAATCCCCGGCGATCCGCACCCTCAAGGCGCGCGCGCAACGGGTCGCGGCCCTCGACGCGCCGCTGCTGATTCAGGGCGAAACCGGCACCGGTAAAGAACTGGTGGCTCGCGCCTGCCATGCCATCAGTGCGCGGCACAGTGCGCCGTTTCTCGCCTTGAACTGCGCGGCGCTGCCGGAGAACCTCGCCGAGAGCGAACTGTTCGGCTACGCCCCCGGCGCCTTCACTGGCGCGGCGCGTGGTGGCAAACCGGGGCTGATGGAGCTGGCGAACCAGGGCACGGTGTTTCTCGATGAAATCGGCGAGATGTCGCCGTACTTGCAGGCCAAGCTGTTGCGCTTTCTCAATGACGGCAGCTTCCGTCGGGTCGGCGGTGATCGCGAAGTGAAGGTCAACGTGCGGATCCTCAGCGCCACCCACCGCGACCTGGAAAAAATGGTCAGCGAAGGCCTGTTCCGCGAAGACCTGTTCTACCGCCTCAACGTGCTCAACGTTGAAGTGCCACCGCTGCGCGAACGCGGTCAGGACATCCTGCTGCTGGCGCGCTATTTCATGCAGCAGGCTTGCGCGCAGATCCAGCGCCCGGTCTGCCGCCTCGCCCCCGGCACCTATCCGGCACTACTCGGTAATCGTTGGCCGGGCAACGTGCGGCAACTGCAGAACGTGATCTTCCGCGCCGCCGCGATCTGCGAAAGCAGCCTGGTCGATATCGGCGATCTCGACATCGCCGGCACCTCCGTGGCGCGCCAGACCGACAGCGATGTCGACAGCCTCGAACAAGCCGTCGAGTCCTTCGAAAAATCGCTGCTGGAAAAGCTCTACGTCAGCTACCCCTCGACCCGGCAACTGGCGAGCCGCTTGCAAACCTCGCACACCGCCATCGCCCATCGCCTGCGCAAGTACGGCATTCCCAACAAGCCCTGATCACGCCGCATACCCCCTGGCAGGCTCACTCCTACAATGATTTGTGACGGATTCGAAATCCGTTCAAAAGCGACCTCCATCTGTACTGAAAGCGCTACAGCGGAACGATATCGCTACACCCTCTTCCGGCGACCACAGTGCAAGGCTTTGATCCCGTTCAGCTTTTTTCCCCGCCCCAAGCTGTAGCGATTTCGCTACACGCACGCAATCTGCGGCAGCGCAAAAAATAGCTATCCAATTGATTTATAACGATAAATCCAAGATGGCCGCGTTCTTGCTAAGTAACCGTTCATAAAATCAGGGCTTTGCCGCCCGAGCCTTCCACCGCGTCCACCAGACGAGTCTGGCCCCCTTAGGAGTTTCCATGAGCGAGTTGCGTTTTACTGAAGATCACGAATGGCTGCGCACTGAAGCTGACGGCAGCGTTACTGTCGGCATCACCGCTTTCGCGCAGAACGCCCTGGGCGACGTGGTGTTCGTGCAACTGCCTGAGCTGCAGGCTTACGAAAAAGGCGCCGAAGCCGCCACCGTGGAATCGGTGAAAGCCGCCAGCGGCGTGTACATGCCCCTCGATGGCGACGTATTGGAAATCAACCCGGCACTGGAAGACGCACCGGAACTGGTCAACGAAGATCCGCTGGGCGAAGGCTGGTTCTTCCGCTTCCAGCCAAGCGACGCCTCGGCTGTGGCGAAACTGCTGGATCAAGACGCCTACGACCGTTTGATCAAAGCCCAAGCCGAAGCCTGAGGAGTAGCGACAT
Organism: Pseudomonas sp. LF-5; assembly: GCF_037626295.1. Classification (NCBI taxonomy): domain Bacteria; kingdom Pseudomonadati; phylum Pseudomonadota; class Gammaproteobacteria; order Pseudomonadales; family Pseudomonadaceae; genus Pseudomonas; species Pseudomonas sp. LF-5. The sequence continues at coordinate 144,371 of NZ_JARKMT010000009.1, forward strand.
GACCCAAGTAAACCTCGGCACTGCCAACGAATTCATCGCCCGTCACATCGGCCCGCGCGCCGCTGACGAGCAAGCCATGCTCAACAGCCTCGGCTTCGATTCCCTCGAAGCCCTGAGCGCCAGCGTGATCCCGGAAAGCATCAAGGGCACCAGCGTGCTCGGCATGGACGACGGCCTCAGCGAAGCCGACGCCCTGGCGATGATCAAATCCATCGCCGGCCAGAACCAGCTGTTCAAGACCTACATCGGCCAGGGCTACTACAACTGCCACACGCCGTCGCCGATCCTGCGCAACCTCCTGGAAAATCCGGCCTGGTACACCGCGTACACCCCGTACCAGCCAGAAATCTCCCAGGGCCGTCTCGAAGCGCTGCTGAACTTCCAGACCCTGATCAGCGACCTCACCGGCCTGCCGATCGCCAACGCCTCCTTGCTCGACGAAGCCACCGCCGCTGCCGAAGCCATGACCTTCTGCAAACGCCTGAGCAAGAACAAGGGCAGCCACCAATTCTTCGCCTCGATCCACAGCCACCCGCAAACCCTCGACGTGCTGCGCACCCGTGCCGAGCCGCTGGGTATCGACGTGGTTGTCGGTGACGAGCGTGAACTGACTGACGTGACGCCGTTCTTCGGCGCGCTGCTGCAATACCCGGCGAGCAACGGTGACCTGTTCGACTACCGCGAACTGACCGAACGCTTCCACGCCGCCAACGCGCTGGTCGCCGTGGCTGCCGACCTGCTGGCGCTGACCTTGCTGACCGCCCCGGGCGAGTTCGGCGCGGACGTCGCCATCGGCTCGGCGCAACGCTTCGGCGTGCCGCTGGGCTTCGGCGGCCCACACGCCGCGTACTTCTCCACCAAGGATGCGTTCAAGCGCGACATGCCGGGCCGTCTGGTCGGTGTCTCGGTTGACCGTTTCGGCAAGCCGGCCCTACGCCTGGCGATGCAGACCCGCGAGCAACACATTCGCCGCGAGAAGGCCACGTCGAACATCTGCACCGCGCAAGTGCTGCTGGCCAATATCGCCAGCATGTACGCCGTGTACCACGGCCCGAAAGGCCTGACCCAGATCGCCAACCGCGTGCATCACCTGACCGCAATTCTGGCCAAGGGTCTGAACGCACTGGGCGCCAACGTCGAGCAGGACAGCTTCTTCGACACCCTGACCCTCGCCACCGGCGCGCAAACCGCCGCGCTGCACGACAAGGCGCACGCTCAGCAGATCAACCTGCGGGTGATCGACGCTCAGCGTCTGGGCCTGTCGGTGGACGAAACCACCACCCAGGCGGATATCGAAACCCTGTGGAGCCTGTTCGCCGACGGCAAGACCCTGCCGGATTTCGCTGCGCTGGCCGCCTCGGTGCAAAGCACCATCCCGGCTGCGCTGGTGCGTCAGTCGCCGATCCTCAGCCACCCGGTGTTCAACCGCTATCACTCGGAAACCGAGCTGATGCGCTACCTGCGCAAACTGGCGGACAAGGATCTGGCACTGGATCGCACCATGATCCCGCTGGGCTCGTGCACCATGAAACTCAATGCCGCCAGCGAAATGATCCCGGTGACCTGGGCCGAATTCGGCGCACTGCACCCGTTCGCTCCCGCCGCACAGAGCGCCGGCTACCAGCAACTGACCGACGAACTGGAAGCGATGCTCTGCGCCGCAACCGGTTACGACGCGATCTCGCTGCAACCGAACGCCGGTTCGCAGGGTGAATACGCTGGCCTGCTGGCGATTCGCGCTTACCACCAGAGCCGTGGCGATGAGCGCCGCGACATCTGCCTGATCCCGTCGTCAGCCCACGGCACCAACCCGGCCACCGCCAACATGGCCGGCATGCGCGTGGTTGTGACCGCGTGCGACGCGCGCGGCAACGTCGACATCGAAGACCTGCGTGCCAAAGCCATCGAGCACCGCGAACACCTCGCTGCACTGATGATCACCTACCCGTCGACCCACGGCGTGTTCGAAGAAGGTATCCGCGAAATCTGCGGGATCATTCACGACAACGGCGGCCAGGTGTACATCGACGGCGCCAACATGAACGCGATGGTCGGCCTCTGCGCGCCGGGCAAGTTCGGCGGCGATGTTTCGCACCTGAACCTGCACAAGACGTTCTGCATTCCACACGGTGGTGGCGGCCCGGGCGTCGGCCCGATTGGCGTCAAGTCACACCTCGCACCGTTTATGCCGGGCCACGCCCAGATGGAGCGCAAGGAAGGCGCGGTCTGCGCGGCACCGTTCGGCAGCGCGAGCATTCTGCCGATCACCTGGATGTACATTCGCATGATGGGTGGCGCGGGTCTCAAGCGCGCTTCGCAACTGGCGATCCTCAACGCCAACTACATTTCCCGTCGTCTGGAAGAGCACTACCCAGTGCTGTACACCGGCAGCAACGGGCTGGTGGCGCACGAGTGCATCCTCGACCTGCGTCCGCTGAAAGACAGCAGCGGCATCAGCGTCGATGACGTTGCCAAGCGCCTGATCGACTTCGGCTTCCACGCGCCGACCATGTCGTTCCCGGTCGCCGGCACGCTGATGATCGAGCCGACCGAGAGCGAATCCAAGGAAGAACTGGATCGCTTCTGCGACGCCATGATCCGCATCCGCGAAGAAATCCGCGCAGTGGAAAACGGCACGCTGGACAAGGACGACAACCCGCTGAAGAACGCCCCGCACACTGCGGCGGAGCTGGTCGGCGAGTGGACCCACCCGTACAGCCGCGAGCAAGCGGTGTATCCGGTGGCGTCGCTGGTTGAAGGTAAATACTGGCCGCCGGTCGGCCGCGTCGACAACGTGTTCGGCGACCGCAACCTGGTGTGCGCCTGCCCGTCGATCGAAAGCTACGCTTAAAGGAATGAGGGGCGGGAATACCTGCCCCTTTCTCCAGAACACCACGGATCCCTGTGGGAGCTGGCTTGCCAGCGATGAGGGTGGATCAGTCTCAATCTCTGTTGCCTGACACACCGCCATCGCTGGCAAGCCAGCTCCCACAAGGAGCGCATCAAGCCTGATATTCCGCCAATTCCTATAACAAGAAACCGGAGAACCACTCATGTCGTTAAGCGTGTTCGACCTGTTCAAGATTGGCATCGGCCCTTCCAGTTCCCACACCGTTGGCCCGATGCGTGCCGCTGCGCGCTTCGCCGAAGGTCTGCGCCGGGAAAACCTGCTCAGCGCAACCGCCAGCGTGCGCGTCGAGTTGTATGGCTCGCTGGGCGCTACCGGCAAAGGTCACGGCAGTGACAAGGCCGTGCTGCTCGGCCTTGAGGGGGAACACCCGGACACCGTCGACACCGAAACCGTCGCCGCCCGCCTGCAAGCCATTCGCGGTAATGGCCAGCTGAACCTGCTCGGCGAACACAGCATTGCGTTCAACGAGAAAGAACATCTGGCGATGATCCGAAAGCCATTGGCCTATCACCCCAACGGCATGATCTTTCGCGCATTCGACGCCGCCGGCATTCAGATCCGCAGCCGCGAGTACTACTCGGTTGGCGGTGGTTTTGTCGTCGACGAAGACGCTGCCGGCGCCGACCGGATTGTCGAAGATGCTACGCCGCTGACCTTCCCGTTCAAAAGCGCCAAGGATTTGCTCGGTCATTGCGCCACTTATGGGCTGTCGATCAGTCAGGTGATGCTGACCAACGAGAGCGCCTGGCGTCCGGAGGCGGAAACCCGCGCCGGCCTGCTGAACATCTGGCAAGTGATGCAGGACTGCGTCGCCGCCGGATGCCGCAACGAAGGCATCCTGCCGGGCGGGCTGAAGGTCAAACGCCGGGCGGCGGCGCTGCATCGGCAACTGTGCAAGAACCCGGAGTCGGCACTGCGCGATCCGCTGTCGGTACTCGACTGGGTCAACCTGTACGCGCTGGCGGTCAACGAAGAAAACGCCAATGGCGGACGCGTGGTCACCGCCCCCACCAATGGCGCGGCGGGAATCATCCCCGCAGTGCTGCATTACTACATGCGCTTTATTCCCGGAGCCAACGATGACGGCGTCGTGCGCTTTCTGCTGACCGCTGCCGCCATCGGCATTCTGTACAAGGAAAACGCCTCGATCTCCGGCGCTGAAGTCGGCTGTCAGGGTGAAGTCGGTGTCGCCTGTTCAATGGCCGCCGGTGCGTTGTGCGAAGTCCTTGGCGGCAGCGTGCAGCAAGTGGAAAACGCTGCGGAAATCGGCATGGAACACAACCTCGGCCTGACCTGCGACCCGATTGGCGGACTGGTGCAGGTGCCGTGCATCGAACGCAATGCGATGGGCTCGGTGAAAGCGATCAACGCGGTACGCATGGCCATGCGCGGAGACGGCCAACACTTCGTCTCCCTCGACAAGGTCATCCGCACCATGCGCCAGACCGGCGCCGACATGAAAAGCAAATACAAGGAGACCGCCCGCGGCGGTCTGGCGGTCAACATTATCGAATGCTGAACCTTATTTAACTCCGCCTCCCTCAGGGAGACGATCGTACTTGGCACCCTCTCCCTCCGGGAGACAAACGTAACTAGCTCCCTCTCCCTCCGGGAGAGGGCCGGGGTGAGGGGCTTTTGATCTTGCCCCCGATCCCGAATCACATTTTCAAGGAGCCACGCATGTCCACCGAACAACTGTCGAAAACCCCGCTGCACGCTCTGCACCTCGAACTTGGTGCCCGTATGGTGCCGTTCGCCGGCTACGACATGCCGGTGCAATACCCGCTGGGCGTGATGAAGGAACATCAACACACCCGTGAGCACGCCGGCCTGTTCGATGTCTCGCACATGGGCCAGATCCGCCTGACCGGTGCCAATGCCGCCAAAGCCCTGGAAACCCTGGTGCCGGTGGACATCATCGACCTGCCGGTAGGCATGCAGCGTTATGCGATGTTCACCAACGACAACGGTGGCATCCTCGACGACCTGATGGTCGCCAACCTCGGTAACGACGAGCTGTTCCTGGTGGTCAACGCCGCGTGCAAGGATCAGGACCTGGCGCATCTGCAAAAACACATCGGCGATCAGTGCACCATAACGGAGCTGTTCGAAGCGCGCGCCCTGCTCGCCCTGCAAGGTCCGGCAGCCGTCACCGTGCTCGCGCGGCTGGCGCCGGACGTGGCGAAAATGACCTTCATGCAGTTCAATCGCGTGCAACTGCTGGGTGTCGATTGCTTCGTCAGCCGTTCGGGTTACACCGGTGAAGACGGTTTCGAAATCTCGGTGCCAGCCGCTGATGCGGAAAAACTCGCCCGCGCCCTGCTGGCTGAACCGGAAGTCCAGGCCATCGGCCTCGGCGCCCGCGATTCACTGCGTCTGGAAGCCGGCCTGTGCCTTTACGGCCACGACATGAACACCGAGACCACGCCGATTGAGGCCAGCCTGTTGTGGGCGATCTCGAAGACACGCCGTGCCGACGGCGCGCGAGCCGGCGGTTTCCCGGGGGCGGAGCAGGTATTTGCCCAGCAGCAGAATGGTGTCGCACGCAAACGCGTCGGCCTGTTGCCGCAGGAACGCACCCCGGTGCGTGAAGGCGCGGAAATCGTCAACGAGGCGGGCGAGATCATCGGCAGCGTGTGCAGCGGCGGCTTCGGGCCGACCCTGGGCGGCCCTCTGGCGATGGGATACCTCGACAGCGCTTATGTCACCCTCGACACCACCGTTTGGGCAATCGTCCGTGGGAAAAAGGTGCCAATGCTTGTAAGCAAAATGCCATTTGTTCCACAACGCTACTATCGTGGCTGATTGACTGTTTCTATAAGTAACGCGATTGCGTTATGCGTGCACTAATGTGTAACGCAATCGCCACAAAAAAGTGCATTTTCTAACATCTGATTCGAATATGAACTTTGCTTATAACGTTCGAAAACAATTGAACGAGCTAATCGTCTAAGCCGCACTAGTGAATTGACTAACTGCCAGCAAGTGCAGGAAAACCGGGGCCTTCGCGGGGCTTGTTTTTTCTCCCGTAGTTGGCGTAGAGTTTGTCCACTGTGTTTGCATGGGTCAGCTTGGAATCGTGACCTGGGCAGTAGCCTACAAGTTAGCTACATCCCGTTCGACGTCTTCTTACTCTCCTGCAACCAGCCCCAGTACTCTTTCATGAGGAAGAGACTGTCATCAATTTTTGCGTCAAAGGAAATAAGAAATGTCCCAACGTCAGAGCGGTACCGTCAAGTGGTTTAACGACGAGAAAGGTTTTGGTTTTATCACTCCAGAAAGCGGTCCGGATCTGTTCGTGCATTTCCGCGCTATTCAGGGCAACGGCTTCAAAAGCCTGAAAGAAGGCCAGAAAGTGACTTTCGTTGCTGTGCAAGGCCAGAAAGGCATGCAGGCTGACGAAGTACAAGCAGAAGCCTGATTTCTGTTACGAAAAAGCCCCTGATATTGATATCAGGGGCTTTTTTGTGCGCGCGAATCCGTAAAATGGCGCTTCATTTTGCGTCCAGAGGCTGCCATGTCGAAAACCTTGCTCATCCCACAGGGCGACTTTCCTGCCGTTGGCCTCGGCCGTCGCCTGGCCGCGATGTTCTATGACTTCCTGCTGTGCACCGCCCTGCTGATCGTCACCGGATTCGTCTACAAGTTGATCCAGGCAGCGATCATCGGCGAAGAACGCCTGCGGGTGATGACGGACGCCGGGCAACTGGACGGTGATCCGCTGTACTCCACGGTGCTGCTGCTGGTGCTGTTCGCGTTCTTCGCCAAGTTCTGGACCCATGGCGGGCAGACGCTGGGCATGCAGGTGTGGGGGATTCGGGTGCAGAACGCCAATGGCACGGCGATCAGTCTGTGGCAGGCGCTGTTGCGGTTTATGGTGTCGATTGCGTCGTGGCTGTGCGTGGGGCTGGGATTCTTCTGGTCGCTGTACGACAAGCAGAAGCGCACGTGGCATGACATCTATTCCGATACCCGCCTCGTGCGAATTCCGAAAAAGACCAAATAACTTCGTGACACCCCATACCACTGTGGGAGCGAGCTTGCTCGCGAAGGCGTCGTATCAGTCGATTCCAATGGTGACTGACACACCGCTTTCGCGAGCAAGCTCGCTCCCACAGGTTTTGTGTAATGCCTTTGAGCTTAAGCGTTGCCGGCCAGTTTCATCCGTGCCGCCTGGGTGAAATCCAGCATGCGCTTCAAAGGTCGGATCGCCTGCGGAATCAACGCCGGATCAACAAAGATCTCGTTCGTCCCTTCTTTCAGGCTCTTGAGCGTGCGCTCAAGGGTGTTCATGGCCATCCACGGGCAATGTGCGCAACTGCGGCACGCAGCGCCGTTACCGGCGGTAGGCGCCTCGATGAAGACCTTGTCCGGGCACAGCTGCTGCATCTTGTAGAAGATGCCACGGTCGGTGGCGACGATCAGGGTCTTGTTCGGCAGCGATTGAGCGGCGGCGATCAACTGACTGGTCGAACCGACGGCGTCGGCCAGTTCGATCACCGAGGTCGGCGATTCCGGGTGAACCAGAATCGCGGCATCCGGGTACAGCGCCTTCATGTCTTCAAGCTGCTTGGACTTGAACTCTTCGTGGACGATGCAGGCACCGTCCCACAGCAGCATGTCGGCACCGGTCTTGCGCTGAATGTAAGTGCCCAGGTGCTTGTCCGGGCCCCAGATGATGGTCTCGCCGTTGTCCATCAGGCTTTCGACGATCTCCAGTGCGCAGCTCGACGTCACGACCCAGTCAGCCCGGGCTTTGACCGCTGCCGAGGTGTTGGCGTAAACCACCACCGTACGCTCCGGGTGCTGATCGCAGAACGCCGAGAACTCGTCGACCGGGCACCCCAGGTCCAGCGAGCAGGTGGCGTCCAGGGTCGGCATCAGCACGCGTTTTTCCGGATTGAGGATCTTCGCGGTCTCACCCATGAATTTAACGCCGGCGACCACCACGGTCTTGGCCGGGTGGGCATTGCCGAAGCGAGCCATTTCCAGGGAGTCGGAAACACAGCCACCGGTTTCTTCGGCCAGGGCCTGAATCACCGGATCGCAATAAAAGTGAGCCACCAGCACCGCGTCCTGAGCCTTGAGCTCGGCGGCGATGGCGGAACGATAGTAAGCCTCTTCCTCGGCAGTCAGCGGTTTGGGCTGTTTGGCGTCGAGGTGGGCTTGAACCAGTAGGCGTTCGGAAATCTGCGTCATGTTCGCAAGACCTGCAGGCGCGTTCGCGCGAAAGTCGAGTATACACCCGGCTCCGGACCGCTTGAGGGTACCGCCGGGAGAGTGAGTATTATCAGGCACGGACAACATTGAAGCTGCGCAAGGCTACAGAATATCCCGTAGATGCAAAAGATGATTCTGACCTGCGTCAGCGCGGACACCGGGAAAGAACACACCCCGGAATCGCAGGCAAAAAAAAACCCGGAAATCCTCACTTTCGTGGGCCTTCCGGATTTTCTAAACCGCCAAATATGGTGGGTCGTGTGGGATTCGAACCTACGACCAATTGGTTAAAAGCCAACTGCTCTACCAACTGAGCTAACGACCCGCTGTGTGGTGGCGCGTATAATACTGATTTTTAAGGACTATTCAACACCTTTTTGAAAAAAATCAAAAATAAGGTGTTGGATCGCTTACACCGGCTGCCGCGAAGCCTTCCGCACGCAGGCGGCAGCTGTCGCATTTGCCGCAGGCACGGCCATCATCATCGGCCTGATAGCAGGAAACGGTCAGGCTGTAATCGACACCCAGCTTCACACCCGCGTGGACGATCTGCGCCTTGCTCAGGTTCTGCAGCGGCGCCTGAATACGGAAGCCATTGCCCTCCACGCCCGCCTTGGTCGCCAGATTGGCCATGCGCTCGAACGACTCAATGAACTCGGGACGGCAATCCGGGTAACCGGAATAATCCACGGCATTGACACCGATAAAGATGTCACGGGCGCCGAGCACTTCAGCCCAGCCCAAGGCCAGCGACAGGAACACGGTGTTGCGCGCCGGCACGTACGTCACCGGAATGCCCTCGCCCAGCGCTTCAGGGATATCAATGCTGGTATCGGTGAGCGCCGAGCCGCCCATGCCGTTCAGGTTCAGGCCAATCACTTTGTGCTCGACCACACCGAGGTCGCGAGCAACGCGCGCGGCGGCATGCAACTCTGCATGCGAACGCTGTCCGTAATCGAAACTCATGGTGTAGCAGGCATAGCCTTCAGCCCGGGCCATCGCCACGACTGTGGCCGAGTCCAGGCCACCGGACAGCAGAATGACTGCACGTTTTTCGCCAGCTTTCAGTGGTTCAGTCATCTCAGCGCCCCGGCTCATCATTCCAAAGATATTTATGCAGCTGCAGTTGCAGGCGCACCGGCAGGTTATCCGCCACCACCCAGTCCGCCAGATCTCGAGCATTCAGGTCATGGTGACTTGGGGAAAACAGCACTTCGCCTGCACGTCGCTCGAGACCGTACTGAATCAGCTTGGACACCGCCCAGTCATAGTCTTCCCGCGAGCAGATGACAAACTTCACCTGATCGTTGGCGGTCAGCAGCTCGATGTTCTCGTAACGGTTGCGATGGGCCTCTTTCGAGTCCGGCGTCTTCAAGTCGACAACACGACTGACGCGCGAATCGACTGCCGAGATGTCGAGCGCACCACTGGTTTCCAGTGACACTTCGTAACCGGCATCACACAAACGCTTGAGTAAAGGGATAGCGTTCGGCTGTGCCAGCGGCTCGCCGCCGGTGACACAGACATAGCGCGGACGATAGCCAGCCACTTGCTCGAGGATGTCGTCGAGGGTGCGGATCGTACCGCCGCTGAACGCATAGGCGCTGTCGCAGTATTGGCAACGCAATGGGCAACCGGTCAGGCGCACAAAAACCGTGGGCAGCCCGGCAGTCCGCGTTTCCCCCTGCAACGAGTAGAAAACTTCGGTGATTCTCAATGTGTCTTGCATAGTCGCCACGGGCGTAACAGCTAAACAGGCTGTCCGCCTCCGTCAGGCACCTCAGGCAACCCCGCCATCGCGTAGATCACCAGAAGCGTGTTTCAGAAAAAGGGCGTGAATTCTAACGAAAAAACCCGCGACAAGCGCGGGTTTCTTCCAAACGGGTGAAGCTGAATTACATGCGCTGCAGATCGCGCTGGGCCAACTGAGCGGCGGAGGTACCCGGATATTGGGAAACCACCTGCTGCAGAATGCCCTTGACCTTGTCGGTGTGACCGAGGCGGCGCTCTACGTCAGCCAGCTTGTACAGCGAATCCGGCACTTTGGCGTGCTTCGGATACAACTGCGAAACCTTGGCGAACGCCTGACCTGCGCCTTGCAGATCACCCTTCGCCAGATTCACCTCACCCAACCAGTACTGGGCATTGCCCGCGTATTGGCTGTTCGGGTATTTGCGCAGGAAAGCGGCAAAAGCCTGACTGGCCTTGTCGAAATCCTTGGCTTTGATCAAGTCGAAAGCGGCATCGTAATACAGCTTTTCCTTGGCCGGATCACCCGGCTCACTGCTCGCGGCAGGCGCTTGGGCCGCAGCGGCAGCCCCGGCACCGGCAGCAGCACTTGCGTCGCCACCGGCAGAAGAATTCTCAGGAGTCGCGGCTGGTGCAACACCGGATCCTATGCGCCGATCAAGATCCTGGTATCGCTCCAGGGATTCCTGTTTCATGCGCGCAACTTGATTCTGCAGTTCTTCGATCACGCCTTGCTGGCGAGAAATCTGATCCTGCATCTGTTGCAGTTGGTTGAACAGCATGCCTTGTGCCGAGGCAGGGGCCGAAGCCGCTCCCCCGGCATAGGCGCCGTTCGTACCGTAACCCGCAGGCGGATAACTGCTCCCGCTATTGTTATAACCGGAGTTGTCATCGACCACAGGAACCGCAGCCCACGCCGCAAGCGGCGCGAGGCTGAGAGCCAGAACAGTTACAGCACGACGGCACGTTCGCATATCGAATTACTTACGCAGTTCGACGCGACGGTTTTGAGCCCAGGACTGCTCGTCGTTGCCGGTAGCAACTGGACGCTCTTCGCCGTAGGAAACCAGTTCCAGCTGAGCTGGGGAAACACCTTGCAGTACCAGGTAGCGTTGAACGGCTTTCGCACGACGCTCGCCCAGTGCCATGTTGTACTCACGAGTACCACGTTCGTCGGTGTTGCCTTCCAGAACAACGCGAGCGCCGTTTGCTTTCAGGTCTTTGGCGTGAACGTCCAGAGCGCGCATGGCTTCTGGCTTCAGGTCCGAGCTGTCGTATTCGAAGTAGAAGGTGGTGATTGCGCGCAGAGCAGCTTCTTCGCTCAGGGAACCGTCAACGGCACCAGTGTTTGCGCCGTAACCAGCGTTTGGATCAACAGCGCCTTCACCGGCGTTGTCGCCGCCTTTGGACGAGCAACCTACAGCTACAGCCATGGCCAGAGCCAGCGCAGCAAATTTACCAAACTTCAGCATTTCCATCGTGAAACTCCTAATGAACCCCAGTGTGTTAAGTAAAACGTAAAGCGCCGCGTCAGTTCAGGTAAGGGGACCAGGACGGTTCTCTGACTTCGCCTTGAGCGGTAGGAAGCGGGAGCCTCACGCGTCCATTAATGGACACGAGCATCAAGACTCCCCGGCCCTGCTGGCGGGTGGCGTAGATTACCATGGTGCCGTTGGGCGCAACAGTAGGCGACTCGTCCAGAGTGCTATCAGTTAGGATTTTTACACTTCCGCGCTGCAAATCCTGAGCCGCCACTTTGAAATTGGTGAAACCGTCCTGACGATGGATCATCACCAGGGTCTTTTCGTCAGCCGAAAGTTTCGGGTTGGCGTTGTAGTTACCGATGAAGGTCACACGCTCGGCACCACCGCCACTGGCGCTGGTTTTGTAGATCTGTGGCTTGCCGCCACGGTCCGAGGTGAAGTAGATGGTCGAGCCATCCTTGCCCCAGTACGGTTCGGTGTTGATGCCAGGGCCCGCAGTGACGCGAGTGATCTGACGCGAACCGAGGTTCATCACGTAGATGTCCGGGTTACCGTCTTTCGACAGCACGAACGCCAGGCGATTGCCATCCGGCGACCAGGCAGGCGCACCGTTCAGGCCTTCGAAGTTGGTGATCTGCTCACGGCGACCGGTGTCGATGTTCTGCATGAAGATGCGCGGACGCTTCTGCTCGAACGACACATAGGCAATGCGTTTGCCATCCGGCGCGAAACGCGGCGACAGGATCGGCTCGCGCGATTGCAGCAGGGTCACCGCGCGGGCACCGTCGTAGTCCGAACGCTGCAGGGTGTAGCGAGTGTTCTTCTCGGAAAAACGCTCGGCTGTGACGTACAACAGACGGGTCGAGAACGCACCTTTGATACCGGTGAGTTTCTCGAACGACTGGTCAGAGATGTAGTGCGCCATGTCACGCAGTTGCTCGGTGGTACCGGAAACGCTGCCGTCAGCCACTTTCTGCTCGGTGGCCACGTTGAACAGCGCCCATTGCACCTGCAGGCGACCGCCCGCTGGAACGATGCTGCCGACCATCATGTATTGAGCACCCACCGCCTTCCAGTCACGGAAGATGATTTCGCTCGGCTGGCTTGGCTGGCTGATCATGTTTTGCTTTGGAATCGGCGAGTAATAGCCCGAGTTGCGCAAATCGTTACCAATGATTTCAGCCATGTCATCCGGCAGGACGGCACCGCCCTGGAAACCGAACGGTACAACGGCGATCGGAGTAGCCCGATCGCTGCCGCTGGTGACCAGAATGTTCTTTTCATCAGCCATCGCGATCCCTGCCATGCAGCAGATCACGACCAGCATTCCTCGAAGAAGGTTTCTCACAAGGCTAAGTCCTCAGGTGTGAATGTCATCTTGAATGAACGATATGGAGCGAAATCGCTCGCCTTCATTCCCTGCATTTCTGTCAAACGTCCAATATTCTTCACCGCCGCCACTGCCGAGGCATCGAACGGACCGTCGCCACTGGACTTGGCCACGCTGACCGAAGTCACCGTACCGTCCGGCAACATGCCAATCTGCAGCACGACCGTCATGCCTTTGCGTGCCGAAGGAGGACGAGCCCAACCTTCTGCTGCCCGTGCACGAATCAAGTCATCGAAACTGCCCGCGACTTCGTCACCCTGCTCATCGGCCAAGGCCTGCTGACGCTGCGGCGTGTCGGAAAGCAAATCAGCCAGGGCCTGAGCCTTTTTCTCTTCGGCGGATTTACGTGCCGCTTCCTGCGATTTCTTCTTCGCAGCATCGGCAGCAGCTTTCTTCTTCGCTTCGTCGGCGACTTTCTTCTTCGCCTCTTCAGCTTCAGCTTTCTTCTTGGCGTCTTCGGCGGCTTTCTTCTTCGCGTCTTCGACGATTTTCTTCTTGGCTTCTTCAGCGGCCGCTTTCTTGGCCTCTTCTTCAGCTGCCTTTTTGGCTTCTTCTTCGGCTTTCTTCTTGGCTATATCAGCCAATTGTTTCTCTTCTGCCTTCTTGGCCTCGGCTTTCTTCGCGTCGTCGGCTTTCTTGGCTTCATCAGCCTTCTTCGCTTCGTCCGCTTTCTTCGCCTCGTCGGCCTTCTTGGCTTCCTCGGCCTTTTGAGCCGCTTCTTCTTTCTTTTGTTCCGCAGCCTTCACCGCTTCCTGCTCGACCTTTTTCTGCTCCATCTGCTCGACTTCAGTCTGGCGCGCGGCGGATTTCTTCGCCTCACCCGCAATCTTCTGATTGGTCTGGGTGGTTGCCTGACTTTTCGATTTCAGTTGATACAGGGTCGCCTGGACAATCGGCTTGGCCGGCGGCAGTTCTGGTGTGAAGGCGAAACTGACGAACAGCATGCCGAACACCAGCACGTGCAGGACAATCGCCAGAACACTAGGCCAGAAGTAGCTTTCCGAGGCGGACGGCTCTCGCTGTTGCTGCATCAGGGGGCCTCGGTAATCAAACCAACATTACCGACCCCGGCTTTCTGCAACCCGCCCATGGCGCCCATGACGGCGCCGTAATCGACGGATTTGTCGCCGCGGATAAAGACCTGGGTACGCTTGCCGCCTTCGGTGCCGGCACGAATGATCTTGGTCACCGCGTCGGTCATCTGCGGCAGGGTCATGGCCCTGTCCTGCTGCTTCTCGGTATCGACTTCGCTGCCAAGGTTCCAGTAATAGGTCTTGTCAGCCTTGATCGAAATCGTCAGCACCTGAGTGTTGTTGTCCTGCGGCAAGGCTTCGCTGGAAACCTTGGGCAGATCCACTTTCACGCCCTGATTGAGCATCGGCGCGGTCACCATGAAGATGACCAGCAGTACCAGCATCACGTCGATGTAGGGCACTACGTTCATCTCGGCGACCGGCTTGCGCTTGTTTCGGGCTCGAGCGATTAAAGCCATCGGGAAATACCTGCTTATTCTTCGCTGGTGTGCACTTTGCGGTGCAGGATCGCCTGGAATTCATCGGCGAAGGTGTAGTAGCGGCTCAGCAAGGTTTCGCTGCGGGCAGAGAAACGGTTGTAAGCGATAACGGCCGGGATCGCGGCAAACAGGCCGATCGCCGTGGCGATCAGGGCTTCGGCGATACCCGGAGCCACGGTGGCCAGGGTCGCTTGCTGGGCGCTGGCCAGACCGCGGAAGGAGTTCATGATGCCCCATACAGTACCGAACAGACCGATGTACGGGCTGACCGAGCCGACAGTGGCGAGGAACGGCAGGCTCTGTTCCAGTTTCTCTTCTTCGCGGGAGATGGCGACGCGCATGGCACGGGCCACGCCTTCCATCACCGCTTCAGGATCGACGCCAGGCTGCTGACGCAGACGGGAGAATTCCTTGAAACCGGCACGGAAGATCTGCTCCACACCCGAATCCGGGTCCGGGTTGCTGCCCGCCTGGCGGTACAGCTTGGACAGGTCGATGCCCGACCAGAAGCGCTCCTCGAAGCTCTCCAGGGCGCGTCGACCGGCACGCAGCAGGTTGCTGCGCTGAAAGATCATGATCCATGAGGTCACCGATGCGGCCACCAGAGTCAACATTACCAACTGCACCACGATGCTGGCATTGCTGACCAGGCTCCACATGGAGGAATGGTCGACGACGTTAGCTTCCACGCTTTATCTCCTGCTTAGAGTGTGTACCCGGACCGACCGCGTCGGCGAAGGCCGCACGCAGATCATCGGGAAGGGCCCGGGGTTTCAAACTGTTAGTGCGCACACAGGCCACCAAAAACTGCCCTTCACAGAGCAGCACATTATCCGTTGCCCGCCTGACCTGCTGTTTGAAGCGCAGGCTGGCACGGTTCAATTCGATTACATCAGCGCTTACCAACAGTTCATCGTCCAGTCGCGCCGGCGCGTGGTAACGCGCTTCGCTGGAATGCACGACGAACAACAGGTCCTCCCCTGCCAGCTGCGATTGGGCAAAGCCCAGCTCGCGGAGCCGCTCGGTTCGAGCCCGTTCCATAAACTTGAGGTAATTAACGTAATACACGATGCCGCCCGCATCGGTGTCCTCGTAATAAACGCGACAACGATGTGCGAACGGCTCAAGCCCGTTTTGCGCGCGCATACTCTAGTGCTTACTCCTCAGGTTGCCAATCCGGCCAGACAACTGTTTTTCATTGATTCGCGGCTTTACCGCAAAAGTACCGTCCTCTGACAGTACAAACCCTGAATAAATCGCCAAAAAATGTGTATCAGTCGTCGACGGCATCGAGAAACTCGTCTGCCACGGGCATTTCGCCCATTCGTGACGGAATGTTTAAACCGAAGTGCAGATAGGCATGTCGCGTCACCACCCGGCCCCGCGGCGTGCGCATGATGTAGCCCTGCTGAATCAGATACGGCTCCAGCACATCTTCGATGGTGTGGCGTTCTTCGCTGATGGCAGCGGCGAGGCTGTCGACCCCCACCGGACCGCCATCGAACTTCTCGATCATGGTCAGCAACAGACGCCGGTCCTGATGATCGAAACCATGTTCGTCGACATCCAGCAGGTTCAACGCCAGGTCCGCCACTGCTTTGGTGATATGCCCCTTGGCCCGCACTTCGGCGAAATCGCGCACCCGGCGCAACAGCCGGTTGGCGATTCGCGGCGTCCCGCGAGCCCGGCGTGCCACTTCAAAGGCGCCGTCCGGATCAAGCGGCAAGCCGAGAATGTTCGCCGAGCGACTGACAATGGTCGACAGGTCAGCGGTGCTGTAGAACTCAAGACGCTGGACGATACCGAAACGGTCACGCAACGGATTGGTCAGCATGCCGGCCCGGGTGGTTGCACCCACCAGCGTAAACGGTGGCAAATCGAGTTTGATCGAACGCGCCGCCGGTCCTTCACCGATCATGATGTCGAGCTGGAAGTCTTCCATCGCCGGGTACAGCACCTCTTCAACGATCGGCGACAGGCGATGGATTTCGTCGATGAACAACACGTCGTGCGGTTCAAGGTTGGTCAGCAGCGCGGCGAGATCGCCGGGACGCTCGAGCACCGGGCCCGACGTGCTTTTGATCGACACGCCCATTTCCTGGGCGATGATGTTGGCCAGCGTGGTCTTGCCCAGCCCCGGCGGGCCGAAAATCAACGTATGGTCGAGGGATTCGTTTCGGCCACGGGCAGCCTGAATGAACAGCTCCATCTGCTCGCGTACCGTCGGCTGGCCTATATAGTCGGCCAGACTGACCGGGCGGATGGCCCGGTCCTGGACTTCTTCGCGCTCGCGCGGACTGTGCGCGGCGGCGATCAGACGATCAGCTTCAATCACTTAAATCATTCCCTTCAGGGCGCGGCGGATCATGTCTTCACTGCTCAAATTCTTGTCCTTGATCGCGGAAATCGCCTTGCTCGCTTCCTGCGGCTTGTAACCCAGGGAAATCAGCGCGCTGACCGCGTCGTTTTCGGCGGTATTGACCGGCGCCGGGCCGTCAGGCTGGTTCGGCACCAGAGCAAACATCGCCGGCGAGGTTTCCCAGGCCTTGAAGCGATCCTTCAGTTCGACCAGCAAACGTTCGGCAGTCTTCTTGCCAACCCCCGGCACCTTGGTCAACGCCGAGGTGTCTTGCGACTGCACACAGCGAATCAGCTCGTCGACTTCCAGGCTCGACATCAGTGCCAGCGCCAGCTTCGGCCCGACACCATTGAGACGGATCAACTCGCGAAAAAAGTCTCGCTCACGCTTGCCGGCAAAACCATAGAGTAACTGCGCGTCTTCGCGTACGACCAAATGGGTATGCAGGGTCAGTGGTTCACCGACCGACGGCAGGCGATAAAGGGTGGTCATGGGCACTTCCAGCTCATACCCAAGGCCGTTTACATCCAGAATCAGGTGCGGCGGCTGCTTCTCAGCCAGAGTACCGCGCAAGCGTCCAATCACGTTTCAGATCCTTGAGCACTGGCCAGCCGGGGGCTGGCGACTGTTGGAATGCGGGTTGCGCACCGACAACCCAGGGGCGCCATCCGCATTCCGGAAAAATTGATGCTGATGCTATCAGAGACGCAAGCGCCCGCCACGACTGCGTGCGGCGCCCAGACCGTGAGGCAACAGACTGGAGCGGGTGTGCGCGTGACAAATGGCGATCGCCAGGGCATCCGAGGCATCGATCTGCGGTTTGCTGGTCAGTTTCAGCATGTGCATGACCATCATCTGCACTTGTTCTTTATTAGCCGCCCCGGTGCCGACCACGGCTTGCTTGACCTGTGTTGCAGTGTACTCGGCAATCTCCAGGCACTCTTCAGCGCCCGCCACAATAGCAGCCCCGCGGGCCTGTCCCAGCTTCAGCGCTGAATCGGCATTTTTTGCCATGAACACTTTTTCGATGCCCATGGTCACCGGACCGTAGGTCTGAATGATTTCACGCACGCCGCGATAGACGATCTGCAGACGCTCATGCAGTTCGCCGGCGCCGGTGCGGATACAGCCCGAGGCCACGTAGATACAGCCACCGCGCCCGGTATCGCGAACAATCCCGTAACCGGTGATGCGCGAGCCGGGGTCGATACCAAGAATTAAAGTCATAGGCCTGCTGGTTCGAAATAACACAAAAACAAATGTGGGAGCTGGCTTGCCAGCGATGACGGAGTGTCAAGCGCCATCATTACCTGATGGGTCGACGCCATCGCTGGCAAGCCAGCTCCCACATTCAAGCCTAGTCGCTCTTAACCGAGCTGAGCGGCCACGTCTTCCGGAATGTCCGCATTGGAATAGACGTTCTGCACATCATCGAGGTCCTCAAGCATGTCGATCATCTTGAGCACCTTCTCCGCGCCTTCCAGATCCAGCTCGGCACTGGTGGTCGGCTGCATCACGATTTCCGCGTCATCACCCTTGAACCCGGCCGCTTCCAGCGCGTTGCGCACGGCGTAGAAGCTGGTGAACGAGGTGAACACGTCGATCGAACCGTCGTCGTGGGTCACCACGTCGTCGGCATCGGCTTCCAGCGCCGCTTCGGTCAAGGCATCCTCGTCAACGCCCGGCGCGAAGCTGATCTGGCCCTTGCGTTCGAACAGGTAGGCCACCGAACCGTCGGTGCCAAGGTTGCCCCCGCATTTGCTGAACGCATGGCGTACGGCGGCGGCAGTACGGTTGCGGTTGTCGGTCATGCACTCGACCATCACCGCCACACCGCCCGGGCCGTAACCTTCGTAGGTCAGTTCCTCGACGTTGTCCGCTTCGGTCGCACCGGCGCCACGGGCCACGGCGCGGTCGATGATGTCGCGGCTCATGTTTGCACCCAGCGCCTTGTCCAGGGCCAGACGCAGACGCGGGTTGGAACCCGGATCGCCGCCGCCCTGACGGGCGGCAACGGTCAGTTCACGGATCCACTTGGTGAAAATCTTGCCTCTCTTGGCATCCTGACGTTCTTTGCGGTGCTTGATGTTCGCCCACTTGGAATGACCTGCCATAACTCGCTCCGAATTCTCTTTGAAACGTTGCCCGCCGCGCGAAACTGCGCTGGCCGGCAAACAAAAAAATCTCGACCTGCTCTCTCTGGAAAGAAAAAAGGCGCATCCGAAGATGCGCCTTCAGGCCCGTCTTACTCAGCCTTTGGCGTTTCGCGCAAACGGATGTGCAGTTCGCGCAGCGCCTTGGCATCCACCACACCCGGTGCTTGCGTCATGACGTCGGCAGCGCTCTGGGTTTTCGGGAAGGCGATCACTTCACGGATCGACTGGGCGCCGGTCATCAGCATCACCAGACGGTCCAGACCGAAGGCCAGACCACCGTGCGGCGGTGCACCGTACTTCAGCGCGTCGAGCAGGAAGCCGAATTTCTCTTCCTGTTCTGCTTCATTGATACCCAGCAGACGGAACACCGCTTGCTGCATTTCCTTGCGGTGGATACGGATCGAACCGCCACCCAGTTCAGTGCCGTTCAAAACCATGTCGTACGCACGGGACAGTGCACCGGCCGGATTGGCTTCCAGTTCTTCAGGAGAGCACTTCGGCGCAGTGAACGGGTGGTGAAGGGCCGAGAAGCTGCCGTCGTCGTTTTCTTCGAACATCGGGAAGTCAACGACCCACATCGGTGCCCACTTGCAGGTCAGCAGGTCCAGATCGTGACCGAGCTTGATCCGCAGCGCGCCCAGGGCTTCGCTGACGATCTTGGCCTTGTCGGCGCCGAAGAACACGATGTCGCCATCGACAGCACCGACGCGATCGAGGATCACGTTCAGCTTGTCTTCAGGGATGTTCTTCACGATCGGCGACTGCAGGCCTTCAACACCGGCAGCACGCTCGTTGACCTTGATGTACGCCAGGCCCTTGGCACCGTAGATGCCGACGAACTTGGTGTAGTCGTCGATCTGTTTGCGCGGCATGCTCGCGCCGCCTGGAACGCGCAGTGCGGCGATACGGCATTTCGGATCGTTGGCCGGGCCGCTGAAGACCTTGAATTCAACTTCTTTGAGTTGATCGGCAACATCGACCAGTTCCAGCGGGTTACGCAGGTCCGGCTTGTCGGAGCCGTAACGACGCATGGCTTCTTCGAAGGTCATGTGCGGGAATTCGCCGAATTCCAGATCCAGCACTTCCTTGAACAGGTTGCGGATCATGCCTTCGGTCAGGCCCATGATGTCTTTTTCGTCGAGGAAACTGGTCTCGATGTCGATCTGAGTGAACTCAGGCTGACGGTCGGCACGCAGGTCTTCGTCGCGGAAGCACTTGGCGATCTGGTAGTAACGGTCGAAGCCGGCGACCATCAGCAGTTGCTTGAACAGCTGCGGCGATTGCGGCAGGGCGAAGAACGAACCGGCGTGAGTACGGCTTGGCACCAGATAGTCACGGGCGCCTTCTGGCGTTGCGCGAGTCAGGATCGGCGTTTCCACGTCAAGGAAGCCGTTCTCGTCGAGGTAGCGACGAATGCTGGTGGTCATGCGCGAACGCAGACGCAGCTTCTCGGCCATTTCCGGACGACGCAGGTCGAGGAAGCGATAGCGCAGGCGGGTTTCTTCGCCGACGTCGGAGTATTCGTTGAGCGGGAACGGCGGGGTTTCCGACTCGTTCAGCACTTCCAGCTCGTAGCCCAGCACTTCGATCATGCCCGACGCCATGTTGGCGTTGGTCGCGCCGGCCGGACGCAGACGCACTTTACCGGTGATCTTCACCACGTACTCGCTGCGCACACGGTCAGCGGCGGCGAAGCTCTCGGCGCGATCCGGGTCAAACACCACCTGAGCCAGACCATCACGGTCACGGATATCGAGGAAAATCACCCCGCCGTGGTCGCGGCGACGGTGAACCCATCCGCAAAGGGTAATTTCCTGGCCTTCCAGGCTTTCATTCAGTTGGCCGCAATAGTGGCTGCGCATCATGGTAGTGGTTCGCTTCTCGTAATTCGAAATTCGGTGGAGATCCCGCCGCACTCAAGCATTGTGCGACATGTAGAAACTCACGCGTGTCGTTCGACCTGGGCCTGAACCCTAGTCAGATTTGTCGCCACCGGCCAGATTCTTCTTGGCGCCGGTCTTGAAATCGGTTTCGTACCAACCGCTGCCGCTGAGGCGAAAGCCTGGCATGGACAGCTGTTTCCGGAGCTCTGGCGCCTGGCAGGCAGGGCAGTCGACCAGCGGTGCCTCGCTGATCTTTTGAATGGCTTCCAACTGATGACCACAGGAAGCACATTGGTAATCGTACATCGGCATGGGGGTGTCTCGGCGATCAGATTGCCACCGCGCGCAGGGCTTTGCGGCGAAAGAGCGGGATTATATCCATTAAATGCGGCCTGTGCAGCCGTAAGACTGCACAGGCCGCGACCTTACTGACGACCGCCGTTTTCAAAGCGCAATGGCGGGCGCCTTCTCCTTGGCGCCGTTCATCACGCACACGACCCGAACCAGTGCACTGAAGTTTTTCACCCCCCCGTGACGCAATTGCACTTCGCGATCGACGCGGGACAACAGTGAACTGACCGAACAACGATTGTCGGCGGCCATTTGGCCGAGGATGTTCCAGTAGACCTGCTCCAGTCTCAGGCAGGTCGCATAACCATTCAAACGAACGGACCGGGATAACGGCCGGATCAATGACATGTCGAATTCATTGACGAACGAATCGACTCTCAACGCATGAGGCACGCCAGTATGGCTGTCGCCTCGCCTGTCTCCATCTACCATATCGGTGACACTCCTTTGTCATCTCTGCCTGTTGTGAAAGTCACTCCCTGTGGCCTTCATAAAAGCGCAGACGCAAAGTTATATCCAGATGACTTATTGACCATCAACGTAGGATAAGCCAACGACAGCAGTAAGATTGCGGACAGCGCGCGAGCAACCCTCAGGCCTGCCCGCGCGCGCCGTCGGTCAGGCCTCGAGCAAGGCGCGCAACATCCATGCAGTTTTCTCATGCACTTGCATGCGCTGGGTCAACAAGTCGGCCGTCGGCTCGTCGCTGACCTTGTCCAGCAGCGGGAAAATGCCGCGCGCGGTGCGGGTCACGGCTTCCTGCCCCTCGACCAGTTGTTTGATCATGGCCTCCGCGCTCGGGACACCCTCCTCCTCCTTGATAGAAGAAAGACGTGCGTAAGTGGCATAGGCGCCCGGTGCCGGGAACCCCAGGGCCCGGATACGCTCGGCGATCAAGTCCACGGCCAGCGCCAGTTCGTTGTATTGCTCTTCGAACATCAAATGCAGCGTACGGAACATGGGACCGGTCACGTTCCAGTGGAAGTTATGGGTTTTCAGATACAGCACGTAGGTGTCCGACAGCAGACGCGACAGCCCCTCAACGATGGACTTGCGATCCTCTTCACTGATACCGATATCGATTGCCATGTTTACCCCCTAACGGCGATTGAATTCATCCAACAGGTGCAGACCCACTCTAGCAAGGCTATTGACAGCCCGCAGCCCTGATCGGGTGCACAGCCTGCGACAAATCGACCGTCGCCATGCCGTCGGCCGGGCTGATTTGAGTAGCCGCAGGCTTTGCTGTTAAATAGGCAGTGTGTCGCCACGCCCCATTTTTCGGGGCGTGGCGCATAGGCTGATGCCGTGTACGTGCCTACCGCCTCTTTATTTTGTTCGAAGCGAACCGTGCGCCTTCAGCTCTTCCTTGTGAGCCGTCATAAAACGTGAGCCAATCAAAATGTTGAAAATCGTCCACCTGCTAATGGGCGCAGCGGCATTGCTGCTGTCGTTCATCCCTAGCTTGAAATCCGAAGCTGTTCCCTACCTGCAACAACCCGATGCACTTTACCTGGCCTTTTTCGGCCTGCTGAACCTGCTTCTCGCCCCAGTGATCCCGTACTGGAACAAGGGCCCGCGTCAGCATCTGCAAAACCTGGTCAGCGCGCTTCTGATCCTGACCGTCGTCCTGCAAACGCTGACCCTGATCGCGCCGATGCCTGTCATCGCCGGCCAGCCAGCCGTGCTGTTCAGCCTGGCGATTGCCCTGGTGGCCGTGATCCTGCACCTGGCCGTCAGCTTCTATAAGTCTTCACCTGCCGCCGCGCCAACCAGCTACGACATGAGCAACCGCGATACCGGCACCGTCAAGTGGTTCAACACTTCCAAAGGCTTCGGCTTTATCTCCCGGGATTCCGGCGATGATATTTTCGTGCACTTTCGCGCCATCCGTGGCGAAGGCCACCGCGTTCTGGTCGAAGGCCAGCGCGTGGAGTTCTCGGTGATGAACCGGGACAAGGGTCTGCAAGCCGAAGACGTGATCGCCGCTCTGCCGCGTCGCTGATCCAAAGCAAAAAAAACCGCGAACAGCCTGAGCTGTGCGCGGTTTTTTTATGCCTGGAGAAAAGCTCCCGGCTCAATAGTGTGGCGGCGGCGCCTCTTCCTCGAACGATTCGAACTGCCCGACCATCTCCTCCTGACGCTTGAGCAATGCGGCCATCTGCAATTGCAGCCGCTCGACTACCCGCTGCTGCGCCACCAGGACGTCGTTCAACGCCTGAATGGTGTCATCCTGAAAGGCCAGACGGCTTTCCAGATCGGTAACGCGTTGTTCCAGGCTCATGATTCAGCCCTCCAGAAACGTGAAATCTTCGGTCAGCACCAGGCGCAAGCGCTCGCGAATCGCGGCCACCTGCCCGGCGCTGTAAGGTCTGGCCGGGTGCTTGCCCCAGACCGGCGCCGGCCATGCGGCGTCGTCGCGCTTACGCACAATCACATGCATGTGCAACTGACTGACGACATTCCCCAGGGTCGCCACGTTCAGCTTGTCGGCGTCGAACGAATCCTTGAGCAACTCGGCCAGCGTGGTGGTTTCCTGCCACAGCTGCTGCTGGTCGGCGACATCCAACTGAAACAACTCGCTGATATCGTCGCGACGAGGCACCAGGATGAACCACGGGTAGTTGGCGTCATTGGACAGCAGCAGCCGGCACAGCGGAAAGTCACCGATGACCAGCGTGTCCTGTTGAAGTCGTGAATCTAAAGCAAACACTGCGCGCACTCCCGGCTGATCGACATTATTCAGCTTAGCGGCCCTTCTCGCGAAAGACGCACCAAGCGACAGGACGGCAGCATACCTGCGAATGCGCCGACCTTCACGAAGGCTGTGATCGCGAGCGCTGTGCCCGCCCCGGCATGGAACATTTATCGAGACCGCGCACCAGTACAGCACCCATATCGGTTTCAGAAGCAAGGAAATGACTGAAAAACCCTGATGTGCTCAGCCTCCAGCCCGATCTCAACTGTATGAATCCGGAACAGCAGTAAAAATTTTTGCACCAAAACCGCACAGTGCGTCTACGCTAAGTGCGTCGGGTATCCGCCAAATACTCACTGGCGGGGTGAACCGGTAACGTTTTTGGTTGTCACGCGCACTTTACGGTGCGGCAACACCATAGAAGGAAAGGCGTCAAGCAATGAAAAAATCGGGCTTGAAGCCTAGGTTTCACAAGGTTTTCACATGCTCAAGCGGGTGTTCAGAAAAATAACCGCAGCAAAATTGCGGTTTGTGCACGCTTGTTGCATTCATACCCATATGGACTATAAGCGCACCACTGGAAGTGGATGCCTTAAGCCCCATAAGAACAGTGGCAGGGTTGCCCGATGGAGATTCAAGTGTTTTGCCAGGGACTCTTTTTTACCGATGCAAAAAGGCCCATAAACAGCGAGAAAGTTGTCAGTCCGGCTGCGTCGGTACTGTGAATTTGCGACATCCACCACGCCATTTGCGACACCGTCGTAAAGATGCTGAAAGGTTGGATCAGCAAGTATCGCCAACATTGTCGGCGTGATATAAGTTTGCGCCGACACAAAAAGAAAGAGCCGCCCAGATAATAAAACAGGTGGGACGGCAGTACTCTTCTAAAACCAAAGGAGCAAATCACGATGCGCGTGATGAAGTGGAGCATGATCGCACTGGCAGTTGCTGCAGCAGCCAGTACTCAAGTGGCAACGGCCGCCCCGTTTGTAAGTGACCAGGCTGAAGCCAAAGGTTTTGTTGAAGACGCGAAGTTTGATGTGTTGCTGCGCAACTATTACTTCAACCGAGACAGAAAAGCCGGATCAAACGATCAGCGAGACTGGACTCAAGGTTTCCTGAGCAACTTCAGCTCCGGTTACACCCAAGGTACCGTCGGCGTGGGTGTTGATGCGTTCGGCTACCTGGGCATCAAACTGGATGGTGGCGATGGCACCACAGGTTCGGGCAACACCAGCCTCGACTCCCAAGGTCATGCCAACGACTCCCTCGGTAAAGCAGGCGCAGCGATCAAGGCCCGCATCTCCAAGACCGAGCTGAAATTCGGCGAGTTCCAGCCAAGCACCGCTCCAGTCTTCGCCGTTGGCGGCTCCCGTCTGATTCCTCAGACCGCAACCGGTTTCCAACTGCAAAGCAGCGAAATCGACAACCTGGATCTGGAAGCAGGCCACTTCTACTCGGCCTCCAGCCAGGACGAGATGAACAGCGATGGTGAGTTGCACTCGCAGTACTCCAGCACCGGTGAAAACCCTGTCACCGGCAAAACCATGGACTTTGCCGGTGGTAAATACGGCATCACCGAGAACCTGAGCGTCTCGCTCTACGGTTCGAAGTTCAAGGATATCTGGAACCAGTACTACAGCAACGTGAACCTCACCACCCCGATCAGTGGTGACACTTCGCTGAACACCGACTTCAATATCTACCGCACCACTGACAGTGGCGATTCCAAAGCCGGTGACATCAGCAACACCACGTTCTCTCTGGCAACTGCGCTCTCGTTCCTGAAAGCACACACCGTGACTCTGGCCTTCCAGAAGGTCAATGGTGATACGCCGTTCGACTACGTCGGCGTGGGTGACAACAACCGTGGTGGCGACTCGATCTTCCTGGCTAACTCCATCCAGTACTCCGACTTCAACGGCCCTAACGAAAAATCTGCACAGATTCGTTACGACCTGAAAATGGCCGAGTACGGCGTTCCGGGCCTGAGCTTCATGACCCGTTACGTAAAAGGTTGGGACATCGACGGCACCAAAATGGACGCCAGCAGCCCATACAACTCTTACGGTTACGGCGAAGATGGCAAGCATCACGAAACCAACCTTGAAGCCAAATACGTAGTTCAGGCCGGCCCTGCCAAAGACCTGTCCTTCCGTATTCGTCAAGCATGGCACCGTGGCAACGCCGACCAGGCTGAAGGCGATATCAACGAGTTCCGCCTGATCGTCGACTACCCACTGTCGATCTTGTAATCGCCAAACACTAGTTTGCGGTAACAACAAAAAGGCCCATCTTGCGATGGGCCTTTTTTATTACCTGTCACTTGCAATAGTTGCCTGACCGACAAGTCAGGCAATTAATTAGCAACCTATCATTGTGTTGCCGATTCCTGCACAACGCGGATCACGCGTTGCGGAAAAGGAATATCAATGCCGGCAGTCTTTAAACGATCACGCGACTGTTCGTTAAACATGAACAGCACATCCCAGTAGTCTGCGGTTTTCACCCAGACACGCAGGGATACAGTGATTGAACTGTCACCCAGTGTCGAAATCACGGCTTGCGGCGCAGGATCCTGCAGCACACGCTCATCTTTGGCCAGATCCAGCAGCACCTGACGGGCCTTTTGCAGATCGGCTTCGTAATCGACACCCACATCGAACACCACTTTGCGGGTTGGCTGACGATTGGTGTTGGTGATGATGCCGTTCGACAGGTTGCCATTCGGCACGATGATGGTCTTGTTGTCGCCGGTACGCAGCACGGTGTGGAAAATCTGGATGCTGTCGACCGTACCCGACACGCCCTGCGCTTCGATCCAGTCACCGATGCGGAACGGGCGGAACAGCAGAATCAGCACGCCGCCGGCGAAGTTCGCCAGGCTGCCTTGCAATGCCAGACCGATGGCCAGGCCCGCCGCACCAATCGCGGCAACGAACGAGGTGGTTTCAACACCGATCATCGAGGCCACGCTGACGATCAGCAACACCTTGAGAATGATGTTCGCCAGGCTGCTGATGAAGCCTTGCAGCGCTAGGTCAGCATTGCGCAGGGCCAGCAGACCGCCGAGCTTTTGCGTGACCTTGTTGATCAGCCACCAGCCGATCGCCAGGGTAATCACCGCCAGTAACACGCGGCTGCCGTATTCCATGATCATCGGAATCCACGCTTGGGATGCCTTGACCAGGTTGTCTACCTCAGCATTCAAATCCATCTTCTATCTCCTGATTTCCGGCTACCCGGCCTGTAAAAAATCAACGGCAGAAAGACTGAACCTGTTGGGGCTCAATCGTTTCTGCCGCTGCTGGGCCCTCGGACGTTGAAAACGCCGAGAGGTTCCCCGACCGGAAAGCTTAGTCGCGGAAATTGTTGAATTGCAGTGGCATGCCGAATTCCTTGGCACGCAGGGCCGCGATGGCTTCCTGCAGGTCGTCGCGCTTCTTGCCGGTAACACGCACCTGCTCGCCCTGGATGGCGGCCTGAACCTTGAGCTTGGCGTCCTTGATGTGCGCGACGATCTTCTTCGCCAGCTCCTTGTCGATGCCTTCCTTGAGGATGGCGTCCTGCTTCATCAGCTTGCCCGAGGCGTAAGCGTCTTTGACTTCCAGGCACTGCACATCAATCTTGCGCTTGGTCAGGGCCAGCTTCAGGATCTCGATCATCGCTTCCAGCTGGAACCCGGCTTCAGCGGTCAGGTTGACGGTCAGGTCCTTTTCCTTGAACTCGAAGCTGCCTTTGCCTTTCAGGTCATAACGACGATCGAGTTCCTTCACGGCGTTCTCGACCGCGTTGGTCAGCTCGTGTTTGTCCAGTTCGGATACCACGTCGAACGACGGCATGTAATCTCTCCAATAAAAAGGCGCGCCCGATGAGGATGGAGCGCGCTTGGCTTGCGGTTAAAATCGGGCTCATTATAACGGGTCTTTTCCCACCGATACGGCGAGCCTTGCATGCCAGTACCTTACCGAGTGAAAAACTGATGTCCACCCCCTGGCACGTTCTCGGCGCCGGCAGCCTCGGCACGCTATGGGCCACCCGCCTGGCCCGGGCGGGGCTGGCGGTGCGGCTGATCGTGCGTGATACCGAGCGTTTGCGCAGCTATAACGCAGCCGGCGGCCTGACGCTGGTCGAACACGGCGAAGCCAACACCTATGCCGTCCCCGCGCAAACGACCGACGACCCAGAGCCGATCCGCCGCCTGCTCGTGGCGTGCAAGGCATACGACGCCGAAAACGCCGTCGCCGGCCTCGCTTCACGCCTGACAGCCGACGCTGAACTGATCTTGCTGCAAAACGGCCTCGGCAGTCAGGACGCCGTCGCCAACCGCGTCCCGCAGGCACGCTGCATCAGCGCCTCGAGCACCGAAGGCGCCTTTCGCGACGGCGACTGGCGGGTGGTGTTTGCCGGTCACGGCTACACCTGGCTCGGCGACGTCGCGCATGCGGTGGCGCCGATCTGGCTGGATGATCTGGACGCGGCGAAAATCCCTCATGAGTGGAGCACCGATATCCTCACCCGGCTGTGGCGCAAGCTGGCGCTCAACTGTGCGATCAACCCGCTGACCGTGCTGCATGACTGCCGTAACGGTGGATTGCAGGCGCATCACTGTGAAGTCGCTATCCTGTGCGCGGAACTGACCGAGTTACTGCAGCGCTGCGGCCAACCGGCAGCGGCAGACAACCTGCAACAGGAAGTCGAGCGGGTGATCCTGGCCACCGCGGCCAATTACTCTTCGATGTATCAGGACGTGGCCAGCCGGCGCCGTACCGAAATCAGTTATCTATTGGGCCACGCCTGCAAAGTTGCCACGCGCCATCAACTGCACTTGCCCCATCTCAATCAGTTGCAAGTGCGCCTGGTCGCTCATCTGCACAGCCTTGGATTGCCCAGCGACTGAGCACCCGCTACGCTGACCGCTTGTTCCTTTGCTGCGATTACTCTGATGCCATTGCGCCAGCGCCTTGAAAACCTGCCGGTCGGCCAGAAACTGCTGGCCGCCCTGCTGGTGCTGTTGACCACTGTCCTGCTGGTTGCCAACCTGACGTTCATCAGTGCCGCCTACTACATCTCCCAGGAAAGCATGGCGCCGCAGGCACTGCAGACCATCGGCCGGCTGATTTCCAACCCCAGCCTGGTGTCACAAGCCCTGGAATCGCCGCAAAGCGCCGAGCGCCTGCTCAAGGAACTCGACAGCTATTCTCCACTGCGCGCCGCCGCGCTGTATGACGGCAAAGGCGAACGGCTCGCGCAGATGCAACGCGGCGACAAACTCAACTTGCCGGAACGTTACCGGCACATCGAAGCCTGGCAACTCACCGAGTTTCGCAGTAACCAGTTGATCACCCTGCCCCGCCCCGGTACCGCACCGGGCCATTTGCTACTGGTCGCGAGCAGCGAGCTGCCGATGGCGTTCTACACTGGCACGTTGACCGCGAGCCTCGGCATCCTGATCTTCAGTGTGCTGCTGTGGCTGGTGATTGCCCGGCAGATCAAACGCCTGATCACCCATCCGATTCATCAACTTGAAGAGTTGTCGCGCCAGGTGACCCGCGAGGAAAACTATGCCCTGCGCGCCTCACGGGGCAACCACGACGAAATCGGCAGCCTCGCGGAAGCGTTCAACACCATGCTGTCGCGCATCGAAGCCCGTGAGCAACAGCTCAAGCGTGCGCGCGATGACTCGCAAGCCGCCTACGATCAGGCGCAGGGGCTTGCCGAGGAAACCCGCCACACCAACCGCAAACTGGAACTGGAAGTCCAGGTGCGCAGCAAGATCGAGAAGAAGCTCACCGGCTTCCAGAATTACCTCAACAGCATCATCGACTCGATGCCCTCGGCACTGATCGCCCTCGACGAACAGCTTTATGTCACCCAGTGGAACCAGGAGGCCAGTGCGCTTTCCGGTACGCGCCTGGACGAAGCGCTGAACCAGCCGATCTTCCTCGCGTTCGAGCCACTCAAGCCATTTCTGCCACAACTCAAGCAGACTGTGGAAGAACACACCGTGGCGAAAATCGAGCGGGTGACCTGGTTCAAGGACGACGAACCCAAGCATTACGCCCTGACCTTCTACCCATTGATGGGCGGCGCCGGGCGTGGCGTGGTGATCCGTATCGACGACATCACCCAGCGCCTGTCGCTGGAAGAGATGATGGTGCAGTCGGAAAAAATGCTTTCGGTCGGTGGACTTGCCGCTGGCATGGCTCACGAAATCAACAACCCGCTGGGGGCGATCCTGCACAACGTGCAGAACATTCGTCGGCGGCTGTCGGCGGACCTGCCGAAGAACCTCGAAACCGCCGAGCAACTGGGCATCGATCTGGACACGGTCAATCGTTACTTGCAGGGCCGGGAGGTCCCGCAGTTGCTCGACGGCATTCAACAGGCCGGCGCACGGGCCGCGAAGATCGTCACCCATATGCTCAGCTTCAGCCGTCGCAGCACCCGGCAAATGGCGCCATGCGATCTGCCGGCGCTGATTGATCAGGCCGTGGAAATCGCCGGCAACGACTTCGACCTGGCCATCGGCTTCGACTTCAAGGGGCAAGCAATCATCCGTCAATTCGACCCGGCCCTCGGTCCGGTGCCAGGCACCGCCAACGAGCTGGAGCAAGTGTTGCTCAACCTGCTGAAAAACGCCGCGCAGGCCATTCACCAGCGCGAAGATGACAGCGAGCCCGGGCGGATCATCCTGCGCACCCGGCTCAATCCGCCGTGGGCCGAGATTCAGGTCGAAGACAACGGGATCGGCATGAGCGAGAGCGTGCGCAAACGCACGTTCGAGCCGTTCTTCACCACCAAGGAAATCGGCCAAGGCACGGGGCTGGGTTTGTCGGTGTCGTATTTCATCATCACCAACAACCACAAAGGCCAGATGGAAGTGCAATCGGCGCCCGGCCAGGGTACCTGCTTCACCCTGCGCCTGCCGCTGACGCAACCTGCGCCGATAGCGGCCGAAAACAATCAACTACCGAGGTAAAGCATGGGCTTTCGCTTGTCGAAGATTTACACCCGCACCGGCGACACAGGCGAAACTGGTCTGGGCGATGGACGTCGCGTGCCCAAGGATCATCCGCGGATCGAGGCGATTGGCGAAGTCGATACGCTGAACAGTCAGCTCGGCGTGCTGCTGGCCGGGTTGCTGGCCGAGCGCGAGGCCTGTCCGGGGCTGAATGAGCTGATCGAAGTGTTGGCGCCTTGTCAGCACCGGCTGTTCGATCTCGGCGGCGAGCTGGCGATGCCGGAATATCAGGCGTTGAATACGGCGGAAATCCAGCGTCTGGAAGCAGCGATTGATGCGTGGAATGAAGAATTGGGGCCGCTGGAGAACTTCATACTGCCCGGCGGTTCACTGCTGATTGCTCAGGCGCATGTGTGCCGGAGCCTGGCGCGCAGTGCCGAGCGCCGTTGTCAGCATTTGAATGCGCTTGAGCCGTTGGCCGGGGTCGGCCTGGCGTATATCAATCGGTTGTCGGATTTGTTGTTCGTCGCGGCCAGGTTGATTGCGCGGCGGCAGGGGATTGCGGAGATTTTGTGGCAGCCGGCGGTAAAACCTGCAGAAAAGTAGCGTCTGACAGGCCGCCTTCGCGAGCAAGCTCGCTCCCACAGTTGATTCGGTTCATCCAGTTGGAATGCAGTCAAATGTGGGAGCGAGCTTGCTCGCGAAGAGGCCAGCAGCCGTTACAGAGAATCCGGCCAGAACGCGCGAATCCCCGCCACGCCTTGTGCACCGACGCCCCAGGCTTTTTCGCGCTCAGCCGGGCCAACCCCACCCAACAGAAACACCGGCTTGCTGAAGCCGTCGATCAACGTCGACGCTTGCTCCCAGCCCAATGGCTGCGCATCCGGATGGGTCAAGGTCGGCTGCACCGGCGACAACGTGACGAAGTCCACGCCCATCTGCTCGGCCAGTGCCAGTTCTTCAGCGCTGTGGCACGACGCCGCCAGCCAGCGCTCCGCCGGCAACGGCCGCCCCGCCGCCGCGTATTTACGCAATTGCGCGGCCGTGATGTGCCAACCGGCGGACGGGAAATCGCCGAGCCACTCGAACGGCCCCTTGATCATCAACTGCGCCTTGCCGGCACACAGACCGGCCGCGTCCACCGCCAGATCGCGATACTTGGGGTCATAGCCGTTCGGTGCGCGCAACTGGATCAACTTGATCCCGCCGGCAATCGCTTTCTGGATGCCGCGTAACAAGGCCGGGGCTTCCAGGTCTTCCGGAGTGATCAAATAGTCGCCCGGTAAACGCGCCGCCGCGACGATCGGCTGATTGGCGGCGGGAAACTCATAGTCCACCAGCTCCTTCGCGGTGACCCAGGCCAGCGGCTGACCTTCGGCACCGTGGGGTTCGCCGCTGAAGCTCGACACTTCCCAGACATCCAGCAACACCTGCTTGTCGGGATAGTCGTGGTGAACCTTGATCAGTGGACGGGCAGCACCGACGACAATGCCCAACTCTTCGTGCAGCTCACGGGCCAGCGCGGTTTCCACCGACTCGTCGGCCTCGACCTTGCCGCCGGGAAACTCCCACAAGCCACCCTGATGCTGGGTGTCGGCACGGCGGGCGATGAGAACTTTGCCGCTGTCGTCACGAATGACGGCGGCGGCGACGTGTACGCGTTTCACGGATTCAACTCCTCCAGTCCAGCCTTTTGCCACGCCTTGAAGGCCGGCCATTGGTAGACGGTTTCAACATAGGCTTCGTCGGCCGCTGGCAGCTTGACCTGATAGGTGCGCAGGCGCACGGCAATCGGCGCGAAGAAGGCATCGGCCAGACTCACCCGACCAAACAGGTACGGCCCGCTCTCGGTGGCAGCAGCACGGCATTCGGCCCACAGCGCGAGCATGCGTTCGATATCGACCTTGACCTCTGGCGGCACCGGGTTCAACGGTGCGTCGTGGCTGAGGTTGAACGGCATGTGATTGCGCATGGCGAAGAAGCCGCTGTGCATTTGTGCGCAGGCGGATCGTGCCTGGGCGCGGGCGAATATATCTGTCGGCCAGAGTTGCTCGGACGGAAACTGCTCGGCGAGGTACTCGGCGATGGCTAATGAGTCAGCGATGGTGCCGCGCGAGGTTTGCAGCAGCGGGACCTTGGCGGTCGGCGAGTGCTTGAGCAGCAGCGCGCGGGTGTCGGGCTTGCCGAGTTTGATCAGTTCTTCGCTGTAGGGTGCGCCGGTCAGTTCAACGGCCAGGGCGGCGCGCAGGGACCAGGAGGAAAGCAGTTTGTCGCCGATGATCAGGTGCAGGGACATGGGTGTGGCGCCTTTTCGTCAGAGGAAGCTTCTAAACTTGTCGAGTCTGAACCATCGCTTTCGCGAGCAAGCTCGCTCCCACAGGTTCTTGGGTGTACACAGCATGTGTGAACGGCCGAAACCACTGTGGGAGCGAGCTTGCTCGCGAAGAGGCCGACAGCCCGCCCCCACCTTTTAGATCAAGTGCGGTATTCAGCGTTGATCTTCACGTATTCATGCGACAGGTCGGTGGTCCAGATGGTTTCGCTGCAATCACCGCGACCCAGCTCGATGCGGATGGTGATTTCTTCCTGCTGCATCACCGCCGAACCCTGCGCCTCAGTGTAGGTGCTTGCGCGGGCGCCACGGCTGGCGATGCACACGTCACCGAGGAACACGTCGATCTTGCTCACGTCCAGATCCGGCACACCGGCACGGCCGACAGCGGCCAGGATACGGCCCCAGTTCGGGTCGGAGGCGAACAGTGCGGTCTTGATCAGCGGCGAATGCGCCACGGTGTAGCCGACGTCCAGGCATTCCTGGTGATTGCCGCCGCCGTTGACTTCAACAGTGACGAACTTGGTCGCGCCTTCGCCGTCACGCACGATGGCCTGGGCCACGTCCATGCACACTTCGAACACCGCTTGCTTCAACTTGTTGAACAGCTCGCCTTCAGCGCGAGTGATTTCCGGCAGCGCAGCCTTGCCGGTGGCAATCAGCATGCAGCAGTCGTTGGTCGAGGTGTCGCCGTCGATGGTGATGCGGTTGAACGACTTGTTGGCGCCGTCGAGCATCAGGTTGTGCAATACATCACGGGAGACTTTGGCGTCGGTGGCGATGTAGCCGAGCATGGTCGCCATGTTCGGGCGGATCATGCCCGCACCTTTGCTGATACCGGTCACGGTGATGGTCACGCCATCATGCTGGAACTGGCGGCTGGCACCCTTGGGCAGGGTGTCGGTGGTCATGATGCCGGTGGCTGCGGCTTCCCAGTTGTTTTCCGACAGGTCGTCCAGCGCCGCTTGCAAGGCGCCTTCGATCTTCTCGACCGGCAGTGGCTCGCCGATCACACCGGTGGAGTACGGCAGGATCTGGCTGGCATCGACACCGGTCAGCTCGGCGAGCTTCGCCGTGGTGCGCTCGGCCGCAGCCAGGCCCGGCTCACCGGTACCGGCATTGGCGTTGCCGGTGTTGGTCAGCAGGTAGCGCACAGCGTTGTGCACACGTTGTTTCGCCAGGATCACCGGCGCCGCACAAAAGGCGTTCAGGGTGAACACGCCCGCCACCGTAGAGCCTTCGGCGCAACGCATCACCACCACATCCTTGCGCCCCGGGCGCTTGATGCCGGCCGAGGCGATACCGAGTTCAAAACCGGCAACCGGGTGCAACGTTGGCAAAGGACCAAGACCAACAGCCATGAATGCGCTCCTTACTCAATGATGTCAGCACCGCCAATCGTAGGGACGGTGGCTTGAATGGCAAAACGCCGCGACGGCAGGAGCCGGTCGCGGCGCGGGTATTTCAGCGATTGAAACGGGTTTTACTGGATCTGCCCGTGGCAATGCTTGAATTTCTTGCCCGAACCGCAGTAGCACAGTTCGTTGCGGCCCAGCTTCTGCTCGTTGCGAACCGGGGCAGTGGCGAGGGCGACATCGACCTCTTCACCGACCAGGGCTTCCGGCTGGTCCAGGCCCGGGGCTTCGGCGTGTTCGAACTGCATGCGGGCGGCCAGTGCTTCGGCCTCCTCACGCAGGCGTTGTTCTTCGGCTTCCGGATCTTCGCGGCGGACCTGAACGTGCGACAACACACGGATCGAGTCACGCTTGATCGAATCCAGCAGCTCGGAGAACAGCGTGAACGACTCGCGCTTGTATTCCTGCTTCGGGTTCTTCTGGGCGTAGCCACGCAGGTGGATGCCGTGACGCAGGTGATCCATGGTCGACAGGTGGTCTTTCCACAGATCGTCCAGTACGCGCAGAACGATTTGTTTCTCGAAAGAGCGCAGTGCGTCGGCACCGGCCTGGTCTTCTTTCTCGTTGTACGCGGCGATCAGCTCCTGCATCAGCTTCTCGCGCAGGGTTTCTTCGTACAGGTGATCGTCTTCGTCAAGCCACTGCTGGATCGGCAGTTTCACGCCGAAATCGCTGGCAATCGAGGCTTCCAGACCGGCGACGTCCCACTGCTCTGGCAGCGATTGCGGCGGAATGTGGGCACTGACGGTGGCGTTGAGCACGTCCTGACGGAAATCGGCGATGGTTTCACCGATGTTGTCAGCGGCCAGCAACGTGTTACGCATGTGATAGATCACTTTACGCTGTTCGTTGTTGACGTCGTCGAACTCGAGCAGTTGCTTGCGGATGTCGAAGTTGCGGCCTTCAACCTTGCGCTGCGCCTTCTCGATCGCGTTGGTCACCATGCGGTGCTCGATCGCTTCGCCCGGCTGCATGCCCAGGGCCTTCATGAAGTTCTTCACCCGGTCAGAGGCGAAGATGCGCATCAGGCTGTCTTCCAGCGACAGGTAGAAGCGGCTGGAACCGGCATCGCCCTGACGGCCGGCACGGCCACGCAGCTGGTTGTCGATACGACGGGATTCGTGGCGCTCGGACGCGATCACCTGCAGACCGCCGGATTCCAGCACTTGCTGGTGGCGCTTCTGCCAGTCGGCCTTGATCTGCGCGATCTGCTCGGGGGTCGGGTTCTCCAGCGACGCGACTTCCACTTCCCAGTTACCGCCCAACAGGATGTCGGTACCACGACCGGCCATGTTGGTGGCGATGGTCAGGGCGCCCGGACGACCGGCCTGTGCGATGATCTCGGCTTCTTTTTCGTGGAACTTGGCGTTCAGAACCTTGTGTTCGATGCCTTCCTTCACGAGCAATGCGGACATGTGCTCGGAGGTTTCGATGGTGGCAGTACCCACCAGCACCGGACGACCGGCGGCCATGCTTTCCTTGATGTCCGCCACGATCGCCGCGTACTTCTCTTCGGCGGTGAGGAACACCAGGTCGTTGAAGTCCTTACGCGCCAACGGCTTGTTCGGCGGAATGACCATGACTTCCAGACCATAGATCTGGTGGAATTCGAACGCTTCGGTGTCGGCGGTACCGGTCATGCCGGACAGCTTGGTGTACAGACGGAAGTAGTTCTGGAACGTAGTCGAGGCCAGGGTCTGGCTTTCGGCCTGGATGTTCAGACCTTCCTTGGCTTCGATAGCCTGGTGCAGGCCTTCGGACAGACGACGGCCCGGCATGGTACGACCGGTGTGTTCGTCGACCAGCACGACCTGACCGTCCTGCACGATGTATTCAATGTTGCGGTTGAACAGCTTGTGCGCACGCAGACCGGCATACACGTGGGTCAGCAGGCCCAGGTTGTGTGCCGAGTACAGGCTTTCGCCTTCAGCCAGCAGGCCGACGCGGGTGAGCATGTCTTCGATGAACTGGTGACCGGCTTCGTTGAGCTCGACCTGGCGGGTCTTCTCGTCAACGGTGTAGTGGCCGGCCTTGGTGACTTCGCCTTCGACTTCTTCGACGTGCAGTTCCAGCTGCGGGATCAGTTTATTGATCTCCATGTACAGCTTGGAACTGTCCTCGGCCTGACCGGAGATGATCAGCGGGGTACGCGCTTCGTCGATGAGGATGGAGTCGACTTCGTCGATCACGGCAAAATTGAGTTCGCGCTGGAATTTTTCTTCCATGCTGAACGCCATGTTGTCGCGCAGGTAGTCGAACCCGAATTCGTTGTTGGTGCCGTAGGTGATGTCGGCGGCGTAGGCGGCGCGCTTCTCTTCCGGCGGCTGGAACGGCGTCACGACGCCGACGGTCAGGCCGAGGAATTCATACAGCGGACGCATCCAGTTGGCGTCACGACGGGCCAGATAGTCGTTCACCGTCACCACGTGCACGCCCTTGCCGGACAGCGCGTTGAGGTA
Source organism: Pseudomonas sp. LF-5 (assembly GCF_037626295.1). Lineage (NCBI taxonomy): Bacteria > Pseudomonadati > Pseudomonadota > Gammaproteobacteria > Pseudomonadales > Pseudomonadaceae > Pseudomonas > Pseudomonas sp. LF-5. Next base: position 181,255 of record NZ_JARKMT010000009.1, read on the forward strand.
AACACCCAGGGTCGCCACGAGGGTTTTACCCTCACCGGTACGCATTTCGGCAATCTTGCCTTCGTGCAGGGTCATGCCACCGACGAGCTGTACGTCGAAGTGGCGCATGCCCATGACGCGCTTGCCGGCTTCGCGGGCGACCGCAAAGGCTTCTGGCAGCAGCTTGTCGAGGGTTTCCCCTTTGGCGATGCGGGCCTTGAACTCGGCGGTCTTGGCACGCAATTGATCGTCCGAAAGGGCCACCATTTGCTCTTCGAAGGCATTGACGAGCTGCACCGTCTTGAGCATGCGTTTGACTTCACGCTCGTTCTTGCTTCCAAAAAGTTTCTTTAACAAAGGCGCAAACATATCGGCAGGATCTTCCACACTAAAGGGATGGAGGGCGGCCCCGTGAGCGTCGCCCGTGCAGCCCTCATGGCCGCATGCGAACGAGCATTCTACCCGGAAACGGAAGTGAGGAAAGTGGCGATGTTCCACGATGCTGGCACTGCGCTTTGACGGGGCTCACTTAAGATAGGGGCTTTTTGCTCAACTTCAACCCGTACAGGAAAGAAGTTAGTCGTTGATTTAATGGGTAAAGCAGGGACAAAAGCAATGGGCGAGTGATTTTGCCGCTTTCTGCTACCATGGCGTTTCTGTTACTTCAGGTGTTCGATCATGGCATTCCGCCCTCTTACGGCCAGAGCACCCGCCGTTCTGCTGCGCGAAGCCAAGCCGCTCAAAGCCATTCTCGGCCATGCCCAACGTCTGGGGCATCTGCAACGCTTGCTCGAAAGCCAACTGCAACCCGCCGCCCGCGAACATTGTCATGTGGCGTCCTGGCGTGAAGGCAGTCTGTTGCTGATTGTCACCGACGGCCATTGGGCCACCCGTCTGCGTTATCAGCAGAAACGCTTGCAGCGGCAATTGCAGATGTTCGACGAGTTCGCCAGCCTGACGCGCATTCTGTTCAAGGTGCAGCCGCCTACCGTGCAGCGCGGGGCGACCGGACATACGATGGATTTGTCGACGGATGCGGCGGCGACCATTCAGGCCACGGCCGACGGGATCAGTGATCCGGGGCTGCGGGCGGCACTGGAACGGCTGGCGGCGCACGCTAAAGACAAGTCCTGAAATCTATCTGAACGTGGGCGCAGATCCAATGTGGGAGCAGCCTCGCTCCCACATTTAGCTCGCCGGCAAAGAATGGTCAGCGGCGTTTGCTGCCTCCAAGCAAAGAGCCCATCAAGCCGCGCACCAGTTGTTTACCCAAATTATTGGCCGCCTGGCGCATGGCGGATTTCAACGCCTGCCCGGCCGCCGTCCCGAGAAACTCCCCGGCCCTGTCGGCAAGACTCGGCTCTTCGGGCACCGGCTTACCTGCCGGGACCTCAGTTTCTGGCGCCAGCCCCTTGCGCCCCATCAGAATTTCATACGCCGACTCGCGGTCGATCGGTTTGTCATACCGGCCCTTGAACGGCGACCCGGCGATCAATACCGTGCGTTCGGTTTCGCTCAGCGGCCCGATCCGCGACTGCGGCGGCGCCACCAGGACGCGCTGGACCATTTCCGGCGTACCTTTTTCCGTCAGCGTGCCGACCAGCGCCTCGCCGATGCCAAGCTCCGTCAACACCGCCAGGCTGTCGAATGCCGGGTTCGGCCGGAAGCCATCGGCCACTGCCCGCAGGGATTTCTGCTCCTTGGCGGTGAACGCACGTAAACCGTGCTGAACGCGCAGACCCAGCTGCGCCAACACGTCATCCGGCAAGTCCGCCGGCGACTGGGTCACAAAGTACACGCCGACGCCTTTCGAACGAATCAGCCGCACCACTTGCTCCAGGCGCTCCTGCAAGGCCTTGGGCGTGTCACCGAACAGCAAGTGCGCCTCATCGAAGAACAAGGCCAGCAGGGGTTTATCGGCATCGCCGCGCTCCGGCAACTGCTCGAACAGCTCGGCCAGCAGCCACAACAGGAAGGTCGCGTAGACCTTCGGTGCTTCATGCACCAGGCGACTGGCGTCCAGCAGGTGAATGCGTCCACGGCCGTCGGCGGTCGGTTGCAGAATGTCTTCGAGTTGCAGCGCCGGCTCGCCAAACAGCGCCTCGGCGCCCTGCTGTTCGAGGATCGCCAGTCGCCGCAACAGCGCCTGACTGGAACCGGTGGTCATCAGCGCCGCGTCTTCGCCAAGCAGTTGCGGATTGTCCTTGAGGTGGTTAAGCAGGGCCTTGAGGTCCTTCAAGTCCAGCAGCAACAGCCCTTCGCGGTCTGCGACCTTGAACGCGGCATACAGCGCCGACTGCTGGCTGTCGGTGAGTTCCAGCAGGCTGCCGATCAACAGCGGACCCATTTCGCTCAGTGTGGTGCGCAACGGATGACCGGACTCGCCGTGGATGTCCCACAACGTTACCGGGTAAGCCTTGGGCTGGTAATTGAGCCACGGCATGCCGGCAATACGCTCGGCGACCTTGCCCTGAGGGTTGCCAGCGGCGCCAAGGCCGCACAGATCACCCTTGATGTCGGCGGCAAACACCGCCACGCCGGCGTCGCTGAACGCTTCGGCAAGGCGCTGCAAGGTGACGGTTTTACCCGTACCGGTGGCGCCGGCGACGAGCCCGTGGCGGTTCGCCAGGCGCATGGCCTGCCCCACCTGCTGTCCTGTGAGTTCGGCACCGATTACGAGTTGCGAGGAGTCAGGCATTTTGTCACCCAATGGTTAATCTTTGATTCTGCATGGCCGATAAACAGAGGTGAGAGCCCGATCACAAGTCGGGCCGGACATTTCCCTAAGGAGAGACGGAAATATCAGCTTACTTTCACCCTTGCCCATTACGCGCGCTTCTATAAAAGCACGCCCTGGACATTAAGACCTTAGCGGAACCCCAAGCCATGAACAAAAATCTGCGCTTCAGCCATAAAATTTTGCTTGCCGCCGCCCTCATCGTCATCGCCGCCTTCGCCTCGTTCACGCTGTACAACGACTGGCTCCAGCGCAACGCGATCCGCGATGACCTGAAGAACTATCTCAACGAGATGGGCGAAGTCACTGCCGGCAATATCCAGACCTGGCTCAACGGCCGCATCCTGCTGATCGAAAACGCCGCCCAGAACATCGCCATCAACCCCGAGTCCGCCAACGTCGCCAGCCTGCTGGAACAGAAAACCCTGACGTCGACGTTCATGGCCACCTATCTGGGTGACGCCACCGGTCACTTCACCATTCGCCCGGATACGAAGATGCCGGACGGTTTCGACCCTCGGGTTCGTCCCTGGTACAAGGGCGCCGAGAGCAGCAGCACCTCGACCCTGACCGAACCGTACATCGACGCGGCCACCGGCCAGTTGATCATTTCCATCGCCACCGCCTCGAAGAAGGCCGGCCAGAGCGTTGGCGTGGTCGGCGGCGACCTGAGCCTGCAATCGCTGGTCGACACCCTCGCCGCGCGGGATTTCGACGGCATGGGTTATGTGTTCCTGGTCAGCTCGGACGGCAAGATCCTCGTGCACCCGGACAAGGCACTGGTGATGAAATCACTGAAGGAAGCCTATCCCCAGGACACCCCGCGCATCAGCGGCGATTTCAGTGAAGTCACCGTCGATGGCAAGACCCGTATCGTGACCTTCGCGCCAATCAAAGGCCTGCCGTCGGTGAACTGGTACATCGGCCTATCGGTGGACAAGGACAAAGCCTTCGCCATGCTCAGCCAGTTCCGCACCTCGGCGGTGATTGCGACCGTCATTGCGGTAGCGATCATCATCGCCCTGCTCGGCATGCTGATCCGCCTGCTGATCCAGCCGCTGCACGTCATGACCCGCGCCATGGAAGACATCGCCGACGGCGAAGGCGACCTGACCAAACGGCTGACCATCGTCAATCACGATGAATTCGGTGTGCTGGGTACGGCGTTCAACCGTTTCGTCGAGCGTATTCATGGCTCGATCCGCGAAGTGTCGTCGGCCACCGGACAGGTCAACGAAGTCGCGTTGCGCGTGGTCGCGGCGTCGAATTCGTCGATGTACAACTCCGATCAACAGGCTTCGCGCACCAGCAGCGTAGCCGCCGCGATCAACCAGCTCGGCGCCGCCGCCCAGGAAATCGCCCGCAACGCCGCGCAAGCCTCGAACCAGGCCAGCGACGCCCGTGGCCTCGCCGAAGACGGCCAACAAGTGGTCGATCGCAGCATCAAGGCAATGAATCAGCTGTCGAGCATGCTCAGCGCCTCGAGCAGCAACATCGAGTCGCTGAACAGCAAAACCGTGAACATCGGTCAGATTCTCGAAGTGATCACCAGCATTTCCCAGCAAACCAACCTGCTGGCGCTCAACGCCGCGATCGAAGCGGCGCGTGCCGGTGAGGCCGGCCGTGGCTTTGCCGTGGTGGCGGATGAAGTGCGCAACCTGGCGCACCGCACCCAGGAATCGGCGCAACAGGTGCAGACCATGATCGAGGAGCTGCAAGTCGGTGCCCGCGAATCGGTGAGCACCATGAGCGACAGCCAGCGCCACAGTCAGGACAGCGTCGAGATTGCCAACCTCGCCGGGGAGCGCCTGAACAGCGTGACTCAGCGCATTGGCGAGATCGACGGGATGAACCAGTCGGTGGCCACGGCGACCGAGGAGCAGACGGCGGTGGTGGAGTCGATCAACGTCGATATCACCGAGATCAACACGCTGAACCAGGAAGGCGTGGAAAACCTGCAGGCAACGTTGCGCGCCTGTTCCGATCTGGAACAACAGGCTTCGCGGTTGAAGCAACTGGTCGGCAGTTTCCGCATCTAGCGTCTGCACGCCCCTCATCGCCAGCAGGCTGGCTCACACATGGGAGCTGCGTTATCGCAAATCCCTGTGGAAACCCGCCTGCCAGCGATTACGGACCGCAAAACACGGCAAAACTTCACTAACCGCCCCACCGCGCAATCCCGACCGAACATCTATTCTTGATAAAGGTCAACCAAGGGAGTACCACGCAGCGGAGGGACAGTCACCGTGCACATCGCCGACATCACCATGTTCTACGCCCCGGCCAGCGGCGGCGTGCGGACTTATCTGGATGCCAAACACCGCCGGCTGGGCGTTAAACCTGCAACTCGCCACAGCCTGCTGATCCCTGGCGCCCACTTCAGTGAACACGATGGTGTTTACACGGTTCCCGCCCCCGCTCTGCCCTTTGGCAAAGGCTATCGTTTCCCGGTGCGGCTGGCGCCGTGGCGCAACGTCCTGCAGGATTTGCAGCCCGATCTGATCGAAGTGGGCGATCCGTATCTGACCGCCTGGGCTGCCCTGGATGCGCGGCGGCAACTGGATGTGCCGGTGATCGGCTTTTATCACTCGGACCTGCCACTGCTGGTCAGCAACCGCATGGGCCATTGGGTCACGCCGAATATCGAAGCCTATGTCACCCGGCTCTATGGCAACTTCGACCGGGTCCTGGCGCCGAGTCAGGTGATGGCCGACAAACTCATCGGCCTTGGTGTGCGCAATGTGTTCGTGCAACCGCTGGGCGTCGATTTGCAAACCTTCCATCCTGACGCCCGCGACCCCGGACTGCGCGCAGAACTGGGCATCGGTGGGGACACTCGCCTGTTGATCTTCGCCGGGCGCGGCTCGAAAGAAAAAAACCTGCCGATCCTGCTCAAATGCATGCAGCGCCTGGGCCCACGCTATCACTTGTTGCTGGTCGGCTCGTCAATGCCCGCCGGGGTGCCAGACAACGTCAGCGTGATCGACAGCTTCTGCCCGGCGGCGACCGTCGCGCGCCTGATGGCCAGCGCCGATGCGCTGTTGCATGCCGGCGATCAGGAAACCTTCGGTCTGGTGATCCTTGAAGCCATGGCCTGTGGCATTCCGGTGGTGGCCGTGGCGGCCGGCGCTTTCACAGAGATCGTCAGCGAATCCTGCGGCCTGCTCTGTGCACCGAATGACCCGCAAGCCATGGCCAATGCCGTGCGCGAGCTGTTCAGTCGCGGCGCTGAAAAGCTCGGTCAGCAGGCACGCCAGCATGTAGAGCGGCATTACGCCTGGGACACGGTGGTCGACAGCCTGCTCGGCCACTATCACGCCGTGCTCGGCCACGCGCTGCCCAAGGTTGCCAATGGCTGAGCCACTGAATCGTCCCGCCGTGTTACTGGTGCTGCACGACGTGGCACCGCAAACATGGGCGGACTACCAAGCGTTTGTCGAAGCCGTCGACGCCATGGGTGACGTGCCGATGACTTGGCTGGTCGTGCCGGATTTTCACCGCCGTAACGCGCTCGACGCCCATCCGGAGTTCTGTCGCTTGCTCAGCGAACGCGTTGCCCGTGGCGATGAACTGGCCCTGCACGGCTATTTCCATGACGACCAGGAACCCGGCCCGAGCACGCCGCGCGACTGGTTCATGCGTCGTCTCTACACCCATGAGGGCGAGTTCTATCAGTTGCCACACGAGGCCGCCCTCGCCCGCCTGCATGCCGGCATTGCAACGTTCCAACGCCACGATTGGCCGCTGCACGGTTTTGTCGCCCCGGCGTGGCTGATGAGCGACGGCACCCGTCAGGCCTTGCGCGAATTGCCGCTGAGCTACACCAGTGATCCGCAACATCTCTATCGGTTGCCGGATTTCACCCCCATCGCTGCCCCGGGGCTGGTCTGGAGCGCGCGCAGTGCCTGGCGTCGGGGCGTGTCAAAAATAGTCAGTGCCCAGCGCGAACAGCGCTGGCGCCAGGCACCGGTGATTCGTCTAGGCTTGCACCCGGTGGACATGCGCCACCCCTTCTCTCGGGATTACTGGCTGCACACCCTTGAACGACTGCTGGCTGAAGGACGAGTGCCAATGACCAAGATCGACTGGCTGACGCAACAGCGCCAGTGCCTGGAGCACGCCGCATGAGCCGCGGCATTCTGTTGTTGATCGGTCTGCTCGCGGCGCTGCTGATCCCTGTCGTGCTTGGCGGCAGCGACACCTGGGCGCGCCTGCAAAGCTTTCCGCTGAACTGGTTGCTGATTATGTTCGGCATGATTCTGCTGTGCTGGGGGATCAACACCCTGCGCCTGAGGCTGTTGCTCGACGATCAACGGGAGCGCGTCACACCGCTGAAGAGTCTGGGGGTGGTGATGGCCGCCGAATTCGCCTACTGCGCCACCCCCGGCGGCAGCGGCGGACCGCTGACGATCATGGCGCTGCTGGCCCGCTGCGGGGTGCGCCCGGCCCGTGGCAGCGCGGTGTTTGCCATGGATCAGTTGAGCGACTTGCTGTTTTTTCTCTGCGCCCTGAGCGCGATTCTGATCTACGCGTTGTTTCAGCACCTCAGCGATCGCCTGGAGTGGCTGCTGATCGTCAGCGCGGTTTCCCTGTTCGGCGGCCTGCTCAGTTGCGTCGTCCTGGCGCGCTACCATCGCCGCTTGATTCGCCTGAGCGGACGCCTGCTCGCCGGCATGAATGTTCAGCACCGTACGCGCCGGCGCTGGGCGCGCAAACTCCTGCACTTTCTCGCGGCGTTCATCGACACGCTGAAACTGCCGACACAGACCTTGATCAAGGTTTTTGCCCTGACCTGCGTGCATTGGCTGCTGCGCTACAGCGTGCTGTATCTGGCCCTGCGCGGGCTGGGCGCGGACCTGCAGTGGGCGTGGAGCTTTCTGGTGCAGATGCTGTCGCTGGGTGCCGGGCAGTTCAGCCTGTTACCCGGCGGCGCGGGCGCTGCGGAGTTGACCTCGGCGGCACTGTTGACGCCCATGGTCGGCAAATCCACCGCCGCGGCAGCGATCCTGATCTGGCGGGTGGTGACGTATTACTTCTATTTGCTGGTGGGTGGGCCGGTGTTTCTGTTGATGTTGGGGCGGCCGCTGTTGCGCAAATTGATGAAGGTGTCGCAGACGTAAAAAGATCACAGACTTCGGCAGTGATCTTTTCAGCGTCTGGAATCTGAATCGTCGGATTCTTCCTTTAACTGCTCCCACAACTCGGCAGCCCCGGGAAACTCCGTACCATCCTCCGGGCTCATATCCTCCGGGTCATAGCGGCTCAGACAACCTTCGCCCAATGTGGCGGGCGCTTTGGAAGTGGCTTTGTCCAGTGGATCGCTCATCAGCATGTCCTCGGGTCGGAAACGGCGAAGGGGCCTGAATGAAGAAGGGCCTGAGCGATTGAACGCCCAGGCCCTTCAGAATTCAAGCGCACGTGCGTTCGATCAGAACACCACGGTCTTGTTGCCGTGCACCAGCACGCGATCTTCGAGGTGATAACGCAAGCCACGGGCCAGCACCATCTTCTCGACATCGCGACCGAAACGCACCATGTCTTCGATGCTGTCGCTGTGGCTGACACGGACCACGTCCTGCTCGATGATCGGGCCGGCATCCAGCTCTTCGGTCACGTAGTGGCAGGTCGCACCGATCAGTTTCACCCCACGCAGGGAAGCCTGGTGGTACGGCTTGGCACCGACGAACGATGGCAGGAAGCTGTGGTGAATGTTGATCACCTTGTGCGCATATTCGCGGCACAGCTCCGGCGGCAGAATCTGCATGTAGCGCGCCAGCACCACCACCTCGGCATCGTGCTGTTTGACCAGGCGCGACACTTCGGCGAACGCCGGTTGCTTGTCCTGCGGATTGACCGGGACATGGTAATAAGGAATGCCGTGCCACTCGACCATGCTGCGCAGGTCATCGTGGTTGGAAATCACGCAAGAGATTTCGCAGTCCAGTTCATCGCTGTGCCAGCGGTGCAGCAGGTCGGCCAGGCAGTGGGATTCGCGGCTGGCCATGAGCACCACGCGCTTTTTCTGCTCGGTGTCGGTGATGCGCCAGTCCATCGAGAACTCTTCGGCGATTGGCGCAAACTTCTCGCGCAATACTTCAATACCGAAGGGCAGCGAATCGGCACGAATTTCGTGACGCATGAAAAACCAACCGATCTGATTGTCGGAGTGGTGGCTCGCTTCAGTGATCCAGCCGTTGTGGGACGCCAGAAAGTTACTGACTTTGGCAACGATGCCAACGCGGTCCGGGCAAGAGATCACCAGCCGATAGGTGCGCATGAGGGGGAAACTCCAGAACTTCGCAAAGGCCGCCATTCTAGCGACTGCGCAGGAAAACTGCAGTATTGATGACCGTTACCGTGGCTGCCGCTGCGAATTACGGCTTTTTGGCGGAATGATTCGTCAGGACAGTGGCGCGCCGATGGCCTGATTGATCAGGCAACTGTGAATATCTGTGATGACTGCATCACACTATTTAACGGGGCATTCAATTTATCGCTAACTCTTGTAACTAAATTAAATAAAAAGCCCGGTTAAATGTTTACTTGATGAAACAGCCTGACTATTATTGCCGCACTGTCCCCTGTCATTCAGCACTCTACTAAGGTAGTAATCATGTCCTTGATCAACGAATATCGCGCCACCGAAGAAGCAATCAAAGAGCTGCAAGCCCGTTTGAAGAACCTGTCGCAAGACGACAAACTGCAAGCCGAGCTGGAATTCGAAGGCAAACTGCGCACCCTGATGGGCGAATACTCCAAATCCCTGCGCGACATCATCGCACTGCTGGATCCGGATGCAAAAACCAAGGCACCACGTGGCGGTGCAGTAAAAACTACTGGCACCAAGCGTGCACGCAAAGTTAAACAATACAAAAACCCGCACAATGGCGAAGTCATCGAAACCAAAGGTGGCAACCACAAAACTCTGAAAGAGTGGAAAGCCAAGTGGGGCGGCGACGTGGTTGAAGGTTGGGCTACCCTGCTGGGCTAAGCCGCAACGCCTTCGCAGAGCAATCCGCGAAAAAAACAACGCCAGCGAATGCTGGCGTTTTTTTATGTGCGTTTTTCAGAGCCGGCCATGTTCGTTTTCAAAGATCCAAACGTTTGCGTAATGCCTGGACATAATTCTGCCATTGATTGAGCACCTCTTTCTGACTCGCCGTCGCACTATGCATCCATTCGCCGGCCGCCTCTGTAAAAGATGCCAAGGTATTCGGAGCGCCCCATTCCGGCGCAGACAAACGCTGCTGACAAAATATCCGCCAGCGTTCTTGCTCTTCAGAATTCAACGTATCGGGAAAGTTGCGCGCTCGATATCGAAAGAGCAATTCGGGCAAACGTTCATCATCGAAAGGCCATTGCTCTTGCGCTAGTTGAGCAGGGTCAGCGCTTCTGACTTGCTCACATAGACGTCGATCGCGGTCACCGATAAATCCGTCGTACAACTGTTGCTCCGGATCTTCGCTGGGGATGAAATCTTCGCTGGCATAAATGGCCGCGACTTTATCTTTCCAAACTTGTTGTGCGTCAGTTAGTCGCAGTGCTCGTGCCTGATACAACGCCATGTCCAGCCCCAGACGCTGCAGATCTTCGCCACGCAACACCGCCAGGGGCGCGACCACCGGGCAACGATTGATGTGAATCAGCTTGAGCGGCACCGGCAGTTGGCCTTCGGGCAAATCGTCACGACGGGTGTACAGCCGCTGGCGCAGGGTCTGCGCGTCAAGATCGAGCAAGCCCTGCGGATCGAGGTGCAGATCGCAGACGATCAAGGCATTGCGATTCTTCGGGTGCCAGGCCAGTGGCAGCACCACACCGACGTAACTGCGCGCCGCCGAGAAGCGCCCGGACACATGCACCAAAGGCTGTAACAGGCGAATCTGATCCATCACCTTCTGCTTGCTGCGCAACTGAAACAGCCAGTCATAGAGTTTTGGCTGCTTCTCGCGGATCAAGCGCGCCAGGGCGATGGTCGCGCGCACGTCGGACAACGCTTCGTGGGCATGCCCATGATCAATGTGATTGGCGGCGGTCAGGCGTTCGAGCTTGAGGGTCACCCGGCCTTCGTCATCGGTCGGCCAGACCAGACCGTCGGGGCGCAAGGCATAGGCCGCACGCACCACATCAATCAGATCCCAGCGACTGTTCCCGCCCTGCCACTCGCGGGCATAGGGGTCGAAGAAATTGCGATACAGACTGTAACGCGTCATCTCGTCATCGAAACGCAGGGTGTTGTAACCCGCGCCACACGTGCCTGGCGCAGCAAGCTGCGCGTGCACGCGGGTCATGAAATCGGCTTCGCTCAAGCCCTGTTCGGCGAGCTGGCTCGGGGTGATACCGGTGATGGCACAGGCGGCCGGATGCGGCAGGATGTCTTCGCTGGGCTGGCAGTAGAGGTTGACCGGCTCGTCGATTTCGTTGAGCGCGTGGTCAGTGCGAATCCCCGCCACCTGCAACGGGCGATCGCTACGGGGATTGATGCCAGTGGTTTCGTAGTCGTACCAGAAGATAGAAGTCACGGGCGGTTCCTGAACTGAAGATCGGCGAAGTCTAGGCGTTCAACTGCGGTCGCGGCCAGCCTCGCGTCATTCAGGCACCCTGCGACACACGATGTGCAATACATAGTTATGTCGTTTTCCCCCGAGAGACTGCTAGCATCGGACTCACTTGCACCCCGAACAGGCGAACATCAGGTAGCCCATGCTCGAGCCTACAGCACTGCCAAGGAAAGCACCGCTGACCCCGCCGCTGGATACGCGGTATCAGGTCGAAACGCCGGAAGGCATCGACCTGCCATTGCGCCCGGCCGGGCTGATGGTGCGGGCCGTGGCCTTCACGATCGATCTGGGCATTCGCGGCGCGATCATGGCCGTGCTGTTTATCGCTCTGGCGTTTCTCGGCAAGCTCGGCATGGGTCTGGGCTCGCTGCTACTGTTTGCGATCAGCTGGTGGTACATGGTGCTGTTCGAAGTGTTGCGTCAGGGCCGCTCGCCGGGCAAACAGTGGATGGGCCTGCGCGTGGTGCACGACGACGGCACGCCCGTCGGCTGGTCGGCTTCGCTGCTGCGCAACCTGCTGCGCTTCGTCGATCTGCTGCCGTTCGGCTACTTCCTCGGCGCGATCAGTTGCCTGCAACACCCGACCTTCAAACGGCTTGGCGATATGGCAGCGGGCACGCTGGTGGTCTACAGCGAGCGGCCACTGACTCGCCCGGCATTGCCGAGCGCCGAACCTCGTCGATCACCCATTGCCCTCAGCCTCAACGAACAACGCGCCATCCTCGGCTTTGCCGAACGTCAGGGCGAGTTGTCAGTGTCGCGGGTCAATGAACTGGCAGCATTGCTGGCCCAGCCGCTGCATATCTCCGCGCCGAAGGCAGTCGCGGAACTCAATGGCATCGCCCGTGGCTTGTTGGGGCCGACATGAAGCAAAGCCTTTTCGAAAGTCGTCACAAGGCCGAATGGGAGCGTTTTGCGCTGACCCTCGAACGTCTCGAGCGCGGCAAGGACACCTCGCAAGTCGCCGGTTTCCCCAAAGCCTATCGCAGCCTCTGCCACCACCTGGCACTGGCCCGGGAACGCGGTTACAGCAGTTTCCTCATCGACTCGCTGCAACAGCAGGTACTGCGCGGGCACCAACAGCTATACCGGCATCGCAGCCGTTTGGGCGCCAACCTTTTGAGTTTCATTCTTGCCGACTTCCCCAGGCTGGTGCGCGCCGAATGGCGCTTCGTACTGGTCGCCGGCCTGCTGTTTTTCGGGAGTCTGATCGGCGTTGGCGTGCTGGTGTATGCCTTTCCCGAACTGGTCTACAACCTGATCCCGGCCGACCAGGTGCGTGAAATGCAAGGCATGTACGACCCGGTGGCCGGTCACCTCGGGCGCCCCGTCGAACGTGCCGCCAGTGAGGACTGGGTCATGTTCGGTTACTACGTGATGCACAACATCGGCATCGCCTTTCAGACCTTTGCCAGCGGTTTGCTGATGGGCGTGGGCAGTGCGTTTTTCCTGTTCTACAACGGTCTGGTGATCGGCGCGGTGGCCGGGCACCTCACCGAAATCGGTTTCGGCCAGACCTTCTGGTCGTTCGTGATCGCCCATGGTGCCTTTGAACTGACCGCGATCGCGCTTGCCGGCGCAGCCGGTCTTGAACTCGGCTGGGCCTTGATCGCCCCTGGCCGCCTGACTCGCGCCGAGGCGTTGAAACGGGCGGCGCGCAAAAGCGTGTTGCTGGTCTGCGGCGTGATGCTGTTCCTGCTTATTGCGGCGTTCATCGAGGCGTACTGGTCATCCAGAATCAGCGTTGCACCGCACACCAAATATCTGGTGGGTGCGGGACTGTGGTTAGGGGTCGCCGCTTATTTGCTGTTCGCCGGAAGGACACGCCATGCGCCTGAGTGACGCCACCGTGGTGATCCGTCCGCGCACGACCTGGGAAGCCATGGATCTGGGCGTGCTCATGTGTCAGCAACATCGACGTTTGTTGATGACCAGTTGGGCGATCGTCACCCTGCCGCTGTTTGCCTTGCTCACGGTGGTGTTGTGGGACTCGCCGTCACTGGCGGTGTTTATCTTCTGGTGGCTGAAGCCGGCGTATGAACGACTGCCGCTGTACATCCTGTCCAGGGCGCTGTTCGGGGAAACGCCGACACTCGGACAAGCCTTGCGCGAATGGCCGCGCCTGCTCAGGCCACAACTGCTGGCCAGTCTGACCTGGCGACGCCTGAGTGTCAGCCGCAGTTTTCTGATGCCGGTGATGCAACTCGAAGGGCTGGACGGCAATGCCAGGCAGCAACGTCTGCACGTACTGCTGCAGCGTAACGCCGGCGCCGCGCAATGGCTGACCATCATCGGCGTGCATCTGGAAACCGCACTGTGGATCGGCCTGATGGTGCTGTTCTACATGCTCTTGCCGCAGCAGATCGAAACCGACTGGGACTGGCAGTCGCTGATCCTCGCGGCGGATCACGACTGGCGCTGGCTCGAACACCTGACCAATGCCTTGTATGCGCTGGTGCTTGTGGTGTGGGAACCGATATATGTCGCCTGTGGTTTCAGCCTGTATCTGAACCGCCGCACGCAACTCGAAGCCTGGGACATCGAACTGGTGTTCCGCCGCTTGCGCCAGCGTCTGAACCACAGTGTGTTGGGGCTGATCCTGGCGGTCTGTCTGGTGTTGCCGAATGTACCGTCAGTCCGGGCTGGCGAACCCGACACCGGCCCCGACGCCCCACGACTGCTGAATCAGCCCCTGACCAGTCAGGCGTCGCGCGACAGCATCAAGGCCCTGCTTGACCAACCGCCGTTCAAGAACAAGGAAAGCGTTACTCGTTACCGCTTCGGCGATGACCCGGCGGCCCCGGCCAAAGAGCAAACACCCGGTGAATTGCCGCAGTGGCTGAAAACCCTGTTGGGCTGGCTCGACGGTCAGCACCTCAACACCCTCGCCAAGTTTATTGAAGTGCTGCTGTGGGGCATTGTCATCGCCTTGCTCGGCGGGTTGATCTGGCGCTATCGCGAGTTTCTGCAAGCTTTTGTCAGTCGCCGCCCGACACTGCCGGCCAAGCCTGCACGAGCCCTGCCAGCGCAGGCGTTCGGTCTGGATCTGAACCGGGACACCCTGCCTGACGATATCGCCGGCAGTGCCGAACAACTCTGGCACAGCCAGCCCCGTGCAGCGTTGAGCCTGCTCTATCGCGGGCTGCTCAGCCAACTGCTCCATGACTTCGATCTGCCGCTGAAATCCGCCGACACCGAACATCAGGTACTCGCCCGGATCGAACAGCTGCAGCGCCCGGAACTGCTCGCCTTCAGCCGCACCCTGACCACGCATTGGCAAAACATGGCCTATGGGCATCGCCTGCCGGCGGCGCATCTGCAACAACAATTGTGCGATGGCTGGCGCGCGTTGTTCGACCACGGAACTGCGCGTTGAGCCGGCGTACGGTGTGGTGGCTTGGCGCACTGATCGTCATGCTGCTCGGCGTATTGAGCGTGTTTATGTATCTCAAGGCCAGGCCTTATCAGGAAGTGGTCGATCACGGCCCATCGCCGGCGGCGCAAGCCAATCCCTATCTGGCAGCTGAGATGTTTCTGCGTGAGCGCGGCCTCAATGTCAGCCACGCTGAAAGCCTCACCGTATTGCCGCAGATCGACCCGCGTCGACACACGCTTCTGCTGTTCAACGACCGTTCACGGATGACGCCGCGTCAGGTCGATCAGGTTTTGAACTGGGCGCGCGCCGGCGGACGCCTGGTGTTCGTGGCGGAGTCGATATGGGACGAGCAGACCAAGCAGAGCAACGACCTGCTGCTCGACCGGGTGCAACTGCATCAGTCCTTGAGCAAGGATCTGAAAGACTCCCCCCCTGTTCCGGAATCAGAGCGCTTCCCGAAACTGACCAGGTTGTACCTGGAAGATGAGGACGCACCGGCCTACGCCGGGTTCGACACCGACTTCCATCTCGATGACCCGAAGAACCTCGCACAGGCCTGGGCCAACAGCGCCAAGGCCACGCACATGATGCAACTGCCCTACAGCCTCGGCTCGATCACCGTGGTCACCGATGCCGACCTTTGGAAAACCACCGCCATCAGCCAGTACGACAACGCCTGGCTGCTCTGGTATCTGAGCGCCGACACCGACGTCACACTGATTTACAACACCGTGCACGACGGCCTGTTGACCTTGCTCTGGCGCTATTTCCCCCAGGCCATCGTCGCCCTGCTCGCGCTGATTGGCCTGTGGTTGTGGCAGGCCGGCGTACGTCATGGTCCGCTGCAGGCGCCGGCGCCGAAGGGGCGCCGACAGTTGCAGGAACACCTGCGCGCGAGTGCCGACTTCACCCTGCGCCACTCGGGCCAGCAGGCGTTGTTGCAGGCCTTGCAACAGGACGTCCTGCGCCGCGCCCGCCGCCGACATCCCGGTTTCGCTCAACTGAACGTCGCCGAGCAATGGCTGGTGCTGTCACGTCTGACCCGGCAACCCACCCGCGCCATCAGTCAGGCCCTGAGCCCGGTGTCGAAGCGGCGCCTGTCCAGTGCTGACTTCTGCCGTCAGGTCGCCCATCTGCAAACCTTGAGGAACACGTTATGACTGAACAGATCGAGCCCGGCAGCGCCAGCCACGCCGCCCAGCAGCGCCAGCGCGCCAGTCAGTTGGCGCAGGCCGTGCGCGGCGAATTGCAGAAGGCACTGATTGGCCAGAACGCCGTGATCGACGACGTGTTGACCGCGCTGATTGCCGGTGGCCACGTCTTGCTCGAAGGCGTGCCGGGGCTCGGCAAGACCTTGCTGGTGCGGGCACTGGCACGCTGCTTTGGCGGCGAGTTTGCGCGCATCCAGTTCACCCCGGACCTGATGCCCAGCGACGTCACCGGCCACGCCGTGTACGACCTGCAGACCGAACAGTTCAAGCTGCGCAAAGGCCCGCTGTTCACCAACCTGCTGCTGGCCGACGAGATCAACCGCGCCCCGGCGAAAACCCAGGCGGCGTTGCTGGAAGCGATGCAGGAGCGCCAGGTCACCCTCGAAGGCCGGGCCCTGCCGATCGCTCAACCGTTCATGGTCCTCGCCACGCAAAACCCGATCGAACAGGAAGGCACTTATCCGTTGCCGGAAGCCGAGCTCGACCGCTTCATGCTCAAGGTGCGCATGGACTATCCCGATGCCGATCAAGAGTTGAACATGGTGCGTCAGGTCAGCCGTTCGACCCGCGCCGACATGCTCGACGTGCAGCCGCTGCGCACGGTGTTGCAGGCCAAGGATGTGCAGGCACTGCAGCGCATCGCCAGCGATTTGCCGCTGGACGATCAGGTGCTCGACTATGCTGTCAGACTCGCACGCAGCACCCGCACCTGGCCGGGCCTGAGCCTTGGCGCCGGGCCGCGCGCCTCGATTGCACTGGCACGTTGCGCACGCGCCCGCGCCCTGTTGCGTGGCGGTGAATTCGTGATTCCCGACGACATCAAGGGGTGCGCCCTGGCCGTGCTGCGCCATCGTGTGCGCCTCGCCCCGGAGCTGGATATCGAAGGCTTGCAAGTCGATCAGGTGTTGCAGCAATTGCTCGATCAAGTCCCGGCGCCGCGCCTGTGAAACCCTCGCGCCTGCTGCTGATCTGGCTGCTGATCCTGGCGGCCATCGGCATCGTGCTGGGCACCTTGCAAGCACTGGAGATCAATGTCCCGGCGAGCCTGCTGTCGATCAACTGGGGGTTGCTACTGGCCTTGCTCGCCTTGGCGACGCTCGATGCAATGCGCCTCAAACGCCTGCCCGCAGTGCGCATCAGTCGGCAGATTCCCGGCAGCCTGGCGCTCGGTCGCTGGAGCGAGGTAAGTCTGGAGGTCGCGCATGAATTTACCGAGCCGTTGCAGGTTCAAGTGTTCGATCACGTTCCCGAGGGTTTGAGTTTCGAGCACTTGCCGCTGTCGGTCGAATTGCAACCCGGCCAGCGCAGCCTGATCGGCTATCGCCTGCGCCCGCTCAAACGCGGTCACTTCAGCTTCGAACATTGCGAGATCAACCTGCCGAGCCCACTGGGATTATGGTCAGGCAAGCGCCTGCTCAGCGTCGTCGACAACACCCGCGTCTACCCGGATTTCGCCCGACTTTACGGTGGCGAACTGTTGGCCGTGGACAACTGGCTCAGCCAGCTCGGCGTACGCCAGCGGCAGCGTCGCGGTCAGGGGCTGGAATTCCATCAGCTGCGCGAATTCCGCGAAGGCGACAGCCTGCGTCAGATCGACTGGAAAGCCACCGCCCGCCAGCGCACGCCGATTGCCCGGGAGTATCAGGACGAGCGCGATCAGCAAATCATCTTCATGCTCGACTGTGGCCGACGGATGCGCAGCCAGGACGATGAGCTGTCGCATTTCGATCACGCACTCAATGCCTGCCTGCTGCTCAGCCATGTGGCATTGCGTCAGGGCGATGCGGTGGGGCTGAGCACCTTCGCCGGCGATCAACCGCGCCATCTGGCGCCTGTCAAAGGCAGCGGCCAGCTCAATGTGTTGCTCAACAGCGTCTACGATCTCGACAGCACGCAACGCCCTGCCGACTATCAGGCTGCAGTCAATCAGCTACTGCTTCGGCACAAGCGCCGGGCGCTGGTCATTCTCGTGACCAACCTGCGCGATGAAGACGATGATGAACTGCTGAACGCGGTCAAACGCCTGAGCACGCAACATCGGGTGCTGGTGGCCAGCCTGCGTGAAGAGACGCTGGATACGTTACGCCAGACCACGGTGCAAACGCTGCCTGAGGCGTTGGCTTATTGCGGGACGGTGAATTACTTGAATGAGCGGGCAGAACTCCATGAGCGCTTGAGTGCGCATGGCGTTCCGGTGGTGGATGTTCGGCCCCCGGAGTTAGGGGCCGAGTTGGTGACGCAGTATCTGCAGTGGAAACGAGCGGGAAACCTGTAGCGTCTTCGCTCCCAGCCTCAGGGCCGCTCGACCACGGTGAATACAAATTGCTTACTGTCGAAAGGCTTTCCTTTGGGGTCACGAATTTGTGCCTGGATGGTCATGCTTCCCGCTGCATAGGCCCTGAAGTGTTGATACGCCTCGCCTCGAATATCGGTTTCAGTTGGCCACTCTTGCTCGACACCGTCCCTGATCCAGACTACCTCCACGCCCTCAAGGGGCGCTTGACTGACAGCAGAAAAGACCGTCGCATAGATGAGTGCAAATTCTCCCACCTGAATCACTTGATTTCCCGGTACAGTCAGTCGCTGCACCTGGGGAACATCAATTGGCACCGCCAGAGATTGTATTTCCCAGCCGGCAAGGCCGCCCTTGACCAAGGCTTGTAAAAAACCCTGCCTGATAAAGGGACATTCGAAGCTGACCAGTGCGATCCCGTCTTCATTCGTTTTGCTCGGTAAGAGCGAGACGTTTTCAAATGTCCACTCCACCCACACATCCGGCAGAGGTTCCCCCGTCAAGGCCGAAACAACAGTCACACTCGCATGGGCTTGCTGCCCCGGTGAACCCGCTGAACCGACGCTGGACAGCGACTTTATTTGACGAGGTTCATCAAGGAAAAACGCAAACGAAACCGATTCCGAATACTGCGCATCGCCCACCGTCGCCGTCAGCTCAATGGCCCCCGGCGTAGTGGGCACAAAACGGATCTTCGCAACCCCGTAGAAGTTCGTCACCGTGGTAACCACGCCCAGCTCCGGGCTGCGCCAGGTTACCGTCAGGCCCGCCATCGGCCTGCCACTGACAGACGAGACCACGCTGATCTGTTCAGACACCGCCTCGCCCCACTGCAGCGTCTGGGTGGCTCGCTGACTGGCAAGGATTTTCAGCACTTGAGTTCCCGACCCCAATGACATTGCATTGGCCGGGGACAGCCTGGCCAGTTTCGATGAGGACAGGCGCAGGGCAAAACTGGCGTCCTTCAGATCGCCGGTCATGAAGGTGTAAGGAAAGCCCGCGTTGCTGAAAGATATAGGCGTTCCAAGGCCGGGATATTCGAAACGGATCCCAGACTCGGCAGGCCCTGCCCCGCTCATCCCCAGGGTCAGTTGATGATCGAACAAGGGGCTGTTTTGCGCAGCCATCACATGGATGGTGTGCTGAGCGCGGCGGCGCGGGAAGCAGGTTACCTCCCCCCAAGGCTGCGCTGGCTGACCATCGAAACTGACCGTCACGCCCTTCCACGGATCGACCTCCAGCGCTTCGACGGTCATTGACTGCGAATCCCGATAGCCGTCATAGCGGCTGAACAGCGAAGCCTGCACCGTTTTCAGCCCGGCAGAGGTGGGCACAAACGGGAACCCGCTCCAGCCATCGGCGGCGGTATTCATTTCGTGGGTTTTTTCCTCCGCCACCCAACTGACGGGGGCCTGATCGACGGCACGGTCGGTGAAATGCGAAACCACCTGGACCCACATCCACGCCGAATCCTCGCTCACTACGGGCTCGATCGGCGATTCACGCCACGCTTCGATGCGTACTTTGTTGTGCGCCAGGTCCATTGGTTTGGGCGCGGCAGCAAAGTCCAGCTGAGGAAGCGCCAGCGACAATGAAAACTGGCCAGGTTGCTCGCTGGCGGAAAAATCCAATGTCCACAGCGCCCCGCCATCACTCAACGGTTGCCCGGCATTCAGCGCTGGCTGCACTGTCGCGGCCAATGCTTCGGCGGAGGTACCCGACCATACCAGCCATGCCTGCAAACCCACCAACGGGCTCAATGCATTGGGCAAAACGTTGAAGCGGTGCCGCGCGCCCAGGCATGGATAAAGGCTGAGAGAATCCAGCTCAGCGTGGATTTGATCGAGCACCAGACTCAGCTCTTCAGTCAGGTCTGCGGCGATCAGACGCCCGGACAATTCCCGTGGCAGTTCAACGCTTTCAAGGCGCAACACCAGATCGAACAGGCTGCTGATGCTGGACTCCGCCGTTGAGGCGAGTTGCCATTGCACCCCTGCCTGTACCAATGCCTTGGGCATGTCCAGATCGGCAGGTTGCAAGCCGATCGCGGGCGCCTCATCTCGCCAGTGCAAACTGATGTTTTTACCGATCCACGGGCTGCCGCTAACCGGTTCGACTCGCAGCGTATGGATCTGCCCGCGACGGCACAGCACGCCCAGCGTATTGCGCTCGACTTCCACCCCGTCCAGAAAAATGTTGACCTGGTTCTTCCACGGACTGGTCGCGACAGCTGTGACATCGAACGACTGCTCGATCGCACTGGCCTCGGCATGTGCCTTGACGCTGGCCGTGACCGTCCTGGCCCCGGCGCTTTTTGGCGTGTAGAGCAAACTGGCCCAGCCACCGGCTCCGGTGACAGTGCGCACGATGTCGTCCTCGGGTGTCTCCCAGTCGACCAACGCATTGGTCACCGGATCGCCATCCCCCAGGGCCACGTCGTGTAATACCTGCAGGCGCAGCAACACGCTTTCTTGCTCATCGACAATCGGAAACTTATTGGCGCCGCGCACCTCGCCGACCTTGACCCGGTTGCGCGCCAGTGACATGGGTTTATCCGGTGACGGCAACAGCAGCTTCGAGCAGACCAGTGACAATACAAACCGGCCGTCACTGCTGTCGTCGCTGGTCAGCGTCCAGACCGTGTCGACGCTGTCGACCGGCACGGGTTGTTCAAGCGCCGGGCTGACCACGACGCCCAATTGCGTCTGGCTATCGCCGCGCCAATGCAGCGACAGTTCAGAGTCCAACAACGGACTGTCGACAGGCACGCGGATCTGCAAGGGATGGGCACTGCCACGATTCGGATAACCGGTCGCCTCCCAGCCCGTCGCGTTTTCGTCGACAATCACCGACAGCTCACGCCACGGGTCCGTGGCCAGTACCCGGACATCGAAGCGGCGTGAAACCACACCGCCAGCGTAATAAGGGCTGACAACCGACGCTTCGATGACGAACTCACCGGCCTGCGTTGGCTGGTAATCGAAATACGCCCAACCATCGTCACCGGAAACAGCGGCGCCTTTGACGCCTGCACCCGCTTGCGCCCAGGTCACGGTGCGCCCGCTGATGGCCTGCGCGGTGTAAAACGACACCACTCGAACCCCCAATTGCACCTGTTGCCCGTATTCGAAAATCGGGTAGTAAGCCGCGTCCTTTTCCGCCCCGAAAGCCAAACGGTGATGCCCCAGCGATACGGGAATGGTGTAAGCCTCGGCGCGGTACTGGTTGAGCAGGTTCAGCGTCAACTCATGCTCTTGGTCATCGCCGAGGAAGGGGCAGTCGAGCAACCATTGGTCTTGCAGCGGCTGATCAACCTGCCAGTCGGGTGTCGCCAGAATTGCGTCTTGCGGATTGCCTTGGATGATCAGTGCAGCCTTGGTTTCACGCCAGCTATTGTCCGGCTCAGGCACAAAGGTCAATCGGTGAGAATCGGTGTCTGTCGCGCCAATGCACAGGTGCAACGTACGGCCTGGCGCCAGGGTCTCTTGGTCTATCTGCAACGCCTGCAACGCCAGCGGCGCCAGACGCAATTGGATGTCGACGTGGGTGATACGCAGTCTCGAAGCCTCAATATGCGCTTCATTCAGAGGGCTGGTAATTTCAAGACGAAGTATGTCGCCACGCGCAATCGGCAGTTCCAGCGCCTGTTCGTATTTAATCGGCCTGAACTCCAGCGGTTGTCCCGCTGCCAGTCGGGCCCGGTCTTGCTCGCTATTGCGCGAGTCTCCAGGCTTGAGTTCAATCTCCAATAACAACTGCGTATCTCTCCAAAGGCGCAGCCAGCCTGATTCCTCGTGCCGTATCTCACAGAGGAAAGTCAGGGTGTAATGCGCGTCGACGCCGGGGTCTTTGGGCAAGGTCATCTCTTGTCTCACCCAGCCTCCGTCCACGGCTTGCAGAAAGGAGGTGACGTTACCCTCATACATTTCACTGCCGGTGCCGACCAGGCCACTTCTGTCCCAGTGCTCCAGATCGGCAAATTCGCCGTTGCGCACCAGACTCTCGTTCGCTTGAATCACCGGTTCATTCATGATTGCGCACTCCCTTGAGCATTGTGTTTTGACCGGTACGTTCAGCTTTGGTCACCATGTCTTCGACCGTTCGGGCAAAGGTCCGCTCGCCGGCCTTTGCGGTGTAGCGAACACGCAAGATGATGTCCGTCAGCGAGTTCAGCGTGGCCGCTTGCGGGCTTTTCAACGGCCAGGGAAAACTGATTTTCCAACTGGAAACCACCCCGGTATTTTCAAAAGGATTGAGCAAACCCTCGTCGGGTTTCATCGCCGTCAGGCCGTTGTCGGCAACGCCTGTGGACAAGGCGATCTGCTGACCGCTACGCAGGTTGAACAACACATCCGAAGGCGCCGTGCCTGTCGGTTTGTGCAAATAGGCCACCGACTGCGCCGTGGCTCGGGTCGCCGTCATGCTGCCGATCTGCAGCAAAGTGGCCCGCACGTCCTCGTAGGGACCGGTCAACACCGGCAGATCGACTTCTACCCCACTGATCTGGCGGCAGTAGTGCCCCGGATGATCACGATCAAACAATAGCTGCGTCAGTTTGAATTCCAGCGTGCCGCTCTCGCGCAATGTTTTGAGCGCACTGGCCCAGTCGTCAGCGCCGGTTTGCAAGTCCACCCGGTCCTCGAACAACTGCCGCAGGGAGACGGTCTTCACCAGTTCCAGCCGCCGCTCGTGGCGCTGCAGGTATTCACGCTCCATACGCAGCAAATGCCCACGCAGGTGCTCGCCGGCCGTCAGACCATGCCGATGATCAAGCCAGACATTGGGCAGGGGAATCTGCGCATCGTAATCACCGGTCTCGGCGCTCAGGGATGCCTGGGCGTTGAGGCACAGGCTGATGACGGCATCGTAAGCCTGATAGTGCAAGGCCTTGAGCTGGCCCAACAGCCAGCCGTACAGCTCGGCATTGCTCGCGCGTTTTTTCAGAAAGTTGTAAACCGTCAATGCCTGATCGTTGGCCCTGAGGGTTTGCTCAAGATTCAATCGGGCCGCCGTGATGGCGTAACCCTGCGCCACGATTTGCGCGTCGATGGCCCGCACTTCCGCCAAGGCCTGATCACGTTGCAGCGCCCATTCGTTGCGACGACGGCGATACGCTTCGGTGGTGGCTTGCCTGTCGGCATCCAGCTGCTTCATGTTCGAGGCGATGCCCAGTCCGAAGCTGACGGCTTCAAGCACCTGGTCGGCGCGGTGCCCGCCATTGGCGAAGCCGAAAATATTCGGCAGCGCCGCCATCAACGCCGCAGCGGGCTTGATACTGGAGGACGTCACCGCCAGGACTTTCGCTGTGGCCAGGTTGTCCATGACCTCATATTCGTATTGCGAAATATTTTCGACATAGCGTTTTTTGTAGGCTTCGGCGCGCTCGCTGGCCACCAGGCTGCTTTGCTGCAACGCGGTCACATTCGCCTCCAGTTGGGCGATGGATTGCTCCTGCATGGACCGGGCGTAAGCGCCCAATTCGACGATATGGCTTTGCTGCGTCTCTTCCTGCTCGGCACGATCCCTGCGTTCCAGCAGGTTCAGCACCTGGCTGCCGTAATCCTGCAGCGACTGCACCGCACGCAACGCGACCTCGAATATCACCCGCCAGCGGAACGCGTTGACGACCAACCGCCCGCCCATCGGCCGCGGCCCGGCGACACCGCCCGCCGCCAGATCACGCAGTAATTGATTGGGATCGGTGGGCGGGCTGAACAACGGGATATCCAGTGGTTTGCCATCGAGGGTGAGATTGTTGCGCAGGTTATCCAGACGCTGTTGCGGTGCCGCGAACAGGTCCAGCAGTGACTGATTGATCGGTATTTCAAAAGGCCCGCAACCCACCACCCCGAGAATGGGCGGGGTATCGGAAGCGGCAGGAAGATCCGCCAGGCTGTAATCCAGCGTTTGCTCGAACTCATCCAGCGCCGTGCGCGCGCCGCACTGGGTCAGCAAGCTCTCAACCGTCGCGGTTTGCCAACGGGTCACGGTGCGTGCCGTCGGTGCCTTGCCCATCAGAAACCCGGCCTGCACATAGCACAACTTGGCCGCCACCAGACTGTCACGGGTCAGTTGCCGGTAATACCAGTCGCCCCATGCCATCAGGTTTCTCACGTAGTCGCTGAACACCAGAATCTTGAAGTGTTCCGGTGCTGCATAACCGATGGCATCCGGGTCGGTGGGGGCCATGGCCTCAAAGCCCGGATTGCCCAGGTCCGCCAGTGGACGGCAGCGCCAATACCGCGGTTTCGGATTGACAAGCTTCGACGGCGTTTGTGGATCGGCGACGGCTTGCGGATCAAACAGGTAATGCAGCCAGACCTGCGCTTCACCAAAGCGCTCCTCGTCGCGCATACGCGTGGCCATCAAGTGCGGCAGATGAAAAAACAACTCCCAGAAGAACAGACCGTTGGCACCGTCGAAAGCACCGTTGGGCTCGGTGAAGACGACGCCGGTAGGTGGTGGTTCGGACAGAAACTGGGTATCCCAATCCAGTACCGCATCCACGGAAATACCGGCGCGCTGTACCAGTTCCGGAGCGAACAGTGAATTCAGACGGGAGAATTTCAGCGCCAGGCCGGGCTGATTGAGAGACAGAAATTGCGCGGCGTCGATGCTGTTTTTTACCAGTGTCGGCGCGGAGAAATCCATGAGATCGACAATGGTCAGGTCAAATTCCTTGCCTCCAAGTTCGCCAGCAGCATCGCCGAAGGAGAAGGTGGTTGCCCCCCAGCTACCGGCTCTTCGCGAGTAGGTCAGCACATCAGTTGTCCAGCCGCCCGCTATTGGAAAGTTTTGAACAACATCCGCAGGGTCATCCTCGGTTCTGAAGTTCAAGGCCAGTTTCATGCTCGCATTGCCGGCGCCCAGTCCCGTTGGCCGGCAAAAACCCTGAACTGTCAGCACATCTTTGCCATCCACACGCAACGCCGTGAATTGCACATCCAGATAGGGCGTCATGGCGCCCAGCGTCGTCACACGAGAGACCACCGTTACCTGACTGCCGATTGGGTGCTGCACCGTCTCGGCGCTGACAAAACGATTCTGCAGCGCCGATTCCAGCCAGGCACCACCATCGTCAGTGACAGGCTGCATCAGCACATCACGGATGACCTGCGCGCTCAGCTTATTGTCTTCACCCGTCTCGTCGTTGGTGATCAACACACCCAGCTTGCCCTTGGGGTGCAGATAGTTCTCGCGCACCGTCGCAATCAGCCGCGCACCGGCACTGCGATCCTCTTCATACTCCGCACTGTGCACAGCCAACGGCGCCGACCATTGGCCGTTCTGCGTCATGAATGCCAGGTTGATCTCCAGTTTGTAGGGCGTGTATTCGTCCGCCGGCTTAAGGGGCACCCGGTCGCGCCACTCTGCCCAGACCAGACACAAGCGGCCATTCCAGAACACCGGGCGAATATCCAGCACGCGATTACCCGCCGGGATGTCCACCGCCTGCCATTCGCTCCAGGCCGCCGGATTGATGGCCTTATCCGTGGAAGTGAGTTCAACCTCGACCTTGCGCCAGAAATACTGGAACGGCTGCTCGCGCTGACGCCCGACAAAGTAATAATCGGCGCGGGCCGGGGTCTTGCCGTCCATGTAGCCGCTGATGACATCCAGATTGCAGGTCTGCTCGAACGTTTGCAGGTAATCGCGCAGCGCCGCCTGTGCCGAATCGCTGCTCAAGCGGCTCTGGGTGAGAGCGCTCTCCAGGGTTTTGAACAGGCTGGTCTTGCGCTGCCGTACAAAAGGATTGATGAAGTTTTCCGGGTAGCACGCGATCAACTGCACGGCGGCCCAGTCCGGGTAATTGTTGGTGAGTTCCCACTCGGCCAGATGGCGCGGGTCGAACTGGTGCGTGGCAAAACCTGGCTCGAGTTTGCGATAAGCGGCATGGATGTACTGCTGCGCGCAACTGGTCGCTTCGGCCACCCAGGAGCTCTGCACCGGGTAGGTGTCCAGCGGGTCCATGCGCAGTAGTTCAAACAGGTCATCCGGTGTTTCCAGAAAATCATAAGTCTGTGCGCCGAACTGTCCGATGCAGTATTCAAGCAGCGCCAAACGACGTTTTTCCAACAGCCCGCCAACATTGCTCAATGCCATGATCTTTGCTCCCTGGGGGTATCACTCGGGGTGAAACTGTTGCGCAGGCTCATGCCGGCACCTCATCGCCTTCAAAGGTGATGGCCTCAAAATTGGCAGAGGTCTCGCCGGTTTGACTGAGGACACTGAACGTGAATGTCCCGCCGGTAGCGCTGGAGACAAAGACACGCGTCAACCCTTCCTGATTGGTGAAGCCATGCGCAGGCCGGATGCTCACACTCTGTCTTTTATTCGAATTGACAGGCCTGTAACTCCAGTCCACCAGCAGGTTTTGGCCAAGATTTCCATAGTTATCCCGCAGCCTGGCGTAGAGCTCGACCTCTTGGCCCCGCGGCACGGTTTCCAGGGGCACTGGGGATTTGTCCCTCTCCGAAAAACTCAGCGTTTTGAAATCGACCATCACCTGGATGGGCGGAGCGTTCTCGGGCTCAAACAAATCCAGCCAGTATTGCGGCGTGTCCGTTCCCATGACCTTGCCCGGAACAAAATCGGTTTCAAGGACGCCGTTTACCTCGGTTTTTTTAGTTTCAACCGTGCCGAGCGTCGCACGCCAATAAACCGTAACGTCCTTCAACGCCTGCCCCTCAGCATCCGTGAGGGTCACGGTGTAGGTGGCTTTCGAATCGGGCTTGTTGGCTACAACGGTCGAGTTGTCGACTGTGCACGTGATCGTGACCAGTTGTTTCAGGTCGCCCTGCGCCTGGATAACCGGCACTCGCGCCCGAGTCTCGCTCAGCAAGGCCAGTTCCGCCGCTTCGGCGTAGGCCGCTTTGTCGAGCGTCGCGGGCAACCGGCCCATCAGAAAAATCGTCAGCGCATCCATGCCGCTGTCGGCTGACAGCACACGCACGCGCATCAACAGATCCAGCTGTGTCAGGTCCTTCAACACTTTGAGCTCTGACTCGTCAACGCGGCTGACACACTCATTGACTTCCTGCACGCTCCAGCCGAAGAACCCGGCCAGTTTGATCGCGGCGGCCTGTTGCGCCAGACGCGCAGCATGGCCGGTGACTTTCGGCAGTGCATTGACCTGACGCAGATAGTCCAGAAGCGCCTGCTCTGGCTGTTCACTCAGGCTGAACGCCCGTGTGAGCGTGGTGAGGTAATAAAGCGTACGCACGGTGAACGCATATTTGTCCGCCTGATTGAGCCAGGCCAGATGACCGTAATCCAGATAGTCCTGCAACAGCGTGGCGCTCAACCCCAGCGTCGTCGTCACCTCCGCCCGCCGGCGCACCTCGCCCAACAGCGTCAGTAACGGATCCGGTTCTTCGTTGCGCCCGCGGAATGTTTCCTGCACATCGAGACCGACGTGTTCGATCACCTGTCGCAGTAATTGGTAGACCGTAGCGTTTGACCAATCGAGCAGGGCAATGGACCGATCGACCGGAACGCCTGCATAGACAGCCAGGGTCTCCCTGACCAACGACACCTGAGCGTCCCGCGCCTGCAAGACCACACTGAGCATGGTTTCGACAATCGAATCGCGCTGCGGCGTGCCGATGTCACCCAGAGCACTTTCAACCGCCCACGCCAACTTGGCACGCAGGAAGCTCAAATAAGCGTCTGCTGTTCCCACTGGGGCCAATACCAGGCCGTCAGCATCCACGACAGGGTCGAGGTTGTCCGCGTGACTGGTGAGAAAGTCCAGCCAGTTGGCCGCGCCTGCAGAGGGTACGCCGGCCATCAACAAGGCACCGTTGCTCAACAGCGCCGTCGACAGCAGATTGCGAATCTGCTCGAAAAACTGCCGATCCGACTCCGACGCCTCGCTCACGGGCTGCGCCGGTGCCACGTGTTGCAGCATCCACGACACCGACAGCCCGCTGTCCTCGCACCATTGCACACAGCTGGACATGGCCTCGATCAGGTTCAACACATCCGGTGTGCCCGAATTGGGCGCGTGGATGGCCGGCTCGCCTGCGAAAGCGGGAAGCCATTGCTCGTGCTCGCCACCGAGCAATGTCAGCATCAGCAAACCTTCCATCGGGGTAATGTTCAACAGCCGAGGCAACTTCACCAGCCGATAAAAACTGGAAACGATCGCCGCGGTGCGCGTCAGGTTTTGGGAGAGCCCGTGTGCAGAGGCCACCGCTAACGCCAGGTAATGATAAGTCTGCAGGTCGATCGCCAGACCCTCGCACAGTTGGCTGATGGTCAGGTCCGAGACGCCCGGTAGCGGCATCAGCGGAAACGTCGCGCCATCGAGCTTGAACGGTTGGCGGTAGTCGCCCTGATGATTGAAGACCTGATCAAACGGTGACAGCACCTCGGCGCGACCGTAAACCGCCAATTCGTCAATAAACACCGCGAAGTCCGCCGGCGTGCATTGGTAGCGCTCGCGCAGGCTCTGGTAAAGGCCGAGAGCCCGCACCACGCCTTCGGTAATTTCCCAATTGTTCGCCGTTTCGGTGCCGCGACTTTCAGCGCGCATGGCAGCCGCCAGAAGCGCGTCCACCTGATCGAACGGCAACTCCAGCCAGTTGGCCAGACGCACCATTCGGTTCATTCGGTCATAGCCGTTCAGCCCTGCGGCGTCGCTGGGACTTGCTGTCAATTTGTGCAGAATTGACGGGGTTGAACTGTCTTCGGTGAGTCCGATCGCCGGATGCTGGTTCTTATTGATGTAAATCGAACCGGAATGACCGCTTTCCGCCTCATTGGGCGGTACTTCAGGGGTGAATTTCACATTGGCCGAACGCACCGGAGCAAAGGTGCGCACCGACAACAGGCTTTCGATTGCCCGGGTATCGAGCTTTGTCCGTCCACCGAAGAATGGCACCTGGTTGAGGTTCTGCCAATCCAGCACATCGGCGCCATAGTTGTCCCGGTAAAAATCGTTACGTTCGCCCACCACTACGGCTGGCTCAGTCAGCACTTCCCGCTGCCTGGGCCCCAGCCGCGATGTATGGATCATGGCAGCACGCGCAGAATCGGTATCGCCGGGGAGCGGCGACAAAAAATAGGGATAGATCAGATCAACCCGTCGGGAAAAATCACCGACCGACAATCCGTGGTGACGGGCGACCGTGTCGATCGTGACCCAGTGCTGGTAATAGGGCAGACCGTTGGGGTAACGCGCCGCGAGCAACGCATCTTCCAGTGGCACGCCGGGTTGGTGTTCGGAGATGAACGTTTCCAGCACCGCGACAATGATGTCGACCGACGATACCGAGCGGTACACCGCATTGAAATCGACCGACAGCCGCTTCAGATCCTTGCGTCGATCATGCAGCGGAAACTTTTCTGTCTCGACGCCGTAAAGTTCGATACGGTCGCGGATCCAGCGCAACAGATCGATCAGATACGCCACCGGCGAGGTGATCGACTCCAGGCCATCCGGTGGGCACAGCGAATCAAAAGAGGTGGGGAACAGGCGTTCATAACTCGGACCATCGACCATCGCCAGAATCCCGCTCGACCGCGCTGCCTGCGCCCCTTTATCGCCGCTGAGGGTCCGCTGAATGAACTGGCGACGCACGTAGGTGGCCATGCTGTTCAACCGGCGCAGAATTTGCCGGGCATCCTCCGCACCCAGCGTGTGCTCCAGCACCAGGCCCTGAACGCCTTTTTCCACCAGTGGAAAAATCGAGCCTCCCTCCTCAAGGTACTGCCTGAGACTTTCCAGCCCAGCATCCCGGGATTGTTTTTCTTCGCCAAACAACTGCTCAAACAGTTGCACGGCAGGACGGCGCGAATCAGCCATGATCAGGGTTCCTTGAGGCGACAGAAGGTCCGAGCAACCTGACACTTGGTGTCAGGTTGCACATTCGATGAGGAAGATTGAGCGCTTCGACAGCGGCGCCGTCTACTGTCAGATCTGACAGGTTCACAGACCGTTAGTCGGAAACAGACTTCAGGAATCCTTGCGGAGCGGGCGCGCGGACTCCACTTCAAAACGCGCACTGTCGACCCAGTCAGACATCGTTGCGTCGTCCGCGCCGTCAGTCAGGGTCTGTCGGAATCGGTACCAGTGACCCGCCTCGGGCAATGTCTGCGTCGCCTCTGCGTCCCACTGCCCACCGGTAACGGGCAATTGCGCCACCCACTGCACATCCGGGTTGTACCAACTGACGGCGACGCCCATGCCCTCCCGGCCGCGACCGGAAAACTGCACCGGCTGGCTGACCCACTTGCCCGCCGCCGGCCGCTCGAGGCTGGGCAAAAACGTACCCAGCATGACCAGTCGCAGTGCCTCGACCGATTCGAACTCCTGCAGTGACGCTACCGCTTGCAACCGGTAATGCCCCCCGGTGAGGGGGTCGACATCGCTCGCCACCGACCAGGTGCGATCGTCCTGCACGATAGCGCTTGCCAGCACTGCCCGCGCAGCCCCGGCCAACGTCACACTGACGGTATCGCCGGGTACACCGAATCCCGACACCACCACCCGCCGTCCGATGACGTCGCCCTCGACCGGGGTTTCGATGAACGGGGCGGCCGGGACGACCTGATAGTTCACAGGTTCGGTATTGTCCGACTCGCGCCGCTTGCCGGTGTCATCCGTGAACCATTGCCGGGCCCAGATGGTTTTGTGGCCCACCGGCAAGGTTACTTCGGCTTTCCAGTAGCCCTCCTGGTTCACCGCCACATCCTTGAGCCAAGGCTCGGAGAGCCCTTGCAGAAACACCTCGACCTGCGCATTCGCCATCCCCGTCCCCTCCAGCATCGCGGTACGTGGCAGCTTGCCGTTCATCGTCGGCTGGGTGATGAGCGGAGGCTGCAGTACCACCTCGAACGAGCGCCGGTCACTGTACGCAGAGTGCCGTCCGGCCAGTGTCTGCCGAGCATCGATGGTGTAGCGCCTGAATTCCAGATCACTCAGATCGATCGACCAGTCACCGTCCTCATCCAGTTCCTTGGGCGCCCCCAGAGGTGTCTCGGAAAGGAAGTCACGCAACTGCAACGTGGCGCCTTGCATACCTTTCTCGCCTGCGACCGTCGTGACGCGGCCGACTTTCGCGTCGCCTTCGGGCTGAGTGATCACCGGCACCAGCATGGGTAGATGGACGGTAAAGCTTTTCGATGCCGGATCCGAGGGTTGCTCGTCGACGAATTGAGTCACGGTCACGGTATGTGCCACGTCCGCGGCAAACGCCTTGTCACGCCGAAATTGCCAGGTGCCGTCACTGACAATGCCCGGGTACACAACGTGCTCTTCGTCGCTGAAGCGGATGTTGACGTCTGCTCCCGGCCAGCATGTGCCACGGAACACGGGTGAGAGGCCATCCTCGAGCGGATCATCCACGCCGGGAGCCCGTGGCGGGATCGTGACCTTCAGTGCCACCCAGGTCGGCGACCACGCTTCACCGATGAACTGCTTGATATGAACTTCCCGTTTGTCCGTCGGCCCCCATTGCTCGATGGCCCTGCTGGACCACTCCCCGCCCTTCACGACGACATCGGGGGCGGCCAGATGTATGCCGCCGGGATGGTAGAGCCTGACAGTGGCGCCGTTGTAACCTTTGCCGCTGAAGGTGGGTTGGTACTCCCTTGAGAAGTCCGTTTCATACACATCAGGCATATGCTTGTCGACCGTGAACTCCAATTTGACTGACTCGATCCAGCCATTGGCTCCGTCCTGAACCTTTTGAATGACCTTGAGCTTATAAGTGCCGAATGGCCAGCCTGTCGCGGTTGTTTGCCAGATGCCGTCTCTGACTACAACAGACGGCGGTACAGTGACTCCCGAGTCTGAGAGCAGAGTGAATTCGACCGTTGCACTGGAGTGGCCGCTGCCTGAGAACCGAATGCCGCCATCCGCGAGAACGGTCATTTGTGGTTCCAGCAGCGCCGGGGGGCGGATCTTGAAGGCGCGGGGACCGCTGCGCCCGGATTCGTATTCGTCCCGCACGTTTATGGCCACCAACGAGACGCGCCCTACGGGCACTTGAACCAGGGCTCTCCAATTTGCCTGCGTCAGCACGGCGCTTTCACCGACCTGGGTTGACGTCCCGTCGATGAAAATTCGAACAATCCCCCCGACCCCGCCATTCGATCCAGTCAGGGTAAAACTCTGATTCTGCTCCGTGACAGGAAGCAAGGAATCTATTGCAGGGGTACCGGGCGGAAATTTGGCATTGACCGTCACCAGATTCGACCAGCCGGGCAATACAGAATTGCCCATCGACTGTTGAGCGATAAACGTAAAGGATCCATAGGGCAAGTCGTGCTGCAAATACGTCGACCAGACCCCGTCATCGCCAACCTGGGCCTCACCATAGGTAATGGCGCCCGAGCCTGATTGATAAATTTTCACGGTTGCAGACGGAAACCCTTGGCCTTCAACCCTGGGTCTGCTTTCCCTTACGACATCATCCTGTTTCGGCTCACGGATGGTAGGGACGCCGTAATAATTGAAACTGATCGGCTTCGAGTAACGAGTAGCCCATCCAGTTTCCGAATGCCTGACCTTGATGCTGTAAGTCCAGGGCTTTAAACCCTCGCGCAATTTGAGGGTCCAGTTGGCCTGGTTGCCGAGAATCTGCTGACTCATCGAGACGTTAGTGCTGTCTTCGACGATTTCAAGATAGCCACTCGTAACACCCGTGCCGAGGACTGTTGCTGTCAGTTCATCTTTACCGGTGATAACCGGTAGCTTTCTGACGAATACCGGTTTGTTTCTTGTCTCGGACCAAACGGTTTTGTATCTCCATATCGTGGAATACTCGCCATAACCCTCCGGAAGTCCAGTAGCCCGGCATTCGTTCCATTGTTGGCCCAAGTACCAGGCCCCCTCAAGCAATTTCACGTGATATCCGTTGGGGCCGTAGTAATCAATCCAGACCTGATGCTCTCCGTCAGACTGCGGGACATTGAAGATGATCGAACTGTTGGTATCGACGATTTCGGAAAACTCCCAATCCCGAATTTCCAAAGGCCCGACATACTGTCCGTCCGGACTCATTCCGTCCGAGAGAAGCGGTGGTTCTTGATTGGCGCCAAACACGTCGGCCTCGCCGGGTGCACCTTCCAGATCCGTATCCTTTGACATGACTCTGCCCTCATCGTCGCTATGTCCGAGAGGTATGTGTACGCCGCCGGATAACCGGCTGCCTACCTGTAAAATCTGACAGTCCCGACAGACGGTAGCTTTTCCTACAACGCAGGCTGGCAACGTCCTTCAGCCATACGCACATGGCTACAGTGCCTTGCGCCGTTGCCTACACATCCCTCAGAATCCGCCGACTTGTGCGCTTTGGTGATGCCCCGTAACTTGGTCCGTGCCGCTGCCAATCAGTGGTCGGGTTTAGTCGCCCGGTGGTTGAAATGATGCGTGTAAGTGTCATCAAGTCGGGTATTCCCTATCCCCGCACTCGATGGTGGCTGTTCGCAGGGCGCCTCCGGGCGCGCCGGGATTCATTTCTCCAGCGGTCGACTAACCTGCGTCCAGCCGCCACCCACTCGTTTAGTCGCGAGCGGTTGGCAGCACATACCGGAGAAATGACCATGTTCAAAGACACACCGAATCCCCCGGCAACCGACCCGGTTTCCCCCTACACCTCAGCCGATTCAAAAAAACTCAACGAGGCCGCCGAGCGCGCCCTCGACCACTACCTCAAACCCGAACCCCCATCGCGCAACTCCGTGGATCGCGGCATGCAGATGTTCATGGTCAGCCCCGACCTCAACCCCGAAGCCGTGGCCATCCAGACTTACGAAACCTTTTCCTCGGTCAGCATTCTGCTGCTCGACCTGGCCGACAGCCTGGACGACAAGCCGCGCCATCTGGCGATGGCGATCTATCAATTGAGTGAAATGGGCCTGTTGCTGGCGGAGAAGACGCTCGACCGTGAGCGGGCGATTGCCGTGACCTGATCGTTAACCCTGCGGCGCCTGCACTGCCGCCATCGCGGGCAAGCCCGCTGCCACAGGTTCTGCGCACGGACACACCCTCCGAGCGCGACGAAAACCCTGTGGGAGCTGGCTTGCCAGCGATAACAATAATGAAGGCACCGCAGCACTCAGGCCGAGGCCGGCAACGGCTGAAAGCTGAAGTACTGACGCAACGCCTCGACCAACTGCCCGTATTCGGGCGGCGCTCGCAGCAGACTGAAACCGGCGTCGTAATGCAGCGGCGTCGCATCCTCGTGGCACCACAGGCATGACGCGGCCAGGTCGATCACCTGCTGGCAACCGTCACCGCAGGGAATTTTCAGGCGCAGATGGAAATCCGCACCGACCATCATCGGCAACTGGCTGATCAGCATCAGCCCGTCTTCGGACACATTGCCCAGAAAACCGATGGGTTTGTCGGTGACGCTGTTGAACACTCTGAGGAAGTACGGCAGCTGATGCCGTTCGATCCGGCGGTCGGTAAACATGATGCGCAGTTCGTCCTGCAAGGCTCCCTCACAGAGCCGCACCCTTGCTTCGGAACGCGCCTGTGTCGCAGGCACGCTCTCCCCGCTTCCGGTGTGACGGTCGCTAATACGCCATCACCTTACAACTGCCAGTCGCAGGTGTTGCACGGGTCATCGCGGATTCACCGGCGACCCGATTCATTCGACTATAGCTCAGCCTGTACAACCGGCCAGCTTTTGTATGACAACTGTCATCAAGAGCCCGTCGGGCGCACCACCGCTGCTGCGCTGCGGGTCGGGTAATGACCCAGGCTCTGCAGGGTTTCCAGACGGGCGCGGGCGCGGAAGGCGTATTCGCTGTTGGGGTACGAGGCGATGATGAACTGATAGGTTTGCGCCGCATCGACAAACATCTTCTGCCGCTCCAGGCACTGGCCGCGCATCATCGACACTTCCGGCCACACATACGGGCGGGCACGGCTGGCGCGTTCGACCTTGGACAGTTCGAGCATCACCTGCTCGCAATTGCCACGGTCATAGGCACTGTAAGCGTTGTTCAAATGATGGTTCATCGACCAACGGGTGCAGCCCGTGACGGCGAGGACGCTGAGGGCAAGGGCGGCAATGGGCAACAATCGCATGGGGGTTCTCCTGTCTTGAGCTCTGTATCGACCCATGGTCGGAAATCTTCAGGCGCGTTTGTCCCAAAGTTGCCGCGTTCAATAAAGAAAATGATAAGTAGTGCAAACGAACAATGACTACACCCAAAGAGCATAGTAGCCTTCGCTGGCGCTTGAACCTGAGGAGTCTTTGCATGTCCGTCCGTCGTACCAAAATCGTCGCTACCCTTGGCCCGGCCAGTAACTCGCCGGAAGTTCTCGAACAGCTGATTCTGGCTGGCCTGGACGTCGCCCGTCTGAACTTCTCCCATGGCACCCCCGACGAGCACAAGGCTCGCGCAAAACTGGTGCGTGACCTCGCTGCCAAGCACGGCCGCTTCGTCGCCCTGCTCGGTGACCTGCAAGGCCCGAAAATCCGTATCGCCAAATTCGCCAACAAGAAGATCGAGCTGAAGATCGGTGACAAGTTCACCTTCTCCACCAGCCATCCGTTGACCGAAGGCAACCAGCAAGTGGTCGGCATCGACTACCCGGACCTGGTCAAGGACTGCGGCGTGGGCGACGAGCTGCTGCTCGACGACGGCCGCGTGGTGATGCGCGTCGAAACCGCCACCGCCACCGAACTCAACTGCGTGGTGACCATCGGCGGCCCGCTGTCCGACCACAAAGGCATCAACCGTCGCGGCGGCGGCCTGACCGCGCCGGCCCTGACTGAAAAAGACAAGGCCGACATCAAGCTCGCAGCGGAAATGGAAGTCGACTACCTCGCGGTGTCCTTCCCGCGTGACGCGGCCGACATGGAATACGCCCGTCAACTGCGCGACGAGGCCGGCGGCACCGCCTGGCTGGTGGCGAAGATCGAACGCGCCGAAGCCGTGGCGGACGACGAAACCCTCGACGGCCTGATCAAGGCGTCCGACGCGGTGATGGTTGCCCGTGGTGACTTGGGTGTGGAAATCGGCGACGCCGAGCTGGTGGGCATTCAGAAGAAAATCATTCTGCATGCACGCCGCCACAACAAGGCAGTGATCGTCGCGACCCAGATGATGGAGTCGATGATCCAGAACCCGATGCCGACCCGCGCCGAAGTGTCCGACGTGGCCAACGCCGTGCTCGACTACACCGACGCCGTGATGCTCTCGGCCGAATCCGCCGCTGGCCAGTACCCGCTGGAAGCCGTGCAGGCGATGGCGCGTATCTGCGTCGGCGCGGAAAAGCACCCGACCGGCAAGACCTCCAGCCACCGTATCGGCAAGGAATTCACCCGCTGCGACGAAAGCATCGCACTGGCGACCATGTACACCGCCAACCACTTCCCGGGCGTCAAGGCGATCATCGCCCTGACCGAAAGTGGTTACACCCCGCTGATCATGTCGCGCATCCGCTCCTCGGTGCCGATCTACGCCTACTCGCCACACCGCGAGACCCAGGCGCGCGCGGCGATGTTCCGTGGCGTGTACACCATTCCGTTCGACCCGGCTTCGCTGGAACCGCACGAAGTCAGCCAGAAGGCGATCGACGAACTGGTCAAGCGCGGCGTAGTGGAAAAAGGCGACTGGGTCATCCTGACCAAGGGCGACAGCTACCACACCACCGGCGGCACCAACGGCATGAAGATCCTGCACGTGGGCGACCCGCAGGTCTGAGTGACCGGTTGCTGAAAAACCAAAGCCCCGCCGTGTGAACGGCGGGGCTTTTTGTTTTCCGGCCCATCAAAAAATCGCAGCCTTGTGCAGCACCTGCACGTGATTGGCGGGGTCCTTTCAGGCGCGGCCGCAGCTGCAATTTTGTGGCAAGCACTGTGTCAACTGTCAGATCTGACAGTAGACGGGGCAAGCATTCGGGCAGTTACTTGAGTCGAGAATCCTCTACTCAAGGAGAACGCCATGAATCACTCGAACCGACAGGCACCAAAAGCAGGAACGCTGGATGAAGACTTTGCCGACGCTGGCGTTTTCCGGCTGACGCTGCCGGCCCTCGGACGGCAAAGCCATGTGGGGGGGATCAGTTCGGACAACACCTCGACACGCTTGTATTTCGCAGGTCAGGCAGGCTCCGGGGTCGCTGACCAGGCTTACGTTCTGGGCTGCCTGACGCTGGACGGCAAGCTGGACCCGACCTTTGGAAACGAGGGCATTGCCAGTGGTGCTTTTACCGTCAGAACCGAGTCCAAGGGGCAATCGGTCATCTGCCTGAGCGACGGCAAGAAGCTGCTTCTGGGCATCGTCGCTGAAAGCAGACCTGCACTGGCGCGCTTTACATCCGCAGGTGTGCTGGATAGCACGTTTGGAGACCAGGGCTACGTCATCCTCCGGTTGCCCGCAGGTGCTGACGAACAGACCGCGAAGGCAGCCAGTGGTAGCGAACAGGCTTCATCGGGCAGCATCGTGTCGCTGGACGACGGAAAAATTCTCGTGGTGTACACCTACGCCATTACGCACGGAGAGGACACACAGGCGTTCCTGTACTTGCTCAACAGCGATGGTTCTCTGGACACCTCCTTCAATAACAAAGGCTATGTTCAGGTCCTCTACCCGGGTGCGGCGCCTGCCGATGTAAAGGTGCGCAACGGCTTGATCGATCAGGATGGCAAGCTCGTCATCTGCGGCGCACTGGCGCCCCGCTCAGGCACATCCGCCGCCCTGTTTGCACGCTACCTGCGCGACGGCAGCCTCGATCCGCAGTTCGGCAACAACGGGTTTGTCATTGAGCCGATGTCGGGGTCGCCGGTTCTTGAGTGCGTGATCCAGCAACCGAACAAGCGGCTGCTGGGCATCGGCAAAACCGGCACTGAAGGTCTCCTGATCAGCCTGGAACCGGATGGTGAATACAATATCCAGTTCAATCGCGGCAAGCCTCTGCTGACCCGATTGGAGTACGCATCCACCTACTGGAGCAGCGGGGTCATGCAACCGGACGGCAAGATCGTGCTGGTCGGTAAATACCAGCAGTCCGACCAACCGTCCCCCGCCGTCATCGGCAGAATGTTGAGCGACGGCTCGTTCGATTCAACATTCGGCAACGCCGGCTGGGTGGGCACGCCATTTACCGGGGCGCTTTCTTTCGACAGCCTCGCGCTCCAGGCGGATGGAAAAATCGTAGTGGCCGGAACCTACCTCAAAGACTCGACGAATCAAGGATGGGTCCTGCGTTACCACGGGCGTGACTGAACAAGGGGCGGGCTCTTTCAAGGAGATGAACATGAGCATTGATTCAAAGGTTTTGCGCAATGAAGGACAGCTCGACCCCGCCTTTGGTGACGGCGGCCTGGTCTTGTTGAATGCTCCCAGCGCTCCCGAAGGCAGCGTTAACCCCAAAGGCATGGGCGTTGATGCTGACGGTCGACTGTATGTGGTCGGCGATGTGCAGCTCAAGCGTCAGCGGGTTGATTACTACTGCGTGAGGCTAACGGCAAACGGGATGATCGACCCGACATTTGGCAAGGCCGGTTATGTCATCGCGGCGTTTGTCGAAAACGATGAAGGGCGCTCCTACTCGCAGATCAGCGAGGTGGTTGAACTCAGCGATGGAAAAATCTTACTGATCGGCCACTATTACGATGGCACTTTCAACACCTGGAAAGGCCTGATCCGTCTGCATCCCGATGGCACTCCAGACTCGGCATTCGGCAATAACGGCACAGTGCTGATTGCACTTGGCAGTATCGGCGAGATTCAGGCGCACGGTTTTGAAGCGCCGTCGACCTCCTCCGACGTCGCAGCCGCGGGTAACAGTGTGATTCTGCCTGACGGCAAAATCCTGTTGCATGAACCTGTGTATGACGGCGTGGAAGAAACCCAAACGGCGATCATTCGCCTGACACCGGACGGTGCGCTCGATCCCGACTTCAACCAGACGGGCATCGTCCGGATTGCCTTTGCCGATTTTGCGCATACCCACCTCACCGACGTTCTGGTCAGCGCTGACGACAAATACGTACTCAGTGGTTATTGCCAGAACCCGGCTAATGAAGGATCCCGTGCGCTCTTCACGAGATTGCTTGCCACTGGCGCAACTGACGTCTCATTCGGGGACGCTGGCTATGTGTTGATTGAACCGCAGAAAGCGCCAATGAGCTTTCTGTTAGAACGTCTTGTTGCGCAGACGAACCAACGCTTGCTTGGCGTCGGTTACACGCTGGATGACGCAGAATGCGGTTTGTTGGTCAGTCGTGAATCCGATGGCAGTACCAACATCCAGTTCAATCGCGGCAAGCCGCTGCTGACCAGGCTGGACGACCGTGACACTTACTGGCATCACGCGTCTGTCCAGAAGGACGGAAGCATTCTGGTGTATGGCCACATTTATAAGCCCGCGCAGGTCGTCGTGGCCCGATTCACCGACGCCGGCATCCTGGACAAAAGCTTTGGTGCGGGCACGGGCTGGCTGCAGTTCGATGCCGACCCCTTCGGGATGGCGTCCGCCTTGATCACGGATCGCACGGTGCTGTTTTTTGCAGCAGTCCGCGTCAATAATCATCACCAGTTGGGGGTTGCCAGGGGCCTTATCGCCCCGCAAGCATGACTGAGCGAACCCTGAAAAACCCATAGGTCGCCACCTTCGCCAGCGCTGTCGGGTCAACCCACACCCGCGGCCGTTGCTGTCGAAGGCGGCGATCTTTCACTGCCGCTTGATAAACCCGGTCAACGCCGCCAGCGCTTCCGGCGAACGCAGCCGCTGGGTGAACAGCGCACCCTCCTCCTCGATCACCTGGCGGATCAATTCACGATCCGGCGCCTTCATCAGTTGCTTGCTGATCCGCACCGCTTGCGGCGGCAATTCATCGAAGCGCAGCGCCATTTCCCGGGCCTTGGCCAACGCCGCAGCGCCACTGCCCAACGCCTCACTGGCAATGCCCCACGCCGCCGCTTGCTCGCCGGTAAACCCTTCGCCGAGCAGCAACAACTGCGCCGCCCTGGCCTGACCGAGCAGGCGCGGCAGAATCAGGCTGGACGCAAACTCGGGGCACAGGCCAAGATTGACGAACGGCATGCGCAGCCGTGCGTCGCGGCTGACGTAGACCAGATCGCAATGCAGCAACAGCGTCGTGCCGATGCCCACCGCAGCCCCCGCCACGGCCGCGATCACCGGTTTGCGGCATTCGAGCAGGTTGAGCATGAAGTGAAACACCGGGCTATCGAGGTCGCTCGGCGGTTGCTGGATGAAGTCGGCAATGTCGTTGCCGGCGGTGAAGCACTCGGCACTGCCGGTGATCAGCACGGCGGTGATCGCAGGATCGCTGTCGGCCTGTTTCAGCGCCTCGGCGAGCCGGCTGTACATGGCGCGGGTCAGGGCGTTTTTCTTGTCCGGACGGTTGAAGCGCAGGGTCAGTAAACCGCGTTCGCGCTCCAGCAGGATGGCTTCGGTCATGGCATCTCTCAACAGTGCCGGGTTGCGAAGTTCAGTGAGGGTGAAGGGAGGCTGTGGCGAAGGGGTTTATCGCCGTTTGAGTGCGCAGCGCTCACAAAATCATGGGGCCACTGCGCAGCCCGGCGGGAATAAATTCTCTCGCCACAGACACTTCCACAACACAGGCCCCCTCATCAGAGGCTCTTCGAACCCATGAATATCAGCGCTTAACTGCGGGACAGAAACACATCGGCCAGCAGTTGATTGCGCGGCAGTCCGGCCAGATACAGACGCTTTGCAAAGGCATCGACACTGGCGGTTGAGCCGCAGACTAAGGCCAGGGTTTGCCGGGATACAAGGCGCAGTTGCGCCAAAGCGGCGGCTGACTCGGCCGCCGTCCACAGCTCGACACTGAGGTTTTCGCGCTGCGCGGCCAGTGCCATCAGGGGTTTGGCCAGATAGTGGTCGCTCGCCTCATGGGCCACATGAATGATGCGAATCGCGCCCTGGTGATCCTGGCGCAAGGCTTCGCGCAACACCCCGAACAATGGGCCCAGGCCAGTGCCGGCGGCCAGCAGCCATAGCGGCCGGCTGTGCCAGTCCGGGTCGTAATGCAACGCGCCGCCGCGCAGTTCGCCGAGGCGCACCGGGTCGCCGATCTGCAGCCGTCGAGCGGCATCGCTGAATTCGCCGGGCTGGCGGCAGTCGAGGTGAAATTCGAGAAAGCGGTCTTCTTCCGGCAGACTCGCCAGCGAATACGGCCGGGCGATGTGATCTAGCCACAGCACCAGGTGTTGCCCGGCGCTGTAGCGCAACGGGCGTTGCGGGGTCAGACGCAGGCGCAGCACGCTGTCACTGAGCCAGTCCAGCGCCTCGACTTCGGCGGGGCGTCCGTCGGTGAGCGGATCGAAGGTGTGCACCTGCAAGTCTTCGACCACCTGACACTGACAGGCCAGCCGCCAGCCCTGCTGGCGTTGCTCGGCGCTCAAGGCGTCCGGGCGATTGTCCGCCGGCAGGCCTTGCACACATTGCACCAGACAGGCATGGCAACTGCCGGCGCGGCAGCTATAAGGCACGGCGACACCGTTCTGATTAAGGGCGTCGAGCAGGTTGCTGCCCGCCGCCACCGACCACTGTCGTTCACCGACACGAAGTTCAGGCATCGACATTCTCCCAGGCCGCCGCACAGCGATTGCGCCCGTCACGCTTGGCCCGGTAAAGCGCTTGATCGGCACGTTGCAAGGCGTCGTCGAGATCGTCACCCAGGCCGAGCAAGGTCATGCCCGCCGACAGGCTGAGCGAGCCCACATTCAGACCGACCAGTTCGACATCGGTGAAGGCGATGCGCAAGCGCTCGCAGCAGGCGGTCAGGCGTTCGGCGTCGCAATCGGGCAGCAGCAGCACAAATTCCTCACCACCATAACGCGCCAGCACGTCGCCGTCGCGCAGACAGGCCTGAGCGACACCGGCGAATGCCTGCAACACCTGATCGCCGGCGGCATGACCGTGCAGGTCATTAATGCGTTTGAAATGATCGAGATCGATCAGCGCCAGGCCGTGCACGACATCGCTGTCCATCGTATTGAGTTCGCGCGAGGCCAGGCGCAGAAAGTGCCGGCGGTTGAACAACCCGGTCAGCTCGTCGGTGGCAACCAGGTCTTCGAGCTGACGCATCATCCCGCGCAGGGTGTCCTGATGCGCCTGCAAGGCAAACCGGCGCTGACGCATGCGTTGGCGCGAGACTTGAACGAAGCGCGCGTACAGCACCAGCCACGCCAGCACCATGGCCAGAATGCACACCTGCAACGCGGCGAGTGCCGGCTCGCGCAGGCGAAACTGATAGGCGTCCCACAGCGTGATCGTGCAAAAACTGAAGAACACCAACAGCGCACAGCGGATAAACGCCCGCCGACTGAGGTGAAACAGGCCGAACAACAGGATCAGCACGTAAAACACCAGAAACGCGCCGCGGGCTTCATCCAGATGCGCCATCAGCCAGGTCTGCCAGCCGAGCCCGAGCAGCACCTGCGCTTCGGTCAGGCTGGGGTCGGAAAAGCGCTGGTTGCGTCCGCTCCAGAACAGCGCGAACAGCGTCGCCTGACTGATCACCACCAGCGCGCTGCCAGTGGCCACGGAGCTCAGGGACTGGTCGTAATGACCGGTGAAAAACGTCAGCCACAGCAGCAGCAAAGCCAATCCATAGGTGGCCGCAGCAAGGGCGAAGCGTTTGAGCAAAAGACGTTGAATGGCGTTATGGGTCAATCGTTGACTCACCGTGCGATAAGAGGCTGACCGAGTGTCCTACTCTACAGACCGGCTGCCACTTTAGTGGCGTAGTCGATAAATGACCACCGATTTTCGGGCTCGAAAATTGACGTCAAATGCATGACCTGAAAAGCCCCTCACCCTAACCCTCTCCCTGTATGTACCGGAGACATGGTGGACACATGTTCGGAGACATGGTGGACGGTTTTAGATCTTCTTACCTGCTGTAACGATCTGCAAGTTCAAGTCGATTCGGGCGATGCGATGTCTACTCCAGTAGACATCGTGGATGCCGTCCTCCGTCGTTTCCCGGATAGCTACTGACTTCCCGTAAAAAGCTTTCCCGACT